>NZ_GL622350.1:0-527 GCF_000185445.1 Mobiluncus holmesii ATCC 35242 | reverse complement strand
GGTTTTGTTCCGTTTCTTATACGGGTGCTAGTTGTTTAGCATGGGTTTGATTATATTGGGTTATCACTTCCTCGGGAGTGGAATAATCTAGCGATTCGTGGAGACGCTGGTGATTCCACCAGTACACCCAGTTCAGGGTCGCCCATTCGACTTCGGTGCATGAGCGCCAGGTCTGGGAGTAAATCAACTCGGTTTTGTATAGCCCGTTGACGGTCTCGGCTAGCGCGTTATCGTAAGAATCCCCAATAGTTCCGGTCGATGATCTAATCCCTGCATCTGTTAGGGCGAAAAAAGCTGATGCCAGTTTCAGAATCTCGTTCGTACGTCTGAGTTCTGCGTTTTCTTTACGCAACCGCCTTATCTCGGCAGACTCCTCTCGAGTGACCCCGGATCTCTCGCCCTGATCTATTTCAGCTTGATTCACCCAGCGGCGCAGTGATTCCCGACTGACACCGAGTTTCAATCCGGTATCACTGATAACCGCCCATCTCGAAACCCCAGAACCGTCTCGAAGCCGGTCAAACACC
>NZ_GL622349.1:0-528 GCF_000185445.1 Mobiluncus holmesii ATCC 35242 | reverse complement strand
CGCATCAACCTGCCAGTCTGTTCCCGTCCGATAGCAAACCCCGCCCGGCGCATAGCGTGCCACATTTTACGAATCCCATAAACACGGTAATTCTGGTCGAAAATCTTCACGATTTCCTCTACTAGCACAGCATCTCTCAATCGCCTAGCACACACAGTTCTTGACTTTGCCGCCCGGTAACCACGCGAAGTGATAAAGCCCCCAACCGTGCGTTCTCTCATAACCCGGCAAATACACCCGACCGAGAAACAATCACGACACTCAATCAACAAACGCAATCATCTCATCCCGGGATGGTCGAGTTCTTTGGCGAAAAAAGCCGATGCGAGCTTCAAAATCTCGTTAGTACGTTTAAGCTCCGCGTTTTCCCTACGCAACCGCCTTATCTCGGCAGACTCCTCCCGACTAACCCCAGGTCTTTCTCCCTGGTCTATCTCGGCTTGAACAACCCAGCGGCGCAGTGATTCCCGGCTGACACCGAGTTTCAGTCCGATATCGCTGATAACCGCCCATCTCGAAACCCCAGAA
>NZ_GL622348.1:0-1294 GCF_000185445.1 Mobiluncus holmesii ATCC 35242 | reverse complement strand
CTGGGTTTTGTTCCGCTTCTTATACGGGGGTCAGTTGACTGACCCGGTGTTGATTATAGCTTGCGATGATCTCCTCTGGGGTAGCGTAGCCTAGTGATTCGTGGAGGCGGTGGTTGTTCCACCAGTACACCCAGTTCAGGGTTGCCCACTCGACCTCGCTACACGAGCGCCAGGTACGAGAGTAGATCAACTCGGTCTTGTATAGCCCGTTCACGGTCTCTGCTAGGGCGTTATCGTAAGAATCACCAACAGTTCCGGTCGATGATTTGATACCGGCTGTTGCCAGGCGTTCACTGTATTTAATGCTCGTGTATTGTGACCCGTGATCGCTGTGGTGTATCAAATCTTTAAAGCTTACCTTGGCGCATTCGATTGCCTGTTCTAAGGCCTCTAAGGGCAGCGCCTCAGTAGTCATGGTTGAACGGGTGGACCAGCCAACAATCTTTCGGCTAAACACATCGGTTACGAACGCTGTGTAAACAAAACCCGACAAGGTCCTAACGTAGGTAATATCGGCTACCCATAGCTGGTTAGGCTCTACCGCGCTGAAATTACGGTTGACTAAATCAGGACGGTTATCAACCATTTTAGCGGGTCTTGTAGTTAGAGGTTTTCGACCCCTGACCACACCCCTCACACCGGCTAGGCGCATTAGTCTGGCGGTTTGGTCACGGCCAATACGCCAACCGGATCGGACCATGGCATGCCACATCTTACGTATCCCATACGCGCAATAGTTTTCGGTGTGAATACGCTTTATTTCAGCCACCAGAACCTTATCACGCATACTCCTAACGCTGGGTAGGCGTCTTTTAGCAGCCCGATAACCCCTAGCGGTAATGAATCCGCCCTCAAGATAGCCATTAAGTGTCCGGCATATCGGCTCGACCCCGAATTGATGCTTATATCCGTCAATATAGGCGATCAGCATCGGGCCGGTCGGTCGAGCTCGGCTGCGAAAAAAGCTGAAGCCGTCTTTAAAATCTCGTTAGCCCGCCGCAACTCGGCATTCTCCCGTTTAAGACGCGTAATCTCAGCATGCTCCTCACGAGTGAGTCCTGGACGCTGCCCTGCCTCTACCAATGATTGCTCATACCAGCGTCTGAGCGACTCCACTGCCACTCCCAACCTCGGAGCAATCTCGCTAACCGCCCTCCACTGCGAACATGAGCCATCCTGGCTCAAACGATCACTAACCATCCGAACCGCGCGATCCTTAAAATCCTGAGAATACCTCTTAGACATATCCCTAATCCTCTCAAAAACAGGCAGGAACAAAACCCAGGACGCTTCA
>NZ_GL622347.1:0-5452 GCF_000185445.1 Mobiluncus holmesii ATCC 35242 | reverse complement strand
GGTGTGGTGTTTAAATGGTTTCGCCCCCAAAATGTTTGGGGGCGAAACGGTTTTTTCAAGTTTTAGTGCGGCGGTTTCCTACTCTCCCACACACCGGCGTGTGCAGTACCATCGGCGCGGGCAGGCTTAGCTTCCGGGTTCGGGATGGGACCGGGCGTTTCCCTGCTGCTATGACCGCCGCCACAATCGTGGACTCTAGTCACTAACCATATTCAGTTAGCAAACCCATGAACACAAGCCGCGATACATAACTGTTAGTACCGGGCTGGTTGGTTCTTATTTGTATAGTGGTCGCGAATACCTGAACGCAAAAGTCTTTCTGCTCTACTCGTTTCATTGTTTGTTCCACGTTATCGGTGGGACTGTGTATGTTGTTGTTATCGGCCGATTAGTACCGGTAAGCTCCACACCTCACGGTGCTTCCACGCCCGGCCTATCAACCCCGTAGTCTACAGGGGGCCTCACGACAAAAGTCACGGAGTCCTAGTCTTGGAGCAGGCTTCCCGCTTAGATGCTTTCAGCGGTTATCCCTCCCGAACGTAGCAAACCAGCCATGCTCTTGGCAGAACAACTGGCACACCAGAGGTTCGTCCGTCCCGGTCCTCTCGTACTAGGGACAGGCCTCCTCAAAACTCCAACGCACGCAGCGGATAGGGACCGAACTGTCTCACGACGTTCTGAACCCAGCTCGCGTACCGCTTTAATGGGCGAACAGCCCAACCCTTGGGACCAACTCCAGCCCCAGGATGCGACGAGCCGACATCGAGGTGCCAAACCATGCCGTCGATATGGACTCTTGGGCAAGATCAGCCTGTTATCCCCGGGGTACCTTTTATCCGTTGAGCGACCACGCTTCCTCAAGCCATGGCCGGATCACTAGTTCCTACTTTCGTACCTGCTCGACCTGTCAGTCTCACAGTCAAGCTCTCTTGTGCACTTACACTCAACACCTGATTGCCAACCAGGCTGAGAGAACCTTTGAGCGCCTCCGTTACCGTTTAGGAGGCAACCGCCCCAGTTAAACTACCCACCAGGCACTGTCCCTAACCCCGATCAGGGGTCAAAGTTAGGAACCCACTTACAACAGAGTGGTATTTCAACAACGACTCCACCAACACTAGCGTGCCAGCTTCACAGTCTCCCACCTATCCTACACAATCGCAAGCGAGCACCAATACCAAGCTATAGTAAAGGTCCCGGGGTCTTTCCGTCCTGCTGCGCGAAACGAGCATCTTTACTCGTAATGCAATTTCACCGGGCTCACGGTCGAGACAGTAGGGAAGTCGTTACGCCATTCGTGCAGGTCGGAACTTACCCGACAAGGAATTTCGCTACCTTAGGATGGTTATAGTTACCACCGCCGTTTACTGGGGCTTAAATTCACCGCTTCGCCAAAGCTAACAGTTCCTCTTAACCTTCCAGCACCGGGCAGGCGTCAGTGCATATACAGCGCCTCACGGCTTAGCATGCACCTGTGTTTTTGATAAACAGTCGCGTCCCTCTTGCTATTGCAACCACCACCAGCTCCACACCGTAAAGACGCTTCACCAGGATGGTCCCCCTTCTCCCAAAGTTACGGGGGCATTTTGCCGAGTTCCTTAACCATGATTAACCCGTCCGCTTTAGTATTCTCTACCTGACTACCAGTGTCGGTTTAGGGTACGGGCGGCTAAAACCTAGCGTCGAGGCTTTTCTCGACAGTACAGGATCACTGAACTTCAACCAAACGGTCTCACCATCAAGTCTCACCCAAACAGCCCCCGGATTTACCTAGGAACCAGGCCACACTCTTAGACGCGCCAAGCCATAAGACACGCGCCAGCTACCTCTCTGCGTCACCCCTGTTAACACGCTTGACTACTAAAACACGGGACCCCAAGACCATCAAACCCCACACACCCGAAAGCATACAGGACCAACAGCATCGGTTAGCACATGTCCCCTCGTCATGGACGGTCCTTCGCCGGTACCGGAATATCAACCGGTTATCCATCGACTACGCCTGACGGCCTCGCCTTAGGACCCGACTCACCCAGGGCGGACAAACCTAGCCCTGGAACCCTTAGTCATCCAGCGGGAAAGATTCTCACTTTCCACTCGCTACTCATGCCTGCATTCTCACTCCCACCAAATCCACCCGAGATCACTCCCGGACTTCAACTCTGGCAGGACGCTCCCCTACCCAACAACACCACTAACACACATACCATGTGCCGTGCAAAATGCTGATGCCGCGACTTCGGCGGTACGCTTAAGCCCCGCTACATTATCGGCGCGGAACCACTTGACCAGTGAGCTATTACGCACTCTTTCAAGGATGGCTGCTTCTAAGCCAACCTCCTGGTTGTCTACGCGACTCCACATCCTTTCCCACTCAGCGCACGCTTAGGGGCCTTAGTCGACGATCTGGGCTGTTTCCCTTTTGACAATGGAGCTTATCCCCCACAGTCTCACTGCCACGCTTAACTTGAACGGCATTCGGAGTTTGGCAGACCTCAGTAACCAAAACGGCCCATTAGTCAACCAGTAGCTCTACCACCACCAAGAAACACGCAACGCTGCACCTAAATGCATTTCGGGGAGAACCAGCTATCACGGAGTTTGATTAGCCTTTCACCCCTACACTCAGCTCATCCCCCCGGTTTTCAACCCAGGTGGGTTCGGTCCTCCACACGCTTCTACACGTGCTTCAACCTGGCCAAGCGTAGATCACCCCGCTTCGGGTCTACATCATGCGACTCCACGCCCTATTCAGACTCGGAATTTCCCTACGGCTACCCCACACAGGTTAACCTCGCCACACAACATAACTCGCAGGCTCATTCTTCAATAGGCACGCCATCACCCCACAAGGCTCTGACGGATTGTAAGCGCCCGATTTCAGGTACTATTTCACTCCCCTCCCGGGGTACTTTTCACCATTCCCTCACGGTACTATCCACTATCGGTCACCAGGAAGTATTCAGGCTTACAAAGAGGTCTTTGCAGATTCAAGACAGATTACACGAGTCCGCCCCTACTCGGGGACACGCACCAACCCAGCACCATGCCAAACATCTACGGGGCTATCACCCTCTCCGGCCTGCCATCCCAGACAGTTCAACTAAACACAACACAAAGGCCCCGCTCCAATACGGAAAGCAGCATACGCCCCCACAACACCCAACAAGCAACGCCCGTACGCTATCACACTCATTAGGTTTAGCCATCCTCCGCTTTCGCTCGCCACTACTCACGGAATATCTTCTCCTGTAGGTACTAAGATGTTTCACTTCCCCACGTTCCCCCCGCACCCCTATCAATTCAGAATACGGTGACAAGCCACAAAACTTGCCGGGTCTCCCCATTCAGGCACCCTCGGATCAAAGCCCGCTCGACGACTCCCCGAGGCATATCGCAGTCCACCACGCCTTTCATCGGCCCCTGGTACCAAGGCATCCACCGAACGCCCAAAAAAACAACAAACCAAACACGGTCTCACCAGAAGAACAAACTAAAACAAGACAAAAAAACTTGCATCACAGATACTCGCACCACTATACAAATAACAACCAACCAACCAAACCACACCACACAACCAAAACAGCCATGCCAATGCAGCCAGCCAGGCCCATAAGCCCAAAACCCGACAGCGCCCCCACCAAAACAGCAGGAAATGTCCATGCCCACGCGCATCCCAAAACCAGAAAACAAAAACCATCACAGACAAAACATCCGCAACACTGGCAATGCTCCCTAGAAAGGAGGTGATCCAGCCGCACCTTCCGGTACGGCTACCTTGTTACGACTTCGTCCCAATCGCCAATCCCACCTTCGACCGCTCCCCCTCAAAAAGAGTTAAGCCACGGGCTTCGGGTGTTACCAACTTTCGTGACGTGACGGGCGGTGTGTACAAGGCCCGAGAACGTATTCACCGCAGCAATGCTGATCTGCGATTACTAGCGACTCCAACTTCATGGGGTCGAGTTGCAGACCCCAATCCGAACCGAGACCAGCTTTAAGAGATTAGCCCCACCTCACGGTATCGCAACCCTCTGTACTGGCCATTGTAGCATGCGTGAAGCCCAAGACATAAGGGGCATGATGATTTGACGTCATCCCCACCCTCCTCCGAGTTAACCCCGGCAGTCCCTCACGAGTCCCCGGCCGAACCGCTGGCAACATGAGGCAAGGGTTGCGCTCGTTGCGGGACTTAACCCAACATCTCACGACACGAGCTGACGACAACCATGCACCACCTGTACACCACCCCGAAGGCTGGCCCATCTCTGGAACCATCGCAGTGTATGTCAAGCCTTGGTAAGGTTCTTCGCGTTGCATCGAATTAATCCGCATGCTCCGCCGCTTGTGCGGGCCCCCGTCAATTCCTTTGAGTTTTAGCCTTGCGACCGTACTCCCCAGGCGGGGAACTTAATGCGTTAGCTACGGCGCAGAAACACAGGATAGCATCCCCACACCTAGTTCCCAACGTTTACAGCGTGGACTACCAGGGTATCTAATCCTGTTCGCTCCCCACGCTTTCGCTCCTCAGTGTCAGTAACGGCCCAGTGACCTGCCTTCGCCATCGGTGTTCCTCCTGATATCTGCGCATTCCACCGCTACACCAGGAATTCCAGTCACCCCTACCGCACTCAAGCCCGCCCGTACCCACCGCAGACCAACAGTTAAGCTGCTGGCTTTCACGACAGACGCGACGAACCACCTACGAGCTCTTTACGCCCAATAAATCCGGACAACGCTCGCGCCCTACGTATTACCGCGGCTGCTGGCACGTAGTTAGCCGGCGCTTCTTCCCCCACTACCATCAACACAGCCAAAACTGTGCCTTTTTCGCGAGAAAAAGGAGTTCACAACCCGAAGGCCTACACCCTCCACGCGGCGTCGCTGCATCAAACTTTCGTCCATTGTGCAATATTCCCCACTGCTGCCTCCCGTAGGAGTCTGGGCCGTATCTCAGTCCCAGTGCGACCGACCACCCTCTCAGGCCGGCTACCCGTCAAAGCCTTGGTAAGCCATCACCCCACCAACAAGCTGATAGGCCGCGAGCCCACCCAATCCCAGAAAAAACCTTTCCAAACACCACCATGCGGTGACGCCTGAATATCCAGTATTAGCAGCCGTTTCCAGCCGTTATCCCAAAGAAAAGGACAGGTTACTCACGTGTTACTCGCCCGTTCGCCACTAATCCACCACAGCAAGCTGCGGCTTCATCGTTCGACTTGCATGTGTTAAGCACGCCGCCAGCGTTCGTCCTGAGCCAGGATCAAACTCTCCAAAAAAAACAAACCAAAAACAGTCCATCCAAAAAGAGCCAGAAAAACCTGACAAACACGGTCCTCATCAAATCAGAAAACCGCAAAAACACTAACAAAAGCACCCCAAAAAAGGGCACCAAAAAAACGCGTAAACAAAAAACAAAACGCTATCGAGATCAAAACCAACAAACCCACTC
>NZ_GL622346.1:1850218-2090975 GCF_000185445.1 Mobiluncus holmesii ATCC 35242 | reverse complement strand
GCGCGAAGTCCCCCTCGCACCGGGGAACCCGATTTTAGAGCACAGAAATCCTCTCGCGGTTCATCCCGTAGCTTTACCATCAGGTCCGAGTCGCTGCCCTTTCGACTTTGTCAGTCTCAAGCGCAACGGATATATAACTTAGTAGGTTTTCTACACAGTGTCAAATCGAAGTTGCACATGCGCTATTTTCCCTGTGTTTCCAACGGTTTTACAAAGCGGCTTTTTGGCGCAAAGCATCCGTCAGTTTCATTCGTGCGCCTGTAGCCAGGATTCCTCCTCGATACAGTCGCGCCCCCAGCCATAGCAAGAAGGGGAGAATCGCCAGGTTTATCAGCACAGAAAGCCAAGGCTCCCACCACTCCACGGTGGAGGAGGCAAGCTGACGTGCCGGCATCGCGTAGCAGTTGAGGAACGGGATTAACGAGACCACTTTGATGAAGACGCTTCCGGGCGTAAGGAGCGAGAAAATGGCGGCGTAGAACCCGCCCATCTGCAGCAAAATGAGCGGAAGGGTGGACTGGCCAACATCTTCTTGACGCGATGCCAGTGCCCCCGCCCCGGCGAATAGCACCATATAGGTCGCTAAGCCCAAGATAAACCACACTATGTACCAGCCAGAGAAACTGGCCAGGTCAATCCGGATTCCGCTGGCCAGGCCGGAAATTAACAAGGCCACCAGTCCAGCTGAGCCCATGATTACGATTTGCAGGGCTCCTAATAGTGTGATGCCCAGAATCTTGCCGATGAGGAGCTGCATAGGCGTCACTGTCGAAACCAGAATTTCCACTATTCGTGAGGATTTTTCTTCCACGACACCGTTAGCCACCAGCTGTCCCGACGCCATGACGAGGCCAAATAGCAGAGTAATGAGCACCATTACCACCAGGTAAGCCGCGAAGTTAAAGTCATCCCCGCTAGCCTCGGACTCTGAGACGTCTTTCACCTCGACCTGCACCTGTTGCATTTTCTGAGCGATTTCCTGGAAACTTCCACCCAGATTCCCAATATACGAGCTCAACATGACGCTTTGCGCGGTGGCATTAATCATCAACATCGCCGTAGGAGAAGCCGGTCCATCGCTAAACACCACTGGCTTATCCGCAGTACCGCCAATCCCCAGGCTAATCTCTTTGTTTTGTACCGCCTGTTCCAATTCCTGGTCGTCGGCGTATCCCTTTACCTCATACGCTGGTCCCATCGGGGAAGCTGTATTCAGAAAGGGATTCGCCTCGGGTTCAAAGGCCGGTGCGTAACTTTGGGTTTGGGTGGTTACGCCGATTTTCTCGGTGTCCGCTTCGGAGAGGTGAAAGAAATTTGCCAATCCCCCTGCTACTAACACCACCAGCACCACCACAATGGTAGAGATAATGGTGGATTTGGATTTCATTCGCACCGAGAACTCGCGCCCGGCGATAATCATGATTTGTTTCATTGCTGACCACCTTTCACATCCTCAATCTCGGTGCTGACCGTCTCGGTTACCCCGGATTTTGGTTCGCTTTCTTCCACAGCGCTGCGGAAGATTTCCGCCAGAGAGGGGATTACCGGGACAAATTCGGTGACACTCCCCGTCTCAACGGCGGCCTGCAGTATGGCGTGAGCCGTAGGGCTGTCTGAGAGAACCGGCACCAGCAAACCGCCGGAAATAAACTGTACCGATTGATTTAATTTTCGGGCAGCATCCGCCCCTGCCGCAACGGCAGCTGCATCGCCGCACAACCGAACCATCGGAGTCCCCACTTCTCTCCGCAACTTTTCAACCTCCCCCGAGGCAACTATGGAGCCGCCTGAAAGAATCGACACGTGCGTACACAGCGACTCCACCAGGGACAGCTGATGAGACGAGAAAATGACCGGCACCCCTTGTGCCGCATACTCCTGTAAAACTCCACTCATGACATCTACTGCCAGCGGATCCAAGCCCGAAAACGGTTCGTCGAGAATCAGCAGCACCGGATTGTGAACCAACGCCGCCGCTAGCTGCACGCGCTGTTGGTTGCCGAGGGAAAGTTTTTCCACATTATCTTTCAGCCGCTCGGACACTCCTAAACGCTGTACCCAGCGCTGGGTTGATTCGCGTGCAATGCTTCGATTCTGACCGTGCAATCTGGCAAAATATTCCAGCTGCTCGCCAACTTTCATCTTTGGATACAGACCGCGTTCCTCCGGCATATAGCCGATTGAGGCCCGCGCCGTGGCATCTATAGGTTCGCCCCCGAAAGTCACCCGTCCTTGATTCGGATCAGTAATGCCCATCACGATACGCATGGTTGTGGTTTTCCCGGCTCCGTTGGCTCCCACAAAACCCAAAATCTGACCAGGCTGCACATTCATAGAAACCCCTCGTAAAACTTCACGCGTTCCAAAAGATTTGTGCAAGCCCTCAATACACAGAGTCTTACTGTTTTGCACCAAGAGTTTCCCCCTCAATTTTTGTTACGTTGTTCTCAGAATACATATTCTCTCCCTCCCTCGCATCCAATTCCGTTAAATTTCCTGCTGCCCTGTCGAAAGAACCCGCCCCCCCCACGCATCCGGTTCCGTTTGCCAAGGTCTCCCGGTGTGGCGTATAGGATAAAACCCATGTCATGGTGGGAAGCGCTAATCCTCGGTATCGTCGAGGGCATTACAGAATACTTACCGGTCTCTTCAACGGGACACCTCACAATCGCTGAATACCTGATGGGTAAACAAATCGATGACGTAGGAATGGTCGCTTTCACAGCGGTCATTCAAATCGGCGCCATCGCGGCGGCAGTACTTTATTTTTGGAGCGATATTTGGCGCATCATTAAGGCTTGGGTGACGGGGGTATTTCACAAGTCCGCCCGCCGCCATCCCGATTACCGTTTCGGCTGGGCCATCATCATTGGGTCGGTGCCGATTGCTGTGGTGGGCTTGCTGTTTAAAGATTTTATAGAGACAGGCTTGCGCTCCATGTGGTTCGTAGCGGCAGGATTGGTAGTCTGGTCAGCAGTACTGTTCGCTGCCGACCACTATGCAGCTCGCCGAATGGCGAGGAAGCCCGCTCATAGCTGGCAAAACACCAATTCTGATAATCAAACCACCATAATTCAGGCGTTACTCATTGGTTTAATGCAGTGTGTATCGCTGATTCCTGGGGTTTCGAGATCCGGGGCGACAATTTCTGCAGGGCTGTTCCTCGGCTTTGACCGGGTGCTAGCGACCCGGTTGTCCTTTTTCCTGGGAATTCCGGCTTTGGTCGCCGCTGGGACTCTCGAGGGCATCAGCAATTTCGACACCATCGGGGAAACCGTAGGCTGGGCACCCACCCTTTTAGGGCTGGTCATGTCATTTGTAATCGGCTATGTTTCTATTGCTTGGCTGTTGAAGTTTGTCTCGAAACATAGCTTTAATTCTTTCATCATCTATCGTCTGTGCATCGGCGGGCTAATTGCGGTGCTGCTGATTGCTGGCGTTATTCCAGCGAATTGAAAGCAGGTACCGTGGAATCGCTAAACGCAGAACTTGGGTTGTTCATCTCTACCTTCACGACCTTGTTTGTAATCATCGACCCTTTTGGGAACCTCCCCGTATTCATGTCTCTGACAAAAGACCTCCCTAAGAAGCAGCGTCAAACTGTGGCTTTGCAAGCTAACTTGTTGGCGATCGTCATTCTGTTCGTATTCGGGTTCTTTGGCTTTCAGCTGTTCGGGCTGTTGGGAATCAGTCCCGCAGCTCTACAGATTTCCGGCGGGTTGCTGCTGTTGATTGTGGCTCTTCAGCTTCTGACCGGAGCGGAAGGAACTGTCGGCGAAGAAGGAGGCTCCCTAAACATTGCAGCTGTCCCACTGGGCACTCCCCTGTTAGCAGGACCGGGGTCAATAGTGGCGCTGATGGTTGCGATGGGAAATGCGGGTCATCATCCTCTGTCTGTAATAGCGGTGGCAAGTGGAGCTTTCGCAGTCATGTTCGCCTCCTGGCTGGCTATGCATTTTGCAACTCCGATTATTCATTTCTTGGGGAATTCGGGCGTCGCGGTAATGACCCGACTAGCTGGGATGCTGCTCGCAGCCATCGCGGTGGAGCTGATGATTAGCGGTGTAATCTCGGTGGTCAAAGATGTCGCCAAGACTCTCTAAGGCGTTATCCAAACAATTTATACCTAGGTCTTGTATATATTCTTTCTCACAATTTTTCCTGGTTTCAGCTGCCCCCTTCCCAGCAAAATGAAATTGGATTAAGCTGAAAGCAGCGACACATCTGGGTAAGGCTGCGCGTCCCCTACTCTCGCGGCTTTGCCCGAATTTGAGGAGGAGCATAATGACACAAGTAAAAGCCTACGCAATGGATGGACCCGATCAGCTTTTTCACCCCACAGTCTTGGAACGCCGGGAGCCCGGTCCCACCGAGGTTTATTTTGAAGTGAAATATGCCGGAGTCTGTCACTCTGACATTCACACCGGTCGTGGCGAATGGGGTTCCGTCACCTACCCGCTGACACCCGGTCATGAAATTGCAGGGATTGTGACAAAGGTTGGAACACACGTTACAAAATTTAAGGTCGGGGACCGCGTGGGAGTGGGCTGCTTCGTCGATTCCTGCGGGCATTGTGAGACTTGCCGAGCAGGCAGCGAACAGTTCTGCCGCAGCGACGGAGGCACTATCTGGACTTACAATTGTGTGGGACGCGATGGACTGCCTACCGCCGGGGGCTACTCACAGGGAATCACTGTTGAACAAGACTACATTTGCCACATTCCGGATTCCATTCCGTTGGACAAGGCAGCACCAATTTTGTGTGCAGGGATTACCTTGTACTCACCCTTAACACGCTGGGGCGCCGGTCCCGGCAAGAAAGTCGCCATTGTGGGAATGGGCGGTCTGGGGCACATGGGGGTCCAAATTTCTGCCGCTCTAGGAGCCGAGACACACGTCATTTCACGTACTCGCGCCAAAGAGGCTGACGCCATACGTTTCGGGGCAGTACAGTTACACCCCACCAGTGAAGATGGCACTTGGGAGTCTATGGCTGGACAATTCGACCTGGTCGTCTCCACACTGAGCGATGGGGTAGAAGTTGATGACCTAGTTGGTTGCGTGAAGCCTGAAGGCGTCGTGGCTGTAGTCGGGCTGCCCGAGCACAGGCAACAATTCTTGATGCGCAGTGTCGTCAACGATCAAAAGATTATCGCTGGTTCCAGTATCGGAGGCATCGCCAAGACTCAAGAAGTCCTGAATTTCTGCGCAGAACATGACATTGCACCCCAGATTGAAATCATCAGTGGCAATAAAATTAACGAAGCCTGGAATAACGTGGTGAATTCCAAGGTGCGCTATCGCTACGTGATCGACACGTCAACTTTCTGATTCACGAGAGTCCAAAAAGATTTTCCGCGTCACAAAGTTCCACGCTGCCACCACCACGGTGGCAAGGATTTTTGTGATGAGCGGCTCAATACAGAACACGACGTCGCCGACGTAGAGCATGATTTCGTTGATGCCCAATCCAATGACAGCACCCACGAAGAACAGTACCACCTCACGTCGGCGCGTCATGTCACTCTTGTGCCGAAACACATAGCGCATAGATGCCGCATAGTTAAAGGCTAGGGAAACACAAAAAGAAATCACTGCCGCAATGAGGTAATGAATCCCGACTATTTTATACAGCAAGGCAAAAAGCGCGTAGTCGATAAAAAATGCCAGCAATCCCACAATTCCGAAACCGATGATTTGTCTGCACAGATGCCAGAGTTTCTTCCGAAGACAATGCGATTGGGGTGACGGGGTCATTTCCATACATTCGACTATTGTCTACGACACTAGAATCGGAACCGGCTTCGCTCAATTCTGAACTTCCAGTCGTAAAGCTAGGGGTGTCGAGTCCTTTCAGATATATCCACGGATAGAACGGCTTTCGCAGGTCAACAAACCGCAAAATGGGTGGTTTTTAGTCTATTTTCCAGCCCTAAAATCGCTGGGAACTGCAATCTTACCCTTTCGGTGGAGCATAGGGGATTCGAACCCCTGACCTCAACATTGCGAACGTTGCGCGCTACCAACTGCGCCAATGCCCCGGTTCGTATAGATTGTAGCGGTTGAAGTAGCTAACTTCCAATTTTCCTCGCCGCCCCGTCGATGTCGTGTCAGAATGCCAGGAACAAACCGAGCATTCGCCTCAATCTCCGCTGGCGCGGCGTCGCTCGAGAATGCTTTCCAAATCCACCGGCGCAACGCTAATATCTTCAGCGCTCAGAGCCTCACCGGCGGGCAGAATCTGAGCAGTTTGCGGACGCATCGGTACTGGTGCATATTGCCAATCAGCTCGGAAGTCTTGTTCCACAACCACCTGGCGTATCGCTCCGGTCTTAAGCGTGTAAGACGGAGTCGGCAAGTCTGCAGGATTCCACTTTTTCACAGCGGGTTCAGACGCGGTTTTAGTGGGTTTTTCTACGAGTTCAGAGTTTGGAGCTTTCTCAGAGGTAATCTGTTTGTCGCCGCGGGAGTTTACCTTTGCTACCTTTTCCGGCACTTCGACGTCAGCAGATTTCTGTACCGAACGTTTCATATCTGCCGGCCGGTCTGTTTCCGCAGTTATGCTCACTGCCGCGGTAGGCGCTGCTTCATTAGCTATCCGCACGGCTTGCGCTAGAGTGCCAGGCATTTGTTTTCCTCCCGCTAGCGAAGTCGCCGCAACTTTAGCCCACTGCTTAGCTCCGCGCATTCCGACGGACTGCAATGCAGCTCTTCCCGCAGGGCTTTGCGCCAAACGCTTTTCCAAAGCCCGAATGGACTGCTGGAATTGACGATCTTGTTCGCGACCGTGCTTCGCCGCAATAACTCCCCACGAAATGGTTGCCCCTATACCCATCACAGGAGCTACCATCACCCACCAAGCGAGGAAACCGGTGGCTGCAAACGCACCAACTATAATCAAGGCAAGCACCATAGCTCCCAGCAGCCCGGCACGCCGACGAGCTGAAGTAACCCGATTGGAAGCTGCCGCTGCGCGGTTGGCTTTTATCTCTGTGTAGGTTCTCAAATCCTGAGCCATTTTAATGGGGCGAGTCGCTGCGAGCCCGAGCTTACCTTGGTTTTTATGCAGCGCAACCTCTACAGAATGCGGTCGCTGCGCCTGTTGGTCCAGGTCCAAGAGCCGCACTCCATCCGAAAAACGATCATCGTTTCGGGCTTGTCCCATCAGCCGTCGCGATTTTGCCACCTGCGGTAAAAGTACCACGGTGACCACCAATGTCAGACCTAACAGAATCCATGCAGAGATACCCACAAAACCAAAATAACGACCGGCTGGTACAAAAGGGTTGCGCCACTCCGGATGCCTCTCGGAATGGGACATTTTGACCAACAGCAGAATTCTCAGCAGTTAACAGTTGTCACACCAATAACTGTTTTAACAGTACCTCGCTAATTATTTTGACGGCGAATTATCGTGCTGACGCGTTGTCTCGAGCGTCGTCTCCAGCCTCGCCACCATGTCGCCAGGATGCCATTCTTCCGTGGTAATCGCGAAGGAACTATGATCTCGCCACGCCCCATCAATGTAGAGAAAACGCTGGCGCAATCCCTCATAGCGCAACCCGAGTTTTTCCACAACACGCAACGAAGGGCGGTTTTCCGGTCGAATGTTCACTTCTAACCGGTGCAGACCGTAGGACGCGAAAATCCAATCGATGACCATAGCTAGAGCCAGTGGAGTCAGCCCCCGACCGGCAAAGCGGGAATTAATCCAATAGCCCAGGGCAGCACTCATCTCTGCCCCACGATGTACGGAACTAAGCGAAATCTGACCAGCCAGACGCCCTTCTGCAACGATGCCGAAATACAATCCCTGTCCCAGACGTGCGGTGCGCGCGGCATCTTTCACGAATTCGTCGATGCTGACCGGATGTCCCAGCCCTGGTGGCGCTCCAGCTTCCCAGGGTGCCAACCAAGACCGGTCCGCCATTCGCAGCTTTTCGATGGCTAAGAAATCTCGCCCTTTCAACTGGCGTACTTCCAGCCAATCGAAATCTGTCTGTAGACCCCGTTGTTTCAGGTCTTCCTCCCGGATGATGACTCGCCGAAACGAGCCGGGGTAAACCGTTTCTCCTCGCAAATTACGCATTTTGTAACGCTCATTCCAAAACCATGCAGTGTAAAGTTTGCTGCGGTTTGACCTCAGTAACATCCTCCGGCACCACCGCAAATGCATTGGCTAAAGCCAAAGCTGCGAGGCGAGCCTGCGGATGCGAACCCAACACTTCCCCGCGATATTCTCCCGGCTTTCCGGTCAGAATCACCGGGACGAACTCGCGGCGTTCTGCGGGAGAAACCCAACCTCGTGACATTTTTGCGGACACCGAAGTACGGTACAAGTTCGACCAACCTGCCATCTTTCGTAACGCTGGACGCACAAAAGTTTCAAAGGCAACTTGGGCAGCCACCGGATTACCTGGCAAGCAATAAATCGGAACCTCCCCCAGCTTGCCGACACCCAACTGACGCCCCGGTGCAATCGCCACATTGTCAAAGCGCACGGCGCCTAAAGGAGTGAGTACGTCCTTCACAGTATCTGCCGGACCATAGGACAGACCTCCGGTAGTGACAATCACGTCAGCACGCACCAGTTGGTCTTCAATAGTTTCGCGCAATCGCGCCCGCTCATCGGTGACCATCACCCGAAAAGTTTTCGCGTCAACTTCCTCGGCAGCCGCCGCCAAGCTATGACCATTCGCGTCATTAACCTGACCCGGTTCACTATGGGCTCCCGGCTCAACGAGTTCATCACCAATACTCAAAATCACGACGCGAACTCGCGGATGCACCCGCACTCGCCCCTTGCCCAAAGCCGCTAATAAAGCGATTTTTTGCGCGTCTAAACGCTGACCGGCACGCAGTACCGTCGCACCGCTAGGGACATCAATACCGCTGGGAATAACCATTGCATCGGACCCTGGGGACGCCGGCTGGTTGACTGTCACCTGGGAAATCCCCATGTCTGTTGATTCCACCGGGACAACCGCATCAGCTCCAGGGGGCAGCGGAGCCCCCGAAGCAATCCGAATTGCGCTGCCTGGCACCAATCGGGCCCACACGGTATCTCCCGCTTGAATATCCGCGGTAACAGGCAAGATTGCGGGACTGTGGACCACATCCTGAGCACGGACCGCGTAGCCGTCCCCCCCAGCCAAGTCAGTTGCAGGCAGGCTGGAATCGGCAATAATGTCCGCCGCTAACACACAACCCACAGCATCTTCCAGGGGTACCGCCAGTTCCGGCAACGGCTCAGCTGCCAGCAGGCACAGATTCAGATGTTCTCCCACAGAACGCATCAGTCAGCGCCTGCCTTTCTGACCTGATTCGCGACATTTCCCCGGAGGAGTTTTGACCACTGTTGATTCATCAGTGCCGACTAAGCCCCGCATAAATTTCCGAAGCTCAGCACCGAAATCGGGGTTCTCCAGGGAAAGCTCCATTTGCGCCTGCAAGTATCCCGTCAAATTGCCGGTGTCGAAGTGGCGTCCCTGGGAGACAACTCCCCACACTCCGCCTCCCTCATGAGCAGGAATTTCAGCAAAAGTCGCGAGCGCATCAGTAAGCTGAATCTCGTTATTGCGCCCCGGAGCAGTACGTTCCAAAATTTCAAAAATGCGAGGACTCAACACGTAACGTCCCATCAAGGCGTAAGACGAACGAACCTGATTCGCATCCGGTTTCTCAATAATGTCAGCCAATTTGAACACTTCGTGTCCCGCTGCTGCCGCTCCCAAGTCAACCGACTCGACCCGTGCGGAGCTGTAAAGTTTCGCTTCCGCCACACTAACCTTCATCAGGGCTACCACACACCCTCCGGTTATCGCGTGCACATCCAGCATCGTTTGCAGCAAGGGATCTTCCGGGTGGTACAAATCATCCGGAAGCTGCACCACAAAAGGCTGTTCCCCGACAGAATCACGAGCCTGCAGAACGGCATGACCAAGCCCCTTAGCCTGTTCCTGCATCACCAAATCAACCTGGGGCAAGGGCAAATCCTGCGAATCAGACTCGTCGCCGGTATCGGTAAAAAAATCTCCCAGAGTTGCCTTTCGTGGACTGGTCACCACGTGAAACTGCTCAATCCCACACTGGAGAGCCTCATCAATCACGGTCATAATTACCGGTCGATCCACTAGGGGAAACAGCTCTTTGGGGACCGATTTGGTCAGAGGATACATCCGGGTTCCCTTCCCGGCAGCAGGGATGACGGAGCACCTAACTTCTAAACTCATAAATCAAGCCTAATCTATCTTGGTGCAATAACAAGATAAATCAACGTAAATAAGGCACAATGTTAAGGTGCATGAGATGGAGCTAAACCTACCTGATTTGCGTGGGCAGGAACCCGAAGACGCTAAGCAACAGTTAAGGCAACTCATTCGCGGAGCCAGAGACCGACTCAGTGACAGCCAGGTTTCAAAAGCTGGTCAGGATATAAGGGATCGAGTGCTGGAGTTCGCCGCCGATTTTCACACCATCGCCTGCTACGTCTCAGTTAAGAAAGAGCCTCCCACCTTGGATTTGATTGAGGCGCTTTATCAACAAGGAAAGCGGCTGTTGGTGCCAAAGCTTGGTTCCAAGCTAAACCGTGACTGGGCTTTTTATGCCGGTCGCGACGATTTAGCCAACCGATCGCCAAACCGACCGATGGAACCTAGCGGGGACGCTTTAGACTCCTCCGCCCTAGCCGCAGTGGATTTGGTCATCACCCCTGCTCTGGCAGTAGATAGACAAGGAAATCGCTTGGGTCAAGGCGGTGGCTGGTATGACCGAGCTCTACCTTATGTTAAGAAACAAACCCCTATCTACGCGATGTGCTACACCCATGAATTGCAGCGGGAACTAATCCTCCCCACGGACCAATACGACATTCCGGTAACCGGCGTGTTAACGCCCTCCTGCTGTTTCAAATTGAAAGATTCTGAGTTTCAAAAGTCCGGAATTTTGCCCGCTTAATTCCCCCATATTACTCCCTTGAACTGCTCTTTTACTGAAATTCTGAGAGTTTTCCACAAGGGTGGTGAAGATTGGGTTTTCCACAGGTAGGTAGCCACGGTAGTGGCGTAATGTCTGCGTTCTTCCTAGCGTGGGCTCATGACCATAAATCGTTTTTGGAATTGGCGTTATCCCCTCGCCGCAGGACTGGCTATCTTGGCAGTGTTCGTTGCGGTGACGCTCTTTTTACCTGAAAAAGCAGCCGCCACCGTGGTGGTAGTCAAACACGAAGTGTGTGCAGGCTGCGAAATCACTGCCCAGGACGTGAGGCTTTCCGCCCTCGCCCCCTCCGCTGTTCCCCAGGATCACTTTCAAAAAGCTGACCGTGTCATCGGGAAGACTGCTGCGGTGAGTCTGACTTCGGGAACGGTACTGCAACCAGCATTGCTGGTAGAAAACGCGGTGGAGGATCTGCGAACCGGAGAAGTTGCCTTCGCTATCGAAGTTAGCGATCCCGCGGTGGCAGGATTTTCCAAGACCGGGCAGTCGGTAGAAATTTGGTGTTCCGGGGGAAACGTGGATGGGCAACTGTTAGCTTCCAACGCCAGAGTGGTCGGCGTAAAGGCTGTCTCGGAGAATTTTTTGGGGACCGGAAACTCTGCCTCTATCGCTTACTTGGCAGCACCAGAGGACGAAGCCCGTCGAGTCATCGCTGCCAAGACCGACCATGACCTTAGCTTCGTAGTGCGCAGGTAGCGAATTCCGCGGCTACAACTTTCCAAAATGCGGGGGAATGTCATTTTGCAGTCGCTTGTCGTTGGATTCGTCGATTTCGTCCGGCGTTTCCGGGGGCATCTCCACACTTCCACCGCCAGGAATCGCAAAGGGGTTGTCCTTGCCTTCGTCTAGCTGGGAGATATAGGTGGCACGACGGTGACGGCGAATCCGCTGACGTTCCTTTTTCGGTTCAGGCTCGACCTTTTGGGCAGCAAAAATGTCTCGTGGCGTAGGTTTGTTCTGTTCCATCATTTTCCTCACAAGGCCGCGTTACGCCTACGGACTACATGACGTAGCACGGCGTCGACTTGAGCGCCGCGACGCGAAAGTTCTAAGGTTTCCCGCAATTCGTTCACCTGCTGATCCTCGCTACGTTCCACCCCGTCGGATTGAATCCATTCCAACAGTTCATCTAGCTGGTCATCCCCATAAGCCGCCAAAGGCAGTCCTTTTGCGACCGGAGGTCGCGGACCACGGGCAGCTCCAACCACGCGCAAATTCGGGGCAGCGGGATTTTTTTCTTCTGACTCCCGGTCCTCGGGGTTAGTGTTGGCGTTATCCTCAGCAGGGGTCTCCTCGGAGTTTCGGGGCGCAACAGATTCCGCTGCGGGCGATTCTGTACTATTCAGTACAGTTTTAGGACGACTTGATTCTTCAGGAACTTCGATTTGCGGAGCCGCGATGAGGGGAACCGAAAGCGCATCTTTTCGGCTAGTCAAAGCCGTTTCCACCGCGTGTCGGACCTTTGCCGCCTGCGCGGCAGGGTTCGCAAAAACTTCCATGGTGTAACAGGTGATGACTTTCCAACCAGCCGCTTCTAATCGGGCGGGCCAGAGCCTCTCCCGTCTGCGCAAGGAAGGTTCTCTCACGTAAGTGTCGTCGTCGGTCAAAACTGCTACCAGCAGCTCACTGGGCAGTTCAGCAGAACCAATCGCCAGGGGAATCTGAATTCCGTCTTTGAATCCGAAGCGAGGCACTACTGTCAGACCTGCCCGCCACAGACGCTCCGCTAAATCCACCAGCAGGCGGTCCGGTTCGGATTCAAAAGATTCCGGGGTCGTGAGAGCCCGTTCCATGCCTTCTGGGTTATCGGCGGAATCCAACAAATCCACCAGCATCCGAGCCCCCGGCTCACTAATCTTGGACACGTCAACCTCATTGGCTCTAAACGCACTGACGATTTCGAGTCGTTGACGCACCACTTCCAGGCAACCGACCACGTGGGCAACTCCGGAAGGACCAGAAACTGGACCAAAATTCAACTGCACGCGCCCGTGCGGAGTCTTGGACATACCCAAACTCATAATCACTACGTCTCGGCGCAGCCCGGTCGCCGCTGCGGAATCGACGATGACGAAAGGCTCCCGTCCACTCCCCTTGTGAAAAAAATCCTGCGCCTGCGGTACTTTTACCAAAGCATCGTTCAAGGCAGAACGAATTCGCGTCACTCCCCTGGGGTTCAAACAGACTACCGCCAGGGATTGCGAGGCACGGTTCAGAGCATGATCCAAAATCAACTCCACCACGCGTGAAATTTCGCCTCGTGAAATTACCGGTGAGCCATCCCGCGCCAGATGAGATTCTGAATCGCTTATCACGTGAAGTTTCACCAGCGAAGCCGGGCGCGGAGACGGTACGGGCGACACAGACGCACCGTAACCGTGACTCGCCAAGAACAAGGCAACCTGCTCAGAAAGCTCGCCCAAATCGCAGCGCAGCGAAACTACCGGCAGGACTTTTGCGGCAAGCTGAGTGAATCCAGTCCAGCCACGCCGTGAATCGCCGAGCACTACCAGCTGCTTTGCCCGCGCGATGAGCGGAATCACCTGAGATAAGCTCATAAAATCCAGATGATCCAACACTAAAACTTCGATTGTGGAACTTCCATAAATCTGAGCCAGCAGGTACGGCGAAAGTGCCCAGACGGGACGCAGTTGGCGAATTAGGGGAGCAAAACTTTGAAAATCAGACAGCGCCGCCGTATCCCCGCACTCGAGTACGGATTGCAAGACCTCAGCGGTCGAAGCCTGGGCTTGACGTGCTTGATTGGCAAGTTCGTGCATAGCTCGGGACACGGGGTACGGTAGCGATTCAATTTGCGCCAAATCCAAGGAACGCAGGGTATCTGCCAATTCGTGCATAGCTGCCCCATCGATACCTGCCAGGACCGAATCGCTCTGCAGAATCTTTAGCAAGATGGCTGACCACCATGCCAAATCAAGTTCTGCTAAAGCTAAATCAGCAGGAACTCGCCGCGCACGTAAATCATCGAGAAGCGGTCCCAAACCGGACTCTTTCAGTTCCTTTAGCAGCTGCACTTGCCGGGGCAGTCGCAATGCCTGGTCAGTCGTTTTGTCCAAGGATTTTACTAAATTCAAAAGGTCGGACAGCGGCACCTCCTCAGGTTTCGTCCCTTCGGGGGAGGTGACTTGGCTGAGAATGGGGGCTAGCGCCGCGACTTCGGCGAACACCTGCGCCGACAGTTCCCGTACCGCCTCAAATTCTTGTGGAATTCGTGGCCAAGCGCCCGGCAGCGCGTGACGACGCCACAGGTCACGAAAACTTTGGACTCGTACCAGTTCAGCGTGCAAATCTTGAGGTGCAACCCCCGGACGCAACGCATCTTTAGCTTGCTTTATCAGGGTTCGCTTGTCCTTGCCTTTCATCGGTAAGGAGCGCTCTTGCCGCCATTTGCGGCTGGCAGTAGCGATGACCATATCCGCTGCTGAATGCGCAAATATCTCGGGTTGGAAAATATCTAAGGAGCGCGCCACTCCCTCCAGCATTCCCAGTTGTTCTTTCCAGGCGTTCAGGGTTGAGGGGAGAACCAATCCAGTTTCTTCACTGACTCGTTCCAGTTCCTGATGCAGAGTTTCCAGACGACCGTCTGCCAGCGCATGAATCTTTTCGATGGCATCCTGGGCATCTGATTCGGTCGAAAGAACCACGCCTTTCCAGGGGGATTCCTGCAATTCCGGCTCAAGGAGACCGGCATCCTGAGCTCGGGTCAGCAGCTCCCGAGCCCGTTCGCGTCCCTCTTTGCTGGAATGCTCGTCATCGGCAAGTTCCAGTTTCACTTTCGTGCGCGGCCCCGGCTGCGCACTGGTTAAATCCGCAAGGGCTTGCAACGCCGCATAGGCGGAAACTCCCCACGGTTCACGTACCACATGTAAACGCTGGGTGTAAGCGCTCAGTTTGTCTCGGGTTTGCCGCAGCCTTTCGTGAGCGTCACCCAATTCGGTCACCGGTACTGGCGGCTGTGGATAAGCGGTGTCTTCGTTCAACAGTTGGTCGCGGAGCCCGCTGAGCCACTCACTAGCCCCGGTTAGGTCCAATACGAAACTGCCCAATCCGGTCTTTTGCATACCGTCCACTGTGACTCTACCAATTCGGCGCCCTCCCGGTACGTAGCAAACGTGTTTCCCGCTGGCCCCGCAATCTGCCAGGATTGCTTGTACGGTAGAGGCACCGGGCGCTCCCGGAGGAACATCGACGAAAATAGAACGTCCGCTGGCAATCAATTCCACAACTCGGGCTTGGCTCACGTCCAAGTCTCCGATGCCGCGTTCCAAATCCGGATCCCGGTCTGCCGGGCTGGTCTCCGGCAATGGTTCCAAGAGCTCAGCAGCTGCCGATTTATCTCCGGCGAAGGCTCTGACCAGTGGATTCTTGCCAGCCATCGGGAGGATAGCATCCCAATCTGAGCTGAGTACCGCACTGGAGACTCCCAGATTGGCAACCAGCAAATTTTCTTTGAGATCAAATCCTGGTATAAAGTCTTGTCCCGCTCGGCGAATCGCTTCCAGAGCTGGGGTCACGTTCAGGCGACCGTCTTCTAAGCTCGCGGCGATTATGGCTTCGGGATTGCAATCGATATGACGGTCACGAAATGCTTTCACCAGAACCGGATTTATCACGACGGACCCGCCCATTTTTAAGGTGTAGTCTCCGTCAATCGCCTCCAGCTCCAGCGGACGCATCAGAACCGGCAGATTAAATTTTTCCAGTTTGAAATGACTGAGTTCGGGGCGAGTGCCTCGTTCAGATTCTTTAAAAGGGGGCAATTGTGTCCAATTAGCTACCCCAATCACCAGATTGGTGGGGTACAGCCCGCTGCGCGCTACTGAGGATTTCTTTTCCGCGTCTAGTTTCCTCATCACTGCCCGAGCGGCTCCCAAGACAGTGTTGTCACGCAGTAATGAAGATAATTTTGTCAGTCGACCACCATACAACTGAGCTATTCCCGCCGGATGCGCCCCCGTCAAATCAAGAAGGTTCTGCAGAGTATCGAGGTCACGTAGCCCCTGAGCTCCCGGCGAAGCCGAGGCTTCTTCAGCCCACCGCGTCAGACGCTCCTGAACCGAATCGACTGCTACAGACTGTAGGACTTCGGTGGCAGCATCATCGCGCGCAGAGGAAGCGGGCTCGGAATTTGCCGCACTTTCTCCGGGGTTTTGTACCGGCTGTTCCAAATCTTCTTCCACATATCCACGATAGGTGAAATATGGCACAATTCAGCGATGGCGCGCCAAAAGTGGGTGAATCTAGCGGAGGAAATGGGAACTCACAACCCGGATTACCCCACAGTTTCCAGCTGCCCCAGCAGGCGCTGAATCACCGTTCCCAGCACTGCAATCAGGTCTTCACGACTCATAGAGGCGAGAGGCTCCAGCTTTACCACATAGCGAGATAGCAAAACCCCCAGAATCGCACTCAACATCAGCTCTATGGCCAAATCCAAATCTGTCCCGACTTGTTCCTTAATGCTGGCCATAATTTGATTTTCCACATAGTTCGCAAAGGTCTGCTGGGTTGCCGAATCTTGCAGCAGCAGGTTAAACAACGTCTCCAGAGTTCCCGCCGTAGCGGCTTGTTCCCAAGTATTCAAAATGGTGGCAGCCAAACGGTGTCCGGTTTCTTCTGGAGGACCCTCCACCAACGCCGCTGTCATCAATTGCTTGGGATCTCCCGGCAAAGCCAGCGATTCTCGCAACAGATGAGCCTTGGAACGAAAGTAATACGCGATGAGCGCCGGATCCACTCCGGCACGGCGAGCAATTTCGCGGTAGGTAGCGTGTTTATAGTCCAGTTCGGTAAATGCCGCATGGGCTGCTGTCAGGATTCTTTCTCGCGTTTCTCCTCGCGGTCCCGAAGGACCTCTCCGGACTAAATTCGCACTCTTGACCAATTTAACAAACCTCACGTTACTTAATTATTTGTTCAAGTTTCAATAACGATTCCGCCAACTCTCCACCTGTTTTCGAGGTGAACTCAAGTATTTCGCATTTTATATTATTCTAATTTCAACACGTTAAAATTTCTCGGTTGTCTCGATAGGTTCCTAGCAAGCACGGCAAGGAAATGAATTGAGGCCCATCGTATGAGTGTTAGTGCCGCGAACATCATCCGCCTCGGAGTCGATGTGGGTTCCACCACGGTAAAGGCGGTAGCCCTCAACGCTCAAGGACAAAAAGTCTTTGCCGACTACCGCCGACACAAAGCAGATGTTCGCCGTGAGCTAACCCAGCTTTTGGAAGATGTCCTCATCGATTTGGGTGACGTTACCGTCCAAACCGCAGTCACCGGCTCGGGCGGTCTGCAAATCGCGAACTCTATGCGGGTTCCCTTTGTTCAGGAAGTCATTGCAGAAACCGAAGCTGTGCGTCAACACAGCCCGCAAACTGACGTCATCATCGAACTGGGCGGGGAAGACGCGAAACTGACCTATCTGCATCCGACTCCCGAACAGCGAATGAACGGGTCTTGTGCGGGCGGAACCGGGGCATTCATCGACCAAATGGCGACCCTGCTGGACACCGATGCCGAGGGAATGAACAGACTTGCGGCACAATCCCAGACCATTTACCCCATAGCTTCACGCTGCGGCGTTTTTGCAAAATCCGACATTCAACCGTTGTTGAACCAGGGCGCCGCCCACGCAGACATTGCGGCCTCTGTGTTCATAGCTGTAGCCACGCAAACCATTGCGGGTCTCGCTAACGGTCGCCCTCTTCGTGGTCAGGTCATGTTCCTCGGCGGACCGCTCCATTTCCTGCCGGAGCTGCGCCAGGCTTACCAAAAGCTGCTACCAAAAGTCGAAAACTTTTACACGCCCCCCGACGCGCAACTCTTTGTAGCCTTAGGCAGTGCTTTGTTGGCAGACGGAGGAGGCGCGGGTGGTCCAGCTGCCACCCCGGAAAGCCTGAAAGTCCTGATTGACCGCCTGAAACAGGCTAAAGTCATCCATGAATCGACCCGGATGCGCCCCCTATTCAAAAACGATGCCGAGCTGGCGGAGTTCCGTCAGCGCCACCGGCGCGATTGCATCCAGTCCCTGGACCCGAATGAAGCGCAAGGTCGTTGTTGGCTGGGGATTGACGCCGGTTCCACCACCATCAAAGCGGTAGTTATCGACGAGACAGACCGCATAGTTTTCTCTCATTACGCCACGAATGAAGGGAATCCCCTCCGAGCGGCCATCGAGATTATCCGCCAAATTCACCAGGAACTTCCAGCAGACACCACTATCGGACGCGCTTGCGCTACCGGTTACGGTGAAGGCCTGATAAAGACCGGGCTGAGTCTGGACGAAGGAGTCGTGGAAACTATGGCTCACTATCGGGCGGCAAACCGTATCGCTCCGGGGGTAACTTCGGTGGTGGACATCGGCGGCCAGGACATGAAATTCATCAAGATTAAGGACGGCAGTGTCGACTCGATTTCAGTCAACGAAGCGTGTTCTTCCGGCTGCGGTTCGTTCTTGCAAACGTTTGCCGCCACAATGAGTACCACGGTACAGGAGTTTGCTGCCGCCGCGGTGCAGAGCCCCAATCCGATAGATTTAGGAACCCGGTGTACCGTGTTTATGAATTCTTCGGTCAAACAAGCCCAAAAAGAAGGCGCCGATACCGGGGCTATCGCCGCGGGGCTGTCGTATTCGGTAGTACGTAACGCTCTGTATAAAGTCATCAAGCTAAAAGACCCTTCAGATTTGGGTGACAAGGTTGTGGTGCAGGGAGGTACTTTCCTGAACGATGCCGTATTGCGGGCGTTCGAGTTACTGACGAAACGTGAGGTGATTAGACCCAATATCGCCGGTCTGATGGGAGCCTACGGGGCGGCCTTGAGCGCCAAAATGCACGATGACCCCACCGCAGAATCCACTCTGGCAAGCTTGGCGGATTTGGATGCCTTCGATGTTGAAACCACCCATAAAACCTGCAACTTTTGCCAAAACCACTGCCAGGTGACGATTTCTACCTTCGCTAACGGATCCCGCCATGTCACCGGCAACCGTTGTGAACGCGGCGCTAGCTTGGAAAAACGACCTCAAAAGTCCGAGGTTCCAAACCTCTATGACTGGAAATATCGCCGGCTGTTCGCCTATCGTCGGCTGACCGAAGACAAAGCCACTCGCGGGGATATCGGCATTCCTCGCGTTTTGGGAATGTATGAGGATTATCCGCTGTGGTTCACAATTTTGAGCCAGCTGGGTTTTCGCGTCATGATTTCGGGACGGTCCTCCCACGATCTGTTTGAACAGGGAATGGAATCAATTCCCTCGGAAAATACCTGCTATCCGGCAAAACTGGCCCACGGGCATATTGAGCAGCTACTAGAAAAAGGGATACAAACAATTTTCTACCCCTGCGTGAGCTACAACACACCCCGTAATCTCCAGGCAGACAATCATTTCAATTGTCCGGTCGTCGCCACCTATCCCGAAGCGCTACGTCACAACGTGGAAGGTCTTGATGCCCCCGGAGTTCGTTTCATCTCACCGTTCTTAAACCTGGCGAATCCAGAATTTGTGGCAAAACGTCTGACTGAAGTATTTGCTGACTGGAATGTCACTATTGAGGAGGTCACCGCCGCGGTTCACGCCGGCTACGCCGAGGACGCGAGAGTCAAAGACGAGATTCGTCAGCAGGGTCGTCTGGCCCTGGAATGGATGCGCGCGCATGGCAAACGCGGTGTGGTCCTAGCGGGTCGTCCCTACCACTTGGATCCGGAAATCAATCACGGAATTCCCGAGGCAATTGTCAGCTTGGGCATGGCGGTGCTGACGGAGGACTCTATCGCTGACGGACATCTGGAACGCCCGCTGCGGGTGCGCGACCAGTGGACTTATCACTCTCGCTTGTACGAGGCTGCCGCCCGAGTTTCCTCGGAACCAGATTTAGAGCTGGTGCAGCTGACCTCGTTTGGTTGTGGTCTCGATGCCGTCACCGCAGAACAGGTACAAGAAATCCTGGAAGGCCAAAACGACATCTATACCCAACTCAAGATTGACGAGGTCTCAAACCTAGGAGCAGCAACCATTCGTCTACGTTCCCTGGCCGCGGCCGCTATCGAGCGCACAGGACGCTCTAAACGCCCGGACGGCAACATCAGTGTCGCCGGTCTGACCGGCAGCGCGAACGTAGACAGTACCGGCACTGTCAACGTGAGTTTTCTACCCAACTCCTCCCCCGAGACTGCTGAGAACCATCATCAGGTCGCTGGTGAAGCTCTCACCTCAGCGACCGTGGCTACCTTCCCTGCCAGCTCTACCCGCCCAGAGGGAGTGCCCAGTCCCCTATCCGTACTCCATAGTGCCGGCAAGAACCCTGCGGGTCATGTCTACGAGGCACACCCCTTCACAAAAGAGATGCGAGATGCCGGCTATACCATTCTGGTGCCGCAGATGGCGACCATCCAATTTCGTCTGGCAGAGCCAATCCTGAAACGCAAAGGGTACAACATTCGGCTGCTGGAGACTGTCGACGCGCAAACCATGGAGACTGGGCTCAAGTACATCAATAACGATGCCTGCTACCCCTCGCTGGTGGTGCTGGGGCAGCTCATCGACGAATTTGTTTCCGGACGAGCCAACCCGGATAAAACTGCCGTAGCCATGAGCCAGACCGGCGGGATGTGTAGGGCGACAAACTATGCTTCGCTGCTGCGTAAGGGATTGCGAGATGCCGGATACCCGCAGGTCCCGGTCATTGCCATGTCCCTGCAAGGACTGGAAGAAAACCCCGGATTTAAGTTCACGATTCCGATTTATCATCGAATTATTCAAGCCTTGGTCATCGGCGACGCTATTCAAAAGATGCTGCTGCGAGTCCGACCCTACGAGGCGGATCCAGGCTCGGCGCTGGCTCTTTATGAGCGCTGGAACGCGTTGTGGCGCGACTGGTTTGCTTCGAGCGGAAAACGAGTCGACGGTTTCGGACGTGTCAGCTATGCCAAGCTCACGAAGATATGCGTACGTGAATTTGATGCCCTTCCCCTGCGGAACATTGCCCGCAAGCCGCGGGTCGGAATCGTCGGAGAAATACTGGTCAAATTCCATCCCTACGCCAATAACCATGCGGTACAAACCATCGAAGACGAAGGCTGCGAAGCGGTCTTGCCCGGTCTGCTGCAATTCTTTGAATACACGCTTGCAGACGGTAAATGGGACTGGGAGCACCTGGGGATAAACCCCCTCGCCCGGTTCACGAAACCACTGGCACTGTGGCTTTTGCGCCGATACACCGCAACGGTGAACAAGGCGATGTCAGCCACCAACGGCAAATTCCTGCCTTCCCACAACATTATGGATATGTATGAGCGTTCCCAAGACATCGCGTCCATGGGCAACCAGGCGGGAGAAGGTTGGTATTTAGTTTCTGAGATGGTGGACATGATTGAAAGTGGCTGCCCGAATATCATTTGTGTGCAGCCCTTCGCCTGCCTGCCTAACCACATCGTCGGCAAGGGCATGTTTCGACCGTTGCGCAACCGTTATCCCCAGGCAAATATCGTCGGAATTGATTACGACCCTGGAGCTTCGGCAGTGAACCAGCTGAATCGGATTAAACTCATGATTTCGACTGCAAAAATCAACGCTGGGCGTGATTTGGACTTTAGTAAGCTAGGCGCGGATCTACCCGAAATCTCGGTGGCTGACTCTCCCACTAGCTGTTGTTCCAATCCGAACCAGCCATTGCTGCTGGGAATGCCGACTCTGCCCGACCAAGATTAAACGAAGTGCCCCCGAGCCGATTCGAACGGCCGACCTACCGCTTAGGAGGCGGTTGCTCTATCCACTGAGCTACGAGGGCAACGTCATCAAGTCTACTGTGTTTTCAGTGCGTTTTTAAAACTCTCTCCACAGCAGACTGGTAGCAATAAAAAGCGAGTGGAGCCGAATTCCCGACTCCACTCGCCCAAGTCTGAAAGTTACTGTCCGATGCGCACGTATTCAGGGTTGCCGTAAACTTGTTGAACCCTCACGGACTCACCAGGTCGTGGGGAGTGCACCATCTTGCCTTCACCGAGGTAGACACCAACGTGACCGCCATAGTAGACGATATCGCCTGCTTGGGCTTCCCCGGCGGAAACATGCTTACCGGAAGCACCTTGTGCCCACGAAGTACGCGGCAGGGCAATCCCTGCTTGGTTGTATACGTAACCAACGAAACCGGAGCAATCAAAGCCGTTAGGAGTAGTTCCGCCATAAACGTAGGGCACGCCCTGGTAACGCAGGGCAATGTCCGCGATAGAACCGCCGGCAATATTAGCGGGAATGGAAATCGGAGCGGCAGAAACTGCGGCGCGGTGGGTGCTGCGAGCAGCGGTTCCCTGATTGTTAGTGCTCTGCGCTTGCTCCTGTTGCTGCTGCGCCGGCACCTCAACTTGACCCTCGGTCCACGCCACGTTCTCCGGGGCGGTGACTACCGGGTTGGCAGCAACCGCGAGGTGTGCCTGTGCAACAGCGTCGCCCACCTGGGCAGAGACCGGTACTTTGACCTGAGAAGGGGCATCTGTGCCCTCGGGAGCAGCAATAGCTGAACCTGCCCAAACGGTGCCCAACGCCAAACCGGCGGAGGCTGCGGCTACGAAGCCCTTCTTTGCGTCAATGGTTTTCAGAGAATCCAAAGGTGTAACGGGCTTAGTGGCAGCACGATGCCGAGCCCGAGAAGTGGTGTTAGCCAACCTTGTCCCTTTCCTTGAAGGCCTGATTTCAAGTTCAGATTCCGAACGGCACAACCCGTCCCCAGAACGTGTTCCTAACACTACACCAAAGAAATTCAAATGTCACATTTGGATAACAATTCCCGGCTCTTTTGACAAGAATTGGGCACTTTTTACCTATAGCTTTATGAAAAAATGCTTGAAGAGGTCACGCGGAATCGCCACGACCGGCACGTCTTTTTCTCCACTTTTGCCTGCATTTTCAGGGAAAAGTGCGGCAGCTTCAGCGTTGTCATCAAACCTGAGTGTAGCCTTAGAACCAGGTAACAATTTGGCTTCACTTAATTTCTTAAGAACGCCCTCGCAAGCCTGGACCGGCTCTCCGATTCTCCCAATCTGTACCGTTCCTCCGTCAGGGTGGCGACGCCAGAAAGAATCCAGAGTAGATCCTTCAACAGTAGGGTCAAAGTTCTTGTAGTTCTTCACTCGGCGGGGTATCGGATTACCGTAGGGATCACATTCCGGCATTTTCAGCAGTGTCAACAGTAGAGACTCGACCTTTTCACTCATGACGTGTTCCCACCGGCAGGCTTCATCGTGAACCTCGTACCAAGGCAAACCAATCACGTCAGTCAAGAGACGTTCCGCTAGCCGATGTTTGCGAATGACCTCAGTGGCTGCGCGCATCCCCTGTTCAGTCAACGAAATTTTTCGGTCGTCTTCCAGACTCAACAGCTCATCGCGCTCCATACGGGAGATGGTCTGGCTGACCGTCGGTCCGGAATGCCCTAATCTCTCCACGATTCGCGCTCGCAGTGGAGCCACTCCGTCTTCCATCATCTCGTAGATGACTTTCAGATACATTTCCGTGGTATCGACCATTTCGCTCATTCGCGTGATTCTTTCTGCATCGTGACTTCTCAGCAACAGTCAGGTTCTACACCGCCGAGAACACTCTCTAACTTATCAAAAATCTCAACTTTCGGGCATCTCTCCAGCCGGGTTCCTTCCTCAGTCTGTTTCCCCGGTATCCGCATATTTTCTGCACAAGGGTCCTGGGGCGGGCTGATGCAGATTGTTCGACCAGTTGGGGGTGATGGCATAATCGAAATGTGAGTGAATATGCGAACCTAAAGATTCCTACCGAACTTTTACCTAAGGACGGTCGTTTTGGCTGTGGTCCCACCCTGATTCGTCGTGAGCAGTTAGATTGCTTGGGGCGTTCGACTCTCATGGGAACTTCTCATCGGCAGCCCCCGGTAAAGAATCTGGTAGCCGACTGTATCTCGCGGATGCGTGAACTTTTTGAGGTTCCCACCGATTACACGGTAACCCTCGGCAATGGCGGAGCCACCACTTTCTGGGCCGTTGCCACCGCATCTTTAGTGAGACACCGCGCCTCTCATGCCGTCTTTGGTTCTTTTGGGGAAAAGTTCGCCAAAGAGACTTCTGGCGCACCTTTCTTGCAGGAATCACTAATCACCAAAGCCGAGTTAGGGGACTCCACCCTCCCGCAGCTTTCCGAACAAGCAGACGTTTACGCCTGGCCGCAGCAAGAAACTTCAACCGGGGCGATAGCTCCCGTGAAACGCGTGGGTCACGCGGATCAGTTGGTGTTGATTGACGCGACTTCCATTTCCGGCGCTGTGCCCGTCGATTTAACTCAGACTGACGCCTACTACTTTTCTCTGCAAAAGGCTCTGGGGTCAGATGGCGGGCTGTGGTTCGCTTTCCTTTCACCACAAGCGGTAGAACGCGCCAGTGAAATCGCCGACGCGCCGTCTGCGGACCGCTGGATCCCCGCGATTTTGAATTTGAAAACTGCGGTGGCAAATTCTGTCAAGAATCAGACTTTGAATACGCCCGCCATTGCCACTTTAGAGCTGCTACATTCTCAACTGCAATGGTTAGCTAGTCTCGGCGGACTCCGGGACGCACACCAGCGGGTTTACGCCAGTTCAGAAGCGATTTATGCCTGGGCGCAAGCGAAGCCTTTCGCCGCTCCCTTCGTTGCCGACCCGGTAAAACGCTCCCCGGTTGTTTCCACCATCGAATTCGATGCTTCTGTGGATACCGCGGTCCTGCTCCAGGTTTTGCGCGCCAACGGTATTGTTGACCTCAGCCCCTACCGTGCCGTGGGACGCAACCAACTTCGCATCGGTACTTTCCCCTCTACTGACCCTGCCGACACGGCAGCACTGCTAGCTTGTCTCGACTACGTCATCGAGCGCCTCTAAACAATCCGAAATCTCAAAAGACCCGGTCAATGCCTTGACCGGGTCTTTTGCTGGGAAACTTCGTTAGGAAATCAACGCCTGAATGGGTCCCAGAGCAAAGTAGACAACGAACAAGAGACCCACGACCCACATCAAGGGGTGAATCTCTTTCAACTTACCGCGCGCCAACTTCATGATGATGAAAGCGACGCAGCCAAACCCGATACCGGCAGTAATCGAGTATGAGAAAGGCATCATGGCAATAGTCAAGAATGCCGGAATTGCATTTTCAGCATTCTTCCAATCAATGTCTGCCACCTGAGTCATCATTAAGAATCCCACAAAGACCAAGGCGGTCGACGAGGCTTCTGCCGGCACCAGCTCTACCAGCGGGGCAAAGAACATGGACAGCAAGAAACACAGCCCCACTACGACGGAGGACAAACCGGTACGGGCTCCAGCACCGACGCCGGAGGTTGACTCCACATAGGACGTGTTCGAAGACACACCGCCCAAACCGCCAGCCATAGCCGCCAGAGAATCAATCAGCAGGATTTGGAAGGTACGCGGCGGGTTGCCTTTCTCATCAAGCAAACCGCCGGCTGCGCCGACACCAACCATAGTGCCCATCGTGTCAAAGAAGTCTGCCAGCATCAGGGAGAAAATCAGCAGTAGCACTGAGATAACCGGAAGCTTCGTGAACGCCCCGAAAAAGTCAATCTGACCGAAAGTGGCAAAATCAGGAAGCTGCACGGGCGAGCCCTGCAAAGCAGGGACGTTCTTGGTCCAGCCAGTTTCGTTGACGACCTTGCCGGTCTGGTCAGTCATCAGCGGGATTTTCAAAATTGCTTGGAGAATGACCGCCAAAACGGAGGACACCACAATCCCAATGAGGATGGCAGCCTGAACCTTGCGAATGTAGAGGACCAAAATCACCACGAAACCGACTAGGAATACCACCATCGGCCAGCCGGCAAAGGATCCACCGATGCCAAGCTGAACAGGTGTCCCGCCGGGACGCACGACTCCCGCGTTGATGAGACCAACCAGCGCGATAAACAGACCAATACCGACCGAGATGGCGACTTTCAGCTGGCTGGGAACGGCATTAAAGACAGCTTCACGGAAACCGGTGACCACCAGCAGCGTGATGACAACGCCCTCCCAAAAGATAAGCCCCATCGCTTCGCCAAAGGACAGCCCGAAAGGACCAAGCACCAGGGTAAATGACACCATCGCATTCAGTCCCATGCCAGCCGCCAGAGCCAGGGGGAAGTTTGCTACCAACCCCATCAGAATGGTCATCAAGCCTCCGACCAGGGCAGTTCCAGCCGCGATAGAGGCAGGGGTGACATTTTCAGCTCCACCTGCGCCAGCTGCGGCAATCAGGATGGAGGGGTTGACGACCAGGATGTAAGCCATCGCGAAGAAGGTCACCAGACCGCCGCGGATTTCTTGCCTTACGGAAGATTTACGCTCGGAGAGTTCAAAAAAACCTGCGATTCCGCCGCTGGTGCGGGCGGAACTCTTAGCGGTTTTCTTTGCGGATTTGTTTGCAGTTTTTGTTGTATTGTTGCTCACTGCTTAACGCTAGCTGTTTCCGTGAGGATAAACCAAAACGCAACGTCACAGGCTTAGGCATCCGCGGTTTGTCCCGAAAGGGTAATCTCATCCGGATCGAGTTCCTGCAAAGATTTGTCATCCAGGAAGGTCCGTCCTACCGGTAACGTACTGGGGGTCAAATCCGCATCAGTTTCGGAGTGTGCCCCACAAGTGTGGTCCATCGCCACTACGTGTCCGTCGTCAGGGCTCCACGCATTGGTGCACAAGCCAAATTCCAGCCGGAGTGAACCGCTGATTTTCCAAAGGTAACCGCAGGTAGAGCACGGGTCTTCCGGCGGGTTACCGTGGCGATCCAGCTCGGTACGCGAATGTACATCACGCAGCCAGCGTTTTACCGCCGCATTGCGCCCCTCACGGTTCAGGACCCGCTTGCGTCCCAGTCCCAATTCCCACAGAGCCAGCTGGTCAGCGTCTTGCCCGGTGGCTTCGTATCCTTGGTCAAGGTTCGGATCGTCGGGATTGTAGGGAGTGCGGTCTTTTCGCCCCAAGTCACCGGGCTCCAACCGCTCTGACCAGGGTATCCACGGGGGTGCCAGCAAGGCACCTTCAGCCGGCAACAGGTCCGTTTCGCACACTGTCCCAATCCGTCCGTGTGGAACTCGGGTCAGGCTGACAGCCCAGACCCAACCTTTATATCCCGGTTTCAGACACTGGAAAAAATGCGTCACCAACCGTTGACCAGTGGCTTCCACCCGCAGGTGCTCCCCCACTTCGGTGTCTTTCGTGATGGATTTTAGGGCGTTACGAGCCAGGTCAGACTGTTTTGCTAGTACGGAGTCAAGCTCCAAAGTCTCCGCAGGCTTGGTAGCCTGGGTTTGTTTTTGAGCCATCAAAAGCTCCTTCGTGTCACTTCTTGGTTTAGTTCATTCATTCTGGAGGTGCTCATGCTTCGAAAGACTGCGCCACGATTTTCAGCATCTTGGCAATTTGTTTCCCGTTCTCGGGATATTTCCCCCGTCGCAAACTTCCGGAGGCATCGTCGAGAATCCGGATGAGATCCTCCACAATAGGCACCATATCAGCAGCTTTTTTACGTTGCGCTTTCGCTACGGAGGGAAGTTTTTCAACTACGGTTACATTCATGGCTTGACGACCACGTTTGCCGTCAACCACCGAGTATTCAACCTTGGTACCGGGGTGCAGGTCCACCACGTTCTCAGGCAGAGCCGAGGCATGGAGAAATACCTCTTCACCGTCGGCTCCAGCTACAAAACCAAAGCCTTTGACAGCGTCGTACCATTTCACTTTCCCGCTCGGCACTTGTCCTCCTCTGTAAATCTTGGTTCACTTACCGCGTAAATCTAACGATTTCGGCAAAGTTCTCAACCCAACCAGTCTAACTGTAAGCCACAGCTGAGATAAAGTTGTAGGTGACGTTTGTTCTGTTTGGAAGAAAGTAGCAAAGTTACTGTGTTCTCAAGAATTCGTTTCATCGCGGTGGGTTTTATTTTAGTGATGACGGGGTTTGTTCCGGCGGACTTCGCGCAGGCTTCTCCTGCTGTCCAACCCGCCGCTGATCCCCTGGATGTTTCGAGCAGTCAGATTTACGACCCCGATAACAAGCTGGGCGACGATGGTATCTACCAGGTGAAGAGTTCTCTTGAAGCCGCCAAGAATTTTAACATGTCGGTCTATATCGCTATCGTCCCTGATTTCGGTGAGCTCTCTCCCCGCGAATGGAACGAAAAAACGATGCAACTTTCGCATTTACAAGCTAATTCTTATCTCCTCTCCATTGCCTATAATCCCAATGCCGACGGTGCCGGAGAGATTGCGGCTTCTTCTACTGCTGGTTCAGCTATCAATAGTGCCCAAGCTGGCGACCGGGCTATGCAGGTTTTGCCTTATCAGTTGAGTAACGGCGATTACGCATCTGGAGTGAGTTCTTTCGTCCAACAGTTGATGGATCTCGCCATGTCGGCGGAATCTGGTCCGGCAGCTCCCGCGGATAACGCCGACGTTTCAGGACGTTCCACCAACAACTGGTTCATCCTCATGCTGATTTTGGCAATGTTGGTGGCAGTGGCTTTGGCCATCGCGATTTATCGGCGGAATTCCTACAGCACAGCAGCGAAACCTCAGGACAGCGCGAAGTTTGACGGGGTTGAGAAAGTCAATCAAGACAGCTCGGTTGAAGGCAACGCGACATTTGCCCCCGCAACTGCCACTGAAACAGCGTCTCCGGAAAACGCTACTCAGTCCTTCGCGACTTTTGATGCCCCTGCTCTGGTTGGAGATACCCCCGAAACAGTGCCGACAGATACCTTTGTTGCGGCTGCGCCGACAGCCGCAACACCGGAACAGATTCAGCCGGAAGCCCCGACCTATCCAGAGCCAGAGATGCTCTTCGATGAAGCAGCAGCCGCTGAAAGCGAGGTCAGCTACGAACGGGGTCTCAACGCTGTACACGATTTGAACAAGGCAATTTTTGCGGCGGCAGAGGACTTGCACGCTTCCGTGGAAGCCTTTGGACCGGCGGAAACCACTAATTTCGCCGCCACCTTGGATTTCTCTCGAGAGCAAGCCAATGCCCTGATGAACTGGCTTGCAGGAGCAGATTTAGTCAGCTCCGAAGAAGCCGGGCAAGTTGAGGATTCGGCTCAACAGGTTAAACAAACTCTGTCCGCTGAGGTACTCGAATTCACGAAGCGTCGCTACAATCCTGACCAGGTCGAGGTTTCCCTCAACCGGTTGGCAGCTGCCTGGAACCGAGCTCGGAAATCTTTGGCACAGGTTGAAATCGTGGAAAAACAGCTAGAAACCGACTATCCCCAGGCGAATCTGGGTCATGCCAGTGCCAATCTAAGTCAATCGAAACGGCTACTAAAAGCTGCCTACAAGGGAATTTTGTCCGGGCAAAAGTGTTTGCAAGAAGGGGACACCAAAACTGCAATTCGTTATGCGCGCGGTTCTGAGCGAGCAATCACTCAGACCGAATTCGCCCTCGAACACATCACCAAGCTCGGTGCATTTCTATCTGAAACCAAAGAGCACCTCTCCAACATGTTGGAAACATTGAACGCGAATGTGCAAACCGTCCGGACCTATGATCCCGAAGCAAGTGGTCAGGAAATCGCCATTACGTTGCGAACTATGGAAAAAGCCCAGAAGGCTCTGGTCGGGGAAGGGGATCCCATCGAGGCTTTGAGCAAGCTCTGTGGTCTGCAAGCCAACCTGTTCAATATCTATGGCACTTCGGTTTTGGCGCAAGATTTGGCTCAGTTACAAGGACAATTCCCGCTGCGTTTAGAGTGGGAGCAGCAGCATCTGGAGCTGCTGCGCACTGACATAATGCTGCGTCGCAATAGCATTGACCCGCAGATTGAACTGGAATTGGCTCGCTGCGAGCAACTTATCGCCCAGGCACGGGAGAAGCTCTCGCAAGGACCGCTCATCGGGATGACGATGCTTTCTACAAGCGCAGAGATGTTGATTCAGTTGGGCAGTGGGATACCGGAGGCTTTCCCCACGCCAGCTAAATAGTCCTCTGATAATTGTTTTGACCCGGTTTCCGGGTCAAAACTGTTTTTTAGGGCAGTTATCCGCCCAACGCCATAGTTAAAAAAGTTATAGGATGCTGAGAAGTCTGAAAATATCGGGATACCTTTTGGAAGTCCCGGCTATTCAAATTTTGAAAATTTAAAGATAAATACTGTAAGTAAAGAAAAACTCAATGAAGCTGCAAATTCCTGAAGAAGAAACGACTTACCTTTTAGTCGATGGAGAAAACATCGACGCCACCTTAGGGCTGAGCGTCTTGGGACGCCGTCCCGACCCTGACGAACGCCCCCGCTGGGATCGTGTCCGCGACTATGTCTCGGAAACTTTTCCGGGTCAAACCAAAGGGCTGTTCTTTCTAAATGCGTCCGCGCACATGCCCATGACGTTTGTCCAAGCCCTGTTGGCGATGAATTACCAGCCGATTCCGCTTGCTTCTGAAAGGGATGAAAAGGTTGTTGACGTGGGGATTCAGCGCACTTTAGAAGCTATCGACAAACAAGAATACGGAAATGTGGTATTAGTTTCTCACGATGGTGATTTTGAACCTCAATTGCGCAGTCTGCTGCGCAACGACCACGACGTTACGGTGGTTGGGTTTGAAGAATTCCTCTCCGGCGAATTGCGCACTCTCGAGGAAAGCGGTCTAAAAATCGTGGATTTAGAACGAGAGATTCATGCCTTCAATGCACCGCTGCCCCGTATCGGAGCTATCCAGCTGAGCGAATTTGTCCCGGAAGATTTTATTTAATCGCGGCTAAACGTTCCTGACGCAAACGTTGCAATCCAGGAATTTCCGGTACCGCCAGGGGCAGGGGAATTCCCAAGGCGCGGGCTAACAGCAAGTCAGCCAGCTGCGGATTTCGAGCCAAACACGGACCGTGCAGATAGGTCGCAATGATAGAACCCTGCACGCAACCTTCCATTGGTTTTCCGTCCTCTGCGACACGATAGCCCTCCGGAATCTCCCGGCTGACTTCACGCCCCTGCTGTACACCGGCTGCTGCACTAGCGCCGTCTGCCAGTCCCGGAGCTACCCCAGGCTGACCGTTACCGATGCCAGAGGCCACGAATCCCAATGGGGATGCGTCCCGACCTAAGAGAGTTGCGCCCCCGTGATTCTCAAAACCAGTCAGGGGTTCACTCAGTTCTCGCGCCAACGGTAAACCGCTCGGGGAACTGACCAATTCTCCGATAGCTCGCGCTCCTTGCGGCAGAGTCACCACGTCCAGCAATCCTGCCCCTTCGGTGCGTCTGCCTTCCGCGTCCGTGTACCAAGTTCCTAGAACCTGGAATGCTGCACATATCGCGAGAACGGGTTTTTGTTTTTGTACCGCTCGTTCCAATCCGCGGTCGGTTAAGAGGCGGCGAGAGGCAATGGTTTGCGCAACGTCTTCCCCACCGCCCAAAGTGTAGATATCCAGGCTCTCCGGGATTGCCTCAGTGCAGCTCACGTGAACAATCTTAGATTGATAGCCCAACAATTTGGCTCGATGCGCCAGCACCACCGCGTTACCGCCGTCTCCGTAAGTACCCAATACTTCGGGCATTAAGATCCCGATACGCAACGTCGATTCGTTCACTGCAACCACCCTCGTGCTACAAATTCAGCCCGTGCATCACGGAAACTTGTGTAGTTCAACAATAAATCAACCTCACCGGGCGCAACCATCTCGATAGCATCCAAAACTGTCGATGCCCAACGTGTCTCAATGTCGGCGTAGTTCAAACGCACCTGTAAATCAGCGCCACGTTCGCCGGTAGCGACCACGGTTTTTCCGCTTAAAGATTCAAAATTCACATCCCACAGCCAGCTCAAATCGGTTCCATCGGGAATTTGACCGTTGACTCCCACGATGATTTCAGCCTGCGGGTTCAGCATCGTCAGAGATTCCATCCATCCTGCCGGATTCTTTGCTAACAGCATCCGCACATGGCGCCCATCCACGCTGAAACTAGCGTAACGCCCTGCCACATCTTTCACTTGAGCGATACCGGTAGCAGCAGCGGAGACCTCCACGCCCAGTAATCTCGCTGCCACGAAAGCCTGCAGGGCATTGCCACGATTTGCTCGACCGGGGAGCTGTATCGTCGCGGTTGTTTCCTGCCCACTGCCGGTATCGATTAGCTGCACAGGAACACCGGGCTGGTAGCTCTCGGCTTTCCAAATCCACTTCGGGTGAGGCCGAGCAAACTCAGACTGGGTCGGGGGCTTGTCCCAAGGCACCTCATGAGCCAGCAGTTCCTCGACTGGAACCGAGCGCCACGACACGTCCCGGTCGAGACCGGAAGCTAGTTCAGGTGGTTTTCCAGTGGTCGCGTCCGATTCATCCGGAGAATAAATAATAGCTCCGCCGGTTCGAGGAGCTGTCAAGGAGTCTCCATTCCAGCCTTTGCCTGCCGCGACCCAGACGGGATGCGCGCTATCCCAAGCTGCCGAGGTCATCAGAGGATCATCTACATTGGCGACCACGTAGGCTTGTGGATTTTCATCGACAGCGCGACGGATGCGTTTTTCAATAACTGCGATTTCCCCCACTCGATCCAGCTGATCACGTGAGAGGTTCAACAACACGATAACCCGCGGGCGAGTTGCTTTCGCAATCAGCTCCAGGTGCATTTCATCAATTTCCAGAATCGCCACGCCAGCGCGCGGATTCGACATCAAAGCCGCGACAACTCCGGGAGTCATGTTATCTCCGCCACGGTTTGAAGCTACAGTTACACCTCCCGCCCGGACTGCTTCGCTGAGCATTCGCGTAGTTGTTGTTTTCCCATTAGTACCCGTGACCAAAGCAACAAGCCGATCTGCCGCCAAATGCTCCAGAATCCTAGGCTGCAGCCGCAACGCTACCCGACCGCCAATCATGCCACCGCTGCCTCGCCGGGTGACTCGGGACAGCCACGCCGCACCTCTGCCCGCCGCTAATGCGAGGCGATCACGAAGATTCAGTCGACCTTTCCAAGGCAGGACCGATAGACTGTTTAGGTCTGAGGAAGAAACGGATGAACTCACGTAACAATTCTAAGGGCAATATCAAAAACAATCTCATACAGCCCTGCATACTACCTAACAGTAACATGCAAGTCTATTGATATAACAGCGAATTCTGCGACAGCTAACGATTTATTACAAAACGCTTTGGGCGAAGAAGTCAAAGGAGAATACCATGCAGGAAATCGTCATCCTCGGCGGCGGCACTGCCGGGTCAACCGTAGCTAATCGCCTGTACAGAAAACTTCCTGCCCATGAATACCGCATCACGGTAGTGGACCGCGACAATAACCATCACTACCAGCCGGGATACCTCTTTATACCTTTCGGTCTGTATAAACCCCGCCGCGTCGTGAAACCTCGTTCGCATTTCTTGCCTAGGGGAGTGCGTTTCCTCATGGATACCATCAAACGAGTGGATCCGGTGGCTAAAACCATAGAACTTGGAAGTCAGATTATCCCTTACCATTACCTCATCATTGCCACGGGATGCACCATCCGCCCCGACCAAGTGCCGGGAATGAGCGACCCCAGGGTGTGGCGCAAATCCGTCTATGACTTTTACAGCTTGGGCGGCGCAGTCCGTCTGCACCGGGCGATGCAGCAATTCAAGCGCGGGCATCTGGTCGTGCACATCTGCGAAATGCCCATCAAGTGCCCCGTAGCTCCGCTGGAATTCGCGCTCTTAGCGGATTGGTTCTTTTTCATGTGCAGACGCCGTTTAGACATAGATATCACTTTCGTCACCCCGCTGGACGGGGCTTTTACTAGACCCGTAGCCAAAGCACAGCTCGGAGAGCTGTTACGTCATCGCGACATCGAATTGGAAACCGACTTTAACGTTGAATACCTCGACCCGAAACGCAAAGTTCTGATTGGCTACGACGGGCGGGAAATCCCCTTTGATTTACTGGTGACAACCCCTCCGACCATGGGTCAGCAATACATCGCTGATTCTGGCTTGGGAAATGAATCCAACTATGTTTCCGTGAATAAGCACACTTTGCAATCCACCGCCTACCCGGATATTTTCGTGCTGGGCGACGCGGGAGATTTTCCCACTTCCAAAGCCGGCGCAGTGACTCATTTCCAAGCCAAGACTTTCGTGCCGAATTTCCTCAATTACTTACGCGGCAAACCCTTGACGGAATCTTTTGATGGACACGTCACTTGCTTTATTGAGTCGGGATTTCACAAGGCGCTGTTGCTCGACTTTAACTATGACGTACAGCCAGTCACGGGCAAGTTTCCCCTCCCCCTGGTGGGACCGCTAAGCCTGCTGAAAGAAACTCATTTCAACCACTTGGCTAAAATAGGGTTCTATTTCGCATATTGGGGTCTCTTGGTGCGCGGTCTTCCGCTGCTGCTACCTCGTAACATGCCTAGATTTGGCAAGGACTTTGCTCGGTGGGGTCTGCGTGATGATGGAGTCACAGTGCTTCCTCCGATGCCACGTCAAGCAGTATCTCCCTCTCCACAAGTTCGGGTTCCCGTGGTCAAGGTGACTCCTCCGACTCCTCAGGTGGCTCCGTATCCCACCCCCAGCTGTGAACCGCCAACTCCTGCCGCTAGTAACCAAATTCCAGTATTGCATCAAGTCAACGGCATACCTATTGACGTAACCGATGAGGGTTTCATGATTCATCCGGAACAGTGGAATGACGAAGTCGCCAAGGGTTTAGCGGCGGCTTTGCACATAGAGCTAGATGATGCTGCTTGGGAAGTGGTGCATTTTGTCCGCCACGAATTTGAAGAATACGGTGTCTCTCCAACCTTGGGGCGGATTGCCAAGGTAGGGGGATTCAAGGTCAAAACCGTTTTTGAAATGTTTGGAACCAAGCCTGCGAAAAAGTTAGCCTTCCTCGCGGGGGCCCCGAAACCGGTCGGATGCGTGTGAAAATGGCAAGCTTAACTGACCAGATTCCAGAACCTTCCGAGAGACGAAACATACCATCAAAGATCAGGATTATGACTCCCTCACCAGACGCACCCGCAAATGCTGACTCGTTCAGAGAAGCTGACGAGATTACCTACGTAGACCGCAAGATGGCGTTTATCTGTTCCAAAGGCAACCTCGACATGGCATACCCTGCCTTGATCATGGCTCACTCCGCACTCAACGCGGGGGTTCACGTGGACGTATTCTTTACTTTCTGGGGCTTGGACATAATCAATAAACGTACGATGGACCGACTCAAGTTCACCATGCAAGGCAACGCTGCCATACACTTTCCCACACTGGAAAAGTATTATCCCGGATTAGGGGATATGCATTTTTCTCCATCGTTTGGCGCCCTGCCGGGAATGACGAAACTTTCTACCTGGTACATGAAAAATGAGCTGCAAAAGATGGAAATTCCGCCCGTACGCGACATGCTTGAACAGATTGCGCAACTGGGGGCGAACCTGTGGGCATGCAAACTTTCGGCAGACATGATGAAGCTGACACCGCGTCATCTACACAAATCCGTCCGAGGAATTGTCGATGCTGATACTTTCATCGAGATGTCCGAGGGAGCACAGATTATCTTCATCTAAGTTTTCCGGGTAGGTCGCCCCGTCACCAGTGCGGTAAAGTGGCTTGGTGCCGTTTGTTTTGAGAGGTGGGCAATGCCAAAGATATGTGTAATCGGAGCGTCAGCGATGGGTACGGCGCTCTGCCGACCACTTGTTGACACGGGTTGGGACGTAGCCATGTGGGGAACCGAATACGACGATGTCGTTTTGGATGCCTATGCTCAGGGTCAACCCCACCCCGCGATTCACGTGCCCTTGGCACCCCAGGTTAAGACCTACCGCGCCAAACACCTCGATGCGGCAGTGAGAGGCGCGGAAGTGCTGGCGATATGTGTTGCCGCAGTAGGTCTACCCGATATCACCAGACGCCTGGCACCATACTTCGACCGTGTGCGGGCAGTCTGGGTACTGACGAAGGGCTTTGTCAAGGATGAAGCGGGTCAAGTTCATTTGCTGGCAGAAGCAATGGAACAGATTGCGGTGGCAAATGGTGCCGAACTACCGACTCTGGTCTCCATCGGAGGTCCCGTCATCGCCCGCCAATGCGCGTTGAGTGAACCCACCGCGACGGTGTACGCCTGCCAGGATTTCGGAGCCGCAATTCACTACGCCCGGACGGTACGCACTGATTATTACCGCGCTTTTCCAGCTGAAGATACGACCGGGGTGGAGGTCTTGGCTCCTTTGAAAAACAGCTACGCCATCGCCTTGGGCGTGACCGAGGGTATTCAGGAATCAACCGGATCTCCACAATCTAACTTGCGCGCCGCCGTGTTTGCCCAGGCAATTCGCGAGATGTCTCTGGTTTGCGAAGCTTTGGGCGGTCGCCCGGAATCTGCCATTGGTCTGGCGGGAGTAGGCGACCTGGAAGTTACCGGTATTTCGGGCCGCAATAAGTTTTTCGGGATGCGTCTCGGGCGCGGTGAGCACCCGGACGAAGCCGAAACCGAAATGAAAGCGGCAGGGCACACGGTCGAGGGGGTACACTCCACCCCCTTGGCAATGACACTCATCGAGCAGCGCTGCCCGCAGCTTTTGGACGAACTGCCTCTGCTGCGCGCCGTGGACGAAGCCATTAGCGGAGAAGTGGATATTCGCAAGACTCTGGTTTCGGCAGCCCTGCCCGCCTATCCCGCGGATAATTTTGCTGCCTCGCAGCAAGGTAAGTGGAACTCGGATTGGTCTCCCGCTGCATCTGGTCTCTCGTGGAGACTGAAGAAGCTGGTTAGACGGTTCAAAAAATAAATTAAACCGAGGGGTCGGTCTCTCAACAGTTCCCGCCACGCTATTATTTTCGTTAGAATTCTGAACGGATTCGATGGCGAAATCACGAAGCAATGAGGCTTGGAATGAAAAACGTGGTGATTATTGGTGGAGGTACCAGTGGCACCGTCACCGCAAATTCGCTGGCGCGCCGGTTAGATTGTAAAGAGTTCCAAATCACCGTCATCGACTATTCCACTCGACATTATTATCAACCGGGTTTTGTCGCATTACCTTTTGGGAAAATTCCGAATCCTCTGCTGTGGCGGCGGCGCCGGCAGACCCTCCATACTGGAATCCGTTTCCTGCAGGATAAAGTAACCGCGGTGGACCCGGTCGCAAAAATGGTCATCACCCAGGCCAAACAAATTTCCTATGATTACCTGGTCTTGGCAACAGGATGCGAGTGTCGTCCTGAGTTGGTCGAGGGAATGGCGAAGGGAACCCTCCTGAACACAGGGATCTATTCTTTCTATACCCTGGCTTGGGCGCGACGCTTACGCCGGGCGCTGCAGACCTTTACCCACGGTCACCTCGTCGTGCATATCTCCGAATTCCCCATCCGTTGCCCGGTCGCCCCAATTGAGTTCGCCCTGAAAGCCGAACACTATTTCTTTACCCACCGGGTCCGAGATGACATCGAAATTACGATAGTTACCCCGCAATCCCAGGTTTTTGAGCAATCTATCGCTGCTCGGAATCTTTCTAACCTGTTGCGCCTGCGCGACATCGAGGTGCAGCCTGACTTCGTAGTCCGTCACATTGATGCAACGGAAAAACGGATGTATGCCTACGACGGCAAGGCTATTGATTACGACATGCTGGTGACCGTTCCTCCCATGCGAGGTCAGCAATTCATCGTAGATTCCGAGCTGGGCGATGAAATGGGATTTGTGCATCCAAATTTGGAAACCCTGCAGCATCGTGAATACCCCGATATTTTTGTCATTGGCGACACTGCCGATTTGCCAACTTCCAAATCTGGATCTGCGTGCGTATATCAATCTAGGGTATTAGTTTCTAACTTACTTGACTACATGGCTGGTAGGCCAATGATACGCCGTTATGATGGTCACGCGATGTGCATTATCGACACCGGTTACAATCAGGCTTCCGTAATTGATCGTTCCTACACCGTACCGGCAGTAACTGGAAACTGGTTTTTTCCCTTCCTGGGTCCCCTGTCGTTGCTGAAACAGACACGGAGAAACCACCTCGCAAAACGGCTCCTGTTCGTGTTCTATAGCGCGTTCATGGCAGGTCTGCGTGTTTTTGACAGATTCTCTCATATACAGCTTTTCGGTAAGGAATTTAGGCGCTGGGGCTTACGCCCCGACGGCACTACTCCGCTGTCTGCTCCAGACACGACCCCAGACGCCGACAGTTTAATCGCCCCCACCTGGAAACGTCGCCCTAACGCCTGTCTCGCGGCGGCATTTTCCACAAAAGTTCTGAAAATACCCGTCCTCCACGAAGCCGGAGGGAGAAGTATTGACGTGGACGCGGAGGGCTTTATGACGAATCCATGTCAATGGACCCGCGCGGTCGGGACTGATTTGGCGCGAGCGATTAACTTGGAAATGACCCCCCGACATTGGGAAGTCATCGAATTTGCCCGACAGAGTTTTGTCAAATACCACGTCAGTCCCTCTCTGCGGCGTATGGAAATGGCGGGACACTTCCCAATTGCAGAACTGTTCGAGCTGTTCCCATCCAAGCCAAATAAACTCATCTGCTACGTAGCTGGTATTCCGAAGCCCCTAGGCTGTATCTAAGTGCCGGAAGGATATTGATCTATGGAAAAATCTGCACCTGATTTTTTTGACCAGGATTTCTGGCGCGTATCTGAGCCATTGTTGCACATGGAAAAACGCAAGATGGCATTTATCTGTTCCAAAGGAAACCTCGACATGGCTTACCCGGCGCTAATTATGTCCATCGCAGCGCTTACCGAAAAAGTGGACGTCAATATTTTCTTTACTTTCTGGGGTTTGGACATTATCACGAAACGCACCATGGACTCCCTAAAATTCACTATGCAAGGAAATACAGCTCTGCACCTTCCCCTTTTGGAAAAATTTCGTCCCGGTTGGGGGAAACGCTACCTGCCCCCGAGCTTTGGAAATCTGCCGGGTGCCACGCATCTCGCCACCTGGTACATGCACAAAATGCTTGAAAAGAACGGTATCCCTCCCGTGCGCGACTTGTTAGAACAGATTGTCGAAATGGGCGGTCATCTGTGGGGATGCAAAATGACCGTTGATCTCATGGGGCTGCGCCAGAACATGATGTTCAAGGGGGTTTCTGGGATTATCACCGCCCCTGATTTTATTAAGAAATCGGAAGACGCACAGATTATTTTTATCTAATCTCCTGGTTTACTCCCCTCGCCCTCTTGAGCGCCCAAATCGAGCGCTGTTGCTGCCGCCGCTTAGGGGTGAAAAATGACCGGTTCCGCGGGTAGATTTTCCGGACTCCAACTCGCGAGAGCATGGTTCAGGATTTCCTCTGTGGGGAGGGTCAGCAGTGCGGTCTCGTCAGTTTTCGCTGCCAAACAGCCCAATGTTTCTAGGACCTTCAAGAGAATCTTTTGATCAGACCACCCCAGCGCGTTCAGTTCCGGGCGGGTCACGGATTTATCTCGCTTTGCCAAACGCTGCCCTTGCGCATTCATGACCAGTGGCACATGAGCATAGGCGGCAGGATAACCACCCAAAATTTCGGTCAGCCAGGCCTGCACCGGAGCGCTGGAGGCCAAGTCAGCCCCTCGCACGATTTGATCCACACCCTGATTGATGTCGTCCACCACCACGACCAGCTGATAAGCCCAATCCCCATCGGTGCGTCGCAATACGAAATCGTGAAGCAGACCAGTCAGTGGTCCCAAAAGAGAATCTTTTACCGTATATTCCACTCCTTGTGGCGCCCGCAAACGCAATGCCGGTTGGCGACCTTGCGCTGCCAGTGCGGCCCGTTTAGCCTCCCGTTCAGAATCACTCAGGTCCCGGCAGATTCCCGGATAAATTCCTGGTTTCCCGTGCGGCGCACTGGCAGCTGCCGCGATATCTGCCCGCGAACAGTAGCATTCATAAACCAGACCTTTTTGTACCAACTGTTCCAAGGCGACTTGGTACAACTGGTGGCGCTGTGATTGGTAGACGACCCTCCTGTCGCTCACTATGCCCAATGCCGCCAAATCTGCCAAAGATTGTGCAGCAAAACTGGGACGGGAGCGTCCGGTGTCAATGTCCTCTATTCGCACCAGGAATTCGCGCCCACTGGATTTAGCGAACAGATACGCTGCTACCGCGGTGCGCAGATTCCCGAAATGCATGACTCCTGACGGGCTAGGAGCAAACCGACCGAAGCCACCGCGACTCACGTTAAACCCGCTTAACCAGCGGGAATGTAATAGTTTCGCGGATTCCCGACCCGGTCAAGGTCATCAGCAGACGATCGAGACCCATTCCCATACCACCTGCGGGAGGCATCCCCTGTTCCATAGAGATGAGGAAGTCTTCATCCACTTCCATGGCCTCCGGATCTCCATTGGCAGCATCCAAAGCCTGCTGTTCAAAGCGCGCTCGCTGTACCACCGGGTCATTCAACTCGGAATATCCAGTGGCAACTTCAAAGCCACGTATAATCAAATCCCACTTTTGTACCTGACCGGGCTTATCGGGGTGTGTCTTTACCAAGGGCGAAGTGTCTTCGGGGAAATCGCACACAAAAGTCGGTTCCCACAATTTATCGCCAACCAGTTCTTCCCACAGAACTTCGACGATTTTCCCGGAGGGATAGTAGGGTTCCAGCTCAATGCCGAGCCGATCTGCCAATGCGACCAAGGCATCTTTCGGAGTCCGCACCGTGACTTCCTGCCCCAGCGCTTCAGACAGGGAACCGTAGAGGTCAATCCACTTCCATTCCCCGGATAAATCGAATTCGGTTCCATCGCTCAAAGTTACGACTTCGGTGCCGAACACGTCCCGTGCGCAGCGCTGAATCATTTCCTGAGTCAAGCGAGCAATCTGGTGGTAGTCTCCGTAAGCGCAATACACTTCCAGCATCGTAAATTCAGGAGAGTGCGAAGAATCCGCACCTTCGTTGCGGAAGTTCCGGTTGATTTCAAAGACCTTGTCTATTCCGCCAATCAGGCAACGCTTGAGGAACAGTTCCGGGGCGATACGCAGATAGAGCTCCGTATCGTAGGCGTTCATATGGGTCACAAAAGGACGGGCGGCAGCCCCGCCGTGCAGGGTTTGCAGCATCGGGGTTTCGACTTCGATGTAGTCGTGTTCATCCAGGTAGCGACGCAGTGTCTGTACCACGCGAGACCGGTTACGTACCATGTCGCGGGCAGCGGGACGCATAATCATATCCAGGTCGCGCCGGCGAACCCGCATATCCTCGCTCAGTGAAACTTCTTCACCAGCCTCGTTTATGTACGATTTCGGCAGGGGGCGCAAGGCTTTACAGGTCAGCTGCCAAGAATCCACAAAAATGGACAGCTCTCCACGTTTGGAGCTGATGACCCGACCGTGGACAAACAGGTGGTCGCCCAAATCAACCTCCGCTTTGTAAGCGGACATTGATTCCGGACCGACTTCCCGTTCGCTAATCATGATTTGAATGGTGGAACCATTGCCCTCTTGCAGGGTGGCGAAAGCCAACTTGCCACTGGAGCGCATCAGACGAACCCGTCCTGCCAAGCCGACAAATTCTGCGGTTTCTTCCCCTGCCTGCAAATCCGAGTATTTTTCACGAACTTCAGAAATGGTGGTGGTTATATCCACGTGAACCGGATAGGGATTTTTGCCTTCTGCCAGCATCTTGGCGCGTTTCTCCGCGCGGATTCGGATCTGTTCAGGAGCCTCGGCAGCATACGTTTCCTCGTCGCTCGCCACAGGCGCTGGGGTTACATTCTCAGTTTTGTTTTCTTTTTCAGCCACCGTTCTAGTCTAGACCATTCCCCGGTCGCGTTGTTCAGTAAGGGTTTTTACCCTTTTCAACCGGTTCCTCGGCGGGTTTGCGCCGGGTAAAATTGCCCCAAGAAGTCAATCAAGATGTTTAGGGGATGCGATGCAACTTTCCGCCGCTGACAAAATGACTGTTTCCACCCGGCTGAACGAAGCTAAACAGTCCTTAGATGAGGTTATCAGCCTCCTCGACACTGATGCAGACGCGAGCGTATTGATTTCCAAGCTGAACGAGTCCTCACGCCGCTTAGACAGGGCTTCTTTCGCCCTGATGGTTTCCAGTTTGCAGGGTACTGCCGAGGCCAGCGAACCGGAACGCGAGGCAAACATCAAACACCTGGAACAGCTGTTCTTGCACATTGAGTAAGCGGGTGCGACTGCAAAACGCAGGCGCACCCGGAATTAATCAAACAGGATGAGTTCCCTGTCCACGTGCACCCCGCGAGGAGTCCGCTTCGAGCGATTCCTCCCGCAACTACCATAGATTACTACCCCAGAAAGGCGCGGCAGAACCCTTGTGACCTCTAAAGTTGCACGTCCATGTTGTCAATCAGCCGAGTAGAACCGACCTTCGCCGCCAGTGCCAAGATTGCCGCACCGTGAAATTCGCCGGTAATCGGCACGAACCCTGTCGGGTTCACCAAGGCGACATAATCCACGTCTATGCCGGGCACCGCTGTGAGACGTTCCCGCACCTTAGCTGCCAAATCGCTCGCACCAAGACGAGAGGCGTTTTCTCTCCCCCACTGCAGAGCCTGGGAAAGGTTTAGAGCAGTGTCGCGTTCCTGCGGGGACAAGTAGCGGTTGCGCGAGCTCAAGGCCAGACCGTCGGGTTCCCGGCGGATTTCCACCGGCAAGATAGTCAAAGGGAAGTCCAGGTCGGTAACCATCTGCGAGATAATGGCGAGTTGTTGGGCGTCTTTCTTACCAAAAGCCGCCACATCGGGACGAGTCAGGTGGAACATCTTGCCCACCACCAGCAGCACTCCGGAAAAATGGGTAGGGCGAGTTTTGCCTTCTAGGATTGTGGCGGCGTGTCCGGGATCAAAGCGGACCAGTGCCTCACCGGATGGATACATGACCTCAGGGGTAGGCGCAAACAGGGCGTCCGCCCCGACTTCTTGAAGCTTGGCGGCATCCCCTGCCAGGTCACGAGGGTAGGTGTCGTAGTCCTCACCAGGCGCGAACTGCGTGGGGTTGACGAACACCGTCACCAGCACGGTATCTGCCTGGGCTTTCGCAGCACGTACTAAATCTAAATGCCCTTCGTGCAGGGCTCCCATCGTCATGACCAGACCAAGTTTGCCCTGAATACCTTTGCGCCAGGTCGCCAATTCTTCTCGGGTTTTCAGTAATTCCATGGTCTTATTCCTCTCTGAAAATATCTGTCTGTTCCTCGTTAGAGTCGGCACAAGGCTGCGTGTTCGAGATGACGCGTTCCAGCCAAGCCGCAGGGGGTTCTTTGTCCCGCGCCATATCAGCATGCGAAACTTGCAGTTCCCACAGACTTTGCGCAGAGCTGGTAGGCAGATGGTACACCGTGGTTGGTACCACGCCCGGCACCAAATGCAGTTTGACATTTGCCATCCCTAAAGCCCGTTGCGCCGGTCCTTGCCGCAGGGCTACGGATTGCATCCGGCAATGCGGTACGAAAGACACGCGCCGGGTAATCCTGCCGTCGCGAATCATCACCATCGTCGTGGTCAGCACCGCAGCTTTGCGATTCCAAGTAATCCAATCAAACCAGCGAGCTTTCGGTGAAGCCGTAAAGATTCCCGGTGCCGGACCGGATCCGTACATCATGACTTCCAAGAGATTTGTACCGGCTGTTCCAATTTCGGCGCCGTTGAGGTCGGTGACCGCACCGAGGTCGTGTTCCATCATCCACAATGCTTGCAATGCCTGAGCGCGGGTTCCTACCGGCAGCATCACGTGAGAGCTGGTCTTGCTCTTATTACCGCCGTTTCCTTCAGAGGTTCCCTGGTAGCCAGCCATAGTTAACTCGACCCGCCACCAGTCCTTACTCCGCCACAGGAAGGGCTGCTTTAAAACTACAGCGTGGACTCGCCCCGGAGGAATGGTCTGGGAATCATGGGTCGTCAATCCGTGGCGCAGACGGATTCCATCGGCAGAAGCCGCCGCGGTAAAGTTCCACCCTTCGTTGACTTTTTGACCTATCGCCGTGATAGTAGCAAAAATACCGGCAAGCACACCGAGCAGGGCTTGGGGTGCCACTAACAGCGCTGCCCAGAAACTGTCCGCATCACCGCTCATGAAGATGGCTATCGCGGGAATCAGCCCCAGCACCAACAGCAGCGGAATCAGCAGCACCGCGAACCAGGTAGAGACTGAACGCAAGATTGATCCCACCAGCATCTCGGTGGGAATTTCGTATAGTTTTGTCTCCGGCGCTTCCCCGCTGGCGGCGGGCAGGTCTCCCACTAATCCAGCTTCGCCTATCCCGATGATTTTTGTACTATTCGTTAAAGAATTAGTGGTATCTACGGCACGGTTGGCAACAGTTTTTTGACCTGATGCTTTGGTTAAAATTTCAGCCCGTAGCTCCTGCGCCTGAGAAGCCTTCAGATACATAATGTCAATCTGGGAACCGCTGGCTCCTGCAGAATCCACATGCAGCTTTGCTAAACCGAGCAGACGCGGCACCAACGGGGCGATAACGTCTACCGCTTGAATTCGGTTCAACCGCATGTGACGTTCTTTTTTAAAAATGATGCCGTGACGAAACAAAACCGCTTCATCAGTCAGCGCGTAAGCGGTAAACCTCCAGCTCAGATAGGCAAAAAGAACCAGCAACAGCAGAAGCACCACGATTCCCAGCAGGGAAAAAAGCAGCACCGGCAAGACCTTTCCTGTCGACCGTATCGCAGCCATCGCCTTAGAAATGTCACGTATCAAGTCGAGCTGCGAATAAATGATTGCCACCAGCGCCACCAGAACCCCCCACATCTGGGTCAGTGGCGTCAAGGGGTGTACTTTGCGCCAAACCGGAGGTTGCGCAGTAACGCTGGAGAGGTCAGAACTGGCTGGAATCCCCTCCGACGAGCCCTGCGAGGGCATAGGCGCCGAAGACTCTTTGGGGGTTCCTTCCGAGGGTTCCCAGCCCGGGTCAATTGGTTGTGTCATCTGTCTTTCCTCGCCGTGTTCACAATCCTGCTCTCAAAGATTCACCGCGCGCGGTGAGGATCTGACGTAAGCGATCTGCCTCGGCATGGTCCAATCCGGGGATGCTCGCCGCCGATTCCGTCGAAGCGGTCTTCATGCTGACCTGGGCAATGCCGAAAATCCTGTCGATAGGTCCTTGCTGCACATCCACAAACTGCATCCGCCCGTAGGGAATCGCCCACATTTTCTTAAACATGATGCCCCGACGTAAAAACAAATCCCGCTCGGACTCAGCGTAACCCCATGCCTTGACCTGGCGTGGAATTAACCACAACTGCCACACCAACAGACCAATCGGTACAATCTCTAGGAACCAAAACCACGGAATACCTTGTGTGCACATCATTGCCCCTGCGAATCCCCCAAGAGCCAGCGCGAACACCGCAATCCCCGCCAACAGTCCCAGAATCCGCACCGTGATGAGTTTCATGGAAATCGGTTTAAACGTCACGCCTGCAGGGTTAAATAATTCATCGGTCATGGTGACATCCTACCTAAGCGCCACGAAATTAATCATGGCGGAATGTGCATTCAGCCTAAAATTTTACGAAGCTGCTCGCGCTGGTGAGAGCTTAAACCTCCACGTTGCCACAACCGCTGGGTCGCAGCTCGCGCCAATGCCCGATAGGAATCGGGCACGTCAGCCAAATCATCAAAAGGTAGTGCGGGATCCAAATCATCTTTATGCAGCACGGGTCCGCTCCGCAGCGCCTCTAGGTGCATCGCCACGGTTGGAAAATCAGCACGTGCTACCGGTCCAGACAGCCCGGTTTCTCCTTCGCGCAAAGCCCGGTCAAAAGCCGCTTTAAACAGAGGCTCAGCAAAAACAGCCGGGTCGTCCAGCCCTGCCATCTGCAACGCCCGGATTGCCTGGGTCAGCACGATTACCAGGTGATTTGCCCCATGCGCCAAAGCCGCGTGGTATAGGGGACGCGCCGAATCCGGAAGTACGTGAGGCACCCCGCCCAAGTCCAAAACCAGAGCTTGCGCCACTGCCAACAGGGATTGCGGAGCATTAACCGCCCAATGAGTTCCTGGTAAACGTTGCAAATCCAAGGAAGTGCCGGAAAAAGTCTGTGCCGGATGCAAAGCCAGGGGAATGGCTCCTGTGCAGACGGCAGGCTGTAAAACATCCAATCCGTGAGCCCCGGAAACGTGAGCCACCAGCTGACCCGGTTGAAACGCCTGAGTCTGCGCTAATTCAGCAACGAGGGGGGCAATTTCTTGATCTCGCACGCTCAACACCACCAGGTCGCAATCAGGCACCAGCTGTGCCGGCGGCACCACCGCAACACCGGGGAGGATGGCATCCACTCTTTCTCGGGAAGTCTCCGAGCGCGCCGAAACTCCCGCTAACGTATGACCTGCCTGCCTAAACGCAGCAGCCAAGATAGGACCGACCGCCCCCATACCGATGACTCCGACCCGCAGCGACGGACTGGGATTCCCACCAATTTCAGACATGTCACTATCGTAAACTACGCCAGCCACACGAAAACTCAGCACTTTCGAGGAGCGCCAGGCTCTACCCTTGTGAACCCATCAACCACTGAAAATTGCTCACCATAAGGGAATCTCGGGATTTCTCAACGCAAAATCCCCCGTCAAGCTGTACCCAAGCACTATTTTTTGCAGTTAAGATGTATGTGAGGAGTGTTGTGCCTCCTAACTCGCACGACATATTGAACGTTTTGTTTAACGAGGATGGTTATGGAACCTGCAGTGAGCGAAGCACGACTTTTGGTCGTGGATGACGAACCTAATATTCGCGATCTTTTGGCATCCTCCCTGCGTTTTGCGGGATACGATGTCTTAAGCGCCGGGGATGGCACCGAGGCTTTGCGCCTGGCCACAACGGAGAAACCCGATTTGGTCATTTTGGATGTCATGTTGCCCGATATGGACGGCTTTACCGTGACTCGAAAGCTGCGTGCTTCCGGAATTGATATGCCAATTTTGTTCCTGACCGCCAAGGATGACATGCGCGATAAGGTCGAAGGTCTGCAGGCTGGCGGAGACGACTACGTCACCAAGCCTTTCGGTCTAGAGGAAGTCGTGGCGCGTATCAACGCTATCTTGCGTCGCACGAAGCGGTCCGCGGTGGAACAACCCCTGCTGCGCGTGGCTGACCTGGAGCTGGATGACAACCTCTACGAGGTGCATCGGGGCGGGCGTCTCATCGACCTCTCCCCCACCGAGTTCAAACTGTTGCGTTACCTAATGGTGAACGAAGGTCGTGTGGTTTCAAAGACCCAAATCCTCGATCACGTGTGGGAATACGATTGGGAGGGTGACGCTGCCATCGTTGAATCTTACATTTCCTACCTGCGACGCAAACTTGATGCCCCTGACGAGACTGGCAGTATTCCGCCTTCGCTCATCCAAACCCGTCGTGGTGTCGGTTACCTGTTACGCGATCCCAACGAGTAATTATCAGCGGTTTACTGCCGCCGTTGCGATATGAGAATACGAGGCGGGGTAAATCATTTCTCTGCCGTCTGGTGGAATGAGTCGGGTTTTCAAGGAGGCACCCAAGTCAGATGAGGAGTGGCAAGTGCGTGGAATAGGGAAACTGTGGATCTCCCTGGCCTTGGCCACGCGACTGACCATAATTTTTGCAGTCGCCTTGGTCGCGGCGCTGTCCTTAGCTGGCACCGTAACGGTGCTGTCACTTTCGTCGTATCTGACCAGCCAGCAGGACGCCCAGCTTTCCGCGGCAGCTAGAGTGATGGGTCCCAACGCCGCGAACCTTTCGGACACTACGGTGTTTTCCAACAATATGCCCAGCGATTACTACATATACGTGCAGTTTGTGGGCTCGATGCACCGTCCGGATCGTGAATTTATCACCCCGTCTACGAAGAGTAAGTCGGGCATTCCACAGCGTCAATACTTGCCGAAAAAAGCTGATATTCCCACAATAAGTAACTCATCTTCCCTGGTCATGCCCGGAACGACGGTTCCGTCGACCAAATCCGGTCAAAAGTGGCGGGTGTTGTCGATTTTGCTGACTTCACAGGGGAAGGTCGCGGGAGCCGCGACTGTTGGTCTGTCTATGACTCCGCAGAGTAATATGCTGCAAGCCATTATGTTTACCATCACAATCTCGACATTGATCATCGCCATTGTCGGCACTTTGATGACAAACTACCTGGTAGGAAGAGCTTTCCGACCTCTGCATGAGATTGAAGGAGTTGCGAACAAGATTGCGGCTGGAGATTTGACGCAACGTGTTAAGAAAGCTCCCAACACCACCGAAGTGGGATCCCTGGCGAATTCTTTGAACGTGATGCTTTCCAACCTGGAACAAGCGTTCTCTGCCGTGGAATTGTCCGAACGTAAGATGCGGCGTTTTGTCTCTGATGCATCCCACGAGTTGCGTACCCCCACCGCTGCAATTCGCGGTTACGCGGAGCTGTCGCGGATGGGCGGTGTGGGTCCGGAGCGTCAGGCAGAAGTCATGGCACGCATCGAGTCTGAGGCCACCCGCATGGGCAACATGGTGCAAGACTTGCTGACTTTGGCGAGGTTGGATGAACATCGTCCGATGACGTTCGAGCGCACCGATATTACAGCTTTGGCGCGGAACTCTCTGTCGGATATGGCGGTGCTGGATCCGGAACGCGATTTGCAGCTGCTGAACATGGAAGATGAGACGCTGGAGGAAGTTTACAGTGTCTACGCAACCGTGGATGCGGAAAAGATTTCCCAGGTCATCACCAATTTGTTAACTAACGTGCGCCAGCATACTCCGGCAAACACTCCCGTCGAGGTGGTGGTGGGATACCACATGTGGCCCGACGAAACGGGAGCTCCTATTAAGAATGCCGTGGCTTCAAAGATTCCAGCTTTCCAACGATGCGCCGTCTTAGAGATTCGTGACCACGGTCCGGGCGTGGCCCCAGAAGACGCCAAAAAGGTCTTTGAACGTTTCTATCGTTCTGACACGTCACGAGTGCGGACCACCGGCGGAACCGGTCTGGGTTTGGCTATCGTTTCCGGTATCGTTTCGGCTCATAACGGTACGGTGGCGATGCTCCAGACTCCCGGCGGTGGTGCCACGGTGAGGATTAAGCTGCCCTGCCAAGCCTCACACGTGGATGCTGAAGGAGAAAACAAGAATAACCCAGCCGCGAAATTCGCTGCCGCTGCTGCCGCAATCAATAAGGTCTCCAGCTCCAAGGAAAACTCCCGTCAGCTCTCCGCGGCGCAATCTACCGCTAGTGCATCCCGATCGCGGGGTGTGCCCGGAGTAAACACGAAGGCTGTTCCTGCCGCAAGACCGACTCCCCCAGTGGCTCGACCCACCGTGCCGAGTCCCGTTGTGCCACCAACTCCCCCCGTGGCACCGCCCTCGCGACCTGTGGCTAAGCCAGTTCCCAAACCAACAGTTGCACCCCCACCCCCGCCCCCGCCGCGCTCCGCTTAAGTGAGGGTTTTTCCCCGCCGATGCCATTGAGAGCGCGGGAGTTATTGTCTGGAGCTTTGGTTTTTTAAGGAAAGTCGTTAGTACCGAAAGAAACAGATATACTTTGTAGGTTGCTTTGGGTTTCCCCAAGCGGACAGAGGATGATGTGTATGGCCGAGAAAATACCGGCTTGGTTATTGACGGGTTTTGCCCGTTCTGTTGCCGCAGAAGGCGGTACGGCGCCACGAGATGTAGCCGAATCCGTAGGCACTGAGTTGGCGCAGCGGTGGATGGCTCCGGAGCGCCATTTTCATAATCTTGAATATCTCAAAACCACACTGGAAAACGTCGATATTCTCAGCGAACAGGCTCGTGACGTGGAAGCTATCCGTTTGGCAGTGTGGTATCACGGTGCGATTTTTGATGTTTCCGAAGCAGCAGTAGAGCGCGGTGAAGCGGGACTGGATGTGCTGGGTTCAGCTGATTATGCTGCCGATTCTTTGGCTGAGTTGGGCGTTGGTGAAGCCCGGATTGAAAAAATTACGGACCTCATCCGAGGTTTATATCGCCATCAAGCAGTTGAAGACATTGATGCCCAAGTGCTCTCAGACGCGGATTTATGCGTTTTAGCAGCGGATCCTCAAGAGTATCTGGAATACCTGCGGGACATTCGCCGTGAGTACGCTGCCTACGATGAAGCTCGCTTTATTTCTGCCAGATCCACAATCATCGGCAACCTGCTGAGCCGCCCACAACTTTTTTGGACTCACGGCGCTGCGGGTTGGGAAGAACAGGCTCGCGAAAATCTGAGAGCAGAATTGGAACGTCTGGAAAAGACCGGCACTACTGGATTGGACATTGCTGGTACTGGGGCTGAGCCAGCTATTCAAACCGGCGCGATTCCTGAAACAGCACCTACTTCGGATATGCTGCCTACCCCAAGGGAGGGCACTCCGGTGAAAACTGCCACCAAACCCGAAACCGGAGAGTTGCCCGAAGCAGCTCCGCGGGACCAGGATTCGGAAGATACGGATGAACCGGACGAAGTCAATCCTTATGCACCTCCGGACGAAGCAGATTTGGGATCGACCCTCGAAAACGTCGCTGAAGCTATGGACACGATGGTCATGAAAGCACTTAAACCCGCTGAAGTCGGTCTGAAACCCCTTTCTGACGTGGAGGAATAGGGTTTTCCACAGGGAGTACGATTTCGGAGTTTTCCACAGGTAATTTTTTTGTATCTGGGCTGCTGACTTCTCTTGCCTTAGTTTGAGAGTGCGAAAACCAAAGTTTGGTTTTCCCGCGCTTTAAGTGTTTCAAACGAAAGGAATCACCATGCAATTTCAAGTCGATAGCGATGCTGTAGCTGCCGCCGGCGCCCAAACCCGTGCCTGCGCTGAGGAAGTTAGCGCCCAGGTTTCTGCGATGATGGCAAATCTGACTACTCTGCAAGAGTCGTGGACCGGTGCCGCGTCCGGCGCTTTTGCGGCACTAGCAGCTCAATGGCGCGCCACCCAAGCTACCGTGGAGGATAACCTTCGCCAGATTGGTATACAGCTAGATACTGCCTCCGCGAACTATGCTGAAGCGGAATCGAATGCTACCGCGCTGTTTGCCGGAGCCTAAAAATCTTTGGAACAAACCAAAATACCCAAAACTGAGAACTGAGAGACTCGCAAAGTCTCTCAGTTCTCAACATTTTATGAAGTTCGTAAGGTCGGACGCTGTTTGTGTTTAGCGGTTCAGACCCAAGTTGATTTTCTTGCCGGTGACAAACGAGATTACGACCGCAGCCGCCACTCCAGCTCCCACACACAGCAGCATGATAAAGACGAAAGAAACCACACCAGGAACCGATTTAATCGGGGAGGACACAAAGGCTTGTGGCGCATTCGCGTTGATTGCCGAGATGGAGGTCTTGGCTTGTCCGTTGGCATTGGCAGGAGCCTGGGGAGCCACATTAGCGTGAATCTGAGGTTCCGCGTTAGCAACGGAGGCAGGAGCCTGTGGGTACATGACCTCAGGTCCAGCCGGGACATCTACATCACTGCCGCCTGTGTTCAGTTCGGCAGTGGAGGGAGCGGTGGGTGCGGGGGATGAGGGATTGACCACTACATTGGAAGCACCAGAGGGCATTGAATCCAGATTCACGTGCTGCATAACCGTGCCAGCGGAGTCTCCGGATGCGCTCGGGGTAGACAAATTCTCAGCGTATGCAGCCGGGGCAAAAGCCAATCCCAGCATCAGCGCCGTTGCTGTAACCAAAAACTTTTTCATCGCGTCCTGCCTCAGTTTCGAATTCCTATTTCCAGGGTTTTCCCAGCCCCTCACCACACGATTTTCCCAGGTTCCAAACCGAGAAATCCTTGCGGCTGTTACTTAACATTGTAACCTCTAATTGATTTATCGGGAACCCCTCAGTTTTCATTAGGACTTTTTTCGGAGTTTTTGCGTATATTTCAAGGTTTTTTCCGGGTATTGTTCAAATCTTTGTAATGACATACTCACCTATATTTTCTCGGTAGCAACCCGAAGCTGTCCCCCCACCGCCGTGGTTTTACGGATGACGGACTCATAAAATCCATCGGGGCGACTCCCGCAAAAGCAGGAATCGCCCCGATGAAAGTTATGAAAACTCGAGCAGTTGCCTACTGGCTTAGTACATACCACCCATGTTGTCGTCGCCAGCCGGAGCTGCTGCCGGAGCCGGAGGCTCAGGCTTGTCAGCCACCACGGCTTCGGTGGTCAGGAACAGACCTGCGATAGAGGCAGCGTTCTGCAGAGCGGAACGAGTCACCTTCACCGGGTCAGCCACCTTGGCTTCCAACAGATTCTCGTACTCGCCGGTAGCAGCATTCAGGCCCTCGCCCTTGGGCAGGTGGCGGACCTTCTCAGCCACGACCCCGCCTTCCAGACCAGCGTTGTCCGCAATCTGCTTCAGCGGGGATTCCACTGCTACCTGCACGATGGCGGCACCGGTCGCTTCGTCGCCTTTCAGCTGCAAATCCTTGAAAGCCTCCGCGGCAGCCTGAATCAGAGCCACGCCACCGCCAGGAACCAAGCCTTCTTCCTTGGCAGCCTTCGCGTTGCGCACAGCATCCTCGATGCGGTGCTTGCGTTCCTTCAGCTCTACCTCGGTAGCGGCACCGGACTTGATGACTGCTACGCCGCCAGCCAGCTTCGCCAAGCGCTCCTGGAGCTTCTCACGGTCGTAGTCGGAATCGCTCTTTTCGATTTCCTGACGAATCTGACGAATACGAGCTTCCAGGGCATCCTTGTCGCCAGCGCCGTCCACGATGGTGGTGTCATCCTTGGTGACAACAACCTTGCGGGCAGTACCCAGCACTTCCAGACCCACGTTCTCCAGCTTCAGACCGAGATCCTCGCTGACGACCTGGGCGCCGGTCAGGATAGCCATATCCTGAAGCATAGCCTTGCGGCGATCGCCGAAACCGGGAGCCTTCACTGCGACGACCTTCAGTGCGCCACGAATGCGGTTGAGCACCAGGGTCGCCAGAGCTTCGCCTTCGATGTCTTCTGCCACGATAGCAATCGGCTTACCAGCCTGCATGACCTTTTCCAACAGCGGCACCAAGTCCTTGATAGAGGAAATCTTGGTGTCCACCAACAGGACGTAGGTGTCCTCCAAAGCGGCTTCCTGACGATCCGCGTCGGTCACGAAGTAGGGAGAAATGTAGCCGCGGCTGAAACGCATACCTTCGGTGACTTCGAGGCTCAAGCCGAAAGTGTTGGATTCTTCCACGGTGATGACGCCCTCTTGACCCACCTTTTCCATGGCTTCAGCAATCATTCCACCGATGGTTTCATCAGCAGCCGAAATCGAAGCGGTAGCGGCAATCTGTTCCTTGGTCTTAACTTCCACTGCGTCGGCGAGCAACCGAGACACTACCGCGTCTACAGCCTTTTCGATACCGTGACGTAGTGCAATCGGGTTCGCGCCCGCAGCCACGTTGCGCAGACCTTCCTTGACAATAGCCTGTGCCAAAACGGTCGCCGTAGTGGTACCGTCTCCAGCCACGTCGTCAGTCTTCTTGGCGACTTCCTTAACCAGTTCGGCGCCAATCTTTTCGTAGGGGTCAGCCAGGTCAATTTCCTTAGCGATAGACACGCCGTCGTTAGTAATGGTCGGGGCGCCCCACTTCTTTTCCAACACCACGTTGCGACCCTTGGGTCCCAAGGTCACCTTGACGGTGTCGGCCAACAGGTCCAAGCCGCGTTCCATGCCGCGACGGGCTTCTTCTGCAAAGGCAATCATCTTTGCCATTTATTACAACCTCCGCTTTTATAAGGTTCATGTGCGGCGAATGCCCGCGACGGACGGCTGGGGTTGTGGCGGTTCACGTCTCCGCGCGACCTGCAGCCTCATTCACCAACTTGTCACTCTAACATTGAGAGTGCTAACTCAATCTTGGCACTCTCACACCGAGAGTGCAAGTTTTAAATTTCTGAGTTCACACCGTGAGGCTGCGCAAAATGCTCCGTCAGGCTACCCTTTGAGCCTACTCACCAGCACGATTTGCACCGTCTGCGCACCGTCTTTAGGCACAATCATGTCGATATTCAAAATCCGTTGCATCTCGCGCGCTTCCGCCTCGTGGCCAGCGGGGTAATAGATGGTGTTTGCCGAGGGCTTAGTGCCTTGGAAGTTCTCTGCGGATACTTTTGTGAAGCCATCCGCGGCTACTTTGTCTTTAACTTTTGCTGCCAGACCGTTGATTCCCGAAGCGTTCAAGACGCTCACGGTGATAGTTTTATCAGCCGCACGAGGCTCGGTCTTTGTTTCGGCGGTGGGCGGGGTGGTTTGAGTCGGCTCCTCGCTGGGTGCGGCGCTTTCCGCAGGCTTTTTGCTAGGTTTCTCGGTTTCAGAAGGGCTTGGCGTCGCCACAGCGTTTGGGGTTTGACTCGTTGGCGGCTTACCCGCCGCATCATTAGCAGTTGAGGGATGCGACCCAATTAGGAGCAGCATGGCCCAAGCCAGCAAGGGCGCAGCAATAATCACGATGACAAAAGGCAAGAAACCGTGCCACCAGGGCTGACCAGGCCGGTGAGCGCCCTGGGGTAAGTTTTTGCCAATACGGTCGAATTCATCCTCGGGGTATCGTGCTTCGTCCACGTGTCTAGCTTATGGATTATCGTAGTTTTCAGGCTGTTCCCACGCCGTTAACCCTACGGAAAGTAACGAAAAATGGATTCCAGACCGGCGGACTCAGGGCAGGCGCCAATCCACCGGCTGACCACTCTGCGCCACCAGCAGTTCGTTGGCTCGAGAAAAGGGACGGGAACCAAAGAATCCTCGTGACGCTGAGAGCGGGGAGGGGTGGACAGATTCCAGACAGGGCACATGGGGCATGAACTCTTTGGTCCTACGTGCATCGGCACCCCACAGAATCGCGACCAGTGGCAGCCCTTGCGCGGCGTGATGGTTAGCAAGTTCCCGGATGGCGAACTCAGTAATGGCTTCCCAGCCCCGACCCCGGTGAGAGGCAGGTTTCCCCGGCTGTACGGTCAAAGCCCGGTTTAGCAGCATTACCCCCTGTTCAGCCCAAGGTCGCAAGTCTCCCGAAGTCGGTAAGGGCAAACCTAAATCTTGGTGCAGTTCTTTAAAAATATTTACCAGTGAACGGGGAATTTCTGTACCGGACATTACAGAAAACGACAGTCCCATGGCATGACCGGGGGTGGGATAGGGATCTTGCCCCACAATCAGGACTTTTACCCGCTCCAAGGGGTACTGAAAGGCATGAAATACATTTTCTCCAGCCGGAAAGTACCCCCGCCCCGCCGCCAGCTCAGCGCGTAGGAAATCTCCCATGGCGTGAATCTGTCCCTCCACAGGAGCCATAACTTGCGCCCAGTCCGGGGACATAATCCGCTCCAATCCACCCCGTTCCTCTCCTGTTTGCATCGCCTGCTCCCTACATATCCAAGGCTAAATCGAGAATGGGGGCACTATGCGTGAGGGCTCCCACGGAGATATAGTCCACTCCGCTGGCGGTCGTCGCTGCCGCATCACGCAGTGTCAAGCCCCCGCTGGCCTCGGTTTTCACTCCGTGCGGGGCGGCAATCGCCACCGCTTTAGTCATGGTTTCCGGGTTCATATTATCCAGCAGAATCAGCCCTACCCCCAGATTCGTCGCCTCCCGAACCTGTTCCAAAGTGTCACATTCGACTTCCAAAGGTATCTGGGGAGCATATGCCCGTACTGCCAGCACTGCCGCCGTCAGCGAACCGGCTGCGGCAATGTGATTGTCTTTGATGAGTGCCGCATCCCCCAGCCCCATCCGATGATTTTCTCCGCCACCGCAGCGCACCGCGTACTTTTGCAGCACGCGCATTCCGGGAATCGTCTTTCGAGTATCACGCACCCGCGCTTTTGTACCTGTCGTTCCACTTTCGCCGGAGGCAGCAGCAATCGCATCGACATAAGCTGCCACCGCGGTCGCCACACCGCTGAGCTGACTGGCTAGGTTCAACAGGGTTCTTTCGGCGGTCAGCATAGTCCTGGCACCAGCAGTTATCTCTAAAATGACATCGCCTGGCTCGACCCGTTCCCCGTCCTGACGGCGCATCGCGACCTGCGGAGTCGAGGCACCGGTCTTTTGCGCCAACACGAAAGGTACCGCGGCAGCAACCGGAACCCCAGCCAGGCACCCCGACGCACGAGCCACCATCCGAGCTTGGAGGGTGAGTGTGTCATCAAAAATGGCATCCGTGGTGACGTCCGGTCCATACGCCAAATCTTCATCTAGAGTTGCCTCGATAAAGTCTGCGACCTGGCGCGAATCCAACTTCGCTGCCGCTAAAGCGCTGGCGATTTCTGGCGGTAACATCGTTCCCTCTTTCCTTCTATGTCTGGCTCACGCCTGGGGCTCAAACTGGAGTCACACTGACTTCCAGGGAAGTTCCGTCCGGACCCAGCTGCACATCCAGGTGTCGGCGCCATTCCTCGCGACGGTGCGGGAAATCCGTCCGCCGATGGGTACCGCGGGATTCTTCTCGTGTCCAGGCCGATGCTACCAGGGCACGGGCTACCAGCGTAGCATGGGGAGACAGTTTCTCCAGTTCACGCTGCGCCCGCTGCAAACCAGCGCGGTCGCGCAGCACATAGACGTCGCGGCTCATGATTTCCTGAATCTGTTCCAGTATCGGGGGCGCAATTTCTACCGGCTGAGGAATCGCTGCCGGTTTCGCCACCGGGCACCGACGCAGCTGCGGTAAGTCCACTTCCGCCAGCTGCTGGGCGACTAAACTGCCCATCACCAGGGCCTCTGTCAGGGAGTTCGACGCCAAGCGGTTCGCACCCTGCACTCCGGTACACGCCACTTCCCCAATGGCATAGAGTCCTGCCACGTTCGTTTGACCGCTCATGGTGGCCGCGATTCCGCCGCAATAGTAGTGAGCTCCGGGGCGAACCGGGATAGGCTCAGTAATGGGGTCCACCCCGCGACTGGAAACCAGCTCATAGATGGTGGGGAACATTTCTTTCCATTTCTGAGTCCCGAAACTGGTGGCATCCAGGTACAGGTGATCCAAGCCGTGAGCCACCATATATTCCTGTTCTGCTGCCGAGACTATGTCCCGCGGCGCTAGGTCCTCTTGTGGGTGAACCCCGCGCATAATCCGATTTCCCTGCCCGTCCACCAGAACAGCACCTTCCCCGCGTACTGCTTCGGACACAAGTACCCCTCGGTCACCCTTAACTTTAACGGGTGGTACAAAAATGGTGGGATGGAACTGCATGAATTCAAGGTCGCGTCCAATCGCTCCGGCACGCAACGCCGCTGCTAAACCCGCCCCGTTAACGACTTCGGGGTTCGTCGTCGCATTCCACAACTGACCGATTCCGCCGGTAGCGAGAATCACCGCAAAAGCTGAAACTACCCCGAATCCGCGCCGAGAATCCCGCACCGTGGCGCCGCAGGCTCGAACCTTCTCATCGACCAGGACATCACACAACTCGCAGTCTTCCAGGACTTTCAGTTCACCTTGTCCGCCGGTGTCCCAGGTCGCACCGTCCATAGCGGCAACATTTTTCGCCAGCGTAATCTCGATTTCATGACCCGAAGCATCCCCATTGGAGTGCAGGATACGCCGCACGGAATGCCCTCCTTCCAGGTGGAGGTCGATTTCCCCGGCTGCGTTACGGTCAAAACGCGCTCCAATCCGCATCATCCATTGCAGGGCGCGCGGGGCTTCCTGGACCAAGGTGCGCACTGCCGTCTGGCTGCACAAGCCCGCCCCCGCCACAATGGTGTCTTCATAGTGGGCTGCAGGAGTGTCTCGCCGGTCCCAAACCGCAGCCAACCCCCCTTGTGCCCAGTCGGTAGAACTGGCGGTGAGGTCACTTTTCGTCACCAGTACGCAATCGACCCCGGCAAAAACCAGGTTGATTACGGCGCTCAAACCCGCCGCCCCAGAACCAACCACCAGGACCGGGGTCGTCATTGTCCAATTAACATCCATGAGAGTGCATCCCCACACCTAGTGCTGCTGGGGCGAGGCCGTGTGACCGATGGCAATCATGCGCTGCACACTGGCTCGGGCACGCACCGCAATGTCTTCGTCCACAAAAACTTCGTCGCGACCGTTTTCCAAGCAACTGACCAAGTTTTCCAAAGTGGTTTGGTTCATATACGGGCAAGCCGCCTGGGGCATGAGCGGCTCAAAAGTGACTTCCGGATTGGCTTTGCGCAGGGGATGCAGCATCCCCACCTCGGTGGCGACCAACACTCGCGAACCTTTCGGAGCTTTTTTCGCTTCCGAGAGCATTCCGCCGGTCGAAAGCACTTTAACGCGTTCCTCACTGAGCTTACCCGCCCCGATGAGATCCACAGCTGCCTGCGTACCCCCGCATTCGGGGTGAATGTAGACGTCTGCGTCCCCGGCGGCGAGGATTCCTTGCAGCAAAATGTCGGGAGTCATCGCGGCGTGTACATGGCAGGCACCATCCCAGGTCACCAGGTTCTTCCGCCCGGTGACGCGCCGCACATGCGCCCCCAGATTACGGTCAGGGCAGAACAAAATCTCAGTTTGCGTCGGGATGGATTTCACCACGTCAATAGCGTTGGCAGAAGTGCAGCAAATATCGGTTTCTGCTTTCACCGCGGCAGTGGTGTTGACATAACTGACCACTATCGCGCCGGGGTGTGCGGCTTTCCAATCTCGCAGCTGTTCGGCAGTAATACAATCCGCCAGTGAACAACCCGCGGTGGCGTCGGGAATCAAAACGCGCTTTTGCGGGGAAAGAATTTTGGCAGTCTCCGCCATAAAGTGAACGCCAGCAAACACGATGGTATGCTGCGGAGCATCGGCAGCCAAACGGGACAGTGCCAAGGAATCTCCCGTGAAATCCGCCACATCTTGAACTTCACTGGATTGATAATTATGTGCCAGGATAACGGCGTCTTTTTCCTGAGCCAGCTGGCGGATACGTTTTTGAAGGGCTTGAGTTTCCGTGGCGCTGCGAGTCATGATGGTGGCTTTCCTTCCTCAAGTTTCCCGGACAGCGCGCCTGACACAGCTCGCGAAGATTCGAGTCACTTTCGTTTTGACATTGCTTCGATTATAGAACCCTTTATCAACGGCTTTTCCCCCGGAACGTGGGCACCAAAAATACTGGCTTTGTCGCGCGGGGAAATTTATGGGAAAATCAGAACATCGCCACTTTAGCTCAGTTGGTAGAGCACCCGCCTTGTAAGCGGACGGTCAACAGTTCGAGTCTGTTAAGTGGCTCCACTCTGTGGGGTATCCCCTGGCAATACTTTCCGTACGCCCTTCCGTCTCCATCTCAAGCCAGAACGAAAACAACGGCGACCAATCCCGCTAGTGCCAACCCCAAGATGAGACGCCGCATCGGAGTGGGTAAAACTGCCCGCAGCACTCGCCTGGCACCAATCCGCAGCGGGACGCTGAGCGGAATCCACCACGCCGTCAGCAGCGCCACCCCGGACAGACCCTGTGCGACATAAACACTTTTTGGAACGCTTGTTCTAAAAAGTGTGACGGTGTCGGGCAGCGCGGAGGGCAGCATGATTCTATGACCGTAAAGGATTTCCTCCACTGTAAGCAGCGCCACCGCCAAAATAACAGCAGCGGGTATGGTGCTAACCAAGCCTTTGATACAAGCTCCGGGCAACGAAAGAATTTTCCGGGTCGAACGCCAATGCCAGCCCGCCACTGCCGCCACCCAAAAGCCGAGCACCGCGATAATTCCGGACACTGCCGGTTGCCACGGAACCCACACGGTCCAAGCGAGCGCGCCAACCAGTCCCAGGAAAGGCAGCATACCGGGGGTTTGCTTGACGCCGGGTTCACCCGTAGCAACACTGGCGAAAGACTCGGAATCTACGCTCGTCGAGGGATTTGGCAAATCCACATTCCCCCAGGTGACAGCCACTTCGCCAGTTTCATCCGCAGACCATTCCGGAGCGGATTCCATCCCGGCAGAGAGACTCTCCATCCCCGCAAGATTGTACCTACCATTCAATTCTTGGGGTATCACCACCGTGTATCCCGGTTCGCTCGGAACCGCCGGGGTCAAAAGCGCGGTCGTAGCGGTTTCCGCACTGTTCGCGCCAAACTCGACGACTCGGAGCAGCTCAGCGAAATCCACGCTACGCCGAGCCTGGGGAGCAAAAGCACGGCGAAAACCCTCCGCCACGGGCACTTCCAACCCTTCCACGTCGGGGTTCCCAGCCAGCACCCGCGAGATAATCACCGTCGGCGAGCCGGTTCCAAAGGGAGGTCGCCCAGTCAGAGTAAACAGCAGCAATGCCGCTAACGCCCACCAGTCATCAGCAAAACCCGCCTTTTGTCCCTCGATAATCTCCGGTGATATAAATCCGGGAGTTCCCACCACCAAACCGGTTCGTGTCAGCCCGCTGGTATTTTCCAGAACGGAAGAAATCCCAAAGTCAATCAGCACTGGACCGTTCGGTCCAAGAATCACGTTGGCAGGTTTGATGTCACGATGGCAAATCCCGGATTCATGCACTGCGCGCAGAGTGTCAGCCAGCAGGTTCCCCAGTTCCAAAGCGTCCTCGCGCTGCCAAGCGCCGGAAACCCGCACATCCTCCGCCAGGGTCGGACCGGGGACGTATTCCGTAACAATAAAAGCATCTACCCCGTCGACTTCCAGGTCCATCACAGCAGCTACCCCAGGGACTTTGACCCGTTTCAAACTTAACGCCTCGGAACGAAGCCGCTCTCGAGCGTCACCATCGCGCTGCCCCAAATCAGCGTCGGGAGCCAACAGTTTAAACGCCACCGGATTACCGGCACCGTCACGGGCCAGATAGACCGTGGCGGAGGCACCTGTCCCGAGCCGGCGCTCCAAGACATACCCGCCTATCTCGGCACCCAATAACTCGGCGTTTGCGCTCATGTAATCGAGTATAACCAACCCCCGCCTCAGCTTCCCTACACCACTAATCGGAACGAACCTGTGCCCGTCAACCCACCCCCAAAAATCTTGTGCATAAAAACCTGAAAAAGAACGCGCGAATCTGGAATAATGGTCAGGTCGGCGCCGTTGCCGACAAATTTTCATATCCAGCCTTTACAACGGATCGTCCGGCGCGTACCCGCCGGTGAAGGGATTAAATTATTATGGCAACTGTTACTTTCGACAAAGCAACACGTATCTATCCGGGCAACACCACCCCTTCGGTGGATGAGCTTAATTTGGAAATTGCAGACGGCGAATTCCTGGTCTTGGTCGGTCCCTCCGGCTGCGGTAAATCTACTTCGCTGCGAATGCTGGCAGGTTTGGAAGAAGTCAACTCCGGACGCATTCTGATTGGCGACAAGGACGTTACCGATGTGCAGCCCAAAGATCGCGATATTGCGATGGTATTCCAAAACTACGCCCTGTACCCGCATATGACAGTGCGAGACAATATGGGCTTTGCGCTGAAGATTGCGGGCACTCCGAAAGACGAAATTACTAAGCGCGTCGAGGAAGCCGCCAAGGTCTTGGACTTGACCGAATACCTGGATCGCAAGCCGAAAGCCCTGTCCGGTGGTCAGCGTCAGCGCGTGGCCATGGGTCGTGCCATCGTGCGTAAGCCCCAAGTGTTCCTGATGGACGAACCACTGTCGAACTTGGACGCAAAACTGCGCGTGCAGACCCGTACCCAGATTGCGTCCTTGCAACGCAAACTGGGAGTGACCACTCTGTACGTGACCCACGATCAAACCGAAGCCCTGACCATGGGCGACCGGATTGCCGTGCTTAAGGACGGCATTTTGCAACAAGTCGGGTCCCCAGATGAGCTTTACCAGCACCCCGAAAACGACTTTGTGGCAGGTTTCATCGGATCTCCCTCCATGAACCTGCGCAAGTTCAAGGTGGAAGGCGAAGAAGCGGTTCTCTACGGCGCCTCCCTGCCGATTTCCGCCGCACAGCGCAGCGCTCTAACCGACGCTGACGGTGGCGAGGTCACGATTGGGTTCCGTCCCGAGGACTTAGAAATCACCACCGACACCGGCGATGGCGTGATGCCCATCGTGGTGGACATCATCGAGGAACTCGGTTCGGACGGCTACGTCTACGGTCACCTCGACGGTGCAGAACAGGGGACTTCGGGTTCGGTCACAGAAGATCACCTGGTCGTGCGGGTACCTCCGCGTACCGCTCCGAAGCCTGGCAGCGTCATGAATGTGCGGATTACCCCCGGTCATCAGCATGTATTTAGCGCCGCCACCGGCAAGCGCCTGCCCGACTAAATCGCGCGCCGGATGCGCCGGTCAGCGCATGAGGTCGGGTCGCATTTCGGCGAATTACGCAAACTAATCTGGGTGGTTCCCGTCGCATAGGCGGGAACCACCCATGTAATTTTGACACGCATTTTTCGTGGAAGACCCCGCTCAATTCGAGAGCTTTCAGTCATTTACGCAACAGCCAGGTCGGACGAGTTTAGTTGCTGTTTATGAGTGAAACGGGTAAATTTGAAAACGGTTCCGATGGCGTTGGCAGTTCGCAATGCCGCCCCATCCCAACTGTGAAAGCTATTTGAATAAACCCCCTCAACCGGCAGGTAATCAACACCACCAAAACCCAACCACCCGCCGGTTGAAACTGGGCGATTCTGGATGCCAGAATCGCCCAGTTTTTTTACCGCCAACGCTTACCCCACTGACCGCGGCGAAACCTGATGCGTCCCGAGAAAATCATCGCTGCTATATTCAACACCGGGTCAAAAAACTGACCCCGTCTCAGAAACCAAACGAATCCAGCACGCTTCCCGGACAAAAGAGCAGGTTTTGTACTAAACAGTACAAAACCTGCTCTTTGCTATTTCACGCTACATCCAGGAAATTAACGCAGGGCGTGATAGATTTCACCACGCACTTTCTCAGAAACCGCTCCGGTCCCCCCGACCAGGTCAACCTTGCGGACACTGGCACGATTCCGGGTAAGGAATTGGGTAGTAGGTTTAGTTAAGGTGTTCACCCTGGTCAACACCAAAGGCGCGCCGGTACGGGCAGTCAGAGACGCTGCCAGGGTCGCGTCGGGGAAGTCCTTGCCGGTAGCGACAGCGATGCGTCCCGGATTCGGCGGGAAGTAAGCCGAAGCGACCTTTTGCGCAGTTTCGTACCTGTCGGCACCCACCTGCTTCTCATCGAGATGCACCGACCGTTCGGCGGCTGTTACCGCCGGTCCACCTACTGCGACTACCTTCGCAGTCTTGGCTGAGTTCATCCACCCTTGACTGGTTCCATCCACAGTCCGGCGAGGAGTCAGCAGCACCACACCGGAATTTTTGATAGCGGCAGAGGATGCGCTCAAAGCATCCGGGAAGTCGACACCGGTTGCCAGGTACACGTCGGATTTATCCCGACCGCGTGCCGCCAACAGGTGATCAGCGACGACTCCCGCGGTTCGGTAACGGTCCTGACCGCCCAGGCGCTGCACCTGGAAGCCAGCATTTTGCAATTGGGATACCGCCCTGGCACTGATAGCACCGGAATTGCCCACCAGGATAACTTTCGTAAATCCGTGTCTGCGCAAAGTCTCCACAACTCGCTGCGGGACCCGTTTAGACGGGGTCATCAGGATTGGCGCGTTGTAGTTAGCCGCCAAGGGACCCGCGACCAAAGCGTCAGGATAGTCATCGTCGCGCACCAAAACCGCCGTATCTGACCACGGACGATTCACCTTGCCGGCATACTCACTATAAGCCGGCACAGCGTTCTGTTTCGATAAGCTGGGCGTAGCGAATCTCTCGCTAAAGTAATCCAGCACTTCCAGAGACGTACCAATCCGGTCACGTCCCCCATGACGTAACACTAAATCGTCATAGACCGCACCAGAATTACCTGCAGCGCTCGAACCGTAGCCGGGTTGTGGGTTTGGGGTGGGGGTGGGACCGGTGACGGTTTTCTCTTTTACCGTAAAGGTCACGTTACGGTAGAACGGGATGGCAACACCCGGCAAAGTAAGGCGAATCACAGCGGTATAAGTGCCGGGACGCGCGCTCGCTTTCAAGGTGACGACACCCGAGTCCGCGTCGAACTCAAATAAGTCCTCGTTGCCAGTCGGCACAGTATTAAGCAGTGTCAGTTCCGGTCTACCGCTGCCGGTGTAAACCGACGGGGCGGGGGTGCGGGTGCCTTCCGTGACATCCGGGACGTTAATTTCCGCAGTTTCAGGGGCAGCATGTACGGGGATTTTAACCGTCTTGGTGACCTGGTAAGGACAACTAGCCGGTCCCGGTTTGTTCTCAACCAGGTCTTCTGGTCGCATGTGACAGGCATCCTTATCCCACACGGTGATGGTGACCGGAACGTTACCCTGTTGCGCTTTCGCAAGGTCTACCGCAGTGGGAATCCACTTCAGTTTCACCTGGTTGTCAGTAGTCACCAGGTCCATGTTCCCAACCTTCGCCTTATTGCTCGAGTCAGAAGCGTCAGCTACCGGGTAATTCGGATCCCAGAGCTGGAACCAGTATTTGCCTGAACCTCCCACAGCCAGAACAGGCTTGGACGTTTGGAGATATTCCAGTCCCCCGACCGCCGGGCTCATCGGTTCCACACTCAACGCCAGGTCGTAGGGCGGGATGTAAATTGTGTGGGAAATAATCTGGGTCTGCCCGTTAGGCAGGATGACCTGGTAGGACAGCTGATGATTCCCGGCTGCCTGAGGGGTCGGGGTGCCTGTGACGGTAACCGAGCAGCTGCGCGGATCGGCGCTCCCTGTGCAGTTCAATCCGGTGACGGTGAGACCATCGATACTCTTGTCGGTAAAGCCGGCACTGTCAGAGGTGAACTTGCAATCGTTGCCGGCACAAGCGGTTCCGTTGGGGTTGAGTTTCTTAACCGTGATAGGTTTACTGGTGTTACCTACCATGTCAGCTGGGATTTTAGCCTCCACCAGCGTAGTTGGGTCCGGGTTCACCGGCTTACCAATCTTGACCTCCTTGGTGCCACCGTTTCCACTGTCGATAGTTACGCGGCGTTGGTCGGTGACGTTCACGCTAACCACAGCGGGTTTCGGAGCGTTGACTCCGTTGGGACCTACGTACCACACACAGAACCGCAGCGTTTGCCCCGCCGCCGCAATCGGAACTTGCTCGCCATTGACCAGGGAAATCGCCCCGTTAGATCCGAGCGTCAACCAGTTCGGCAGAGAACTCGCCGAGCAACCTTTTACCGTTCCCAGCGTATTGACCGGTTCTTTGGCGTGGAAGCCTTTTTGACTCGCAGCTCTGACTTGTTCGGGGGTCCAATTCGAGCTGCTGGGGTCAACCGTCGGGTTTTGCGGATCCTCTGCTACCAGTTGGGTAGAACCACTCAAGGAGGTTGCACCTACAGTCGTGTTAATAGTGAGGTCGTAGACCTGTGGAGGACGCTGGTCGGCAATATTCACCGTGATAGCGGCTTTCTTAGTGCGCGAGGTTGTGTCGGAGTCCGCGACCACGAAATTCCCTTCCGCGCTGCCGCCAGGAATCGGACTGCCATGGAGGTTGCCTTCTGAATCCAGCACCAGACCGGTAGTACCGATGGGGTAGCACACTATAGGCTTACCGTTGCTTGTTTGAGCAGAGACACCCGAGGGGCAAGGTACGGGAGAGACCCGGTTTCCATCCTTGTCCTCCACATAATAGGTGTACGGTGGTTTTCCTCCCGTAACGTCCAGCTTCATCTCAGGTAAATTCCCGCCATTAGCAGAGGTATTCACCGCAATTTTTTGTGTGCCATCCGCCTCGGTTTCTACATCAACGTCGGAGCCGGTAGCGGAGGGACCTTTAAACGCCATGTCGGTTTCAATCAACAAAGGCTTCGCTTGTTCGACGCTCTGGTGAGCGCCGTCCCGCGACGTAACTTTAACCGTGATGCTGCCGTCATAGGTTTGGGTCGGGGCGCCGGAAATCGTGACCTTTCCATTTTTGCAGGTGGCTTTCAGCCCAGACACCGCCGGGATAAGCTCACAATTTATATTAGCGTCAGCTGGTTCGTAAGTGCCAACTTCCACCTTTGCGGCGCAAGTCCCATTGTGAGGTTTCTCCGTGGTAGAGCCGTAGCAAATACCTTCCTTACCGTCGGGCAGCTTATTAGCGCTGCTGTCCAAGGCAAGGGTCAATTTCTGTTCAATCGTAATTGAGAAGGTCTTTTTGATTAACTGGTCGGAGCCGTCAATGACCAAGACCTGAGTGGTATGGACACCGGGTGCGGCATCTACGGGGATAGACCCGGAGAGTTTCCCGTTAGAGAGCATAAACAGACCCTGATGGTCAGCCATCAACGGATTGTTCCAGGCATTATCTGCAGGAATAGTCCCGCCCAAGCCGGGAATGGGGAAGCACTTCGGGCGAGTATCAGATTGAATCTTGCCCTGCGCTTTGCAATACACCGGGGTAATACCCTTGTACCCGGTATAGCTGGTTCCGCCATTGAACTTGGCTTTCGCGTCAGCATCCACAGCAGTCTGAATGGCAACATTTTCCTCAGCGAGGGAGGTACTGAAACTGCCGTCCCCGCCCTTGGCTTGGGCGTAATACACCGGATAGGGCGCGCCTTGCACCCCGATGGTATCCAGTTCCACCGTGGAGTCGGCACGATTAAACGGCGGACCAGCCCATTCCAGCTTTTGCACCACCGGAATGTTCACGGTGGCGCTTCGCACAATTCCGTGTCCATCTGTGACTTTCAGTTCGACCGCCAGGGACGTGGTTCCCCGCGGGATAGCATCAGTGCCCGCGGAGCTGAGCGTCAAGGTTTGCGCCTTCTGGCTTCCCATTGGCATCGCTGCATCACCAGAGTTTGCGGCGGTTATGGTCAGACCGTGTCCCGACACTTCTGAATTTGTTCCGTTGCGGTTGTACGCCGTGACCTTCACAATATCGTAGTTGGCGTTGTCTAAGGCGTAAGTGCCGTCCCAGGCGCTAGGGCTGTTCAGGAAAGCCTGTCCCGCCGATGTAGTCGGCGTAATGGTTCCACCCAGATAGTCGACTGTACCGACCGGAGAGTTATAGTTGGCTGCGCCTCGAATCATACCGACAGGAGTGCTGGTGTTTAGCTGGAGTGGGGAGGCAAACACGCGCAGCGGTATCGACTTTCTGGCGGTGAGGTTGGTCGGTTGCCGCTCCGAGTTCTGGGTGTTTGCCGTAATCGTGAGGGTAAAGAACGGTATCCCGATGACATTTTTGGCAGCATAGCCCACAATGGTGCAATCTGCTGGGTTGCTGCACGTGTAAGCCCCGGAGTTCTCAGTAACTGTTCCATTTTGGGAGATAACTTTGAAATTCTCGGGCAAGCCGGCAATCGTTACTGTCTTTAGTGGCGCTGCCGAAGCGTCGGTGGCAGGGTCGACCAGCCACGTCATCACCGGAATGCCCGGTTTAGTATTACTCCCCAAAGTGACTTTGGCGAAATCCAGACCTTGCCAAGCGTAGCGTTCCCGATTGCTCGCATTAAACTTCGGCAGACGGCTATCGTTGACCTTAATAGTGAACGGTTCAGTCTTGGCTAGACCGTTGTGGTCCGTGATTTTAACCTGGCAGGTCGTAGTTCCACCTTTGGTAAAAGCAGCTGCCAACACCTTGATTGTGGCTCCATCCACTCTCACGTTGTTGTTGCCTGGGTTACAACTCATTAGTTCGACCGTGTCAATCTTTCCAGATCCACCGGTCACCCCAATGCTGATATCGGCTGCTTGCCCGACCTCGACAGTGGCGCTGGTTACCGTAATAGCAGGCTTGCGCGTATCGGTCACGGTAAATGCAATCGTCTGAGGACCAATCTGGTCACCGCCAGCGTCATCCTGAAGAACCACATCGTATGACCCAAGGTCAAAAGTGCCGTCGTTGCCAGCTGCCAGGGGCTGTCCGGGTTTGAGAGTGCCGACAAGTTTCCCGTCCGGAGTCAAAGCCAGACCGGTATCGCCCAGTGGATAGTTCCCCTGCGAGTCAGGGGTACCGCCATGGATGGAGTACTTTCCTGTCGCAATAACTTGTCCGTTTTTCTTAATCTCCGGAGCGGACAGTACCTGGTTGCTGTCGTTCTTAACCGTGCCGTTTCCGTCCAGGCTAGTTGAGCTGGCTGCAGAGGGCATGTGGAACTGATTTTCCGGGTTGGAAAATGCCGAAGCCACCGTAATCATGAATGTTTGGGTTACCGCATCGCCACCAGGCGCGTTGGAAGCTACCGTCACGCTAATCTCCCGGTTCTTTACCGTCTCCGTCGGCGTACCGGAAATCACCCCAGTCTGAGGATTAATGGACAGCCCCGCGGGCAAGCCAGACGCCGAATAGGTAAACTTGGCTTTCTGGCACGCTCCAGACGCGTCCAGTCCATAACAGGTGTCACCCTTACCCTCCGTGGGAGTAAAGTCAGTAGTTTTACTGCCCACATACAAGTTGCCCATAGGCGGTGTTGGTCTGTTTGCGGTGAACTCGTCGTTCACCGGAATGGTAAGTGTCACCTCTTTGGTTGCTGGCGGATTGGTGGCAGAATCTTGCAAGGTGAAAGTGACCGTAAACGCTCCTGCGTTGCCGGAGGGCGTGCCTGTCAAGCAAATGTCCTTGCCACCAGCATTTGCCGCCAGTGCCATACCCTCGGGCAAGCCGTTCAGAGTTCCACTAATTCCATAAGGCTCGGTTCCCCCAGAAACTCCCAAGCAGCGCTGCTCATATGCCTTACCAATGGTGGCAGTGGGCATGGTGGTCTTGGCGACAGACAATCCCGCGCCGATGTGCAAGGTGCGGGTGAGAGTCCGCTCCACCCCGTCCGCATCCCTTACAGTAAACGTCACGGGGAAGTCGTTATTCCCAGCGGGTATTGTACCTTTCAGTACAATGTTGCCACTGTTATCAAGTTCCGCGGTAACGCCATTCGGCAACCCCTGCACGTCTAAGCCGTAGTTGCCAGCTCCGCCACTCACGGTCGCTACCGTGACGGGGCTGGTCAGTTGTCCCCCGGTCAGATTCTGGACTTTACTTTCCGTGACTGTCAGGTCAGAAGCCCGTACTTCCAGTGTCTTCACAATGGTGGCGGTCTTACCGTTTTCGGTCGTGGCAGTAATGGTGATGGGGTAGGTCCCCGATTCACCAGAAGCAATCTTATTGGGCGAAAGCGTGCCGGTGGCGGGGTTGAAGGTTACCCCCTGAGGCAGCCCCTCAACCTTCCATTTTGTAATCTTTGGACCGTAACCGGCTGCATCTTTAGGCAGGGGTGTCCAACCTTGGATACCTTGACCTTCCGTTCCAGTCAAGTCCCTGCTGGAGCCGTTCGTCAGACTGCTCAAGTCCGGGACACGGTTATCCTCAACGGTGTAAGTAATGGTGACCGACTCGCTGACATTACCGTTCGCATCCGTCACCTGCACACTAAACGTGCCATCCGCCCTTGTGACGTCGCCTGACTCGGGCGTTCCTGTAACGGTCAGTACATTATTGGTCAGCGTGAGACTCATCCACCTAGGTTTGCCCGAATCTGAGACGCTCCGGTATTGCCCGGAGCCGTCATTAACCGGTATGACCTGGTGCACAGCGGTGTCAACCTCGGCGTTTATCTTGGTCGCGCGCACCACTGGCTTTCGGGTATCCGCGATAGAAAACACCAGGTTGGATTTCTTGGTTTGCGCCGGGGAATCCGAATCGGTAACGCTCACCACTACAGCAGCGCTGGTACCGGGTTTCGGAGTGCCCACGAGCTGACCCGTGGACTTGTCCAAGAACAAACCCGTGTCCCCTAGGGCACAGTTACCGGACGCATCGGTGTTGTCGCAGGGCACGGTCAGATAAGTGTAAGGACCGACCCCACCATTAACCAAAGATGGAACGCCTCCACTATTACCGTCTTTTACGGCGTCCTTGTCCAAGCTAATACCCACAGTGGGCAGACCCGATTTAACGTTATCTTTCACACTGTCCCAGGCGGTATCGCTGATATTGCCAGGTTTACCACCATTGGTGGCTTGTTCCAGGGTCACTCCCCTGGGCAAAGCACCGGACGGCTTATCGGTGAATTTCAGGTCGGTGGATACCGGGATAAATACTTCCACCGTGACGGTCCGTCCTGCCGCCCCGGTCACGGAAATGTTCAGGGAGGATCCGGGCGACATCGTCTTGGACCACGTCCCAGTCAAACAGATGTCTCCAACGGTGTTGGATGTCTGGTTGCCATCACACCATTCAGCACGTAAATTCGGGGTTGAGCTAGCGGCTCCGGCGTTATAGGCCTCCAGACCTTCCACCCGCAGATTGCGGTAAGGCGTAGCACCGCCGGACACGGTGGCAATCTTAAGTTTTCCGTTCGCTGCGACCGGTTGATTCCTCTCGCCCTGGCACGGGTAATCGGTGCCGGACGTCGGCTTTACACACGGCGTAGTGAATTCTAGTGGCGGGTTTATAACCAGCATTTTCTCTACATCTGTGGGCAGTCCGGCGCGATGCTGCGCGCTATCAAGGACCTCCAGTTTGGAGAAATCAATAACTCCAGCCACAGTTGGGGTTCCGGTGATACGCCCGTCAGATTCCAGACACAGCCCCGAGTACTCATCGTTTGTGGTGTGCAAGGCCCATCCGGTGCAGCTGGACGGAGGTGTAGCTTTCCGGTGTTTAGAGCCAGCTTGGAAACTAAATCCGTAGCTGCCACTACCCCCTGCAGCGGTGAAACTGAATGTACTGCCGTCATTCCGGCGATATACCGCTTTAACGGCGGCACTGGGCAAGGTGTAGCTTCCAAATTTCAGCGGTGGATAAATCGCTGGGGCAAACGCCCGGTCAATGTTGACTGCAGCGTCGCCAGTTCCAGCACTCACTCGCAGAGTATAAGTTACCTTGTTCTGTAGCGCGTTCGCATCACACTGGAGTTTCGGTTTGCTCCCGTGGTTGTTCACGGTACAACCGTCAACAGGATGACCGTTCGGATCTAGAACTAGGTATTGCTTGGTGAGACCCCCTGCGCCGGTGGCGGGACTAAAGGTCCACTCATAAGGCTGTCCGGTGGTACCACCCGGCGCCAATCCTGGCTCGAATACCAGGGTGGAGGGCGAGACGGTCATTGTCGTGCTAAACTCAGCCGACCATTTGCCGTTCACCCCCAACGCTTTCAATGGAACCTGGTGTTCCCCAACATCGCCCTTAACCGGGGTGCCGGTGAGCGTCCCGTTCGGTTTCAGGGTGACCCCAACCAGTCCGGGCAGTTTTTGTGCCGTAGTGGGGCAATCAGCAGAGGTGTAGTTTGCGGGCACAAAGCACTTGATTTCGGGAGAATGCGCCGCGTCAACCACCCCGGACACCTTCGCTGTAGCAGGAACTGGAATGCCCTGTTCCAGACTAATCGCGACGTTATTATTTGTCTGCGGGATGCGCTGGTCCATCACGTGAACCCGCAAAATTACCTCAGCTTTCGCGCCGTTAGCGCCAGTGACAGACAGGGTGACGGAACCGCTATTGTCTGCTTTCGTCTCATGGGTTGCAGTTAAGGTGTAGGCTCCAGTGTCTTCATCAACTGTGAGAGCGACTCCCCTCGGCAGTACCGCGTCTGTGACTGTATATTTTTGGGGCGTGCCTGAGGGATCATTTACCGGTAAAGCCCCCGTAGCAGTTTCCCCTACGTTTACGGTGAGAGAAGCCCCCTCGACCACGCTGGGGCGTCGGTCATCGACTCGTTTCAGGTTTAAGCCGACGTTTACCGAGCATCCCTGTTGGCAAGAAACCGTATCAGCATCGGTCACCACCACCCGCAGCTGAGGGAAAGAGTCTTTGCCCATAGTTGCCCCCACCAGTTTGCCGTTGCTATCCAGCAACAGACCGGAAGGGTTACCATCCGCATTGGGAACCTGGTAGCGCCCCCCGGAAAGGGCGGCATTCTGCCAATCATCGTCTTCGCTGTACTTGTATTGCAGTTTGTAACTGTAGGGAGATACCCCACCAGTAATTCCGGCAGAACTCATGTCAAGCAGCGGCTCTCTGGAAGTGTAGGTATTTCCTCCCCGAGCTGTCGCGGACAGAACATCCTTTACCGCCTTGAAATCAGTCTTGATTCGCAGCGTGAAGTTGACGGACGTCGAGGATCGTTCCGCCGCGGTGCCGTCCTTGCCCCGTAGGTAAACCGTAACCGCCGACCCGTTTAGCGTGGTAGTTTCCACAGGCTTACCAGTGATTACACCATTGGCGTCCATGGTTAAACCAGCCGGTAAACCGGCTGCGCTGAAAGTATAATTCGCGAAGTTCCCGGTACCGCCCGACAGATATTTCTTAACGTCCTGCGGTCCGTAACTCAATCCTTTCGTACCATCGGGCAGTTCCATACTGGTTACGTTGGGGTCAGAGCTAGTATCAACTGTGATTTTTGGCAGCAGCGTCATCTTTAGCCAGCCCTCTGCCCCGGACAGGGTCGATAGGCCTTTGATCTGAGGCAGGTTGTATTTGGTTCCGTCGAGGGTACGACCAGCACTATCTGTGTATTTCACCTGCAGGTAATAGGTGGTGACTTGAGACACCTTGGGCTGGCCCGAACAGAGAATATATTTACCGTTGCCCGAAGTTTGGGTAGAACAGTTTATTCCGCCAATATCGGTGGTGTTTACCTTGTGATTCTCACCATCATAGATCCCCAGAATTTCAGCATTAGAGTAGGTATTGCGGGACAGCTCAGGACCACCACTGACCGTCAATTTATCGGTCGTGGGCTGCCCACCGGAAACCCAAATCACAATCGGGGTTCCGTTCGCGTTCTGGTACTCGCTACCACTAGAGCCGGTGGGCAACTGGGCGCGCTGCAAAATCAAGGGCGAGCCGGGGTGAATCTCAAACTTTTCAGCAGGGGTGACTCCACCATCCTCGTCGGTAGCTTTCACCCAAAAAACGGCGGATTTGCCCGCTTGAGTCGTGCCGGTGACTTGACCGGTAGCCGGGTCAAACCTTAACCCACTATCAACACTTCCATCCCGCAGACTAACCATTCTATCCGCTGCAGGCTCCAGAGCGACACTGCTGGCACCCGGTTCAGAATCAAATACCTGATAGGTGAAGTGCCGACCTTGCCAATCCGCATAGGGAGAAACCAAACCGGAATATGGCACTCCAATGGCAGGGAATTTTTCCAGCGGAGAGAATTTATTCATTTCCGAATCCGGAGTTCCCGATTCTATCTGCGGCTTTAGACGTGGAGCGACTTTCCAAGGAAGATATTGCACGATGGTATGATTCTTGCCGGAGCCGTCGGTAAAGTTGAACCTGACCCACAGCGAGTAAGTCCCAGATTTCTCCGGTACGCCTTGTAACGTACATCCGTTACTGCCTGCGGAAGTGTCCCGTTTTAAGTTGGAAGGCAGGGCATCTTGCCGCGTGGTGGCATCGATAGGTTCCTTTGAAATCACCTGGCACTCAGTGAGCTTGACTCCGCTGGAAGTGGCATCCGGAGCTTTCTGATAAATCGTGTAAGTTCCAGTTTCATTCACCTTCCCACTATTAATTCCCAGCCGAATAGGCTTGTACAGGAAACTTTGGGATGCCAACACCTGTAGTTCCGGATTTTTATCAATCTTCTGGGGAACCACGTCGACCCAGTATTCCTGAAATGTGTCACCCTTCAGTGGCGTGTTAAAAGTCAGCGACCCGGTGCCTTTTTCACCTGTTGCTTTAAAATTTATGGAATCGATAGGGCGTCCCGATCCGTCATCGTTCAACTTTCCGGTGTACAGACGCGCCACCAGTGGCGTGTTCAGCGGCAACCGGCTGTAATCCACAGTGACTGTATCCCCATAGAAAGATTGAGTGCCCGCATCCGGACCCGAATTGGTGCCGTGGGGGGTCAACTCCATTTGCAGGGGACGTAACAATACCCGGACGTTATTTGACCACGTCCCAGGCAGTCCGGTCCAACCACGATTTGCACTGCCGAGGGTGGACTCCAACGGGGTTTCCCAGCTGTCTACCGTGGTGGGGAACGGGCTCCAATAGCCCATGCGCATCGGCAATCGTTCGAGTCTGACGTTTCCCGGCTGACAGTCCCCTTTGAATACCTGGAACTTCATGTTCTTAACATCGACGTCTTGGTGAAAATTAATTTGCCAGTTGGGGGATTTCCCATCGTCGTTTGGCACCCCCGTAGTGGTGGCGCAGCGGGCTTCAACAGCACCGTTTTTATCTTTTATGGCTGCGACCACTACGTAATCAACGACTGGAGTATTAACCGGATAATCCTCGATGTTGGGACGCCCGACATAGGCGTTGCCACCTCCCCGATTCAGGGTTTGGTTCTCCCAACGCACGTAACCTTTCAAAGTTTTTTTCGCAGTAGCACTAGGCAAAGAAGGCTCAATATTTACCGCGCTACCGAGGTCCAGCTCATCCGCAGAGTTTGCGACTCTAATGAGACCGATATTCATCTGGGACACTTGGGTGGACTTACCGAATGGAGTATATCCCCACTGCATCATTTGGTTGAACTGGTAGTTGAAATCTTTGGGAGTGGAGTAGCCTTGTACGACCCCGCCGGTACGCTCCGAGAAAGTCAGTCGATACCCTGGAACCTGTTCGGGGTTAATCCACACCTGTAGGCGCTGAGCTTTGCCCTCACCGGGACGGAATTGCCCCAATTCTCCGTTGTAATCAACAAAGTCGCGCATTTTGATGGCGTAGTTCGAGGGTCTGCCAGTCTTGGAATCTGTGGAGGCATCTTTGGTAGTGGCTTTAAAAACAGGTGACCAAGCTCCGTTATTAGCCTGGTAGCGAGCATACACATTGATTCCGGCAACGAGTTTCTCACCCGGGTCATCATTCGCACCGGCGCGCTCCCCGGAGCGATAGGTGACGACTTTCCCGGTCACCACCCAGTTATCTTGAGGGGAGGCATCGGATTTAATCGGTTCACGTTTTCCGTCGGTAATCCAAGCTGGTAGGTCAATAGCACCGGGATAAGCGGCACGGTCCTCCGCTATAGCCGTGGTAGGCAAAGCCAGTCCCATCAGGGTCAAAGCCAGCGCTGTCCCCGCCACGGTCATACGACGTAGAATACCCAAATCTCTTGCTCCCTCTTAACTTAATTAACGATGCAGAATCCACACTATCCGATTAATATCGGCAGGTTGGAACAATTTCTGAGGGAAAACCCGAACATCAGGAGGCTGACGGAATCTATTCAAAATCGACTATTACCGGAGCATGGTCGGAGGGTTGTTCCCCATCACGTTCGGCTGTGTCAATATATGCGCCCGTCACTCGAGAAGCCAGACGGGGGGTAGCCAAGGCAAAGTCGATTTTCATGCCCTGGTTACGCCGCCAACGGGCGCGTTGGTAATCCCAATAGGTCCAACCGGGGGCAAATTTCCGCGTGATTTCAGTCAGGTTTCCCGGTAGACCCTCGATAAGGTCATCGTGGAGGGTGACCGCATCGGCGACCGTGTCGGGGTCGAGGAGCTTGGCGAACACTTGCCGTTCCGGTTCGGAAACATGGGTCGCCCCGGCAAAGTCCGCCATGTCCCACACGTCCTCGTCACGGGGAGCCACGTTGAAGTCTCCCAGGTATAGACCCAAACTTTCCGGATCTGTATCCAGAGTACGAATCACGTGGGAACGCAGAGAATCGAGCCATTTCAGCTTGTATTGGTAGTGAAGATGACCGACTTCGCGGCCATTGGGGACATAGAGGGACCAGCACTCCACCCCGGCCACACGTACCCCCAACACTCGTGGTTCCAGCTGGGGCGGTTTGGGCGGGACGGAAAAGTACGGTTGGTCGATAGAGCCGTAAAACTCAGTGCCCAGCAGGTGGGCGCTAATCCCTTGGCGTGCCGCCACTGCTACCCCATTCCACTGATTCAGACCGTTGACAAACACCTGGTAGCCAGCAGTTTCAAAAGCCAGGGTGGGGAACTGATCGTTACGGCACTTGATTTCTTGCATCGCCAGAACGTCAATGTTTTCACGTTCCAGGAACGCCGTCACTCGATTCACTCGAGTGCGAATCGAATTCACGTTCCAAGTCGCAATACGCACCGTAACCTCCCTACAAATCAGCGTTTCCCAGTCTATCGAATTCCCGTTTTTCCTGGGCAAGGATGACTGAATTCGGGCAGCCTTTGCGAGAGCTTAAACGCGCGCCAACTATCAATCGTGGACGACTCGCCCCGTGAGGTTACACTCGCGCGATGATGTCAGCAATCGAGTCCACGACTTCGTTAGGTCGATATGAAAAATCAGTGATGTGTTCACGATGCGTGGAGCCGGTCAGCACCAGGAACGTATGCAAGCCAGACTCTACCCCTGCCAGCATATCCGTCTCCATCCGGTCACCAATCATGGCGGTTTCTTCGGAGTGCGCGCCAATCTTGTTTAAGCCGGTGCGGAACATAACCGGGTTGGGTTTGCCAATGAAGTACGGATTCTTGCCGGTGGCAGCCGTAATCATGGCGGCAACTGCGCCGGTGGCAGGAATGGGACCGTCCTTCGTGGGACCGGTCTTGTCAGGATTTGTGGCGATAAACTTGGCGCCCTTGCTGATGAGCTGCACCGCGGTTGCAATCTGATCAAAAGAGTAGGAACGCGTCTCACCCAACACCACATATTCCGGATTTGTGGAGGTCATGACATAGCCAGCCTGGTACAGGGCGGTGGTTAAACCGGCTTCGCCCACCACATAGGCGCTAGATTTCGGGGACTGGGTTTTCAGGAAAGAGGCGGTCGCCAACGCGGAAGTCCAGATACGTTCTTCGGGAACCTCCAGCCCGGAGGCCTCTAAGCGCGCGGAGAGGTCACGAGGGGTAAAGACGGAGTTATTGGTCAACACCAGGTATTCCCTACCCTTGTCCCGCAGGGCTTGCAGGAACTCCGCTGCCCCCGGAATCGCTTTAGTTTCGTGTACCAATACGCCGTCCATGTCGGTGAGCCAGTACTTGATAGGTTTCATAACTGGAGTGATTTCCTTTTCCCGTTCCTCTTTCGTGCCGAAAGTCGCGTCCATCATCGCTTCAAGTTTGTCAGCTGTGTGGCTTTTCAATGTGTTTCCCTCATATTCCTTCGGTCCCCAGAATCTGGGGTGACGACAGAATCCAAACGCCGCAACACCGGCAAAGACTACCGGACGCACCGGCTTTGGCAACTCAAACGTTCACTAATAAGGTTATGCAATAGATGAATTTATTGCAATGATTGGGTGATTTTTTGTGGTGAAATGGGCGCTGATTACGGGAGCTTCCAGCGGTTTAGGCGAAGAGTTTGCTTGGCAGTTGGCTGCCGAACCGCTCAACGTCGTGCTGGTCGCCAGACGTCAAGAATGTTTGCAGGCTTTGGCGCAGCGGATTCACGCCACTTTGGGCGTTGAAACGGAGGTCTTGGCTCAAGATTTGTCCACCAAGACCGGTCAGGACGCGGTCATTCGTCGTCTCCGTGATGATTCCCGCCCGATTGCGGTGCTGGTCAACAACGCGGGTTTTGGCCTGGGACAAAACTTTGTGGGCGGTCAGTGGGAACGCGAGGACAATGCTCTAGAGGTAATGGTGCGGGCATTGTGTCGACTGACGTTTGAGGGCACCCGAGCAATGAGGTTGCGAACTCATCGCCACAAACCTGGAAAAGTGGAACGTCTGTTACAAATGTTAATCGGGCGACCCGCGATTGGAAAAGTCTCTGGAGGCGGAGCAATTATCAACGTCTCGTCCGCCACGGCATACACCGCTATGGGCACCTACGCGGCGATAAAGACGTGGGTACGTTTCTTTAGCGAGTCAGTTTCCACTGAACTGCGCGGCACCGGCGTATCCGTTACCGCCCTGGCACCCGGTCTAATGAAAACTGAGTTTCACCAATCAGCCCAGATGAACGCCTCAGTCTGGCCTGAATACGGATTCATCAGTCCCGAAGCGGTCGTCACCGCTGCCATCGAAGCAGCCCGCCGTCGCCGCGTCCTGGTCACCCCGACCGTTCGGTACAAAATTGCGATGGCAGGCGCACGCCTAGCTCCCCGCTGGCTGATACGTACCCTGTTCAACTCCCGCCTGTTCTCCCGGGCACTCTGAGTGCCGCAATTTTAGAGTGTTTAGTCTTTTGACCAAGCCAGCTTACGCAACCTTTGTACGCTGAAATTCGCGACGTCCTCTGGTTCACAGATATTGCGTCCTTGCGCAAAGACACATACGCGGTCAGAGACTTCAAGGATTTCTTCTTCTTCCGAAGAAACTACAACCACGGCTACCTGCTCTTGATGCGCCATATCCTTAAATATGCGGTGGATCTCTCCTTTGGCGCCAATGTCTACACCTTTAGTGGGCTCATCAAGCATCAGTAGCTTCGGATTTAACGCAATAGCTCGTCCCAACAAAACTTTCTGTTGGTTTCCGCCCGAGAGGCTGACCACAGGCCCCTGAAGATTACCTCGAATTTGGAGCCTAGCGAGTATCTTCTGCATCGTAGAATCCATTTTTTTCAAACTTAACCAAGTAAGTTTGCTAAATTTTTTCGTAACAGGTAATGAGGTATTTACTATTGGCGATAGTTGCGGAACTATACCGTCCATTTTTCTTTCTTCAGTAACATAGACCAAACCTGCTTTTAATGAGTCAACAGGTTTATATCCTTTAAAAGATTTACCTTGAACAGAAATACTTCCGCTTTCGATTGGATGCAATGTGCCCAGCGCGCGGAGGAATTCTGTTCTCCCCGAACCAATTAGACCATAAATACCAAGCACTTCTCCAGGATAGATATCAAGATTAACGCCTTTTAATGCTGCAGAACGAAGATTCCTCACCTGTACTAACGGCTCACCGCGCCCCTGTACTTTCGACGTTTCTGAAGTGGGCACAGATACGGCATCTCTCTTTGGCTCTGAATCAAGAAGACTCGATACGTCTTCCCCGGCAATAGCCACCACCACGTCTTCATGAGAAACTTCATTTACATTACCATCAATGCGAACTTTTCCGTCAACTAAAGCAACAATTCTGTCACAAATCCGATATAACTCATCAAGCTTATGGTCGACGATTAGTACACCGATATTGGACGTTTCTGCCAGGTTTTTAATGTATTTCAAAAGCGAATCAACCTGTTCGCCTTCCAGAGAGGTCGTTGGCTCGTCCAAAAGTAAGTATTTGATATTTTTAGACGTAGCAACAGCAATCTCCAAAAGCTGGCGAGTTGCCACAGCATAATGCCCCAGGGGCGCATCAACGTTTACGTCGATGCCGAAACTCTTTACCAGCTCTTTTGCCTGGTTGCGCATTTCCTCCTTTTTTAGTCCTTTCCAATCAGACTTTTCTCTTCCCAAAAACACATTTTGCGCAACCGTCAGATTCGGCAACAGTGACAGCTCTTGGTAGACGGTTCCCACGCCCTTAGCTAGGGCATCTGCTGGTGAAGCAAAGTTAACTTCTGTACCGTCAATCAGCACTTCTCCGCCATCTGCACCGTGAGCCCCCGAAAGGACTTTCAACAGGGTAGATTTGCCGGCGCCATTGTGACCCACTAAGCCGACAATTTCACCGGGGTGAATTTTGATAGAGACGCCTGCGAGAGCAGGCACCGAAGAATAATATTTCGCAATATTTCTTGCTTCAAATACTTCCATCATCGCAGGCGTCTCCTTCCTTCTCGATGAAGGTTTACTGATTGGTTATTAATTAGCCGACTTCGCCGGGAGCGGGTGTTTGACCCTTAGTGAACAGTTTCAGGGGTCGAAGAATGTTATCTTCCACCTTATCTCCACCTATATAAGTCTTAATCTGCTGTACGGTACGACGACCATAGTCTTCTGGTTCCTGTGCTACACAGGCGGGATAGGCGTCGTTTGTCTGCATTTCCGAGGCGCAAAAACCGTAAACCTTAATATCCTTCCCCGAGGCTTTAACCGCCTCCACGGCACCTTGTGCAGCGGGACCAGTAGATGCAAAGATTACGCTGATTCCAGGGTGCCCCTGCAACATCTCAGAAGTCACATTTAACGCGTCTGTGAGCTTAACATTGCCATCGACTTCAGCTACCACCTTGGCATTGGGATTCTTTGCAATAGCCTTCTTGAAACCTTCGTCACGTTCTACCACTACAACCTCATCAGGTTCGGTGACAAAACCAATTTCCATTGCAGTGTCAGCACCCAGGTCTTTCATAATCTGCTCAGCCATCTGAGCCCCACCAGCTGCGTTATCAGCTCCTAGGTATTGAACTACCGATGCACCTTGTGCTTTCAAAGCATCGGGATCAGCCGAGATATTGACGGTAAACACCGGGACACCCTTGTCGTTTGCGGCCTTGACAATAGCAGCTGCAGGTTCAGATTTAACCGGGTTCAATGCCAAGGCACAGGGATTCTTACCCAGCATAGCCTGGGCTTGAGCCAGCTGATTGGCATCGTCATCATTAGCAATTTGAACTTCGACTTTGAATCCATTCTTGGAGCCTTCGTCTTCAAAGCCTTCCTTCATGGCTACATAGTAGGGATTCGTCTGGTTGGGCAATAGTACAGCCAAATAGGGATTGTCTCCCTTACAGGCTTCCGGAATGGATGCTGCCCCATTATCCTTTCCAGAACTTCCGGAAGTCCCGGTATCCAGCGCATTGCCGCAGGCGGATAGGGCGAAGGCAGCAAGCGCACCCGCGCCTATGGTTGCCAGAATTTTTTTCATTTCTATCCTTCTTTCAGTGAGGGTTGTATTTTTTGATCATCTTTTACACTCGTTGAGTGTCCAAGCGTTTCGTCTCCTTGCGTAGGAGAATCTGAATCAATTGCAGAGTCAGTAGTTTTCGTAAAATGCTGAAGCAAACGGCGCATCGAAAAGCCCTTGCGATTTGTATCAATGAGCACACCAATCAAGATAATTACGCCAATGACCAGAGGTTGCCAATAGGAAGATACGCCTATGACATTCATACCGTTTGAGACCTCGGCAATGAGCAGCGCCCCCAGAAAAGCGCCAGGAATTGAGCCAATCCCACCAAATAGTGAAACCCCGCCAACCACAGCTGATGCGATTGAATAGAACTGTTCAGTTCCAGAACCTGCTGTGGGATATCCCACCATCAGCCGCGAAGCGGTGATAATGCCACCACAGGCTGCGGTCACACCGGAAATTACGTAAACCAGGACTGTAATCTTGGCAACGTTGATACCAGCCAATCGAGATGTTGCCGGATTACCGCCAACTGCATAGATGTGTACCCCAGTGGCGCTGTGTCGAAGGAATAATGCACAAAGGACAGCTGCAATTAAGACCATAACTACAGGTATCGGGATTCCGAATAGACTCCCGCGACCGAAAATCGCAAACATGGGATCCGAAACAGTAACAGATTTCGCATCCGTGAGAATCTTTGGAATCGATGCCGAAATGCCAAAAGTCGCGAAAGTGACGATAAAAGGCGGCATCTTGCCCCAATACACCATTGCCCCGTTGAACAGTCCCACGACAACACCCACAAGTAAGGCGATGAGAGCTGCTGCCCACCAAGGAACACCGGATTGCATCGTTAATGCAGCAATCACTCCGGTCAAAGCGATGTTGGACCCCACAGATAGGTCGATACCACCTGTTAGCAGTACAAAAGTCTGGCCCAAGGCCAAAAACAACACCACAGAGCCATTGAGAAATAGTACTTCAAGGTTATCTAAGGTGCGAAAAGCTGGGGAGATAACACCCATGATGATACCTACAGCCAGGACCACTCCGGCAACTCCCAGCTCTTGCGGTAGACGAAAATCTTTCATCTCGCTTACTCCAATTCTAACTGTGTCGTATCGGCAAAAAGGCCATTAACTTCTTGATAGCGTTCCATAATAAAAGGTTGCGATTGCGCGGTGTATGAGGAGGTCAGCCGGGGTGACCAGACAGGCGGACGAGTTCCTCCGTTTAGAACCCACGCAGCCTGGCGCGCGGCGCCATCGGCCACATATTCTCCAATCTCCGGTATAGTCACCTTCACCCCTAAGACAGACGGAGCAATACGTCTCACTGCCTCGGACTTTGCCCCGCCTCCAATGAGGGAAACTGCGTTGACTTCCACGCCTAATCTCTTGAAGATTTCGAGACCGTATCCCACTAGACACAGCATCCCTTCAACTGCAGCTCGAGCTATATTCGACGCGGTCAAGTTATCCCCTCGAATGCCCAAGAGAGAGCCGGTAGCTAACGGCGCATTCGGAGTGCGTTCGCCGGTGAGATAAGGAACCATCACCAAACCTTCAGACCCTGGAGGCGCACTCAGTGCAAATTCGGAAAATCTCTCATAATTGACCCCTAAGGCTGCCGCCGTAGTATCAAGCACTCGAGACGCGTTGAGCGTGCACACTAACGGGAGGTAATTTCCGGTCGCATCTGCGAAACCAGTAACTTCACCGTTTTCATCACAGGTGGGTTTTTTCGAAACTAGGGAGACGACACCTGAGGTCCCCAGAGAAATAATGACATGACCAGGTTTCTGGTCAAGACCCAGGGCAGCTCCGGCGTTGTCCCCAGCTCCGGGACCTACAAGCATTTCTTTACCCTGCACGCTAAATTCGCCCACAGGAGTATGGGGACCGAGAACTTTCGGAAGAATCAGGTCCGTGCCCGTTTTGCCTGCGGCTAACTCCAAAATGTCTGGTAGGTAGACGTTTTCCACGGGATCGAAATAACCGGTGCCAGATGCATCTGACCTATCTGTCGCTAAATCCGTGATTTTGTTCCTCTTGGTGATTTTCCAGGTCAGGTAGTCATGCGGAAGGGCGATTGCACGGGTTCGGGAGAGATTCTCGGGTTCGTTCACCGCGAGATGACGCAACTTACTGACGGTGAGTGACGAAACCGGTACCGAACCCGTCTTTGCTACCCAGGCTTTCCGACCTGCAATAGCGTCTCCCTGCCCTAGCTCTGTAATTAAGTCCTTGGCATCAGCTCCCGCGCTGGTATCGTTCCAGAGCACGGCATCACGAACGACTTCCCCGTCCTCGTCCAAAGTAACCAGCCCGTGCTGCTGACCCGCTACGGAAATAGCGCAGATGTCTTCCAAGCCTCCTGCTTGCTGTGCCGCTTCGTCGAAGGCTCGCACCCAAACCGCAGGATTAACTGTGGTTCCTGTACGATGAAATGCCATTCCAGAACGCACCAGTGCCCCCGTGTCGGCATCACGAATCATGATTTTGCATGACTGTGTCGAGGAATCTACCCCTGCTACCAACCGGTTACTCACGTTCCACCTCATCGTGTCACTAGACTCTGAACCTCTACGTTTAGAGTCGCCTTTGTTGCACTATGCACATTAGCACCATCGAATAAATCCTGTCAAGCATCTTTTTAACATTTTTCTATGCGAGGCATTCATTCAACTTTCCTCTGATTCATGGGCAACTACCCGGAAAAGGGCTTGTTTCGCTCATGGATACTGCAAAAATTCTCTATCCATCAAGAGCGTTAAGTTGCTTCTGGCAACTAATACTTTCAAAACAGGCTAAAGAAAGACTAATTTGGGTTATGATTGTTCCAGATGACGAGGGAGTCAACTTGAGTCGAACAGCCAAATCAAAAAACACATCCTTGCAGTCCGCGGATCACGAAGTCCCCGGCATGCGGGCAGAGTCCTTACGTAATCACAATCTGCAACTGCTGGCCTACCGAATCATTACCGGATCTGAAGTCATGTCAAGAGCAGACCTGGCACACGAAACAGGACTAAACCGCTCAACAGTAACCAGACTCATAGAACATCTACTGGACTTCGGCATCATTAGGGAAGGCTCTACCCGTGTCGGACCTTCCGGCAGACCTTCCATCATGTTGACTCCAGCCAGACGTACTCACGGTGGCATCGGTGCCGAAGTCGGTCGAGATTACATCAGCGCCTGCGTGATGGATTTGCGCGGAAACATCATTGCCGAACAATTTGACCAAGTTGACGTACCCGCCTACTCGCCTCAAAGTACCCTTGGGAAACTTGCAACCATGGTGAACGAGTTAACTTCCCAAATACAACACTCAGGTTTGTCTCTGTGCGGGATTACTTGTGGATTTTCGGGAATTATTTCGTCCTCAACCAGTAACTTGCACATGTCACCTCATTTGGGATGGAGAAACATTGATTTGGAGAAACACTTCCGCTCGAAGCTCCATATCGAAGTACCGGTTGATTACCAGAACACAGCGAATCTTTCTGCGTTAGCAGAAAGTATCGCCCGACAAAAAACCGGTCATGAGCTCAGCGACTTTATTTTCATTTCACAAAATAGCGCAATCGGTTCTGCTCTAGTACTAGATGGAAAAGTTTCCTCCGGCTTGCATGGATGGGCTGGCGAAATTGCACACATCGCAGTCAGCGATGAAGATAAGCCCTGCGATTGTGGAGCAGTGGGATGTTTAGACGCGTATATTGATAAAGCGAACCTTCTGGAACGAGCAGGCTTACCCGCAAATGCTCCGTGGGAACAACTATTTGCGAGCTTACACAAGGGCAACGCCCAAGTGACCGAAACAGTAAGGCTTTGTGGGAGATATCTGGGACGAGCTCTGTCCACCTACATAAACCTGGTTGATGTCACCACCGTAGTCTTGGGCGGAGTACTAAAAAAATTACTTCCCTATTACGAAGACGCACTTCGCGATGAACTTACCCGTCGCGCGCTGTGCTCTAACTGGATGGAAATCGACTTACAAGAATCAATTGTTAAAGAAGGTTCTTCTTTGCAGGGTGCTGCTTGGAATTCGTTGTTGCGCTTCCTCAGTGCCCCAGAATCGTGGCAACGTCCTACTGATATTGCCCTGTCTTATTTCCCGGTTGATGAAACACCGACAACTTTCATCGACTGAGGAAAAGTTACCTCAAAATTGATTGTATAAATACCTCCGTCACTAATTATCATCTGGATAAAAACGGAGGGGAACCTGGACAGACTCCCCTCCGGAAACAGAAGTGAATTTACTTCATCTTGGTGCCGACAGACCCCAGACGTTCGCAAGCCTCGACGACGCGCGCCGCCATTCCGGCTTCTGCAGCCTTGCCCCAAGAACGCGGGTCATACTGCTTCTTAATGCCGACTTCACCGTCTACCTTCAGCACACCCTCGTAGTTCTTCAGCATAAAATCCGCGACCGGACGGGTGAAGGCGTACTGGGTATCGGTGTCAACGTTCATCTTAATGACGCCGTTGGCTACCGCGGTGGCGATTTCTTCAGCCGTGGAGCCGGAGCCACCGTGCATCACCAAGTCGAACGGACGGTTGCCGGCGTTGAAGTGAGCGCCGACTTCTTCCTGAATGGTGCCCAAGAGTTCAGGACGCAGCTTGACGTGACCCGGCTTGTATACGCCGTGGACGTTGCCGAAGGTCAAAGCGGTCAGGTATTGACCATTTTCACCCAAGCCCAGCGCCTCGACAGTCTTAATGCCATCCTCGGTGGTGGTGTAGAGCTTTTCGTTGATTTCCCCAACAACGCCGTCTTCTTCGCCACCAACGACGCCGATTTCTACCTCCAGGATGGTCTTGGCTGCGGCAGCCTTCGGCAGCAGACGCTTTGCCACTTCGAGGTTCTTTTCCAGAGGAATGGAAGACCCATCAAACATGTGGGACTGATAGAACGGTAGACGACCAGCTTTAACTTCCTCAATTTCCAAGTCGATGAGGGCCTCAGTCCAAGACGAGAGCTTGTCTTCAGTGCAGTGGTCGGTGTGGATAGCCACGTTGACCGGGTAATTCTGAGCAACTTCACGGATGTAAGCGGCCATTGCCAGCGAACCTGCCACGCGATCCTTAATCGTCGAGCCAGACCAGTATTCCGCACCGCCCACGGACACCTGAATGATGCCGTCAGATTCGGCTTCAGCGAAACCACGCAGGGCAGCAGTCACAGTCTGCGAGGAAGTCACGTTGATTGCCGGGTAGGCAAACTTGTTTTCCTTCGCGCGCTTCAGCATTTCCTTATAAACTTCGGGGGTTGCAATGGCCACGATTATCTCCTTTTATGTAGCATCGAATTGTCATGTTGACGTGTTCTATTCTTGCACTTTTGCACACATTTTTCGCGTCTATTGTGGATTTCCCAGTCTGACCTAGCCAAAGGGAGATACCGTGCTGTTGCTGTGAGCCCAGCACAAGGGGTGTCGGTAACGCCGTCTGTGGAGTTGACTCTAAATTGTCAGGACAGCCCCAGGTCAGATAAGCCCAGCGCCGCAAAATAGGGGTAGCCAGCGGCTTCAATCTTTTCTTTCGCCCCGGTGGCACGGTCAACCACCACGGCGACTGCGAGGATTTCGGCTCCCGCAGCTTTCAGTGCTTGCGCAGCTTGGAGGGGGGAGCCACCGGTAGTCGAGGTATCTTCCAGGACGACTACCCGCTTGCCCGCCACGTCCGGACCTTCAATCTGGCGTTTCATGCCGTGGTCTTTTGCTTCCTTACGTACCACGAAAGCATCTAAGCTTAAGCCTCGGGCCGCCGCCGCGTGCAGCATCGCCGTCGCGACCGGGTCAGCCCCCATTGTCAGCCCGCCGACGGCGTCGATTTCCGAGACTGGGAACCCATTTTCTTCCAGTAAATCCAGCATGACATGACCAATCAACGGGGCAGCCTCGTGATGCAGGGTGGCGCGACGCATATCGACATAAAAGTCGGATTCTTTCCCCGATGCGAGAGTGACTTTCCCGTGGACAACGGAGAGGGTTTTCACAAGTTCAGCGAGTTTCATCAGCTGTGGATCATTCTTTTTCACGCTTTAAGCATAAAGTGTAAAGCGTGGAAGAGAACAATAAACCGGTAGATGCTCCTCCAGGGCTGGCAGATTATGCAGCGGGAGCGGTAGGGGTGGGACCTTGGCCGGCGAATCAGCCCATGCCAACCGACCCCCACTATGACCCGGAATTGTTGCGGGACGGTGATACTCGCAATGTACCTGACCGCTACCGCTATTGGCGGCAAGAAGCCATCCGCGACGAACTGGACCGATTATTACAATCTGGACCGGGGGAGCCTACGTTGGAAGTCGCAATTGAAAATGTGGGACACGATTTCAATACCGGCTCCATCATCCGTACCGCGAATGGTCTGGGTGTGCGTCACGTGCACATCGTGGGCAGGCGGCGCTTTAACCGCCGCGGCGCCATGGTCACCGACCGTTATCTGCACCTGCACCACCACCCGGAAGTCCAGGACCTGGTGTCGTATGCTGCCCAACAGGAACTCACGATAGTGGGAATGGATAATTTTTCCGGTGCGGAACCGTTGGAAACCGTGACACTGCCCTCGCGCACCCTAATGGTTTTCGGCGAAGAATCGCAGGGTCTGACCCCCGCTATGCAAAACGCATTGGAACGATTAGTACAGATTACACAGTACGGTTCGACACGGTCGCTGAACGTGGGGCACGCTGCCGCCATCAGTATCTGGGCGTGGCGGCGAGCTTATCCGCCACGCCCCACAAACTCTTAACAAGAGAAGTCCGAACCAAATGTCCGTACCGTCGAGTTTCAATGTTGCGCCAAGAGAGCAAGTTCACGAATCTGAGCGTTAAGGTCGGGCCACAGTGCCCGATGCACCGGACCAAATTTTTGTGCTCCCAAGAATGCCCCCGCCACGCCGGCAGCGCGGTCCACCCAGATAAACGACCCCGACTGACCAAACTGCCCGACGACCTCCGGAGGAAATGACGCCGGCAGATAGTGGGGCGACTTCACGCCGTGCAGTTCCACGCCGGTCGCCCAGAGATTGTCCTTTTGCGGTCCATAGCCCGGAAGCAATCCGCGCAATCCCGGATGCTGCGGTGCGCAAAATCTATCGAGGTCCTGCTCGGTAAATCCCAGCACTCCCGCTTCGGGGCAAAGCAGCTCCCCTGCCAGACGAGCCAAGTCAGTCACAGGACCGACCGCACCCCACGCCGGAGAATGCGACAAAATTGTACCGCTCATTCCAAGAGGCTCTAAAACTGTTTCCCGTACCCAGTCCGTCCACGATTTCCCCACGACCTTTTCCGCTATCGCCCCAGCCAGCTCGAAGTTGTAGTTCGAGTAGATTCGCTTAGTAAACGGCGCGATTGCGCGCGCATCGGGACGAGAAATCCCGAGCTGCACCCCCAGACGAGATTGGTCTGGAGCAGTTTCCGGAGCGTCAAAAGGTAGTCCTGAACAGTGCGAAAGTAAGTCCACCAGATTCACCCCCGGCGCTACAGGGGAGCCGACCGGGGTGTTTAGAGACAACACGGGGGCGCGCCGAGATTGCCGCCAAAATGCCAACGCCACCAAGAATTTGGTGACTGACATCCAGGGAAATGACCGCTCCACCGCGGCGGGCGTGGATCCAGCGGTCCAAACATAGACATCCCCGTTAGCCTGAAGCGATAAGACCGCTAAAGCATAGGGAAAGTCAAAGCCCTGTCGCGCCGGCAGGTGCGCCACAGTGAGGGAACCGAATGCGACACTCATAGGTCTTTACCAATCGGTACAGTTTAATGAATCCAGCCGGACTCCCGGTAGTGCAGTAACAGCTCCTCTTGGTGCTGTGGCAGGAACACCGAGATGAAATAACGTGCCAGTTCCTCAGAAGCATCAAAATCGCGGTCATAAAGCCAATGAATCAAGATGCCGTTAAAGACTGCAGCCTGAATCTCTGCCAAACGCAGCGGATCTTCCGTGGCGCTAACTTTTCCATCCTGCTGCAGGCGGGACCAAGCCCGCCTTAAAATGCTGAGCAAACGCGCGGAACGGCGCATGTAATGATCGTGAGCAGGATGGATTTCCGAGCAGGCTTCAACCATCATCATGCATTCCACTTCGATAATCATGGGATTTTCATTCAGTCGAGAAGTGACCTCTAACAGGGTGTCTAACACCGGCAACGCATCTAGCTTCTCGAGGTTATCCAGGTCAAAACCGAGCTGTTTTTCGTAGCGCTGCACGACGCTCATTAAGAGCACCTCTTTGGAGGGAAAGTGATAGATAACCCCCGGATGCGAAATTCCCACATGACGAGCTACGTCGCGCAAAGACATACCGTGATAGCCGACTTCAGCGAGTAAATCGACAGCTGCGTCCAGAATTGCTTCCCGCCTCGCTAACCCCGATTGATAGGGACCACGCTCCCGCTTTTGCGCCACTGTGACCTCTCTCGCTGGTAGACCAACACCTAAAAACCTATTCCCAGCAAAAAGCCAGGAAACTCACACCTAATCATAACTTACCACTCGGTAAACTTCCACGTTTTGAGAAGCGTTCTCAGGAACATAAAACCACTCAAGGCGGCACGGAATTGTCTCCGCGCCGCCTTGAACAGGCAATTTACTGGATTATTGGGCGTTTTTTACCCTTAGCTCCAGTCGATATTGGTCTGACATTGGTCCTGTCAATTCACTCAAGTCTCCAGATTTTATTAAATCTGTGGGACTGAAATTGGGCATGTCCACGACCACGGCCGAACCGGGCGTAATGTCTCCCGCCAGCAGCTTTTCTGCCAGCTGGTCGCCAATCTCGCGTTGAATCAAGCGACGTAGCGGGCGCGCTCCGTAAGTCGGATCGTAGCCCGTGACCGCCAGCCAAGATCGCGCCGACTCGGTGACTTCGAGAGTCAACTGAGATTCCGCCAAGCGCGTGGTCAACTGGTGAATCTGGATGTCGACAATCTGTTCCAAATCCTCGGTAGACAGAGCCTCAAACATGATGGTTTCGTCCAAACGGTTTAAGAACTCCGGTTTGAATGCGGCACGCACCAAATCCAAAACTTGGCGATGCGCCTCTGCCGGATCAGCCTCACGATCAATCAGGAACTGAGACCCCAGATTTGAGGTCAGCACCAGAATGACGTTGCGGAAATCAACCGTACGCCCTTGACCGTCAGTCAATCGACCGTCATCAAGCACCTGCAGCAAAATGTCGTAAACATCCGGATGCGCCTTTTCGACCTCATCGAGCAACACCACCCCATAAGGGCGCCGCCGCACCGCTTCGGTCAGCTGACCGCCTTCCTCGTATCCGACATAACCCGGAGGGGCACCAATCAGGCGCGCGACCGAGTGCTTCTCACCATATTCACTCATATCAATACGGGTCAAAGCCTTTTCATCATCAAACAGGAAATCAGCCAGAGCCTTCGCCAGCTCGGTCTTGCCTACCCCAGTCGGTCCCAGGAACAGGAAAGAGCCTGTCGGACGATTCGGGTCGGAGACTCCCGCACGCGCCCGACGCACCGCATTCGACACCGCGCGCACGGCATCCTTTTGCCCAATCAAGCGTTGCCCCAGGTATTCCTCCATATGCAGCAGCTTTTCAGATTCGCCCCGGAGCAGCTTGCCCACCGGAATTCCAGTCCAAGAGGCGACTACTTCCGCAATCTCGGCAGCATCGACTTTCTCAGCAATCATGGGACCGTCTTGCGAGTCGCCAGCATCCGGATGACCAGATTTTGTACTGTTTGTTCCAGAAATGGCGGAATCGGAGGGAGCGTGCCCCGCCGCACTCGACTGGTTCGAGGACTCGCCTTCCGCTGCCGTAATCTGGGCTTGAATCGCTGGAATTTCACCATTTTGCAGACGTCCTGCGTCTTCCCAACGCCCCTCGCGCATGGCTTGCTCCAGAGCCGTATTCAGTTCGTCCAGTTTTACGCGCAGTTCGCCGACTCGGTTATGACCCGCCTTTTCGGCTTCCCACCGCAGGTTTAGCCGATCTAGCTGCGCCTGCTTTTCATCCAAACTGGCTTGCAGTTGCGCCACGCGCCCCTCGGTCGCCGGATCCTCCCGGTTCGGGTCGGAGGCGTTCAAATAGGACAACTCCATATTGACCCGCTCCACTTCTCGGCGCAGAGAGTCAATCTCCTCCGGCGAGGAATCCAGTTCCATCCGCAGCCTAGACGCCGCTTCGTCAATCAAATCGATAGCCTTATCTGGCAGCTGACGACCGGAAATATAACGGTTAGAAAGCTGTGCGGCAGCCACTAAGGCCCCGTCCGCAATGGTCACCTTGTGATGAGCCTCATATTTCGGAGCTATGCCACGCAAGATGGCGACAGTGTCCTCCGCGCTGGGCTCCCCCACGAATACAGTTTGGAACCTCCGTTCCAAAGCCGGATCCTTTTCAATGTGCTCGCGGTACTCGTCCAAAGTCGTCGCCCCCACTAGACGCAGCTCTCCGCGCGCCAGCATGGGCTTCAGCATGTTTGAGGCGTCCATCGACCCGCCACTGGCTCCCGCCCCGACCACGGTGTGAAGCTCGTCAATGAAGGTCACCACTTCACCTTCAGCGTTCTTGATTTCTTCCAGCACTGCCTTCAGCCGTTCCTCGAACTGACCGCGATATTGCGCCCCCGCTACCATCGCTGCCAAATCAAGGGCAATGAGATGCTTGTGCTTGAGGGAATCGGGCACGTCTCCCGCTACGATACGTTGGGCTAGACCTTCTACCACGGCGGTCTTGCCCACGCCGGGCTCCCCAATCAACACCGGGTTATTCTTGGTGCGGCGACTCAGCACCTGAATGACCCGCCGGATTTCGCTGTCGCGCCCAATTACCGGGTCAAGTTTGCCATCCATAGCCCGCTGGGTCAGGTCATCGCCGTATTTTTCCAGGGCTTTAAACGTAGCTTCGGGGTTCGGGGAGGTCACTTTGGCGTCTCCGCGAATCTTTTTAATAGCTTGGCGCAGTTTTTTGTCGTTAGCTCCCGCATCGCGCAGAATCTTGCCGACTCTGCCCTCATTTTCAGCCAACCCCAACAGTAAGTGTTCGGTAGAGACATAATCATCCCCCCGCTCTTGTGCTTTCGCACCAGCTGCACTAATGACGTTTAGCATAGCTTGGGAAGGCTGCGGTTCCGCCACAGATTCACCGGTCGCCCCCGGTAAAGACGCCAGTTCACGGCGTACCTCCCGACCAATAGCGTCAGCATCAGCCACACTGCTGAGCACTTCGAAGGCAATTCCTTCGCTGTCTTCCAGTAGCGCAGAAAGCAGGTGTATCGGTTCAAGCATGGCATTGCCAGCCGCCCCCGCGGTACGCAGTGCCGTTGCCAGAGCCTCCTGAGACTTAGTCGTAAATTTTTGATCCATAGATATCATTCCCTTCGCCTTTTCGGCACTTAGATAAACAGTATTTGCGGGCGGCGTATTCCGCGATACAAGGGTGAAAACCGATTTTCACCCTTTGCGTAATTTGGAAACAATTCAGCACCAGACAGTAATTCCTGGGAAACAGAACTACCCGGTTTCAGTTGCTGTGATTTAGAGTGCTCACGGGATTTCTTGACCCCACACCACCAGGGCGCTCGACTGAGAAGATGCCCCGAGGGGGAAGCCTATTGATTGTGTCTTTTCGGGTCGCTGCCCGCGATTAAGTTTCGTAACTTCACCGCTGGAGGAGGCGGCAAAGACCCGATTTTGCCGGTTTGCTGCCAGGGAGAGCGCCGCGTTTTCTGCTTCGAGTTCATCCACACGGCGCTGCAAATCCATGATGCGCCGAATGCCCTCTAAGTTCACGCCCTCTCCCTGGGACAAACTCTGAACCTGGTGTAGTCGCGCCAAATCCCGCAGCGAATAGCGCCGTCCACCCCCACCGGTGCGTCGCGGCACCACCAGACCCAGCCGATCATATTGACGCAGGGTCTGGGGGTGGATGCTCATCATTTCGGCGGCCTGAGATACCCGAAACCGGGGCTTCACCCACACCTGTTGGGCTTCGACCTCGCTGAGCCCGGCAGTGCCGTGAGCCCCTCCGAATTCTTTGGTCAGAATGGTCTCCACCAGCCGCCGATTGTTGGAACACAACAGCGCCAGGGCCGCATTCATCTCATCGATTAGGCTCATGACATCTCCTAAAGCGCAACCTTCCGATCTAACTCGGCGCGCGGATTAGCGCTGCTGGTTGCCGCCGCGAAATCATCAACGGCTTTCTTGGCAGCCCGCGAGAGCTTCTGCGGGACGGCTACCTGCACGGTTAAGCGCAAGTTCCCGCGTCCTTTCTTGGTGTGCAAGCCGTATCCGGGAATCCGAATCTCCTCACCAGATTGTGTACCGCTCGGTACATTAACTTTCACGGTCGAACCATCCGGCAGCGGCACTTCAATAAGTGCCCCGTTGACGGCTTCCGCAAAAGTAATGGGCAGAGTGAACAGCAAATCCTTCCCATTCAACTGCAGGAAGGGGTGCGGAGAAACACTGCAGGTCACCACCAGGTTGCCCGGTTCGCCACCGTTTATGCCTGGCTTACCCTTACCCTTCAGGCGAATCTTTTGCCCGTCCCGAACCCCCGGAGGAATCCGCACGCTAATGACTTCACCGTGTAGCTTGAGCCGAATGGTGGCGCCGTTATACGCCTGTTTAAAGGTCAGTTTCGTGGAAGCCGTGAGGTCAGCACCGTCTTGGGCACGGAACGCGAACTTGCGCGCCCCCGCGGTGGACGCTCCGGCACCGTAACCTGGGTCAGCCGTGGGTCGGGCTCCTCCCGGAAAACGACCCGAAAAGCCTGGTCCAAATCCGGCGTAAGATGCACCCGGACCAGCTCCATCCGCACTATCCGCATAGCGGGTAAAAGTGTTGAGGATGTCGCTCAAATCCGGACCGGCACCACCGTAAGTGCTACCACCAGCGCCGTAACCGCCAGAGAACATTGCCGAAAACACGTCCTCAAAATCGGAGGCAGAACCGTGGCGGGACCCCCCAGCCTGAAACCGAGGACCGCCAGAGACCATCGCTCGCAAGGCATCGTACTTCTGACGCTGTTCGGAATCGGAGAGAACCGAGTAAGCCTCGCCAATCTCTTTAAACTTTTCCTCAGCCGCTTTATCGCCGGGATTCTGGTCCGGGTGATACTGACGCGCTAACTTGCGATAGGCCTTTTTCAGGTCTTTATCCGTCACGTCCTTTGAGACTCCCAGGACGGCGTAATAATCCTTATCAATCCAATCATTGGTGCCCATCGCTTACCCCCTTTCCATTTCTTGATTCACGATTCATGCCTCTGAAGTTTGGTCGGCAGAGGGACTTTTCTCAACTCCCACTACCACCATGGCAGCGCGCAGAACCCGTTCTCCCATCAGGTAGCCCGGCTGCGCCACCGCGTCGATGATATGTTCGCCACCGTCATCTGCACCCGGAGCCATTTGAATGGCCTGGTGCAGATTCGGATCGAAGGTGTCGCCGACCTTTCCGTAACGCTTGACTTTAAACCGCGTCTGCAAAGTGGACTCCAATTTGGTAGCCACCGCGCCAAACGGACCCTCCAAGTCTCCGTGCTGACGAGCCAAATCAATGTCGTCCAACACTCCCATCAGGGCATCAACCACCGAGGCAACCCCCGCTTCTTGCTGCTGGGGGATTTCCGCCTTGGTGCGTTTGGCGTAGTTGCTGTACTCCTGTTGGAGGTTATACAAATCCGCCCGCGCCCGCGCCAAGTCATCCTTGGCGCGATCGAGGTCTTGGTTTAGCGTCGCGATACGGTCCTCTTGGGCATGAGCCAACTCGCCGGTCAGCTCATCCGCTTCATCCGCGGCGGGCTGTCCACCCGCCTGAGCCGCGCCCCCGTTTTCGTGACCAGCAGAGTCACCGGGAGAAACATGGCTGTGTGAGGAATGCTCCGCCGCGGAGTCGACATTTTTGCCGTTCTTGGAGCCAGACTTGGCTTTGACCTCAGTCTCTGCGGAATTCTGTGTCGCGCTGACCTTTTCGGCTTCATGGGCAGCGGCTTCATCGAATTCTTTCTGAGCTTCGGCGTACGCCTTGCGGGCCTCTTGACTGAGTTTGTCCTCGCTCACTTGTTATCACCCTCATCGTCTTCATCAATGACTTCGGCGTCGATAACGTCGTCATCATCGGTGGAGGCGGTGTTAGGTTCCGCAGCAGCACCGTCCGCCGGCGCCGACTCGTTTTCCTGCGCGTGGGCGTACAGAGCCTGTCCAATGGCTTGGGCCTTTTCCTCCAGTTCGCTCATCGCCGTCTTGATAGCTTCGATGTCTTCACCTTCGTTAGCCTTCTTAAGGTGTTCCAAAGATTCCTTCACCGGAGCCACCACGTCCTCAGGCAGCTTTTCAGCGTTGTCCTTCAGCAGTTTCTCGATACGGTAAACGACCTGTTCAGCACCATTACGCACCTCAGCTTCGTCACGACGCTGCTTGTCTTCCGCAGAGTGCGCCTCGGCTTCCTTAATCATGCGGTCAATTTCGTCCTTCGGAAGGGAAGATCCGCCGGTGATGGTCATGGACTGCTCCTGACCAGTGCCGCGGTCCTTTGCCGAAACGTGCACGATACCGTTAGCGTCGATGTCAAAAGTGACTTCGATTTGCGGCAGTCCGCGTGGCGCAGGAGCGATTCCGGTCAGTTCGAAAGTGCCCAGCGGCTTGTTGTCGCGAGCGAACTGACGTTCCCCTTGGTAGACCTGAATTAGCACGGAAGGCTGATTGTCCTCGGCGGTCGAAAAGACCTCGGAGTGCTTCGTCGGGATAGCCGTGTTGCGCTCAATCAGCGGGGTCATAATGCCACCCTTGGTTTCAATACCCAAGCTCAAAGGGGTCACGTCAATGAGCAGAACGTCCTTGCGGTCGCCTTCAATGACGCCCGCCTGGAGAGCTGCCCCCACTGCCACGACCTCATCGGGATTCACGCCCTTATTCGGCTCGCGACCGCCAGTCAGCTCCTTGACCAGCTCGGTTACGGCAGGCATCCGGGTGGAACCACCGACCAACACCACGTGGTCAATTTCGCTGAGTTTAATGCCGGCGTCCTTGATAACCGCGTTGAACGGAGTCTTGCAGCGGTTGAGCAGGTCTGCGGTCATTTCTTCAAACTTTGCGCGCGTGAGCTTCTCGTCCAGGTGAATCGGTCCATTTTCGCTCATGGACAGGTACTGCAGGTTAATGTTCGTGCTCATTGCGCTGGACAGTTCCTTCTTGGCCTGCTCAGCAGCATCGCGCAGACGCTGCAGTGCGATTTTGTCCTTGGACAAATCCACGCCGTCCTTCGTCTTTACCTGGTCAACCAACCAATCAACGATGCGCTGATCCCAGTCGTCACCGCCCAGTTTGTTGTCGCCATTGGTGGCGCGCACCTGAATGGTGGAAAATCCGTCGTCGTCCTTACCAACTTCCAGCAGGGACACGTCGAACGTACCGCCGCCCAGGTCAAAGACCAGAATCAGCTCGTCCTCTTTACCTTTTTCCAGCCCGTAAGCCAGCGCCGCAGCGGTCGGCTCGTTGATGATACGCAGTACCTTCAAGCCCGCAATCTTGCCAGCTTCCTGAGTCGCGGTACGCTGCGAATCGTTGAAATATGCCGGAACTGTAATGACGGCAGATTCCACGCTTTCACCCAGGTAGGCTTCGGCGTCCTGCTTGAGTTTACCCAGGATGCGAGCCGAGATTTCCTGCGGAGTGTATTGCTTGTCGTCGATGTCAATCTTCCAGTCGGTGCCCATGTGGCGCTTTACCGATGAAATGGTGCGGTCCACGTTCGTGACCGCCTGGCGCTTGGCAACTTCACCTACCAAGACTTCGCCTGTCTTTGAGAACGCCACCACGGAAGGTGTGGTACGCATTCCCTCCGCGTTAGCGATAATCGTAGGTTCACCACCTTCCAAAACTGCCAGAGCCGAGTTTGTGGTTCCCAAGTCGATGCCTACTGCTTTTGCCATTGTGTTTCTCCCCTTTTTCTTTGTGTGTTCGTATTCTTTAAATTTCAAACCCAAGAACAGCAATCTTGAGTTCTAACGACTCAAGTTTATCTCAGGCAATTTTCCTTGTCTACCCGAGGCTGTAAAACTTGAGTCTATCTAACTCAACTTATCTAAGTGCGGATTTATTCCCGAAAAAGAAAACCAAAACGAAAACTGGCGCAGCGGACTCGTGAAATCAAACCCAGAAAGGGCAAAGCGCCCGGAAAGTGACCCGGACGCCTTGCCCCGAAAGGAGAACATCATGAAGAAAAAAGAATCTGACCCGACCCCGCCTCGCTAGGCGACGAAACCCTGGTTAGCCACCGTGCGAGAACTAAGAATCCCCACAATACCCGAAGCAGGAACATTAAAGGGAGGGAGCCCTACCAGCCTGTTTACCGCGTCAGCCAACGTTCCGGAGTTAAACGCCCGCGCATTGGCATCTGCCCGATTCACATTGCTGGGGGCAACAATCTTGGGAAAAGCGGGAACATTATCGTAGGCACTGCGACCAGCCGTGGAAGCCACCGCCACTGCAAACATCTGAGGCGTCTGCAGCTTATCTGTGCCACCGAGTTGCTCACTCATTTTCATCCCATCCTTGGATTGCCATAATCTCTGACCCCAAGACACCGTTGCCGGTGACCTTGGCGACAACCGTAACTATCGGTTGGTTTTCGACTTCATTAGGTTCTTTCCAGATTTTTTCGTCCAGAGTTGGGTTTGAGCTGGCATTTAGTGTTCAAAAGGGGTATTTGTCAGGACAAAAGATTGTTTTGGGGTGATTCCCCGCCGCAGCCGCGCGATGTCAAAAATCCCTCGAAAACCGCCACAATCCCGCCAGAAAGCCAACCACAAGGCATGAAACAGGTAAACTTTGAGGGTGGCTGAAAAGGAAAAGTCCTCAGGAACATTGGTAATCGGCTTGGGTCGTTTCGGATCTGCGGTCGCGATGACGCTGAATTCTTTGGACCGCGAAATTCTGGCTGTTGAAAATGACCCGGCACAAGTCGAGCGTTTTTCCCCGCTCTTTCCCGTGGTAGAAGCCGACGCAACCCGGCTGGACGCGATGGAACAGTTGGGTGCCAAAGATTTTTCATCCACCGTGGTGGGTGTGGGCGCTCTGGAAGCGTCGGTGCTGATTACCGCTAACTTGGTCGACTTGGGGATGGAACAGATTTGGGCCAAAGCCATCAGTCGAGAACAGGGCAAAATCCTGCGTCGTATTGGTGCCCACCACGTCATTTACCCAGAATTTGATGCCGGAAGGCGCACCGCGCACCTGGTTGACGGCAGAATGCTGGACTACGTAGAGATGGACCGCGAAGGCTTCTCGATCGTAAAGATGCGCCCCCCGGCAGAAATTCAAGGATTCACCCTGTTGGAATCCGATGTGCGCCGTCGCTACGGGGTTAACATCCTAGGTGTTATCTCACCCGGACAGCACTTTGAATACGCCGGACCTGACACCGTGGTGGCAGCTAATGACCTGATTATCGTGTCGGGAGACGGAAAGCTGCTCGAAGATTTTGCTAATCGCCCCTGAGTGAAAGCTTAGAGATTCAACCAATAAGTCGAGCCCGGCACCACTCGATACATAAGCGCAGTGAGACGGGTTCCAGTGCAGGATTGCGCCACTTCACCCAATTCACTCGCTTCGAGGTCCACGCCCACATCGGCGCCATCCAAAACTGCTCTGAAACCGAAAAACACCACGTCATAGTCGCGACGGACTCGGTCCCAATCAACCCCCAGAAAGAGTGCGTCTTTACCGCTCAAGCGTTGGAATTCTTGCCGCACATCCGGGTTGGTAAACTCTAGCGGATAGCGCCTAACCAGTTCACGCCAGTCTTGCAGGGTATTCACTTGATAGACCCGGTCAAAGCTGAGCGGAGGAATCTCCTCAAAACGGAAAGGCAGCTCCCGCGCTTGTTCCGGACTGCCAGCCCACGTTGGATCAAACAGGTCGCGTGTACAGGCAAACTGCCGCAACGGCGCTTGCGGGAAGCGCAAACCGGAAGTTGGATCGGGGATGGGCGGCACCGGACCAATGAAACTCGATATATAAGGGAAAGTTTGCGGATTCGTCCCCCCATGAGCTTCCACATAACGCGGCAACTGCCCAGCAGTCCGCTGCACAGCGCTGGGGACGGAGGACTGACGGAAAGTCACGGCATCCAGAGAATCAAACCTCAGGTGTTGCGCCCGCGGGTGAAAACGCTGGTTGAGGTACTTTAATTGGGGATAATCCAGCCATTGCTGCGCTAAGGCGTCCGCGATTTTTCGACCACTCGGACCGATGACCCGATCCGCAATTCGCGGTTGCAGATTTTCACAAAACGTGTAATCACACGCAGCCGTAGATAGCCGCTCCACCAGCAGGGGCAGTTTCTGTTCTGGAACCCCCTGAACGTGCTCGCGGCGAAGCTCCTCAAAGCGAGTTTTAAACTGCTGAATTACCGGGGTGGCACCAGGAATATCACGCACATCAGTGCCGTTTTGCAAAGCCTTGAGAGCATGACGTTCCTTGCGGGCATGGGAGCGCATATACGAGACAAACAACTTCCGACTCAAAGGGTCATCTACCATTCCCAGGCAAAAGGCTTCCAGGGTCGAATCTGCAAAAACTTCCCGAAACAGGTCCGGGAAAGCCACCAGCACCACCCAGTAGCGACGCCACGCCCCCGGCTTCGTCTCCAGACTGGGGAACGCCCAATTCGTCATCGCCATTGTTTTTTACTCCCGCTGCATGCCTATCCGATACTGGGGGCTTCTTCAGGAAATCGTATCACCCGACGGCGGTTCCGCATGGCGAGGGCAGCCCCGAAGGTCATGGTTCCCACCCGACCGGTAAACATCAGCAGGGACAGCAAAATTTTTCCTGAATCCGGGAGGGAACCGGTGACGCCGGTAGACAGACCGACAGTCCCGAACGCACTATTGACCTCAAAAAGAGCTTCTGACAACGGCAAATTCGTCAACAGCAGCAACGTGGCGGTAGACAACCCTATGACCAGGGCGCTCATCGCGACAACTGCCACCGCTAGGCGCACCGTTGACGGACCAATACGCCTCCCGAACGCTTCAATGTCACGATTACCACGCACTTCTGCCACGATTGCCAGGACCATCACCGCGAAAGTCGTGACCTTGATACCCCCGGCGGTGGACGCCGAACCACCCCCGATAAACATCATGATGGAAGAAACGAACCAAGACGCCTCGTGCATAGAACCCACATCAATCGTAGAAACCCCCAGTGACCTGGCGTTAAACGCCCCCAATAAAGCTGCCAGGAGCTTCCCCGGCAGATCCAAAGCCCCCAAAGTTCGCGGATTATCCCACTCAATAATCCCGTTGATTCCGCCGCCCACTACCGACAGCGCCAGGTAGGTCGTGATGGTCAGTTTCGAGTGCAAACTCAAGTGTTTAGGCCGCCGCCAATTACGTGCCAAATCGAGGGAAACCGGGAAACCGATAGCGCCGATGAAAACTCCCAGGCACATGGGACCAATAATGCCGAAATCAGCCACGAACTGTTCCACCCCGCCCGGCACGATGACGAAACCAGCATTGTTAAACACGCTGACCGCCATGAACAAGGCATACCAAGCTGACAAGCCGATGCCGTAATCTTGCCGGATAAACTCCGGGAAAAGCATCAGGGCAATGACTGATTCGACCGAAACTGACACCAGCAGCGCCATTTTCCCCAGCGAGCCGACTTCCCCCAGGGAAGATTTCTTTTCCCCGGCAGCCAAGATGCGAGCAGTCAGACCGATATGGCGCGATACTGCCAAGGACAGCATCGATGCCAGGGTCATGACACCAAGTCCCCCGATTTCCACGCCGAGCATAATGACTACTAGCCCAAACGGCGACCAGTAGGTATCGGTAGGCACCACCGTCAAACCGGTCACACACACTGCGGAAGTACTGGTAAACAGCGCATCAATAAAGCGAGCATGACCTGGATCGCGAGTAGCAATCGGCAGGGACAGGAGAACAGTTTGGACGACAATGATAGAGAGGAACACCGCGAGCGTCAGGCGAGCGGGGGCGCGGCGGGCCAGTTCATCAAACCACTTCCCGCTTTTTTCGCGCAGGTTCGCAAAAAACTTCAAGTTCGCCCGTTCCTTTTCCTGACAGGGATTTTCCGGTTGATTTTTCGGGTAAGCTTTCGCTGTCCCAACGGAGCCCTGAGAAGCCCCCGTGCGGAAAACTCGGTTACAACGTTACCCTTTGCCAGACCAAAACTGTAATACCCGTCCGTCAAAAGGGAGGAATTTCGGCAAAAATCGGAGGTTTAGAGAAAATCGAGGGTGAAGAACTAACACTTTTAGGTAAATTACCGATATATTTTTGTATGTAGCGCGTGTTGAGTGTGAGACTAAAGTGGCTCCGGTCGCGCGTCTAGGCAAATTTAGGATGACGGGAATGACTCAGAGCCAGGCACCACGGTTCCTCACCGTAGCGGAAGTTGCGGACTTGTTGAGGGTCTCGAAGATGACCGTTTATCGTATGGTTCATGCTGGCGATCTTCCCGCTGTTCGTGTCAAGCGTTCGTTTCGAGTGCCGTTGAAAGCTGTCGAGGAGCTTTCAGCATCAAACCTGGACAACTGGATGATTGGCAACGACGACGAGGCCGTCGCGCAATAGTTTGGGGTGTCGCTGCACGCAGGCTCTCTCATTTTGGCTAGGGTGTCTGAAAAAGGTAAACTTGTGTGGTTATTTGCCGCGTGTTCGGTGGCAGCAGTTATTTTAGGAGGTCGGCGTGGGTTCCGTCATTAAGAAGCGTCGCAAGCGGATGGCGAAAAAGAAGCATCGCAAGTTGCTTCGGAAGACGCGTCATCAGCGTCGTAATAAGAAGTAGACGTCGGCGGGCTCGGATTTTTCCGAGCCCGCGCACGTTTTTGAGCGTCTCAAAAAACACTTCAGTAAGATTAATACGTGGCGACAATCGCAGCTTTCTTTGATGTCGACGGCACCTTAATCCGTGGTGCCTCGACCTGGTATCTGGCACGGGACTTGTATTCCCGCGGCTACTTTGGGCTGGATTTCTTTGTTTTTGCGGCTCGCCAAGCCCTGCTTTACGTCATTTTCGGAGAAAGCATCCACCGCGTGGAGCAGGTAAAGAAACGGTCCCTGCAGATTATCGAAGGCAAACTGGAATCTGATTTGGTGCTGGTCGGGGAGGAACTCTATGACCGTTTCCTGCAGGAACGCTTGTTTCCAGGGGCATTAAAGATCATTCAAAAGCACCTCGATGCCGGGCACGATGTCTGGCTGGTTTCCGCTACCCCAAGGGAAATTGCGCAATCTATGGCGCATCGTTTGGGATTGACCGGGGCTCTGGGCACGGTGGTGGAAGTCGATGAGCGGGGACGCTACACCGGAAAGATGCCGCAGTCTCTGATGCACGGCACCATGAAAGCCAAAGCGGTGCTGGAACTGTCTTGGGAACACGACTACGACCTGAAACAGTGCTATGCCTATTCTGATTCCATGTCTGATGAAAAGCTCTTTAACCTGGTCGGACACCCTTGTGTGGTCAATCCCGAACCAAAGTTGCGTCGGATTGCCAAACGTCGCCACTGGCCGATTTATGATTTCGCGCACCGCCGTCTGGATATTGCCATTAAGGTGCGCAGCCGCTACCTGCCCGCCATCACGATAGGTTTCCTGTGGACGCTGCGAGTCCTCTGGAGATACGTGATTCGCCGGATTCTGCACGTCCCCGGACGGATTTGGCGTTCCCGGTTTCCCCGGCGCCGATAGCTGTCCCACACCCATCACCACCACTGACCATCAACCCTGAAGAGAGGAACCATGGCTCTGACCACCGTCCACCTGATGCGACACGGCGAAGTTGATAATCCGGAAGGGGTGCTCTACGAGCGGCTCGACGGCTTTGGGCTGACCGAGCGAGGGCGGGAAATGACGACACTAACAGCCCACTGGTTGGCAGCGGAAAACCGCGATATTGCCATGATTATGTCTTCCCCGCTGCAGCGCGCCCAGGAAAGTGCCGCGCCCGCGGCCGAAATTTTCCAGCTGCCTGTTCACCTCGATTCGCGTCTGACCGAAGCGGGCAATAAATTGCGCGGGCAAAAGATTCACCGTTCCCCGCTGACTTTGGCGCACCCGCGATACTGGTCGCTGTACGTGGCACCTTGGTTGCCGTCTTGGGGGGAACATTACCGGGACATCGCCCAGCGGATGTTTCGCGCGGTGGCTCACGCGAGGGCCTTGACTCCCCCCGGTCGGGAATCTTTGGTGGTTTCTCACCAGCTGCCGATTTGGACGCTGCGACGTTTCGTGGAGGGCAAATCTTTGGTTCACGATCCACGGAAACGCGAGTGCGCCCTGGCCTCCGTGACCTCGTTTTACTTCGATAATGCCACCTTGATTGGTATGGAGTACGCTTCACCAGCGGAATCGCTGGTGGCTGAGGCTCGGGATGTGACACCGGGGCGTTCCAGCGCCGCGGTCAACACTGGTCGTTGACTCGCGAGGGGGATTTAGCAACGCTCGCGCCCGGCAAAACCAGCGACTCAGCCGGGCTTAAATTGGCAGTGACATGGCTGATAGTATGCGCCCCTCCGGAGACTCTCTATCGCGACTAACCACCCTCAGAAATTAGTTAAATGTTTTAATAACTATTAGTCTGTTTCGCACAAATTCTCCAGGGGATACACGACTTCCTTTTCGCTAACTAGCATACTGTTCCCGAGGCTCCGGACAATAGTGCCCCGGGACGGTTAGAATGAAAAGGTTACGTCACCGGGAAAGACCCCGAGAAACGATTGAATAGGATTTTATGAGCGAGAACGCCACATACGAACAAATGCTGGCTCAGATTAACCCCCGCATCGGGGTGGAGTACGTGTTTGCCAGTGTTACTCAGCTACCTCCAGACGTGGAACCGGTGGCGTTAATCCGTGAACCGGAAGGCATTACCATCGGAGTGACTTTGGAAGAAGCTGCTCGTGCCGGTCTGAGCACTGCCGACCCCTACACGATTATCACCTTGTCAGCGCCCGGTTCCCTGGACGTGGTCGGATTAAATTCCGGGATTGCCCAAGTGTTGTCCTCCCGTTCCATCCCGGCAAACATTTTTTCCGGAATCTATCACACCCATATTTTTGTGCCTTCCAAACTGGCGACTGAGGCCAAAGCCGTACTCGAAGATGTGTCCGGCCAAGCGAAAGCCTGGCTCAATATGTGAGCCGAGGTCCAACCCCAAAGGATTACTGTTCATCATGAAGGATAAGAACCCTCTCCAGCTGACCCCCGACCCGATGGACCGGATGGCAGATGGCACCATCAAACAGCGCAATCCCCTGACCGGAACCCAAGTATGGACAGTGACAAGCCGCGGGAACCGTCCCCACTTCCATCGCGAAGCAGTCACGGAACCGGCACCGCTGCTGCAGCCCTCCGACTTCACCAGCACCTGCGCCTTTTGCACGGACCGTTACTTTGACACCCCGCCGGAAAAATCCCGGCTGGTCAAAGGTTTGGACGCAAAGTTCCACAAAATCGAGGGCCTGCCCGCCGCCTCCATGCAAGACATGGTCGCGGAGTTTCGGCGTATTCCCAACCTTTTTGAGATTGTTTCCTATGATTATTGGCACGAAAACCACAACCACTACCCCACTGAGACCCAAAACCGGCGCATGGCAGATTACCTGGCCTCCGCCGCGGGATACGACCACGTTTTGCACGTAGTAAAAATGCGCCTGGAGGCGTCCGGTGAGGACCACCTGGAAACTATCCCCGATGATTCTTTGCTGCAGTACGCCACCGGTCTGTTCGCCGGAGGACACGATGTAATCGTGGCACGGCGTCACTACGTGGACGGGGCGACCAGGGCGGATCAAAACGCTTCGGCAGGGACTTTGAGCGTGGCTGAACACCGTGCCTACATCGGCTACACCATCGCCACCTTGCAAGACCTGTACAAATTGAATCCTGCCGTGAAATACGTCACCGCTTTCCAAAATTGGTTGCGACCAGCCGGAGCATCCTTTGACCACCTGCATAAACAGCTGGTAGCCGTGGATGAATACGGGGTCCAGATTGAAGCTGAAGCCGCCCGTGTGGCGGCAGACCCAGCGATTTACCGCCGAATCCTGCATTATGTGACGCACCGACAAATGATGATTCTGGGTAACGACTACGCGGTGGGGTTCGCTGACTTTGGACACCGCTACCAAACCATCGCAGTCTGGCCCCTGGGGCCTGCACTGCTGCCGTGGGAATACACTCGGGAACAGGTCGACGGGATTTCTGACGTGTTGCACGCACTGCACTGTGCGGTAGGACCCGCCGTCCCCACCAACGAGGAATGGTACCACCGACCTGTTGACCTCGATGTCCCGCTGCGGTTCCGTATCCTGCTAAAGCAGCGCACTTCGACCCTGGCAGGTTTCGAAGGCTCCACCCGGATTTATCTCAACTCGGTCGACCCGTGGACGCTGCGCGACGAAATGGTGACGCTATTGGAGAAAAAGCGCGAGCAAGGTCTGATAGCACCCTCGCTGCGACTGGGCAACGAATACCGTTTGCCGAAAGATTCCTTGGGAGAATAGCCCGTCCCGCTCGCGCGACTGCACCGACAAAACCCACAACGGCACTCTCGACCGAACCGAGTCTTGACCCGATAACATGGAGGGGACGCTGTTGTTTGGCGTAAACCTGACAAGGATTTAAGGAGAAAACGTGGACATCGGGGAAAAAGTTGTGAATGTAGCGGCTGTGGGTCTAGCGGGCCTGGTCAGCGACAACATCGTCAAATTGGGATGGAGGATGGTCACCGGAGCTAATCCTCCGCAGGACGATGACGTGGAAGTCGGGTTGGCACAAGCCATCGTTTTCGCGGTCCTGTCTGGGGTATTGCTCGCCATTATCAAGCGTTTCACCGTGCGTACCGCTAGTCAGTGGTGGGTAAACAAGCACAGCGAAGCCGGCATCGGCATCGAAAGCGCCTAGGCAAGGGCGCGTTCCATCTGGTTCCGAGCTTAGATAGTAACGACGAAATCGTCCTCGTCAATAATGACCCCGTTGGTTGCTTCTGCCAGTTGTCTGGCGACAGCTTCGATGGCGTCAATGACGGTCAGCCGGTCCAGACGCATCGCCCGTTTCAGCCTGCTTTCCTCTGTGATGGTGATTTCTGGGGCTATCCAAGAAATGGCGTAGCTCACGCAGCCGTCTTCAGCATGTCCCAAGGCCGGGGGGATAGCAGTTTCTCCCTGCACCACCACGTGAACGGACGATTTTTGGGTTACGTCAGCGGCAATCGCGTAGGCGTCAACCATCATGGGCATAGACATGGCAGCTTCGTCATAGGCTTCAGCTTCCGCATGTAGCCACGCCCGCTCGTCCGGGCTGACCCCGTCTTGAATGCGCGAGCGTAAGCCGTCGGGGTCATAGTTGGCGCGTTCCTCGGGGGTGGTCAGGCGAGGGGTTTTAGGTCCCGAGCGGCGCTGGGTCTGTTCAGTTTCGTTTCCCATCAGCAGGGCGGCGATAGGCAAGGCACGCTGCACCACCTGGAGGCAGGCTGCTGGTTCCAACCAAATTTCGGACAGCACACGCAAGCTCACCGCGGAATCTGGATCCGGGACGATAATCGGACCGGTCGAGAACCGCAAGGCGCCAGCCAACCGCCGTGCCATGCGCCGCAGCCCCTGTAAAACTTCGAGTTCCAGCCCTTCCGGACCGCCTTCTCGAAACGCGTCCCACAAGGGGTCCCGCCCCTGCAACCACTGCGGCACGGGTTTCCCGCGTAGGGCGGGAACTCCTGCCAAATACGCGAACTTCAGGCGGCTGGGCAGCCCCAACCCCACAATCGCTTCCGGCGTCAAATCCCAAGGACCGGTCAGATATGCCTCTTTTTTGAGCTCTAAAAGTCCCGGTCCCAAGCGGGAACACTCGGTCCAAATTTGCCCTGCCAGAATGTCGATTTCTTCAGGCTGCACGTCATCGGCAACCGCCAGCAAGTGAAACGGCTGCGCAGCTGACAAATCCAAAGAATCGTGGCGATTGGCAGGTGACAACATGATTTTTTCCTTCCTAAATCTGCCCGACCGTTACCGAGGTGACGCTGCAGGGACGTTATTCAGTCGCGGGGGTAGGCTCGACGACGTGTCGTGGCATCTGGCAGCGTTTCCGCGCCGTCCCTGGTGACCGAGGAAAAGCAGTTCACAGTTCTGGGTCGCAATGAGCTTCAGCTACAATCCCGCGTCCTTCCGGGACCTCTACCTGCGTGAAGTTCAGGTAAGAACGCGAGGCAGTCGGACCGCGCTGCCCCTGGTAGCGGGAGCCTTTCGCCCCTGAGCCATAGGGGGCCTCGGCGGGAGAGGACATTTGGAAGAAGCACAGCTGACCGATTTTCATGCCTGGGTACAGCGCAATCGGCATGGTCGCTGTGTTGGACAGCTCCAGGGTGATATGCCCGGTAAAGCCCGGATCGATGAATCCCGCAGTCGAGTGGGTCAGCAGCCCCAGCCGCCCCAGCGAGGATTTCCCTTCCAGACGCGCCGCGATGTCATCGGGCAGGGTCACGTGTTCAAAAGTAGAACCCAACACGAATTCGCCGGGATGTAAGATGAGCGGTTTGTCGCCAGAATCCACCAGGCGAGTCAGCTCAGCTTGCTCCTTTGAGGGATCAATCAAGCCGTATTTGTGGTTATCGAACAGGCGAAAGTACCGATCTAGGCGAATGTCCACGGAGGCGGGCTGCACCGCGTCCGGGTCCCAGGGATCCAGCACGACTTTGCCTTGAGCTACTAGGGCTCGTATATCACGGTCAGAAATCAACATGGCACTGAGCTATCGTCTCTAGGAAGCAGGCTTAGAATCAACGATTTCCACGTAAAAAGCCAAAGGCGAGTTTGGCGGAATGACGGGCGGACGCCCCTGCTGACCGTAAGCCATTTCAGAAGGAATCCCGAGGATAACTTTTGCCCCGACCTTTTGCCCTGCCAAACCCTTGGTCCAACCAGGAATCACCTGCTGCAAGCTAAACGATGTGGCTTTTCCGCGGGCAAAGGAAGAATCGAAGATATTGCCCTGACCCCACACTTGTCCCACATAGTTAGCGGTGACGGTATCAGTCTCACTGACCACCGCGCCTGTCCCCTCCTGGACGACCCACGCGGTGTTCTGTTCCGGGGCGGGCATATCCTTGGGGAATCCTACCGCGGTATCAGCTCCCGAACCGACCACCTGGGGACGGTCGCCCTCGACGACAGCAGCCGGGGTGGACTTGGGTTCTTCAGGAGTGGGGGTGGCAGAGTTGGACGCGGTCGGGCTTTGGCTGGCAGCCTGTTCTTTGGCATGGGTGGAGCACGCGCTCAAGCTCAGGGTCAACGCCGCCGCGCCAGTGAGCAGAAACAGTTTAGGAACAATTTTCACAGTCATGGTTACACCCTAGCGGAAAATCATTTTCACCCCAGGTAAACCACACCGTGCGTGGTTACCCCACGAGTGGCGCCCCGGCTCACACTCGCTGATTACACTCTCGCTGATTAGTCCCCGCGGTGTCAATCTGCCCTGGTCACGGTGAATTCTCAATCGGGAAATAGTCGCATCGGTTGAATGGAGCATCGCATTACCGTGCTTTCGCGTGCTTTATTCCCTGCTTTCGCGGGTGTTTTTCTTTGCGGCGTCGCCCTTTGCCGCGCCACCACCACAGGGTCAGCAATGCCATCAGCGTCGATGCAACTAAGGCAGCCACCATCCACCACGACCAGGTCAGCATAAAGCCGCTGTTAAAAGCATTCTCTTCATTTTTGTCCAGCGCGGTGCGTTCTCCTGTCACCAACAGACGGTGTGAATTAATTCCATAGGGAGTACAGGTAATCAGTGTCACCAAGTCCCGTCCGTCTTGCCTTTTCAGGGTTCCTATCTCGGTTGGCTCCACCACGACTACGGATACCACACGATATTTCATGTGCAGCCCTGCCACATTCAGATAAAAAGCGTCTCCGACTCGCATTTGTTCCAGGTGATCGAGCAAAGTGGCGTTGGTCAGACCGGTGTGTCCGGTCAACACGGCGTGCGTCCCCGCCCCTCCTACCGGCAGTGATGAGCCGTAAAGATGTCCAATCCCCCGTTCCAGAGTTTTTGGTTCAGTGCCGTGATAAATCGGCAAATTCACACGAATTTTCGGAATGATTAGCTGTCCCATTTGTTCCATCACGTTCAGTTGTTCCAAATACTCCTGGTAGGGATTATTGGTTTGTGACACGCGGGAAAGCCAGGGATCCAGAATCGGCGTGCCGGGGGTTTCCTCGTTGTAGCGCCGAGCTGCCGCCACGGATGCCTCCAGCGCTTCCAAACGCTGTGGTTCCTGGACTTGCCGGGCATAATAAGTCGTAATCTGGTTTTGCCGGTAGTTGTTCCACTGTGTTGCCACTACGGGGTACATAAACAAGGCGATTCCCGCCAGGGCAAACAATAGCGGCACCAGGCGGGAAATCTGACGATTCGATTTTTTACTTGTGTAATGCCTCGACACTGGCAGCATCCTGGCTCTCTTGGCGGCGTTTCGTCCGCAGCAAAATCCACATCCCGACACCTATGAGAAACAGAGCCATTCCGCCAACCTGTGCGACAATCACCCCGGTTGCGGGCAGTCTCGCCACTATCGTCCCATCGGGCGCAACTAAAATCAGGTCACCATTCGGGGCACGCAACCACACGGATTTTACCGGCGGTTCCTGTTTGTTATGGTCTTTATTTGCGGAATAGGTTTTATTTCCGTTACCAGGATTTGGATCCGCTGTCGGGGTCGGGGATTTAGATTCACTAGGGGTGGGGGTCGGCGTTGTATCTTTTGAGACTTCTCCCGAAACGTATGGACCGGTTCCCGAACCGGATGTCGAACCGGTTGGGGTACGAGGTTGCGGTTTCGGGGTAATCACCAGTCGATAGTTCCACGAGTGTCGGGTTTTATCCGCTACTGGCACGGTGATTAGGAAAGGCGCGATTTTTCCAGAAGCATGTTCCTGTTCTTGGCTAATCAAGTACAGTCCCACGCTGAGGTGGTCAAAGACCGCCCTGCCGTTAGAGTCGGTTGACTGCGTGACCGGCGTGTCTAATTTATCGGCGACTTTTTCTGGGGTGAGACTCTTAATGTCCTGCCAGGATTGAGCCGTGTCCAAAGTAACGCCTGTGACTTTCGCGACCTTGAATGCCACTCCTCGCACGCTGGGCGGTGTCTCATCGTTATAGGGGTTACCTGCCTCTCGGACGAGTGTCAGGGTGCCGGTACCTGTGGGGGCGGCACCGGGCGCGTTAAATAAACTGGCAGGGTCGCCATCCCCTGTGAAGGGGTGAATTGGGGCGGTGGCACGCGTGACCCCTAACGCTCCCGCGGGGTTCACTATGGTAACCACCAGGCATAGCGCCAAAGCTGCGAGCCACCGTCCCATCAGTTTCATCACGTTCTCCTGACTAAATGTGCCTTAATCCTGGTGACGTTTACGCGACATCAGCGCTACGGCAACCAACATCAACACTGCTCCTGCACTCAACAGAGCAATTACGCCCGGACCACCTGTCAGAGGGAGCTTGCTAAGGAAGTCGTTATTACTGGTGTTTGTAACCAGGGCTTCCAGAGTTTTATTGTTAGCGTTCGTGATTTTCTCAGCGGTGAATTCGATGGCAGTGGCTTCGGGGTTCAAGGCATAGCCAGTAGGTGCCGTGGTTTGCTCGACGCACAGTTTAGCTAGCGGACCAATCGGACCAACCTGAGCAGCTGTGGTGGCATCCGTAGCAACTTCCTGACCGGCTGCCACGGACTTACCATCCGCAGCACACTTGCCAACCTTAAACTTGCCACCCGTCAGTGCGTTGGTGGTTCCGTCGGTGTTCTTAATCTGTACATATCCAAAGGTGGTCTGGGAGGAATCATCGTCTTTAGTTTCCACACCCTCTGAACCGGGATCGTTGCCGTTGGGGTCTTTCCCACCAGTGTTATTCGTTCCGTCTGCGAGTTTGTAAGCGTAGGCAGCCTTGTTTTTAACGACCTTATCATTGGCTATGTTAGTGACTGTGCCTTTCACATTTACAATCAGCTCACTTTCCGTGCTCCCACTGAGCTTCGTCAAGCCGTCACCAACAAACGTTACCTTAACATTATTTCCCGTTTTCGATACTGTGTAGTGAGTGTCTGAGGTCAGGGTTTCAGTCCCCAGGACTACGGACGTAATGCCGCTTTCCGCTACCGTCAGACCGGAAACGGGTTCATCCGTAACGGTAAATGCGGTGAATTTCTTTGCATCGGCGTCATGTTTGGGAATCGGGACGGTAATCTTAAAGGTCATTTCTGCGCCCTCTTTCAGCAGGGTGTCGGCGGGCGTGGTGTTTACTTTTTTGATGCTGCCGATGGTGGCGTTCTTTGGATAGACGTGAATGTCATACAAGAAGCCATTGCCTGTGGGATTGGTCAGTGGTAGCACCACGATAGCCGGAGCGGCAGTCTGTTTACCTGTCGGCGCCTTAATCTGTTCCAACTTGTACACACCGGGGACCAACTGTTCAAATTTGCATGAGCCGTTGGTCTGGGTGGTGCAGTTTTTCGCAATAAAGTGGGTGTCAGCGGTGAAATTCTTAGTTGTCACCCCAGCGGCGGCCTGCATACCAGCTATGGTGCTGACGTCTGTAGAGTCCTTGGTCAACGTGAATTCCGAACCATTAATTTTTTGGTTAGTAAGATTGTTGACTTCCGCGCCAGTAGCGGGGACACCGGTATCACCCTCCACTGAGTGCACCGTGATAGACCCCTTTTTGTTCATATCTACCGTGGTGCCGTCTGCATGTCCCTGCGGCACCCATATGAGCATTGAGAACACGGCTGCCAACACCAGGGCTATCCCCAGACCTATTATTCGTGAAACACCTTCTTTTGCGTTTCGCATGTCAATCCCTCCCGTATATCCATATGTTGTTATGTTTGTTTCGGTTTTGCTACGTTGAATCCTCATGCCGGTTCCCTAGACTTCCTTTCCTGAAGTAAAGTCCTCGCGTCTGGGTAACCGCCACATCAGTATCACTGCCGCCCCCATCAGCATTCCGGCGCTACCCAGCATCCACGGCAGCTTGCCTCCGGTGAGCGGCAGGGTCCCAAATCGAATGTCACCAATCTCTAAATCCCATTTCACGAAGTCTGTTGCATTCAGCGAATTGAGGTCTTGGCTGGAAGTGTATGGCTCCGTGGCATTGGGTGAGCTGGACGGGGTGGGGTTACTGGATGAACTGGGCGTACTACCGGCGGTGCTGCCTGGGGTCGTTGTCAGTTCTCGTTTGCTCAATGTCACCAAGCCGCTATGCTGGCTCTTTTCAGACAGAGTCACCACGGTGTCGAATTCGGGATTCAGATTTTGACCGTTTTTCTTATCGGCGATACTGACATCGAATTGATAGCGCTGCCACAGCAGTTCAGCTCCGTTTGCCCCGGTGTTAGTGGTGCCGACCCAATACGTTCCGGGGGCGAGGATGGCACGGTACCAGCCCGTAGCCTGTCCAGATGAGTCCACATCCGGCGTAAACGAAACCTGAGACTTCGCGGCGGGACTTGCGCCAGCGGTGACTGCGCTGACTGGCTGTGTGTACAAGTCAAACTTCGCGTCCTTTACCGGATGGTGTTGGTCATCCACTCGGCGCACATAAATTTCTGCCCCGTGCATATAGACAATATGACCAATAATCACGTCTAACGGATTGTCTTTACCGTTGGTCTGACCACCTAATTGGACGGTAAAGCTGCCATCCGTACCGGTTTGTTTAACAATTTTTTCTACAGTCTTGCTGGTAATTCTAGGTTTGCCCTGGGGTTGACCGTTTTTATCTATATCCCACAAGTCCGGTTGGTTGGTTACCTGGTTAGTCACCACATTCAGATAGTTCTGTGCTGCCGGGCGACTCGGTTGGTGTCCGGTGACGGTGCATGAGGTTCCCGCGGGCACTACTCGTTTAACACACTGTTTGGGAGCGGAGGCAGGTCCTCCTGGCTGGCTAGACACAGTTGTCCCCCCGCCGGACGGAGCTCTATCGCAGGGCTCACTGGTATCCTGCCCCAGACTGACCCGGTCACCCAGACTTATGCCTTCGAGCTTGCGCGTTGCCCCATCGAAAGTCATTCCCGGAAGTCGGGGATAATTGCAGGTGTATTCGTAGGTAAACTTAGTGTCCGGCGCGATTGCCTCATCGGCTTTTGCCCCGTAAGTATAGGTGCTCAGGCTCAGCTCCTGGCGTTCTGTAAAGTACCAAGTATCAAAGGTGAGTTTCGCTTTCAACGGTGTGGCTTTTTCTCCCGCTTTAGCAGGGTTTGCCGGCTGACTGCTACTCCCCGAAGCGACGCCGCTCGGAGCGGTGGCACCAGAATTTCCCGAGTTAGCTGTCGCACCAGGATCTTTTTCAAAAACTAGCGGTTTGGCTTTGAGCTGACCGGGATCGCGCTCGGCAGACTTACGTTGGTTGTGGAAACGACCTGCCAACTTGGCATCACCTTGCACCATGCTGCTGGTCAACAGCTGCACTGCCGGATATCCGGCTATTGGATTGTCCCCCGCATTGTTCAACCAAAATGCGCAACTCGAGCTGGCAGGAATAAATTTAGGCTGCCCGGAGCCCGCTGTGCCACTGCTGGCAGCATTCGGGTCTGCGGCTGCGAAAAGCTGAACCTCTCGGTTCACGCCCAGCGCGACTTCTCCCTGATAGGTAAGCGGGCGAGTTTTCTCTGTTGTGCCGTCCCGGTATTTTTCCTTCAGGTACTGATCCTGGCATTCATATGCGAGTTTATAGCTAAGCGCGTGAGCATCGTTTAGCTTCCCGCCCAAGTTGTAGTAACCGCTGACATTGTCGATGAGCTGGTGCGCTACCGTAAAGTCCACACCCGGTCGGGACAACAGATTTGTCAAAGTGAAACCGACAGTAGCATCTTCCTGGAGTTTTGCGGGCATCTGGAAAGCCGCAATATAGTTTTCATCTGCCCCTTGGAACAGATTCCTATCGTCTGCCGTATATTCCTTAAATTCGTTTTTCTTTCCAGTAGCGTCGGGTTCGTCGTGGGAAGTAAAGAATTCCTGGAGTTGCTTTGTGGTGGCAGAATTACTTACTGGCGTGCTTCCTGTTGTTCCCGGGTCTAAATCTGCCAGGGTGCTGGATTGTGGCTTGATATTGCCCGGACCGATGTCTGCACTGAGTCGGATGGTAGCCAGACCATCGCCCAAAGAGAACATCTTTTGCGCGATAACGCACTTATAATTCACCGGTAATTTGACATCACTGGTGGCTTCTATGTGACCCGACCTCAGTGCGTCCGGTGTCACCTTGAATTCCAGATCTGCGTTAATCACGTTGCGACCCTTCGTGGACTGGGAAGCTACCAGTCTCTTGTTTTGGTCACGCATAGCAGGAGGTTGACAATACAACCGCGTGTGCAGAGTTTGTCCGGCGAGCAATTCTTTACCGTTTCCCTCCAGCTTCATTGTCAAACGGAGTTGCTTCGCCTTATCAAAGGTGTAGTTGTTCCACGGCACCAAAGTACCGGCGAAGTTTTCTGGGAATTTTTGGGGGACCTGGGGATTCAAAGGCTTTCCCTGGTCGTTTTTAGCATTCTGTTTATCTTTATAGAAACGATTAGCCTGAGACGGTGTGTCTGTAGGCAAAAATACTTTTGCCCCGCCCAAACCGTCATTATTAGTTTCCGAGGTCGGAGTACACTTTTTGGAATCAGCCTCGCACTTGGCAGCGGGTTCACGACCGCGATAGCCAGCGGCAAGCTCCCAATAATTATCCAGACGCGAAGAATCGACTTTAGCGGCGGCGTCCTCGTAAACTGTGCAGACCGCACCGGCTGGTAGGGCGTCGATAGGATGCCATTCACCCTGCTGGAACCGCACGATGTCAACGGTTTTTTCGGTCTGCAAAGTACCGCTGAAACGCTTTTCGAGGTCTTTCTTGAGGTGTGCGGCTGCGTCCCAGGCACTGTTGTTGCCATTGACCACTTCGTAGGCTTCAGCTGTTTTATCGTTAATGTTAGCCGGCGCGGGAAGATCTATAGTTTCACCATTCAATGTGCACGAATAATGAATCTTAAACTGGTATTCCGCTGGAATCGCGCCGACGCCCTCGCCACCGACTTTCTTTTTAACATTAAAGGATGCCAATTGGACACGGTATGTATTACTCAGCGTTGCCGAAAATTCATCACCTGCGGTCCAGTCCAATGTCACGGGAGCCTGCGGGTCAGCGCCTGCCACTTTCGCATCAAAATTTTTCGTAGTTGCGCCGGCAGGGCTGCTCGGGCTCCATTTCGACTCTTTGAGGTCGGTACCCGCAATTTTTAGAAGTCTTGGGCTGACTGCCGCTTGGCACTTCCAGCCACGAGGCACCTGAGTCTGTGCAAAGTTGCCCTGGGGGTCGAGATTTACGGGTCGAGAAACAGTATCGTTGCCCAGTTTGCAGGTCACTTCATTAGGCACTGCGCTCATGCCTTTCAAAAGGGCTGCTTTCCAGGAATCAGGCACCTTCACTCCGGTATTGGCTTTTTCGTCTGCGCTGGTCCACATCTGGGGTTTATCGAGGCGGAATTTCGCTGTGGATTGAGCCTCGCGGAAGCTATGAGCCAGCACCAGAGAAGTACCCGTCTGATTGGAACGCGGGGTTGTGAAGCCGAACTCTTCAGCGGGTGAATTGGCTGCGGTCAGCTTGTTTCCGGCACCAGCTTTGAACTCGGTCGTGCCCTCAATCTCGGTGGGCCAAGTATTGAACACCTTTACGTGCAGCTTACATGCAGTGTTTTCCGGCAAATTCGTACCACTAATGGTAGACGGTACCGTCATGTCCAAATCTAACGTTTTAGTCCAATAACTTTGAGTTCCACAGGTTATCTCCGCAGAAACATTCCGTGGCAGTTTCCCTCTTACCGCACCGTAAGCCGGCCACTGCTTTACTCGCGAAAATATAGTGAGTTCCCCGGCAGTGAGATGCGAAAACGAAGATTCGACGGTGCTCTCATTACTGCCTGGGTTAATCGTGACTTCCACCGGTTTTGATGCCACCTGTATGTAATGCTCCGATGGTCCCGCATTCGGGTCATCCTGGGTTTGCACACTAAATCCACTGGTATCGGCGCTGACAACACATTTGGAACCCGCGGATAGGTTCGGTATCACAGATGTGTCTCCCGGATGCAACTGCACGGACTTGGTAGTAACTTTGCCATCCAAATCAGTACAACGAAGCTCTATATTGCGATTTTGGTTCTGAATTTGTTCTTGCATCGCGGAGGTCAGGTTATTGTCATATGTGCCTTTGTGGGTAATTTTTAGGCTTCCCGGCGTGTACTCCAGGGTGTTTTCCACCTCAACCTGATGGGGCTTCGACAAATCTTTCAGCGGAGCTATTTCCTGAGTCCGAGGAATCGTGACTGTAACATTACGTATCTTGGTTTTATTGGAATTAGTCTCGCTCAGCTGACAGTTAGCCGCTGCGGGTACTCCCTGTATCGTTCGTGGTTCTCCGGGCTTCACGGTGAAGGTGTAGGAACCATCATTGCCACGGGTGAGACCGTTATCATTTACAGGTAATTTCACCCGTTCCTGCTGGCAACCTAACTTCATTTCGTAAGGCGTGGTGAGACCCTGGCTAATCGCCGAGCCTTTCAAAACTTTGGAAACTTCCAATTGTCCATGTTGACGATAAAATTCTTGGGTTAATTTGATGGTGTGCTCTCTATCACTGCCGACCCAGAAATAGTTTTTACCGCACTCAATTTCTCCGTCACCGGGTTGATAGTCATGACCCGCGCATACGGTAGAGGAGTATTTCTCAGTACTGGTGAAACCGGGCAAATCGAGCGGACGTCCCGTGCTTTGCTGTTCAGCCTCCGGAGGCGCCACCGTAGAAAACAGGCAGTGTGTTCCTACCGGCCAGGTCGGAACCTTGACTTCCTGACCGCCCTGTTTCGGCAGTTCACCTCGCTCGTTAACTCCTTGGTAACCGATGTAGGCTTCGCCCGTGGCTTCCCCTTTCTTGACGGGAACATACATCCATCCACTTTGCACCGGGGTAGGAATGTAGCCCTGATTAGTTTCCGGTAATTCCAAGGGTTTCTTCGGGTCGGGCATAAACCGGCAGTTGTAGTAAACCGGCACCAGAGTTACGCCATTACGTGCGGTTTTAGCTTTTTCTTTAGCCAAAACCGTGTCGTAGGCAGGATCGTTCTCGGGATTATCTAATTTCAGGGTGAAATGAATTCCTGCCTTGCGGGAACGGTAAGTAGTCGTGGAAACCAGTTGGGAAATCGGAGAAACCCCAGAAGCGGTAATACTGCCTTGTTCATAACGGATAGTGGCACCAAAAGTGTGACCCCCGGTTGCTTGTTTATCCTTGTTTTGCGCCTGACCTACGCTCCCGGGGTGTTGCTTTTCCTGGTCCGAGGCGTTAGCGGGGATCTCTATCTGATAGTTACGTCCCTCCACACGATTTTCTGAGGTATAGAGTTGGTTAGCCTTTGCCGCGTTTTCTCGCTCGTCTGCGTAATAGCCTGCGGGCAGTTTAATCTTTTCTGTAACCTCACACTTGGCTCCTACAGGCAGCATCGACTTTGGCTGATTGTTCTCAGTTATAGTTTTGCCGATTCCCAGGGGTTCCCATTCGTAGAGGTTGTTGACCTTTCCTTTTATCTCCAGAGTACGTTTACCTGCGGGAATTCCCTCACTGGAAGAAATCACTTTGTTGACATCATGGTTCAGGGGATCAACGCATTTCCATGCGAATTCGTATTTCGCTCCCGGCTTAGTCACCACTTGATTGTTTTCTTTTACTTTCCCCGGACCCAGCACAGTATTTATCGGGTCGTCTTTAGCAGTGATGGCACGCTTGACAATCTCTACTTCCTGGAAAGGACGGGAATACACCGCACACTTAGCTAGCTGATATCCTTTATTGTCGCTCACATTTAGCTGGTCCTGCGTGAATTTAAAACCAATAGGGATACCATTTGGGTCATTAATGTCTTCAGGATAGAACGTCTCCGGTTTTTTCCCCGCGTTCCACCCATGGCAGCGGGCATTATGCAGTTTATGATCCGTGCCTTTGAAAGGCGTAATCTGCTCGCGGGGCGAGGGTTGGGTAAACTTAACTTCTGTGACCTGACCATCCGCACCATCATGATCAAAGAAGCCGTCCGCGGCGGTTTTCACGGAGGTATCGTTGCCGCCCGCAACTTTGATGCTAAATTGTCGATTCGCGTTGGGCTTGATAAAGCGTAAATCTTGGTCAACCTGGTCATTAATTACCGCTAGACCTTGAGCCTTCTGTAACCAGTCCACCACAGTTTTACCGAACTTACCATCACGCACGTGGTTACAATATTGGTTTCCATTGTTTCCACCGAGCTTAATATCTTGGGCAAAGCCATCTCTTTTGGGAAGGTCAAGCGTCCCCAAGCCGTGCCAATTGTTACACGCCTCCACAATCTTTTTACCGTCATATCTCCCATCTATCATGCTTCTATCGCTGTGGTATAGCCCCAAATTCCCGGCGTGACGAATGGTCACCCACTGGTCTTTGATGCTCTCAGGGATATTCAACTTAACATGGTCTTCGGCTCCCAGCGGACCGGGGACAATGGTGCCTTCGATTTTTTCACCCAGCATGTACCCCGCATACTGAAAAGCGCGGTCGTTGATTCCCCAGTTGACGTACATATGCATGAGGCGCAGCTTGGCACCTTTTTTCTGAATTTCGTAGGCTTTCACCGCGGCTGCAATTGCAGGGTCGCTCTTGTACGTCCACCGATGCGGCTCGGTGATAGCTGAGGTGCCATCATCCTTAAGCGCACCAGATTTCTTTAGGAATTTCTTTTGATCCTCGGTGAGGTTTTTTATGACGTCCGGACATCCCCCATCGTGTACCCCACATTTGTTTGGCATACCCACGGTAAAGAGGAACACGTCCGTGTAGTGGTACTTATCCATATCGTTCAGTACCTTTTGCAATCCCTGCTCCTGGTTGGACACGTCGTCAGCAGCGGTGCCATCCCCTTTACGCCTTCCCGTACCGTCGGTGGCATCCAAGGAGTCCAGTTTCGCCATCACTTTGTCGAAGCCATCTTTGTTTTCCAGTGATGTCGCGGGCAAATCCGGGGTGTTTGCCCAGGCTACGTTTTGGTACCTGTCAGTACGGTCAAAACGGTCAAAAGTGTATATCCCCACCTGTACCGGGGCGCCCTCCAAGTTTTTCAGATATTTTTTAATCTGTTCGGACTGGTCGAAGTTACGCGTGGTTTTTTGATTCCTGCCCTGAGGTATCCGGTTTCCACCCATGGTCTCCCAGGTGTAGCGCGGATCAAAATCAAAAACCAGCGCGATACGTCCCTGCTTCATTTTTGACACGTGACTCATGTCCGTGTCCCGGGGAAAGGACTGTGGCCAGGGATCGTTGTCTGTCCCAATCGGTCCGGTGTTAGGCTTCGCGGATTGCCCAGTCGCCGCCGCCGCGTTCTCGGCAACCGTCAGTGCAGGCAAGGTAAAAGCCAAGGCAGTTAGCACTATGCACGGTGCCAGCACAAAACTTGCCAGACGCTTTGTTCGCATAGAAGCCATTGCAATCCTTCCCTGAACGCTCGTGGTCATAATCCGTGATTCTTTTTTTCGTGCCATAGTATTGCTAGCGATACACACACGTCAATACCATGGCATATAAAAAAATCACTTTGACTTAACAAATAAGGTCAGATTGACCTAAAATCGCTCCCTAAATTGCTTTGAACAGTAGAAATGCGATATTAATGTTAAAGAATTTGCCCTTCAAAACCATCATAATCTGGTTTGACGGCACCGCCAGTGGCACCGCACCCTAAACGCCCCGCCCCACCCTGCTACGGCAGCCCCCACAGACTCCCGGACCATACCCTCTTGAGATATAGAAATCGAAATGAGAGAATGCCGCCTATGAAGGAACTAGCCAATCAGCGTAGCAAAGTGTCGCGGTTCGCCACGCTCGCAATCATTGTCGTTCTCGGTATCGCCACGTCGGCTGTTCTGTTTAAGGTTCTGGGAGAGCCGGTCATCCCTCGGTGGTGGGCAGTCTTTTCTTTCGTGATACTGATAATGGCAAGCGTTCTGGCAGGGAAACAAACCGCGAATGTAAACCAATCATGGGTTTACGTAGTTGACGCGTTGCTGGCTGTGCTTCTCGGAATCGCATTTTTGACATCTCAGGAAAACGAACCTCTTTCCGGCTTTGCCGCGTTTGCGTGGAATCTTTTCAGCCTGCTCGTCATCGCTTCCTGTGCCGCGCACTACCTCGACAAACGTCACCCGAAAACCCCAGAAGATGCCGCGGCTTCCTCCCACCCCAAGGCACCTAGCGAAAACTAGCGCCCCCAGGGGACTGACTTTCAGGGCGCACCGGCTGGCTCGCGTTTACTTGCCCTTAGTGTTCCTATTCGTATCCCAGGTAGCCCAAAACCCCGTTGTCATCTCCCGGAGAAAGCCACGATCACAGCACCTTCCGGGTCCGACGTAAAGAATGTGTCGTCATAGGTCTTGGAAATCGGCTTGCCCTGCGCATTCAGCAAGACAGCATGACGAAATCCGTCCCTTGTGACAGGGACGCCAGCGCCTAAAAAAACAGTAGCTAGCGCGAAAGCAGTGAGCTAAAATGGAGTTAATCCTTCGCCCACCCCTTCTATCGAGGAGATATCTTCCGATGACCAAGTAATCTCTGCTCAGCCCGGCTGAGACGCTTCCCGTTAAATTCTTGCGTCCCGGAGATTACTATGCCTGTCATCAACCTCGTTAATATTTCTTTTTCTTATGCAACTGTCCCGGTGCTCAATGATGTCACTTTGCACGTCAGCGATGGTGAGCGCGCCTGCCTGGTCGGACCCAACGGGTGCGGCAAGACTACGCTGCTGCGTATCGCTTCGGGCAATCTGCTGGCACAGCGGGGCAAAGTCGAGGGAACCGAATTGGAGCGCTTCGGGGTTCCCAACGTCGAACAGTTTGATGGTAGCGTCAGCGACTACCTTGACGCCGCGCTGCGTCCACTTCGAGCCGTAGCCGACCAGTTTGCGGAGGTAACTTCGCGAATCGGCGAGGGCGGCGCACTTGGCGAGTGGGAGCAAGAATATGATCAGCTGCTGGCTCAGATGACGGGTTTTGATATTTGGTCGCTCGATGCCCGGGTGGCCGAAGTATTGGCAGGGCTCGACTTGATGTCTTTCACAAGGTCGGGGCGGAACCGGGAGCTGTCCCGGTTGTCGCCTGGTCAGCGCGGCAGGCTGCAATTAGCGGCGACCCTCATCTTGAAACCGGCAGTGTTGATTTTGGATGAACCTACCAACCATCTCGATGCTCAGGCGCTCAGTTTTCTGACGCAAACGGTCAATAGCTGGGGCGGTCCGGTCCTGATGGCCAGCCATGATCGGGCTTTCATCGAGGACACCGCCACGGTAATTTACGATATGGACGTGGAGGTGTTCAATGCTTTGGCGAAGGCCGAAGGGTCGGGCGAAACCGCAGGTCTTTACTGTTGCGCGGGGGCTTACTCCGACTATCTGGCTGAAAAAGCCCGTGCCCGCACCAAGTACGTGGAACTACACGCTGCCCAGCAAGATGAAGCGCGTAAGGTGCAAAGGCATCGGCAGGCGGCTGGAAAAATCTCTCGTGGAGGTGTGCGGCTCGCCGGCGCTCAAGGCAAAGCGAAGAAGTTTTTTGCCGACCGTGCCGCCGCGACCGCCACACGTCGGATACGAAACGACGACCAGCGCTTGGACACCTTAGCGACGCGAGAAGTGCGCAAACCTCGTAACTATGAATTGTCCTTCGCGTTTGCCCAGCCTGCCAAGCGCGCCGGGGTGGCGGTATCTGTAAGGCTTGCCAGCGTGGAACAGCGTCTCGCGCCACTCAGTTTCGATGTCGTTTATGGCGAACACCTGCTGGTCACCGGCGCCAACGGGTCGGGGAAATCCACACTCTTGAACTGGATAAACTCTGGACAGCCCCCTGCCGACGCCTCGGCAAGCGGAACCATCACACGCGACAAAGCGGTTAGCTTGGTGCCCCAACATTTACCGAGAGCCCGTGATTTTGGATTCACCACCGAAGTCTGGAGAGGGGGAATCGGCAAAGCCGGGAAAGGAATCTTGCACCCCGCAAAGTGGGCAACCCCTATCCCCGAACTGTCTGCGGGCAACCAACGCCGCGCACAAATCGCCCTAGCCTTGGCCTCAGCCCCTGCCATCCTCATCATCGATGAGCCGACCAATTTCCTCGACCTCGACAGTATGCAGGCCTTGGAAGATGCGCTGAGCGAGTGGAAAGGAACATTGATTATCGCCAGTCACGACCGCTGGCTCATCGACCATTGGCAAGGCTCGACGATTCACATCCAGTAATGCTCCAATAAGGCTAAACCTTAGGCTTAAGTAACATTTTGCGTGTCTTTATTTTGGGTCGTAGCCCGGAACTGCAGCAAAAGGTCGGGATTGGTATGCGTTCTGGCGTATTTTGATGTGACCAGATAGGTTGGACAGGCGCATTCTACTCCGCGCTTTCTTGATTTGGACTTATCTGTCCGAATCGGGGGCGTCACTCTCGCCTTTCTTGGCTTTCGTTTCGAGAGCTTTAATGGTTTCCAGATAGTCCCGCTCGACCTGAGACAGCGTATGTGCCTGATATTTGCGATACTCAGTAGTTGCCTTTTCAATCGCGACCTGGTGGCTAATTTTTCCGGCTCCTTGAAGTTGCTGTTGCCCAGTTGCTGCCAGAATATTGTCAAGGTGCTCGACGTAGTCGCTCATGTGCATCGGACGATGATTCATAGCTTGAACTTCGGCAAAATCGAAGTAACCGGAAACAAGACGATTCAGCACTCTCAGCTCGTATTCTGTCAAGTAGTTCTTCGCGACCTTTGCTTCTTCAAGTGTGGGTTGACTACCCTTGAAAGTGGTCATTCCCATGAAAGGCTTGGAAGCATCGGCTCGCTCATGGATGATTTCTGCCGCGGTGTGTCCGTGGGTAGCATAATGCAACTTGTTCTGAACCATTTTGAAAAACGCAATCGATTCTGCACTCCTCGGGTCGTAGTCGACACTTGTGGCGTACAAATCCAGCACCTGCCGGTACATCACCTTCTCCGATGAGCGGATATCACGGATTCGTTCGAGAAGTTCGTACCAGTACGATCCGCCCCCGAGGTTCTTGAGTCGCTCATCATCCAAGGTGAAACCTTTGACGAGGTACTCTTTTAACCTCTCGGTTGCCCACCGTCTAAATTGCGTAGCAGTCTTTGATTTTACTCGATATCCCAAGGAAATAATCATGTCAAGGTTGTAGTGAGGCAGTGTTCTCGTCACGTTGCGGCTGCCCTCACGACGAACCTGTCGGAATTCCCGACAAGTTGCCTCCTCATCCAGCTCGTCCTCGGCATAGATATTGCCAATATGCTCGACAATGTTAGACCTTGAACTCTGAAAGAGCTCTGCCATCTGCTGTTGCGTGAGCCAAACCGTCTCGCCCTCAAGCCTGACCTCAATAGTTACGGAGTTGTCTGGGCTCTGATAAATCAGCATCTGTCCTTTTGGTTCATCGGTTTGGCTACCGTCCCTTGTGGTCATGGCACTCCCCCCTGCGCAAATACTGAATAGACGTTGCGGTCATTTGCGGTTACTCGACATGAACGGACTCATAACACATCAATCACTAAGTGTTTCCTGTCGCAATCGTTCGCGAATTTCTTGATTAAGCAGGCTTTTAGGGACGCCTTGTATCGCGCCTTCAAGAGCTAGTAACGAGTGCAGGCAGGTGAACCGGGGGTGAACACGCCACCATGCTTCTACACTGCCAACCTCGGCCAGTTTCGCAGGTGTGTCAATCCCCGCCTCAATAAGTGCTTGGGCTAACTTTGACCCAATATTTGGAAGATCAGTCAAGTCGTTCATCAGCGCTCCATTTCTCCAGACCAAAAGCACTCTCAGCGCAGAAAGAACCCCGGACCCAACACCTTCCACCAGTTTCTGCAACGAACACTGTGGGAATAATCATGTGCTATCAATATACCCGCTAACGCAACCTATTTTTGGCTTAAGTAACATTTTGCGTGTCTTTATTTTGGGTCGTAGCCCGGTATTGCCGCAAAAGGTCGGTGTTGGTGGGTTTTTTGACTTATTTCGTGGAGCGGGCGACGGAGGTTTTTTAAGGCGTTCCGGCTAAAACGGAACACCAGTGCCGTTTTTTAACGCCTCCACCGTTTTACTCAGCGACTCATGCGACTGCGTCGCTGCCGCTTAACCTTCATCGGATGTGCCTCTAGATCGGGCCGGACGGCGGCTTCCTGGATGGAGTGATCGCCTTGTTCGTACTGAATTTCATTATCGGTGGTGTGATCTGCGGCTTTGTCTTGACCTTGCAGTAAATCGTGGCGGTATGGCAGCTAGTCGTTGCTTAGAGCAAAACGAAGAAGGGGGAAAATTTTGAGTATTTTCTCAAGAATTTCTTCCGCTTGCTATATGGCAATAGAGTGTTTGACGAATAGTGCTATAATTAAGTACTAGACGTATAGAGGAGGTTTCTGCAATGCCAAAAAGCTATGCCGACTTGATGAATGATATATCAGCCGATGAATTGTATGAACGATTGCTGGCTTATGGGTTATTTACCGATAAACTTCCTCCTATTTTGAGCTCTGTCGATTTCTATCATTATTGCCACAATAAAGACCCATTATTTTCTGATAATTGGAAACAGTATATCTATTATGAAAGTGTGCGCAACATCAATGTTCCTCGACCATTGGGTATCCCTAACCCCATGGCTTATCAAAAGCTATGCTGTTGTCTTTCAGATAACTGGGATAATCTGAAACATCATTTTAAGCAACAAACAGCAAGTCAAGATTATAAGATTAGTCGTATTCATATCCGCAAGAGAAATAATTCAGATGCGCTCTTTTCCATGAGCTATTCAAATTGGAAAACGGATGGTACGCCAGAGCCGGATTTGCTTATTGGGAAAAGGTATGTTGTAAAAGCCGATATTTCAACCTGCTTTCCAAGTATCTATACGCATTCTATTCCTTGGGCATTGGCTGGGAAAGTTACTGCTAAGAAAAATAGTAGAGATAAAAAGAAATGGTATAATCAAATCGACCACTATACACAGAATTGCAAGAATGGTGAAACACACGGCCTTTTGATTGGTCCTCATGCATCAAATCTCTTATCAGAGCTTATTCTTACAGTTGTTGATAAGAATCTATATGACAAGGATTGGCGTTACATACGAAATATCGATGACTACACATGCTATGTTGAGAGCATGGAAGATGGGCAAAAATTCTTACTTGAATTAGGCGGCGAGCTTCGCCAATTCGATCTTACACTCAACTTCAAAAAAACAGAAATACAGGAGTTACCCGTAGCATCCGTAGAACAATGGGTTCGGAAAATAAATTTTGCATCCATAATACAACGTAATGGAAAACTTGATTTTATTGGTGCCCGCGCATATTTAGATTTGTCAATCGACTTAATGCAAAAAAATAAGGGTAATTCTGCCATACTGAATTATGCTATAAAAGTGTTATCAGGACAGAAACTTACTCCTAATGCAAGGGATTACTGCATAAAAACAATCTTCCATCTTAGTTTATTGTATCCGTATCTAATTCCGCTTCTTGAACGTCATGTATTTGAGCCATTGTCTGTTGAAGGCCAGCAAATTGCTTTATTCTCACAAAAGGTATTTCAGCTCGGATATAATACCCAGAATTACGAGGCAATTTGTTTTTCAATTTATTTTTCGCTAAAATATAATTTTAAGATAAAAGGTATAACCGCAGATGCAGCAATTTCAAGCGATTCCTGTCTGTTTATGCTTTTTGCTTTTTTATACTTCACCGCCCATAAAGACAGCAGTGAAACGAAGAAACTCAAGGCTCACGCTAAAGCTTTAGCCACGAACAAAGATGATTTTAATCGTAACTGGCTATTTGTATATGAGGCTCTGCCTCAAAGCGCTTTGAAAGGTGAATGGAAGCCCATGAAACAGGCTGGCGTTTCATTTATCAAAATGCCTGCCAGCAAAGACGAAACATAACAACAAGTGTTTGAAATCGATTCTTTTTCTCCGTGTGCCAGTAACCAGTCTGGCACATTAGAAATCATAATGGCACCCTTTGAAACTGCGGATACAAGGGCTTATTCTGCGGTTTTCGCACCCTTATCTGCACAGAATTAGAGCGCTTTGAGCTGTAATGTGGACAGGTCGGAAGCTCTGCTTGCAGCCGTGTGTGCATTTGCGGCAGGTATGGTTTTACTGCCGCCTTCCGTTGTCACCAAGGAAGAACGCCCATTCCAGCCTCCATTTCTTGCTCCGGCTCATAGACAAACCTGCTCCGGTACATCACGCCCGAGCTTCTTGCTCTCCGAGACCTTATGCCCGCGCACTCCCGTTTGGCATCCTCCAACCGCTCTCGGATGGAAAGCCTCTCCGGCTTCATCCGCTCCGTTTGCTCCTGCTTTTTCTCCAATTCCTCGCCGCGTCTGCCGTTGTTGATGATGCCGTCAATCATGCCGTAGTCATCCTCCAACGTCATTTCCGATGTGCGGAGGGGATTGTTCTGCTCCGGCCGCTGTGCGCACACAGCAAAGGCTCGTGTGCCGTTGCCCATGATGAGGTATTTCCCATCGTCAGGCTGATGGTGAATCTCATATCCCGCCGCCTGCATCTGTTCCCGCGTCATATTGGTCACACAAAAGCTGCCTCTGGGTGTGCTGATTCGCTCCTGCGTCGCCATCTGATCCGGCGTGGGAATCGTGACCTCTGCCGCCCGTTCCGGCTGCAAAAACTCCGGCATCTGAGAAAAGCCAAAGCGGTCACAGTAATGGGCGGTGTCCTTCCCGTCCTGATGCAGCACCGCAATATCGGACACAGACAGAGAGTGCCCCTTGAAGTCAGCCGGGTGGTCGATGTTAAAGCGGGTATAGATGCTTTCCAGATCATCCTTTTCCGTCAGCGGAGCGGTGTAGACCAGTTCATAGTTCTCCGGCTTCACGGAAAGGCCGTTGTTTCGGATAGTCTCCAGCGGTTCAAAGCGGTAATCCCGTGTGGCGTCCCCCGGTTTCAGTTGGTAGATGGAAAAGGTATCGCCCTGCGGCTGCTCCTGTACCACCTGTACCCGCTCCGCAATGTCGGCGGGCGTCTGCACATAGGCGGTCGCCTCCGCCATATACTCGCGTTCTGCCTCTTCCTCAGAGACCAGCATCTCGTCAATGCGGGACTTGTCCGGGTTCTCTAACGCTGCCTTGATTTCGGCGGGATCAAAGTCCAAAAATTCCTCATAGCCCGTGGCATCCTTGAATTTTTCAATCTCCGAAGGAAGATAGTCCTCCTGCGTTTGCCCTGGCGCCGCCAGCTTTTCGTCCAGAGCGGAAATGCACCCTGCCATCAGATTTTCGTGGATTTCCCCCTTGGCTGCCTGTTTCTCCGGATGTTCTGCCGCATACTGCGAATCACGCTGCCGGAAAAACTCGTCCTTGTCAAAGGCAATATCCATGGCCCAGAGCGGGCGACGGAGGATTTTTAAGGCGTTCCGGCTAAAACGGCACACCAGTGCCGTTTTTTAACGCCTCCACCGTTTTACTCAGCGGCTCACGCGACTGCGTCGCTGCCACTGAGCGAACCTGTTCGATTCCCGTCGTAGCCCCCAGATTGACTAAAAGCCGGGCTAAAGCCCGGCTTTTAGTCAATGGAGCGGGCGACGGGAATCGAACCCGCCTTTACAGCTTGGGAAGCTGTCGTTCTACCGATGAACTACGCCCGCGGTTCAAACTACAACAGTATGCCACATTCTAGCACCAACAGCCAGATGCTCTGTTTCCCCGTTATTCCAGAGAGGAAAAAATCAGCATCGCACAAGGAAGAAAGCTAAAATCTACTTATGCTTGCTACGCTCACAGGGCTGGGACTCTCAGCAGCCGCAGGATTTAACGCCTACATCCCTTTCCTCATCGTTGCCCTAGTCGCACGTTTCACCGGCTTCGTCACCCTACCCGCCGAACTCGCGTGGATTGCCTCCCCCTGGGCTATCGCCATCGCAGCCATCCTGTGTTTCGCGGATTTTTTCATCGACAAAGTACCCGCACTGGACAGCATCAATGATGCTATTAGCACCGTGATTCGCCCCGCCACCGGCGGATTGATATTCACCGCCGCAACTGCCGCTAAGGACTTTGAAGAACACTCCTCCCTGATGGCGCATAATCCCTGGATAGGCATAGTCCTGGGAGTAGTCGTAGCACTGACGGTTCACGGTGGCAAAACAATCAGCCGTCCCGTCCTGAACACCGCTACCGGCGGTCTTGCCGCCCCCGTAGCTTCTGGCGCGGAAGAAGGATTTTCCCTGGCAATGTCCCTGACGGCTATCTTCATCCCCATCCTGGTGATTTTTTTCTTGATAATCATCGCCATCGGACTCATATTTATCACCCATCGGACCCGAAAATTCCTCGCCAAACGCCGCAAGAGGAAGGGTAACATCACAAATCAGCCCACCGGAACATTGCCGGAAATTCCCCAGCAATTGTAACAATCGTTCCAATATCTGACGCCATCCTAGGAACGCATAAAATCGGGAATCTCCCCCGGATATTCCTCCCAGTACGCCTCCGCCTCGCGCGCCAGAACATCCGACTCGCCCCGGCTAGCATCGTCAGCAATTCCCACCGTATGGAAACCCGCCGCTCTGGCCACCCGGACCGCATAAACCGCATCTTCAAACACCCAAGCGTCCTCCGGCATGCTGCCCATCGCCTCCGCCGCCTGCAAAAACATAGTCGGCTCGCGCTTATGCATCCCAGTCTCCGAGGAGGCAAAATACTGGGTAAACATCTCCTCAATCCCCAGACGACGAAAAGCCGGACGAATCAAAGCCTCTGATCCGGAACTGACCACCGTCATCGGCACCCCCGCTTCAGCCAGCACCTCCAAGAAACCTCTGGCACCGGGCTTGAGCTGCACGTCCTCGAGATAGCCGGTATAGACCGCATCTTTGATACCATTCACGATTTCGTTGACCGTTAAGTCCAGCCCAAAGCGTTGGCGCACCAGGCGAGCCGACTCGGGCAAAGTCATCTCGAAAAATTGCGCCCCCAAACCTTTTTCGACCTCTACCCCTAAGGTCGTCAAGTATTTTCCAGCTGCCTCTCGCCACAGCGGCATCGTGTCGAGCAGCGTCCCGTCACAATCGAAAATCGCGCCTTTAATCATACCCTCAGGATACCTTCCCAACTTCCCTCTCGGCGCGCGTCCTTTCCGGCCTGTACCACTAAACCGTGGAATATCGCCAGTTCCGCCACCGTAAATCCCTCCACTCGCCATGCCGCATCGCAGACCTGCTTCGCTTGACGATAGGTCCGAAACTCTCCCAAACCAGCTGCCACTAGCAACCGGCGCGCATAGGTATCGAAAATAAAAACCGGGCGATCATAGGCATAAAGCAGGATGTCATCGGCAGTTTCCTCACCCACTCCCGGAACTCGCAAAAGGGAGTTGCGCAGCGTTGGGGTGTCAATCTCACTAGCCCGGGCATCAGTTTTTATGTACCATTCGGTCAAGTTTTTCAGGTATTGTGCTTTCGCGCGCATGAATCCGCTGGGTCGAATGAGTGTCTCCAGTTCACTCGATTTCGCCCCCACCAGCCGCATCGGGTCAAGCAGTCCCTGCTTCCGCAGGTTCTCTAGGGACTTTTCCACGTTGGTCCAGGTCGTGTTTTGGGTGAGCACGCCGCCTACCAGGATTTCAAACTTCGTTTCTGCCGGCCACCACTTTCCCGCATCTCTCACATTGCGCTGCAAAATCTCGAACAGCTCGCGAAAACCCGAAACCTGCCTTACCGCGCTTGTCATGAAGAGCCGCCCGGACAGACTATTGACCCGAAATCTGCAAATCTCGTGACGAGACCATCAGCAGTCTGCCGCTGGTGAAAGAAACGGTGGCGCACTGTGCGGTGATTTCGTTGGAAACCCCGCGTGTTGAGCCGCGAACCAGGGTAAAGTCCTCGACCAGGTAGCGTGTCCCTGCCAAGGTGAGCCCCTGCACATCACCATCGAAAGGAATTAAACCGAAATAATGGTAGTCGTTGCGGGGTACCGTATGGGTTCCCGGACCCACCAAGGACACCATGTTGTAGCCATCTATCCAGCGTAGTCGGGCGGGAGTGTGAGCGTATTTCGCCAAGATACCAAGGTTCCCCAAAGTATGATCCAAGCGCCCCCCCAAGCCGCCAATGACATCAATGTGCTGGTAACCTCGAGAATACGCCAAATCGACTGCCGCTTCAGAATCCGTAACTTCTTTGGCTACGGGGAGTACTATCACTTCTACGCCATCGCCGGGAACCGCATCACTAGGGGTGGTGACGGGCACTGCCGCCAAGGTTTCGGGAGAGCGGGTGCGTCCGTCCGCGAACTCAGTCTGACCTGCCGGACGCGGCGAAGAATCGAAGTCGCCGATATAGACATCGGGATTAATCCCCAAAGTTCGCGCCACATCCTGACCCGAATCGCCACAAATTACCATCTCATAGGTCGAAAAATCCCAGCTATCAGCGCACAGCGCACGCAGACCTTGGACCCCTCCGACCACCACCAGGCAGCGTGAACCAACCGACACAGCGCCATTTTTTGCCGAATCGTCCAGATACTCGCTCATCTTGGTCATGGAGTCATTCTAATCTGGCTCCCACAAAGCCCGGAAAACATGACAGATGTCATCTAATTTTTGTGATTGCGCACACTACCGGCTCAAACGCCGGGGCGCGAGACTTAAATACATGAACACAACCACTACAGCTGCTCTGCAGCTCACTCATCTGCATAAGCACTTCGGGAAAGTCCACGCGGTGGACGGCATCGAACTTAATGTACCGACTGGTACAGTTATGGCTCTGCTGGGACCGAACGGGGCGGGAAAAACCACCACTCTGGATATGGTTCTGGGGCTCAGTGCACCGACCTCCGGGGAAGTGCAGGTTCTGGGCGAAAGCCCGAAAACTGCGATTTCCCGCGGTCAAATTGCCTCCGTCCTGCAAACGGGGGGCCTGCTCAAAGACATGTATGTCTCCGAAGTCGTCCGCTGGATTGCCGCAGCTTACGGTCACGATGTTGACACCCCGGAAAATCGGGAGCGAGTGATAAGCGCGGCAAACCTGGAACCAATCCGCAAACGTAAGATTGGGAAATGCTCCGGCGGGGAACAGCAGCGGATTAAATTCGCGCTAGCTCTGTTGCCAAACCCGGATTTATTGATACTCGACGAACCGACTGCGGGGATGGACGCCAACGCGCGCCACGACTTTTGGGAAGTGATGCACGGTCAGGCACAAAACGGCAAGACCATCATCTTTGCCACCCACTACCTGCAGGAGGCCGCGGATTATGCTGATCGCATCGTGGTGATGAATCACGGAAAAATTATTGCGGATGCCAGCCCGGCAGAAATTACTGCCCAGCGAACGCGCAACGTGTCCTTCCAGGTTGATTCCTCGCACCTCGACGCGCTCACCGCTCAGATACAACAACATTGGCCCCAAGAATCTGTCGAAATCAAAGACCACAGAATGTACCTCTCGGTACAGAAATCGGATGAATTCGCGCGTTTCATCCTCTCTCAACCAGGCGTGAGCCATTTGGAAATCGTACCTCCCTCCATGGAGGACACTTTCTTTACCCTGACAAGCAACTAAGGAAATCTCATCATGAACACGAAAATATTTGCTCTGGATTTAAAGCGAATTCTGCGCTCACCCGAAGTACCCATGTTTGTCATTGGCCTTCCGGTGGTGATTTACCTGATTTTTGGGGTTGCCGCGACCTACGCCAAGGAAATGGTCGCCGACACGACTGTCAATTGGGCCTGGGTCATTATGGTCAATATCGCCGCCTACGGAGCCATTCTCTCCACCGCCAGCTTTGCCGCTGGCACCTCCGTGGAAAAGATTCAAGGTTGGGGACGCCAAATCGCACTGACTCCCCTGAGTAACGGGAGGTACCTGGGTACCAAAATCGCCCTGGGAGCGCTGCTGGCGGCTTTGCCCGTGGCGGTCATCTTCCTGCTGGGTGGTCTGACTCAAGCCAAAGCGGATCCCTCTGCCTGGATTATCTCTGTCTTGGTGATTCTGGGCGGATCACTCACTTTCACCCTCTACGGTCTGGCTTTCGGACTGTTGCTGCATTCCGATACAGCCGTCTCTATCGCCTCGGGACTGACCACCCTGTTTGCTTTCATAGCGAATTTTTTCATGCCCCTGGGCGGATGGCTGCTGGATTTCGCGAAATTCATGCCGGGCTACGGTTACGGAATTCTCGCCAGATATGCCGGCACTAACGGAAATCAGATTACTATGGACGGAAAGCCGTACACCGAAAACCTAGGAATTGGCATCGTGAACTTTGTAGTGTGGATCTTGATTTTTGCTCTTCTGGCACTGTGGGGCTATCAACGTTCACGGAGGCACGCATGAACCCGGAATCTTCCCCTGCCCTCGCCACAGAAGATCGCAGTCTCACCAGTTCGCCTTCGAACTCCTACATTTTCACGAGCACCTTCATGAGTCTCGTATGGCTGGGGTTCCTGTACTTTCCGATTAGTCGAGCCCTGACCTTACCCCTGGGACCGAAGATAATTTCCCTGGTATTAACCGCCATATTCGCGCTGGCTTACGTGGCTGCTTTTTCACTCTCGTGGCGCAAACCAATCATGGGAGAGCGTAACTTCCGCTACTTCGACGGTCGGCACCGCCTACGCAAGAGCGACGCCATAGTCTTTGTGGTACTTGTGCTGATTACATTGCTACAGGTGGCAGTGTTAGGACCGCTGAAATCCTTAACTTTCCTGCCGTTTATCGCTGCTGCCGCACCTTTCGCCCTGCCCCAGGCGGCTGGCTACATTGCCGGAGCCTTGACGGTTTTAGCCTCCTTCCTCATCCCTCGTTTTGTACCGAATGGTCAAGAATATTTTGGTCTCTCCATCTCCACCTCAGCGGTGTTTATGTTCGTGGCGGGAATAGCTTTCTTTATCGGTTCCGGTATCGAGAGCCAGCGCCAAGCCAGAACACAAGCGATTTTGGAAGAACGCGAACGCGTTGCCAGGGATGTACACGATGTCCTGGGTCACACCCTTACGGTCATTGCCCTCAAGTCGGAACTGGCCGGAAAACTGCTGGAACGTGATTCCGGGCGTGCCCAGGCGGAACTGCACGAGATTACAAACCTGGCGCGGGAATCAATCGAAGAGGTTAGGCAGACTGTGGCGGGGCTCAAAGTACAGAGTTTGTTCGAAGAAATCGCCGCCGCGTCTCAGGCATTGGAGAGTGCCGGTATTGACTTGCAGCGGGAGGGCACCGCCTGGTCAAATCTCGATTCCATCCCCGCTGTGAACCAAGCGATTTTTGCCTGGGTGATTAGGGAGGCGACTACTAATATCATTCGTCACGCGGCGGCTCGTCAAGTCACTATCGAGATGAACCGGAGCAGTCTGACTATCACCGATAATGGGGTGGGCATCTCCCCCGATGCTACCGGACATGGTCTGGAGGGGCTCAAGGCTCGTGTGGAACAGGTCGGCGGGACTCTCAGTATAGTTGGGAAACGTGAGGTCACGAGTGCCGCAAGTTCCGAGAGCGAGCGGCAAAACATCCCGGAGACCGGCACCGTAGTGGAGGTAAAGTTGTGATTAGCGTGGTATTGGCTGATGATCAAGCGCTGGTGCGCGGAGCAATTGCGGCACTGCTGGAACTCGAAGGCGACATTGAGGTAGTCGCCCAGGCCAGCAATGGTCGCGAGCTCCTCGATGCCGTCCAAACTCACCACCCCCAGGTTGCTGTGGTGGACATCGAAATGCCCGACCTTGACGGAATCGCTGCCACCCAAGCCATCACCGAGACTGCTGCCGACACTAAAACGCTGATTTTGACGACTTTTGGGCGTCCCGGCTACTTGAAACGCGCCTTGAACGCCGGCGCCAAAGGCTTTATGGTCAAGGAAACTCCTGCCGAAGAACTCGCCGCCGCGGTACGAACTATCGCCGCCGGCGGTACCGCTGTGGACCAAAAATTGGCCACCGAATCCCTTTTCGAGGGCGATAACCCGCTGACAGAACGCGAGATTGAAGTCCTGAAAATCGCCGAAAAAGGCTTGAAAGTCCAAGAAATCGCAACCCAGGTGTATCTCTCACCCGGCACGGTACGCAACTACCTCTCTAGTGCGATCAGCAAAACCCACGCGGACACCTCGGCAGGCGCAGCCCGAAAAGCCCGTGAACTCGGATGGCTCTAAACACACCGCTTGTGCGTCCAAGCACCCAAACTACTTAGAATAGGTAAGGCTTGCCTAAGCCTATTCTGATAGACTGGGAACATGAATGATGACTGTAATCTTCCGCAAAGTACCCGCGCAACTAAAGTCGCACCCGGATATTGGGTACTAGCGCGTGCTGGAAAACGGGTGCTGCGTCCCGGAGGACTCAAACTTACCAACCGGATGCTCCAAGCAGCTGATATACCAGGAAAGAGAGTTGTAGAGTTTGCACCCGGATTAGGCAAAACTGCCAAAATTATTATTGACGCGCCCGTCGAGTCCTATACAGGGGTAGATAAAGACCCGGACGCAGCCCAGCGGGTGCAGAACATCGTTGCGGACAGCGGCGGCAGAGTGGTGCAAGCAGACGCCCAGGACACCGGTTTAGAGTCACAATCAGCTCAGGTAGTGGTGGGTGAGGCAATGCTCACCATGCAAAGCGAGAAAAACAAAGAAAAAATTGTTTCAGAAGCATACCGGATACTAGAACCAGGTGGATGCTACGCGATTCACGAACTCGGGTTAACTCCTAACGATATAGACATGCAGCTAGCTGATGAGTTGCGCAAGCGTCTCGCCCAAGTTATTCGCGCGAACGCTCGTCCCCTCACCGAAAATGAATGGCGCAAGGTACTGGAAAATGCTGGTTTTATTATTGAATGGGTCGGTTTTGAACCCATGGCTTCGCTGTCACCACGGCGTAACCTAGCTGATGAAGGTCTCAAGGGAGTGTTGCGGATACTCGGTAATGTTCTACGCGATCGAGAGTTACGGGCGAGGATTTTAGAAATGCGCGCCACGTTTAAGCACTACCGTAAGAATCTGACCGGAATAGCTATAACAGCGCGTAAACCCAGTAAATAGAGATAAATGTCAGAGAAGATTCAACATGGATTCAAAAGAAGAATCAGTTACTACTGGTCTAGGGTATATAGATAATCTTGCGGAACAAATTGAGTACTCCCCGAACTCTACCGTTTCTAAAACCCTGATGCGTGCAGAAGGGGTCAATGTTGTGCTATTTTCCTTCGACAGCGGCGAAGAACTATCAGAGCACACCGCTGCTATGCCGGTGATCGTGCAAACCCTGGAAGGGGAAATTGAAATCACCGCCGACGGCAAAACTGTGAAACTGCTTCCCGGCGGAATGGTGCATTTTTCTACCCGCTTACCACACGCTGTTAAAGCCTTGACTCCCGCAAAAATGGTTCTCTATATGCTTAGCGAGCAGGGTAAATAGCACCCTTTAGGTTCCCAACGACACTAACTAGACACGAAATCACGGAACTACCGCGTTACTGTTGCGCTGAGGTTGTGGGTACGGTACGCGAACGCGGCGGTACCGCGGTCTTCGGCTTTTGATCCGCGGCACGAGTGGCGGCGAACAGCGAGTTGCGCAGTTCCTCCATCGCGTTACTGACACCACCAGGGTTGGACGGCAGCATCAGCGTCTGAGTGTTAGAGACTTTCGCGACTTCCTGCAACGTATCGAAATACTGGGTCAACAGCAGCATTTCTTGCGCTTCGGCTCCAATTCCGGCGTCGCGCAACGCTTCATACTGGCTGACCAAACCATCGACGATAGCTTTACGCTGAGCCGCGATACCTTCACCTTGCAAGCGCTTGTATTCTGCATCGGCTTCAGCCTGTTTCACAGTCTTAATTTTCTCGGCTTCCGCCAGGGAAACCGCTGCCTCGCGCTCCCGCTGAGCAGCATTAATCGAGTTCATGGACGCGCGCACCGTCGGATCCGGATTGATGTCTGTCACCAGAGTATTGATGATGGCGAAACCATAAGCGTTCATGGCAGCAGCCAAAGTCGTTTCGACATCTTGGGCGATTTGATCTTTCGAAGAAAACGCCTCATCCAGGTCTAGTTTCGCCAGGGAGGTACGCACCCGGTCGTAGACGTAAGACTGAATCTGACGTTCCGGATTGGCTAAACGATAAAATGAATCAACCACGTTTTGTACTTGATACTGCACCGAAACCGGAATCGTGACAAACACGTTGTCTTTCGTTTTAGTTTCCACCACGGAATCCAGCTGCATGATACGCAGCGGAACCTTTTTCGCAATCCGATCCACGAACGGAATCTTCATCCGCAGACCGGGCAGTGCAACCTTGTGATATTTACCGAAACGTTCAATCACATAGTTAGTCTGTTGCTTCACCACAAAGAACATTCCACCTATGATGAGCAACGCCAGGACGATGACAACAATAACCGCCAAAGTCAGCACATTTTCGAACAAAGCGAGGAAAGCACCCATCTTCCAATCCTTCCAATCAACAAAAACCTAGCCTCACAACAAACTATAGCACCTCACTTGTGCGAAGAAGACTCAAAAATCCTGGTACCGACCCAGAATTGGACGAACATCATCACCACCATCAAACCAATCGTGGCAGCGAACGCCCAAGGTCCTAAAAAGAGAGTCGTAGCGTAGGTTATTCCGCCGTACGCCACCAGCGCGGCAGCCGCCAGCGTGTCGGCTACGTTCAAGGCTGCGGAAACCTCACCGTGACGTTGAGCCGGAGTCAGAGAGAGGGCATGAACCGTGGCCAGCGGGAAAATCAAACCTTGCCCCGAACCAGCTATGGCCCAACCCACCAACACAAACCAGGGACTAAAACCTGGCACAACCGCCAGGAGCACCACCAACGTGCCAAAAATTTCGATAATCGGACCGATGAAAATCAGCCAGCGACGATGCGCCGGATCCACAATCCGCCCTTGAATCCACGAACTAAATGCCCAAGTAATAGACGAAACTGTCATCGACAGACCAGCCATGGTGGGACCCCAACCGTGAATTTCTTTCAGCAGCAAGGGCAGGTAGAGATCTACGGTGACGAAAGTACCGTTCAATAGTCCCCGCATCGCCACCGTGGCGGGAACTCCGCGAACTGCTCGGAAAGTCCCGGAAGGAAGGATGGGACGAGCCGCAAAGAACAGCGCCAAGGTCAAGGTTAAAGCCGCAACAATGAATATCGGGGAGACAGTCTCTCGTTCCACCCCGGAGATGACCTGCAGAGTACCAATCAGAATGCCGCTAAAGATAGAACCCCACAGCAGTCGAGGCGAGGGGCGAAACGGAACCGGGTCGTGTAGCTGGGGAAATTGGCGGAATTTTGGCCACAGCAACGGGAAAAACACCAGGAACAGGATGGGGCAAATCCCGAAAACAAAACGCCAATGCACATAGTCCACCAGGAACCCCGCCACCAGCGGTCCGACCAGGGAAGGGACCACCCAGGCAATAGCAAAAACCGCAAAAAAAGCTGGCTGCTTGTGCGGTAAGACGTAGGAACCGACCATCACGTAGAGAGGCACAATGAGCAAACCGCCACCCAAGCCCTGAACCGCGCGCCCCACTACGACGAACCAAATGTTCGGGGCGAAACTCGCCACCAGCAATCCACCAGTGAAAGCAGCAATACCCACGTAAATTACCGGTTTTGGACCCCTGGTATCGACCCAAGTCCCGGCGAGGGCGGTAGTAATTAACTGCGTGGACATGGAAATCCCGGCAGCCAGAGCAAACAGGTTTTTGCCGTCCAAGCGGTCCACAATGAAGGGCATAGCCGTGTTTACCGCAATAGCTTCAAAAGCAACCAGGGTAATCATGCCGGTTGCGATGATTTTAAACCAGGCTGCTAGGTAACCGCTGAGATAGTTATTCCCCTGGTTCTCAGATGACTTCTCGTTGCGTCCCGTTGCTTCCACGCTGTCCACGGATTTTTCACTCCTTCATTTCAATCGAAACAATCTCCCTGTCGGAACACTAGGTTAAGGCTCTGACAGGGAGTTACCAAAATATATTTTCGTTGCTCGGGTTACAGGTCAAAAGCCCGTAACAAGGGTTGGTGGCAGAGACCACCATTATGCAACTTAGGATAACCGCTGCATAATCAGTTTATTTGCGAATAGTCCAGCTAATCAGCGTAATCGGGCACCCTTTATTCCCACCGCCTGCTTACCACAGTCTAACGCCTGCAAAACGCAACGTTCAAAGGAATAACCTTGTGCTATACCAGTAACGATTCCGGCAACGAAAGCATCTCCTGCCCCGGTCGGATCTACTACCGGAGCGGGAGTTACCTCCCACAGGCGCCATCCATCTCTGTAAGTCCACACGCCCTTTTCTGACCCGGTTACGAACAGAGTAATATCCGGGCATGTAAATACGGATTTAATGTCGGGAGATTGGTCTGGTAGTCGTGAAGATAGCTGTTCCCAGTTCATGCCAAATAGACGCTCAGCCCCAAACTCATTCATAATTACTATGGAAGCCTCTGTTTCTAGAGGGTGTTTAGCATCGAATTCTGCGCCGGTATCTATATCAAGCACCAGATGCCCCCCTGAACGCTTCACCTTACGAATCGATTGCAGAAAATCATCATGATTACATATTCTTCTCAGTTTTTCAGGTGTCGAGCACACCACTCTTGATTTTGAAATCGTTTCTAGGCTCTCCTGATCTAAAAACAGCTTTTCCCTTGAACGATCCGGGTACGCTGCCACATTACTTCCTTCAGTTAAAAAGACGTAACAGACAGGGTCAGGCGCGTCGGTAGTCAAGGAAATGAAGTCGGTGTTAACCCCATGCTCATTTAAGTCTTTTATCAGCTGGTCGCTGATTTCTCCGGATTTTAGACAGCCGATCATGCGGGTCTTTAGCCCTAACCAAGAGGCATTGACTGCCATATTAGCTACTGTTCCTCCAGGCAAGGTCTCTTGACTCAGCAGACATGCCTTATCCCCCAGCTTCGGCCAATGGTCAAGATTTATATATATGTCAAGAACGGGTTCACCGATGAAACAGATAGCACCCCCGTTCTCGAACTGTGTTTCAAGTGAATCTCCTAGCTCGTCAGAGGACATCAGAATCACTTTCCGTCTCCATGTATGTCTCCAAGCTACCGCCTGCTAACGGTATCCACTCTGACGGAAAACGAGGGTCCGAGGTAGCAATCCAGTAGTACTGGGTTGGCTCGCTAACCCCGAAGCATGGCGAATGCCAGGTTCCTTTATCCATAACAAGGGCAGTTCCACAGGGAATTTCCAACAACACACATTGGTCAGTCTCGGGGACATCAAATTCTTTCGCGCATACCCCTAGCACTATCGAATGATTGGTAGGACAAAGAGTTTCCTTTGTATGGTCATGTCTCTCCATTCTTTCAATCCGTTTCGGCAGGACACTAACTTGCGTCATAGCAAGATTGACTGCACCGTCTGAAATCTTCGCAGCGCTCTTAAAGTCATGCCATCCATCACCGTTAGTGACCACGACAGAATCGCTTCCTGGTGAAAAAAGTAGTGCTATCCCCCATTTCGACACGTCATCTTTTCCGACTACTAACCGCTTGCTCATGTTACTTTACCTTTCCCCGCAATGCTCTAACTGCCGTAACTAATCGTTCGACTCTATCCATTTCCAAATCACCTTTAGCGTTTCCTCCTTGTTTGAGTGAGGACCCGATGATGGCACCATCGGCGATTGTCAACTGCTCCGTGCAATTTTTCTCATTTACGCCAGCGCCGACCAACAGTGGAAAGTCACCTATGATTTCTCGAAATTGAATTATCTTGGAAAGCTCGGTTTCAACTCCCGTATCCACTCCCGTAACAATGACTCCATCGCCACGTTTTTTGGCAAGCATTAAATCTACCTCGAGCGGATTTCCACTGAGAACGGGTTGATTCTTAAGTCTGACTCCTCCGAGAATTACGGCAGGTGAGTTTTCCTGACACCAACGGATACGTTCCTCAAATTGCGGCTCCTCTTGAGGAGGGAGTTGTCCTGCCAGAGAATCAAGCTCGATAAAGGGCAACTGGTGCTCGACAGCTAAATCGAAGCTCTTATCGTTATCCCAAATCACATCAACACCGACATAAAGCTGAGGGAACTTGTCTTGTAGCCGCGGCAGACAATAGCGAACGTCGTCTATAGTGCCAAAATAATTCTCAACTATTACGCCATCAAATCCGCCACGAGCATATATGTCGCACTCGCGTACGGCACGGGAATAGATATCGTCTATTTCATTACCTTTTAAATGAATCATCCCTAGCAAGAGTTTTTCACCGTTTCCGGGCCAGTTACCGAGTAGATTCTGTTTAGTTTGCATCATGTTGTTAATGCCTTTCTAAATGGATAAATTTATGATTTTCGATATAAGAAGTCTTTGCACCAATTGAAAATTTGATCCATTTGTAATAACTCTTTAGGCGCGCCGGCGTGCCGAGATATTTGGACCGCAGGGGGGACGGTTAACTTCGCCTCTGCCAAGACTTGATCATTGGAGAACGCATCTGCTACAGAATTATCACTGATTATGCCACCCTGGCTCATCACCACAACCCTCGGAAAATTTTCAATAACGAAGCGCATGTCGTGCGAAACTGCGATTACGGACTTACCAGCATTACTGGCCCATTGCATAATGGCGACTAAATCCCGTCGACCTAACTCATCCAGTCCGGCGGTTGGCTCATCCAGAATCACATAATTAGGGTCCATAGCAAGCACCGCAGCTATTGCGACAAACTTACGCTGCGCAAGGGGCAAATCTAGTGGATTAGTCTCTGCTTCTTCCAGTAAGTTACATACGCTCAGAGCCTGGGTGATTCTCTCTTCCCTTTCAGTTTGTTCTACACCTAGACGCTTGAGCGCATACTCACATTCTTCGTGTACTGTTTTAGAAAAAATTTGATCATCGGGATTCTGAAACACGTATCCTACGCGCTGTGCTATTTCATCGGTTCGATAATTTGAGGTATCTTGCCCTTCTAAGTAAATAGTTCCGGAGGTAGGTCGGATTAGTCCGTTCAGTAGCTTCGACAGGGTGCTTTTACCAGCTCCGTTTTGCCCTATGAGTGCAACGCACTCTCCGCATTCTATTTTGAGGGATACGCTTGTGAGAGCCCGAGTCCCACCCGGATAACAGTATTCAACGTGGTCACAATTAATCATTGCCATTCCTCAACATACGTATTGACAGATGCTTTAGCCTGCGCGAATGTAATCCATCTAGGTGAGACATTTAAACCCGAAGATAACGTAAATAGTTCCGGGAAACCGCAGTGAAGCCCATCGGATTTGGCTCGTGATAGTACTTCACCGGGTTGCCCTGCAGTGTAAACCCTTCCGTTATCTAAAATGATTATTTCGTCCGCAATTTCTACCAATTGGTCAATTTTATTTTCACAGAGAAGCACGGTTTTTCCGGCGTCCTTCATTTTCGTAATAGCAGCGAAAATCATTTCTGTGGTTGCAGGATCCAACTGAGAAGTGGGTTCATCAATAACAATAACCGGGGTATCCATAGCCATCACCGCGGCAACAGAGACTCTTTGTCTCTGCCCACCGGACAACTCCAGGGGGTCTCTAAACGCAAGGTCTTGCAAATCCATATCGCATATCACGCGTGCGGTTTGCTCAATTATGCGCTCGCGTTCCCAACCCAGGTTCTCAAGCCCAAAGGCAATCTCTTCGACAACCGTCTGGCACGTACCTGTCAACTGGGTGTATGGATTTTCAAAGACCAAAGCGATAGTTTCAACCAACTCTCGTTGCGACAGTCCGTTCAGGTCTTTACCGAAAATCTCTATTTTACCTTTTACTTCGCCGCCAAGGACACCTGGAATGAGTCCCTTTAGCGTGTTACATAATGTTGTTTTTCCAGAACCATTAGCTCCCATCAATCCGTAAACTTTTCCAGACTCCAAATTCAAATTGATATCTTCCAATGCCCAGGTTTTCGCTAAGGGATGCTTAACCGCTACCTGCGTAGTTTTTATTGCCACTACCAAAGCAGACGTCCTCCTATTCCAATAAACACCGAGAGTAAAGCTGCAACGAAAATACCCAAGTACCCGAATCCGGAAATCTTATCTTGAGGAATCAAACGGGTCCCTTTAATTTCGGTGATGCTAGCTCCTCTCACCTCCATGGCAACGGCTCGTTCTTCCACACTTGACAGCGCGGAGAGGACCAGGGGGGCAATCGTGGGCAGAACAGCTTTTAGCTTAACCAGACGACTACCCTCAACCTGTATCCCACGGGAACGCTGCGCATCACGCACGGCTTTCCCTCGAGTGGCAAGCTCTGGAATCAATCTCGCGGAATTGATTACTACATAACAGACTTGGCGCCGCGCCCCAAGTAGCTCCAAGGCATGAGACAAATCTTGCAAAGACAGAATCGATGTGAGCAGTACCAGGGGAGCGCATACAGCAAGAAGCATTGCTACATACCAATTAGCCGATGCCAACCCTTCTTGCGTAACAGCTAGGGGTCCAACATTGAATACGACGTGATCGCCGTATTCAAAAAACGCCCGGACTCCTAAAGTAAATATCGACACTGTGAGAGCAATCTTCCAGAATCGAGACCAAAACAGTATCAACACTTGCAAAGCTGCTGCAGCGGCGATATTTAACCCAGTGAAGATATAGAAGGTTAAGGGGTCCCCGCTTGCCAGCACACCCGCCATGAGAACCAGAGGTATTAGAAACCTTACTACGGGATTAATGTGCTGGTAGCGATGGGTTTTTCTCGGGTGAAAAACGAAGCGCCTAATATCATTGGAAATCTCCTCAACCTGTGCCATATCAACACCTATTCAGAGTCTTTATCTGATTGTTTTTTCTCGCGGGTGAGCAAATAGGCTTCTCCACGAGGGAATTTGGCAAGTGTGCGCTGGGGCAGCGCAATCAGTATGTAGAACACAATCAAAGCAGTCAAAACTTTATCGGTAATATCACCCGATACCCCGGCTGCCATAGCAGCAGTCCAGTTTGGGGCGCCAACCTGGCGCAACAGTCCAGCAATGATTCCAGTTCCGGTTGAAGAGAGACCACCATAGACCATAATCGTAATAAGAGACCCCGTAATACCAGTTGCTAGCCCATTTAAAATACCTGACAGGAGAGAACGAAGGAAGGACGAATATCCGTGCTTACGAGCCAGTAAAGCGGCTACCCCGGCGGTGACGACAAATAAAGGAATGTAAAATATGTTGGAGGGGTTTGTTATCAGGGAGGCTGCTCCGGTCAGCACACCGACGATAGTGGCAGGCCAGAATCCACAAATCACTGCCGTAAGAACGACCCCGATAGAGTCCAACCAAATGGGAAGCTTCAGCGCAAATACAATTTGCGAAACAACAATATTAAGCGCTATCGCAACTGGTATTAGATAGATTGTCATTTTATTCATTTTATTCATGGACATGGTGTAACTCCTTTGTCATTTGTAGTGGTTTAGTATATCCATTGTGATGATCGATGTGCATAACTGCCTGCACTCGAGAAGAATAGGTAATCTCGCTTTCCTCAATGCAAACATGAACATTATCGTAGGTAGCGCCAGTAGCATGTAATAAACAGCGAGTGCTGGGCAATTCTTTCAAAATCCGCTTTGTGCCCTGATCTGCTATCCTGGCTTTTAGTGAAACAAGAGATTGGGTCGGATTCCGATTGTATTTTTCCCTCAAGATGCGATAGATAGACTCATCTTCAAAATCGTACTTTTCGATACCTGGAAGCAGGTCTACGGGAAGAAACGAAATGTCAAGGCTGATTGGTATTACCGTATTTTCCGTCTCAATAGAGCGCAAGCGTTTCAATCTCAACATTTTCCTATTTCCACGAATCACGACGGTCTGCTCCAGAACTTTAGCTAGGGCACGCTCGGAAGTATCATTGAGGCGGTCTGTTAGTGAACCAAAATTCCACAATAAAGTTTTACTTTCGGGCGATGTGACAAATGTTCCTTTGCCCTTCTCAGATTCCAGCAAACCTTCCGCGATTAATCCATTTATCGCTCTTCTGATTGTTCCACGTGCCACTTTATGAATTTCACAGAGTTCATTCTCAGAGGGCAACTTGTCTCCCACGAGGTAATCACCGTCATGAATCTGCCGACGTATGACCTCAGCAATTTGTTCATATACTGGAGGTGACGTGTTGACCATTTTTGCCCCTTTACAAAAACTGCGATGAAAATAAGTTACTTGTACCGAATATACAAGTCAACGGTTTTGCTGTACAGCTTTTCTGTACATGACACTTATTGCCTTTTTAACGACGTTTTTACACACAATTCACAGTGTCAAACTTTGTGAACAACTCTGCTCTCAAATCCCCGCTGATAGTTCTAAGGTATCTCCAATACCGGTTTGTTTCGGGTCTAATATGGTTGTACTTAAGATAGAAACACAGCATCCGGTCAACCCCAGTATTTCGAAAATATAGGGTTAGACTCTCAGCGAAATGTTCATGGCTTATTTGCCACCGTCATGGGTCGGATTCCAGTGAGAACCCACCGTACGGGTATCCCCCGTGACAATAGTTAGGTCGTTACGAATGTTTGAGCCAGTCAGCATCCCGCGAGCAATCGGGATAAGTTTATGCGCCACCGCAATCCGTACTAGGGGCGCGATTAGCTCGGCAGCACGGTCTGGAACTCGCCCGATATATGTTTTCTTGTCGAGATAGGCTCCCAGACCGGTTTTATCCTCTTGCATCCACAGGGCTACGGGTACCGTCTTGCCCGTGGAAATATACGGGTGCAGCGGAGCGATGTGGTCATCGTAGTCTTCCAAAGGAATTTCTTCCCCCGGAGGCAAGATGGTGAAGGCTTTTTTCGGGAACTGATTTACCGGCCCCACACCGCCTACGGGCGGCAAGCTCAAGGTGACACGATTTGCTAACCGTGATTTAGTGCGCTGCGCCCACAGGTGGCAAGGCACCACCAGATTGAGTTCCTGGGAGTCCAAACCATTTAGCTCCACCACGTATTTACCGGCGGTAGCGTGATCCAAATAGCCCACAAAGTGACCTTTCACCCACACGCAAACCGCCGCGTAATCATCGGAGTTGTTTCTGTCTCGCACCAGATAAGCCCAGTCGTCAAACTCCGCGCCGTGAATATCGTCCACGTTATATTCGGCAAACAGCGCCGCAAAATCGTCTTGCAGTTCGAGGGAATCCTCAACGGTGGCGAATGTCGAGGGCGCTTCCCAGCCAGCAAAACTTTTAAGATAGGGACGAACCGGACCGCTGGTATCGGGTCTGCTCTTAGAAAACAACCCCACGCCGTTCCCCTTTCACTGGTCTTACCTGTATTCTTCGTATCGATTGGTGACAAATCTAGTCTCAAGCATAGCTAAAAACATGCCACTCCAATCTTAATTGATTATCTATCGCGTGGATTTCCCAGATTCTGCAAGGCGTACTGCGTTATCCACGGGAATTTTAGTCAAGTTCCTGACAATTTTTCGGTGCATGCGGATAGGGTCCCAAGTCGCCGTCGCTAAGGTTATCCATAGCGAGCGCCCCTTGGAACTGTTCTCCCAGCAGGATGTTAATCTCTGCGCCACGATTCAAATCAATCCTGACATCAGCTTCTGGCAGAGCCCGCGCCAAAGAGAATGCTTTCGCAATATTTTTCTTGCTGGTGTTAATCCGAGCCGCCCCAGCATAGGAATCTGGCGAGTTACCAACTACGTTGACCTTAACCCCGAATTCTTTCAGCCGCTGCGCTGTTTGCGTAGCCAGACCGTTTTGGGAAGATCCGTTGAATATGTTTACTGTCACGCCTTTGAGTGAAACCGGCTTTCCTTTCGGGGTGCATGGCGGGGCTTTCGCCTTGGCTTCCTCGGACAAAACGAAGGAATTACCAAAAGGCAGAGAAACCAGACCCATCGCAAAAGGCAAAGAAACCACTAGAACCGCTGCCATGGCCAGAACAATCCAGCCAAAAATCACGGTTTGGCGAGCCAGGGTGCGGCGCCGCCGCTTGACGCGTATCTCCTTGGAATCACCCTGACCTATCAGGTCCTTTGCTTCAATCCTGGGCATCGCTTCTTCCTTGGGCAGCCCGGATTTCTTGATCCGCATGGCGCTTAGAATAAGCCTCTGAATGCAGTTCTGTACCAGCTGGTGCAGAAGCCGGGGAGGCTTGCTCAAGCTTCGTGCCACGCAGGTTAGAAATCGCCCGCATGACGTGGTACATGACGATGGCTCCGAAAGAACCCATCGCGATACCTTCGAACTTCACGTCACCGACTACCAGAGTGTAGTTCGCGATAGCCATCACCATCGCCACCGCGGCGGTATTCAGATTTACCGGGTCAGCGAAATCTACCTGATTCTGGACCCAGATACGCACTCCCAGCATCCCAATCATGCCGTACAGAATCGTGGCGGCTCCACCCAGAACCCCTGGCGGAATGGTGGCGATAATTTCACCAAACTTGGGCAGCATCGACAAAGCCAAAGCCCCGATAGCGGCAACGATATATGCCACGGTGGAATAGACCCGAGTCGCTGCCATAACCCCAATGTTTTCCGCGTAGGTGGTGGTACCAGAACCGCCACCGCTACCGGCAATCATGGTGGACAGACCGTCCGCAATCAAAGCCCGACCGGTCAAATCGTCGAGATTCTGACCGGTCATAGCGGACACGGACTTTACATGCCCCACGTTTTCAGCAATGAGAACCAACACTACTGGAAGGAATAAACCCAGCAGGGCGGGGCTAAAAGTCGGGGCGTGGAATGACGGGAAACCTACCCAGTCAGCTTTGCTGATGGCTTCAAAGTTTACTTCGTGGCGAATCACCGCGGTCGCATAGCCGATAAGCACCCCGATCAGAATCGACAAACGTCCGATAATGCCCTTGAACAGCACGGTAATCAACAGGACGGACAAGATGGTCACGGTAGCAGTCACGGGAGCCTGCTTGACGTTGTTCCACGCCGAAGGTGCCAGGTTGAAACCAATCAAAGACACAATTGCCCCGGTCACAATCGGTGGCATGATGCGGTCAATCCAGGCTGCACCAGCAAAATGAACCAGCACCCCAACCAGCAGCAGCAGCGCACCGGCAGAAATCACTCCACCTTGAGCCAGAGCCATCTTGTCCGAGTCAATGGGAGCGCCACCACCCGAAACGTAACCGGTCACCGCACCAATCGGAGCAATCAATGCAAAGGACGAACCCAAATACGAAGGTAAGCGTCCGGACGTGATGAGAATAAACAGGATGGTTCCCAAACCCGTAAAGAACAGTGTGGTTGCGGGAGAGAAACCGGTCAGCAGCGGCACCAGGAAAGTCGCCCCGAACATTGCGACAATGTGCTGGGCTCCGATACCTATCGTGCGTGGCCATGTCAGACGCTCGTTGGGCTGAACTACCTCACCGGTAGAGATACGCTTACCGTCCCCATGCAATTTCCACTTGAAATTACTGGTTTTCGTTTCTGACATGTTTCGTCCTTCCTTGCAGACTCCCGAATTTGTCCCTCCCATCCTAATACGCCCCCCGTCGCGCAAAAAAACGCCTGTTGCGCTAGGCTAAACGGGTGAGCGACGCCTATGTTTCGGATTTCCCCGGCCTGGAAAAGGTCAACCCGCAAGAGGTTTTTTCCCGACCTGGTTACACTGACTCCGCCCAAAAAATCCCTGGTGTCGTCATTACATTGTTCGTCGTTTCCCTTATCAGTTTCCTGGTGCCGGTGTTTCTTTCAATTGCTGCCCTCATCGTGGCGGTCCTAGCTGGTGGATTGCTGCGAGTGCGTACGCTCTCGTCGGAGCACCAACCTGGAGACGGACTGCTGCGTGCCGCATTCGGTCTGTCTTTCCTGTCTATAGGCTGGGGTACAGTGTGGTTCCTAGCTTGGGTAATCACTAAAGTTACGGTGACTGTGGTCCCGTTTTAGTCTCGATTAACCGCGGCGTCCCAACCTCGGTTCAGGGTGGTCGCTAGTCGACGAATCGACTAAATTACTCGTCAGCTGGCTCGTCTGGAATTTCAGAGGATAGCAGACGGCGCACCTGGAAGCTTTGAATCCAAGTCGTCCAGACGATACCGCAAATCGTTGTGATAACAAAGGCAATAAAAGCCAGCCAGGGCTGTCCCACCATCGAGCGCGCCACGATAATGGCGGACAGCAAACCGATAGGCATAAATGACCCTAGCCAAATCACCTTGTATCCGGTCGGATCATAGAAACGTCCGGAACCGATACGACTGGCAAAAGAATAGGTGAAAAGCAGCACAATCGACATCAAGACGGTAAAGGCAAGCAAGGAAAGGAAAGCGTTCAAAGCGGATACGGCTGCCCCGCAGACGCCACCAAACAGGGAAATTACCCAGCGAATCCATCTCGGAATCGCGACGATACGAGCCAGCACTTGGCGGGCATGTTCAGGGTCGCGGATAGACTCCATAATCAAGCTGATTTCATACCCGGTGTAATACGACGGGTGTTCACGCGCTATGTAAGGAATCTCATAGCGGGCATCCACTTCGGGTACCGCGCCCACGGCCAGACCTACGGCTCGCATTTGCAGACCGTCAGAATCTTCGATTTCCTTCGGGCTCAGAATCGTCGCCGCCGCCATATTTGACACCGGTTGACCCAACAGTTCCTTTAGGGACAGACCCGCATTTGGATCGCCAGGCAGAGTCAGATTCCCCAGCACGCCTTCGGACTTGTTTTCCTTTTGACCGGAATCGCGCTTTTTACGCCGGGAAGCCCGTCCGACCACCGCGGATTGGTCGGATCCTAAAGTCGGCATGTTAAAGGGCACACGGGTACGAATATCCTGCAAATCAGGATGCTGTTCCTCAGCGCGCTGCACCACCAAGCGCGGATCCATAGGTTCGGGTTCATATTGAGGAGCGGGCGCTCCCATCGGGGGGTATCCCGTTGGTTGCATGGGAAAAGCTCCGAACTGACCCGGAGCATTCGGTGGGTTTTGTACTGGGTATCCTGAATAATCCGGATACCCAGAGCCGTCAGAGACGGGCATCTGACCGCCAGAATAAGGCGGCTGAACCATGTTGGAATTCCCGTAACCATAACCAGCGTAAGCGTTCGGATCCAGAGACTGACTGTTCGGATCGTACGCTGGCATACCCATCGGTGTGGCTGGCGGCATTCCCATCACGCCGTCCATACCGCTAGGTTCTCCGTTGAGCGGCACCGTCTGATCGCTGTAGAAGTCGCCGGCACCATTCAGGGGTACCGCACCGCCCATTCCTTCACCTAAGGAAACTAAATTGCCGTTATTGGGAGCGCCGGCGTAGCCCTGGGGAGGGATTGCTTGCGAGTCCAGGGGTACCGCTACGGAATCAAGCGGAACCGCTCCGGAGGGAGTGTCTCCCAAAGAAACCAAGTTTGGGTTGGCATTTGCAGGTTTAGGCGCAGGTCTGCCTCCCTGACCGCTGCCGGGCACGTTTACGCCAGTCATAAACCCGCAATCCTCCTAGAAATACAAATAACTAGGAACCATTGTACAAGGTTGAAACAGATACGGACGCATGATTCTGTAAAGAAGAATTAAACTTTCCCCGCATTTCTCAATCAACTGCCAGATTACAGGGTCGAGTTTGCCCTCCAAGCAACTCAACTTAACCAGATAACTCTCGATTCATGGAGGATTTTCAACACCTTCCCCTCAAGAAATTTTCAGACGATACCAGTCTCCATCACGCCAACTCCTGCAGATAAATCCTAAAATTTGCCGAACTGACATAGTTTAGGTATCTTTTTATGGCGTTGTTTTTGTAAACGACCGCACACGCGCGAGTGGCGGAATTGGTAGACGCGCACGGTTCAGGTCCGTGTCCCAGTGATGGGGTAGGGGTTCAACTCCCCTTTCGCGCACGTTTACGGGGTTTCCCGGTCTTGCCCGGCATCCGGTTTTACAATCGGTTTCGCCGGGCTTTTTCTTAATTCCCAAATCTTTACTATCCTTTCATTATTAACTTGAGCTCGAGGAAGGGGACATCATGAACAAATTTATGGCTCGTGCCGTCGCAGTTTTAGGCGCGAGTGCTCTAGCTATTTCGTTAACTGCTTGTGGCGGAGGCGGCACCTCTGACGCAAACGTTTTGACCGTAGGCGCTTCTCCCACTCCGCACGCTAAAATTCTGCAGTATCTGCAGGACTCCGGCGCTGCGAAGAAGGCTGGAATCACCATTAAAGTTCAGGAATTTTCTGATTACATCCAGCCCAACGAGGCTTTGAAATCTGGCGACATCGATGCCAACTACTACCAGACGGTACCCTACCTCGAGGAGCAATCGGCATCTCGTGGCTATAAGTTCACTGCCGGCAAGGGCATCCACTTGGAGCCGATGGGCATTTTTTCCAGCAAGATTAAGAGTCTCGACGAACTCAAAGATGGCGCCAAGATTGCCATCATCAATGACCAGTCGAACCAGGCACGTCAGCTCAAACTGCTAGAGGACAACAATCTGCTGCAGTTAAAGGGCATCAAGGACCTCTCGGTCGTGAATGTCAAGGCTAAGCCGGACGCTAACCCTCACGGTTTCCAGTTCACCGAAGTTGATGGTGCTTCTGAACCGTCCCTGCTGCCTGACGTGGATATTGCCGTCATCAACGGCAACTTCGCGCAAGGTGGGGGCTTGAACCCTGCTGACGCATTGGTCTTGGAGGATCCGAAAGACAACCCGGCAGTAAACGTCCTAGTGTGGCGCGCTGACGAAAAGAAGAAGCTCGAGGCCATTAAGAAGCTTGACGAGCTGCTGCATTCAGATGTGACGAAAAAGTACATTGAGGACACCTGGAAGGATCGCTCGGTCATCCCGGCGTTCTGAGAATAGCTAGCTAAAATTGCTGGCGACCAAGTATTTCCTTGGTCGCCAGCAATTTTTTATTAATAAATTTGGTTCAAACCAGCCCGTAGAGACGATCTCCGGCATCGCCCAGACCCGGCACGATATAGGCATCATCGTTCAGATGGTCATCTACCCCAGCCACAACAACTGACACGTCCGCCCGGTCCCCCACCGCGTCGGTCACGACCTTAATTCCCTCGGGAGCAGCAAGGATACACGTGCAGGTGACATCGCGAGCACCACGTTCCAACACGTAGTTGATAGCTGCCACCAAGGTTCCGCCCGTCGCCAACATCGGATCGACGATAAAGCACTGCCGCCCAGATAAATCACTGGGCAACCGGTTGGCGTAGGTTTCAATTGCGAGGGTTTCCTCATCGCGTTTCATTCCTAAAAATCCGACTTCCGCAGTTGGCAGCAAACGAGTCATGCCTTCCAGCATCCCCAAGCCGGCACGCAAAATCGGAATCACGATAGGACGCGGGTCTGCCAAAATCTGACCTTGCGTTTTGGTCAGAGGGGTTTCTACATCTATCGTTTCCACCCGAACATTGTGGGTTGATTCGTAGGCCAGCAAAGTCGTCAGCTCATCCACGAGCTGACGAAACATCGGCGACGGGGTGTTCTTGTCGCGTAACAGGGTCAATTTATGGTTAATCAGCGGATGATCCGCAACATATAAGTGCATGGTGTTAACTTACCGCGAAAGGACCCCGTCTCGCGTCAAGTTCACTCGGGTCGGTTAGAGTTACTTTATGGTTTTCTCCAATATTTCCCCTGTTCCCAACCGTTCCGATGATTTTTTGGTGAATTCACAAGGCGGGGGCGCGGCTTATGGTTTGTCCTCCGCAGAGGTGCGTGCCTTGGACACTGCATATAGATTAGCCCAGAAGGCAGGTCGGGCTGGGGACATTCCGGTCGGCGCCGTGGTGTTAACCCCGGAGGGGATAGTAGCGGGATTGGGGCTGAACCAGCGCGAAAATCCACCGTACGATCCCAGCGCTCACGCGGAAATCGTGGCTTTACGAGAAGCTGCGGGTCGGCTGGAGCGTTGGAATCTCAAGGGTTGCACCTTGGTCGCGACGCTGGAGCCTTGCACGATGTGTGCCGGAGCCATCGTGAACGCCCGCATCTCACGGCTTATTTTCGGAGCTTGGGACCCGAAAGCTGGCGCCTGCGGGTCTATCCGCGATGTAGTGCGCGATAGCCGACTCAACCACCAGGTTGAAGTTAAAGGCGGAGTGGACGAGCCTCGGGTAAAGGCGCTATTGAAAGCGTTTTTTGGAGAGCGCAGGTAAACCTGGATGCAACGCCAGAACGAAACTTTGTCTCCACAGAGACTTAATTTGTGACCGGGCACCGCGAAATGTTACCCCAGCAAAATGGCGGTAGAGGTGGGATTTGAACCCACGGTGGGTTGCCCCACACAGCATTTCGAGTGCTGCACCTTCGGCCGCTCGGACACTCTACCAAGTCGCGCTTTTCAGCACGAGCCATGATTTTATCATGAAGTTGCGGGCGAAATCTTCCCGCGTTTCCCGGACGCTCATCCGGGGCGCTGCCAACGTGCAGACTGACAGGTTTAACCTGCCGATAGAGTTGCAAACACTGCAATTTTTGGAGTTCTTCACCGCTCCCCAACACCCTCGGTAAACCATCGGAGCGGGTTGGGGAAACGCGAAATCTGCAGGGTGCCCCAAATATGCTCTACAATTTTGATTCGGGATTCTTGGAATTTCCTGATTTTTCCACCAGCCACACGAAAGGCTCGATATGTCAGTCGACCGCGACCTAAATCTGCCCCTGCCCCCCGCTCGCATTCCGGTTTTGGCTATCATCACCGCCGCGATGGAGGACGAAGCAGCTCCACTGTGGGATTTGGCTAAAGGCGGGGGAAATCTGGTGCGTCTGGGAGCGAAAGGTAGCTTGCAACTGCTCCAGATTGAGGATGCCACGGTTGCCTTGTTGACCACCGGAATTGGTCTGGTCAACGCTGCCAGTTCACTGGCGGCTGCCCTAGCATATGTTTCCCCGCGCTACATTTTTAGCTGCGGTTCAGCTGGCGGTTTGGATGCGAATTCACAAGTCCGGGACGTAGTCGCAGCCTCATCTTGTCTGTTTTCTACCGCCGACGCGCGCGAGTTTGGTTACGCCTTGGGTCAGATTCCGGGAATGCCCGAACGTTATTTAGCTGACGGAGACCTGTTAGGTCGTTTTCATGCTCTGCCCACACGACTGGCAGGGTCGCGCACCCGCAGCGGGGAATTTCTTTCTGCCGATCAGTTTGTGGGCACCGAGACTGCTTTACAGCTGCGAGAAAGTTATCCCGAGGCGATTACAGTCGATATGGAGTCAGCAGCTCTGGCGCAGGTCGCTTACGGAGTTGAGGTCCCCTTCCTCGCGATCCGTGGCATCAGTGATTTGTGCGGACCTGAAGCGGCGGCAGAGAACTACTCCCGAGCGGGAGATGTCGCCCGCCTAAGTTTCCTGGTATCGCTGTGCCTGTTAGGGCTGCGCGAACCGGAGGAAGTTATGTAACGCATCGTTCTTGAGACGTTACCGAATTTCAAATTTAGTGCGAATAGATGCGACCCCATTCTTCTCTGTGGTCTAGCATCTTTTGCGCTGCGGCTTGTGCTCCTGCCAGGCTGTGGCTTTTCCCCCAGCCACATTGCACTTCATTTGCTGCCGGAACCTCATTCATGTTAACTATGTCAACCAGGGTTGCCTGTAATATCGACATAAATTCTTCCGGCTGAATACCTAGGGTCATCGCATAAAAGCCTGTTTGGCAGCCCATCGGAGAGAAATCCAGCAGTTTGTCCGTATGGTCGCGCATATGTTCTGCCATGCTGTGCTCCAAAGAATGCACCACCGGCATGTCTAGATGCTCCACGTTGGGTTGGCAAAACCGCACATCGTACTTGATGAACTCATCCCCACCGGGCAAAGTCTCCTGGTGCGCTACCCGCACAAACGGAGCCTTTACCTTAGTGTGATCAAGCTGAAAAGATTCCACATTGGTTTTCTCGATTTCCATAGCCAAAATTCTATAGCTTCCCCGAAAGTATGGCGACACGCCGTGACTATCATTTTTCAAAAGATCGCTTTTGCACAGATTGTGGATAACTACAGCCGTGTAACTTAGCCTTACTACGTGGGCTAACACAGCTATACACAATCTCGTCCACAGCTGAAATCAGACTTGTCCACAGGATGCACTAAAGAATAACCTACCACTACATGTAGTGGTAGTAGACACGCCCGCCCCCAAGGTGTAGTGTTTTGAACTCGACAGGACTTTTCGGTGCTGATAGAATAACAACGTTGTAGTTTTCCCTTTTGCGGTCCACGAAGATACCGCTGGGAGGATTACACACTGGGAGATATGCGGAGGAAGCCTTAAGATGAGTATCACTCTTTACACGAAGCCTAACTGTGTTCAGTGCAACGCAACGAAGCGCGCTTTGGACAAGCAGGGTCTGGACTACGAAACCGTAGACCTGACCGAGGATGTCAATGCTCTCGATCACATCAAGAGCTTGGGATTCCAGCAGGCTCCCGTTGTTTTTGCCGGAGATGATGCTTGGTCAGGGTTCCGTCCCGATAAAATCAAAGCTCTCGCCGTTACCGCCCTCGCCGCTGCTATCTAATCACGGCATCTCGGTTCGCTCGTTGCGCTCCCTCAGCGTGGAGTGGGGACGTGCCACTCCGTCACCCCCACAGCGCGACCGGCGCACCTTGTGAATCCACTAAAAGAAACGCATCGAAGTAAGGCAAGACCGTGGGGTTATTGGTTTATTTTTCCTCTGCAACTGAAAACACCAAACGATTCGTAGAACGTGTCGGCGTACCGGCGTTGCGTATCCCGATACGCCCCGGAACTGAACCTTTACTGGTTGACGAGGAATACGTGCTCATGGTGCCTTCTTATGGCGGCGGAGACATCAGCAAAGCGGTCCCCAAGCAGGTCATCAAGTTTTTAAACATTGAACACAACCGCAACTTGTGTCGCGGTGTAATTTCCAGCGGAAATACCAATTTCGGCGAAGCTTACTGCATCGCCGGCAAAGTGCTTTCTAATAAACTCAAGGTTCCCTTCCTGTACAAGTTTGAACTGTTGGGAACCCCGGAAGATGTAACTGCAGTCAGAAAAGGATTGGAAGAATTTTGGGCGAACCTACACTCTCAGCAAGCGGATTTGGACTCCCCGGCGTCACCGGAGTCATGACCGACACTCAGGAAGACGAATTCCTCGACGCCGAACACGATTACCACTCGCTAAATGCCAAGCTGAACCTTTATGGCGAGGACGGGAAAATCCAGTTCGACGCAGACCGAGAAGCGGCTCGTCAGTACTTCTTGCAGCACGTAAACAAGAACACGGTGTTCTTCCATGACTTGCGAGAAAAGCTCGACTACCTGGTCGAGGAGGGATACTACGAGGCGGAAACTCTCGAACAGTACAACTTCGAATTCATCAAGTCCCTGTACGAAAAGGCCTACAGTCACAAGTTCCGGTTCCCGACTTTCCTGGGAGCGTTCAAGTACTACACCTCATACACGCTAAAGACTTTCGATGGCAAACGTTACTTGGAGCGCTTCGAGGATCGCGTGTGCATGGTGGCGTTGTACCTGGCACGCGGGGACGAACAGCTGGCAGTAGACATCATGGAGGAAATCATTGCGGGACGCTACCAGCCCGCCACCCCCACTTTTCTCAATGCGGGAAAGAAAGCCCGCGGAGAAATGGTTTCGTGCTTCCTGGTGCGCCTAGAAGACAATATGGAGTCCATCGCTAGGGGAATAAACTCTGCTCTGCAGCTATCCAAGCGCGGAGGTGGCGTCGCTTTGCTGCTAACGAATCTGCGCGAGGCGGGCGCGCCAATCAAAAAGATTCAAAACCAGTCCTCCGGCGTGGTCCCGGTGATGAAGCTGCTGGAAGATTCATTTTCTTACGCAAACCAACTGGGGGCACGTCAGGGCGCCGGAGCGGTCTACATCAGCGCTTTCCACCCTGACATCATGTCTTTCCTGGACACCAAGCGCGAGAATGCGGACGAAAAAATCCGCATCAAGACTCTGTCCCTGGGTGTGATGGTTCCTGACATCACCTTTGAGCTAGCGCGCAACAAGGAACCGATGTACCTGTTTAGTCCCTACGATGTAGAGCGGGTTTACGGGGTGCCTTTCAGTGATATTTCCGTCACGGAAAAGTACCGAGAGATGGTTGATAACCCCAACATCCGCAAGAAAAAGATTGACGCCCGCAAGTTTTTCCAAACTCTGGCAGAAATCCAGTTCGAGTCCGGATACCCCTACATCGTGTTCGAAGACACCGTAAACCGGGCAAACCCGATTGACGGGCGCATCATCATGTCGAACCTGTGCTCCGAAATTCTCCAAGTGTCCGAGCCTTCCGTGCTAAATGAGGACCTGTCTTACGCAAAGGTCGGCAAGGATATTTCTTGCAACTTGGGTTCCATGAACATCGCCAAGACCTTGGAATCCCCGGATTTTGCAAAATCTATCAACGTCGCGATTCGCGCTTTGACCGCGGTGTCGGACTTGACGAACGTGGGATGCGTGCCGACTATTCAGCGCGGTAACTCGATGTCACACGCAATCGGTTTAGGGGCAATGAACCTGCACGGTTGTCTGGCAAAGAACCAGATTTTCTATGGTTCAGATGAAGGTCTGGACTTCACAAACATGTACTTTTACGCTACGGCGTTTTATGCCCTCAAGGCGTCTCATGCCTTGGCAATAGAGCGTGGCGTCACTTTTGAAGGTTTCGAACGTTCCCAATATGCCAGTGGCGAATACTTTGAAAAGTACCTTCAGGGGGACTGGACACCACGGACCGCCAAAGTTCGCGAGCTGTTCGAGAAGTCCTCAATCCACCTGCCGACCCCGGAAGATTGGCGGGCTTTAGCCGCAGACATCAAACGTGACGGTCTGTATAACCAAAATCTGCAGGCGATTCCGCCCACCGGATCGATTTCTTATATCAACAACTCGACGTCATCGATTCACCCCATCGCCTCCAAGATTGAGATTCGTAAAGAGGGCAAGATTGGTCGAGTGTACTATCCTGCTCCCTACATGACCAACGGCAACCTTGACTACTATCAGGATGCCTACGAAATCGGGTACGAAAAGATTATTGATACCTATGCGGAAGCCACGAAACACGTGGATCAGGGACTGAGCTTGACCCTGTTCTTCCCGGACACGATTACGACTCGTGACGTAAACAAAGCCCAAATTTACGCCTGGCGCAAAGGTATCAAGTCGCTGTACTACATCCGCCTGCGCCAAGCTGCCTTGGAAGGCACCGAAGTGCAAGGCTGCGTCAGCTGTATGCTCTAAATCTTTCTGACTGCTTATATACGGGGACTCCCCGGTTGAAGCGTAAACCGCGTCAACCGGGGAGTCCTTTCAAACAATGGGTAAGATGAGTATCTTACTTAGGTTGAAGAGCCTCTGAAACCAGGTATTGCAACAGCACCATCGGGGTATGCGCCCGCAGGTCGACCTCACCACGGGAGTTCAAACAGCCTGCTGAAAACAGGAAATTATTGAATACCTCCACGGCTTCACCTACCGCCTCCGGAGTTGCGGATTGTCCCATCTCGTGCAACAGGTCGACTGCCACCATTCGCGAGTCAGTCGACTCTGCCCAGTCGCAACTGGCGAAAGCCTGAGCTAGAGCCCCAATTATGAGACGGAGGAAAAATTCATCTTCGTCACTGTCGCTCAAAGCGAAAGCCACCATCGGCAAGATAGGCTGTGGTGACCGCAGCTGACGGATACCCATCAGCGAAAGCATGACTTGAGAACCAACTAAGTTGATGAGTTTCGACTTCACCGCCATGAGGAAATAGGCTTGCAAAGAACTCGACAGGGCATCCACAAATTCATCGGGTAGATGGTTCGCATCCAGCGAGGGATGAGGTCGGGCGGCTTTAATTTGTACCAGATTGTCCTGTTCGCGACGGACTGGTTGCGGAGAAACCGCGGAAGAAATATACTCACCTGCTGCCAAATCAGCACCATCGGAACAGTCCGAGCGGGAGGAATCTCTGGGTAGCACAAAGTCCAATAAATCCGGACCGGGATGCTGCACCAATTCCACAAAATCTTGCATATCCAAACCCGCGCAGCTTTGCCGCAACTGGGACAGAATCCAGGCTAGCGGTCGGTTTAACGCTTGTTCCGCGGTCGCCACCATCGCGGGGGTAATCGACTGGTTAGAAAGCTCCAGCAGATATAAACCCAGCCTGGATCCGGGCTGCAGATGCAGCAACTGATCTCCCAGCTGCGACACCGGCAGCTGAGTAGCCAAGCGAATCAAATCTGAGTCTTCCACTATTTCTTGCCTTCAAACATTTTTAGTCTGTCTGTGCATCCTCAACGTTGAGTTAGTCTACTGCTGTTTCTACCCTAGTCGCCCCACGGTTTTTTGTATCTGAAATTGAAACCTCGGTTCCACACGATAGACTGGGAAAGTCAGTTTCGCGCGATATTTCACGCTTTGCGCAAACCTAAAAATACTACCTAATTCAAGGAGAAACTCGTGGTCATTGGGATCCCCAAAACCGTGCAAGCCATCAACTGGAATGACATCGAAGATGATAAAGATTTGGAGGTGTGGGATCGCCTGACCGGCAATTTCTGGCTCCCAGAAAAGATTCCGCTATCTAACGATATTCCCTCGTGGAAGACCTTGAACGAAGACGAAAAGAACATGACGAACCGCGTGTTCACCGGTCTGACTCTGCTGGACACCATCCAAGGCACAGTCGGCGCGGTGTCGCTAATTCCGGATTCTCGAACTCCCCACGAAGAAGCGGTTTACACCAACATTGCGTTCATGGAATCGGTGCACGCCAAGTCCTACTCTTCAGTTTTCTCAACCTTGCTGTCCACCGAAGAAATCAACGAGTCTTTCCGTTGGTCCGAGGAGAACGAGTACCTCCAAAAGAAGGCCCATATCGTGCTGGATTATTACCACGGCAATGATCCGGAAAAACGCAAAGTTGCCTCGACCATGCTGGAATCTTTCCTGTTCTACAGTGGTTTTTATGCCCCCATGTACTGGTCGGCGCACGCGAAACTGACCAACACCGCTGACCTCATCCGCCTCATCATCCGCGACGAGGCTGTTCACGGCTACTACATCGGTTACAAGTATCAGCTCGCGATGCGTGAGTCGTCCGAGTCCCGTCGCCAAGAGATGAAGGACTACACCTTCTCCCTGCTGATGGACCTGTATGACAACGAAGAACTGTACACCGAGACCCTCTACGACCCGCTAGGTCTGACGGAGGACGTCAAGAAGTTCCTCAAGTACAACGCCAATAAGGCTTTAATGAACTTGGGTTACGAAGCCCTGTTCACCGCGGACCAAGTCAACGTCAATCCCGCGATTTTGGCAGCTTTGTCGCCCGCGGCCGACGAAAACCACGACTTCTTCTCCGGTTCCGGATCGTCCTACGCGATTGGTACCGCTGAGGAAACCGAGGACGAGGACTGGGAATTCTAAGTTTTCTTCGAGAATGAATCTAACAGTAACTCCACGAAATATCACGGTTGAGAGTATTCTTGTTAGTAATTAGCCATTACCGTACCGTTGCGGAAGTGGTGTGCATTTACTTTGTGAATGTTATCCTGTGACTAGCGTTCAAATTTGCTAGAATACAGTGGCTAATTCCAATACAATTGAGGTGTAATTCTTGTCTCGCCAAATTATCTTGTCCCAAGCGGCCGTGGAAGCCGGTCTGTGGTATGTGCTTTCTCTGCGTTATCAGGACGAAATCGACCGTGAGCTGAAACGGTTCCCAGCCGATATGATTGAATACTGGGCAGCCAAGTTAAAGATTGATTCTCAAATGAAGACTGAGCTGGCTCAGGTGTTGGCTGACGAATGCGAAGTCGTTAAGACCCAGCAGGCGACAGACAAAGAACTCGGCGCGGAAAAGGAAAGCTATATTTTTCCCTCTCTTGACGAGGTCTGGCCGCGTATCGTGCTGGCAAAGAAGCGTGCCCGCGATCACCAGGAAACCACCATCCCCGCTGCGGTCTATGAACGTCTGCGTACCCAGGACATCACCAGCCGGGGGGTGTATTCTTCGCAGGGCATGGTGCGCTGGCCCCCGACCTGCCAAACCATCACCAAGCGGTGTGGCGGCTCGTGGAACGATGCACTGCGCAACATGGGACTGATGACCTCCAAACGAGGTCGTTCGCGGGGCTCACTAAAGTTCACCGATGAGACTTACCTGCGTGCTGGTGCCGAATTTTTAACGCACTGCCATGACACTGGTAAGGGCGCTACCGTGGCTTATTACTGTCAATGGGTAGCGCGAGAACGTCGCGCTGGACGAATCTGGCCTTCCGCCGCGGCGCAGCGTCAATTGCGTGGCACCTGGAATCATGTCATGGAGCTAGCGGACCGAATGGTCAAATCCAAGACCTTTTCGTGAGGTTTTCCGCGCGAAAAGGTATCCTAGTTGTCGCGAGTCTGTTTTTTCGATTCCACTGGGAGGCAAAAGTGAAAAAACTTCACGGCGAACGACACCTGTTTCGTCTTTTGGGTGGTACCTGCTTAGCAGTTTCCGCGCTGGCAGGTCTGGTTTTCGCCGGTTCCGGTTTGAGCCCGGCATACGGACAGGATTCGGACACCACCCCCACGGTGGAATCCGAGCCCACCTCCGCGGTCGTAGGGTTTAACCCCGGAATGATTATTTCCGATGAAGTTTTTTACAACCCCAACACCATGGACCCCAACGCGATTCAGCAGTTCTTGAACACACAAGGACGTGCCTGCGTGCCAGGTGTTGATACCGTTCCTGGTCCTAATGGTGAACCTCAACCTGTCACCGTTGTTTGTTTGAAAGACTATGTGGAAAGTACCCCGGATCGTCCCGCAGACGCCTATTGCCCGGCAGCTTATCAAGGAGCCGTAGGGGAAAGCGCCGCCCAGATTATCTGGAAGGTTTCCCAGGCTTGCCAAGTCAATCCGCAGGTTCTTCTCGTCACCTTGCAAAAAGAACAGGGCTTGTTGACTCGTTCCGGAAAGTCTTTGAAACTGTCTAACTATCAGAAGGCCATGGGGTACGGTTGTCCGGACACTGCTCCGTGCAACACCCAGTACTACGGGTTCTTTAACCAGCTTTATCGAGCGGCACACCGTTTTCACTACTACCAGCATCACCCGGAAAAGTTCCGTCATCGTGCTGGGCGAGTCAATAATCTGCTGTATCACCCGTCACGGAACTCAGATGGCTCTTACAAGTGCGGAACTACTCCAGTTTTCATTGAAAACCAGGCTACGGCAGGGCTGTACAACTACACTCCGTACACGCCGAATGCAGCGGCTCTAGCGGCTGGGGGTGGTCTGGGCGACAAGTGTTCCAGCTACGGAAACCGCAATTTCTACCGCTTCTTTACCTCTTGGTTCGGTTCCACTGGTTCTGCCAGCGCGATTCCGTCGCTGCGGATTTCGGGAGCTGACCGCGCTGAGACCGCCGTGGGAATCTCTGCGCGGGCTTTTGCCGGTGGTTCTGATCGGGTTTATCTGGCTCGTTCCGATAAGCCTATTGATGCCCTAGCAGGCGGGATTTTGACTGATGGACCAGTATTGCTGGTTCCGGTTGACCGTCCGCTCCCGGCTACCCTCACCGCAGAAATCAACCGTCTGCAAGCCAAAACGGTAGTGGCTTTAGGCGGGCCCGGAGCGATTCCCGACGAAGTGCTGGCAGCTGCGGCACAGGGACGTGAGACTTCGCGGATTTACGGTCCAGACCGCTACGCCACGGCTATCGCAATCTCTCACCAAGCATTCCCACAAGGTGCCAAGCGGATTTATATTGCCGATGGTGTGGGCAGTGACGGTACCGGTTCTCCCGATGCAGTCGTGGGCGGTACTCTGAGCGATGGACCGGTGTTGATGGTCAACCCAAGCGACCCCGAAACGTGGAAGTACGTCGCTTCTGAAGTATCTGACCTGCATATTTCCGAAGTGGTTGGCTTGGGTGGACCCGGCGCCCTCCCCCAGGAAGCTTTGACTACCATCGCAGCAGAATCGGGAGCTAGCGTCTCTCGTCTGGCTGGGGCGGATCGCTACGGCACCGCTGCGACTATCGCGGCTTACGCCTATCCCGCGATAGCACGGCAGGACAAGACCGGTTCACCGATTTCGAGTGATTACGTGGCTTACATTGCTCGCGGCGATAACTTCGCCGATGCTCTGGTGGCTGGAGCTTTGCGAGATGGTCCAGTTTTGCTGGTGCCCTCCCGTACTAACCAAGCTCCCGCTCCGGTAGCGAACTATCTGGGCAGCTTGCATCCCAACACGATTATCGCTCTGGGCGGTTTGGAAGCGGTGCACCCCGATACGGTTGACGCTGTGGTAGCTGCTACTAAGTCAGGTTTACACTAGCCAATCATGCAGTAATTAGTTAACCTGGTTCACTCATTCGGACAGGTTCCAGACACGGTCTGCCCGCGCTTTCGAGCTCTGAACCAACAGCCGGTTTGGTTCGTCAACTCGCTGTACCCACGCGAGCGCCTGTTCCGGCGTTCTGCCGTGCTGTGTATGCCGAGCAACCAACCGGGTCTGTGTCACTTCCGGCGGCACATCCAAATAAATCAGCAGGTCAATCGCCTCACGAACCAAGGACCATGCTCCGTCTTGCAGCGCCAAGTAGTTACCTTCCGTAAGCACCACACCTTCTCGCTCTACCTTGTAACGCGCCGCGACAGCCTGACCGAGTTGACGGTCATATCCGGGCGCGTACACGACTGTTTTGGCATCGTGAGCCCGATCCAAAGCCATCAGGTAGCCCACCACATCGAAGGTATCCGGACGCCCCTTATATTCACTAAGCCCCTCTGCTTGCAAGACTTCGTTTGACTTGTGGAATCCATCCATCGGAATAATGCCTGCTAGCAGCGGTTGCGTACCCCTGACGTATCCGTCCAGCAGCTGCGTGAGTCTGGTGACGGCTTCAGACTTTCCGACTCCGGGAGCGCCGGTGAAGCCCACCATCCGCAAGACACGTCCGTTATCAGACAAATCTTTTAGTTCCGTAGCCAAATCGCTGAGCAATTCATCTAGGGTGCCGGAGAAAGTCTGGACCATGTGTATCCTCGGTTCGCTTCAATTGAAATGAATTCGCTAACCCTCAGTCTAACAGCCCCTCCCCGCGCTCCATCCCGGCAGGTAGGTTACGATGATGAGGTGTCCGCAAGAATGCCCTCGCGTCACTCCTCGAGGAGTTACCCGCCCACGAACGCTTATATACAGGTAAAACCACGCAAAGGTGGAGCCTTTCGCACTCTGTTAGCAATCTTGGGAATAGCCTTGATTGCGCTCGGTTTGGGTGGTGCTCTGACGGCAGCAGGAATTCATCTCTTTGCCAATACGGCGCAACCGACTACCCCAACGGCGACTGGACCGGTAGCTCCTGCGCTGGACCTGTCTGGCTTTGACCCTGGAAACATCATCTCCGACACGGTTTTCTATGATTATCAATCCATGACCCAAGCGGACATAGAGAACTTTATCCGCAACCAGAATGCCGGGTGTGTGAGTCTTTCCGCGCCCTGCCTAGCGGACTATACCGAGGACACTATGGACATTCCCGCTTCCTCACGCTGCGAAGGCTATCAAGGGGCACCAGGGGAATCAGCGGGTGCAATCATTTATAAAACCGCCCAATCGTGCAAAATCAATCCCCAAGTGCTGCTGGTGTTGTTGCAAAAGGAACAGGGGCTGCTGACCGCGTCTGGCGAAAGATTGTCCCCGCGCAGCTACGAGGTAGCAACAGGCTTTGCTTGCCCCGATGGCGCGGATTGCGACCCGCAATATTTCGGTTTTGGAACTCAGGTTTATTACGCTGCGGCTCAGTTTCAGCGGTATCGGCAAAACCCCGCGCAATTTCCTTTCCACACCGGGATAACCAATGATATTCCTTACTCCCCGCAAGCGAGCTGCGGCTCAGCTCCGGTGGTTTTGGCTAATCAGGCCACCGCGGCGTTGTACAACTACACGCCGTATCAGCCAGATGCTGATTTGCTGAGTGGAAACCCTGGGGAATGTTCCAGTTACGGAAACGCTAATTTTTACAGCCTATTCAAAAGATGGTTCGGGGATTCACGTCGTTAGATAAGACTCTTTGTGCAGGTAGTAAGCATTTATGGAATTAATGATGCACTGTTTTTAATTTGGGGCAGAGCGGGATGATTTGCTTATTTAAGAGCCAAGATTTGCTTATTTATACGTTTAGCGGAGACTTTTTCAATGGTGCCCAGCTGCTGCGCAAAAGTCTGGACCCGGTACTCCTCCAGCAGCCAACGCAGTTCCTGTAAACGGCGATGCGTCTCAGCGTTAAAGGGTCGCGCCTTCACTGCCACCGCCACCGCGTCAAAGGCCGTGGAAACTTCTGCAAAACGCGCTGCTAACTGGGTGTCACCTGCAGAGTTACGTCGAGCTTTGTCTAATCGCAAAGTATCCGCGCGTAGATAACGCGCCAGCTGGGGCAGCCATTTGGCAGGAGTCCTCGCCAGGAAGTCACCGCCAACCAATTGGTTTACATGGTTTACAATATCTGCTTTTGTGGCAGTTAGTGAGGAACCCGTAGCATTTCTTAACTGCTGTTCAAGTTCACCTTGTGATTGCATCGCGGACACAACTGCTTGCAGAATTCGATAAACCTGGTCCTCGTAGCGGTCAATAGCCCATTCTTGCAGCTTGGCTAGGTCGCTATCATCTGTGAGAGGATGCCCTTCCGCCAGGTATTCTTCCACCAGAGCTCGGCCCGCCGCGTTTTGCGCCGCAGCAATCAAGGCAGAAGTGGAGGGGTAGGGAGACGCTGCTAGAGCCGCCGCTTCTGCCCCTCGCCACCGAGTCGACACTCGCGTCTCCGTGAGGCACAGTGCTTGACTGAGCTGCTGGGCAAAATCTCTGGGTCGCTCGACTTTGGCTTTTTCGGCTTCCTGTTGCGCCCAGACTTTGCCTTGTTCTTGCGTAGTTTTCACAATTAAACGGTCACGTAGAGCTTGAAAGTCATCCCCCAACGCCAGAACTTTTCCACCGCGACCCACGATTGCGAAATGGTTTCGCTGGCTTTCTTCCATAGCTGCATGCATGGCGACCAAGTCCGTTTCGGTTAGGTCGACGTGGCGAACCGCGGTCACGCCCTGGGCAAAGATCTCGTCAAAGTTCGGTCGTTCCTGAGGCGGCTCGTTTACAAACTGCTCAAAGCGAGGCAAGATTTCGTCCACAAAGTTTGCCGCGGGCACGACGTACTTCCGCACAGCTTTAGGCAGGGCTTTGACGCAGGTCAAAAGGTAATCACGCAGGGCTCCGGGAATCGGCCAGTCGAAGCCTTGGGAATTTACAGACTCTAAGATTGCCTCGTCAATGATGATGGTGACTCCCTCTGGAAGGTCAACCGTGTCAATCTCGCGTTCGGTATTTTTCTGCGATTTTTTCCCTTTTGAACCGGACGCGTTGCGGCGATTAGCCGCTTCCGGGGTCGGTCCGCGTTTGCCCGAAAACGTGTATGCCAGTGGCAACAAGTGCTCACCAGCTTGCCAAAAATCGGGAAATTGATCGGCATTTTCGCCGTTATCTGGGACCAATAAATCCCAGGGATATTCCAACCAATCGGGATGTTTAAGGCGCTGATCTTTCCACCACGCCTCGAAAGCGGCTCCGGAGGTAACGGCGGGGTCAATGCGTGTCTCCAGCCATTTCTCCAAGGAATAAGGATCAACTTCGCCGGGAATTTGGCGTCGCCGTCGCGCTTCGGCAGCCATCTCTAATCGGCGCTGATTTTCCTGTCTAAATGGATAGACAGAACGCCATTCCCCGCGCACAATTCCATGACGAATAAACAATTCCCGCGCCAGAGTTCGGGCCGGCGTCCCTTCCACCACAGTATCGCGCAAAGACGTTAACGGAAGGGAACGATCCGCGCTGAGAACCATCCCAAACAGGCTGACGCGCTCGTGAATCATGGCGCATCCAAAACGTGTGGACCAGTACGGATCAAAATATGTCCGTGTCAACAGGTAGCGTCCCGCCCGTTCAATCCACTCGGGTTCAACTTTTGCCACTGTCCGGGCAAACAGTCGCGATGTTTCCACCAACTCAGCAGCCATAACCCAGTCGTAGTGCTTGTGACTCAGTCCCGAACCCGGCCAGACCACGAATCTGGTTCCGTGTGCCCCACGATATTCCCGTTTCGTCTCTGACCAGAATCCAATTTGGGTGAGCATTCCGCTCAAAATGGCTTGATGGAGTCTCTCAACGTCAACCTGGTCAAGGTTTATTTCTGTGATTTCTTTAGTTTTTATCCCAACTTCACGGCACATTCCACGAAGTTCCGCCACCAGGTCAATCCACTCGCGTACCCGGAGAAAATGAAAGAACTCCCGGCTGCACAACCGGCGGAATGCGCTGGCAGACAGCATCTCGATGCGGTCTTGCAGGAAACTCCAGAGTTTCAGATAACCTAAGAAATCCGAACGCTCGTCTTCAAAACGAGCGTGAGCGAGGTCAGCCTCAGTTCTGCGCTCGGTGGGTCGTTCCCGCACGTCTTGCATCGCCAACGCCGCCACGACCACGACCGCGAGGTCGATGACTCCGAGATGATCCGCTTCGACAAGGATGCGAGCCAAGCGCGGGTCGAGAGGGAACCGGGAAAGTTTGCGCCCCAGACGGGTCAGTCGAGCGGGCTTCTGGCGGGTATCCAACGCTCCCAGCTGGCTGAGTTCCGTCACCCCATCGGTAACGGAGCGGGGCGAGGGCGGATCCAGGAAAGGAAAATCCGCGACTTCACCCAATCCTAAGGCTGCCATTTGCAGAATCACCGAGGACAGAGAAGTTCGCTGAATTTCAGGCTCGGTGTAAGCGGGACGAGACAAGAAATCCGCCTCGGAATACAGGCGTATGCATATCCCCGGAGCTACTCGTCCGCAGCGCCCTTTCCGTTGATTGGCAGAGGCTTGCGAAATGGGTTCAATAGGCAGACGCTGCACGCGAGTCTTGTTTGAGTATCGGGAAATTCGCGCCACACCAGGGTCAACCACGTAAATTATGCCCGGAACGGTTAAGGAAGTTTCAGCCACGTTCGTGGCGAGAACGACCCGCCGGTATGGATGCGGGGCAAAAACGCGCTTTTGCTCCGTCTCGCTGAGCCGAGAATAGAGCGGTAACACTTCCACTGCTCCCGGAACTGAGGTCCGCTGACCGGGAGCCACGTAACGGCGCCCCAAATGTCCCTGCAGGGCTTGGGCAGTGTCGCGAATATCACGCTCTCCCGCTAAAAACACCAAAATATCGCCCGGACCTTCCCAGCAAAGTTCATCCACAGCGCGCAAGATGCCGGTAACTTGGTCGATCTCCCCGGGTTCCGTTATCGCGGAAGTCTCCTCAGAGTCGTCACCCGCACCCGATTCACCGTCATCTATGTCAACCAATGGACGGTACCTGACCTCTACTGGATACGTTCGACCCGCAACTTCAATAATGGGGGTATCCGGACCAAAAGCCGTGGCGAAGCGTTCGGAATCAATGGTGGCAGAAGTAATAATCACCAACAGGTCAGGACGTTTCACTACTAGGCGCTGCAAATAGCCCAGGATAAAGTCAATGTTCAAAGACCTTTCGTGAGCTTCGTCAATAATCAGTGCGTCGTATTGTTTCAGCAGCGGATCGTGGCTGATTTCTGCCAGTAAAATCCCGTCAGTCATCAGTTTAATTTGCGTCTCGGGACCCAAGGTTTGGCGAAACCGCACCTGGTAGCCAACCGTGGAGCCTAGTGATTGACCCAATTCAGAGGCAATTCGCGAAGCGACGGTCCGGGCTGCCAGACGGCGGGGCTGGGTGTGCCCAATCATGCCCCGCGTGCCCCTGCCGACTTCCAGGCACATTTTCGGCAATTGTGTGGTCTTACCGCTCCCGGTGGCCCCGCTGATAACGACTACTTGGTGCTGGCGCAGTGCAGCCAGAATCCGCGGTCGAGCCTCGCTAAGGGGCAAATCGGAAGGATAGGACAACTCTAGGGACATAACTCACTCATTTTAGGCAAGGACGACACAAACTTCACCTAACAGCGGGCAACCTTTCCAGGTTACTCCGCAACAGCCCTGAAATGCGAGAGAATAGGGACGTGAGTAACCCGACGCCGAACCACACCCCGGAACCGTCCGATGCCGCCAGCTTACGCGCACCACTCGTTCCCACCTCGGATTTTTCCCAATTCCTCCCGGTTCAGGTGCCTATTCTGCCGTGGCAAAACGCCAAACTTTTAAGTCAAACCTTGGGCGACACCGTGTATGTTAGCTCCGCTTTTGCCACTGCCATACGCCTGGAACTGCAGCTCGGAGTGCCTGCTCAACGCGGCGAAATCGGGGTGAGGATTCCCGTTACTGCCCCAGATTCATGGTCTGAGTTTTTTTGTTTGGACGATGCGTCTCTCCAGCTGAGCAGGGCTTTGCGCGCCGAAGTGAGCGCCCCGGAAGTTCTGGAGAATCCCCAAACTTGCGCCACACTGCTGTCACGCTTGGCGGATAATGGCTGGTACGGCATCGAAATTGAGGTGCGAGGAGAAAACCTGAATCCGCAACTAATCCAGATTGCCCAACACGCCGCTGACGCTGGTCTGCATCCGGGATTAAGTGTTTTGCCCGGAACCCTGCATTCCCAAAATCACGGGATTATCAGCGCTTTCGAAACCGTCTCGCTAGACCTTCTCAACGGCACCCAGCCACGGCGTGAACAGCTGAAATATCTGGCGGCTCAGCGCGTAGTCGGCAAAATTATTGACGCCAAAAGCAGCGAGCGAACCAATTTGGAAGCCGCCTTGGAAACCCTGGTGTTGATGCGGGCTAAATTGCCCAGTCAATCAGAAGTGGTCGTGGGAATCGCAGGGGATTTCGGTTTGGAATCCCTCACGCTGCCACTGCGCGAGGACCTAGATTTTGTCGCCAAAACTCGCTTGGCAGGAGCTCAGGCTAAGATTTTGGAAGCTCTTGATTTGGCTAGCGCTCTGACCCAGGGCAAGACCACAGTGGCTTCTGCTTTCGTAGCTGATGTACTGTCTCGTGCCGGAAAAGCCACTTCTCTTCCGGTCTAGCTTTGGCGCGAAAGGTTGGCAAACAGTAGAATTGTTGCGCGAAGTTTTTCGGAGGTGTGTGCAATGTCTGAGGGCAAGTGGCTGTTTCTCGCTGGTTTGGGGGCTGGAGCTGCATTGGCATTGCGGATGAATGAAAAGCAATTCAGCAACGTGAAAGGCTTTGCAGCCAAAATTGCTAATTCCGAAAGTGTCACGGACGCTCGCAAGATAGCCGCAGAAAAATTAAACGACATCTTGCGCACGCAGGGAGCTAAACTCGTCGACAAGTTGGCTGAAAACCTTAAAAGCCAGTTAAATGCGGGAGGCAACGTCTCTTGGGCAGGGTTTGCCAATACTGAAGGAACCGCGAGTGGTTCTCCTCACTCGTCAACTACATCAACCGATAAAGACGGTGTTACCCGAGATAAAGATGGTCACGTCATTATTGATGGAAAAATCGTTGCCTAGTCCGAGCCGGTGGAGAGACTAACACAGTACATGAACGCACACAGCCTCCCCGACCCCACGCCGGAACAAATTAAGCGCTGGCGACGCTATCTCGCCGAGGAACGTGACGAAGCTAAAATCTACCGTGCCATCGCTAAAAAACGCCACGGTATGAATCGCGAGATTCTGTTAGAGCTGGCAGATGCCGAAAAGCGTCATGAGAATTACTGGCTGGCACATCTCGGTCCCTACGCTGAGCCTGCCCCACACAGTCCCTGGTACATTAGGCTGTTGCAAGGGCTGGCAATCAAAATCGGATCGATTTTCGTCTTGGCGATGATGCAGCGTTCCGAAGAACGTGGCACTTACGATGTCGATGCCGACGCCACCCCGCAAATGGCAGCGGACGAGCATCTACATTCCGAGGTGGTGCGCGCTTTAGCAGCCCGCTCCCGAGCCCGTTTTTCCGGGCGAGCTCGCGCTATGGTTTTCGGAATCAATGATGGGTTAGTTTCCAATCTCGCTCTCGTGGCGGGTATTGCGGGTACGGGAGTGCCGGTATCAATAGTCTTGGTCACGGGACTGACGGGATTGGTGGCAGGTGCTCTGTCAATGGGTGCGGGTGAATTCATTTCCATCACATCTCAACGCGAGTTATTGGAATCTTCACTGCCCAACCCAGATGTGAAACAACGTCTGCCCATGTTGGATCGTGCCGCTAACGAGCTAAAACTTCTGTTCATGGCTCGTGGTGAAAATCCCAAAGACGCTGCCATGCACGCGGTTTTAGCGTTGGAAACCATTGATGCACAGCTGCAGTCACGCACGCACTCTAAAGCGGTTTCTCCCAACTGCCCCGAGGACCTTGGTCAAGGAGACGAATATCCGTACCAAAAAACTCCGGCAGGAAACGACACCACCACCCCTTGTGCGTCAAGAACGTCAACCGATAGCCCCACAGAAATAGCAGACAATACTTTCGCATTAGCCTTTGATAATGCTCCCACTAGCGAGCTGGAAGCCATTGGCTCTGGATCTCAGGCGGCCGTGTCCTCTTTCCTGGCTTTCACTCTCGGAGCGTTCGTACCCCTGATTCCTTTTCTCCTGGGATTCAGCGGAATTCCCGCTATTTGCGCCGCGGTCGTCCTGGTTGGACTCATTCTGTTGATGATTGGCGGGACCATCGGTATTCTGTCCGGAAAACCGCCGTTTTTGCGAGCCTTGCGACAAGCTGCTATCGGTATAGGTGCCGCCGTCGTCACTTACCTCTTAGGTCTCGCCGCAGGCGGCGCATTGTCTTTGTAGGTTTGGTCGAGTCCCGGTTTATCAAACCGGTATCAGATTAAGAAAATAAGATTTTTTCGACCCAGCAGCTTAGATTCGTAATGTTGGCGGTTATTAGAAAAACTTTCGTCGCGTCTCGGGTAAAATGCTGGGATGCTAAGTGCCGTATTTCCCTGCAGCGTCGTTTTATTTCCCATGACCAATACTGTATTAGCGCAAATTTCCTTCAGCAGTCTCTTGCCCGATATGTTTCGAGCTCTAGACATTACCGGCGTTTTACTCAATGGCATCCTCGGAGGCAGACTGGCTCGTCAAAAGCATTTCGACCTGGTTGGATTCGGAGTATTGGCGGTTGTTTCCGCGCTGGGTGGTGGCATCGTCCGCGACCTCATGCTGAATAATGCCCCTCCGGTCGCCCTGACTGACAAATTTTATCTGACTATGGCTTTGGCTGGAGCGTTAGTGGCAGGGTTGTGGAAATTTGATGGCAAGTGGTCACGTCGGACCCTCCTTTTATTTGATGCCTTGGTGCTGGGGATTTGGGCTGGCACCGGCACTCAAAAAGCATTGAGCTTGGGCTTCGATGTGATTCCATCCATTCTGATGGGCGTCATCACCGCCATCGGCGGAGGGATGATACGTGACATCGCCGCAGGCAATGTGCCGATGGTTTTTGGAGGAAGCAGCCTTTATGCCATTCCGGCAATCCTCGCCGCGAGCGCAGATGCTGCTTTCTATAAACTCGGCTACCCCATGACCGGCTTGGTGGCAGCGATTTTGGTTGGTTCCATCCTCACCATTTTGGCTTCCTGGCGGCGCTGGGTACTTCCTGAAACTCACGAGTGGACAATTTCCATGACACACCAGCAGTGGAAAGCAGCGCAACGAGCCCGCCAGCTCGCCCGTGGAGAATATCCAGATGCTAAGACAAAGAAGTTGTGGAAAAACAAGTTTTCCACAGGTGAAACCGAAAAGGATAGCGATAACGGTGACTCCGGCACCACACTTGAGAAGTGAGCGCTTTCTCTAATTTCGAGTCATCAAAGCCGATACGCCGGGCTAGTGTAGGCGACGTTGTCTTGATTGGCTGCGCAGCACTGGTTTGGTGGGCACTCTGGCCTGGAGCAGGTCCGAATCTGGCAAATTTTCCCACCCCCGGATTACGCTGCCCCTCCAGTTCCACCAACGGCACTACTATCGGCGGTTCTCTGCATGAACTGTGTGCCCTGAAGGTTCGTAAAGACGCAGGCCCCGATGGGTATCAGCGAGATTTGTTCGGAGCTGGATGGATGGATCCCGACGGCAACGGTTGTGATACCAGAGCGGACATTTTGGCTCGAGATTTTCAATCCCCACGATTTAGCGATAGCGCCAAGCCTTGCCGACTCACCGGAGGAACCTTCCACGATCCCTACACCGGCAAAACTATGCAATTTGAGACGCCACCGGGACGTAAAGTTCAGATTGACCACGTGGTAGCGTTAGGCAATGCGTGGAAGTCCGGGGCTTGGGCTTGGACGAAAGCACAGCGGGAGGCTTACGCGAACGATCCGAGCGTACTTCTAGCTGCAGACGGACCAGCGAACCAACAGAAATCCGACGCCTCGGCTGATGCCTGGATGCCATCAAACCGTAACTTTTGCTGCGCCTATGCCCGCCAGCAAATCGACATCAAGTACCGATGGAACCTGACGGTTACCGCCCCGGAAAAAACCGCGTTACTCGCTGCTCTCGCGAAATGTTAGGTGGTTGCGCCGAAACACGGCTTACTTCGCCAGAGCTTGGGCGACTACCTGTTTTGCTTCTTCCTGAATAGTCTGCAGATGCTCGGAACCCTTAAATGATTCGGCATAGATTTTATAAATATCCTCGGTACCGGAGGGTCGCGCGGCAAACCAGGCGTTCTCGGTGGTGACTTTCAGCCCGCCGATAGGTGCGTGGTTGCCCGGAGCCTTTACCAAACGGTCTACAATCGGTTCCCCGCCCAAGGTCGAAGCCGCAACGTCTTCCGGAACCAACGCCGCGAGTTTAGCTTTTTCCGCCTTGGTGGCGGGGGCGTCAATCCGCTCATAGGCAGAGGCACCAAACCGAGCAACCTGTTCTTGGTGCAGAACGCTAGGAGTCTTACCGGTGACTGCGAGAATTTCGGATGCTAGCAGGGCGGCAATCAGACCGTCCTTGTCAGTGGTCCACACCGTACCGTCTTTGCGTAGGAAAGATGCTCCAGCGGACTCTTCACCGCCGAAACCAATGGTTCCTTTCAATAATCCCGGCACAAAATGCTTGAAACCGACGGGAACCTCAACAAGTTTGCGTCCCATATCGGCAACTACTCGGTCAATCAATGCCGAGGACACCAGGGTTTTACCCACGGCACAGCTTTGCGCCCAGTGGGGACGGTGCGTAAACAGATACTCAATTGCCACCGCTAAATAGTGATTCGGATTCATCAGACCGTCGGCAGTGACGATGCCATGACGGTCAGAATCGGCGTCATTTCCAGTCGCAATATCGTAAGGAGCCGAGCCGCCCTCCATCACCCGGCGCAGTGAAGCCATCGCATAAGGCGAAGAGCAATCCATCCGAATCTTGCCGTCCCAGTCCAAAGTCATGAATGACCAGCGCGGATCGACCTTTTCGTTCACTACCGTCAGGTTCAATCCGTAGCGTTCAGCAATGGCAGCCCAGTAGTCTACCGAAGCGCCACCCAGGGGATCAGCCCCGATACGGATACCTGCGGATCGAATTGCCTCCACATCAACCACGTCAATTAATGAGTCAACGTACGACGGCAGAAAATCTGTTTTTCCGATGAAATCCGATTGTTCAGGATGCGGGTTCCTCGGTACGGAACGCCACCCCTGACGCAAAATCTCGTTGGCACGATTAGCAATCCAGGAAGTCGCGTCTGAATCGGCAGGTCCCCCGCTGGGCGGATTGTATTTAAAGCCACCATCACGAGGTGGATTGTGCGAAGGGGTAACGACGATGCCGTCAGCCAAACCAGCACCCGTAAGCCGCACTCCTCCCGGAGTACCCGCCCCATTAGCCTTGAGAATAGCGTGAGACACGGAGGGCGTAGGAGTGAATGAATCGCGCGCATCCGTGAGCGTGCGCACTTCCATACCCGCGAGCACTTCCAGAGCGGTACGCCATGCCGGCTCGGACAGTGCGTGCGTATCGCGACCGATAAACAGAGGACCGTCATAACCTTGCGATTGACGGTATTCAACAATCGCAGCCGTGGTAGCGACGATATGAGCCTCGTTAAAAGCCCGGTCCAGAGATGATCCGCGATGACCCGAAGTTCCGAATGAGACCGCCTGCGCAGGCTCGTTTACATCGGGTTCCAGGTCATAGTAAGCACCAATAACTTCATCAACATTGATGAGATCTTCCGGTTTGGCAAGTTTTCCAGCTCGTGCATGCATAGCCTTATTGTTTCATTATTTTCGTACTGAGAGGGGAATTTAGCTGGCAAAATCCATAAACTTCGGGTGTTAAAAGCTCGCATTTGGCTAAATTAGGACTTAAAATTGCACACGTGCCTGAAACTGACATGGAAAACAGCGAGAACTCCGCCGCAGCCGTTCCCCATCCGGACCAGAAAGTCGCGGTGGTTATCCCCGCCAAGGACGAAGGCGATTCGATTGGCGCTACAATTCGCGCCTCCAAGGCACTACCACGAGCGGATTTATTTGTCGTAATTGATGACGGGTCTACCGACAACACGGGTGAAGCTGCTCGCAGCGCCGGTGCTGTCGTGGTACGCCATTCTGTCAACCGCGGTAAGGCTAGCGCTATGGAAACCGGCGCAAAGGTCGTGGCTATGCGTGACCCTGAGGATGGACCGAGACGACTCATTCTGTTCCTGGACGCGGACTTGGGAGATTCTGCCGCCCAGACTTTTCCTCTGGTCGAAGCCGTGATGCAGGGGCGTACGGATTGCGCCATAGCTGCCCTGCCCCGCCAAGCCGGTGCCGGCGGTCACGGTTTTGTGACTGGTTTATCGCGTCGAGCTATTCGCTGGGCGACGGGATGGGAGCCACTCCAACCACTGTCCGGACAACGTTGCCTAAACGCAGAAGCCTTTTTCGATTGCCTACCCTTAGCTCATAAGTGGGGGGTGGAAACTGGCATGACCATCGACCTTTTGGTTAAGGGCTACTCGGTGCAAGAAGTTCCCTGCGACCTAACACATCGCGCAACCGGCAACGATATGGCAGGATACCGTCACCGTTTAAGTCAATTCCGCGACGTGTTTCTCGCCTCCGCGGCACGCTTCGTGCGCCACGTTCGAGCTCCCTTACGGCTCCGCCTGTCCGCAGCGAATAAACAGCAGCCGGGTGAGGTTTACTGCCTGAAATAAGCTCCGGACTGGGCGGTTATTGCTGAGGTTGATCAATCAGAAACTTGTGACATCCCTGAGCCAAAATCGCCGGGAACATGACGGCGGCTCCCGCCAGCCCCAGCAGAATTCCGGAATCATTAAGCAACATTCCCACCACCATAGTGGTAAGCCATGCGATGAATAAGGCTCTTTCGGCGTGATTCCAAGTGATTCCTTCGGGATGGAGTTTAGCACCAACACTTCCCCATAACCAGCCATAATCACGGCGGTAAGGATTGCGCATATTGGCGAACAGCGGAGCCAAAATAATCCCCATAGCCAGCAAAATAGCCAGGATGACGCAGATAATAAGCCATACCGGCCAGCCCGCATTCCACACCATGGTGGATTTGTTGAGGAGTACCGGCAGCACCCGACCTTGAGTGAGCGTATCAATAAAGTTACCTAAATGGGTCCGTTCCGCAACGGGACGCAACCAATCGAAATAAGCAAATATAGCTGCCACACAAATTGTTGATAAGGCTATCAGCGCAGATGACAGGACTGTGATAGGTTTCCGGTCGAATTTTAAGAACAGGATGGCGAAACCGGGAATCAGAGCCAGCGTGCCCCCAAAATCTGCCCCTAAACCCGGTGCTGCATCTAAGAAAACAATTGCACTCGCCATGAGCGACAACACTAATATTAAGGACTTTTGCGAGATATTAGTTTGTTTGCGTTCCTCTCCCAGCCCATAGACGACCGTAGCCAAGGTGAGCGCACCGGTGGCGAGGACCGCGAACATGACATTATCAATGCCAAAGAAGCGCCCCCCGACCGTCGATTGCAGCCCCATAATAGAATCCAGCACCATAGGGGAACCAATTAAGGGGTCAAGTATCCCTACTATCAGCGATGATACGCTTATTATAAAGAGAGGTCCGAGGAGTGAATTTAAGCCCAGCGCACTCCAGACGATTACTACTAAGGCACTCAGGAATACCGGGAGCAGACATCCTAGCCACAGGTAGCTGGTGGCAGCTACGTCTGTGTCATCCGGTCCGAGTTCCCACCACGGCACCAAATTCATCAAATACGCCATTGCCGGGATAAGCGCGGCAAAGGTTGCGGTCATTCGCCAAAATCCCAGTAACATCCGGGGCTGTGCCCAATTCTCGCCCAGCCGGGGATGAGTGCGACGATTCAACGTCCAAACCGCGGCGATAAGCAGCAACGCCACTGCCACTCCCAAACTTGGAAGGAACCAAATCTGGATGCTGCGAATCATTGCGGCTCGTCGCGCTGCTGATGCGAGAAACTTCACGGTGACCGCATTCCCAGTACTGATGGTGGAGCCTTGCACCCACATGGGTTTTTCGGCACCAACATAATCCAAGATAGTGGCAGTTAAGTCAGCAGTTTGCACCCATCCCGACCGGTGGGTAGAAGCAGAAATCGCACCCCCGTCCCCGAACTGCGGACCGCGAGCCGCGAACACCTGCAGTCTGGGATTTCCTCGCGGGACAATAGTTTTTTGGGGCGCAGATTTGTCAATTAGGTAAACATCAGATTCTTTATTTGTTGCCGGTTTATCATCTGCTATTGAGGCGATGATAGTGTTCCAGCCCAAATCGTCACCGCGCTGCCAGGCGGCACGGAGTACTTGAGCCTGGAGATGACGGGGAAACACCCTCATGTCGACCACAACTACCGTGCTGGGAGACATGACCTGACTGAGTAAATCAGCAAATACTTCCGGGCTTGCACCGCGATAACTTGCGGCAGGCGAAAATATCAGAGAATCGGGAAGCTTAGTTCCAGACGAACCGGGATGAATAAACCCCATTCCAGCCGCAGCTCCGTCGCCAAATAGACGCAAGTTCGCGCCGGAGTCTAGCACTGCCTCGCCCAAGCTCCATCCGTCTGCACTCGTACCCATGCGGTTTCCCGTAGCCAAGGCACGAAATCCGGCAGTCGGATTAGTGGTATTTGCTTTGGTACGCACCACTGAATTCGCACGCGTAGAGCTTTCCAGGAGCTGACGTAACTCGGAGTCTGCCAGGGAATTGTCATCCCATCGCCATTGTGCGCCCAACAACACTAACAGAGGTGCGCGACTCACTTGGGGAGCCATGCCAACCGGACCGAAGCCACCCCCCAGACTGGGGACAGATGAAGACGCACCGGTAGTTATGCTTTTGGGACCGCAACCTCGTGAACCCGGTCAACTGGAAAGTCCTTAGAAGTGGGACCCATTGCCACGGGTGGCGGGGGTCCTGCAGGGGCTTCAGACGCGGTCGGTTCCTGAGGTGCTCCCGGAACCGCAAAAGTCTGTACCACAGTGGAAGAAGGATTCTCTGGTTGCGCCGGCGACTCTGACGCACCCGCCTCAGGAGTTTTCTCCGGCTCCGTCTGTGTCTTTGTTTCTGTAGAAGTTGCATCCTTTTCTGTAGGAGTTGCGCCCTTCTTTGGTTTAATCGCCTCCGAAGTACGACGCCCCGCCTCACTGAGCGAGCCCACATCCAAACCAGCAATCATGTGATGCTCGAACGGATCCCAGTGCATTTCTTGAGATGGATCCCAAGGTCTGGTGTCAAAAGTGTTGGTCGAGCTCATCGCCCCGGCAATCAAGCCCATGCTGACAATAATCGCGGTTAAGCCAGCGACTAGGTAACGCGTAGTGGGAAGCGGTTTATACGAACGCTTAATCGGTTTACGCGCACCGTTACCTGTACGACCCGGCATCGGGCGCGAAGGCGCACTAGGGGGCTTGGCTTTTGTCTGCATGGTTAAAATCATACCGATTTTTGTCGAAATTGCCCTGTTTCACGATGATTATTTGCAGACAACAGCCCGTCAGCACCACATCTATCAACTCAATTTCCCTAATTTTTCCCGAAACATCACTACCCAGGACAAAAGCGCGACGTCCTTTACGAGTCACGACCGAAGACAGTTCGGGGCATTCAGCGCGCAAGCAACACGGAAATCTTTCCTCACGAAGTCTCTTTAAATCTTCGCCGCTAAGGTGAATTCTGGATTTCGCTACGGCAGCCCAAATGAAAGAGGTTATCTCCCGTCACGCTGTGTGAGTTCACCAGAGAAGCGATGTTACCTAAAGATGCGGCGCAAAACGGTTATGCTTTAAACATGATTGATTTGCGTGCCATGAAAGACAATCCGGAACCGATGCGAGCCTCTCAGTTAGCTCGAGGCAACGACCCCGCGACTGTAGACCAGGCCCTAGCCGCTGATGAACGACGTCGGGCGGCGCTAACCGCTTTTGAAACCGCGCGCGCCGAGCAAAAAGCTTTCTCCAAGCAGATTGGCAGTGCTTCGAAAGAGGAACGCCCCGCTCTGCTGGAACAAGCAAAAAAGCTGAGCGAAAACGTCAAAGCTCTGGAAGAAGCCTCTAATCAAGCCGCAGAAGAAGCCAAGAAAGCCGCGATGGTATTGGAAAACCTGATTTTGGACGGGGTGCCTTCCGGCGGCGAAGACGATTATGAAGTGCTGAGCCAAGAAGGCGCACCCATTCGCGATTTCACCGCGGAGGGTTTCACTCCACAAGATCACTTGGATTTGGGCATCGGCTTGGATGCCATCGACACTGACCGGGGTGCAAAAGTCTCGGGAGCACGTTTTTATTACTTGAAGGGCGTGGGTGCCCGCCTGGAGCTGGCTATTCTCAACGCCGCCTTGGACACTGCGATTGCACACGGGTTCACCCCGATGATTACACCGTGCATGGTGTCCCCAGAAACGATGAGTGGGACGGGATTCCTGGGCGAACACTCGGACGAAATTTACTATCTTCCCGCCGATAACCTTTATTTGACCGGCACTTCTGAGGTCGCCCTAGCGGGTTATCACACCAATGAGATTATCGACCTTTCCGCCGGTCCCAAACGCTACACCGGCTGGTCAGCTTGTTTCAGGCGCGAAGCTGGTTCCTACGGTAAAGATACTCGCGGGATTATTCGCGTCCACCAGTTCCACAAGGTCGAGATGTTCTCGTATTGCAAACTGGAGGACGCTGTTGAGGAACATCAAAAGCTGCTCAACATGGAGCGCGAAATGCTCGCTAAGGTGGAGCTGCCCTATCGGATTATCAATACCGCGGCTGGGGATCTCGGTTCCAGTGCGGCGCAAAAGTTTGACTGCGAAGCTTGGCTGCCCACCCAGAATCGATTTATGGAAGTTACTTCCACCTCTAACTGCACGACTTTCCAAGCTCGCCGCCTCCAGATTCGTTACCGTGACGCGGAAGGCAAACCGCAGGTCTGCGCCACTTTGAACGGGACGTTAGGAACCACACGCTGGATTGTGGCTATCTTAGAAAACCATCAACAAGCCGATGGTTCCGTGCGGGTTCCGGCTGGATTGCGCCCCTACCTCGGGGGATTGGAAGTATTGGAGCCTATCAGTAAACCAGGTAAATAGGTGATTTAGCTTTTTATCAGGAATTAACCCAATTTCGGAGGTTTTTTTGGGCGAGTATGCCGAGCAGGTTACACGTCACGCCATCGCGATGGGGTTGATGGGCTTGCCCGATAACCCCCGCGAGGTGTTAGTCTCTCTGGATATTGACGGCACAATTGTCACCCCTGAACAGCAAATCTATCCAAAAGTGAAGGAATACGCCGATCGGCTCCGACTTGGTGGAGTTCATATCTGCATCACCACGGGACGTTCCGTTCCCGCCACCCTGCCAGTGGTGGAGGGGCTGGAACTGGAAAGCGCTTGGATTGCCAGCGCTAATGGCTCCTTGGTCGGTCACTATACGCGGGCTGACGGTTACACTCTGACCAACCAATACACTTTTGACCCTCGCTCAATCGTATCTCGGGTGCTGCAGATTCTTCCCGACGCCTGCATTGGCGTGGAAGATAGTCCTCTCGGTTTTCGCGTATCCAAGCGTTTCCCGCCCGGAGAACTGCGCGAAACCCTGGAAGTGCAAGACCTCGATACACTTTTGGCGACTCCAGTCTCCCGAGTGGTGATTCGTGAGCCCCGGTTACACAACGAGGAATTTCATCAGACCGTGAAGCGAATTGATTTTACCGGGGTGGAACACGCGATTGGGTGGCGTTCCTGGCTGGACATCAATCCTCCGGGAACCTCAAAAGGGCGTGGCCTCACCACTGTATGTGAGAATTTAGGGGTTGACTTGGGTCACACTATTGCCATCGGAGATGGAGGTAACGACATTCCCCTGCTGCAGACTGCTGGTTACGGAGTAGCCATGGGAAATGCCCGATCCGAAGTGAAATCCGCCGCTGCCGCCACTACCCTGCCGGACACTAAAGAAGGTGCGGGCGCAGTTCTGGAAGCTCTCGCGCAAGTAATGGGACTATAAAACCCTTACTGTCCCTCCGGTAGCCCATCAAACACGCATTGATTGTGAGTCGCTCGAGCCGGGGATGAGCTATCGCCTCACACTTCATTGAAACTGTTGCAGATTCAACCAAAATCCGAAAAACTTGCAAAGCAACGGGTAAAATTTTGTACCTAAGGCTCGTGAGGAGGGTTAGCAATGCCAAGATTCGATTCCACGGAACATGTTCGTTGGCTTGGAAATCACATGCAAACAGTGCTGGAATACGGTCAACATGCTTACATTCACGGCGGTTTTGGGTACATTCGTAGCGACGGCAGCGTGGATGATACGAAACCTGTGGAGCTGGATTTAACAGCTCGATCCACCTACATTTACGCCATCGCGTCGCTATTGGGAATCCCCGGTTCTCTGCGTCGATGCGAACACGGAATTCAATCCATCAGCAACGCATTCAAAGACCCTGATTATGACGGCTGGTTTTCGTTGATTGAACCGATTCAAGAACACCAAAAGTTAACAAATGCGCCCGGTATTCCTGCGGGTACAGAAGGGAATCGGAAAAGCTCGCGAACTATGTCCTACCTTTTAGAAGCTGCCGCTGCCGCCTCGTTAACCCATGTCAGCAGTGCTAAAGAGCTGTTGAAGCAAGCTATCACAGTCGAAGAGAAGTACTTTTGGAACGAAGAAGTCGGTCGCGTAAACGAAACCTTTAATCGGGACTTTTCTGAGATGGAGAACTATCACGGCATGAGCTCAAACTTGCACGCCGTGTCAGCATTCCTCTCCGTAGCTGATGCCACCCAAGACAAAATGTGGATTGAACGAGCTGCACGGATTGTTTCTTTTGCCATGGAGCAAGCGCGAAACAATAATTGGCGCGTTCCAGAGCACTTCGATGGAGATTGGAATCTGGATCGAAACTACAATGTCGGCACCCCTGCCGACCCGCGCCGACCCTATGGAATCAATGTCGGGCACAATTTTGGCTGGTCACGAAGAATTGTCCAGGTAGCTGCCGCTTTACAAAAGAACGGTCTCGAACCACCGCAAGATTATTTGCAAGTAGCACGAGAGATTTTTGACCGGACAGCTGCCGATTCATGGTGCAAGGACGGTCACAGTGGAATTTCCTTTACCGTGGACTATCACGGTAAAGCTTTGATGCGTCAACGCTTTACTTGGGTACTTACGGAAGCTCTCCAGGCTGTAGTATCCCTAGCTTTTGCGTTACGTGAACAGGGCGCCACTGCGGAAGAACTGGAGCCTTACTTTGAGCTTTACTACCGTTGGTGGGACTATTTGGAGGGATACGTCATTCATGCTGACGGCTACTGGGTCGGGGAGCTCAATGCCAATAACCTCCCAGATGACACCGTATGGCCCGGAGCCCCCGATATCTATCATTCAGTGAGTGTGCTGTTGACCCCGCGTTTGCCGAATGCCCCTTCCGCGGCTGCCGCCATTGCCCAAGGTAATTTAGATCATCCGCTTAGCGCCGAACACCACAAGGCTCTGTGGGAATAGCCATTCTAACCGTTACGCTCCAGCTGCCACACGGTTGCTTTAACCAGTTCCGGTCAGCAAAAGCTGTGCATCTCGCTGCGTTTCGGCGGGTTAGTTACATCAACCACGTCAATTAATGGAATCAAACATCTTTGTAGGAACCGACCCGGTGCAAGCGGATAGAATTGGTATTCCCTTCTTGCCCCGGGGGGAGACCTCCGACAAACACGGCAACCTGATCTCGTTCGGCTATACCGCGTTCGAGCAAAATATCTTCTGCATCATGAATCATCGGATAGAGTCGCTGCGCCATCTTAATTGGATAGGTTTGAATTCCCCATTCCAGTGCTAAGCGACGACGGACTCGTTCGTGGTAGCAGAACACGTACAAAGGTATCGTGGAGCGTAACCGAGCTAGCCGGTGAGCTGTAGCTCCGGAATTTGTGAAAGCCGCCACGAACTTAGAATTTGTTGACTTCGCAATCAATACTGAATGTCGCGCGATGATGGATTCCCAATCGAGGTCGCCGTCCTTAAGTTTCGCGAAGTGGCGCATACCTAGCTCTTCGGCGGATTCGATAATTTTTGCCATCGTTTCCACGGCTTGAATGGGATGGCAGCCCACCGCTGTCTCGCCTGAGAGCATGACCGCGCTAGCCCCATCCCACACCGCATTGGCACAGTCTGAGGCTTCTGCCCTGGTGGGACGGGCATTATGAATCATAGATTCCAGCACTTGAGTCGCCACTATTACCGGTTTAGCCTCCGCACGGCACAATTCAATCGCTCTCTTTTGAACGGTGGGAAGTTCCTCCAGTGGCATTTCCACCCCGAGGTCGCCACGAGCCACCATAATGGCATCAAAGGCATGAATAATCCCCGGTAGATTATCTACAGCCTGGGGTTTTTCAATTTTGGCGATAACCGGAATACGCTGCCCGACTTCATCCATAATTCGGTGTACGTCATCCAGGTCATCTGCCCTACGCACAAATGACAAAGCAATATAGTCAACGTCCTGGGTCAGCGCCCAGCGTAAGTCGTCTTCGTCTTTTTCGGAAAGAGCCGGTACGGAGACGGCCACACCTGGCAGGTTCAACCCTTTATGATCCGATACTTTTCCCGGTACCTCAACTTTTGTCACTACGTCCTCGCCTTCAACGCGAGTGACCCTAACTTGCACGTTACCGTCGTCAATCAAGAGCACGTCACCGGGATGGCAGTCACCGGGCAGCCCCTGGAAAGTCGTGGAGACGATGTTGGCATTCCCTGGGACATCACGGGTGGTAATGGTGAAATCCTGACCCGGAAGGAGATTTTCTACACCATTCACGAACGTTCCCAGGCGAATTTTGGGTCCCTGTAAGTCAACCAGGACAGCCACAGGATATTCAAATTCTTTCTCAACTCGGCGCACTAAGTTAATTTGCGCAGCCGCCTCAGCTTGAGTGCCGTGGGAACGATTGATACGCACCACATTCATCCCGGCTCGCATCAAGGAACGAATCTGATCCTCCGAATTGGTGGCTGGACCGAGGGTGCAGACTATTTTGGTACGACGCATAGTCCAAGACTATCTCGAATCTCCGGCAAAACTGAAAGGAATTATCGATCTGCAATTGAACTGAGGAGGCAGACGTCCCTAGAGGAAGAGCTGAGACAGTCAAGTAGAGTGAAAAGACCCGCGTCACCCCAGGTGACGCGGGATTGGCGGAGACGACAGGATTTGAACCTGCGAGGGGCAAAGCCCCTAACACCTTAGCAGGGTGCCGCTTTCGGCCGCTCAGCCACGTCTCCAAGGGTTTTAACTCTAGCGAAATTTCATCGAATTTTCCAAAAGTCGGCGCTTTAGCTCACACCTGATAGAATCAATACCACGTTTAACGCACATGGAGGGCTGACAGAGCGGCCGAATGTGACGGTCTTGAAAACCGTTGTGGGGAAACTCACCGGGGGTTCGAATCCCTCGCCCTCCGCGAGGGATTCGAACCCCCGGTTCACCAGCGCGGGCGGCAGCAAGCAACGCTTGCATGAGCCGCCGCGAAAACGGTGGAGCCGTTAAGAAACGACCACGATTGGTCGTTTCAGGCGAAACACCACAAACACCCCCCTTGCCCTGTGTATTCTGGCATGATTAGGGTCATTTTCAGGTCAGAAAATCTTAAAATGCGTAGTGATGGTTTTTACGCGGGCAGTGTTCCAACACTTATTGACATTTACGTTCGTCAGGACAATTAATCAGCTGGCAACTGCTCAAGAGACTCAGGAGGAATCACGATGGATATAGATGCGGTTATCAAGAGAAATCCGGTCATTCCGGTGGTTGTCCTGGATGACGCAAAAGACGCTGGCGCCTTGGCGGATGCTTTGCTGGCGGGAGGTATCACCACGGCTGAAGTAACTTTCCGTACCACTGCAGCAGCTTCAGCTATCGCGCAAATGTCCCAGCACAGCGATATTTTGGTGGGCGCGGGCACCGTCACAAATCTGGATCAAGCTCGAACCGCCGTAGACTCCGGTGCCAAATACTTGGTCATGCCTGGTTACGATCAGGACATTGTGGATTACTGCCAGGCTAACAATGTGCCTGTTTTGCCGGGCGCTACCGATGCTTCTTGGCTGATGAAAGCCCTCAATTCAGGTTTGCGATACGTTAAGTTTTTTCCCGCAGAAGCCTCCGGTGGACTGCCGGTAATTTCTGCCCTTTCAGGTCCTTTCCCGCAGATGCAGTTTGTCCCGACCGGTGGTATCTCAATAGAAAATCTGGCACAGTATCTGGCTCACCCACAGGTGGCAGCCTGCGGAGGTTCTTGGATTGCCACTAGACAGCTCATTGCTCAGGGTGATTTCAGCGAGATTACCGCTCGGGCTGCTGCGACCCTAGAGATTGCGGCAACTCGCTGAAAACCACCCCGAACTGCATATTATATTCCCCAAATAGGTGAACCACGTTAACTTCTTGTTACTATTAGGAAAGCGCTATCTCCGGACGTTGCGGGTTCTCCCATCTGGTATGGAAACTTCCCTCGCAATCTCGCCGACGATAGGTATGGGCCCCGAAAAAGTCCCTTTGAGCCTGTACCAGAGCCGTCGGCAGAGATGGGCAACGCAAGGAATCTAAGTATGCCAAGCCGGCGCTGAGAGCAGGCAAGGCTATCCCTGCCTTGATGGAGTCGCTGACTACGGCGCGCCACGCAGGCAGAGCATCCTTAATCACGGCGCTGATGGCTGGCTTCAGCAACAGCGGGGTGTCAAAATCACCATCCTGATACGTTTCCATAATGTCTTGCAGGAGCTGCGCCTGTATAATGCAGCCGGCGCGCCAAATACTCGCCAATTTAGCCAGGTCGACCGTCCAACCGTATTCCTTACAGGCGGTCCTGATTTGAGATAGCCCTTGGGAATACGCCACGATTTTCGCTCCATAGACGGCTTTTTCCAGATTATCCAGTAAGTCTGACCCACCAGGTGCCGTGTCAGGAACCCACTCTCCTAAGACCCCACGCGCCAAGTCACGATGAACCCTTTGCGAGGATACTGCCCGAGCAAAAGTAGCTGCCGCAATAATGGTCGAGCCAGCCCCAAGCGTCAACGCGTTTTGCACTGTCCACGAGCCAGTTCCCTTTTGACCTGCCTCATCACAAATAATGTCGATGAAAGGCTGGTTAGTTTTTGCATCAGTATGCTGCAAAATATCGGCAGATATTTCCAACAGATAGGAATGCAGCGGACCCTCATTCCATCGAGAAAACACCTCGCTGATTTCCTTAGGGCTCATTCCGTTTCGGTAGCGCAATAGCTGGTAAGCCTCACTGAGCAGCTCCATATCGGCATATTCAATCCCGTTATGGACCATTTTCACATAGTGTCCCGCCCCGCCGGGACCTACCCAGGTGCAGCAGGGCTCGCCCTGAAACTGAGCCGAAATAGATTCCAACAGGGGTCCGAGCCTCTCGTAAGCCTTTTGGGCACCGCCAGGCATGATGGCAGGACCGTTGAGAGCCCCGGATTCCCCACCGGAAATTCCGCAGCCGACAAAATGCAAGTCTCGCTGCGTAACCAACTTTTCCCGACGTTCGGTGTCAACATAGAAAGAGTTGCCCATGTCCACGATAATGTCTCCAGCGGAAAAAACTTCGCAGAGCATGTCGATAGCCTGGTCAGTTGGTTCTCCCGCTGGCACCAGCAAAATTGCTACCCGTGGGGTTGACATCGACTGGGCCAACTCCGCCGGGTCTTGGGCGGGGATAAAGTTTCCTTCCGCACTGTGCTCTTGCGCTACCTGAGCAGCCCGTCCGGGAGCAACGTCAAACAGGGCGACGGTGTGTCCGTGACGCGCGAAGTTACGCGCCAACGAACGACCCATCACGCCAGTTCCGATTACTGCCACATCTGCTTTCCCTGTCATTCGTGTTCACTCCTCGAACCACAAGTTGACTATCACCTTGCCGGACGCAGCACTGTCTTTGGCAGTGTGGAATGCCCGTTCAGCTTCGTCGGCGTTGAACTCGTGCGTAATGACGGATTCCAATTGCGGAGAATTAGCCAGGATTTCTAAAGCCTGATCGATTTCGTCCAGGAAACGGAACGTTCCCAAATAGGTGATTTCTTTGGAGGTCAACGGTGCCAAATTCACCGGTCCATCTATAGCGGGAACCATTCCCACCTGCACCACCGTGCCACGAGGACGGCAAATCTGGAAGGCTTGGGAAATGGCAGGGAACACGCCCGCGCATTCCAGAACCGCGTCGAAAGCTCCCGCCTCGGGTTCAGTCACAGTCGAGTTATATACTTGGTCAACTCCCAGAGCTTGAGCTCGCCGCAAAGGTGCGTCCTGCACGTCAATACAGCTAACTGTCGCCCCGAGGCTCTTTGCCGCACCAGCAGCCAGCAGCCCAATCGGACCCGCTCCAATCACTGCCACGTTTCGACCCTTCAAATCCTGCCAACCGGTAGCTGCCTGGAGCCGGTGCAGGGCATGTAAACCGACACACAAAGGCTCGGTAAGCACCCCGCGCTTGAGCGGCAAATTCGGCGGCAAAGCATGGATTTGGTCCAGCCGTAACAAGATGTACTCGCTCATACCTCCCTGAGTGTGCGGCCAAGTGGATGCCGAACCGAGATAGGCTCCCCCCGGCCACAGATGCGGTGAATCACTATAGGCAGCTTGGGGCTGACCAAAGGTGGCCGGATGAGGGGTAACCGGCGTTCCTGGCGCATAGGTCCCAGACGGATCCTCGGCGACGATGCCTACAATTTCATGACCCGGCACCAACGGTTCACGCAGTTTAAAGGCGCCGACCTGTCCATCGAAAAAGTAGTGCAAATCCGAGCCACAGATACCCGCCCATGCTACCCTCACGAGGACCTGACCCTCACCGGGTTTCGGGCGAGGTGCGCCACAAGATTCCATTTCTTCCTTGGCGTTGATACGCACTTGTTTCATCTCAGTCATCCGATTACCTCCCTGTGACATTCGACCGGTCTAGACCACGCTGGTCATTCCTCCATCGACTAAAATATTTTGTCCGGTAACAAAATTCGACGCCTCCGAGGACAGATATATGAGCGTCCCCATTAGCTCGTCGAACTTTCCCCAACGCCCGGCTGGAGTGCGGGCTTTCAGCCAAGCATCGAACTGCGGGTCTTGCCACAAGTCCGTGTTCATCTCGGTAGCGAAGTATCCGGGAGAGAGCGTATTGACTTGAATGTTGTAGCGCGATAAATCCGCAGCAAGCCCTTGGGCAAACATCGCGACACCACCTTTAGAGGCGCAGTATGGGGCAATGGTCTGTCGTGCCAGCCGTGACTGCACGGAACCGACCATGATGACCTTGCCGCTACCTCGCTCCACCATGCGCTGCGCTACGGGTTTGGTCACATAAAACACAGAAGAAAGGTTCGTGCTGATGACCGCGTCCCATTCTTCAGTAGGGAACTCGGTGATGGGGTGACGACGCTGGATGCCAGCGTTGTTGACCAGAATGTCTGGTGTGCCCTCACTGTCCATAAAGTCATTGAGGACCTGCTCGGCCTCCTGGGCATCAGTGACATCAAACACCAGGTGCCCGACCGGAACTCCCAGTGACTCAGATAACTGCTGGGCTGCTTGGGAAACTTTCGTGGCATCCCGACCCTGCAAAGTGACCCGCGCCCCAGCTTTTGCTAATCCAGTGGCCAGAGCCAGCCCTAGTCCCCGGTTGGACCCGGTGACCAGGGCGGCTCGACCAGAAATATCGAACCAATTACACATGATTTTCCTGACTCTGCTTTCTAGGCAAATATGAAGAGCAACGCCGCGATAGCGAAACCGATAACTGATTCGAGAAGCTGTTGCACGGTCCACACCTTCAGAGTGGTCTTTACATCCATGCCCGTTAATCGACCAACCAGCCAGAAACCAGAATCGTTGACGTGTGAAGCAAACACCGAACCAGCGGAGGCAGCCATAGTGATACAGACCACACCCCACGGCGAAAGCTGACCAGCGGATACTGCCTGTTCAACCGCCGGCGCCAACAGTGAAGCTGCCGTCACCAGCGCTACCGTGGCAGACCCTTGTGCCAGACGCAGAGCCACCGCAATTAGGTACGCAGCCAGCAAGAGCGGAATACCCAAATCATCCATAGATTTAGCCAGTGCGTCACCGATTCCCGAAGCCCGCAAAACCCCGCCGAACATGCCGCCAGCGCCGGTAATGAGCACCACCGAACAAATCGGTCCCAGCGCGGAATCAACCACCTTTTCGAGGACGGTTTTGTCTTTAGTGATCTTGCCACCGAGAACCGCAATCGAAACCAGAGTCGAGATTAGCAACGCAATGGGGGTATCGCCCAGAGTGATGAGGAACTTCACCCAGTCAGCGTCACCGCTGACAATCCCCACTTTAGTCAGTGTCGAGAACCCGGTGTTCATGAAAATCAACAGCACCGGGAGCAGCAGCAACGCGATGATTGTGCCCACCGAAGGGGGATTATCGGGAAGCTCATCATCCGAGACGTTCCCGAACACATGCGAAGCCTCAACCTGGACTCGCGGAGCGATGAATTTAGCCCACAGATAACCAGAGAGAATAAAAGTCGGAATAACGATGATGAAACCTTGCAGCATCACCAAACCCATGTTGGCATGGAAATACTCGGCTGCGGCAACAGGACCGGGGTGCGGCGGCAGGAATACGTGCATCACTGAGAAAGCGGCAGCCGTAGGAATCGCGTAGAGAATAATCGAACCCTTCAGGCGTTTCGCAACTGCGAACACAATCGGCAGCATCACAATCAAGCCCGCATCAAAGAAGATAGGAAAGCCCAGAATCAGGGACGCCACGCCCAAAGCTAGAGGGGCACGTTTCTCACCAAAGATATTTATCATGGCATCTGCCAGTACCTTTGCGCCTCCGGATTGCTCAACCATCTTGCCGAGCATGGCACCTAAGCCAACCAGCAACGCAACTGAGGCAAGAGTGCCTCCAAAGCCATCTTTCATCGCCCCCACGACTGAATCCAGGGGCAGACCGGTAGCGATAGCCGTGAGGAAACTGACCAATACCAAGGTCAGAAAAGCATGAAGCCTGAATACAATGACCAGGACCAAAATCAGGGCTATTGCAGCTACCGCTATGCCGAGCAACGGTAATGTCCCCATGGTTTGGGTCCAACCTTCTATCTCAAATGGTTGCATCTAAACTCTCCTTTGAACATAGAGCAAACTCTCACTTGTTATTGACCGCCGGACCACCCCATAATCCTCACGAAAGGCTCTGTTGGTAGGTGACTAGCAGCGGATATGTACCAAAAGTCTACTGTAAAGCGTGATGCTTTGGGTCGGAATAACTGCCCAGGTGCAGATAATGCGACTTTCCACCGCGTGCACTCACAGAGATCCTGCGGACAGACCCGCAATAAACAATATGGAACTAGGATGTTTTAAGATGCCCGACGGACTGGGGCTACTGACTCGACACGGAGAACACCATGAAAAACAACCTGCAAAAATTATTAGTAACCCCCACCTCTTTTGCCTCTGCCGAACTGAAGTTTGCCCGCAAACTCTTGGAAGAAAGTGGCTACGAAGTCACCTATAACCAGTCAGGCAAGCCACTTGACGCGGATCAGCTGGTCGAAGCCGCGCGAGATTGCGTGGGAGTTTTGGCAGGTTTGGACGATTTTTCAACGCCGGTCTTAAATCAGCTCCCTGACTTGCGAGTGATTTCTCGGTATGGCGTGGGGGTTGATCGGGTCGATTTGCGCACTGCGGGCGACAACGGAGTCATCGTAACCAACACTCCAGGCGCCAATTCCACCGCGGTCGCCGAGATGGCGTTGTCCAGCATGTTTATCCTGGCACGCCACGTCTCCCAGTTGAACGAAACAACACGGCAGGGACAATGGTTGCGGGTGGTAGGCACAGAGTTATCTCAAGCTACTTTGGGAATCGTGGGATACGGCTCCATCGGGCGGGCTCTGCGCCGTCTGGTCACGGGTCTGGAAATGAAAGTGCTGGTTTACGACCCGTTTTTCGACCCTGACACCGACCCGACGGTGCAAGGCGTGGAGCTGGCTGAACTGGTGCGTGAGAGCAATTTCATTTCGCTGCACCTGCCTCTCACGCCTGCGACCGAGCATTTATTTGATGACTCGATGTTTCGTCTCATGTCTCCCGGCACATTTTTGATTAATACTTCACGAGGGGGGATTATCGATGAGTCCGCCGCCGTCGTGGCCCTGGAAGCCGGTCAGCTCGCCGGTCTTGCTTTGGATGCCTACGAGCAGGAACCGCCCTCACCTGAACATGAGCTATTCCGCTTTTCGAATGTCATCGCGACTCCGCACAGTGGCGCGCAAACGGTGCAAAGTCGAATCCGCATGGCGAGGGGCGCAGTAGACAATCTCTTGCGGGCTTTAGCAGGAGAATCGGTAACTAATCTGGCTGCTGAGGCGGTTTCCTGAATCTGAACACCGCGCTAACGACTGCCGATATACTGAAATCAGCCGTGACCTTTAGGAGTGCGCGATGAATGTTTTAGTGATTGAATCATCGACCAGTTCAGCCAAAGCGATGATTTATGACACGGTCAAGAAAGATTTCACTGTCGAAAATTCTTTCTATCCGCCCATGGGTAACGATTTGACCCAGCATGATCCCATGGTGGTTTACGAAGCGAGCCTAGCGGTAGCCAAAAAACTCTTGCGCGGGAGGACCGACATCGACATCATCGTGCTTTCTGGGGTATGGCATTCCGTAGGATTGTTCAACTCCAATTTGGATCCGGTGACCCCCATCATGCAGTGGTCAAACACCAAGGCTTCTGATCAGGCTGAGGCTTTCCGCCGCAAACCCCAGCTGACCAGGGATTATTATAATCTCACCGGGGGCTATCCCAACGCCATCTATCCCTTTTTTAAGCTTGCTTTCCTTAAGGAAGAGGGATACAACATTTCTACCTACATCACCATGGGTCAAGCCACCTATAACTTCTACCGCTTGACCGGGAACATCAAAGTGTCTCGTTGTATGGCGTCCGGTTCCGGACTGGTTAATATCACCACGGGAGAATATGATCCGAAGCTGTTAGCGGTGATTAATCTCGAGCCTTCGCAGCTTCCGGAAATTGTCGATAACGACTATCACGCGCCACTTTCTGCCCAAGCTGCCGCCAGTTTGGGTTTGCCGGCAGGAATTCCTGTGGTTCCCGCTATGTCCGATGGGTCTCTAAATCAGCTTGGTTCGGGCGCCTTGCGTGAAGGGCAAATGACGCTGTCAGTGGGGACGTCCGGAGCTTTGCGAGTCACGTCTCCGCAACCACAATTCCACCCGGATATGTCTACCTGGTGCTACATCGGACCCAAGAGTTGGATTTCCGGGGCCGCAACGGCGGGTGCCTGCAACACGGTGGATTGGTTTAAAGGTTTATCGCTGCGCCCTACCACTTACGATGAACTCGAAGCGGGAATGGATTACGCTGCCGATACACCAATCTTTCTCCCCTTCATTTTTGGAGAACGTAATCCCGGCTGGGGAGATAAACGCAAGGGCGGTTTCGTGGGTATGACCTCGAAACACGATTTCAAGCAGACTTACCAAGCCGTGTTGGAAGGGGTGTTGTTTAACCTTAAACAGTGTTACGACGCCATAACCAAACTGAACGGAGAACCTGAGCGCATCCTCATCTCGGGGGGAATTCTCCACACCAACATCTGGTCCCAGTTGGCAGCTAACGTGTTTGGACACACCCTGACTCCCTGTCTGGTAAAACAAAACTCCATGATGGGAGCCGCCTTATGGGGGGCATACCTGCTGGATAGCACCCTCTCTTTGGAGGATTACGAGCCTCCAGTGGGTGAGGAAATCGTCCCACAGGAAGAATATGCGGAAATCATGGATCAGAAATATCAACGCTACCTGGAGGCTTACCGCGATAACGCCAATCGGTAACGCCTCCAGCTGGTTCGCACAGATTTCTAACTTTTGATATGTTCCCGACCTTGTATCGTATCGTGTACCCGTCCACTCGGATTCCCACAGCTGTAATCAAGGGCCCTGATGGAGGTCCGGTGACAGGGGATATAGTGAAGTAATGGAATTGGTCCTCCTGACTGCGGTAGTTTTACTGGGTACCTGCGTACAAGGCTTGGCTGGGATGGGTTTTGGCATGATTGCCGTCCCGGTTTTGGTGGTGGCAGCAGGTGCTCACTATGGAATCTTGTGGGGAAATATTTGCGGTGGCTTAGTTACGTTGCTGCTGTTCGTGACCGGTTTTCGGGATATTAACTGGTATCGTTTTCGCCTGTTGATGTTCAGCGCTCTGCCGGCGCTGTTCGCAACCGTCGTCACACTGCGGTTCGTACCGGATCGGACTTTCTCAATTTTTGTGGGAATCATCATGCTGGCCATGGTGTTCTTTTCCATTTTTGCGCCTCGTTTTCGGGCAATACCGGTATTTTCGGGGTCTCTGATTTTTGGTTTTCTGGGGGGCATGATGAGTGCCCTGGTAGCTCAATCTGGACCGGTTATGGCTGCTTACTCGCAAACTACCCGGTGGACACAGCGAGAATTTGCCGCTACCTTGCAGCCACTGTTCCTGTGTTTCAACGTCATTGTGGTCACCAGCAAAGTCTGGTTTGGTGGGCAAAACGCCGTGCTCACTTCCCTGCCCGCGCCCACGATTGCCGCTATCTTGGGGGCTATCCTGGTCGGCACCGTCGTTGCGAGGTGGCTGAAAAAATTCGTCAAACCCCAGTGGGCTCGTAACTTAGCGTTGGCGCTGGCAACATTTGGGGCTCTGCGGGTCATCATCAGCGTGTGCTTTCCCGGTCTGCCCTAATGTCACAAGACCGGTGTGGTCTCGTTCTCGGTTCTGCGGGTGCTCTACACTGTAGGCACAGAATCGTTCACCACGACAGCCTGTCAATCTATCCGCCTAGCACAAAGGAGTTCTGGTGAATTTAACTGAAAAAGAAAAAATGCTGAATCAGATGCTCTACAAAGCAGACCGAGACCCCACCCTTTGCCGTGAAAGGGATTATGCCAAAGACTTGTGCCTGGAATACAACCAAATTCGACCTTCTGACCACGACGCCCAACACCGCCTGATGCGGGAACTCTTGGGCAAAACCGGGCAACATTTCACCATAACCGCCCCGTTTTGGTGTGACTACGGCTACAACATAGAAATCGGGGAAAACTTTTACGCCAACCACAACACGGTGATGTTGGATTGTGCCCGAATTTGCTTCGGCGACAATGTGTTCATTGCTCCGAACTGCGGGTTTCACACAGCTGGTCACCCGATTGACTACGAGAGGCGTAACCAAGGTTTGGAGTACGGCCACAGCATTACCGTGGGTGACAACGTGTGGATTGGAGCCGCTGTACAGGTTCTGCCAGGGGTGAGCATTGGCAGCAACGTGGTCATCGGTTCGGGCAGTATCGTCGTTAAAGATATCCCCGATAACTGCGTAGCCCTCGGTAACCCCTGCCGAGTATTGCGGGAAATCACCGATGCCGACAAACTGACTTCTTGGAATCGCTTTGAATAAAGCCAGATTTCTCTACATTTTTTGCCCGGAGAATGCCGATTTGGGGAATCGCGCAGGTTGGGGCTAAACTTAATGACCGAAGCGCTCGTAGCTCAATGGATAGAGCATCTGACTACGGATCAGAAGGTTGGGGGTTCGAGTCCCTTCGGGCGCGCTGTTCCCCGGAATCCGCTGCGATCCAGCGGACCGGGGAAGACTCATTTAACGCCCTCGATTAGTGCCGGAGACCTCGGGCTGACAGGCTGACCTGCCATCCATCAGCCCTAGACGGACGATATTGCGGGGACTACCACAAAATCCGATAAGGTATAAGGCGATGAAAACAAGCGAGCCGATGATTACCCTGAGCGGGGTTAGTAAAATTTATAATGTGAAGTCCGCTGCGGACGGAACCGTTCATGCCCTGGACAACATTGACTTGACCATAGGCAAAGGTTCCATTCACGGCATCGTCGGACAATCCGGTGCCGGCAAATCCACCTTAATTCGTTGCTTGACTGCGTTGGAAAAGCCCACCACGGGTTCCATTACTCTTGACGGTCAAGAAATGACCGCCTTGAGCGAGGCGGAATTGCGTCAAGCACGACGCAAGATTGGGATGGTGTTCCAGGCTGCGAACCTGCTGGATTCACGCACGGCGGCGGGAAATGTCGCCTATCCTCTCTACCTATCTGGTGTACCCCACGGCAAACGCAAGGAAAAAGTCATGGAGCTGCTGCGCTTGGTAGGTCTGGAGGAACGCGCCTCGTCCTATCCCTCCCAGCTTTCCGGAGGTCAAAAGCAGCGGGTCGGCATTGCTCGGGGTCTGGCTACCAGTCCTCAGGTTCTGTTATGTGATGAACCAACTTCGGCGCTAGATCAAGAAACCACCAGTCAGGTCCTGCATCTGATTCGTGACCTTTCCGAAAGTTTGGGGGTCACCGTGGTGATTATTACGCACGAGATGGCGGTGGTGCGCGAAATTTGTGATTCCGTCACCCTGCTGGAACATGGCAAGATTATCCAAACCGGCACAGTTGAGGACATCTTAACCGAGCCAGAAAGCCGTTTAGCGCTTGACTTGGTTCCCCGGCCGCAAGTTAAGAGCAAGCCGGTGCTGAACGGTAAACCGGCGACGCTGGTGGACATTGCCTTCAACTCCAATCCGGGCAAGCCTACCGGGTCCGCCGTGATGTCCATGGTTGCTGCAGCGGGGGCGGATATTGCCGCTGGAACGTTTGAAACTGTAGGAAACACCCAGGTCGGACGGTTAGCTTTAGCGGTTTCGGCGGAAAATATGAATGGTCTGATTGCAGCAATGCGAGCCAAGGGTGTGTATGCGAACGTCAGACCGGGAGATGCTTTGAACTCGGAGGAGGAAATCTAAAATGCTGGAACTCCTGCCCACCCTGCTGCCCTACAACGTTGATTTAGTAAACCAGGTTAACTTAGTCGTGGCGTCAGCACAGTCTATCGTTCCTGCCGGACCTGGGGATCCAACTTGGTTTGACAACCCCGCAATCACACGAGAGATGCTTCCTGCCACCTTGGAGACCCTGGCGATGACAGTCGTATCGTCTCTGTTTACAGTGCTATTTGGTCTGCCAGTGGGGCTGTTCCTGGTTTCTACTGCGAAAACCGGTTTGACCCCCAATGCCACAGTGAATCGGATTTTGGGATTCATCGTGAACCTGGGACGCTCCCTGCCGTTCTTAATTTTGGCAGTGTTCATTCTCCCGTTTACGCGCCTGGTGGTAGGAACCACCATCGGCTGGCAACCTGCCTGTGTCCCGCTAATTGTCGGTGCCACGCCTTTCTTTGCTCGCCTGGTTGAATCCAACATCATGGGTGTGGATGCCGGCAAGATTGAAGCCGCCCAAATGATGGGTGCCAGCCGCCGCCAAATCATGTGGGGCGTACAGGTCCGCGAAGCACTTCCCGCCTTGATTCAATCCACGACCGTGCTGGTCATCACCATCATCGGCTATTCCGCGATTACCGGGGCTTTTGGTGGGGGAGGCTTGGGCTCTCTGGCAATTAATTATGGCTACTCGCGTTACCAAGCCGATACTCTGCTGGTTTCGCTCATCGTTATCGGCGTTATCGTCATTGTTTTGCAGGCCATTGGAGACTTCTTTACCAGGGTCGTGGATCACCGCTAAAAATTCCTGGTCCCATGGTTCAATAACGAATTACACGGGTTCTGCCATTAGAATTACCCCAGACTGTCTTAACTGTTGGCGTCCCTGAGGAAGGAGGGGGTTTTGGAGTTCTTTGACCGCATGAAATCCAAACTGCAACGTTCCGGTACGGACAAACCTATAGACGTGACTCAGGCCATCCGCCAAGCCATGGATCGAGGCGCTACCCCGATGTCTCGCGAACGCACAGTGGCACCTAATTATTTTGAGATTTCCCTCACTCCAGAGACTGATGCCGCCTTTGAACAGTGGGGTAAAGAAGCCTTGTTGCAAGAATTTGTGCGCGATGCCAACGCTTACGCCACCGAGCAGAATTACTCTTTAACCGGTTCGGTGTATGTCGAATTTACCCCGCTGAATCCGGAACAGCGTCGCTTGGAAGTCAGGGCTCGTTCCGTCTCCGGGGCACGTCCAGTCTCCGGCATAGAACCAGGAACTCCAGCTCAGTCAGCAGTACCACCCTCCTCTGCCAATCTCGAGCCGCGCCCCGCACCAACGCAAGCTCCCGCCAGAGAGGACTTGGCGTGGAAACCACTGGAATCCGCTGCTGCTGCCCCAGCACACCTCGGTGGCACAACCAATCCTGCGGAATCCGAACTTCTGGCGAAGCATGAGCAAAAGCCGTTGTTGGAAGTAGTAGGGGGACAAACCTACCTGCTGGTGGGAGAACGTACCGTGGTGGGACGGGGACACAATGTGGACATCACATTGAACGATTCTGGAGTGTCCCATCAACATTTTGAAATCGTTCAGGTCGGCACTAACTACGTGCTACGCGATTTGGGCTCCACGAACGGAACTTTTGTAGAGGGCAACCGCGTCAACGAAGCAACTCTCTTGGATCGCAACGTAGTGACGGCAGGTCGGGTCAAAATGATTTTCTGGCGCCAAGCCGCCTCACCGCGAGAATCGTGAGACTAGGGGCGAGCCGTTGAATGAACTGAGTTTTTCTTTACTGCGCCTGGGATACTTGGCTTTGCTGTGGCTCTTGGTGGGTGGTTCTATCCTGGTTTTGAGTCGTGACATCTACGGTACAGTGGTCACGCGTCGCGACCAGGCCAAATCCTCGAGGTCCGCAAAAGGTCGTAAACCAAGGAAACGTGATGCCGCTGTCTCGACGCTTTTGGTCACCGAAGGTCCTTTGACCGGGTCTTCCTTGCAGCTCACCGATAGACCGGTCATCGTGGGACGCGCCCCCACTTCGACTTTGGTGCTGGATGACGACTACGCTTCGGCACAACACGCTCGGATTTATCCGCAAGACGGTCAGTGGTTTGTAGAGGATTTGGGCTCCACCAACGGAACTGTTGTAGGAGGAGTACGGATTACATCTCCCACCCCGCTCAGCGCACACACTCCGGTTCGCTTCGGACAAACCATAGTGGAGCTGCGCTGATGTCCATCCAATTGCGGTATGCAGCCCGTTCACACGTCGGTTTGGTTCGGAAAAACAACCAGGATTCCGGCTATGCCGGACCGCATCTGTTGGTGCTGGCTGACGGAATGGGCGGTCCCGCCGGAGGTGACATTGCCTCCTCGGTGGCAGTGGCGCATTTGGCACCGCTGGATGCTGATTCCCACGCTGCTGATGACTTGTTGAATTTGCTGCGTGATGCCATTGGAGAGGCTCACCGAGATTTGGTGGAACTGTCTGGCAGTCACGAAGAATTACAGGGACTGGGCACCACTTGTGTGGCAATTTTGCGTTCGGGCAACAAGATGGCAATGGTTCACGTGGGTGACTCTCGAGCCTATCTGTTGCGGGATGGCGAGTTGACCCAGGTGACGAAAGATCATTCTTTTGTACAGTACCTGGTGGAATCGGGTGAGCTGACGCCGGAAGAGGCGGCACATCACCCGAAACGTTCCGTTTTGTTGCGGGTGTTGGGGGATTCAGAAGGTGACGTGACTCTGGATGAGTCCGTGCGTGCAGCAGTGGTGGGGGATCGCTGGTTGCTGTGTTCAGACGGGCTGAGCGGGGTCGTTTCCGCAGAAACTATCTCTACCGTTCTCGCGGAAGGAGATACACCCGAAAGCTGCTGCGAAGATCTGGTCGGTTTGGCGCTCAAAAGCGGCGCTCCGGACAATGTGACCTGCGTGATTGCCGACGTGGTAGATTCTGATGAGGAACTGACTGCCACCGCCCCACAAATCGTCGGAGCAGCCTCAATTCGCCCTGCCGGAGCCAGTATCAGTGAAGCCACTCCCGCCGAGAAAGCCGCGATGCTACGCCGGGGGAAGCCTTTGGAACAGGATGAATTTGCTACTCGCACCCCGAAGGATCCCCGCAAGATGACCCGGCGGGGCTGGTTCATCGGCATATTTTTGACGCTGGTGATTCTGGCAGGTTTGGGGTTCGGGGCTTGGTTTTCCTATGGCTGGACTCAGACACAATACTTCCTCGGTGTAAATCAGGGCGAAGTAACCCTGTTTAGGGGGATTAATCAGTCCATCGGTACGTGGGATTTGTATCACCCTGTCGAAGGTCTGGGAGTACGCAATTCCGATTTGGCACCGGTCGTCCAGCAGCGCCTGGAAAAGAGCATTTCCCTGCGTAGTCGTGAGGAAGCCCGTGCGCTAATCGCGTCTTGGCGAGACACCGGCATGATTAAGAGAACGAAAAAGCCCACACCGAAACTTGTGAACCCGAACCCGACAACGCCACCAACAGAGACAACCACGTCAACAGACGATGACGGAAATACTGCTGGAGGTAACCAGTAATGGCTACCATTGTGCAGTATCCTGCCAGATCCGGACGTCGCTCTGAGCTGGTCTTGCTCATCCTGGCAATCGCGATTGGAGTCGGAGGCTACCTCTCAATCATGGTCTCCCACCCGGAAGCTCCCCAGGTGTGGTACTGGTATTGCGCCGCCATCGCCGGGGGAGGAATCGTAGCGCATGTGGCGATACGTTTTTTGGCGCCCTACGCTGACCCGGTCATCATGCCGGTAGCTTTAGCGATAAACGGAATTGGTCTGGCAATGATTTCCCGCCTGGACCTGTACTATCAGCACCGCGCAGACACCACCGGTTCCAACGCGGTCCGCAACGCTATGCTGACCCAGGTAAACAACGAACGCCAGGTCGTTTTCATGATTGGTTCCCTCGTGGTGGTCATTCTGACCCTGCTGGCTTTCAGGGATCATCGCAGCCTGCGAAAATTCGCCTGGCCGGCGTTGATTGTCGCCGTTTTACTGATGCTTTCCACCAAGATTCCGGGACTGGGTCAAACCGTCAACGGTGCCGATATTTCCCTACGAATTTTGGGACTCACGCTTCAGCCCAACGAATTTGCCAAGATTTTGCTAGCAATTTTCTTTGCCGGCTATCTGGAATATCGTCGGGATTCCCTGGCTATTGCCGGAAAAAAGGTCGGGTTCCTGCAACTGCCTCGGTGGCGTGACCTGTTGCCGATTCTGGTGGTGTGGGCAGCGGTAATGGGTCTCTTGGTGCTGCAAAAGGACCTGGGGGTAGCGCTGCTGCTGTTCGCCATCTTTGTCGCCGTACTTTATGTCGCTACGGATAGACCCTCCTGGATCATTTTTGGTGGCGTGTTGATGATACCGATGGCAGTCATGGCTTACCTGTCCTTCACTCACGTGCAAGAACGGGTGACAAACTGGCTACACGCCCTGGATCCGAATGTCGCCAGCCCGGACCGGATTGGCGGTTCGTGGCAGCTGGTCAATGCCCTGTTCGGCATGGCTTACGGTGGTTTGACCGGGACCGGTTGGGGTTTGGGCAGACCTGGTCAAACCCCCTTGGCGAATTCGGATTTCATTGTGTCCTCTATCGCCGAAGAAATCGGACTGACCGGCATGTTGGCAGTGATGTTGCTGTACCTGATCCTGGTGCTGCGCGGATTGCGCGCTGCAATGGGGGTACGTGACGGTTTTGGGAAACTGCTGGCCACCGCTCTAGCTTTCGGCATTGGAGCACAGCTGTTTATCGTGGCAGGAGGCGTGACCCGACTGATTCCCTCCACCGGTCTGACCGCCCCGTTCCTCGCTGCAGGAGGCGTTTCTTGTGTCGCCAACTGGTTAGCGGTGGCTCTGCTGCTGCGCATTTCTGATTCGGCACGTCGACCAGTTCCTTCCAATGGAGCTAATGGTTTTAGGTTGACGTCCGGGGGATCAGCCGGCGATGCCGGGGAACCCCTTGATTACGCCGCCACTGAAAGGGTGGTGATGCCCCAATGAACGCACAGATTCGCCGTTTAGCGGTTGCTTTGATTGTCATGATTGTGGCTTTGATGGGGGCATTAACGTACCAGCAGTTCATCTTCGCTCCGACCTTGAACGCAGACCCCCTGAACCGTCGGGTTACCGACGCCTACTGGAACCAGGAGCGGGGCAAAATCGTGACCGGCGACGGCGCCCTGGTACTGGCTCAGTCGCTGCCCGTCGGTTCTCCGCCGGACGTGACCTACACCCGAAATTATCCCCAGGGTGCAAAATATGCCCACATTACCGGATATTTCCCAGCAGCAATTCGTGGTCAAATGACGGATTTGGAAAAGGTCACTGAACCGGTTTTGTCAGGCAAAGCGGATTCCCAATGGATGCAACGCTTACAAGACCTGTTTACCGGTGCTCAGCCACAGGCTGGAAATGTCTCCCTAACCCTCAAACCCGCGGTCCAAGACGCGATGGTAACGGCGCTATCCGGAAAGACCGGTGCCGCAGTGGCGTTGAACCCAAAAACGGGAGAAATCCTGGGAATGGCATCTTCCCCCGCTTTTGATCCCAATGCTTTGAGCGGTACTGACGGCACCGCGCTGCAAAATACGTATAACGCCTTGCTCGCCGACCCCCAAAAACCCCTGTTAAATCGCGCGATTAGCGAACTTTATCCTCCGGGTTCGACATTCAAGATTGTGACTGCCGCTGCTCTGATGTCTCATGGCGCAGTAGATGCGGACACGGTGGTGGACGCTCCCGATACGCTGGATTTACCGGGTACCAATGTCAAGCTCACCAACTATGCCGGTGAGTCTTGCGGAAATGGGAAAGTACCCTTCCGAAAAGCCTTTGCGATGTCCTGTAACACCCCGTTTGCGGCATTGGGAATGCAGTTGGGCGGACAGCCCTTGCAGGCACAAGCCAAAGCCTTTGGTTTCGGCACCGTCCCGAACGTGCCTCTGACCGGGGTAGCTTCCCAATTTCCGCCCCCGGACGCGCCATCTTTCCTGGCGAACGCCGCGATTGGTCAGCAGTCCGTGCGGGTGACTCCCCTGCAGATGGCAATGGTGGCGAGCGCGGTCGCCAATGACGGAAAAATCATGACGCCCTACCTAATTAATCAGGAAATGTCCTCCGATTTCCAGGTCCTCAAGCAGTACACTCCACAGGAATTCAGTCGGGCAATGTCACCGGAAATTGCCGCCAGCATCCGCCAGATGATGGTTGACGTGGTGCAATCCGGAACCGGCAAAGCTGCCAGCATTCCCGGACTTGACGTGGCGGGTAAGACCGGAACTGCCGAAACGGGAGTAGGGCGTGGTCTGGATCATTGGTTTGTGGGGTTTGCCCCGGCACAAGACCCGCGCATCGCCGTAGCGGTTGTGGTGGAGGACCCGCAGGGCGTGCGCGGTACCGGTGGAACCGTAGCAGCACCGCTGGCGCGCAGTATTTTGCAGGCAGGAGTGAGCCAATGATTGGGGCAAATACGGTGCTCAACGACCGTTATCGCCTGGTGTCCATCCTGGCAACCGGCGGAATGGGGGTGATTTGGCGCGGTTGGGACAAGCGCAGCCAAAACGTCGTTGCGGTCAAGGTGTTAAAGGAGGAACTCATCGGACAGGAGACCTTCCTGGCACGTTTACGCGCCGAAGCCACCAATGCTGCCCGATTGCATCACCCCAACCTTGCCGCCGTTTTTGATTGGGGAGAAACTGACGGTCAGGGCTGGATTGTGATGGAGCTGGTGGAGGGTCGTCCCCTGTCAGATATTTTGGCAGGCGGTCAAATTCTGTCTTGGGAACAGCTCGCCCCCATCCTCATCCAAATTGCTCACGGTCTAGAGGCTTCTCACGAGGGACACGTCATCCACCGCGATGTGAAGCCTTCAAATATCTTGGTTTCTGACAAGGGAGTAGCGAAACTGACGGACTTCGGAATTTCGTTGGCACCGCGTGCTGAGGCCCTGACCGCGGCCGGGATGGTGATGGGTACCGCCCAGTACCTGCCTCCCGAACAGGCGATGGGGGAAACCGCGACTGCCTCGGGCGATATTTATGCGCTGGGGGTCATTGCCTACGAAGCCTTGGCTGGAAAACGCCCGTTCACTGGTCCCACTCAGGTCGACATCGCGATGTCACACGTGAAAGACCCGGTTCCTCCCCTTCCGGATTCTGTAAACTCCCAAGTGGCAGCGTTGATTTACCAGATGTTAGAGAAAGACCCACGGCTGCGCCCCCAATCGGCGAAACAGCTGGCTGAGTCGATTCAGGCGCTCTGGCACGGCACGGTGCCGCTGTCGTTTACCCCGCGCATGAGTTTTTCACGCAACCTGGCAGATGCTCCCCCGACCGCCCAGATGCCCGTGGCGCCGGTCGACAACACCCCGGAAGATACCTCGTCAGACTCTCAGCCCACGGACAGACCCGCCGAATCGGTCCACCCCGCGGAATCTGTGGCGTCAGTCTCCGCGCGTAAACCGGTGGTGTCCCCTGCCGCCATAACGCCCGCAAAATCAACTATGGCACCGGTCGATCCGAAGCTAACAGACCAGGCACCGCAGTCCCCTCGTGCGGTCCCAAATAAACCCCATGCGACCCCCGCGGCAGCCCCGCGCCAGGCTCCATCCAACTCGCCTGCCCCGGAGACGTCCGCACCGCCCTTGCGACCCGCTTTTCATCTCGTAAAACCGGGACAACCGGCAGCCATTCCGGTGGGTTCTCAGGTGATTCCTCCCGAACGTCACGAGGAAATGATGCGTTACCTGGAAGCCAAACCACTGCCCCAACCGCAGACGGGATCGAAACAAAAACTTATTGTTGCATTAGTCATCACCGCGGTGGTGTTGATAGCGTTGATTTTTGGGCTGGCAACTACCCTGCGTACCGGGGCCTCAACCGGTAACCTTGAATCGGGTTTGACCGTGACTGCGGTCGGAGCCCCAGCCAGCTCGCCAGTGGAGGAGGAAAACCTTGAGTCAGTCTGACCGGATTATCGGCGGGCGCTACGTAATTAACCAGCTCATCGGACGCGGCGGTATGGCGGAGGTCCATATCGGCAATGACACGCGCCTGAACCGGATTGTAGCGATTAAGATTTTGCGTCAAGATTTGGCGCGCGACCCTGTCTTTCAGGCACGTTTCCGTCGCGAAGCCCAGTCGGCGGCGAACCTGAACCATCCCTCTATCGTGGCTGTCTATGACACGGGTGAAGAAACTATCACCGCTTCAGATGGCGTAGAGATTAAAGTGCCCTACATCGTCATGGAGTACGTGGAAGGTCACACGGTGCGAGAGCTGCTGACGGACGGGAACCCGGTTCCGTTGGAAGAAGCGGTCGAAATCGTGTCCGGGGTCTTGGACGCGCTGGAATATGCTCACCATCAAAACCTGGTGCACCGCGATATTAAGCCCGGCAACGTGATGATTACCACGACCGGAAAGATTAAGGTGATGGACTTTGGGATTGCTCGTGCCTTGTCCGACTCCCAAGCCACCATGACGCAAACCGATGCGGTGGTGGGAACCGCTCAATATCTTTCTCCCGAACAGGCTCGTGGCGAGCAGGTTGATGCCCGTTCCGACCTGTATTCCGCGGGGTGTTTGCTGTTTGAGCTGCTGACTGGTCAGCCCCCGTTTAAAGGTGATTCAGCTGTGGCGGTTGCGTTCCAGCATGTTTCCCAGCTGCCGCCGCTGCCCTCCTCGATTGCCCCGGACATTCCTGAGTCTCTGGACCGCGTGGTGATGAAAGCGTTGGCAAAAAATCGTGAAGATCGTTATCCCGACGCGGCTCATATGCGTGCTGACCTGCAGGCTTCTCTGCACGGCGGAAATGTGGCGGCTCCCGCTACCGCAACTTGGACGGCTCCGTTGGCAGGTGATGCCACCGGCGCGACCACTGTCTTGCCGCCCGTAAATCAGGGCTATGCGGGCTATGGTGCCCCTCGGACCAGCGCCATGGCTCCTGCGGGACAAAACCAGCCCACCCAAACTTTGGACGCCACCGACCCGACCCAGGATAAACGCGCTAAGTCCCGCAAGAAAGCACTGATTATTGTCATCGTGCTGCTGGCGATTTTGGCAGCTCTAGGTCTCGGATATTGGCTGGTTTTCAACCAAGACAAGCCCACCGACGAAATGGTAGAGATTCCCTCGTTGGACGGCATGAATCAGGAAGAAGCCTCTGCTGCGATTACCGATGCGGGACTGGTGTTCCGGTTGGGGCGCGGGGTCAGTTCCGAGGATATTCCAGAAGGTATTTTTGTTAAATCCGATCCGGCAGTGGGGACGAAAGTTGCTAAAGGTTCCAAGGTGTTTGTCTCGCTGTCTACCGGTCCTGGTGATGCAAGTGTGCCCTCTCTAGCAGGGCTGACTCAGGAACAGGCGAGGAAGGCTTTGGAGGCCGAAGGCTTGGAGATTGGCAACATTACGACCGTTGATTCCGGCACGGTAGATAAAGACAAAGTCATTAAATCCAACCCTGCCGAGGGCGAAGCGGTTAAGCAAGGTGACTCGGTTGACCTGGAAGTGGCCTCCGGTAACTTCCGGATTCCCCAAGACCTCGTGGGGGGTACCAAGGATGCTCTGCAAAAGTTTGCGGACGCGAACCGGGTGCGTTTGACGATTACCGAAAAGGAAGATTCTACAGTTGAGCCGGGTACCGTATTGTCTTTGGACAAGGCCGGTCAGTTGGTCGGGTTGGATACGTCCATGACCGCGGTGGTAGCGATTGCTCCGAAGGAACCCACGCCCAAGCCCGAAGCTCCGACTGATACTCCCAGCACTCCTGCGGAACCTTCCCGCGCTCCGGAAACACCCGCCACGTAATGAGTTGTGCTGACCGGACATTTCCGGTCTCGGTTTAGTTGCCGGGCTGCGGTTGTTCCGTGGGTTCTAAGACCCAGGTGGCTTGACCTCTTCCGGTAGTGGGGTCCAAGACGTTGCGGCACAAGAATTTGTTTCCATCGGCATCAACGGTCGTCTGTCCGACCTCGCAGGTCGCACTGCTTTGCTGGGCGCGCCGTTCCTGTTCCATCTGCTGCCGTTGAAGGAGCATTTGTTCTTCGGATTCTTTCTGCGCCTGTTCCAAGCGTTTGTCATCTATAGCTTTTGTGACCGCGGTGATGTCCTCATCCAGCCGATCCGCAGAGGCCCGCATTGATTCGTTGAGACTATTGACTTTGTCATCTGGCACGGTGGACAGGGAGTTAACCTGGTCCAAAAGGCGTTTCGCGTCCTCAATTTGTGCCGCCAGGGACGCTCTGGGCTCGGTATTGGCTTCTATATCCGCAGCGGTCTGCGCCAGCTTTTCTGCCTGGGAAATCTTATCTTCCAAGGCTTTTTGCGCCACTTTCAGGCTGCTGAGATTCTCCGTTCCCTGAACTTTGCGCAGCACCGCCTCCAGCTCAGTTTGCAGCTTTTTCAACGCGTCAGTCTGAGCCATCATGGTGGAGGTTTTTTTGGCGACGTCCTTGCCGGAGCATTTCAGAGGCTTGATTTCTTTACTGGCCAGTTGAACTTTCGCCTGCATGTCGTCGAGCATCTTGGGGTCTTTGACCTGCGTGGAGTCTACCGTAGCCAAGGTGTTTTCCGCATCGGACACTACCTGTTGCAGCGAAGTGTACTGTTTAGTTAAATCTTGACTCGCCTTCGTGCAAGCCGAACGTGCACCTTGGGAACCGCCTCCCATCATCCACATCATGACCAAACCGATGACAAGCGCCACCAAAATGACGGCTGCCACAATAATCGCGATGGTCCAGCGACGACGAGCTTTGTGGTCGATTTGTCTCGCGGGAGGATTCTGAGGATGGGGACGTGCCTGGTTGGGATTAGGTCCCTGCCACGGAACGGGTCTTTGCGTATTACCCACCATCACTCACCTCTCGCGCCAAAACGAACTGCCCCTAGTCTAACCCGGAAGTGCGGGGAGGGATATTAGAGACTCGAAATCGTGACGTAGTGCCGGTCTCATCCTCTCTCATTGCGTCAGCAGGTCCCCAGATTGGTACGGTCTGAAGCGGTCGGAACCGACGGTCTATGAATTATTCCGCGAGATGATGAATACTGCATATATATACGTAATGCTCGTTGTAATTGTGCACGGGAGGGCATCGCATCCTAGTAGATTAATGTAGCTTTCCCGCAGTTTGCCAACCTCATGTACAGCAATTACACAGTTTGCATGGACAAACCTTAATGTTACCTTGGAAAATGCTATGCGTATAGATATGATGTGAGGTAATTTGCGTTTTCGAAGTCAGAATCGGTGCCCATGGAAGATTTAACTCAGGAACAACTCGAAGCTATCAACCCCGATACTCCGCTCGCTCGTTTGCAGACTATCGCCCAAGAATCTCCCGAGTTATGCCCCCTGCTAGCTTTGAATCCCTCGACCTATCCCGACCTGTTGGATTGGCTGGCAGAACTGCAGGATACGCAAGTCGACGATGCTTTAGCGAAACGTGCTGAGCTCGAGCAACGAGGTGAACTGGAAAACTACGCGGCAGTGTGTATTTCCTCAATTGCAGAAGCATCAGAATCACCAGTCTCGCCCGAAACTCCGGATTCTCAGCCCGCCGCACTGCCACCCTCTGAGGAACCGCAGCCCCTCCGAACCCCAGATCTCCCCGCTTCTGAAGAACCTGAGCTTTCTCCAGGCGAACTCGAGTTACATCGAAATGAATCGTCTGCAGCCGCTGCGGCAGCAGCTGAAATGGCTGCCATGAACCGAGTTAATCAGGCGAACCAGGCTGTCACAGCGAACTTTATCCCGGATTTGTCATCTCCCGCGGCTGCGAAGTATTCCACAACCACAAAACTCTGTAATCGGCTCTCGAACTCTGATAAAACTACCAGCGGTCGGTTCAACCATTTTTGGCTATTTATGATCCTCGGATTATTAATCTGGCTGGTTGTCATCGTGCTGGTGGTCTGGGGATTCACCAACAATGCTCACAAGCCCATCCCGATGAGTAGTGCGCAAGCGGCTGAACCCACTCCTAGCGTGACTGCCACTCCCCAAGAGTTGACACAGAACGGCTTGCCGGAAGGGTATACCGGTCCGACCAAGACTATTGAAGTCCCCGGCGCCAAGCCTGGCGAAACCATCCGGCGGGTGGTGCCAGATGACAGCGCCCATACCAGTGCTAGTGCCTCCCCCACGCCTTCGCCCACTCCCACCAATCCGCTGGCTGCCCCAGCTAATGCCAAGAAACTCAACAGTTTTACCACCGCTGACGGCAATGTTCGCTGTATTTTTGGCGGGTCGCAAGTGCAGTGTTTCGCCAACTCTACAGACCCTTACTACTGTTCGACGCAAGCCCCGAATACGGGATACAGCGATGTGCTTTACGCCTCCCATAGCCGTGGACACGAGTTTTCGTGTATCGAACCTATAGATACCGCTACGGAAGGAACTTTAGGCGCCAATGAGTCTGTGACCAACGGCACTTTTGCCTGCCAAGCCAGCAAGACCGGTAACCGGGTGGTGTGCTGGAACACTTCCGCGGGCGACGGTATCGTGGTGGGCAGCGATATGGCAGCACGCTTCGGAAAAGGCAAATACATCCCTTCACAGTGGGATAAGTAAGTCCTGACGGAGATTTCGGGCATGATTTAGCGCTATGTCATAAGTCTGCGCTGCCCGCGCCAATACGAGGGAAATGTGCGGGTGCGAAACCGAGGTTATTGCGCGACTCCTTGCCCAGCTGCAACCTGTGCCATATCCAGATTCCGGACTTGGTGAAGCAGTTCATCCAACTGAGTGCCTTGGAGCAGACCCGCCTCCCGAAACACCAGAATAGACTGACGGAAAATCATCAGAGTCGGAATGGAAACAATGCCCGCTGCGCTGACCAGCGGTTTTTGTTCCTCAGTGTTGACGGTACCGAAGTAAACGTCCTGGTTACGCAGAGAAGCCTGTTCAAAAACTGGGGTAAAAAGGCGACACGGACTGCACCACGGAGCCCAGAATTCGAGCACCACAATGTCATTCTCACTCATAGCCTGAGCCATGTTTTCCTGAGTGACAATATTTACTGCCATGAGTCAGTGCTCCTTTCCGCAACGAGTCTAACACAGAGAGGGATGGCTCCAGGCCGATTAAACCAAGTAAATTAGGTTGTTTAGAGGTCGGCAGCGACCAGTTCCGCCAGCTGCACCGCATTGAGAGCGGCGCCCTTGCGAAGGTTATCTCCACAAACCACCATAATCAGACCGCGATTATCAGGCACCGCCTGATCTTGACGGATGCGACCAACCAGCGACGGGTCGATACCAGCCGCGTCCAGCGGGGTAGGCACATCTTGCAGCATTACACCAGGAGCGCCGTCTAAAGCCTGCTTAGCCTGTGCAACCGTAATCGGCTGCGCGAATTCAGCATGGATAGTGAGGGTATGGGAGGTCAAAACGGGGACACGCACGCAGGTGCCCGAGACTCGCAGATCCGGTATCCCCAGGATACGGCGCGACTCGTTGCGCAGCTTTTGCTCCTCATCGGTCTCGAGACTACCGTCATCAGCGTACTTGCCAGCCATAGGCACCACGTTGAATCCGATGGGAGCCACGTAGGTTTCTGGAGTGGGCCAGGCTATCGCCCTGCCGTTGAGGACGAGTTTATCCAGGTTGGAAACATCCCCTACGGCTTCGACCATGTGTTCCAGTTCACGTACGCCTTTCAGCCCCGATCCCGACACTGCCTGATAGCTAGAAATTGTCAACCGGGTTAACCCTGCTATGTCGTGTAGCACCTTCAGCGGAGGCATAGCTGCCATCGTGGTGCAATTCGGGTTAGCGATGATACCTTTCGGGCGATTTTTCAAGTCTTGAGGATTGACCTCACTGACGACTAGGGGGCATTCGAGGTCTTTGCGCCAGGCGCTAGAATTGTCAACCACGACAGCTCCAGCCTGCACAAATTTCGGGGCGAATTCTCGCGAAGCAGCGGCACCAGCGCTAAAGATAGCGAGGTCCACCCCGGAGAAATCCGCAGTCGCGGTGTCCTCCACCACTACCCGCTGTCCTTCGAAGTCAACCACGGTACCTGCCGAACGGGCTGAGGAAAAGAAACGGAAACGGGTGGCAGGAAACTTCCTCTCGCTGAGCAAGGTCCGCATGACCCGACCGACCTGACCGGTCGCACCGACTACGGCTACACAAAGATCATTCTTACTCATCGTCCCGTACCTCCATAGACTACGGCTTCAACTTGTTCCGCATCCAGACCGAACGCAGTGTGAACCGCGCGCACGGCTTCGTCCAGCTGGTCTTCACTAACCAAGACGCTCAAGCGGATTTCCGAAGTGGAAATCATGTCAATGTTGATTCCCGCTTTGGAAAGAGTTCCAAAAAGTTTTGCAGAAACACCCGGATTGGTTCGCATTCCGGCGCCCACGAGCGACAACTTTCCCACGTTGCCGGTGTGGACGACCTTTAAGAAACCTCCTTCCTCTTTAGCGCCCTCTAACGCCTTTACTGTGTCCGCAGCATCGGCATGGGGCAATGTGATTGTTAAGTCAGTAGCGCCTGGCTGCACCGTCGACACGTTTTGCACAATCATGTCGATGTTGGCGCCAGCTTGCGCAATAATCTCAAAAATGTGAGCGGCTCGACCCGGTTCGTCGGGCACTCCCACCAAAGTGATCTTGTCCTCGCTGCGATCGTGAGCGAGGCCGGAAATGAGCGGTTCTTCCACTGGGGTCTCCTTCATGAGCTGGGCTTCTGGATCAAATGTCAAAGCACTGTCAGGCACCAAGCCTTTTAGCTCGGGATGAGCCGGTCCATCGGAGATCCAGGTGCCTGATTTGTCTGAAAAGGACGAACGCACATGGAGTGGCACGTGATAACGTCGCGCAAATTCAACAGCCCGAAGATGTAGGATTTTAGCGCCGTGGGCAGCCATTTCCAGGGTTTCTTCAAAAGTTGTTGCTGCAATTTGCTTCGCCTTGGGGACGAGACGCGGATCCGCCGTGAACATACCATCCACATCGGTATAGATTTCACACACGTCAGCATGAAGGGACGCGGCTAACGCCACCGCTGTCGTATCTGAACCGCCACGACCCAGAGTGGTCACGTCTTTACGTTCGTTTACGCCTTGGAAACCTGCCACAATCGCAATGTAGCCATCTTGAATAGAGCGAGCTACCCGTTCCGGCACCATCGAGACGATATGAGCCTTGCCATAGTGATTGTCGGTTTGCACCCCGGCTTGCTGACCTGTGTAGGAGATGGCAGTTTCACCGAGTTCATTCACCGCCATCGCTAAGAGGGACATGGAAATTCGTTCTCCGGCGGACAGCAGCATATCCATCTCCCGCTGGGGAGCTTTATCAGTGATGGATGCAGCCAAATCCAGCAGGTCATCGGTGGTGTCTCCCATTGCGGAAACTACTACCACAACCTTGTGACCTGCCCGTTTGGTGGCAACAATACGCTTGGCAACACGCCGCATGGCCTCCGCATCCGATACGGAGGAGCCACCGTACTTCTGCACAACCAGGGCCATGAACACCTCTCTTAAGCCGACGCGCGGCAGTTGAGGGCCGCGGCACCTTTACTGCTAACTGTTAGATTATAGCGATTTGCTTGAAACTGGTGAAATTGCTGACCAGCCATAATTCCGGAGTCCTGCCCACACGTGGTTTGGGAAATCAATCCGACAAAGAAGTTTCGCCAACAGTTCGGATGCGCTGGGCACTTTACAAACGGCGCCGACCTTCCAGGGCACGTCCCAGCGTCACTTCATCGGCATATTCCAGGTCGCCACCCACCGGTAACCCAGAAGCCAGGCGCGAAGCGGGGATTCCGATGGTAGCGAGCATTCGTGCCAAGTAAGCCGCGGTCGCTTCGCCTTCCGTATTGGGGTCAGTGGCGATGATGACTTCCTTAATGGCAGAGTCCTGCAGACGCGTCATCAACCCGGCAATTCGCAGTTGATCAGGTCCGATTCCATTGATGGGATCCAGGGCACCGCCCAGGACGTGATACAGACCGCGATACATCCGGGTACGCTCCAAGGAAACAATGTCAGTGGCTTGTTCGACCACGCAGATGAGCGACTGATCCCGGCGTGAATCCTGGCAAATCGCGCATACCGGATGTTCGGTGATATTGCCGCAAACCTCGCAAAAGTGAACCTTTTCCTTAACGCTGGTCAGCGCCTCGGTCAGTCTCTTGATGTCGGCTTCATCGGCACTGAGGACCCAAAATGCGATGCGTTGGGCAGATTTTGGTCCCACACCGGGCATTTTCCCCAACGCATCAATGAGGTCTTGCAGAGCCTCTGTGAAAATTTGGTTCATTACCAGCCTGCCTTTGCAGACGAGGAACCCGGCACCAGCTTCGGATTGATGATGGTACCGCCCAGCATGGCTTGGGCAGTCTGGATACCTGGTTTCATTTCCTTGGAATCCTGCGGGTCATCCTGTTGACGCGGTTCACTAGATTCGGGTGAGTCCGGGGCGTACGGCGCAGTTACAGGTGTGGGTTCTGTGGGTTCCTCTGAGGGAACAACCGGGGCAGGCGGTTCTGACAGAACCGGGGCAGGAGTCTCTGGCGCAGCAGGAGCCGGCTCATCGAGCACGGCAGAAGCGAGCGGTTCCGGTGAGGCTGTGGGCGCAGTCGTGGGTTCAGCAGGTCGAGACTGCGGCTGGGCAGGAGGTTCGTGCCAGTCCGGCGACATTTCTGGCTCAAAATCTGCCGGATCAGGTGTCAGGGGAAAATCCTCTGGTGGGGCAGAATGTTCCGGTGGGGCTGCATGCGACTCTGATGGAGCTACCGGCGCAGCAGCGGGCGCCCCGAAACCGGCCACTACACCGCGCACTTCTACATGAAGTCCAGTAAATCCCTGAATGACCGCAGCCAGGGCAGAAGTGTGGCGTTCCCCAAACGCCCGTACCAATCCAGGGTTCGGGAAAGCGATTTCTACTGTCGACCCGCGCATTCCCTGCAACTGACCGTGAGTTTCCAACAGGTTCCCGGTCGCGGCGTGATTTTGTTTCAAACGAGCCATGATTTTGCCCCAGTTGGAACGGATTTTTTCATAGTCTCCGTCTCTGCCTGTGCCGGGCTGGGCAGATCGCTCACTCTGGGCAGAGGCAGCGACATGAACAGGTGCAGAAGTCTGGGCAGGGGCGGCAGGGACCCCTGCGGGGGCAGAAGCCGCGGTGGGCGGCTCCGTCTGGGTATCACGCGGGACAGACTTTTGGACCGACTGAACGCTCGAGGTTAGGCTTTCCGTCCGATTCGAGTTTTCACCGGGAATGTCCCACGGGGTCGGCTTAAACTCCCACTTTTCCTCACGGGGTGCCTTAGTTTGCGCGGCTTGCGAAACCGATCCCGCCTCGCGCTGTGTTGTAGAAACTGGCGCTGGTTGGGGCACAGAACGGTCTGGAGGTGCAGAACGGTCTGGACGTGCGACAGGACCAGCCGAGCCCGCAACGGCACTGGTGGGAGCCCCCTGTGGGGGGGTCTGAGCGTACATGGGCGCCGCCGGAGGAAGAACCGGCTCGCTGTCCCGAGTGCCCGACTCGGTAGCCTTCGCTGCCACCCTCACGGTCGATGTCGCACCCTCGGCAGCGGTAGACGCTGCGTCATCTGAGGTCGCCAACAGCAGTTTTGCCACCAACAGTTCCAAAGCTAGACGCGGAGAAGCAGCCCCCACCATCTCAGTAAGCCCGTTATCCACGAGTTCGGCGCAGCGCGTCAGAGTGCGCGGGGTAAGCGCCGCAACTTGGGGACGCATCGCCGCTAGCTCGGACTCGGGCAAATCCCCCAACACTGCCCCGGCACCCGCCCCAGCCAACTTCATCACCACCAGGTCGCGCAGATATTGCAGCAGGTCCTCCACGAAACGCCTGGGTTCGTGCCCAGTCTGAATCATTCGGTCTACCACTGTGTAGGCATCAGCCCCGGAACCGGACACCAAAGCGTCCACCATTCCACCCAACAGCCCGGAATCGGTGTAGCCCAGCAGGGACACCGCCCGGTCATAGTGCAGCTTCGGTTCCGCTTCCCCAGCAATGAGCTGATCGAGGATGGACAAAGAATCTCGTACGGATCCGCCGCCGGCTCGCACCACCAGCCCCAGCACCCCGTCCTCGGCAGTGACCCCCTCGGAACGGCACAAACCCGCCATATAGTCCCGCAACACCTCCGGAGCAACCAGCCGGAATGGATAGTGATGTGTGCGAGACCGGATTGTGGAAATGACTTTTTCGGGATTCGTGGTGGCAAAAATGAATTTAATGTGATCCGGCGGCTCCTCTACCAGCTTTAACAGAGCGTTGAAGCCTTCCTTGGACACATTGTGTGCCTCATCAATGATGAAAATCTTAAACCGGTCACGCGCCGGGGCATAAGCCGCCCGATCACGCAGTTCCCGCGTGTCATCCACCCCGCCGTGCGAAGCGGCGTCAATCTCGATGACATCGAGGGAACCCGACCCGCCCGTCGCTAAATCCCGACAGGAATCGCAAGTCCCGCACGGGGTAGCGGTTGGTCCTTGGGCGCAGTTTAAGCAGCGGGCTAGAATCCGGGCGCTGGTCGTTTTGCCGCAGCCCCGCGGTCCGGAGAACAGGTAAGCATGGTTGACCCGCCCATTCGCTAAAGCTGCCTGGAGCGCCTTGGTTACGTGTTCTTGACCGATTACGTCTTCAAAAGTGTCGGGACGGTAGCGGCGGTACAGGGCAGTCATCATATCTCTACTCTACCCGAGCCCCGGTGGTGAAAAATTTTGAGTTCCTCCGGAATTAAAAGTTCCCCGCGCACCCGACAGGGAGCCCTTATCCTTGCTGTCTTCCGACCCTGGGGAGGTTCAGACTATGTCGTCACGCGGGGAACGAAACTATTCTACTTGCCCGCAGCCAGAATTAGGAATTCTCCTGCCACAATCATTCCGGGGCGAGGACGTCCGGGAATGTCACTTTCCGCCACGCACACGCTCACAGGGAAACCTGTGGTAACTTCCAAAACCCAGAAATTTTGTCCCGTCAAGGTGTTGGAGTGCATCTCGGCGGCGGTAATTTTTCCCGACAGTACCGCTCCAGCGTGCGCACCCTGCTGTTGGAGGACAGACACCGCTCCCGTCGAGATAAAGGTCGGCAGGGTATCCTCCGGGGCTCGTTGTGGAGCGTCCAAAGCCGCGCCGAAAATTTTTGCGGTCTGGCTAGCCGCGTAACTTACCACATTTTCATACAGTTCGACTCGCTGTGCCAGGGCGGAAATCCCCAGTTTGCCAGCTCCGGCGCGTCCGGGCTCATGCCCCAACCCGTCCCGCATCGCCACGCAAGCCTTGCCCACGGAACGCTCCACCCCGTCTTGTGCGTCAACTATGTCAACTAACGCGAAACGGTCTGCCATCTCGACCCATCGTGCGTCAACCGCGGCGCTAGCATTGAAATCCTGGTGAATATCCGCGATTTTTTCCGCGACCACGTCAAAGACGGCAACCGCTCCAGAACGGTCTGCGTACTGGAAAGTCCCGTTTTCCATATCTCCGGCTACCGGGGTGCACTGGTCAGCCGCCTGAGCCAGAATTTCATCGGCTCGCTGTTCAGTGGTCATTTCAAAGCCCACCGCCCGCCAGGTCGGTCCGATGGTAAAGACTGTCGTGCCGTCCTCACCGTTAGACCTGCCCAAGGGGTTTTCGCCCGCCACAGTCATGGTTCGCTCCTCATCAGCCGCTCACGATTCCCCGGTTTATCCTCGGGATTCTCTAAATTTCAAGTCTAAACCACAAGCGGGTGCAAAGTCGGTAACTACACCCCAGATTTACGAGCTATAGTAAGCCTGTTGCACGGGGCGCAGGGCGCTGACTTCGATTCCAGCAGACGTTTATCGTCAACTCCGGACTCAACCGGCATAACCGTTCGGATTTTGTGACTGCCAGTTCCACGAATCCCGGCACATGTCGTCCAGGCTCAAGCGGGCTTCCCAGCCCAGCAGTTCCCGCGCCAAACTCGCGTCGGCGTAAACCGTGTCAATGTCTCCTGGGCGGCGTCCGTCAATAACGTAAGGGATAGGTTTACCGCAGGCTCGCTCCATCGCGTGCAGCAATTCCAACACGGAATACCCCTGGGAAGTCCCCAGATTAATCGCTTTCGCCCCCCGATGTTTCAGCCCGTAATCGATGGCAGCCACATGCCCGCGCCCCAGGTCCATGACGTGAATGTAGTCGCGCACCCCGGTTCCGTCCGGAGTGTTGTAGTCGTCACCGAACACGTGCAGTTTTTCAAGCTTACCGACAGCCACCTGGGTGATATAGGGCATAACATTGTTCGGAATGCCCTTGGGATCCTCGCCAATCCGCCCGGAGGGATGCGCCCCAATGGGGTTAAAGTAGCGCAGCAGCACGGCAGAAAACTCGGGGTCGGCGGAACACACGTCGCGCAGCATGATTTCGTTCATCAGCTTGGACCAGCCATAAGGGTTGGTGGCAGTGCCGGTCGGCATGGTTTCTTTCAGTGGGGACACCCCGTCGGCTCCGTACACAGTTGCGGAGGAGGAAAAAATCATCAGGTGACAATCGTGGTCCCGCATGGCGCGCACCAGAGAGAGGGTCGCGTTGAGGTTATTGTCGTAGTATTCCACCGGCTTGGCTACCGATTCCCCCACGGCTTTAAGCCCCGCAAAATTAATCACAGCGTCAATCTGGTGAACCTCAAAAACCCGCTGTAGAGCGTCAAGGTCACGCACGTCTTGCTGATAGAACGGGATGGTCTCGCCCACGATTTCCGAGACGCGCGTCATCGCTTCCGCGCTGGAGTTATACAGATTGTCTACACAGACGGCGCGGTATCCCGCCTCATAGAGGCAAATCAGCGTGTGCGTGCCGATGTATCCGGCTCCACCTGCCACCAAAATTGTCTTGTCAGTCATTTCTGTTTCCTTCCCTCACAAGTTGTCATGGTTTACTCACCGGGACTGCGACGCTAGTTCACGGTGTTTGGGTTCAGGTTAAAAGTCTCGACTGCCCAGGGGAATCCCCACTGGAACAACGCTGCCACCACTGCCAGCAGCAGAATCGCCATCTCGATGCAGCGCAGCCACTTCGGACCGGGCATCACGGCAAACAGCCATTTGTACATCCTGGTTTCCTCTCTGTCTACCCGACCAAGCCAGCACCGGGTGCGGAGCTGGCATCACCGGATGGGGCAATCGCGTTCGGGTCGCTCGCCGGAGCCTCGGTTCCATCTTGTGAACCCTCCGGGACAGCGCCCTGACCTGCCTGTTTCATGGCATCCAAACCTTTGAGGGCCAATGGTCGCCCTTGCGTGCGTGGTACCCAGTAGGAAAACTTGGAATACACGATGAACCGCTGTGTATTGCCGTATTCCGGGTGGCAGGTGGTCAGGGTCATGAGCCGTTCATGAGGGACGGTTTCTTTCGATTTATGCGGTACTGGGTAAATCACATCTCCCTGAGATGGCAGGACTATTTCAGTTGACGTGACCTGATAAACTAGCCAGGCTTGGGAAGTCTCGACCACCAGCGGGTCGCCCGTCTGCAGCTCGTGGACACGACGGAATGAATTACCATACGAGCGCCGGTGGGCAGCCAGAGCGAAGTTACCTAGCTCACCCGGACCTTGCGTTTCGGTGTAATGCCCGGCATAGCCCGTATCCAGCACCGCTTCGTTCGTGCCTTGCATGATGGGGATGACCATCGAGTCCCAGCGGGGCACGTGCAGGGTAGCAAATGTCTGACCCACTGCCGGCATGGTTACGTCGGGGGGCGGGTCGGTGCGCTGTTCTTCTGTCGTGGCGGTGGCATCGTGAGCGGTAGAGTTTTGGAAAGATTCCACCGCCACCGCGGTCGCACCTTGCACCTGCCAAGTCGTTACATACAGCTGCCACACGACGAACAGCCCCAGGACCACGCCCACCGTCAGCATGGTTTGCCCAATCCCGCTCATGACCAGGACCGATACGGGGGTGCGCCGGCGTTTTGTCGGGGCTATCGCCTCGTCCTCAATCGGGGCGGTCGGTCTTTCAGAAGGGCGGGTCAGAAGCTGCGGGGAAGTTTGGGGCTGCGCCGGGGGCTCACCAGGGGTGAGCGAGGGCGTCGCAGGTCGTGTGGAGCCAGCAGGAGGTCGGGAGGGGGCGGAGGCAAAAGCCGTGGGATTTGCCCCACTTAGAACCGCTGGGGTTGTCGCCCCAGAAACGGGCAGGTTCACCGCACCAGGCACAGCGGGCTTTGCCATACCGGGAACCGGTGGATTCATGGCGGTGTGCCCCGCTGCACCGGGAGGTACCGGACGTGTGGGGTGAGACGATGCGGGACGAGCCGTCCCGGAAGTCTCGGCGTGAGATTGGCTACCAACAGGTGAAACCCCACTTGTGGGCACTTGTGAAACAACCTGGGGCGGTACCACAGACGGGGACGCCGCCGGGGGATGCGCTGCCCAAGGACCTGACACAGGGGCCGACGCTACGGGACCTTGTGGCGGTTTTGGCTGCGTCCCCCGAGACTGCCGCGATGCCGCAGGGGTCGACCGGGGTGCGACCGGCGATTCCTGCTGCGCGCGACGCTGCCGGCGCGACGGGAACTGCTGCGGTACGGGACGCTGTTCACTCATTCCAACCCCTTGACACGCGGTTAAACTAACTTCAAAATTTTACCAATTTCCAAAGGATTTAGCTTACAGTTATCATTAACCTGTTAAGCATTCTTTTGTACAAGGAGTTGTTGTGCCCGAATCCAAAAAGCGCAAGCGCGCCTCGAAAGTGGTTAAGTCTGACAGCGAGTTGCGTCCCTCGTGGACTGAGGATATGAAACGCTCCCCCCGTTGGTACGCCCCAACTGCCATGATTATCATGGGTCTGGGTCTGCTATGGATTGTGCTGCACTACATCCTGGCGCAAACCGCGGGGATCAACCTGTTAGGACTGGGCAACTGGAACATCGCGGTGGGATTTGGCGTGATTATGGTCGGTTTCATCATGCTGATGTGGTGGAAGTGAGACAAAAATTAACCGGTCGGGTGTTTCCCCGACCGGTTTTCAAAAACCAAGGTTTTACTTATCGGTAACGACCACCAGGTCGTCATCGTCAATATCTTCCCAGGATTCCTCCGCCCAAGGGTCCTCGACCGGACGGGTGCGACTGTACAAAATAAACCCGACCACCGCGGCGGCTCCGGTCAACAGAATGGTCGCCAACCAGGGATGACGAATCGGGCACTTCTTTTTAGGGTTCATAGCTGACTTAACTCCTTCACTCGCTTTGGAAACTTTTTCGGCAATAGTGCCGTCGCCGGCAACCGCCCTCGACACTGCCTCGTTTACGGCTTGCGCTCGCGGCAGGAGGTCCGTCTTCACCTTAGTACCGAAGTCCCCGACGGCTCCACGAGCCTTGCCAGCAACCTCAGCAGCATTCAGTGCCATGTCTCCCCCGGCTCGCTTCATGCATTCCATATCGATGCATTTCGACAAGTTATCCAGCATTGGATCCTTCTTTCACTCACACCGAGCCGATTGGACACGGTTGGTTCTATTTTGCCCCTTATTTTGAATTTTTGCAGGAAATAAGCCGGTTCTTTTTCCGGTTCACCTCAGTTTGTGGTGGCATTGATAGTGCCAGGTTTGCCTCAAATTGCTTTGCGCGCGCGCCGTACGCATGAAAAGATGGAACCATGCAAGCAACGATTCACACTTCTGCAGGCGATATCAGCCTGGAACTTTATCCCGAATCCGCACCGGTCACGGTTAAGAACTTCACCGACCTGGCTACCGGTGCGCGTCAATGGACCCACCCGATTACCGGGGAAGCTTCCACTGAGCCGCTTTATAACGGCACGGTGTTTCATCGGGTCATCTCTGGTTTCATGATTCAGGGCGGAGATCCCATCGGCACCGGCACCGGCGGTCCCGGCTACGTTTTTGACGACGAAATCGACCCGGCTTTGGGCTTCACCGAACCTTACCTGTTGGCGATGGCGAACGCCGGCACCCGCGGCGGTCAGGGCACCAACGGTTCCCAATTCTTCATTACGGTCGCGCCGACCACTTGGCTGAACGGCAAGCACACGATTTTTGGTCGCGTCCTGGATGATGCGTCTCGTGCAGTCGTGGATCAGATTGCCGCCACCCAAACGGATCGCGCGGATCGTCCCGTGGACGACATCATGATTGAGTCCATCGACATTACAGAGTAAAGCCTCTCAGTCCCTCACCCCGTCGGTGGTTTTACAGGTACTGTTAAGTCATGAAACACACCGCAAGAGCCCCTAAGCCCTACGTGACTTGGGGGCTTTGTATTGCCTTAATCATCGTCTGGGTCGCCGAACTGTTTATACCCGGAGTCATCCAGCATTTCGCGTTTATGCCACTCCTGGGTTTGTTTGAACCGTGGCGATTCATCACCGCTGCGTTCCTGCACTCCGTACCCACTCCATTCCACCTGGCGTTTAACACCTGGGCTTTGCTGGTAGTCGGCAGGGCACTAGAGCCCGTGATAGGTCACGCGAAACTGGCGCTAGCCTTTGCTATCAGTGCCTTCGGGGCGCTCATGGCACAGTGCTTGACTGTATTTATCGACCCCCACGCCTGGATTACCCCGACGGTGGGCGCATCTGGGGCGGTGTTTGGCTTCTTTGGTATGGTCCTGGCCATTCAAAAGGTGCTACGCCTGCCTTGGACGGAAATGGGGACTTTAATCGGGCTTAACTTTGTCATCGGTTTCTTGGTTCCTAACGTGGCGTGGGTGGCGCATCTAGGGGGTTTACTGGTGGGTCTGGTGCTGGGAGCCTACACGGGCTGGGTACTGCGTCACGCGACCTATGTACCGATTCCGGTCGAGGGCGGGGATGTCTACCGTTTTATTGCCAATGCGCCAGAGTTTTCGAAACATCCTGATTCCGGTGTCTCGGACACCCCAGATGCTCTCCACGCTCCAGATACGCCAGGTACGGCAAATGAGCCTGAAAATACCGATGCTACCGAGGTATCGAATCACTCAGATACCGAGGTACCAGACGAGTCGGACACTCCCGCTGCTTCTACCACACCCATCCTGCGCCGAGTCACCAGCACGCGCACACGGTTACGTGACTTCGCGGTTTACGGCGGAGTTTTTGCGGTGCTGGTAGCCAGCAACTGGACTTTCTACCACTTCAACTACGAGGCTATCTACAGTTTCTTAAAATAATCCCCTGGGTAAACCTGTTTATAGGGTGAATATAGCGCCGTAGCTGCCATTATTGGCAGCTACGGCGCTATATTCACCCTTTATCTACAACTCCAGCAGGTATAGCGCTGATTTAAAGACGCACCCAAGCTGAAACGGCGAGGTCGTGAGACCTCGCCGTTTCAGTATTACAGCCTAGGGCTTATGTCGCCTACTTCGCTTCAGACTCGCGCTTGCGCCGTGCTGCCAGCAACCCAAGCCCTGCACCCGCGGCAATCATCAGGATAGACAAGCCACCAAAGATTGCTGCCTGCGCACCGGTCCGAGCCAATGTCGGCGGCACCTTCGGATGCATCGGCGGCACGGTGGTAGCCGGAGCCACCGGGATGCTTGGCGGAGTATCCGGAGGAGTACTCGGCGTAGTCGACGGCGGTTTCGTCGTCTCAGACTTCACCGGAGGAGGCGGAGGAGTCGTTGTCTTAGACTCAACCGGAGGCGTGTACGGCGGCGGAGTGCTCGGCTTCACCACGTTCACGGTCTGCGAAGCATCCTCAAGGTCTTCGTGAGTCAGAACCGGGGTGTAAACGCCAGGTGCAGCGGTACCAGCCTCGGGCAGCTTACCGGCGTAAGCCTTTTCAAAGACCACCAGCTTCTCGCCATCGGTCAAGCCTGCCGTATCCTGCGGAGTCAACGGAATCGACATCTTCCAGCTGCCGGAGCCGTCAGCCTCAGCCTTCAAACCAGCCGCGGTCACCGGCGAACCAACGATGGAACCATCGGACTTCTTGACCAAAGTACCGACCAAGGTGTAGTCAGCACCAGCCTTCAAGCCACTGTAGGTCACCTTATCGTTCACGGTCACGCCTTCACCAGCGGTGATTGACTTGGCACCGGACAGCTCCGCCGTGGTCTGGAGGGACAGAGCCGGACGACGCGTGATGATCTGTTTCGGATCAGCGTTGTCGCGGTGTTCCACAATCGGCTTGTCCCCGACCTTGGGCTGTCCGCCATCCTTCGTCATCTCGTAGAGGGATTCGAAGAATACCACGTCAGCATTCGGGTTAGCGTTGGCGGGAACCACCATCGGGTTGTCCTTGTCAACGACCCACTCGCTGTTATCGCCTTCCGCAGTGACCTTCGTCCACTTCACCAGCGGGTTGCCGTCAGCACCCAGCACCGGTTGGTTGTCGTTCGGGTCAGGCGTGCCGTCGACGTAGACCAGTTCGGTCTTGAGCCAGTAGTCGCGACCCTGCACCAGGTTGGTGTAGGTGACGGTATCGACCACAGCCGTATCCTCACTCGGCTTGAGCATCTTGCCATCGTCCGCGGTGCGAGCCACGGTCGCCAAGGTCGGCTTGACCAAGCTGAACTCGTTGAGAGCGGTGACGCTCACGGTGGCAGCCGGGGTAATGGTGAAGGTCTTGGTGGGACCTTCAGCAGCATCAGTCCAGCCTTCAGACTTCCACGAAACCTTCAACTTGGCTTGGGTCGGAATCTGCGCCTTGGCGTCGGTTTCCGTAATGGTTATCTCCGTGCCCATCGGGAAGCCGTCGAACTTCTGGCTGACCGCCTTACTCGGATCCTTCGGGTCCACCGTCAGGTTAAATTTACCCTCCAGGGCGGTGCCTTCCTTTGCCTTCTTGCCATCAGGCAGTTTAGCCACGTAACTAAAGTTCCAAGTTGCCGGAATCTTACTGATTACGTCCGCAGGCAAATCTGGAGCCGGCTTGACCACCTTGTTGACCTGGAATCCACCGAAGTGAGTGGATACCTCGAGCCACTGGGTACCAGCACCCGCACCGAGATTGTCTTCATGGTGGGAGGCAATCAAGCCCGCACCAGTCCGACCGGTCGGCAGCTTAGACAGCTCCGTCGTGAAGGTGTCCACATTCTGCGGCAGCTTGTACAGGTCTTCCCAGACGACAACCGTCTTGTGTGCCTGCGTCAGCTCGGTCGGAACCGTCATGTCAACGCTCCAAGTACCGCTGTGACCACCCGGTACGTAGCCGCCTTCAACGGTGACTTCGCGTACCTCAGAAGGAACGTAGTCAATCTTGTGAGCCTGACCCGCCTTGTCGTATTCAACGAAGTAGGTGTGCAACAGGTACTTGCCTGCCTGCAGGTTCTGGTACTTCACCAGGTCGGTAATCTTATCGCCGTTGCTGGACTTCTTGCCGAATTGACCGGTGGTGTTGGTGCCGATGGTGACTTCGTTGGTGAACTTGTTGTCCGCTACCACAGTCACGTTCGGCACACGGTCGGTACCGTTAGAGGTGCCACCGACCATCACGGTACCCTCGCCGTTCTTGACGGACTCAACGGTGACGCCGTTGGTCTCGGTGAACTTCACGGTGTCCTTCAAGCCGGCTTGCAGCTCAGCATGTTGGACATCCTCGGTGATGGTGCACTTGTCGCCAACGGGGATACCGTCGATGGTGTGCGATCCACCTTCGTGCAAGGTAATCGTGTCAACCGAACCCTTTTGGGCGCACTTGACAGTGAACACGTAGGTCGCCTTGGCGCGTTCGACATTCGCGGTGTTCTCATCCCAACCGGTGACAGCCTTGGTCAGGGTCAAGGACCCGAACTCAGGACGGTTCACGTTGATGGACTGGGAATCGGCAGTAATCTCGTTGTGCGCAGCCACCGGCTTGTGGTTACCCTTCGGGGTCACCTTACCGCCGTCAGCGCTCTCGTACGTGCCTTCCGCCCACAGCTGCTCGAATACGACCAGCTTGTCGCCATGCGTCTTAATGTCTGCAGCCTTGACCGGGATGTCCATGCTGGTTTCGTAAACCTTGACATCCGCGCCGTACTGAGCCTTTTCGGCGTCAGTTGCCGGCTTAGCCATATCCGCAGTGACCTTTACGGTCTTGGCGTTCGCCGCCAAGGCAGGGGTCTGCGCGTTCGCATCGTAGGCATTCTTGCTATAGACCTGACCGCCCAGAGCGTAGGTCTTGCCCTCCTCGACGTTCACCATGCGGATTACGTCGTGGACCGTGTATGTATCGGGAGCCTTCTTGCCTTCCTGGTTGACGCCTTCCCAAACCTCCAGGTTCGTGTCGTCACCAACATGAGCGATGGTGCCCACGCCAGGATGCTTGACCTTTACAGTCTGGTTTTCATCGTTCGGATCCTCGTGATCCGCCACGGGCTGACCCTTCAGCAGCAACGCTTCGTAAGCAACCAACTTGTCGTTAGCCTTCAGGACGCTCAACGGTACGGTGAACTCGACCTTCGCGGCAGTCTTGTCCGCAATAGTTCCGCTCACGCGGGTAGCACCATTGGTAGCCTTCGGCGTGGTGAACTTAGCAGTTCCCACCACTCCGGTGTCGCTGACCTTACCGTCGGCGGCAATACCCATGAGCTTACCGTTGAGGGTGTACTCGGTCGCAGGCAGCAGGTTGTAGTACTCAACGAAGTCCGTCAGCTTGACGTTATCGCCTTCCCAAACGACCTTTTGACCTTGAGCGTATTGCAGCTTGGTGCCAATCCGAGGCACGTCCACGACAGTTACGGTCTGGCGCGTGTCGTTAGCCTGTGCGTGCGTAGCGTCCCACTTGCTAGCGTCGGTAACGCTGGCCTTGATGGTGGCATCGTCACCGGTCACAAGGGAGGCTCGGGTCAGGTATTCGTAAGCCACCAGCTTCAGTTCGCTGCCAGCAGCCTTAGCGGCTGCCATCGGAGCCTTCAACTGGTCGGTCGTCACGTTGAACTTGATGACCTTGGTCATGTTCACGCTGTCAGCGGTGAATTTCTCCAGTCCGTCAGTTACGACCGTTTCGTTAGGCTGACCCGCGTTGTACACCAGGCGGGAAACCAGCACGTACTTCTCACCCTTGACGAGACCCTTCATCTGCACCTTATCCTGCAGATCCAGAGCCGCATCGGTCGCGATGACCTGGGAGCCGTCCTGAGTCAGGTCGGTCACCACACTCGGATGATAGTCGGTCTTTACCGTCTGGTCGGAATCCTTCGGATCCTCGTGCTTCAACGGAGGTTCGTTCGGCTTATCGTTGCGAATCAGGATCTCGTAAGCCACGTACTTGTATCCAGGCTTCAAGATACCCTTGTCGAACGAGTTGTAACCGACCTTTTGCGTGCCGTTGGCAGCAGTCGGGGTGAAGGTGGCGGTGCCGGTGATACCGGTATCGCTGACCTTGCCGTCCAGACCGATTTCCATCAGGGTCGCGTTCAAGGTGTACTTGACACCCGGAGTCAAACCAACGTAGCTGACCGTATCAACCAGCTGGGTCGTGTCGACCGGGATGGTCGGGATGTCCGCACCAGCCACACGGTTACCGTCCGTGCTCAGCACCGTCTTAATGGCGGGCTTCACGCCAGAACCAACCGTCTGTGCCGGGTCATTCGGGTCTTTGTGAGTAGACGCCGGGTTATTGGTTACCTTGTCACCGCGGTACAGAGTCTCAAACACGACTAGCTCGTCATTCTCTGCCACAGTACCGGCCGGAACTTCGAAGGTCATGAAGTCTGTCGCGGTCCAGCTAGCCTTGTCAGCCTTGAACGGCTTAGAGGTTACCTTGATACCGGTCGACTTGTTTTGAGTCTTGTTCCACAGTTCACCAGCGACTACGTAGGTTTCCCCAACCTTCATACCGGTGAAGGTCACGGTGTCCTTGACCGTCGACTTGGCGTCGGCAATCACCAGACCGCGTTCATTCTCGACGCTAGCCTTGGTGGCAAGCTTCGGAGACCAGACAGTCTGCGAGTCATCGTTGATGTCGTGGTGAATCAGGTATTCCTTGCCCTCTTGGTACACAGTCTCAAAGACCACGACCGGCTTGCCCAGAATCAAGTTAGCCGGAACCTCGAACTCGAGCAGTTCAAAGCCAGTACCGGAGGTAATAACCTTCTCGACCGGGCGGTCGGGCTGACCTTCAGCACGGTAGACCGAGCCTGCCGGACCAATGACCCGTTCGACCGGAGCCAGCCCCGGCACGGCCTGCTTGGTTTGCTTATCCATCAGCTGACCGGAGAGCAGGTAGGCCTGGGGGGTACCGTCGGCGTACTTGGCGTCCAGATTCAAACCAGAGTAGTCAACCTTGTCAACGATGGTGACGGTCTTGGTGTTATCTGCGACGTGATCGCCGTCTGCCTTATCGGTAGCGGTAGTCTCCAGAGAGCCAACTCGTACGGTCTGCGCTTCAGATGCAAAATCCTTGTGGTCTGCAACCACCACGCCCTTAGCGTCGACCAGTTCCTCAAAGACAACGAACTTCGCGCCCGCCTTTACCTGGTTAGCCGGAACCTGGAAAGTCACCTTTTGGACAGTAGCTTCGCCCTTCGTGACTTTGACGTTCTTGACTTCGCTGGTGGAGATGACGGTCTTACCGTCGGCGGACATCAGCTCGCCTTTCAGCGTGTAGGTGCCCGGTGCGGCGTTCGTAATCGTCACCTCGTCGTCAACCGTAACGGCCTTTTGGTCCTTCTTGAGTTGAACCAGCTTGCCATCGTTCACAGTCGCCACAGTGGCGAGAGACGGGTTGTAAACGACCTGCGAGTCATCGTTGATGTCATGGTGGGTAGCAACGGTTACCGTGCCATCTTGGAGGTCTTCGAACACAACCACCGGAGCGGTAGCCAAAGCAGCCTTATCCACCTCGAACTTCACGATTGCCTTTACTGCGCCCTGATCCTTTGAGGACGGAGTCTTGGCGGTGAACTTCGCGGGCGTAACCGTGACGTACTTGGCGTCAATCGGATCCCCGGTGTGAACCTGAGTGCCATCTGCCAGAGTGGCGTCGGCCTGGTAGTGCAGGGTACCGGTCACGGTGTATTCCTTACCGACCTGCAGACCTTCGTAATCGACCAAGTCGTAAATCGCGACCTTGGCGTGCGAATTGTCGAGGTTCTTATCCTTCGGATCCGCGCCCTTACCGTCCTTACCGCCGTCATAAGCGGTGGTGGTAATGGAGTTCTTTACCACGTTGATGGTCTGTGCCGGATCGTTCGGGTTGGCGTGCTTGACCACAACCTTGCCGGTGGCGGTGCCATCGTGCAGGGTTTCAAAGACCACCAGGTCCTTGCCTTCGACGATGCTCTTAGCAGCAACCGTGAACTTCATAGTCTGCTTGCCAATGATGCCCTTCGCGTCAGAGGTCACCTGTACCGGCTGCACGGTTACACCCGGCACCTTGCCGGCGTCGGTCTTGGAGCCGTCCGGGTTGGTGGTGACGTAGTGCAGTTCGCCCACCAGGGTGTAGTTGTGCTTCGGCTCGAACTTACCAGTGAACTTCACGGTATCGGTGATGACCGCATTCTCCTGACCAGGAATCATGGTCTGGTTCCCGTCGGAGTCCTTCGCGGAAGTACCCATTGAGCCGGAGTGAACCGTCTGCGCCTCATCGGTGATGTCGTGGTGGATAGCCACGGGCTTGCCGCCCTGCTTCAGGTTTTCAAAGACCACCAGGTCCTTGCCAGTCGGGGTAGGCTGACCGTTTTCGTCAACCCACAAACCCAGCTCCTTAGCCTTTTCCACGCTCATCTCAAAGGTAAGGTCCTTTTGGAACTTACCGTTCGCGTCGGCAACAACCTTGACGTCTCCGCCATTGTTGAACACACCGGTGTGTACCGGCTCGCCGTTCTGACCAGCCATCATCAACTCACCGTCGATGGTGTATTCCTTGCCCGGAATCAAGCCAGAACCGGTGACGGTATCAACAATCTTGATGGGTTGAGTCGGGTCGACGTACTTGTCGCCATCGCCGTCCTTGGCGTCAGTGGTGACACCGGGGACGTAAACGGTCTGCGCGCTATCCTTCGGATCGGCGTGCTCAGCCACCGTAGCCTTGGGGTTGCTCGGCTTCCCTGCTGCCTGGTCGAAGTCGGAGGTCTTGTAGAGTTTCTCGAACACTACATAAGACTCGCCACTCACGACCTTCACACCGGGGAAGGTGAGTTCCATCGTGCCACTGGCGGATGCACCCTTGGCGATGCTCAACGTCTGGAACACGGTCTGGACCGGGGTCTGCGAAAGCAGCTTGCCATTGGCGCCAACCGTCATGAGCTGACCGTACATGACGTACTCGCCCGGAGCGATGGAGTTGTAGGCAACCTTATCGGTCACTACGACGCCGGAGAGTTCCTTCTTGGTCTTGGAATCCTTTACCAGCTCCGCCTTCGTCATGTCCACAGTCGCGGCGCGCGTATCGGCAGCATCGGAGACACCGTCCTTAACGCTCGCAGTCGTGCCGATGGACGGATTGTAAACCGTCTGATCCTCATCGGTAATCTCGGCGTGGGTCGCGACAACCACTCCGCGATCCTTGACTTCCTCAAAAGCCACAACTGTTTGGGTCTTTAGGGAAGCTGCCTTGACGGTGAAGGTCAACGTGTGGCTGCCACTTACCAGGGTGCCGGCTTCACCGGGAACAGTGAACGTCTCGGTCTTGGTCGCACCTGGATCGTTGAGCACCCCAGCGTCACTTCCATCAGCAGCCTTGACGTGCAAGGTACCGGTCAAGGTGTACTGCTTTCCTGCCACGAGGTTGAAGTAGTCGACTTTATCCTTGACCTTCACGGTACCGGTCGCCGCTGGTGTCACAGGCTTGTCGATTGCCGCGTTGGTCTTTAACTTCGGCGTGTACAGCTTCTGGCAGATATCCTTTACCTCCGCGTGGAAGGGCAGGTTTACTGCCTTAGACATATCCTGCAACTCAGCCGGAGTCTTGCCCGCGAGACTGTTCACATCCACATTAGCCGGCAGCATGTACTCGAACATCACATATTCGGCACCGGGAGTGAGCTGTGAAGTCTGCAGGTTGAACTCGTTGTCGACACGATTCTTGCCAAAGAAATTCTGTCCCGCGGGAACGGTAATCTTCTTGGCATTGTCCACTACAGACTTGCTGGTGTCATCCGTCTGCACCAGGCGACCGTACAGGTAGTAATCCCCTGCAGGAACCTTAGTGTAGGTGAGATTATCAGTCAGTTTCTGTGTCGGAACTTCCTTTTCGTTCGTAGACAAGACTCGCGAGTCGGTGGTCCGGTCGTAGGCAACTGTGCTCATCGTCGGTGCCCACTGCGGAACAATGGATTGCCCAGCGGGCAGCTTCAGCTCAGAACCGTACGCCAAACAACGTGCACATGCCTGGCTCTTGTTCATCGGGTTACCACCGTTGAACACCATGATGCCGGCAGCAATACCTTCAGGATGCTTCTTCAGTAATTCAACCGGAATGGTGAAGGAAATATCCGTGGTGAAGTCATTCGCACCTCCGGGGACCGTGACTTCCTCAGCGTAGTAATCCCAGGTTTCGCCATTTTCGCTCTCCCAGGAGAGGTAACCCTGATCGAAGCGGTTCCTGTCCCCTGCCTTGCTGGTGGAGTACAAGCGTTCCACAACGGTATAGGTCCGGTTCGCGGTGACGTTCTTGAGAGTCACGGTATCGGTCAGTTTAATCCGACCGGTTTCGGAGTCGACATTAATCACCTTAATGCCGTTCTTCAGAACGCGCTTGCCGTCGGCTACTGCTTCGTGGTCAGGTGCGTCCAGGACGGATTCAATGCTGGCGAAGCAATCCCACCGGTTACGCATCAACACGGAGACATCAGCCTCAGAAGTTACGTCAAACGTGATGGCAGCCTGTTCTCCGTCGGAAGACATCATGTCAAAGGCGTAGTTAACCTCACTCGCCAGAGCCTTACCACTGGCATCAGTAGCTGTAATCACAGCCTTGTGACGCCAGCCGCCGTACTGCATAGCATTCCAGTCGTTAAAGCTCTCATCGTCAAGCTCAGCGACCGTACACTTCGAGTTGTAAGGCACCATGCCAAAGTCGAGGGCATCGCCGTTTACATTCACCTGGACAGTCTTATCAACGACAGTCTTTGCACCATTCTTGCAGGTGACGTGCATATTCACGTAGTCGCGGTTCATGTAACGGTAGTACGCGCCGTACTGCTTCATATTCTCGAAGTTAGCCTGCGAGTAGTCGGTCCTGCCGTGTGCCGAGGTGGCTTCCGCAATCTTTTGCAGCTTCAGCTTGACTTCTTCGTAGGACAGCTTGTTCGTAGCGGTCAGACCGGTAGTGGTACCGTTCTTGCCGATGGTGAACTTGCCGGCGGTAGAACCTTCTGCCCCGAACACAAAGTTGTTTTCAGCACCAACCGCCTGGTAGGGGGTGGGTTCTACGCCCTGCATGGTCGTAGATTCTTGCAGCGACCAGGACACTTCAGCAGCTACGCCAGTGGTGGTACCGCTCGGTGTGACCTCGCGGATAGCACACTTGGAACCGGTGGCGATATTGCCGGAAGTCCAGGTCTGACCTGCTTTGATGCTGAACTTGTTAGGAGCAGCAGCCGTCCCGACCTCGGATCCGTCCGGGGTGACACACCAGTATTCGAAGTTGTAGGTGCCGTCAGCAATCGCGGCGGTGGAATCCTTAGCGATCACCTTCTTCACACTGAACTTGCCGTTTGCCGTGGAGTAGGTGTTGGTCACGGAGACGTCGACCACGTTATCCTTTTCGACCACGAAGTCATTCGCGGACAGGGTAGCCGAGAGGGTCGAGCCTTCCTCGGTCTTGGCACCAGCCTGATCTTCGGTGATGTGACACTTGTAACCCAGCGGAATACCATCCACGAACTTGTAGCCCTTATCGGTGACTCCGGTCACCTTGCCGGCTACCTTTTGGGTGGCGTCCTGCGGGTCTGCACAGGTGTAACTGAAGCTGTAAGACTCCTTCACCGTGATGTTCTTGGCAGCGCTGACCGACTTCATAATCTTAAACTTGCCCAGCTCGCGCTCGTAAGTGTTGATTACTTCTACGGTCCGACCCTTTTCTGCGCTCAAAGTGACGGTAGCGGTCGCCTTGTCGGACAGGACGCGCTTGCCTTCCTTCATCTGCACAGTCCAGAGGTGTCCAGCCACCTTTGCACTGGGTTCAGATTCGGAGATGGTACAGGTCGCCCCGACCGGAATCTTCACACCATTCACATCGGTGGTGAACTCGGCGCTATCACCATTCTTAAAGGTCTTGCCTTCCATGATGACGTGTTCGGCGTTATCAGTCGGGTACTTACAGGTAGCCGAGAGCTTGACCGACTTATTGCCTACGGTGGTGTTTTCTCCAGCCACGATGGTCTTGCTGACCACCAGCTTGGTGTCGGGCACCGTGAAGTCGTTGGTGGCGCCGACCATAAGTGCTTGGTTTTCCTGATCTACAGTGAACGCAACACCGTTAGCCTGGGTACGGGCATTGTTGTCGAAAGGCTTTACGTCCTTGCCTTCCACCGGTTCAGCAGTGCCCAGGGTCCACTTGGTCGTGACCTTTTCGTTAGCCTGTGCAACCGCAGGTTTCTCCCACACGACACACTTGGTGCCGACGGGCAGATTCTCTACCGTGACCGGGTCGCTGCCGGCTCCCAGGTCGTATCCGACACCGTTCTTAACCTCTCCTGCCGGAGTCTGGCAGGAGTAGTTGAAATAGAACTGTTCGGCGTGGTTGCCAGCGTTGTTACCCGTGACGGCAGCCTTGTAGAACTTAAAGCCGGTCATCTTTTCGGTGTAGACGTTGGTGGCAGCAAACTGGAAAGTCTGGCTGTCAGTCACGGTCTGTTCACCGGAAGTCAGACCCTTGCCCTCCGGAACGAACGAAGTGGACACGTACTTCAACGGGTTCGCGTTCGGGTTGTTCACCAGCTTTTGGTTGGTGACGTACAGTTGCGCCTGAGGCTCTGACACAGAACACTTGGAGCCCTGGGGCACCACGATAGCTGCTGATTCTTGACCGGCGGCTACTTCAATGAATTTAGCCTTGGCTTGAGAGCCAAACGGAGTCGCCTGGGTGTAGGTCTTTCCGTCCGGGGCTTTACAGCTGTAGGTGAACTTAAAGGTGGCATCGGGGGTAAAGACTGCTCCGCCCTGGATGACCTTTTTAATGGTGAAGCTCGCCTTGTCGTATTCCAAAGTGTTCTTGGCTTCCAGTTGCAGCACCTGCGCCTTGCCATTCTGGGGCAGCGGGATGGTGAACTGCTTGTAGCTAGCGTACGCCCCAGTGCCGTTGGGCAGGTTCGTCACCCAGGAGGGGGTGACGGTGACGCCGTCAATCTGCACCGGCTTTTCCTTGATGTAGCAGGTGGTGCCGACCAAAATGTTGTCGCCAACCGTCTTGGTCTGTCCACCGCGGACTTCTAGGGTGCCGTTGGTGTGAGCCGCGTCGTTACACTTGTAATCAAAAGCGAAGGTGGTTGCGGCAGCCTTGGCGTCGCCTTCGACCTTCTTGGTGAGGGCGAACTTACCGTAGTTTGCCTTTACCGTGTTTACGGCCTCAACCTTTACTGCGGCCTTACCTTCTTTGACGGTCAGCACGGCGTCGCTCGCACCCATCGACATGGCGCCTTGGTAGGAAACCGTGCTGGTAGCCGCCTGGGTGGACGGGTCATACTCGTGAATCAAACATTCGGTGCCCACCGGGTAGGACTTCGATGTCCAGGTCTGACCTGCCTTCAGGCTGACGGTAAATGGATCTTCCTCACCGCAGCTGATGCGGAAGGTGAACGCCGTACCCTTGAGCGGGTTCGACTCGCCCGCCTTGACGGTCTTTTGCAACGTGAACGAACCAGCCTCCTGTTCGTAAACGTTCGTCGCTGTCACCAGCACGACGGCGTTCGGGTTGCGCGGAACATCAAATTCCAGGCGTTCAGAGTTGCTGACATTGTATTGCGTACCGCTCAGGTCAAAGGACAAATCCTTGAAATTGGCTTTTGCGATAGCGGGTTTCCGCGGCTCGGTGATGGTACAGGTCATACCGGCTTTAACACCCTTGACCGAGACTGCTTCTCCGTTACCTGCCACCGTCACGTCACCGGATACTGTCTTGCCAGACCTATCCGAGCATGAGTAATGCAACGCAAAGTTATCGTTGATGAGCTGACCATCGGTAAACCGGGCAATCTTTCGCAGGCTGAAGGACGCATCGGCGGGCAGGTACTGGTTCATGAACGACACCTGGTTGGCAAAGTCGGCACGAATTGGACGGAGCGACACCGTGTTGGACTGAACGGGTTTAACCAAAGCGTCCGCAGCGGAAATCGTGACGTCATAGCCACTGGGAGCCGTCGGCTTCATTTCGGTCACGCTGCACCGGGCGCCAATCGGCAAATCCTTTACTTCATAGCTCCACGGATCGCCATCCGCGTCAGTCGAAGGATCCTCGGGAAGCGCGAAACTTCCGGCAATTCCCTTGTCACAACGGTAATAGAAGTTGAACTTGCCACCGTTAGCGTTCGCTGCCGTGTAGGCGTCGAACTTGCCATCACTGTTGACGTACTTAAAGACTTTAAAGCCACCGGTGGGTTCCCGATAGGTGTTGGTCACCGCCAGGTTGATGTCACCAGCGTCGCCCATCTTAAACTTGGCTTTCGAACCAATAGTCTTGCCGTTCACGTTGACCGGCGTGGGGTCAGAGACCATCTCAGCATTGCCACCGACCCAGCGTGGGGCAGTTGCCAAATCGACCGGAGCTGGAGAGTAGGTTTCCTCCACGGTGCAGATAGCGCCGGGGGTCACTTCAATCGAGCTGGCTTGGTATCCTGCCCAAGCGGGGTTTGTGTTAGCCACGCCGCCTCGAGCCGGGGCGTAGAGGGTCGCTGCAGTGCCGTCGTCACAGCTGACGCGGAAGGTCACATTGCCGTCAGCCTTATCGGCTGCACCGATTGCTTCCTTTGACAGGGTCAGTTCGGCTTTGTTCTTTGCGATGAGCACGGTCTGATCAGGGTTTTCGCCAGTGTGCTTGGCAATGACGTTGAGATTACCGTAACCCTTTGTGAAAGCTGTTTCCCCACCGGCATACTTCGGGTCAGAAGTGACGAGGATTTCCTCATAATAGAACCTATCGCCCTTCTTAACCTCGGAGGCTTTCACCTCATAGGGGAACAGCCCGGTCACAGTGCCCTGACCGCTAATGTTGGCATCAGCAACCTGGGTGAACACCTTTTTAGCGATTCCCTCGCTGACCTTCGTGAGGGTACCAATCAGGTACTTACGATTTGAAGCCGTGTCAGCAGGAATGTTTTCATACTTCACATCATCGGTCAGGGTGATGACCTCGTCAGCACGAGAGAACGTCGCAGTTTCCGCACCACCGGGCACCGACTCGGCACCGTTCACCTTTGCGGTGGTGGAAATAGCGGGCTTCGGCTGCGGAACGTAGGTCCACTTCACTTCCAGCGAACCGGACAAATCGAGGTCCTTCCTTAACACCACGACCTGAGCCTGCGTAGGTCCATTTGGATTATCAATAAAGTAAGGATCCTCAACGTTCTTAACTGAACCCGCGAAGGAAATCTTAAACGCGTTTTGGTTAGCAATCTTGAGGGTTACACCGTTTAATGCTTCCCGCAAGCTAATGTGATTATTGGGAATGGGCTTACCATCAGCATAGGTAGCGCCCTGCACCGTGAGGTACACCTGGTCGCCAATTATCCGGCCTTCGGTCGAGTTCGGATTGTAATCGTTCAACTGGACAGTCAACAGAGTACCGCCATCATTGGCCGGCTGCAGCGACACCTGATCGAGGTGCATGGTCTCCAGAGCCTTAACTACGTTTCCATCCTGGCGATGTTGGTACGCAGTGAGGGCTTCCTGGATGAGGTTTTTCACATCGGTGACTCCCGTATCGCCCCATTTCTTGTCAGCATAGTTCCAGGCACCCGCATTATCGGTAATGCCGAAAATCACCATCCAGATGGCGTTTTGATAATGACCCCAGTTCGCGCCCCTACTGTACTTGGCGTAATGCCACGCCAGGGCCTTAACGGTTTCCGCCTTTTCCGGATTATCTTTCGCCCAGTAAATCGTGGACTTAGATGGGTCAGTGTAAACCTTGTGGTTGCCAATTCGGTAACCATAGAAAGGCTCCACACAGAAGCTTGCCTGTCCATCTACCTTAAAAGAGTTCTCGGTGTCACTGGGGTACAAAGCCAGGAAATCAATCGCGGCATGATATGCCGTGTTTTCATTCCGATGCTTCCGCGCCCATTGCCAGACATTGTGTTCACCTTTTGCGTCGGCAGTCCAGTTCTTAACCAAGATAAATGAACCTACGGGAACGATAGGTCCGTTATCTTCACAAGCCGCAATACCGGGGAACTTAGAGGCACTGGGATGTTTGCTGTACTGTTCCTCAAACCATGCCAACCCTTGCTTACGCAGGTTATCAAACTGCAGATTGAGGTTATCTACCATAGCTTTCTTGGTGCGCTGGTCGAAAGGCTTACCATTCATAAACTGTTCCAGCTGATTCATCACATCAGCTTGGGCTTCATCAACCTGCTTGTTGAAGTTGGCAATCGCGGTGTCTTTATTGACGCTGGGATCAAACTTGAGCTTGATTTCTTTCATCGTCGGCTCAAACTTGTAGCCAAATGGGACCGCGCCAGACAAAATCGTCTTGGTGGGGGCAGGGTTCGCCGCGCGATCCTCGCCCACAGCTGCCGGGGCAGGAGATTCGGGAGACAGCTCCGGAGCTGAGGAGGGTTCTTCCGGGTTGGCAGGCAGCTGCGGAGCGTTGGCAGCACCGCTGGGCTCGGTGGAGGTACCCGAGTCACCGGCGGGGTCTGCAGTCTTGCCAAAGATACGTGCCTGAGTCGCACCCGTTTCCGTAGCTTCGCCTTCGATAGGCTCTAAGCTCAAGGTGAGAGTATCTGCGTCTTCTTCCTCAGGCTCAGCAGCGGAACGGTCGGAGGTAGCCGCGCGGCTGGCAGAACCGGAAGGGTTAAACGGTAACGTGGCGGAGGAACTTCCGGGGAAGATAACCCACGCACCAAAACCTTTTTGGATGTTGTTAGAAATTCGCTTGTTCGCAATAATGCCGCGATCTGGGGCTACCTGGTCTAGGGCGTCGTAACCATCCCAATATGGGTTCCCTGATCCATCTACCTTCGTAGCCTTTGTAATACATTCTTTGGGCAGGTAGTGAGCTGTGAAATCCCCAACCTGGGCGGTATCACCATAATGTGCCGCGGCATCATCAGGGTCTTTAGTTGAGAAGAGCTGTCCGGTATATGCCAACCGGTAGCGTACGTCGCCGTTCGTGCCCACATCAAAGTTCGCATCGGGCGAAACGTTCACCGTCGGATGCACCGAAGCCTGGGCGGTCGGTGTCGCCGCCAGGGAGGGCATGACCAAACCGCCAACTGCCCACGCCACGGCAATAGCCGAGGCTATCACCCCCGCGGTCCAGTTCCGACCCTTTTTACCTTTTTGCTTAAAGCTCACTAAGGTGGGCTTTCCCGGCTGGTTTTGCCGCGGGTCCTTGGCTATAGCACTCATGCTAAATACCTCCATATAATTAGCCATTTTTTCGGTCTGAGCCCTTTTGGGGACACTAAACATGCTTATATACAGTAATTAAGACTACCAGCTTTCCCAGCTATCTCCAAGAGTACTTCCAGGATTGTGCTGACAATCTCACTATTGCTCCAAAGCCGTTCGGTAAACCCCCGTTTTGCTTTAGGAAAACTCAGCTTAATAGCGCAAATTTCGCGAAAATTGACGACAGTTTTCAGCCCCTTTTAAGAATGTCAAGCTGAGTTTGTCACCTCGAGCGCAGGTAGAAAAACGGCAAATAAACGGTAAAAACCGCGGTTTTCTGCAAATCTGCCCAGTAATTTTCGCAAACCTGAAAGAAACCTTAAAAAGGGCACCTGAACCTGGGAGCGAGTGCCGATTCCCACCCTTTTGCCCTCTATACCGCGTCAAACTACCGACGCGTGGTTAATCCCTGGTCAAAACACCTGCGCAATCGCACACATAATGCCTGCCCTAGCAGTACGCGAAACGCAAGCTGACATTTCCAGGGTTTCTTCAGTCTCAGACCGTTACAGTTTTAGATTAGAAATCGCACAAGACGCGAGATATGAACCAGAACTCAGATAAATCGCGAAAAAACTTGGTGAAAGAATTTATAAAAAGAACTTGTGATTTCCTGAAGATGAGGTATAGTTACCAGTGTAACGCGGGTCGACGCTGGAATTTTCCGTGATGAGAACCCGTAAACTAAAAAAACTGGGAGGAACCATGCAGATGCAAAAGAAAGGCGTGATGACCGCGGTAGCGCTCGCCATGCTGGTGGCTTTGAGCACCCTGTTGCCTGCGCAGGCTGCCGACCGAGAAGCCAACCTGAACGGAAGTACGCAAGTGCAGCCCGTAGAGATTTCTTACGGTAGCTACGAACAGGTTCTGGTTGAGGTCAGCGCCGACTAACACGGTACGCGAAAGCCTCTTGACCCGCCGCAATGCGGTGGGTCTATTCTTTTACTCCGCTTTTGTATTTCAGGGTTAAAGGGCATTTCATGGGTTTAAACGGCATTTTGGCGCTGTCGGCTCGTCTGTAACCAAGTTGGGAGCTTGCAGATTGTGTTGACCCGCAAAGCAAACGCCGCTATAGAGAGTCCTTTCAATCACGCCGTTGCTCACGCCAGTGGATACTTGCCACCCTCGTGACCCCGCGAATTTGCGCACGATAACCGGTTCAGGTAGTATCTTTTGGTGCCCAAAGGGCCTATAGCTCAGTTGGTTAGAGCGCAGTCCTGATAAGACTGAGGTCGCTGGTTCGAGCCCAGCTAGGCCCACCAGCCCCGAAATTTCGGGGTTTTTTCATACAAAACGGGGCTATAGCGCAGCTGGTAGCGCATCTGCTTTGCAAGCAGAGGGTCGGGGGTTCGAGTCCCCCTAGCTCCACCATTAGGACGCTCATTTCGATACAAAGTGAGCGTCCTATTTTTATACTACTGGGCGCGGGGTATTCGCTTGCCAGTGCAAGTTTCTAGATTCCGCTCACTCACTTGCTTGCCTATACAGGAACCGCTAACGCGGCGCACTTAACGCTATTCCTAGCGGTCGGGCGCACACTTGGCCTGAGGCACTAAAAGGTCTCGCTGACGCTAAAAGGTTGGGGTAAAGGACAAAAATGGGGGTGCGGATTGTTTTTTGGACAGTTTTAGACTACCGGCTGGTAGTGGTTTCTGTATTGTTTTATGGTTATTCCGCCGAGGGTGAGTTTGATGCGGTGGTTGTTGTAGAAGTGAATGTAGCGTGTAATGGCTGTTTCAAGCTCGTTGGTGCTTTTCCATTTGTATCCGTAGTACATTTCGTTTTTCATTCGCCCGAAAAAGCCCTCACATGCAGCATTATCGGGTGAGCATCCTTTTTTAGACATTGACTGGGTGATGTGGTGACATCGTAAAAACGCTGCAAAATCTCCGCCCCGGTAGTGTGATCCGCGATCAGAGTGAATTATCAACAAATTATCGCTAATGGGTTCTTCAAGAGCCATGTTCATTGAAGCCATTACTATCTCATTACTGGGATGGCGCCCGGTAGCCCACCCGACTACTTTGCCGTCAAAACAGTCGATAATAGCCGATAGATACAGTTTCGATTCCGCCGTGATGAACTCGGTTATATCTGTAAGCCATAGCTTGCCAGGGGCATTGGCGTGAAAGTTACGCTTTACAAGATTTTCAGGAGCAGGCGCTATCTCACCGTTATAGCTAGAGTAACGCCGTTTCCGACGCGGATAACGCACAAGGATTTTATCTTCGCTAATAATCTTGCGCACCACTTTCTCGCTGACTCGTATTCCACGAGCACGCAATACACACCAGTTACGACGATACCCATAGGTGTAGAAAGACTCAGCAGCAATAGCGGCAATATCTTTACGTAACTGACAATACTTATCCCGGCGAGCCATTGCGTGAAGCTGGTAGTAAAAACTCGAGGACGACAACCCCACAACATCAAGGAGCATTCCCAACGGATATGTACCTCTAAGAGCGTCCACTACCTGCGCTTTGTGACGATTCGTCAAAGCTCCGGGCAGGACGCTGACGTCTTTTTTTATTAACTCCAGTTCCTGATCCATCACCGCCTTTTCCACGATTAGCTTGGCTGCTAAGCGTTTCAACTCTTGCGGATCATCAGGCAAAGACGCCTCTAGTGATTTAACGGTAGGTAACTTAGCTGCTTGCCCTCGTTCCTTTCTACTCATTAATCCCCACTCTCCTTCCTGCCGGTATCGCTCCACCCAACTGTATACACTCATCGGGCTACGCAAACCCAGCTGCGAAGCGATTTGCCCAGGACGCGCACCCTTGTTAAACATCTCAACCGCGCTAAGCTTTGTCTTAAAAGGATAATGAGTAAGTCTTTGAGCCCGCTTAGGCTTAGAAACCGGCTTTCCCGCCTCCCGAATCCATTTATGCAAGGTCCAACGCCCAGGATAACCCAGCAACAAAATCGTTTTAGTTACCGACCCCGTACGCCTATACACCTTCAACGCCTCACGACGCTGCTCCCGAGAATACGAAACATTCATAAAACACTCTCCAACAATCCGTCCGCACCCCCATTTGTCCTTTAACCCCCATACTGCTGGTGTCTCATGGAGTTGTGGTGTTGATGCCGGCGCGCGCCGCGATAATGGCCAGTTGCCCCCGGCTTTTGCATCCAGTGTGGGCAAGTATTTCGGAAACATAGGAACGGACAGTGGCGGGAGACATATAGAGCTCCTTGGCGATTTCCTTGTTGGTTTTGGCGTCGAGTAACTGGGCGAATACCGATTTGAAGCGTCCAGGTAGGGTGTCCACCGCGTCGATGAAGTCTTGATATTGGGCTTGGGTCAGTGATTTCTCGGTGTAAGACTGGGTGAGGATATCCGTGGGTCGCGAGTCATAGACGGCCTGTCCGGATAGTGCCTTTTTGATATATACAGCCACCTCAGCTGGGGTGGTGTTTTTGGTGAGGAATCCTTGGACACCAACCGCGAGGGATTGGGCGAGGGCGTCTTCGTGTTCGAACGCGGTGAGCATGATGATGGTGGTTTGGGGGTAGTTTTTGCGGATTAGTTTTGCTGTTTCGATTCCGTCTAAGATGGGCATGTCCACGTCTATGAGCGCCACGTCGATACCCCGGGTCATCTTGGTCAGGGCTTCGGCGCCGTTGGGGGCAGTAGCAACGACCTCGATACCGTCCTCGCCATCAAGTAGCCTAGCGAAGCTTTCTTGGATGACCAGGTCATCGTCGGCTATGAGTACGCGGATGCCCTCGCTCATTATGTTTGTGTCCTTCCATCGGTGGGGATGAGCGCCCAGAGTATCCAGCGGGTAGCATTACGACTGTATTCTAATTCGCCTCCGTGCAGAGTGATTTGGTGTTCGAGGTTGGCTAGGCCGAAGCCTCCGGTGATTCCAGTGTTGGCGGGGGTGTCGCTGATGGGGTTGCTGGTGGTGATGGTGATGGCTCCGTCTGGTTCTCGGGCTACTTCTAGGCTGGCGGTAGTGTCGGTGGGGGCGTATTTCAGGATATTCGTGGCGGCCTCGCGGATGACTAGGCAGGTCAGGAGGGCTTGCTGGCGGGTGGTTTGCTCATCGAGGTTTTCACTCACGTCGTTTTGTAGGGTGATGTTCCTGGTGGAGAGCATTTTGGTTACTAGGGATACGGTTTCGGTGATGTTGGTTCTCCCGGATTCGGTGTCGAGTTGCAGAATAGTGGGTTTGATACGTTTCGAGGTGGCGATAGCCTGGTTCGCCAGTGCCGTGAGTTCATCTGGGGTGGGGGCGGCTTGCTGGCTGAGTTCCTGTGCCTTAATCGCAATATGGGCGAGGTCTTTGGCTATCGTGTCGTGCAGCTGAACCGCCAACTGTTTACGTATCAGACTACTGGCCTGACGTGCTTCCCGCCTTGCCTGCTCTGCCTCTAGGCGTGCTTGCTCGGCTTGCTTGCGGTTGTGCTCTGCTAGCGTGTTGGCTTTAGCGGTTTTTAGTCGCAAGTAGCGGATAGCGAGCCCTAAGGCTATGGTCACGCCGGAGCCGAATATTGCTCCGATGACCTGGAGGCTCGGGTATGGAGAAACCGCGATTAGACTCACTTCGGTCGCGAGGAGCAGCAGTAGCCCCGGTATTATCCAAGACCGCACCAACCACACCCCGACCAGCACGTATATGCCGAGGGTGGGTGTTGTCAGTGACCCGAATAGACCGAAATAAATACAAGACAGAAGAATGAAAAGTGACTCGAAGTACGGTGGGAAAATCCCGCACAGGGCGAGTGATACCATCAACACAAGCAGGATAATTGGAGAACTTGGTTCCATGACACGGTCAGAAAATGTCCCCATGATGGTTTCGGCCATAAATGAGAACGCTGCCGTAAAGGTGAAAATCGCTGTCAAAATAGCTGGGTGGGGTTTAAAAATAGGGAAAACCCAGCGGAGAAGGCTTTTGAGTTGATGTCGTTTCATTCTGGTTACGTTCTTGTGCATGTTAGTGATGGGGTAAAAAGCACGCAGCAATTTTCATGATACCCAGTCCTTCCGCCTAAAAATCGAGTTTTGCCTGCATTCTAGTGGAGCGAAGTGATGCTGGGTATCGTCAGGTGTCGGTATAAAAATACCGACACCTGACGATAGCGCCGACGGTTGCGCGTGTGATTCACTGAGAATAACGGCGAAAAATCGTTGCTGACACCAACGGATGACTTGGGCATTCGGTGAGGAAGAGGTGGATTATGGAAGAGGAAATTTCGTCATTTGACGGCTCGCGCAATGGTGGATCCGATCGTGGGTCTGGTTCATGGATGTTCCGAGGAAGCTCACGGGCTACTTCGCTGGTGATGATCGTGGCGTTGCTTAGTGGTGTAGCATTATGGGTTCCGGGGCTGACAATGTTTAGCGGTATATGTTTCGTCGTAGCATTTGTTTGTGCATTGATCGTTGTAATCCACTCAGTGAGCTGTCGTAACTGAAGTGTCCCA
>NZ_GL622346.1:1838908-1849733 GCF_000185445.1 Mobiluncus holmesii ATCC 35242 | reverse complement strand
AGCCCGACAGCACGATCCCTAAACTCCTGCGAATACTTCCAAGGCATAAAACAACCCTCACAAAAAACCTAGGAACAAAACCTGGGACACTTCAAGTCGCGATTTCCCTGGTATTTTTCGCGTTTTCCACCGTGCTGGGCTGGGCGTATTACGGCGAGCGCTGCATCGAACGCCTGGCCGGGCTGAAAGCCGTGGCGGTCTATCGGATTGTGTTCGCGGTGGTGTTGTTCGTGGGATGCATTTCTTCCATCGAAGTCGCCTGGGTTTTGGCCGACATTTCCAATGCCCTGATGGCAATCCCGAACCTGATTGGGCTGGTACTGGCCTCCGGGCTGATTGCGCGAGAAACCCGGGATTACCTGCGCCGCGACCCGAAATTACGAGCCGCCGGGTAGCTGGAGTGGGCGCGTCGATGTTAACACTGGACAGCGTGAGTGCCCGCTTAATTTTGGGCGCGAAAGGGTTTTTGCCTCGCTGTCGCGCGACTCACGCGAAACGCGTTAACTCGGCTCGCCAAATCGGCTACCGGTGTCCCCGCCGCGAACTGTCCGAATTCCTTTAGAGCCTCAGAAACCGCATCCGCTGCATTCTGATCTACATACGACACAATCCCTAACACTGTATCCGCATCCAGCCCGGCGTCAGACGCGAAATCCACCCACTGTGGCTCCCGGATAGCCACGAAACGATATTCTCCGCCTATCTGCATCGACGAGGACAAACGCTCGCTCCTCTCGGGGTCAACCTTGTACAGGTACGAGGCCACATCATAAGCGGGAGCAAGCGAACACCCCTTTACAGTTTCGAGCATCGAAAAGTTTTTACCATGAGCATCAGTGCCCGCCACCGCAATGTTGAAAGCCAGCTGTTTTACAAACTCCAACATGTCTTGCACACTCGCATATTTACGTATGGTCCGGGCAATAGCAACAGCAGTTGGCCCCCCATTTTGCTCATATTTATATGCGGGCATACAGCGCAGAATCTGGCAAAAATCCTCCTGGTGAAACCGTTCTACCCCACCATCAGAAGTAACCGCACGGTCGTAGCGTTCGATAACACTAGCCCGCACCCCACCCACCATCTCAATCGTCTCCACGCTAGCCTTGATACCAAGCCTACGCATCGCCGACAGACACACCGCCTCATTCACATCAGAATAGGCAAAATCACTGGAAATCTGAGGTTTAATAATATGCGTGGAAGGAAAACACCCCTGCGGCAGACACCACCGCCCATCAGGAGCACGATACAACGCGGTCTTGCGCTGCTGACCGGCAAGAGAAAACTTACCGGGGGCATCCTCATCCTGTCCCGCTGAGGCACCCCACACACCCTCCTCGCATGACACATTGCGCATTAAATCTTCTAGTTGGCGCCCGGATAGTGGCACAGCCCGGTCAGGCAGATTCTGTGCAAGCGGACGGCCTGGAGGTGTGAACTGGATAGCCCCAGGCGCGTCTTTACCCATAACCGCCAGCATTCCGAGAACATTCCCACCGGGGATACGATATTCCCTCTCCCAGATAGCCCTGGTCATACTGTTCTCAGGAAGCAAGCCTTCCAGAAATGGCCTAGCATCATATTCCGGGTGTTGACGAGGCAAACCCAGGGAAATATCCTGCCCATCCCAGGATTCATCGTAGGTGAACGCTATAGTGCGGTCGGCATGAGATTTAAACCTGCCCACCCTATGCCCAAACAGGTATGCGTCTAGTTTTCTAAGCATCGCTATCCGCATCCTCGCTCGTGTAATAGGTAAGGTCTTCCACCCCGAGCGCATCAAGTACTTTCAAAGCTGTATCTAAACGCACCGAGGGCGCCCCGGATTCTAGCCGCGTGATAGCTGGACGAGTCACCCCCGCCATATCCGCCAACCGCTGCTGGGTTAACCCGAAAGCCTGACGGTGAAATCTTACTAGCTGCGCGAATTTTGCCGTATCACTAGCAACCACTCGAGTAATAACCGACTTCATATCTTCATGATACGTTATCGATACACAAAGACGCAATAAACCACCCAGGAACCTCCGGTTTTACAACAGCAGGTAGCAGGGATTTAGCTCGAATCCAAGGGCTGAAAGGATACGTCACCAATATCCCGCTATCTGTATCAAAAAACCGGGGTAACAACCAAAAAACTCGTCCGGATGCTACGGCCTTTACGTGAAGTCACCATAAGCCTGCCCGGAGGCCAACAAATCACAGCCCAATCCAAGATCAACCCCCAAACCCAGAAAATCCTAAACAAACTGGGTCACTAAACTTGTGCAACTCAGGTGATAGATACAAACTGAATGTGACCAATACCAGCAGAGGAGCTCGGCTACGCAAAAAGATTAGCTAGCAAAAACTCGAAAACGCGTAGAAAATCATCTAAAAGTTCTTGAACTGGTCTACAACTCGCGGACAATCCCGCACTCCGACTGGCACCTCATGAAACCAACCATACCGACCGATGCTCCACGCACCAACAACTACAACCGCACCGGCACCTCGCAGACGAATCCCTTGAAACCATGGTTGCAATATCCGTGCGGGTGGTGGAACAGGTACGCCTGGTGGTAGTCCTCGGCCAGCCAGAACTGCCCGACCGCATCGGCATCCAGGATCTCGGTGGTAATCGCCCCGCGCCCCGCGCCGGCCAAGGTCACCCCGAAAGTGCGTCGCGACACTTCAGCCAGTTCACGCTGTTCCGGCGTGGTACAGATAACCAGCGAACGGTACTGACTGCCCCGGTCGTTACCCTGCCGGTCACCCTGGGTCGGGTCGTGATTTTCCCAAAACACTTTCAACAGTTCCCCGGCGGTGGTCGCGGTGGGGTCGAATACGACCCGCACGGTTTCCGCATGCCCGGTGGTCCCGGTGCAGACTTCCTCGTAACTGGGCGTGGGCTGCTGTCCCGCCATGTAGCCCACAGCCGTGTTGATTACCCCCGGCTGGGACCAAAAAATCCGCTCCACGCCCCAGAAGCAGCCCATCGCGAAATAGATTACTTCGTGCGGTTCCGGCCACGGTCCAGTTATCGAGGTGTGGAGGACGGGGTGAGTGGTTTCTTGCTTCGTTTCATGAGGTACCATCATGTGTTACAGTTTGCCACACAAATCCGAGTCCGTCACGAGATATGCGGTCGGCGCAGAGTCCGACACCGTGGCCGACACCGCAGCAGACACCCTGGCAGAAAACGGTGAATATTTTGGGTTTACGAGGAAAAATCTCCGCATAACGCAGTTTTTTCGCTCACTTCTGCCAGGTACCCTTGCTGGGGTCAGCGAGAAATCGCCGGGGTTCATGAGGTGCTTGCCGGGATTCCGGGCGTTTCGTGTCAATGGCGGACACTTTTCGACTGGTAAGTTTTCGGTTTGCGCAGGTCAGGGCGTTTTTTGGGAGTTTGTAGACTGGGGAAAACCGCTAAATGTGTCCGTGTTTACCTCGATGTACATATAAGGGCTTTGCTACAGCGACCTCGCTATTCAAGGGAGTTACGGCTAAAACGGCCAATCGTGGCCGTTTCTTAACGCCTTCACGCTGCAACTGCGTCGATGTGCGGGCTACGCCCGCGCGCCGCAGCAGGTCAGGGGCCTATCTCGTTATCAAGGTTTCTCAATAAGGTGCTTATGTGTCCATGATGAGAGTCTTGGGGAAAAATTTTACTTTCATTTGATAGACCCTGTGTTCAATTTGGGAGTGCGACTTCCTTTAGGGCTGTGGGTGTAAAGAAAAAATTCCAGAAAGGAAGGACACACCCCGGCTGGCACCTCATGAACCCAGTAGCGCCGCGAAGAATATCGGCAGATAGGTCACCTGACCTTGGGTTTCTATGTTTGGGCGCGCCCCCCGGCCGGTTTCCGCCAAGACAAAAGCGCGGTCAATCGTGTACTTCGGTTCCGCCAGCGCCTTGTCCAAGGCGGCATGAGTCCGATACGAGACCCCGGATTTCACTTCCAAGGCGGTAATCTGACCGGAGGCATCCTCTAGCAGAAAATCGAGTTCCCCGATTTTCTTGGAACTGAAGTAGCGCAACGCATAGCCCTTGCTGTGCAGCTCCTGAGCCACCGCGTTTTCGTAAATTCCACCCAGATTAATCGCCGTGTTCGGTTGAAGAATGCCAGACAGCATGGTTTTCGGGAACGCAGAGTTCAACAGTCCCACATCAGAGCTATACAGTTTAAACAGGTTGCGTTTCACCCCCGCCAGCAGTGGGAAAATCGGGGCGGAAACATTGTAGGTCGGCAAAGCCACCCCCGCCGCTTCCAACCACAGAAAATGCTGGTCAACCTGGGTAAAGCGCTTCACATCCCGCAAGTCACTGATTTGGAATCGACGGTTTTGCCGGCTCAACTGGGCGGGAATCAACTGGAAAATATCGGCCAGGATTAGGCGCAGCTCATCAGGCGCATATTTCACAATGTCCTGGGCGTAAAGTTGGCGAATATTTCCTTGAATCCGGCGCACCACATCCATGTCCCCAGTTTCCACAAAATGCGCCACCGCGTCGGGCATTCCCCCCACCAGCAGATAACGATGCCACAAATCAATGAAGCGGTCGTAGATAAAATCCGGAACCGGGCGCAAGTCATCCAGACACTGTTGCAAAACATCAAAGAATTCAGCGGACACACCGCACGCCTGGCAGAACTCCTGAAAATCCAGGGGATACATCTTCAGCTCTGTCACATAACCAATAGGCAAAGAGGGAATAGCGCGCAAACGTGTCCCCAACAGCGACCCGGAAAGAATAAAGCGATAGTCGTATTTTTGCACCAGGAATTTAATAAAGCTGACCACAGCGGGACATTCCTGGACTTCATCAAAAATCACCACTGTCTGCCCCGGCACCAGTTCCACGTCACTAGCCAGCGAGACACGCAACATTAAGTCTGCGGCATTAGTGGCTTGGTTGAAAGAATCTCGCGCATCGGGCTGTTCCAGCAGGTCAAAAGCCACTACTCGCGAGAAATTATCCCGCGCAAAGGTGTTTGTCAGGAAAGACTTTCCCACCTGACGGGAACCAGTCACCAGCAGGGCTTTGCCGCCATCATCCGCTAGCCACTCATGAAAAGCCGCTAAAACCCGCCTGACCAGCACACACACCACCCACCTAACACTTTTCAAGATTTCGATACGGCATTATTTTACACTTTTCAGGATTTCAAACCTGGCAATACCGACACTTTTCAGATTTCAGCCTGACTCCGGTGTCGGCACCGTGGCGGGAAACGCCAGATTCTTTGGGTTTGCGCGGAAAATTCCTCGCAAAACACAGTTTTTTCACTCATTTCTGCCAGCAAACCATGGATCCGAATGAAGGACAGAGTTACTGGCCGATTTTGCTAATCAAATTGTTCAGATCGTCATAGCGGCTGGCCTTGCTGGTGGATCCCAGGCTGACAATCAGGTAATCGTGGCCACTCTTGGCATACAGGATGGCAAGATTGTGGATTTTCCCCAAAGACCCGGTTTTGAGGCCGGCGACTTCCGGGATGTAATAGATGCTTTCCGGGTTGAGCATTTGGTTGGTGTTCACCATCATGAGGTGCTGGCCTGATAGCGGGGCGATTGCATAGCGCTGCGACTTGACGATGTCGCGAATCCACTGGCGTGAAAGGAGTTTTTCGCTTACTGCCGCGATCTCACTTGGCGTACTCACCGCCCTGGGGTCATAGCCACTGGGGTCATTAATCCGGGTATGCGACCAGCCCTGTTTTTTCAGGTATTCAGCCAAATCAGTCATAAACAGGTCAATCCGCTGGTCTGTCCCGGCGGTTCCCGGATGCGTTTTCCCGCCGCAAAACTCCGCCACGGCATAAGCCGCGTCATTGCCGGAAGGTACCAACATCGCAGCTAGCAGATCTTGTAGCCGGTAGGTTCCGGGAACAATCCCGGCGAGCGAGGATCCCGGTTTCGCTTTCGTCAGGGCTTCGCGGCTGACGGACACTTCATCGTTCGGGTCGGCGACAGCCAGGGCATATTCCGCCACAAACAGCTTTGCCAGGCTGGCCGGCGTGATTTCAGTGTTTTCCCCGGCCGCCGCGATTCGCTGCTGCGAGGCCTCGTCGATAACAACATAGCCTTTCCCGGTATAAGGCGTACCGTCAATCCCCACGGTTGTCGGTTTGGGGTATATCCAGACCCGGATTACGCCCCGCCCCGCTGGCGTAGCGACCACCCAGGCAAAAATGGCAATCACAACCACCGCGAACACTGCGGTCATCTTTTTGCGTCTGCCCTTCATCAAAACACCTTCTTTTGTTCTATTCAAGTTCTATTCACTGCGATTGTTGACCGGTTCGCTGCTGCGACGCAGGGCTGGCACCAACAGGAGCATGGCCAAACCAGCCAGAATCAGCGCCACCAACAGCGCCAGGAAAATAGCGGGAGTGAAGCTCGCTTCGAGCCTGACCGAAAAGATGTGCATCATCATCCATCCCAGGCCGAAACCCAGACTGGCAGAAAGCAGCGCGATTGCTCCCAGCGGCGCGATGGCCTCCACCAGCATCATGCGGGCTAGTTGGCTTACTTTCATCCCGCAAAGCCGCAGTGTCAACAGGGAGCGATGCCGCTCCAGCAGTCCCGCATAGGTGGAAACCAGCATCGAAATCACCGCAATCAGCAGCGTCAGCCCCATGCCGATCCACACCAGTGTTGTCATAAGACTGATGAGCCCCACGTCCGTGGTGACGTTCACTTCTGTCGCCACGTTCATGAGTGGCATGGAGAATTCCGGCATAAAGTCCGTGGTGGCCAGTAGGGTACGCAGGCGTTCCAGGGCACGTGAGTCGCGTAGGCTGACCAGCACAGTGTAGGCATCATGCCTGGTTTCGGGCACGTAGTAGCGTTTCACCAACGTGTCAAAATCCGCGCGGTTTTTCGCGGGGATGAGCCGAGAGGCCTCGCCGGCACGTGCCCATAAGTTGACGCCCAGTAACCCGGATTTGCAAGGCGTAGCAACGTAGGCGCTCGCAGTCGTACACGGCACCAGACTCCAGGTTCCCCCTACGAAAGGCACGGCTTGGGCTTGAGCCACGTAGGATTGGGCTTGCAGTTGCGCGGCCAGGTGGACGGCTGCGGATTGGTCTGGAATCTCGGATATGGCTACCGCGCCTTGTTTCAGCGGGGTGTGTTCGTGATCGATGGCATCCAAGACCTTTCCGGTTTGGGAGGTGGCGGTCAGGAAGAACGTGCCCGCGAACAAGGCCAGAATCACGCCGGAAACCGAACGTGAAATCTGGCGGGAATGGGCTGCCACATAGCGCGTACTAATCAGTTCCGGCGCCCGCCGGCAATGTTTTGCAACCACCCAAGCCAACAGCTGGATTACCAGCGGACTTACCAAAATCAGAGCAATCATCATTAAAACCACATCAGCCAGCAGCCAATAGGCGTCAAGGCGTGTCCCCCGGTTCGGTTTCACGCTGACCACCAGATAGATAGCCAGGCCGATAGCCACCGCCATCACCAGGATGCGCACCACACCGGTTTTTCGGGTCACGATTTTTCTGGTTACACGCTGGTGGCGCACCACCCCCAGGGGCGTGGCGACTACCCCGCGCATCCCCTGCGAAGTAGCCAGAACCGTGATGATGATAGTCGCCACAAAAACCAGCGCACACTGCCAAGGCGCGACCGTCAAGTCAGACAGCCACAGGCGCCTGCCAGCCAGCGAAACAGCTCCCAGCCACGGCCGGATTGCGCTAAACACGCCCAAGCCAAGCAGAAAGCCCAGTACCGCCCCCAACAGGGCTTCGGCCACAAGAATCTGGAGAATCTGGTGGCGCGTAGCACCCACCAGGCGCAAAGCCGCATAGCGCTGTTCCCGCTGGACGCTGCCCAGGGCGGCAGAAATTGCAATCAGCAGCAAAACCGGGAACAGCAATACCACCAGGCCAATCGACAAGACGGCCTGGTTCACTGCGCTGTTTCCGGCCGGCGGCTGCGGGGTGTCAAAGTCTGCCACGTGCACGGCGGTTTTATCCCCAGCGAGATTCTTGCCGATAAACACCAGCAAGTCATCCGGGCCACTGGTCAACTGATACGGTAGCAATCCTTTGTTGACGTGCCCGAAGCGGGTGGTAATCGCCGCTTCCGGGTGCGTGGCCACCAGGCTTTGCACGCCCAGCGACATCAGGTATTCCCCCGGTTGAGGCCACTTTACCCCGAACAAATCGGGCGCGTGCTGGGTTGCTGAAGTGTCCACATAGGCCGCGTGGATTTGTTTACCGTCCACAACGAAGAAGGGGTTGTCAACCAGGCTAATCAACACTGCATCTGTGGCACCAGCTTTGGCATCATTAGTCGCTTGGGATTTGTCCGCGTTGTCGATTGCTCCCTGCCAACGCGTTGCAGTCGTGGAGCCAAAAGCACCCCAAAACGCGGCGAACACCAGTATCAGGCACACACAAAATCCCACTGCCGCACTGACCAAAGCCAAGCGACTCTTGGACTGACGCAACGAACGGCAAGTGAGCATCCAGGCGAGGTACACGGCTATACCTCCACCAAGCCGTCACGCACGATTATTTCACGGTCGGCATAGGCTGCAACGGTAGGTTCATGAGTCACCAGTACCACTGTCAACCCCCGCACGCGCACCAAATCCACCAGCAAGGTCATCACCGTCTCAGAATTCAGGGAATCCAAGGATCCGGTGGGTTCATCGGCGAACAGCACTGCGGGGCGCGGTGCCAAGGCGCGGGCGATAGCGATTCGCTGGGCTTGCCCGCCTGAAAGCTCGCCGGGAAGTGAATCCGCGTGATCTTCCAGGCCTACAGTCGCCAACCATTCGTGAGCCTGGGCATACGCGGTTTTCTTCGCGACCCCGTTCAAAAGCAGTGGCACTGCGATGTTATCCACCGCTGTCAGCTCGGGAACCAGTTGGGAAAACTGGAATACGAAACCGAAATCCGTGCGGCGCAACACCGTGCGCTGCGCATCGCTCAAGCTGGTGAGCTCACGGTCATTGTAGGACACCGAGCCCGAATCTGGCAGTTCGATTCCCGCCAAGGCGTGTAACAAGGTGGACTTGCCGGAGCCCGAAGGCCCCATAATTGCCAAGATTTCACCGCGCGTTACGTCCAGGGACACGCCACGCAGTGCCGGGGTAAGCCCGTAGGTTTTCTTTAGCTCACGGGCGCAAAGTATCGGGGTTGTCGGCGGGTTCACAGTTGCTCCTTTAGCGCATCCAGACGCGAGGTCGTCAAGGAAATCCAACGCAAATCCGCGTCAATGTGAAAAATCGCCTGGTCTAACAGGAGTTTCTCGGCCAGACTGGCATGCTGTTTACGAGCCGTAAGCTCGCGCATCCGCTGCTGATGGGCTTGGCGCTGGGCTTTCAGATACAGAGCCGCATCCCCATTGATTAACAGGGCCAGCACCGTCTTGAGATACAACTCGGATTGTAGGGTGGGGGAAGGAATCAGCGGCGTGCGCAACCATTCCACCAGTTCTTTTTCGCCACCCGCAGTGACGGCATAGCGGGTGCGTGCGGGTCCGGCTGGGGCTCCGCTGTCGGCGACTTCCATCACCTTGGCATCCCGCGCCAAACGCGCCAAGGTGGAATACACCTGTCCCGCCAGGATTGGCTTATCGCCAGCAAAATAGTGGTCGTATAGTTTTTTCAGTTCATAGCCGTAGTTCGGCTCGCGCGTCAACAGTCCCAACAAACCGTATTTCGTTTCCACCACGCCTCCTATACACTCAGTGACTAGCCGCAACTATTCACCAAGTGTATAGCTTTACGGCATCGGTTACAACAGGCGGTTTCATGAGGCGCCAGCCGGGTTCGCGGGTGCTTCGCCTAAACCGGCCAGCCATAGCCATTTTCTAACGGCTACGCCGTCTTAGCGACATTTCTTCCTCCCAGGTATGGGATAAATATGGGATAGCTCTATTGTCAATGGCAGTTGCAATACCAACAAAAACAGCCCGCCACAAAGGGCGGACTGTGCTATATTGCCTATGCGTAGTTACGGGATTGCTGGTATTAATACAAAGGTGAGGGCTGTGGAGACTGAGAAAATATGCCTGTTTTCCCTTGTTATCAAGCTAAAGTAGGGATTCAGAGCTTGCTCGGCTGCATCTTCTGACAGCGTCGATTTGAGCCTCTGGACCTGAATCATGTAACTTTAGTGGCCCAGCTTGTCTAGGATTTTTTGGGCTTGTGGGGTGATGGAGTCGCTGGATTGGATTTCGTGGCCTTGGTAGAGGATGGTTTACTCCTGGATAGGTCGTAGGATTCGGACGTATTTTTTCGCTGTGATTCCGGTCTTTTGGTGCAAATACCGGGAAACAGCTAGGGCGGCCATGACCACAGTCAGATGCGCGTCGATAGCGTCGCGTTGCCGGTGGAATATCGGGCGGGCACGTAAATCGGTTTTGGATATGCGTCAAGGATTGCTCTACATGCCACATCGTGATAGGAGGCGATGACTTCACCAGCGGGCATGAGCGTGGCGGGGAGGTTAGTGACATAGCCTTTCAAGCCTTCTAGCCGCTGGGCGCGCTCAAAAGCCTTAGAATCGAAACTACAGCCACTGCGGGTGGTTTTGATGAACCGGGGTTTACGCGCGGGTTTCACCCCGTCTATCGCGTCTAGGGCGCGGCGGCGCTGCGCCTCCAGAGTGATAGCGTCTCTTTTAACGCGTTTAGTGGAGTACCACCACAAGACTCGCCAAGACTTGCCCATCGAGGGATTCCACACCGGCTCGGCTTTAGTGAGTTTGCTGTTGACTTTCATGTTGGCGTGCCTAGGAGTCACGGTGTCGATAATCTGGCCATCGGCGAGCAAGTCACCATTCCAGTGGAAATGGGATTCTGAAGCGTCCTG
>NZ_GL622346.1:1322352-1838582 GCF_000185445.1 Mobiluncus holmesii ATCC 35242 | reverse complement strand
AACCCAACAGCACAATCCCTAAACTCCCGCGAATACTTCCAAGGCATAAAACAACCCTCACAAAAAACCTAGGAACAAAACCCGGGACGCTTCGGCATCTCATGATGAGCTACGTCGACGACACAACGCAGGGGTTCCAGGCTGCGGGGGTTTTTTGATAGATTCAAGGCATGACAAAAACCTCTGAAACGCCGGACCTGTTGGTGGTTGGTACCGGTTTATTTGGTCTCACCATCGCCCGCGAAGCCGCAGAAGCTGGATATAAGGTTGTCATGATTGACCGACGGGCACACTTGGGTGGCAATGCCTGGTCCGAATCCGAGCCCCAGACCGGCATCGAAGTTCACAAGTACGGCGCTCACCTGTTCCACACTTCCAATCAGCGCGTGTGGGACTACGTCAACCGCTTTACCAAGTTCACACCTTATATCCACAAGGTTTACACGACGATCCATGGCGAGGTTTTCCCCATGCCCGTGAACCTCGGCACCATCAACCAATTCTTCCATGCCGCCTACACCCCCGACCAGGCCCGCGAACTCATCGCCCAGCAAGCCCAAGAAATCCAAGGCGAGGACGCCAACGAAAACTTCCGCACCAAAGGCATCTCCCTGGTCGGAAAGCCCCTATTCGAAGCCTTTTTCGAGGGGTATACCGCGAAACAATGGCAGACCGACCCGACCGAGCTGCCCGCCTCGATAGTCTCCCGCCTGCCCGTTCGCTACAACTACGACAACCGTTATTTCAACGACACTTACGAGGGTTTACCGGTTGACGGCTACGCTGCCTGGCTGACGAACATGGCAACCCACGAAAACATCACGGTTCACCTGGACGTGGACTTTTTCGACGAACGCCCCGAAAACCCCTGGGCAAAATCCGCTACCGTGGGACGCATTCCCGTCGTTTACACCGGACCAATTGACGAATACTTTGCCTATAGCGAGGGCGAGCTGGGATGGCGGACCATTGACCTGGAACTGGAAGTGAAACCGACCGGGGACTTCCAGGGCTGCCCGGTGATGAATTATGGCGACCCCGCTGTGCCCTACACGCGCATTCACGAATTCCGCCACTTCCACCCCGAACGTGCCGCCCGCTACCCCACGGACCAAACCGTCATCGCCCGGGAATATTCCCGCTTTGCTCAGCGTGGCGACGAACCCTACTACCCCATCAATAAGGAAACCGACCGCCACCGCCTGTTGAAGTACCGCGAACTGGCAGCTGCCGAACCAAACGTGCTGTTCGGTGGACGTTTGGGCACCTACAAATACCTAGATATGCACATGGCTATTGGGTCTGCCCTGTCGCGTGCCGAAGCGGTGGTATTGCCGCATTTGCGCGGGGAACGCCCCACTATTTCCTTTATACCAGGGCAGGACGAATAACCGGGAAGGTGTTGCTTTAACCGGTGAAAATTCAGATATTTCGTTACCATTAACTCAGGCAAACTCGAGCCACCGGTAACGGCACCAGCCAACCAGCTCGGGAACCTGGCGAAATATGCGCACCCCGACCCCGGCTAACCTGCACCAGCAGGTCAGCCTCTATCGAGAGGACAGCTTTGGAACATAACCTCCCCCTCGCCATCACCCTGCAGGTGATTGGGTCGTTCTGTTTCGCCCTGGCTGCCCGCTATCAAAACAGCGCCATTCGCCGTGAAGTCAAACACAACCAGAGTCGGCGTCGCCTGAAATCTGCCCAGCTCATCTCGAGCCTGAAAAACCGGCGCTGGTGGCAAGGATTAGCCCTGATGGGAGTGTCTCTGGGGTGTCAGATTACGGCGCTGTTCTTTGCTCCCGTCACGGTGGTGCAGCCCGTGGGGCTGTTGGCTTTTCCGTGGTCCATGATTTTGCAGGCGCGAGTCACTCGCCAACGCATCCGCAAACGTGAGGGTGTTTTAGTAGCGATGACTGTGCTGGCGACCGGGATGTTTACTTTCCTGGTGTCTTACTATTCCGCGCCGGATCAGCCTTTGACCACCATAAAGGTCTTTATTGGTGCCATCACGATTTACATTCTGGCAGGTACTTTCGGGACGTTGGGCGCAAAAGGACCGCGCGTGTGGCGCTCGTTTTTTTGGGGCAGCGGTGGGGCTATGTTTTATGGTCTAGAAGCGTCCCTGGTGCGCACCCTCATCATTTTTGTGCGCCAGCATAACTGGATAGATAACCCGATGTTTTGGGCAGTCCTGTTCGTTTTGGTCATCGGTTCCATGACTGCCGGGTGGATGGTGCAGCAGGGCTACGCCACCGGTCAGGCCGAACTGGTCGTCGCGTCGATGACAATTACCTCTCCCATCGTGGCGGTCTGTTTCGGTATCGCGGTGCTGGGAGAAGGCAAGAACTTCACCGGTGAAGTAACCCTGGGGATTATCATCTGTGGACTGGTGGCTATCGCTGGCATCATCGGGCTGACCCACTTGAAAGCCCATCAGCCTATCATCTTGGAGCATACCGCCGGCATCCCGATTGTCTCCGGGATGCATCTAAACCAGGGTTCTGAGTCAGCAAATACTCCTGACGAGCACAGCACGCCAGACACGCCCCGAAGTTAGTTAAACCGGTAGAGGTGCTGCGCCAGACGGTAGGTCTTAACCGCAGCCCATTTCAGCGGTGCTTTGTTCACACTGGAACCCCGAACTAACGGGTGGCGCTTTAAGTTGCGTGCCATACGCGGGCTCTTAGCATAGATGTGTTTCCACATATCTTCGCGCATCCGCATCGCTTCATTATCGCCGCGCAGCAGCGAAAATGCCGATGAAGCCGTGATAATCAATGCCAAGAAACCTTCCATGTACTTTGCCAAGCGCGGGTTGGGAACGTCATCGGGCAGGGTGTAGGCATCAACCAGCGCCTTGGTCACGCGCATCTGTTGATCGAGACGACCCAGCATGACCGTCTCGTTCACGGATTGGTCATCGCGACCGATAAAGTAGTGATACAGGTCAACCGGTAAATAGTAGAGTTTCTTTACATAAGGGAGGGGAACGTAGACAAAAATGTTGTCTACATAGAACGTGTGCTTGGGCATCACCATGCCGGATTCGCGCAACACCTGGGTGCGATAGACCGTGGAGTGCATCAGGATGTTTTGTCCCACCCCGAAGTTTCCGACCTGATTCCAGGTAATTATCCGGTTTAGCGGCAGGGCGCGGTTATAGCGGATGACTTTACGCGAACCTGTCAACACGTGCTCGTAAACGTAATTACAGACAACCAGGTCAACCCGTTCTTTGTGTGCTAGGAATGCACGAAGCTTGGACATCAGCAGGTTCAACCCCACCCGATCCAACCAGTCGTCGGAGTCAACCACCTTAAAATAGTGACCCCGAGCAGCTTGCAGACCTGCCATCACCGCACCGCCGTGACCGGCGTTCTCCTGGTGAATGACCCGAACTTTATCAGGCATAGCTTGCGCCCACTTGTCAGCTTTCGCCCCGGTGTGATCCTTGGAGCCATCATCGACGATAATGATTTCGGTGTCCTCGCCTGCCCCAATCATGGAGGAAATGCAGGCATCCATGTAATCTTCGGAGTTGTAGCACGGAATGACAAAAGTCAGGGTAATGTCACGATCTGCCAGGTCATCAGTACGGTCATCGGTTTGCGCGGTATTATTCGTTTCTGCCATCAGGTTCTCTCACTAGATTTTCGTAGTTATTTCATCGGTTGCCGGCATGTGGATAGGGCTCAATCGTCCGTCATGACCACGTGCAATCCGCCCACCATGCGGGCAATCAGGTTGTAAATCACGGCTGCCAGCCAGCTCAGCACAGTCAAAATGATAATCTGCAACACGCCAAAAATCGCGACCAGAGCAATCGTCCGACTAAAGGTCAATGCGTCAACCAGGTTAACCAACGCTGTAGCGGACAGCGCCTGCAAGAACCCTTGCATGGAGGAAAACACGTGCAGCATATCCAACACCAACCACAGCACGATAGCCGCAACCAGCATGACTATGGACATCGCTACCGCCACCAGGAATCCAATTTTCATAGCCGAGAGCGGATTGACCCTGGACAAAATGAGCTTGACGCGACGCACATCAGGCAAATCGGCAGCTTCTTCACGTTCCCGCATTCGCTTTGCTGCCTCCAAGCGCCGCGCCTCCCGCGCCGCTTCCCGCTCGGCTTTCTTGGCAGCCTTGGCTGCCGCTCGTTCGTCAGCATAGGTATTGACAGGAGCGGGCGCAGCCGGGGCGGGCGGTTCCGGCGGAACCATATCGGGTTGAACCTCAGCCACGGGTGGCGCTGCCACCGGGCGTGCATCCGCAACGGGGCTGGGTTCCATCGGAGGCGGGGGAACCGGCTTTTTCACCGAGTTATCCCTGGCTTGCAGAGCACCTGAATACGGGTCGGCATGACCCAACCTCGCCCAGGATACGCTGGGATCCTCGCCGTCCTCGGGCGCATCGGGATTGGGGGCGGGATTATTCCCGTCAGGTGTTCCATTTATCCGCATATTCCATCCCTTCAGATGTTTCCTCGATTTTAAAGCCTAGCCACCGGTGGCTCAATTCATGCTCCTCGATTTCCCGGTGGCGCTTTCGAGGACTTTTGCAATATATCGCACAAAGTCTCCGAAATCCTGCCGTTTAATCCTCCAGCTGCGGGTCATTATCCACGTTGAGGGTGATAGCAATGACCTTGTCGCCCTCATCAGCGCGAGAGAAAATCACGCCCTGCGTGTTGCGTCCGGTCCGGCTGACTTCATCAACACGAGAACGCACGATTTTGCCCCCTGCCATGATGACCAGGACTTCTGAGTCTTCCTCAGTGACCAGTGCGCCGACCAGGTCGCCACGAGCCTCCACCAGGTTCGCGACCTTAATCCCCAGACCACCGCGGCCCTGCACCCGGTATTCAGACAGTGCCGTGCGTTTCGCGTATCCGCCCTCAGTCACCACAAACAGATCCGCTTCGGGGCGCACCACATCCATGGTCAACAGTTCGTCATCAGCCCGGAACCGCATCCCCGTCACGCCGGAAGTCGCCCGACCCATCGGGCGCAGCTGCTCATCACAAGCATTAAACCGCAAGGATTGACCGTGGCGAGACACCAAAATCAAGTCATCGGTCGCGTCTGCCAAGCACGCCGAAACCAGCTGATCCGCCTCTCCGGCACTGTCCTCGCGCAGTTTGATAGCAATCAATCCACCCGTTCGGTTCGTGTCATAGTCGGTCAACCGAGTCTTTTTCACGAAGCCCAGACGGGTCGCCAACACCAGGTAATCCTTGTCCGTAAACGAGGAAACCTGCAGGACTTGGGCGATACGCTCGTCGGGCTGGAAAGCCAGCAGGTTCGCCACATGCTGACCTTTCGAGTCACGTCCTCCCTCGGGAATCTCATACGCTTTCGCGCGATACACTCGCCCGAAATTCGTAAAGAACAGCAGCCAGTCATGCGACGACGTGGTAAAGAAGTGCTCGACCTGATCCTCCTCGCGCAGCGACGCACCTTTAATGCCTTTGCCGCCACGATGCTGGGAACGGTAGGCGTCGACCCGCGTGCGTTTCGCGTAACCACCGCGAGTAATGGTGACCACCACGTCTTCTTCGGGAATCAAATCCTCCATCGACATTTCCCCATCAAAAGGCACGATGGTGGTCTTGCGTTCGTCGCCCCACTTGTCGGTAATTTCGCCAAGTTCCTCGGACACGATGCTCCGCTGGCGTTCGGGGCGAGCCAAAATGTCTTTAAAGTCAGCGACTTTCGCTTCCAATTCGGCATGTTCGTCCAAAATCTTTTGGCGTTCCAAAGCTGCCAAACGGCGCAGCTGCAAAGCCAAAATAGCGTCAGCCTGAACCTCGTCAACCTTCAGGAAATCCATCAACCCGACCCTGGCATCTTCTGCGGTCGGAGAACGACGAATCAACGCGATAACCTCATCGAGCGCATCCAAGGCCGCCAGGTAACCCTGCAAAATATGCAACCGTTCCTGGGCTTTCGCCAATCGGAAAGCGGTGCGGCGTTTGATGACATCGACCTGGTGGGCAATCCAATAGTGGATAAATCCGTCAATAGAGAGGGTCCGGGGCACCCCGTCGACCAGCGCCAACATGTTGGCAGGGAAGGAATCTTGCAACTGAGTGCGTTTGTACAGGTTATTCAGTACGACTTTCGGCACCGCGTCGCGTTTCAGCACCACCACAATCCGGGTTCCGGCACGATCCGACGTTTCGTCACGGATATCTGCAATCCCTTGCAGCTGACCATCTTTGACCAGCTGCGCAATCTTAACCTGCAGGTTATCGGGGTTAACCTGGTAGGGCAGTTCGGTCGCCACCAGGCAGGTGCGCCCATTGAGTTCCTCCACGTTGACCACCGCGCGTTGGGTGATAGAACCACGACCGGTGCGGTAAGTTTCCTCAATCCCGCGCCGACCCAAAATCGTAGCGCCGGTGGGGAAATCCGGACCTTTAATGCGCTGCAGGCAAGCTGCGAGCAGTTCTTCACGCGTAGCCTCTGGGTTTTGCAGATACCATTGTGCCGCGTCAGCAACTTCCCGCAGGTTATGGGGCGGAATCCGGGTCGCCATGCCCACCGCGATACCCTCGGAGCCGTTAATCAGCAAGTTCGGGATTCGGCTGGGCAGCACGGTCGGCTCTTGGGAGCGCCCGTCATAGTTATCCATGAAATCGACGGTGTCCTCGTCGATGTCACGCACCATTTCCATGGCGAGGGTAGCCATCTTGCATTCCGTGTACCGAGGCGCCGCTGGTCCGAGGTTACCGGGGGAACCAAAGTTGCCCTGACCAGCCACCAAGGGGTAACGCATCGACCAGGGCTGCACCAACCGGGCTAGTGCATCATAGACCGAAGAATCCCCGTGGGGGTGAAAGTGACCCAAAACGTCGCCCACCACGCGCATACACTTGGAATATCCGCCGTTCGGACGGTAGCCACCGTCATACATGGTGTAGATAACGCGGCGGTGTACCGGTTTCAGCCCGTCACGGACATCGGGCAGAGCGCGACCCACAATCACGCTCATGGCGTAGTCCATGTAGGACTTTTTCATCTCTTTTTCCAAATCAACCTGCATGACGCGGGTGGATTCCGCCTCGGTAATCACGGGGGCGTCGGAATGAATGATTTCTTCCACTTCGGAATCATTGTTGTCTTGGTTATCAGCCATTTCCCTTGTCTTTCAATAGCTTGGTGAGAGTTTCACCGGGGCTTGTTTAGTGTTCGCTTAGATATCCAAGAAGCGCACGTCTTGGGCGTTACGTTGGATAAAGGCGCGCCGCGAACTCACGTCCTCGCCCATGAGTAGCGAAAACACTTCGTCAGCGGAGGCTGCCTCATCCATCGTGACCTGTTTCAGCAGTCGCGCACTGGGATCCATCGTGGTCTCCCATAGTTCCTGGGCGCTCATCTCGCCCAAACCTTTGTAGCGTTGAATCCCACCTTCCTTAGGCATTCGCGCCCCGGAATCCAGACCCAAGCTGACCATTTTGTCTTTTTCCTTGTCGGAATAGACGAACTGGTGAGGTTTGTTGGACCACTTCAGACGGTAAAGCGGCGGAGTGGCCAGGAACACGTGACCGTTTTCGATGAGTGGACGCATATAGCGGAACAGCAGGGTCAGCAGCAGGGTGGTGATGTGCTGCCCATCCACGTCCGCGTCTGCCATCAGCACAATCTTGTAGTAGCGCAGTTTCGACAAATCGAAATCTTCACCAATTCCGGTGCCGAAAGCGGTAATCAGGGACTGGATTTCTTTGTTGTCCAAAGCCCGGTCCAGGCGGGCTTTTTCCACGTTGAGGATTTTGCCGCGCAACGGCAGGATAGCCTGGTGCGCCGGGTCGCGCCCCGCCACCGCCGAACCGCCTGCAGAGTCACCCTCAACCAGGAAAATTTCACAATCAGAAGCGTCTCTGCTGGAACAATCCCGCAGCTTGCCAGGCATTGAGAAGGAATCCAGAGCGGTCTTGCGCCGAGTCGCATCCCGTGCTTTTCGAGCCGCGTTACGCGCTTGCTGAGCAGATTGGGCTTTGGCAATAATCGCTTTACATTCCGCCGGATGGGCATCAAACCAGTCTCCCAGCTGGGAATACACGGTCTGTTGCACGAAAGTGCGGGCCTCGGTGTTGCCCAGTTTCGTTTTCGTCTGACCTTCGAACTGAGGATTACGGATTTTCACGGAAATCACTGCCGTCAGACCTTCGCGGCAATCGTCACCGGACAGGTTTTCGTCTTTGTCCTTGATGAAGCCTTTTTCCCGCCCGATCTTGTTCATCAACGAAGTCAAGGCAGCCCGGAACCCTTCCTCGTGGGTGCCTCCCTCGGTTGTGTTGATGGTGTTGGCGTAGGTATAGATAGATTCTGAGTAGGCGCTGGTCCACTGGAGGGCGATTTCCAGCGCCATGGCGTTTTCAACATCCTCCAAGCTAGCCTCGAAGTCGATGATTTCTTCGTGGACGACCTCGGATTTCTTGGTGTCGTTGATGAAATGCACGTAATCGTGCAGACCGTTTTCGTAACAGTAAGACACTGAGCGACGTCCGACCTTGGGAGAATCCGCGTCTCCGTCTTGGTCCCCGGTCACAAAATCACCTTCCGCTGTCACATTGGGGCGCTCATCGGTGATGGTGATACGCAATCCCTTGTTCAGGAAAGCCATCTGTTGGAAACGGGTCCGCAGGGTTTCATAGTCGAACTCAACGGTTTCAAAAATCTCGGGGTCCGGATAAAACACCTGGACAGTACCGGTTTCCTCGGTGGGTTCGCCCCGGCGTAGCGGCTGGATGACTTTGCCCCCATTGCCGAACTCGATATGCCACTCGTAACCGTCTCGTTTCACGGTGGTCAAAATCTTGGTGGACAGGGCGTTTACCACCGAAATACCGACCCCGTGCAAGCCGCCGGACACCGCGTAGGAGGAGCCACCGAACTTGCCGCCCGCGTGCAGAATAGTCATGACGACTTCCACGGTCGGTCGGTGTTCACTGGGGTGTTCCGCCACCGGAATACCGCGGCCGTTATCTGCCACCCGCACCCCGCCGTCGGCTTGTAAAGTCACCTCAATATGGTCACAGTACCCCGCCAAAGATTCATCGACCGAGTTGTCTACCACCTCATAAACCAAGTGGTGTAAGCCCCGTTCTCCGGTGGATCCGATGTACATACCGGGTCGGACTCGCACTGCTTCCAGGCCTTCGAGGACCCTAATGTCAGAAGCGTCGTAGTGCTCTTCGGGCTTTTCAAAATCGCTCACGTTTGTGTCTCCTTTTTTCGGCTTTTTCGCCACCATAATCCTATCGAATTTTTTGACTATTGCCCTTTAGAGACACGTAAAGACGGATTTCACAGGCTTAATGTGAAAATCATGGCAAAGCAGGTGATGGTTATCTGTGGCGTGTAGCCGTCGATAAAGTTTGGCATAAGGTCGGTGCCAAGGTTCTAGCCGTAGGTGTCGCGCGGTCCGCGCCCTGGAACGCTGCGGGGGCCGTGATTCCAAGACGGCACCTGAGGGCCGCGGATAATGATTTGCTGCACCACTCCCGCTCCCAGCCGCTTGGTGAGTTGTTTGAGCAGCTCGGGCAGTAAGAATTTCAGCTGAGTAGCCCAAGCGGTCGAATCCGTCCGGACGATGAGCTTGCCCTTTTCGAAGCTCTCTACCGTGGAATGGGCAGCGACCTGGGCACCGACATATTCATCCCAATGTTTTTTCACATCGGCGATTTCCAGCGGAGTCTCCCACCCTAAACGCTGCGCCAAATGCCCCAGCAGGAATCCCGCCCGCTGTGGATCGTTTCGGGAGGGACGCGACCCGTCCGTGAAATTGGCGGTAGCCGGCCCCGGAGTCGCTAACTGCTCAATTCTCTCCGGAGTCGAACCAAGGCTTTTCGCCAGGTCAGCGTAATACTGTTTCGCGATTTCGCGATCCAACCATTCCCGTTCGCTCAAATTGTCCGCGTGTTCAGCGGTGGAAAATCCGCGTACCTTCCCAGTGAGGGGGTAAAAGCCCAAGCTGAACATGAGCTCGCGGTAACTTTTCACCGCACGACGCGGCAGCGGGGAATGCATGGTCGGATACAGACCAGAATAGTCGATACCTTTAGCCAAGATGGACCCCCTCTCCCGCTGACGACAACCGCCCAGTCATTATTGCAAAAAATCCGGTGCTGCTCCCTGACCGAGAGTCTCCACGCTGCTTTCACGGGTTTCTGGGTCCAAAGTGACGCGGTAGAACGCGGCGTGTAGAGCTTCAGGAATTTCAGTTCCGGTCGCAGAAGTAATAAACACCTGGTCAGCCTGGTCAATAGCCCACAGCAGGGCGGCACGGCGCTGTTCATCGAGCTCCGCAAACACATCATCCAACAGCAACACCGGGGTGTCCGCAAAGTTTTCGCGCAATAAGGAAAATTCTGCCAAACGCAGGCTCAAAGCATAAGACCAAGACTCACCGTGGGAGGCAAAACCCTTAACCGGTAAACCATTTAAATGCAGCTCCAACTCGTCACGGTGGGGACCGACCAAATTAACTCCGCGCCGGGCCTCATCCGCGTGACGTTGCGCGAGAGCCTGGCGAAACACAGATGACAGCAATTCCGGGTTTGCATACATTTCGCGCTGCTCATCCGCGGACAGTTCCAAAGTTTTTGTGACACTATCCGCATAGGTCAATCCCACCGGGGCGGGGTGCCCGGCAATTCGGGCATACACCGAGGGCAAAAACTGCGCCAACTGGTCGATTACCCGCGCCCTTTCACGCATGACTTCTACCGCTACCGGGACCAAGGCATCATCCCAGATAGAGAGCTGAATTTCATCTATCGGAGCGCGCCGTTTCGCCACGTCTTTCAGGTAAGCTCCACGTTGACGCGCGATTTTTGTGTATTCACCCAACGCCCCAACCAGGGTCGGACGCAACTGGATAGCGATACGGTCCAAAAAAGTGCGGCGAGTAACCGGGTCGCCTTGTACCAACTGCAAATCTTCAGGGGCAAACAGCACGGTAGACAGGTGACCCAGCAAAGAGCGCGGGCGCACATTATGCCGATTAATCATGGCGCGATTAGCCCTGCCCGCCAACAGTTCAATCTCTAACAGTTCCCCGCTAGCATCCGGATCGGTCAAATCTGTACCAGGATGAACCCGCGCCCGAATTACTCCCGCGCGTAAGGTTGCCGGCGACCGGACCGTGTCCCCAATTTCGCGAAAAATCAGACCCGCATCCGTACCAATCCGGTGCGAAGCCAACACCGCCAGGTAGTTTAGCGCCTCCAGCAGGTTCGTTTTGCCTTGCCCGTTGGCTCCGACAAACACGTTTGTTCCCGCCGGAAAATGCAAAATCACCTGACGGTAGGAACGAAACCAGTCCAGAGCCAGGTCGGAAACAAACACGCGCCCCCCTGAAAGTTCTCGTGACCTACCCCTTGTGAATAAAACTCTAAATGCTGGTGCGGATAGGCATAATCAGGTAGCGGAAAGTCAGATTATCCTCACCAGTTTCTTCCTTTTGACCCGTGATGACCACTGGTTTCGCCTCATCTTTGAAAGACAGACGCGCATACGGTTCGTCGATAGCACCCAGTCCCTCCAGGAGCATCCGTGAGTTAAAAGATACCGAGATGTCCGGACCGTTCAACAGCGCTGGAATCGTGTCAGTCGCACTGTTTTCCGCGCCATTACCCGCCAGGAACTCCAACTGTCCGGAGGTGAAACGCAAAGAAATCTGTTGATTAGAGAGATTAGAGGAGACAATCGCCACCCGCTTGGCAGTTTCAATAAACTGATCGACCTTTACTACCGCCGTGACATTAATCGGTTCGGGGAACAGACGCCGCACGTCAGGATAGTTTCCGTCGTTAATTTGGGAAGTAAATACCCGTCCGTTGGCTGCCAAACCAATCAGGGAAGCGGGATTATTGGCAGAACCCACCGCGACTTCGACATCGCCGGCGGTAGCAATGTTCTTTGCTGCATCGCTCAAATTTTTGGCTTTCACCACCAGGTCTTGATCCCCGCCCTGACCACCAGCCCACGGCATCTCTTTCAACGCCATCCGGTAGCGGTCAGTTGCCAAAAGATACAGTTTGTCCGGGCGAACCTCCAGAGAAATCCCCGTCAGCAGCGGCAACGTTTCATCACGAGAAGCCGCCACCGCGACTTGTGAAATTGAATGAGCAAAAGCTGCCGCATCGACTTTCCCTGCACTTTCCGGCATTTGCGGCAACGGCGGGTATTCCTCAGAATGCATCATGATGAGCTTTTGTTTGAAAGAACCACAAGTGATGTGCAGGTAGTTATCTTCCGTAGCAAACTTCACCAGGTCAGCGCGAGACGGCAAGGCTCGTGCCGTTTCGCTGAGTAGCTTGCCATCTACCACTGCCACCCCCGGATCTGTGACTTCTTCAGCTGCGACCGTCACACGAGACGAAACCTCATAATCATAGGAGGAAAACTCCACCCCGTCCTCTCCCGCTTCGATGCGTACACCGGAAAGCACTGCCACTGCCGGACGTGGTGAAATAGACCGGGAACTCCATGCCACAGCTTCTGCCAAAGTGTCGCGTCTCAACACGAGTTCCATGAAATTCCTCCCCAAATGCGAAATGTTGTTATACAAACTCTAACCCAAAACCGCATACTTGAGTACTCCCGTAGTTTACTGTTTCGGCAGTGGAGAGATGCCGGATACACAGCAGCGCCGCGCCTTTGATGATGGAAGAAAAATGCCAAAATTTTTAAAAAATAATTACCTTCATTACCAGTGTGAATTCTGTGTATAACCCGAGTTTGATAGGTGGCAGTTCGGAATCACAAATCTGTAGTTCAGTTGATAACTTTCGGGAAAACGCAGCCGTCTTGTGAATTAAATCCTTTCCACATTTTCATCCACAACAAATTCCCGAAAAAACCCGGCTTCATCCCCAGCTTTGTCCACATTCGCGAGTGTGCCCTGGACGTGCCAGCGGAATAGGGTATGAAGTGGGGTTTTGCGCTGTTTCGGGTCGGGGTCGCGTGGGTTTTAAGTAGCCGATGATTGCCCGTCACCAAATATTGCGGTAACCGGAATGGGAGCGGGGGGAGGAACCCGTACGACGCTGGGGAGGGGGCCCTATCGCGGCGAAAGCGTAGCGGAGACGCGATGGGGGAGGGTGCTCCCTCGATGTCGCTAGGGTCCTCCCCCGCGACCCCCAAATCGGTACACCGCAACCTCACCCAAACACCTCTTGAACTTGAGAGATACTGTCCGTACCGCCCTTGTGAACGGAATAACTCAGGCAGAGACAAAAAGCCAGGAGACGGAAACTGCTGAAATTACAGCTGGAACTAGGATTCGCGGGTGGCGCGGCGCACCGCGTCGGAAATATCGGAAACAGATTTGAAAGTTTGGGTGTCTTCCTTCATGGATGCCGCGACCTTTTTATTGGCGTGCATGACTGTCGTATGATCGCGACCTCCAAAAGCAGCTCCGACTTGGGGCAATGACAGGTCGGTCAGTTCACGACACAGATACATGGCGATTTGGCGCGGTCCCACCACGGTACGGGATCGGTTCGCGGAGAGCAAGTCTTCGGAAGTCAACGAAAAGTATTGGGCAGTGCAATCAATAATCATTTCAGGAGTGATTTCTTTGGCGCCCTTGCCGGTCATCAAATCGCGAATTGCCAGTTTCGCAGTTTCAATGGTGGCGGGTACGTGGTTCAGTGACCAATATGCCGTGACCCGAATCAATGCGCCTTCTAAAGCGCGAATGTCGGAATCAACGTTTGAGGCAATGAATTCCGCCACATCATCGGGCATTTGCATGTTTCCGGCCTGGGCTTTTCGGCGCAGAATCGCAATTCGCGTCTCTAGGCTGGGGGGTTGAATGTCTGCCATCAGACCCCATTCCAGGCGCGAACGAACTCGCTCTTCAAACCCCTTCAGCTCTTTGGGAGCCACGTCAGAGGTGATAACGACCTGTTTTTGTGCGGTGTGCAGCGTGTTAAAGGTGTGGAAGAACTCCTCTAAGGTTTGTTCTTTGCCTGCCAAGAACTGAATATCGTCGATGAGCAGGAAGTCGACTTCGCGGTACCGCGCCTGGAATTCAGCGAAAGTCTGTGAGGCGATGGCGTTGATGAACTCGTTGGTGAACTCCTCAGAAGAAATGTACTTGACCTTCGAGTCGGGGTACAGCTCCAGGGCATAGTTGCCGATGGCGTGCAGCAGGTGGGTTTTGCCCAGTCCTGGACCACCATAAATAAACAGTGGATTGTAGGCTTTGGCAGGAGACGCCACCACAGATTCTGCTGCGGCAGCGGTAAATGAGTTTGAAGAACCGATGACGAAAGAGTCAAAAGTGTAGGTCGGGTTCAGTCCCGTGTTCGAGTCAATGTGCAGGGTCTGTTGATGTTCCGGCTCCCAGACGGGGGTGGTGGGGGCGATAGGTGGGGCTGGTTGAGGTGCTACGGGTTCAAAAGTTTGGGGTGTGGGCGCCATATTGCCCAGGTTTTCGTCTACGGTCACAATCAAGTTGTTGATGGGACGGTGCAACACTTCGCTGAACGTGGTCTTAAACAGGTCGGAGTACTTCGACTCAATCATGGTCTTGACGTCATTGCTGGATACTGCCAAAACAGCTGCGTCCCCGGATTCCCCCAAACCTTTGGATTGGCGGATGAGCGCCAGGTCGAAGTTGCCGATTTTTCCTGAAACACTGAGATTTTCAAGCGCTTTCGCCCAAAAATCGGTAGGTCCAAGGTCAGCTTTGGCCGCGCTTTCCCAGGCAGCATTGTCCACGGTCAGTACTCTCCTTGGCTGTTGTGTCTATGCAGATAAAACTGAGTAAATCTTGCCACTCTTTAGTGAAATCCACAAAGTTTTCCACAACCTGTGGACAAAGTTACAACCGTGTAACTCTGGGATGAGGTGCAATTTCATTAGAGTTTTCCAATTATTTTCCAGGAAATTCTATGACTCCGACTTTTTCGCTAATTTGCAAGGATGCTGATAATTGGGCTAAATTGGGGCTTCGTCTTATGACTTAACTGCGGCTCGGGATTTCCCGGGATTATTTTTCAGGAGAAAAAAGTGACTAAGCGGACTTATCAGCCCCATAATCGTCGCCGCGCTCACAAGCACGGCTTCCGTAATCGTATGGCCACTCGTGGTGGTCGGGCGGTTATCAGCGCTCGGCGTCGTCGTGGTCGCAAGCGTCTGGCGGTCTAGTCCCCAAGCTGATGCTTGCTAAGGCAAACCGGCTGACCCGCGCCCAGGACTTTCGTCAGGCAATGCGTGAGGGTCGTCACGCTCACTGTCATAACATGGTGTTTCACCAATATCTCGGTAACGGGAGTGAGCCGGCACGAATCGGTTTTGTCGTAGCCAAGCGGTTTGTGAAACACGCCACAGGACGCAACCTCGTTAAACGTCGGTTGCGTCACTTGGTGCGCGACCGTATCACAGAGTTTCCAGCAGGTTCTTTAAATGTGTTTTATGCCAAAGCTGGCATTGCCGAAGTAGATTATCCACAGCTGGAAAACCAAATTCAGATATTGTTGCGAAAGATGGCGCACAAACAACACGGTGATCGGGATTTTGTAAGTCCATCCCGGTCCTGCTAGCCAGGTTTGTCTCAGATTACGGCTGGTGAAAGTTAGGATAGATACGGTGTTAGCGGGCAAGGCATTATGGCGGTGGGTCTGGAACCTGCCGGCAACTGTGTCGCGCTTGTTTATTCACATCTATCAGCACACCTTGTCAAAAGCATTTGGACCGGTGTGTAAGTATTACCCCAGCTGTTCCCATTACGCTGACTTAGCTTTGCAGGTACACGGATTTTGGAAAGGCTCGGCGCTCACTCTGTGGCGGTTGCTGCGGTGCAACCCCTACTCTGATGGTGGCGTAGATTATCCTCCCGTGAAAGGTTCCTGGACCAATCCGTGGACCGCCCCCGGCAGCGTTAGCTCCCAAACTTATGGTCTTTCCCCTGGTCAAAACGCACTGTGGACCGCAGAGGCGAGTGGGGAAACTTTGGAAACGAAAGAAAGAACGGTGTCATGTTGCTGAGCCTGGTTTCGGCTGCTGGGGAAGCCAAGCTGTCCCTCTACGATCAGATTTTGTACCCCTTTATGTGGGTGGTGGGTTGGGTTCTGCGTGGGGTTCACGAGATGATTACCCTCCTCGGTGTAGAGTCCGGCGCTGGAATTGGCTGGGTGTTGGCGATTGTCGGGATGACTATCGTGGTGCGCCTGATTATCGTGCCACTGTTTATCAAACAGATTAAAGCGTCTCGGGCTATGAGCTTGGCGCAGCCCGAATTGACTGCCATTACCAAGAAATATAAGGGCAAACGTGATCAGCAGACCATGATGCGCCAACAGGAAGAAATGAAAGCCGTGCAAAAGAAGTACGGCGCTTCCATGTCCGCCTCGTGCCTGCCCCTATTGGTTCAGATGCCGGTACTTCTCGCTCTGTATCGTTTGCTTTACTACATGTCGGCGGTCGCGCACGGGACTATGCCCGAGCATGTTTCCATCGGCGGAATGGGTCAACAGCAAGCCAAAGCCCTGTGGGATTCCACGTTCTTTGGTGAATCTTTGGGTCAGACTATGTTCGGTCCCACTTCCACCTTGCAGACCAAGATTGTCATTGGCATTATGGTGGCTTTTCTGGTTATCACTATGTTCGTTCAGACCGCGTTCCTCTCCATGAAGAACATGAGTGACGAACAGCTGAACTCGGATAACCCGATGGTGAAATCCACGAAGTCCATGATGTATTTCATGCCCCTGGTGTATCTGTTCACCGGTCCGGTCGTGCAGGTCGGGCTGCTCATTTACTGGGCGACTTCTAATACGTGGAGTTTGGTGCAACAGTACTTCATGATTCGGGCATACCCCACTCGCGGTTCCGCTGCCGCGCGGTGGCGTGCTGATGCGCATGAACAGAAGTTTGAGAAATACCGTGCTGACCAAGAGAAACAACTCTCTGCTCAGTTGGAACAGATTGAGCTTAATGAGGCGGGGTTGTATCAAAAGGGTGTTCAGGTCGCTATGCGTGAAGCCCGGTTGGCGCATATCCGGAAGCTCGAGAAACGCCGGATGGAGCTGGGATTAGATGAAATTAATTTCGGTTCCGTGGATGCCCAGGGTAAAGGGGGCAAACAGCAACGGATGCAGCCCGGTCAAAAGGGCTGGGAGGAATACCGCGCTCAGTTTGATAAGGACAAAGCTGAGGAACGCGCTGATATGGAGCCTGATCCGGATGAAGTGGGTAAGGATGGTTTGACCGCCAGCCAACGTGCCACTAAACAAGCTGAAAGGCGTGCAGCAGAACGCAAAGCTAAACAAAAGAAATCAAAAAAGAAGCAAGGGAACCGATAGAGACGAAATTTTCAGGCAATGCGACGCAGTGAGTTGCCTGGGAAACGAGGGAGCAAAAACATGAGTGAAACAATGGATGAGTTGGACATAATCGAAGAAGGCACCGAAGTCGTTGCCAATCGTGGCTCCAAAATGGAGCGCCTGGAAAATGAAGGTGACTTGGCAGCAGATTATTTAGAGGAACTGCTGGACATCGTTGACCTGGACGGCGACATTGAGATTGATGTCGAGAACGGGCGCGCTCTGGTCGAGATTGTGACCGGAGATGAAGAACCGGATCGACGTCTCAAGAGGTTGATTGGTCGGCATGGTGAAGTTCTGGAGGCTTTGCAGGAGTTGACGCGCCTGGCAGTACAGTCTCAAACCGGGGAACGGTCCCGATTGATGCTTGATATTGCGGGCTACCGCACTAATCGACGTCTTGAACTGCAGGAGCTAGTGGAACGTTTGGGCGCGCAGGTGCAGGAAACCGGCGAGCCGGTACAACTCGATCCTATGAATCCTTTTGAACGCAAAGTGTGCCACGATAAGGCTGCCCAGATGGGATTGTATTCTGAATCCGAAGGTGTGGCGCCTCATCGTTACGTCGTCATTTCTCTCGATGAAGGTGACGACGAGGATTTCGAGGACGAAGACCAAGACGACTTTGACTCCGCCGCGGAATCTCCCGCTGGTACGGCTGCTGACCTGACAGACTCAGCTGTTGATGAAGCGGATAATGCCACCGCAGAAACCTCCGAAGAAGCCTAACGATTTAGGTCGTTCGAGAGATATTCCATGACAGATTCAGTGCAGGATACCCCGGCGGAGGACACGTTGGGAGAGGTACAGGTTGAACCCGAACCTGATGGTCTTGCCGACGTGTTCGATACCAGTGCCGGTCAAATGCGTTACTACGCAGACCTACTCGCACACGAGGGTCTGGAACAGGGGTTGCTGGGACCGCGAGAAGCGGGACGCATCTGGAGTCGCCATATCTTAAACTGCTGGGTGCTCAGTCAGTTACTTCCCGAGGGAGTTCAGGTTGCTGATGTCGGTTCAGGAGCGGGGTTGCCCGGTTTGGTCTTGGCTATTGGCAGACCCGACTTGAGCCTGACGCTGATTGAGTCGATGGCACGTCGTTGCGAGTGGTTGCAGTTTTGTATAGAGGAACTGGGCTTAGACAATGTGCGGATTCGTAACGCTCGAGCCGAAGACATTCGCGGCAAACAGACCTTTTCCTACCTGACCGCACGAGCGGTGGGTAATCTTTCGACTTTGCTGGGGTGGACCGCTCCTCTGGTGAAAAAGCAGGGTACCCTGTTATTCCTGAAAGGTGCCTCAGTCGAATCGGAAATTGCCAAAGCCAAGGGAAACTACGTATTCGTCAAACAAAAGGTATCGTTGCCAGAGGTACTCACAGTCAGCACACCTTTGACCGGTGAACCAACTAGGGTGGTGCGTTTGACGAAGAAATAGGCAAATGTTTCACGTGAAACATTTTGCCCTAGGTCCCCGATGCGGTACGGATATAACCTGCAGTCAGCATGTTTGACATTCGGCGTGCTTGGCTTATTGCGTTCGCACTTCGAAAATCCTTTGGGTGGAGTGATTTGCCTGTGAAAAAATATTGTCAACCTGCGCAACCACAGGGAAATTCCTGTGGATAAGATGTGGATTAAGAATTCAGAAACTTGAATTTTTTCACCATCCCCCATGAAGTAAACTGGAAGGAAAGAAGGGAGTTTATGGTGGCAGAAAACGAACGGCCCAAGGTCGTAGTCCCCCATCACATAGAGCGTCCTGATTCCATTCACAGGACCCTGCGCCCCCGGGTGCCCACGTCCGAGAATGAAACCCCTATCGCTCGTGAACTGCGCAAATCGCTGGAGTTGCGCCAGACTATTGCCTCTGAGGAGACTCCCCACCTGCGCCACAGTCATATTGTCGCCCTGGCAAATCAAAAGGGCGGTGTTGGCAAGACGACCACCCTGGTTAACATGGCCATGAGTTTAGCTAAGCGAGGAGTGGAGGTGCTGGTCATTGATACTGACCCACAAGGTAACGCCTCTACCGCGCTCGGCATTGATCACCATGTGGGCACTCCCTCTCTCTATGATGTGTACACCGGGGAATCTACACTTGCCGAAGTCGCGCAACCTTGCCCACAGGAGGAAAGCCTGCTGGTAGTTCCTGCCACCGTAGATTTGGCAGGGGTAGAGATGGAACTTGCCGATCAGGCTGACCGCAGTTTCTATTTGCGTAGGGCTATAGATTCCTTTTTGGAGGGAAAGTCAGGGTGTTTGATCCTGATTGATTGTCCCCCTTCGCTCGGCTTGCTGACTGTGAACGCATTTTGTGCCGCGCGCTGGGTAGTGATTCCGGTCCAGGCGGAGTACTACGCCTTAGAGGGGATTTCTCTGCTGACTGACACAGTAGATAAGATTCGCGATGCTCTGAACCCACAGCTTGAAGTACTCGCATTTCTAATTACCATGTTTGATAAGCGGACTAATTTGGCAGCTCAGGTGGAATCAGATGTGCGCTCGCACTATCCTGAACAGACACTGTCCACAAATATCCCGCGCCAGGTCGCGATATCAGAGGCTCCATCTTGGGGACAGACGGTCATTACTTACGAAAAGAACTCTGCTGGTTCCTTGGCTTATCAGATGGCAGCCTTAGAACTCTTAGGGAAATTAGCAACGAAGGAAAATTGATTCATGGCTAAAAAACGGGCTTTAGGTAGTGGTCTGGGTGCTTTGATTCCGAGCGCACCGGTCGAGCCACGCGGAGTAGATGTGCTGGTTCCTCCCAAACCAGGCACTAATTCGACTAAAGGGAACGACAAGGTTCACGATTTGTTGAGTCCCGATGCGATGCAGCGCCGGACGGCAAAGACAGCGGAACCGTCGGAACCCTCCCTGGTTCCCGTGCCCGGCATGACCGTGCAAGAATTGCCAATTACTTCCATTACTGCCAACCGGGCGCAACCTCGCGAAATTTTTGATGAAGATGCTTTGGCAGAACTGGCGAACTCAATTCGTTCTGTTGGCATTTTGCAGCCGGTCACTGTGCGACAAATCGAGTCAGATCCGAAACCACTCTATGAACTGGTCATGGGGGAACGGCGTTTGCGGGCAGCAAAGCTCGCGGGTCGTTCAACAATTCCGGCTATCATTCGCGACACCGCAGATGATGAAATGGGCGTGAACGCTCTGTTGGAAAACATACAGCGCGTAAACCTAAACCCTTTGGAAGAAGCAGCAGCCTATCAACAGATGATTGAGGAACTCGGCGTTACCCAAGAAACCCTGGCGAAGCGTCTCTCGCGTTCCCGTCCTCAGATTGCCAATACCTTGCGCCTGCTAAAGCTGCCCGCGGCAGTACAGGTCCAGGTTGCCGCGGGAGTTTTATCTGCCGGTCACGCTCGTGCGCTGTTGGCTCTCGACGATCCCGAAGCGATGACGCAACTGGCGCAGCGGATAGTGGCAGAAGGCTTGTCGGTACGAGCTACTGAGGAAATCGTTGCGGTAGGGGACACTACTGACTCTCAGACCGCTGAGCCGAAAAAGCGGCAGGTTACACCGCTCAGTCCCGACATGATGGAAATGAAATCTCAGCTCGAAGATGCCCTGCAGACGCGCGTTAACCTACAGGTGGGCAAGACAAAAGGGAAAGTCACTATAGAGTTTGCCGACAGCGATGATTTAGCGCGTATTGCCAAAATTATTGCTCACAGCTAGAACCCTGAATTCCTGGCTGGGAAATCGTTAGTTGCGTCAGCACTCAATTGTTTCACGTGAAACATTGCTACTGTTGATTGCGAAACACACAAAGTATCACTGCGTTGGGGTAAACAGTTGCGGGCAAAATCGGGTAACTATATGACCGCCCTGGTAATAGGAGAACAAATCAGAGAGTTCTGACTTCCGAGTCAGAGACTTCAGGTGTACCTAGGCGGATTTGGCGGCAGTATCACCGTGGGCTGCTTCACCATTAGCCAGCAAGGCTTTCTCCTGTTCCACAGTGAGCGCCAAGCGACGGATACCTTCGCGTATCTGTTCCTCGGGGGGATAGCAGTAAGCAATACGCAGGTAGTCAGAGCCACGCCCGTCGGCATAAAATGCCGTGCCTGAGACATAAGCTACCAAGTTTTGCACGGCGCAAGGCAACATGGTGTTCGTGTTGATACCGTTGGGGAAGTGAACCCAGGTATAGAAGCCACCAACCGGGTGTGTCCAAGTGCAATCGGGAAGGTATTTCTTAAGGGCTTCCAGGGTGGCGCGAGCCCGACCTCGATACATGACGCGGAATTTGTCTACTTGACCGTACCAGTCAAAATCTTGGAGGTATTTAGAGATAGACATTTCGGCTGCCATAGAGGGGGTCAGGATAGCCGTTTCATTGGCAACGACCAGTTTTTGCGTAATCTGGTCTGGAGCCAGCGCCCAGCCAATACGGAAACCAGGAGCGAACATCTTGGAGAAAGAACCCAGATAGATAACGCCATCGGGATTCAAGGGTTGCATAGCGGGGTAAAGGTGCCCATCAAAGCCCAGCAGACCGTAAGGGTTATCCTCCAAAATCAACAGGTGGTGACGTTGGCAAATCTCGACAATTTGCGGACGGCGCTTTTCGCTGAGGGTCATGCCTCCGGGGTTGTGAAAGTTGGGCACTGTATAGAGGAATTTGGCAGGGCGACCGGCTCGCTCCAACTCGGTGGCAGCTTCGTCCAGAGCCTCGGGAATCAGACCCTCCTGGTCCATGAGGACATGATGAACGTCGCATTGATAGGAGTGAAACACCGAAAGCGCTCCGACATAGGAGGGCGCTTCAACCAAGATAGGGTCGCCGGGATTCACAAAGAGTTGCGTAACCAGATCTAAGGCATGCTGAGACCCGGCGGTAATGGTGACGTTAGCAGCGGAGGCATGAATGCCCTCCAAGCTCATGATGTCGGTGATTTGTTCACGTAACGTCTCCAAGCCCTGACCGCCACCGTACTGCATAGCGGTGGCGCCATCCTGAGCAAACATCTGCTGGAAAGAACGGGCAATCTGTTGCAGAGGTAGGTCTTTCAGATTAGGCATTCCGCCAGCTAAAGAAACGACCTCGGGACGAGACGCGACGGCAAACAGGGCTCGTGTCTGGCTGATTTGTAAGTTGTTGGCACGGGTCGAGAATTGAGATGACCAATCAATTGGGTTTAATGCAGAAGCTGAAGTCATAAACGTTCCTTAGAGTGAGATGTTTGCAAGTTTACGCTGGCACGAAAGTCTGCCAAAATTTCTGAGCAAAACCGCTGAGACGCAAAAGCGGTCCCCCGCTGAATCCGGGAGAAAGGAGTAAAGCCGGAAACCCCAGCGAAGGACCGCGGAGTAAAGTCTGCTCTTCCAATCTAAAGGTTGTTAACGTAAATGCGGAGAAAATCGCGTTAGACGGTACGCAAAAGCGGAACCACAGGGTCGATGAACGGAGTGTCTCAAAGAACCTCAGGCCAGGGCAGCTTCTATTTCCTCTTTGAACTGAGAACGAGGGCGACCCCCGATGATCTGGTGGACGACCTTGCCTCCCTTGAAAATATTAAAGGTGGGAATGGCAGAAACCCCGTACTGGGCCTGGAGGGAGGGGTTCTTATCCACGTCGCACTTGGCGACTTTCAGACGATCGCCGAAGTCAGCAGCGATTTGATCCACAATCGGTGCCATCTGACGGCAGGGACCGCACCAAACCGCCCAGAAGTCCACCAGCACCGGAACGTCAGAGTCCAGCACCTCGGCGGCGAAATTACTATCAGTTACTTCAATAGCTGCGGACATAATACTTACCTTTCTCTTGGGTGAAATCTATCGAACCTGCTGTTACCACAGGCCAAAAATGTGTGACTCGACTGGCTCAATTAACCTGAGCATCGTGGTCCTTAATATAGCGATCCGCATCAATAGCAGCACGACAGCCAGAAGCGGCGGAGGTCACTGCCTGCCGGTAAATCCCGTCTGTGACGTCACCGGCAGCAAACACTCCCGGCATGGAGGTGCGCGTGGAGGGGGAATCTACCCAAATGTTGCCTTGTGCATCCAACTCTAACTGGTCCCGCACCAGTTCAGTGCGGGGCAGGTGACCAGCGGCAATGAAGATACCTCCGACCGGCACGGTCTTGGTGTCCCCGGTTTTCACATTTTTCAGGGTGACTGATTCGACCTTGTCCGTCCCGTTGATGGACTCAACTACCGTGTCGAACTCGAAGGAAATCTTTTCTTCTTTAAATGCCTTAGCTTGCATAGCCGCGCTTGCCCGCAGCTCATCACGACGGTGTACCACCGTGACTGAGGAACCGTAGTGAGTCAGGAACACCGCCTCTTCCATCGCGGAGTCACCCCCACCCACGACCATGATGGGTTGATCGCGGAAGAAAAACCCGTCACAGGTAGCACAGTAAGACACCCCGTGACCAGCATGCTCTTCCTCTCCGGGAACATCCAAAGTGCGGTAGCCCGAACCAGTCGCGATGATGACTGTACGACCCTGGTAAGTACCCTCATCGGTGACGACTGTCTTAATGTCGCCGCGCAAATCTAGCTTTTGGGCATCTTCATAGATGACCTCGACCCCGAAGCGCTCGGTTTGGTCCAGCATTTCCTGCATTAGGTCGGGACCTTGAATCCCGTCTTTAAAGCCGGGATAGTTTTCCACCAAGGTAGTGTTCATCAGCATCCCGCCGATGTTCATGGACCCTGCCACCAGCAGTGTTTTCAAAGCTGAACGACCTGCATAAATCCCAGCAGTGTAACCCGCCGGACCCGAACCGATAATAATGACGTCGTACAAAAAGACTCCCTAGGGTAAAAAATAATCGTATACATTTTATTGTAACTGTGAATCCCTAACGATGCTTCCTGATTCACTGAAAACCAAAGGGACGTCGGGTTGAAAACCCGCTGACTTGGGCAAAGCTGAAGTCGAAATCTAGCCGAGGACCTGAATCTCGGAGATGTTCAACCGGTACTCCCCTCCGGCAGAGGTGGGCATCTCAGTACACCACAAGACTAGGCTGTTCGTCTCCACGGGTCGCGCCAGATGATAGGTAACGGTGGAGGACAGTGGCTGCGACCCCAATACAGTAGCCTGGCGGAAATTGTCGGCGTTGCCCTGGCGTAGCTCCAGAGTTCCTCCCGTAGAGGCAGAACTCACCACGACCTTTTTAACTTGGACCGGGGAATCTCCGAGATTAATCACCAGCCCATAACCGCGCCCCCCTACCAGCATGGCGGAACGTAACGCTGAGGTGCGCCAAGAAGTCTCGGGCTTCCCATCAGCTGCCATACCAGCCAGTTCGGGGTGGTCATAGCCATCGGGTAGACCCGAAATGGAAGTCACACTGGTGATGGGCAACGGAGTCGGCTCGGCTTCTGGAAGTACCTGCAGATCCGGCACGGGAGACAAATCTAAGGAATGATCGGCACGCACTGACGAAGGATGGGGCCAGAACCAGGTAAGCAGCGCTAAAACCGTGACTACCACCACCCCCAGCACCGTAATCTTTAATGTCAACGCTGACTCGGCAGCGGGAACTTCCTCATGTTTTGGTGTGTAATCAGTGGCAGCTTGGCGCGCATCGCTGAGGCTGGTGTTCAATACCTCGGTGGTTTCGGCTTTCCAGCTGACCCATTCCTTACGCAGACGCTTACGCTCAGCATCCCAGGAACGTCCCGACACCTCGTCGATAACATCCTCACCCGTCAAGGTATCTTCGTCAGGGACGTCAATGACGTTTTCAGTGGATTCCGCCGGTTCTGACGAATCGTTAAACAGCGGAGTAGGCTCAGGAGGAACGCCGGTGGAAACAGAACGGAACACCGGTGTGCCGTTTGACTTGGTGTGATCCACGCCGCCCCCTTTTTTCTCAAAATCCAGCTGATTTATGTATTTTAGCCCGTTAGGGAAAACCGCGACAAAATATAGCGAACTTCTCTGCGTTAGCGGTGCAGCTTGGCGACAAGCCGGCGCACTTCACGTACCCGAAATGCCCACAGTGCCCCGATGTACAGGGGAACCATGACCAGCGCCACGACCAGGCAACGCCACGCCCCGGAGACGAAAGTGGCACCGTAAGTCCAGCCCGCTCCGGGAGATGGAATGACGAAAGTCAACACTATCCACGCTGGAATTCCTGCCACGACCACCGCCACGAATAAACGCAGATAGTGACCGAGAACTTGGGCAAACACAGCTTTTGCGAAACCTTTACGATGCAACAACACCAAACCCAGGAGTGCCGACGTGGTCAACGATAACGGTTCGGCCGCCGCCGTCACGGGTACCCAGAGAGAGGGGTTGAGCAGGACGTATGAAAATAAACCTAGGAGGGCAGTCAGGAGGGGGAAAGGCAGCATCAGGAAAAATTGGGTCCTCGTGTCCTCCAGAGAATACAGGGCGCGTGAGGTGGTGGAAAAAATGACTTGCCCCGGAATCCCCAAGCTCAAAATGATGAGGATGGCTGCTAGAGCCTGTGCTTGCTGGGGTGGCAGGGCAGTGGCGGTGACATTAGCCAGTGGCAGCGCTCCCACAATCAACATGCCTGCCAAAAGGAAGTTGAACAGGCTGGACAACCGGGCGGCGTGTAGGTAGTCCCCAGCCAGAGCGGGGATGTCGTTTCGGGTAGCGTGTAGCGCCATAGAGGTAAAAATCGCGGTGGTCACGGAAATTGTGACCAGAGATTGGGGCAGCATATACAGCGTGTTGGCGTATTGGTAGATAGCAAAACCGGGATAGAACTTCCCGTCCAGCTGACCGGCACCATTGGCAGCCGAAGCGATACGCGCCACAATGAGGTTCATGAACGTATTAACCACCAGACCCGCGAAAGCCCAGGCGGCGACTCGACCGGTGTGGCGAAAACCTAAACCCCGCCAGTGAAAATTGGCGCGGAGCCGGAACCCGAGATGCATCAGGGGAAACACCAGAATTAGCGCTTGCAGAGCAATCCCCAACGTCATGGAACCTGCCAAAAGGGCAATCCGGGGCGCATCCCACTTCGACACATCAAAGTCGTGGCTGGGGGCGGTGCCGTAAAAGTTGATGAACATCCCCAGTCCGGCAATCCCCACCAGGTTATTCACCACCGGGGACCACATGTAGGGACCGAAGCTGGACAGCGAGTTCAACACTTGTCCCAGCAGCGCATATGTACCGTAAAAGAAGATTTGGGGCAGACACCACAGCGCAAAGATGACGGTCAGGTCAAACAATTTCGGCTGCATTCCCCCCGCAAACAGCATCACCAGGGGCCACGCGAGCGCCACCGACAGTACCGTCAAACCCAGCAAGGCGATAGAAGCGAGCGTGAGCAGGGCGTTTACCCGGTCAACCCCTTCTTTACCGTTGTTGTTTGCCAGCGCGCGCACGATGGTGGGCACCAGAATCGCGTTCAATATTCCGCCCGCCAGCAGGTTATACAGCGTGTTGGGCAAGATATTGGCGGTGTTAAAGGCGTCGGCGATGCCGAACCCGCCAATAGCAACGACCAGCAGCCATTGGCGCACAAAGCCCAGCACGCGGGACACGAGGGTGCCCGCTGCCATGATGGCGCTAGATTTGCCGGTTTTCGTGTTTGCTACCCCGTCAGCTACTTTACGTAGTTGTGGGGAGTCGGGCGGGTTCGGGTTGGAGTCCGGAGCGGGCGCATTCATCGGGTGTTCACTCACGTATAGTCTCCCGTTTTGGGGTACGATTCTGGGGACCTTTCACGATACGCCGAACTATCCCGAAAACCAACACGAAAGCCAGTAAACCAGCCACGATGTAGGTTCCGGTGGATTCCCATTCCGCTCGGACTCGTACCTGGATAGTTTCCGCCGCACCGATGCTCTGCCCTGCCGGGTTGGTCAGTTGCACGGTGACTTGCACATCTCCCGAACCGACTGCTTTCACCGGGATGCGGAACTGACCGATGGAGTGAGGCGCTATGGTGAGAGTCTCCACTGGATTGAATTGCAAACGGGTATCCGAAGGGGTCAATTTCAGACGTACACTCACGGCTTGGTCCCAACCATTAGAGACAGAAATCGGCAGCTGGGCGCTCTTATCAATGAGATTTATGACCGAGGCCGGTTGCGAATTAATCAAATCAATAATTGCCGCGGAAATGTCGGGGTCAATAGTGTTGGGCGCCGGTTCCTCGGTCTGGGGCGAGTGGGGTGCGGGGGTTTGTTGGCGAGCTGCCGATTTTCCTGCCCAGATGGTGCCATCCGGGCTGCTGGCGGTGCAGGTGGCACAGGCACTGGAGATTTGGAGAGCCGAAAACATGGTGTTAAACCGCGCCGGTTCAGACATGGCAGCGCTCAGGGCAGCACCAACACGCAGATTATCCGCCGCCGCAAATGTCGGGTTGGTGAACCACGTCAATGGTTTTCCTCCTGGTATAGCAGCTTTCGAGCCGGTAGAAAAGGAGCTAGAATCTGTCTGTCCAGCCGGTGTGGGAGCCGGTACCGTGACCGTTCGGGTCTGCGTCCCCGCAGCTTCACTCACGGGGGGCAGGACCGTGTTCCAGGCGGGGAAACTCAACCAGCGAGCTTGACCGAGACCCTGCATCACGGCCTTTTGCACCGGTGTGGCACTGTAATCCCGACCGGCACCCGCCGCGAAGACGCGGGGGGCAAAAGGACGCTGCCGGGTCAGCACCGCTGTGGACGCGAGCGCCCACTGCCTCGCCCCCACGGCAGAAAGCCGATAATCCGCGGGAGTCTGACTGGCATCAAATGCCGGCTGACCGTTCAACAGGCGTGACAAATCCCCGTCCAAAGTCCACCCTGCAGCCGAAGTGGTGTTTCCGGCGGCCGAAAACTCAATACGCTGGCGGCTATCCGTGTCATAAGCGGGAGACTTCCCCACCTCCTTAAAACCCGAGTCGGGAGAGAGCAGCAGCGGGTGATTCCCCCAGGTCGAGACTTCTTGGGCGACGTCTCCGGAAGGCGAGTAGCGCACCGAAAAATCCGGCCACAACACCAGGTTCCCTTGATATTCCGGGATTCTTTGGGTGACTTTGGTACCCAGGTCAACCGCGGTGGTGCGTAACAAATCCTGCGCAGCTGGCGCCAACCAGCTGGTGTTTGCCGCCCCGAAATCCCCCGGAGGCAGATAGGCAGGTGGCTGCTGACCGCAGTTACCGGCGGCGACCAGGTCACGCAGAGGTGACACGGCGGGACGTGGCTCGGTACTGGGAGACGGGCTAGGTTTGCCCAAATTCAGCAGGCGGGAGGCCTCGTCCACCCCGTTCAGCTCCGTGGCAATCAAAAAGGGGTCGAATACGGGGGTCAGTGGGGTGGCATTTGCCAGCGCGCACACTTCCATGAGCCGCTGGTTCGGGCGACTGCCAAGGTTTGGTAGCTCGCGGTCCGCCGCCACAACATCAGCGTGCGTGGTGGTGAGCGGCACAAAAGTCAACAGTTCACTGGGCTCAAACGCGGCGCCGGAATCCCACAGTAAAAACGCTCGGTCCTGGGCGCTGAAAGATGCCAAATCGGTACTGGACGAGACTTTCTCCGTCGCAGCTGCATCCGGGACAAAAGTCAGGCTCAAAGGTCTGGGTCCCCACTGGTCCGAACGCCCCAGGGGCAGGTCAGTCACCGGTACATGCAGCGTCACCGGCTGAGGTTTACCCGCAGTGAGGTGCTCGATAGGCAGGGTCGCAACTGTTTGGACTTTTCGCTGCAAACGCGCGTCATTGCCCTGGACATCCATCCACTCGTTCAGCTCTTCGCGCGTAAGGGGGGTTTGGTTGGAAACATTGAGATGCAGTGTCCCCTGCGCAGCGTGGTGATAATTCGAATTGACTTCCAACAGGGCACTGACGGTCAATTCGGTAGTCTCTGGCGTCACGATGGGAGTCATCGCGGTGATTTCCAGGCGAACGCCCTGACGGTTAAACCCCGGTCCGCAAAAGGCGCTGGCGGAGTGTGAGCTGGTGGCGGACGCACAGGGGCTGGCAGAAGGGGTGGGGGAGGGTTTTTCGGTTTGGGCTTGCGCGGGATGGGGGGTACCTCCAGCTAATGACACGCAAGATAGCGCCGCTAATCCGATAAGGACGCGGGAAATGAACGGAATTGAGCGGCGCATCTTCAACTGCGCACCCCCAACATTTTTCGAGCCAACGCACCGATGCGGCGTTCGGCAGGGAATGCCAAGCGTTTGTCCAGGAGGGATAACGGCACCCATTGGGCGCTGCAAGCCTCGCGGTCAGGATCGCCCTCCGCCGTTATCTGCCCACCGGTAGCCTCCAGCAAAAAGTGGTGAACGACCTTGTGCACCCGCCGGTCAGTACCGGAAAACCAATAATCCATCGAGGATAGGTAACGCACCGGGCGACACTCGATACCTGTCTCTTCCGCAACCTCACGAGCTGCGGCCTGAGGAATCGTCTCTTCCGGTTCCACATGCCCCTTGGGCAGCAGCCACTCCAGACGACCGGCGCGACCTTGACGTAAAATCAACGCGGCGCACACCTTTCCCTCGACACGTTTCACAGCCAGCCCCCCCGCACTGACCTCTTCCACAATCGGCAGCAGCCGCCCCGAACGGGACCGGTAAAAGCCCGCGGGGACGGGCTGCGGCAATTCCGATGCGGCTGACATACGACGATTTTATATAAAATAGTGCAGAGGTTTTTCTAACCGGTTGAAAATACGGTAAAAAGTCCCGGTAATGAGCGGTTAGTTGGAAAGGAACGTACCCGAGAGGAGGGTCATGACTCAGACCATCGCGAACAGCGCACCCCCGAATCCGACTGCCCCGGAAACGACCGCGGCAGGGAAACAGTCCGGCACGACAGCAAGCCGGCAGGACGCGGTGCGCCGTGAGCTGGAAACGAAAGTGGTGCCTCTCGGAGAGGTGTTCGCCACCGCCGGCTATGAGATTGCGCTGGTCGGGGGACCGGTACGTGATGCCCTGCTGGGAATCACCCCGCATGACTTAGACCTGACCACCTCGGCGCGTCCCGACGAAACCGAAGCGGTGCTGCGTTCTTGGGCGGATGCAGTATGGGACGTGGGACGCAACTACGGCACTTTGGGAGCACGCAAGGGCGATGACGTATTTGAAATCACGACCTATCGCAGCGACGACTACCAGCGGGATTCCCGCAAACCCACCGTCAAGTTCGGCGACACCCTGGAGGGGGACCTGTTTCGCCGTGATTTCACGGTTAATTCCATCGCGCTACGCCTGCCCACCCTGGAACTGGTGGACCCCACCGGGGGGCTTAACGATTTGGTGGCAGGTATCTTGCGCACCCCTATCGACCCGGAAGAATCATTCTCGGATGACCCCCTGAGAATCATGCGTGCCGCCCGGTTTGCTGCCCAACTCGAGTTTGACGTGGATTACGAAACAATGCAGGCGATGGAAACCATGCGCGAGCGGCTGACCATTGTTTCCCCCGAACGGGTCCAGGCAGAACTGTCCCGCCTGATGATTGCCTCAGCGCCGCGCCGGGGGTTGGAACTGATGGTGTATACCCGCCTGGCGGAACAAGTCCTACCCGAGCTGATGGATTTGCTCGATATGCAAGATGAACACAAACGTCACAAGGACGTGTGGGAACACTCCTTGACCGTGCTCGACCAGGCTATCGCGCAAGAGACCGGACCGGACGGACCCGTGCCCGCCCCAGACTTGGTGCTGCGCCTGGCGGCGATTTTGCACGATATTGGCAAGCCCGCGACCCGACGTTTCGAGGCCGGGGGGGTCGTGACATTTCACCAGCATGACGTGGTTGGGGCGCGGATTACACGTGCTCGTCTGAAAGCCTTGAAATATGACAAGGCGACGATTCGTGATGTTTCCCGCTTGGTCGCGTTGCATCAGCGGTTCCACGGCTATGGGGAACAGGTGTGGACCGATTCCGCCGTGCGCCGCTATGTCACCGATGCCGGTCCCCTGTTGGAACGCCTGCACCGCCTGACTCGTGCCGACTGTACGACTCGCAACGTGAAAAAAGCCCAGCGGTTAGCTGCCGCCTATGATGACCTCGAAGCCCGGATTAAGGAGCTGAAAGCTCAGGAAGAATTGGACGCGGTACGCCCCGAACTCAACGGGGATGAAATCATGGAAATCCTGGGGATTCCCGCCGGTCCTGAAGTCGGGAAAGCCTATAAATTCATGCTGGCATACCGGATGGAACACGGTCCGGTGGGACCCGAAAATGCCACCGCGGTTCTGCGTGACTGGTGGGAAAAATGGCACAATGGTACGAAAGAGCAGGACAAAGCGCAGTAACACCGCTTTACCGCCAGAGGTGAGCCGGGAAAACTGTGGCGAGGACAGGGAATATGGCAAAGGCAGCACGACCACGCACAGTAACTGGGCAAATGGTGCGACAGGTGCGACCCATACGGCGCAAACACCACTATGTACGCAACTTTTTTCTGACTCTGCTGTTCCTCTTTATCCTGATGCTGGTGGGAGCCTTGGCAATCTTCCTGATTGTCTACGCCACTACCGAAGTGCCCAAACCTGCCGAGTTTGCCCGCGCCCAAGTCACCTCCGTGTACTATTCCGATGGAGCCACCGAAATCGGCAAGTTTGCTGAGGTAAACCGGGAAATCATCGACGCGAAAGACCTGCCCAAACAAATCGGCAACGCCGTCGTGGCTTCAGAGGACCGAACCTTTTGGACGAACTCCGGGGTCGATTTGCGGGGTATCGCGCGGGCTTTCCTCAATAACGCCCGCGGTGGGGCAACACAGGGTGCCTCCACGTTGAGTCAACAGTACGTGGAACGCTACTACATGGCGGAAAACACGAACCAGGGAAACGTGGTGCAACGGTACTGGGCGAAAGCCAGAGAAGCCATTATGGCGTTGAAAATCAATCGCCAGCAGGAAAAAGACGAAATCCTGGGCAACTACCTGAACACGATTTATTTCGGTCGCGGCTCCTACGGGATTCAGGCTGCTGCGAAGGCTTATTTCGGCAAGGACGCCAAGGACATTGATTACTCGGAGGCAGCGCTGCTGTCCGGAATCATCCCTGCGCCGTCCGCCTACGATCCGGCAGTCAGTCCCGAGCTGGCACAAAAACGGTGGAAACGGGTCATTAAGAATATGGCTGCCGACGGGTATATCACCCCTGAACAGCAGGCAGCAGCACAGTTCCCGACCACGATTCCACCTACCCCGAGTGTGCAGGACTTTGGGGGACTGAGCGGCTATTTCATGTTCCAAGCACGTCAAGAGCTGAAAGATCTGGCAGGTTTGACCGAGGAACAAATCGACACGATGGGTCTGAAAGTCGTCACCAGCTTGGACAAAGATAAGGTCAAATTGATGGAGCAAACGGTGGCGCAGCTGCCGTCGGGTCATTCGGATAACCTGCATGTCGCGATGATTTCTACCGATCCGAGTACCGGGGAGATTATCGCGGAATATCCCGGAAAGGACTACTTGAAAGTCCAAATTAACGCCGTCACCCAGGAACATTTCCAAGCCGGGTCTACGTTTAAGCCCTTCGGCATGATTGCGGCTTTGGAACAGGGTGGGTCCTTGAATGACACCTATCCCGGAAACTCCCCGCAGACCATTCAAGGGGTGCCTATCAGGAACTTCGGCGGAGCCTCTTATGGAACTGTCACCCTGGCGCAAGCCACCGCGAAATCTATCAACACGGCTTATGTCGCTTTGAACGCGAAAGTTGGACCGTCCTTGACCAAGGAAGTCGCGATTCGTTTGGGCTATCCCGAAAATACTCCGGGTTTGGATAATTCCTTGACGAACGTGCTGGGGTCTGCCTCACCCACGGCGGCAAATATTGCCGAAGCGTACGGAACTATCGCCAACCAGGGTAAACGCCAGACAGTCCACATGATTCGCCAGGTTACGGACACTTCCGGAGACATTGTCTATATGCCGTCTTTCTCGGCGGACCAGGTTATCGATCGCAACATCGCCCTGACTGCCACCCAAGCCCTGACGGGTCCTTTCCAGGCGGGAGGCACCGCGGCGAAAGCCCAAATCGGCAGACCTTCTGCCGGTAAGACCGGTTCGTCTACCGATAACAAATCCGCAGTTTTTGCCGGATTCATCCCCCAGGCGGTGACGATTGTCGGAATGTACCAGTCCGGACCTAACGGGGAGGAACAATCCATTACTCCGTTTGGCGGTATTCGAGAAGTTACCGGTTCCACCTGGCCGGCATGGCTGTGGAAACATTACATGTCTGGGGCCGTGAAAGGTCTGGAAGTCGAGCAGTTTGCGAAAGCTCAGAAACTTAAGAAAGTGGAAGTGACCCGTTCGGAGGAACCCAGCCCTACGGAGAGCGAAACTGCAACAAATCCCGGTCCTGTCGGCTCTTTACCACCAAACCCGTCTCTGCCGCCGGCTCCGGCACAGCCGCGCAATCCGGGAAATCTGCCCCCCAACGAGTCGGGGAATAGACCCGCTGGTAGTGGGAATGGTTCGGGTGGAGCCGAACCTAGTCCCACCATTCCCGGCACTTCCGGGTATGTTCCTAACCCTGGCAATTCACCGGCTCCTGCTAATCCCGCACCGGGTGGGGAAGGCGGCACGACCGAGTCGGGCGGTCCCGCTGCCTAACTGGTGACCGATTCACAAGCGAGGTGGAGCCGGTCTGCGGTCGTGGACGCTCCTGGCAGAGTGGCGTGTGGTGACATGTTTCTCGATTCCATTGGTGGCAAGGTCCCGAGCTATCGCCTTACAGACCTGTGAATTGGCTAAAGTGAGCGGAAAACGTTAGAATCGTAAGGCTGTTTTGGCGCCGCGCCAAGGCGGCGACTCCTGCTCCGGAGAGACCGGGGCCGTTAAGACCAAAGGAGAGTTACATGCGGAAATATGAAATGATGGTGATTATCGACCCCGAGGTCGATGAACGCACTGTCGAACCCTCGATGAGTGCCCTGTTTGGTCAGGTAAAAGACCTGGGGGGCAAAGTTGAGAAACTTGATGTGTGGGGCAAGCGCAAGCTCGCCTACCCCATTTTGAAAAAGACGGACGGGATTTACGTGGTTGTCGATATGGAAACCACCCCGGAAATCGCCAAGGAATTGGACCGTCAGCTGGGTCTAAACGAGTCGATTCTGCGCACCAAACTGATGCGCAAGGATGCCTAATTTTTCCACTCAAACGGAGGCGAATTTTGGTCTCCAGGGTCCCTGATATGTTGAGTAGAGCCGGAAACGGCGGTACACAGAGAGCGGATTTTGGCACCACGCCCCGGATTGATTGTAACTAAGGAGAAACAATGGCAGGCGACACGATTATCACGGTAATAGGCAACTTAACGGCTGACCCGGAACTTCGCTGGGGTCAATCTGGCACGGCGCTGGCTTCGTTTACGATTGCGTCAACTCCGCGTTCATTTGACCGCGTCTCCAACAGCTGGAAAGACGGCGAAGCTCTGTTCTTGCGCTGTACCGCTTGGCGGGAACTGGCTGAAAATGTCGCGGAATCCCTGCACAAGGGGTCGCGCGTCATTGCGCAGGGTCGTTTGCAGCAGCGCTCTTGGGAAGCCCAAGACGGCTCTCGTCGCACCTCAGTGGAGCTGACGGTTGACGAGATTGGTCCGTCCTTGCGTTTTGCTACCGCTTCGGTAAACCGGACTCAGCGCAGTGAGGGTGGGTTTGGTGCCAACCCGAACGGCGGCGGCTACAACAGCGCTCCTGGCGGAGTTGGTCCGCAGCCCACTTACGGAGCACCCGCTGGAGGATCCGATGGGGATGCCTGGAGTTCGCCCGCGCCTGGATATGGTGCTCCCGCCGATTCCAGCTTTGGCGAGAATCCGCCGTTCTAAACCGGTCTGCCGTGCTAGGGTATTCAACCCGGCATTCCGACACAGCATAGATAAGTTTTTCAACACAATATAAAAGGAGATCAATATGGGTAAGCAGATGCGTAATAACACCAAACCCATTAAGAAAAAGACCAACCCGCTAAAGGCTCAAAAGGTTGGCAACATTGATTACAAAGACACCGCTTTGCTGCGCAAGTTCATTTCGGACCGCGGCAAGATTCGCGCCCGTCGCGTCACTGGTGTGTCCGTGCAGGAACAGCGTCAGATTGCGAAAGCGGTTAAGAACGCCCGCGAGATGGCATTGCTGCCCTACTCCGGTTCCGGCCGCTGATTTTGAGGGAGGAAGTTAGCCATGACTCAGAATACGAAAGTTGTTTTGACACACGAAGTCGCCAAGCTCGGTAACGCTGGTGACGTGGTTGAGGTACGTCCCGGTTACGCACGCAACTACCTGCTGCCTCGTCGTTTGGCGATGCCCTGGACCAAGGGATCCCAGGTGGAAATCGACCGGATGAAGGCCGCCTTGGCAAAGAAGCAGATTGCTTCGATGGAAGTCGCGCAGGCAGTGCAAGCCAAACTTGCCGAGGGAGATCCAGTGTTGATTGACGCCAAGGCTGGCGCGAACGGGCGGCTGTTTGGGGCTATCACCACCGCTCAGATTGCGGCGGCAGTGAAAGAGCAAAAGGGCGCGGAAATCGACAAGCGCAAGATTGTCATCGAGCAGCCCATTAAGTCGGTCGGTACTTACCAACTGACAGTGCGTCTGTTCGAAGAACTCACCTCACCGCTCGAGGTCACGGTGCGGGCTGAGAAGTAGAGCCTAAACAAGCGGTGCCGGAAACCTGTGGGTTTCCGGCACCTGGCTTTTTAATAGTCCGGAGGCGGGGGTTCTTCTTGATTGGCACGAATCCCCGAAACAAAACGCGAAAACTTGCCCTGGAACTGCAGGTTAATTACTTCGGTGCGACCATTACGGTGCTTGGCGATATTGAGGTCAGCTTCACCAGGTCGGTCATCGGTGTTGTAATACTCAGGGCGATGCAACAGCAACACCATGTCGGCGTCTTGCTCCAAAGATCCCGATTCTCGCAGGTCGCTCATCATCGGTTTCTTATCCGTACGAGACTCCGGTCCACGGTTCAACTGAGCGACTCCAATGACCGGCACCTCCAGCTCTTTTGCCAACAGCTTCAAGGATCGCGAAATCTCTGAAACTTCCTGTTGACGCGACTCAATACGCTTGTGTGAACTCATCAACTGGATGTAGTCCACGACGATGAGTGACAAATCGTGGGAATGCTTTAAACGCCGGCATTTGGCACGAATATCGGGCATGGTCAGGTTCGGGGAATCATCAATAAAGAAAGGCGCGGACTTCATCCGGTTATATGCCGATGCGATATTGTCCCAGTTAGCTTGGTTCTGTTGACCGTCATTGGGCATTCCCGCAAACAACAGAGACAGTGGCACGCTGGCTTCCGCGGAAAGCATCCTCTTAATGATGTCCGCGGCGGACATCTCCAGTGAAAAAATCGCCGCGGTACGCTTCTCTCTGAGAGTCACGTGACGCAAAATATCGAGCGCGAAAGTTGATTTACCCATTGCCGGACGAGCTGCCACAATGACCAACTGACCGGCGTGCAGACCGTTCGTCACCCGGTCAAAATCGAGAAACCCCGTGTGCACGGTGTGCGGGTCATCATCGGTTTGCTGGATTTCGTCCAAGACCGGCGTAAGCAGTTCGGATAGCAGCCGATAGTCCTCAGAAGTGCGCTTTTCGCTGACACGGTCCAGCTCAGCGTGAGCCGTATTGATGAGTTCATCCGCATCCGTGGTGTCGATGGCGTAGCCGAGTTGGGTGATGCGGGTGCCCGCTTCGACCAGACCGCGTAACGTCGCCTGGTCGCGCACAATCTGGGCATAGTAGGCAGCGTTAGCGGCGGTGGGCACCGAGTGGACGACGGTATGAATGTAATCTAAACCGCCGATGCGAGAGAGCTGTCCGCGTTTCTCCAGTTCAGCAGGAACCGTCACCGGATCGGATGCCGCTCCCGCAGCGTAGAGGTCCAGGATGGTGTTAAAGATAATCTCGTGACGCGAGTCATAGAAATCGCTGGGCAGCAGCAGCTTATAAGTGTCGGCAATAGCGTTCTTGGACAAAATCATGGCACCGAGTACACATTGTTCTGCCAGGATGTTATGTGGGGGAATCCGGTCAAGCGGAGGTGCGTCGGTGTCTTCCACAGGTCCTCCTTTCGCCGACACTTCACCCCTGACGAAAAGGGGTGAAAAGAATAAACATCAGGTCTCAAACCTACGCTTTCGGTGTTCACTAAGCAAACCATTTTGGTGGAAAATAAGTGGACAACCCGGCATAAAGCTGTGGATAAGCCGTGGGTAAGACGGTGGATTGGTTTTGGAAGGGTGCGGTTACCGCGGCTTGTCTGGCAAAGTTAGGTGAGATGTCGCGGTTTAGAAACTCACAGGTTATCCACAGTCGCTGTGAATTAAGGATGGCAGCGCTGCGGAGGTAAAACCTTTCACTACGTAAATAAGGTTTAAGTGGACAAAATGCCGTTGAACAGGGTATTTATGCTTGCAGCGGGTCCCTTTAGCACACTTGCGACGGCTTTGGCAAGCAGACCAAAGGTGAAAATTCCCTCGACGTCCGAGATTTTATCCACAGGTTATCCACACCCCTGGAAAACCGCGGACACAGACCGACCCGTGCCCCGGACTGGTGAACTATCAAGGTGCGAAAAAAGCTAATCTCACATACTGACACGGGAATAACCTGGACGTTTACCAAAAAAATCCCGATAATGGTTGCCGGTTTGAGATTTGCTTCTCAAATTGTCATATACAATGTGCCAAGTCAGCTCAAAGCTGAGCTGATTAATCACGAAAGGCACGCAAAAGTATGAGTGTAAAGGAAGTCCTTCCGGTTGATAGACACGATGTGGAGCAATCCGAAGGCGAAAAGAAAATCTCAAAAGTTCGTATCATCGGGCTCTTCGGTGGCATCATTCTGGGTGCCATCGTTTATTTTTTGATTCCGCGTGACGCGGTAGACGTCATTACCAAGTCTGTCGGCGCTGACGTCATCAAAGAAGAAGAAATGAATGTCGGTGCAGTGTACCTGGTCGCTGGGATTTCGGTCATGATGGCTATCTGGTGGATGACCGAAGCTATCTCGCTGGCTGCGACGGCAATGGTTCCGCTGGTGTTATTCCCCCTGCTGGAAGTCAACGACTACGCCGGCACTGCCGGATCCTATGCTTCGGACACGATTTACCTGTTCATGGGCGGGTTCATCCTGGCTATTGCCATGCAGCGCTGGCACTTTGATCGGCGCGTGGCTCTGGGTATCGTCCGCGTCGTCGGGGTGAAGCCGCGCCGTCTGGTGCTGGGCTTCATGATTGCTACCGGCTTTATTTCGATGTGGGTGTCCAACACCGCTACCGCTGTGATGATGCTACCCATCGGTCTGTCTGTAGTGCAGCTGTTTGAATCAGCTCGGGACAAGAACTCCGCCGCCAGCAAAGGACTGGATGTGGAAGCCGCCTACGGTGGCGCTATCCACGGTGGTGTGATGTCCGGTCTGTTGAACGAAGGCGACGATGTGGCTTCGGCCATGGCGGAAAAGAAAGGTATCAAGCGTTCCAACTTTGCTGTCGGTTTGATGCTGGCTATCGCCTACTCCGCCTCTATCGGCTCGTTGGCGACCCCCATCGGGACCCCCCCGAACACCCTTTTGAAGGCGTACATGAGCGATACCCTGCACTACGACATTAACTTCGGCAAGTGGTTCCTGATGGGGCTGCCGATGGTCATTGTCTTTACGCTGTTCGCCTGGTGGATTTTGACTTTCGTCATGTTCAAGCCGGAAATTGATGAAATCCCCGGCGGTAAGGAATTGATTAACGAAGAATACGCCAAGCTCGGGAAATTGCGTGGCGGCGAATTGCTGGTTATGTTGCTGTTCATCCTGGCAGTGTTCTGCTGGATTTTCGTGCCGCTGATTTTGAAGGCTACCGGCATTGAAGGTCCCAAGAAGCTTGACGCTATCGTGGCGATGAGCGTGGCGGTGCTGCTGTTCATCATCCCCGGTAAGCCCAACGGAGAACGTCTGGTGACCTGGAACGAAGCCAAGACAATTCCGTGGGACATCCTGCTGTTGTTCGGTGGCGGTCTGTCGCTGTCCAAGCAGTTTGAGCACACCGGTCTGTCTTACTACATTGGCGAACAGGTGAAGGGACTGGCAGGAGCCCCAATCGTGCTGATTGTGCTGGCTGTCGCTGCCCTGGTGCTGGCGCTGACCGAGTTGACTTCCAACACTGCCACCGCTGCTGCCTTCCTGCCGATTATCGGTGGCGTCGCCATGGGTATCGGCTTGCAAGGTCCTAACGTCATGATTCTGACAATCCCGGCAGCTCTGGCTGCGACCTGTGCGTTCATGCTCCCCGTAGCGACCCCGCCAAACGCTATTGCTTACGGTTCTGGGTATCTCAAGATTACCGACATGATCAAGGGCGGTTTCATCATCGCTCTGGTGGGCTTGGTGCTGATTACCATCACGGTATTTGCCCTGGCTATCCCCATCTTTGGTCTGGTGTTGCCGTAAACGGTTTCTAAACGCAAACGTGTCGGTCGGTGGGTTTCCTGCCGACCGACACGTTTTTAATCGTTTTTAGTGGGTTTTCCCGCGGCGCAATCGGCGCGGAGAGGAGGATCGCTCAAGCGCGCCAGGAAAGCTTCCAAGGGACCTTTGCCAAATCGTAACCGCCACAGGCTCGCGACCAGCAGGAAAACGACAATCATGATGATGAGAGAGGGGATGAGTCCGGGATACCCGAACAAGCGGAAAGTGATGGCGTGCCAGATAACGTGGAGGGTATAAATGGTCAGCGCCATCGAACCCAATGCCGCTAACGGGGAAAAGAACCGGTTGAAAGTGGATCCTGCCAGCAGCAACAGGGAAGTCAGACCCACGCACCAAGCCGTGTTTGCCACGGTTTCCGCTACCGAGTCTGTATGTGGCGCGATATAGATTAAGGTTTGATACCAAAACTGTGCCGGAGTGGGATTGGCGATAGACAGGGTGTCGTTCCCGAAAAGTACCTCCGAAAACCGTCCCAAACGCAGCGAATCAACGGCGGTGCCGACCCCGAAAATTACGCCAGCAGTCCCCAACCCGATGACCGCACCGTACTTCTGCAGTCGGTGCGCTCGAATGGTCACCCCCGCCCAACCCAAACGCCACAGAATCAACCCAGTGAGTACGTAGATGAGGAACGTGGGCATCTGATAATCATTGAGTCCCAGGACGACCCCGATTTCGGGCGGTAAAAACAGCAGGTTCAGGTAGTGCCACAGCGGAATGCCCGCCACCAGCAACAGTCCGATGACCCCCAGCTGCATGGGAACGGACAGACCCGCCAAGAACAGTGCGCAAACCATCCACACCCCGTAGTTATCCAGAATCAGCAGGATACGGGTGTTGATGAGGCTGAGCAGGGTGGCGAGAAGAATTAAGAAAGCAGAGCGCACCAGGATTTTTTCACCGTAAAAGCGTCTCGACAACGCGGGGGAACCGGCAAAATGGCGTGACAGACGCTGCTGCATGATGCCCATCGAAACCCCTGCGAGCAGCGCAAACAGCGGGGCGGAACGACCATGAGACCACGCCATCACACTGGAAACAGGACCTTGCACCGAAACCCACATGTGCGCCGTGAACATGCCCAAAATCGCCAGACCACGTGCCATATCCAAGCCGACCACTCGACCGGTCAGGGTCGGTCGCCCCAGCAGCCGCTGCGCAAAATCCGTCACAGAGGCAGTTTAGCTGACTTGGGGAGTGGAACTGATATTGCCGGAAATCACGTTTCATTCAAAACAATTTTGTCCAAGCATGGTGGGAATTTGTAAAACATTTGGTTAAACCGGTGGTGTCTGGTCCAGACCCAAACGGATTATCTGCATGGTCAATTCTCCGCGGCGCATACCAAGTTTGGCGAGGGCACATTTTACGTACGTACTCACGGTATTTATGGACAGTCCGGTTTCGGCCGCGATTTCTTTGTTGGAGTAAGCCTTGCCTATGAGTTGAACGACTTGGCGTAAATGCTGGGGTAGAGCATCGATTTGGGATTGCAGCTGCAGGTTAGCAGGTTGAGGATTGGTGGACACGAAATAGTCCATAACCATCGATAACGGCTTGTTATCCAGGGCGTTCTCGCCTCTGTACACCCGTTTAATGGCCTCACCAATCTCGCGGAACTCAGTCTCTTTGGTCAGAAATCCTTTCGCTCCGGCTGTTAAGGCCGCACGTAGCATATCGGGACGTTCAAAAGCGGTCAGCATAATAATCCGTTCGTCCGGATTGCGTGTCAGCGCGGATGTAATCGTTTCAATACCACTCATCCCCGGCATGGCCACATCTAATAGCATCACATCGTGATTTGTGTTCTCAATGAGATTCATCACATCGAGACCGTTCCCGACCTTGCCGACGATTGTTATGTAATCCAAACTGTTCAGGAGGATGCTCATCTCGTGCATATAAAGCTCATCATCATCTGCAAAAATGACCCTAATAACTTCCTGTCGGCTCATTTTGTCACTTCCATCTCGAGAGGGATGGTGATGTGTAACACCCAATGCTCCCCGGTCTGTCCCGCCTCGAGGACACCACCTGAAATATGAAGTTGCTCCCCCAAAAGTTTCAAACCCCTGCCGCTGCTCAACACCGGATTGGCAGAGAAAGAACTAATTGAATTCATCATCGTGAAATCTACTATCCCCTCCGTATCGTCAACCTCAATAGACACACGACACGGCTTTTCGGGGTTGCCGTACTTTATCAAGTTCGTTAGGGCTTCACGGACACATTCACGCAACAAGCTGGTGACGGCGGTACTCAGTGTGCCAAGGTTCTCAGGGTCGGTGTCGATTTCTACGTTGAAGCCAAATCCCGTCGCGACGTCTCTAGCCGTATCTAGCGAGGTGGCGAGGGGTGTGGGGGTTGCTTTCAGTGTAGGATTTTGTCCCAGCACACTTAATGTTCTTCGCAGTTCGCTGAGGGCTCGCACAGACTCTCCATGCAGCAACTCCAAACGTAGTCGGGTTTCCTCACTTGTTTCGGGGGAATCCTTGGCATCTTCCAATAGTTTGGCCGACAGGGTTGTCAATCGGGAGAGCGTTCCTGCCGTATAGTTGTGCAACTCTGCTGACAATTCCTGCTTGGTCTGTAGTAAAGCTAATTCGTAACGGTGTTGTTCCATCACCGAATGTATGTTCAGCCGCAGATTTTCTTCAATGTACTGGCGCAGCACAAAACCTGCCCCGAAAGCAAAAAGCAGGAGCAAGGCGTAAAAAATGCTGGCAATCGTATTGTATTTACCAGCAAAACCAATCATTATCGCAAGTGAACTGACGAGCGTTGCAATCAAGCTCTGCTTCCACCAGCCGCGCCAAGACCAGTCAAAAATCACCGGAATCGTCAAGTACACCACCAGACCAAATTCAACCGCGGGAACCGCATTCATAGCAACGACTGCAGCAATAAAAACCCATCCACCTACGCGAGGGAAAAATATGTAGCCAAGGAAAACTACGAATCCGATTAGTTCACCTAAAACACTCCAGGGGTTGTCACGAATTCGGGTAATGCTGAAGTCAAGAACAATACCCAGGAACAGCACAGCTAAAAGAATCTTATTCCTGGAAATCCAGGGTAAACAAGGTTTTGTAAGGTGCAAACTTCCCTCCCCATGATGCTTAGACTCAGCATAGCTGGGGAATGATGTCGCAGATTGTGATTTCAGAGTGTTCCTCGGCGATCAAGTCGCTTTGCGGCAGACAGGCTCCGAGAGTCAGACCCACGGTGCTTAGAAAAGCAATTTGAACAGCAATAATACGCATCAAAGCCTCCTCGTAAAGACGTTTAAGCGCACTCTATCGGAATCGTCTCTAAGGTGGAATACCCCAATTTTGGGATATTTTCACGACTGCAGTTTTGCCCTAGTGTGGGAGGTAACGGTCAAATCGACCACAATTACGTGTGAGGAGAACAAATTATGAAAAAACGTATTCCTGAAATCCTGTCTGGAACAGTAGCGGCATTTTTGTTGGCATTTTCTGCCGGAATCCCAAGTGCTGTTGCCGTCGGACCAGGTTCCTGGATGGACCAAGTAACAGGTGCTCCCAGCTTATACAGAACACAGCAATGGTACGATTCTGCAAAGTTGAAGCCCTGGACGAATGACCTGGTAGGCAAAATCACCAACATAAAAGTTCGCGCAACCATTACAAATCCTCCGACCGTCGGTCAGGGTTTAGCTGCAGGGTTGTGCCCTGTTGGCTACTCTGAATATTACTGCGCAGACATTACCCAGTTTGTTTATGGCGCAAGTGTTAATGGCACTATTACGGATTTTGCAGGCTATCCCCCCGCTACCTCGTTCTATTTTAAATGGGGCGTTATGGACAGCAAAAATCAACCGATTTTTCCTGTTACGGTTATTTCCAAGCAATCTATTGAGGTGTCATATGAGTAGAGGGGCTTTGCAATGATTAATGTTGGTTCGTTCCAAGGGACGTCGATGCCTAATGTCAGTCCTCACGTTTCGACCGCGCAGGGCTTTCAGAAATCGATGGAAACGACCTCATCAGTGACTGTTTCCCCAGGTGGGGAGGAAGCCTGGGGAACTAAGGTAGATTTGAGCTATATGTTTGACAAGCTCGAAAAACACGGTTTTATCAATGCGGATGAGAGGGCCTATTTGACACAGAAAGTTACCGATCGCAGCCAAATTTATAAGGCTATCTCTGATTTGAAGGGGCCTGGTTTGGCGGCCAATGCAGCATACAAAATGCAGGAAGGTGTTTTGCTGCCTAACGGTGTTTTAACTTTGACAAATGACCGAAGGACGGTGCAGCGTTTGGCTCGGTTGACGCGTTACGAAGTTCAAACCATTGAGGCCGCGCAGGGGTCGGATATGAGTATCGGTCAAATCGGGATGTTAGCAACAACTGTTGCATTGTCGAAGGAAAAAGGCATCATCAGCGGCGAGCTAGGCTTGAAAGATTTTAATATGCTGAAAAACTGGTTTAAAGAAAACGGTAAACCCGGAAGCCGCGAGTTCATCGAAACCCAGGAAATGCTCAGTAAGCTCTATGACCTTCTAGCCAGCAAAGACAAGCATTAGGTCGCACACTTATACTCATCTCTCTAGGCTCTGATTCCAGTTCAAATTGGTGTTCATCAGCAATTATAGAGGCATCAGAAACTGCTTGAACTGTTAGTCTGTGAACGCCGGCGTTGTATTGCCGGGTGCGTCATCAAGACACCTAGGAATACCTACGACTCGGAAATTTGGAAACGAAGCTTTTCTGGCGAGTCAGGATGCATCCAGATGGGAGGAATTTCCATCATGGTGTGTGCCCCTGACCAGCCAGCTTGCCCGGCCCGGTAAGCCGCCCGAGCCGCTGCCACCATGACGTAGGCGGTGAACTCGGGATTATCGTCCATGTCGATTTCCAACTTAATCTGTTCATTAACGCCCTGGGAGGTCGAGGCGCGCGACAAAATCAGTCCGGCATGGATGAGTCTGGAATGAAACTCGCGCATTTCGTCGCGGCTCAGGAAGGTAACCTGGGTGTCGTAGTCGGCAAACCAGCCCGGCATTTCCATGATTTCCTCACGCAGCTGCTCTTTGTCATAGGCTGGGTCAGCCACCACGTAGCACTCCATGTAGTGCAGGGCTTTGCGAGAATCATCATAGATGGGTTCCCCGTTGAGCACTGCGGTAAGGGGTTCCTCTTTGGGTACCTGGTAAGCCACCGCGTCTAACACGCCGTCAAAAGCGCGAATCGCATTGGACCACTGCATCGAAATCCCGCGCCCCCAAAATGTGTAAGTTTTCGTCTTGGGGAACAGCGAGTCAGAGATAACCCGGAACATCGACATCAGACCCGGCTCCCAACCGACGGCGCACAAAGACACGTGTTTGGTGGATTGTCCCGCTTGGTCTACCGCCGCGAAGTAATCGGGGAATGCTTTGTAAACTGGCTGAAAAACCGGCTCTTTGATAAATGCGGGCAGCATCATACCGGAGACTTCATGAATGCCTTCATCGAGGTCTTCCGCACCCTCTCCGCCGGGAGCCACATTCCCATCTGCCGTTGCCTGTGAAGTTGCTTCCGGAACGGCAGTTTGCTCCACGCCGGCGGCGGCATCAAGAGCTGCCTGGCGTGCAGCGATATCTTTCGCCATGTTCTCCAGTTCCTCCATGCGCAGCTGACGTTTCGCGTCGACTTCCGCGGCCGAGGGTGGATTGCCACGCAAGGGGTGGGCGTCAACAGTGTGGAAGTATTGGGCGAGCTGGGGGGTTTCTTCCTGCAGCTTGGTCGCCAAGGTGTCACAAATAATGACCACGTCGATACGGTCGGCGAACTGTGCCACCGTATCAGTGGGGTAAACCTTGGCGTAAGAGTTTTGCAGCTTTTGCGGGTCGCGTTTGGAAAAAATCGCCACCAGTTCCATATCGCGACACTTGCCCACGGCTTTGGCAGCCGCTTTGCCATAGTTACCGAATCCGACCACCCCGACGCGAATACGAGTGTCTTCTTGCTGTGTCATCGTTGCCCCCATTGGCTCGTGCGTGCCACAAGTTTAGCTCATTTACGCTCAACCTAAAGGGGAAATCGTAGCGCGGGCACGTTTTTTGCAAGTCTATGCTGCTTTTAAAGACTGCCCAAGCCCAATTTTTTACGGGGACTGTTCATTGCAAAACCCCGGTTTTATCCGCGATAGAGGACAAAACCGGGTGGGAAACATAGGCTCGAAACATGGTTGAGATTCGAGTACACGGTCGCGGTGGTCAGGGTGTGGTTACCGCTTCCGATTTAATGGCTTACGCGGCTTTTGCTGACGGCCACCACGCCCAAGCCTTCCCGTCTTTCGGGTCGGAACGGACCGGCGCTCCCGTCGTGAGCTATTGCCGGATTGAAGATAAGGCAATTCGCTCTCGGGAACCTATCTTGGATCCGGACATTGTCATCGTACAAGACCCGACCTTGCTGGCAATTATGGATCCGTTTTCGGGACTGAAAGATAACGGATACGCGCTGGTAAATTCCCAAAAGACCGCTGCCGAACTGGGGGTGTCAGAGCTCGAGACCAGGCTGCCGCAGGGTCATTTTATGTCCATGCCCGCCTCTGAAATCGCCCTGGAAAAGCTGGGACGTCCCCTGCCGAACGCAGTTTTGCTGGGCGGACTGGCAGCGCTGACCGGGATCATCAAACTGGAATCGGTCGAGGACGCCATTCGTGGCAAGTTTAAAGGCAAAGTCGGTGACTCCAACGTAGAAGCCGCCGCGACCGCTTATGAATATGTAAAAGCAAACATGGTCTGAAATGCCCCCGCGGCACCGGGACAGTGTGGCGCGCCCCGGACTCGGCACTAAAAGGAAGAAGAAGAAATGCTGAAACAAATCGAAGGCTCCCAGGCGATTGCTCGAGCCGTCGCGGCTTGCCAGCCCAACGTGGTCGCTGCCTACCCCATCAGTCCCCAAACCCACATCGTCGAAGCCCTGTCCGCCCTGGTGAAGTCCGGTCAACTCGAACATTGTGAATACGTCAACGTCGAGAGCGAGTTTGCTGCCATGAGTGCCTGTATCGGCTCTTCAGCCGTGGGGGCACGTTCCTATACCGCTACCGCTTCACAAGGTCTGCTCTATATGGTCGAGGCCGTGTATAACGCTGCCGGTCTGGGCTTTCCCATCGTAATGACCGTGGCGAACCGAGCCATCGGTGCGCCTATCAATATCTGGAATGACCACAGCGACTCGATGAGCCAGCGTGATTCCGGATGGCTGCAACTATTTGCTGAAAACAACCAAGAGGCCGCGGACCTGCACGTGCAAGCGTTTCGCATCGCGGAGGAACTCAGCGTACCGGTGATGGTGTGCATGGACGGGTTTATCCTCACCCACGCGGTCGAACAGGTCGACCTGCCCGAACCGGAACAGGTCAAACAGTTCCTGCCCCCTTATGAACCCCGTCAAGTACTGGACCCGGACGATCCGCTCTCTATCGGGGCAATGGTCGGTCCCGAAGCCTTTACCGAAGTGCGCTATATCGCCCACCACAAGATGCTGCAGGCCTTGGACCTCATTCCGCAGGTACAGTCTGAGTTTAAGAGTATTTTTGGGCGAGATTCCGGCGGTTTGCTGCACACCTACCGTTGCGAGGACGCCGAAACCATCATTGTGGCGCTGGGCTCCGTGGTCGGCACGCTCAAGGACGTGGTCGATCAGCGGCGTGAGAATGGCGAAAAGATTGGCATTATGTCTCTCGTGTCCTTCCGACCCTTCCCCTTCGCGGCCATCCGTGAGGTGTTGCAAAGCGCGAAGCGCGTGGTGTGTCTCGAAAAAGCCTTCCAGCTGGGGATTGGCGGGATTGTTTCTTCCGAGCTGCGCGCGGCGATGCGCGGACTGCCTTTCACCTGCTACGAAGTTATTGCTGGGTTGGGTGGGCGCAACATCACCAAGAATTCCCTGCACGCCATGCTGGATCAGGCCGTGGCAGACACCATCGAGCCTCTGACCTTCATGGACTTGGACATGGAACTGGTGCAAGGAGAACTGGAGCGAGAAGCCGCTACCCGGCGCTCCGGCGCTTTTGCCACCAACCTGCAACGCGAACGGGTGCTGCGCGCCAACGCAAAAATTGCCGAAGCCGGTCCGAAACCCAAGGCGGACAAGGTCGGCAACCCGCGCGTGGCTTCCCCGTCCATCAAGCAAGACGCCGTCCCGGTAGTGCCCGACCAGGCCGAATAAGCCGAACAGAGGAGAAGAAAATGACTGAAATCACGCAATCTGCACAGACCGAAATTCCGGCCCGCGAACAGGTCAAGTTCTATCAAGTCGGCTCCTTCGCGGTCGGTAACCGGTTGGCAGACCTGCAGTGGCGTTCCCTGCAATCCGACCCGAACCGGAAAAACTCCTTGACTTCCGGACACCGCGCCTGTCAGGGCTGTGGTGAAGCGCTGGGAGCTCGGTACGCGATTGATACCGCTACGACTGCCGCCAAAGGCAAAATGGTGGCAATCAACGCGACCGGCTGCTTGGAAGTGTTTTCGACCCCGTACCCGGAAACCGCGTGGACGATTCCCTGGATGCACTCCCTGTTTGGTAACGCCGCTGCGGTGGCAGCCGGAGCGGCCGCGGGTTTGAAAGCTATGGGCAAAGACGACATTCGTGTGGTCGCTCAAGGCGGAGACGGTGGCACCGTCGATATTGGGATGGCGTGCCTATCCGGCATGTTTGAACGTAACGACGACGTCCTGTTTATCTGTTACGACAACGAAGCCTATATGAACACCGGGGTGCAGCGTTCTGGGGCAACCCCGGCGGCGGCACGCACCGCGACGACTCAGCCGGTCGGCGAACATCCCGGCAACGTGTTTACCCAAGGTAAAGACATGCCGCGGATTGCGATGGCACACGAGATTCCTTACGTCGCCACCGCGACCGTAGCGGATTTGCGTGACTTGGAATACAAGGTGCAAAAGGCGATGACTTACCGCGGAGCGCGCTACCTGCATGTTTTGGTGCCCTGTCCGCTGGGGTGGGGTTCAAACTCAAACTTGACGGTCACTTTGGCTCGTTTGGCGATTCAGACCGGGCTGTTCCCCGTGTATGAAGCGGAGAACGGAGAGATTACTTCCGTCACCAAGATTCGTCGCCCTGCCCCGGTCGAGGCTTACTTGAAGCCGCAGCGTCGTTTCGCTCACGTCTTCAAAGGCCCGGATTCACGCGAAGTGTTAGCGCGGATTCAAGCCATTGCCGACCGAAACATTAAACGTTACGGCTTGATTGAGATGGATTCACTGGACGAGGACGTGCGGGAACGTATCTTGAGTGCTCCCGATGACCCGGCGGGACGTTTTGCCGCGGCACTGCCCGGGCGGCAGGTAATGGACGTCAGCAACGAACCCGAAACCGACTAACGGGCGCCCGGAAGCTATTGAAAAAGTTAGAGGAAACGAAAATGACACCAGCCAAACTTGAACTGAAGAAAGAGGAAACTATTCCTTTTGCGATTACCCTCGAGGTCGGTTCTTCCCTTGAGAACGAGACCGGTTCGTGGCGCACCGAGCGACCCGTCTATGTGAGTAACCTACCGCCGTGCAACAAGGCTTGTCCGGCAGGGGAAAACTGCCAACAGTGGCTGTTTTATGCCGAAGAAGGCAGGTATCGTCAGGCCTGGGAACAGATGATGGCTGACAACCCGTTGCCGGCGGTGATGGGACGCGTGTGCTACCACCCTTGTCAGACTGCCTGTAACCGCGGCATGGTGGACGAAGCGGTGGGTATCAACGCGATTGAACGCTTCGTGGGGGACAAAGCCCTGCTGGAAGGGTGGACGGTCGGTCTGCTCGCTCCCGAAAGTGGCAAGAAAGTGCTGGTGGTGGGAGCGGGTCCCTCCGGGTTGTCGGCTGCCTACCATCTGCGCCGGATGGGTCACACCGTCACGGTGCGGGACGCCGGTCCGATGGCAGGGGGCATGATGCGGTTTGGGATTCCTTCCTACCGGCTGCCGCGTGGCATCCTCGATCAGGAAGTGAAGCGTATTGCCGACATGGGGGTCACTTTTGAGTTCAACTCAAAGGTAGAGAACGTGGCTGAAGTCGCCGGAGATTTCGACGCCGTGTTCCTGGCTATTGGTGCCCAGATGGGCCGTCACGCTGACATTCCCGCCGGGGATTCCGCAAAAGTCATGGACGCGGTGGATATGTTGGCAGATATGGAAACCGACGAGAAACCGATGCTGGGACGCCGCGTCGTCATTTACGGTGGCGGGAACACGGCAGTAGACGCAGCCCGGACCGCGAAACGTTTGGGCGCCGAAGAGGCAATCATCGTGTATCGCCGGACGCGCGACCGTGCGCCTGCCCATGATTCGGAAATCATGGAGGCTGAGGAAGAAGGCGTCATGATGAAGTGGCTCTCCACGATTAAGCACGTGGACGGCGGGGCTATCAAGATTGAAAAAATGGTGTTGAACGAAGACGGATTCCCGGTCGGCACCGGCGAGTATGAGGAGCTGGGTGCTGATTCGGTCATTATGGCGTTGGGTCAGGAAACTGATTTGGGTATCGTCGAGAAAGCTCCCGGCATCGAGGTTGAAAAGGGCGTGGTAAAGGTCGATTCTCGCATGATGACGGGGATGAAAGGCGTGTTTGCCGGGGGCGACATGGTGCCCTCCAATCGCACCGTCACCATCGCGATTGGTCACGGTAAAAAGGCTGCGCGCTGCATTGACGCCTACCTTCACGGCGAGGAATATCAGGCGCGAGATAAAGCTCCTGACGCTGCCATCAAACGCATGAACACCTGGTACTATGCGGACGCTCCCCGCCAGATTCGCGACAAGATTGAAGGTCCGCGCCGCGCCTCGACTTTTGACGAGGTCGTGCAGGGTTTAGACGAAGAATCCGCCGTTTTTGAGGCGCGCCGCTGCATGAGTTGCGGTAATTGCTTCGGATGTGACAACTGTTTCGGGGTGTGCCCGGATAACGCAATCACCAAGATTCGACCCACTCAGTACGTGTTCAAGTACGACTACTGCAAGGGCTGTGGCATCTGCTCCGAAGAATGCCCGTGCGGGGCGATTTCGATGGTTCCCGAAAATATTTAGACTCGTTTTGCGGGTGCCGGCTCGGTCAAGATTTTCTAAAAACTTGACCGAGCCGGTGAGTTTTTAGGCGTTTTTCCGTGCAAAAGTCCGGGTGTGGGGGTTTTCCACAGGCGTGGCGGGAAGCGGTTATCCACTTTTAAATACGGTCACAAGTGTGGTGGCGGATGTCCTCCGGTTAGGTTGGTGGTGCCGGAGCCTCACTGGCGACGGTGCGCAAAGGGGGAAGATGATGGCGCAGATGTGTTACTGGGGACTGTTCAGCCGGCAACACGCCCAGGCGGTAGCTCATTTTTGTAAGGCAGAAAACCACACATGGCTGGGGGTGGCGGCACAGGTCTATAACGAGAGGTGGCGGGAGCGGCTGCGCGACCTAGAAATTTTGGGTGACTACATCAATGAGCTAGAGGATGCCAAAGCGAGTTTGGAGGCACTGCTGTGAGCTGGCTTGACGATGTTTCTATTGGGGACGACCGCAGTCCGGTAGTGGGCCATCCGCAAGATTTTTTGGTAGGTGGCGGACCCGGCTTGTGCGTAGACACGGACCAGATGGAACAACTGAGGGCGAGCCTGCGGTACAGCGCGCAAGTCCTGGACGCGTTGTCGCACTGCATCTCGGTTGAGCAGTCCCGCCTGGCACACCGCTATTACGCGGTTCATGCCCGGCTGGTCAGGCTGTGCGAGACCCCGGAAGGCGCCGCCCTGTATAGTTCCCAACTGGCAGCTCTAGAGTCAGCGTGGGCTCGTTTTGAAAACGCGGCAGCAGTGGCGTGTCAGGCTCGCTGCGGCACCGTGGCGTTGAGCCAAAAAATCGAGTCGCTGTGCCAGCAGCTTGAACGGGTCCTGGGAGTGTATAAACTCACCGAGGACGACCTCAGGAATCTATTTGCATCCTTTGATTTTGAAACGATTACGATGCGCCTGGTCGCGCACCAGTTAGCGTTGCGGGAATACTTCCCCGCCAGTTTCACGGTGGACGGTCACGTCTATCACACGGAGCAAATGAGCGATACCGAGCTGGCAGCGGTGTTCCTCTCGTGGATGCAGGCGAAGCTCGGTGCTCAACGATACGGAGCGACGAACTCTCTGACGGTCAGCGGTAACGGGAGCACCGTCATCTTGCACACCCCCGGCTTTGAGGATTCTGCGGAACTGAACGCCGCTTTTGACGGCTGGTTCGATAAAGTCACTCCGCCAGACCTGATTCATGCCTCCGAGTGTGACGACCCCCTCACCGTGGCAGGGATGGTGCTTTTTGGACCTCTACAGTTCTTTACCTACCGGGGCATCTTGGAAAAAACCGGCATCGTCCCGCGAAAAACTGTGCCTTTCGGGAAACAGCTGCCCGCACTGTGGCTGCGCGCGTATGACCAGAGAGCGTATGCCAAGTTTGCCGCCAGTCAACAGGAGACTCGGGACACTCGGAGGGCAAACTTTGCCAAAACCCCAACGGGCAAGCTCATCGGAGTAAACCGGGCGCAACGCCTGGAACGCAAACTATTGGCGACTCAAGCGTACAACCCTCGCAAACAGGGCGGAGGTGCGGGTCTGGGGTGGACTATCGACGGGAGTCGAGCGGGGGCGACCCGAACATTCCCCAAAAATCCCGGCGACGTGTTCCGCTATTCCAACACGATTGACCCCTACGGTGACAGCGGGGCGTTCGAGATTCAACGATGGCGCAATGCCGCCGGTCAGAAGGGAGTGCGGGTCATTCTGCGGGGTACCGAGAGTTGGGATGCTGGGTCGGGGATGCCCCAGGACATGTTGACAAATACGGAAGCGGTGGCGGGAATGAAGACCGGTCCAGCGCGAGCGGTGCAGGCAGCGCTGGAAAGCATGAAGGTGGACGCCACGACCCCGGTGGAATTGGTGGGGCATTCCCAAGCGGGAATTGTGGCGGCGAACCTGGCGGCGGATCCGTCATTTACCAGCCACTATAACGTGCGTTCAGTGATAACCGCCGGTTCGCCAGTGGCGGGAGCAATGAACCGGGTGCCCGAAAACATCCATATGATTTCGTTTGAAAACAGTAACGACTTGGTGCCGAAGCTGGAGGCGGGGCTGAATCCAGGCTCGGCGAACCATGTCACAGTATGGGGCAACCGGGGCAGCTTGTTTAACATTCCCGAGGCGCACAACCGGGATTCGGTATATGCCCAAATGGCGGATGATTTCCTGAACACGCACTATTCACAAGGTGATTATTTCCTGAAATGTCGTAACAATGACATGAATCTTAATCACAAAATCGTATTCGCGGATTCGCAACGTTTTGAGATGACGCGAAATTAAATCGGGGAAGAATTGCAGGTTAACTGGTTTCGAAAGTAAGTCCCACAGGAAACAAATTGGCGATATTCAGGCATTTCTCATTGATATTCAGGGGAAACGTCCTTCGTTTCGAGGGGATAAAACGCTAGTATTGAGAGTAAGAAATGGTGTCTGGCAGATACCAAAAACAAACTGGGACAGGTGAATAAGGATTATGAAACCGAAGACCCCTAACATGGATGTAAAGACGGACGAAAGCTCCGAAGTCAGCGCGGCAATGCGACCGATGGTGCATGGGCGCGTGCGCTTCGGACGTTTCCTGGTCGGCGGCACTGCGCTAGTCGCTATGGTCGCCGTAGCTATGCTGGTTGGCAGCCCGGATTTGAATCGCTCCCCCGTCTTGGGTCAGCCTCAACAGACCACAAGCGCGGATGCGAAAGATTCCTCGGTAGCGGAACCCTTGGCTCCTGGCGCACCTGCCCCTGCGAAACCGAATCGTGTCGGTGGTGGTGGTCCTACCGCAACCGCGATTGCAATTTCACGGACCGCATTCCCTGGCGGAGCTTCGGAAGTCTATGTAGCTCGCAATGATAACCCGGTTGATGCGTTGGCGGCTTCGGTGCTGCCCAACGGTCCAATCTTGCTGGCTCCCTCTGCAGGTAATGTCCCGGTCGATGTCTTTAACGAAATTAAGCGTTTGCACCCCTCCAAGATTGTGGTTCTTGGTGGCGAGGGTGCGATTAGCGCCGATGTAGCTGGTCAGCTCAGCACCTACACCGGGGTCGCCGACGTGACCCGTCTGGCTGGACCGAACCGCGTGGCTACCGCGGCCACGATTGCCAAATACGGTCACCCTGGTGGTAGCGCCAAGGTTTACGTTGCTGACGCAATGGGCTCTAACGGTCAGGGCTCCCCGGATGCCGCAGTGGCAGGCGTGCTGCGTGACGGTCCGATTGTTACCGTCAGCGGTAATGCGGGCGACATTGCCACCGCCGCCGAAACAGTGAAGGCTCTGGGCGCCTCCCAGGTCGTAGCTCTGGGCGGTGAAGGCGTGGTTCCCAGCTCACGTCTCAGCCAGGTGGCAGGTGGAGCGGCAACCAGCCGTATCGCTGGAGAGAATCGTTACCTAACCGCTCAGGCTATCAACCGCACGGTGTTCTCTAACGCTAGCCACATCTACTTGGCTTCTGGTTCGGACTTGGTTTACCCGCTGATTTCCGGCTCGCTGAGCGATGGACCGGTGCTGCTGGTTCCCGGTAACGCCCAGGACAACACTCGCGACCTGGTGACTGCTTTCGGTAACCCGACCGTAACCGCTATCGGTGATGGCAGCGCGGTATCGGATAACGTCATGAATGTGGCAGCGGGTTACGCTCAGCCGGCACAGGCTCAGAAAGTAGATGCCGCTCCGGTTGCTGGGGTATCTCAGGTTTACACCAAGTACTCGATGCAGCCTTCCCCGGCTGACCAGGCTCGTGAAAATGCCGTGTTCAACGCCATCAACGCGACGCGCAACGGCGCGGGTATCCCGTCCCTGACTCGTGACCCGGTGATGGATGATGCGGCTCGTGCCTGGGCACAGCAAGTCGCCCGCACGGATGTGTTTGTTCACTCTAACGGCGCTTTGAAGTACGCGGACCTGTTCCCGGCAGGGTGGAAGTTCGCTGGCGAGAACATGGTCGGATACTACAATGTTGACCCGGCTGCTTACGCGGCAGGCTCTACGAAGGCTTGGGTGGCATCCCCCGGTCACTACCGTAACTTGATGGATCGGCGTTTCAACCGCACCGGCATCGGCACGGCTACCGGACGCCAATGGGTGTACACGGTACAGAACTTCGGTCAATACTGATTCTTTGAGGGAAATCCCCTATTCATCTCCCTGGGTTTCGGTGTCAGGTACAGCCTGGCACCGAAACTCATTTTTAGTTTGCACAAGGGCGCGTGCGGCGCGGCTGTCCGACCGGTCGCGACATTTTCGCGGGTAGCGGGCGGGGAGACATTTTCGTTGCGATTTAAACCCAGAATGTGAGCTGGTCAGGTAGCATAAGGCGATGTCTGTTCAGTCCGGAAGCAAGAGGGTATCCCGTCGAGTCCGCGCGGAGGGCGTGTATCGAGTTGACGGCATCCCGGTGTACTTTACCCGCAAAAATGTGCGCAACCTGCGACTGCGTATTGATGCCCACGGCGAGTTTCACCTTTCGATTCCCTGGCGCGCGTCGCTGGCGATGGCGCGGGAATTTGTAGACGAACAGACCGCTTGGATTTCCCAGCAGCAACAGAGATTTACACAACGGCAAGCTGCACAACCACAGCTGGTCGATGGTGAAACTGTCGCCTGGTGGGGTCAAGACGTCCCCCTCAAGGTCGTGGAGGACCCCCACCCCCGCGCTTGTGCGGTCGCGGAAATCCGAGAGGGGGCGATTGTGCTGCGCCTGCCAGTGGGAGCCCCCCTGGAAAAACGTCAGCGTGCCGTGGACAAATTGCGCAAGTCTTCCTTGGAGATGCGTCTCGCTCCACTCTTGGCAAAATGGTCGACGGCCTTTGATATTGATCCCGGTGTGGTGCGAATCCGGCGGATGAAGTCTCGCTGGGGATCGTGCAATCCGCACACGCGAGCCTTGACGTTTAATTTGGAACTCAGCGCGAAAGACCCGAAATACCTCGACTATGTGGTGGCTCACGAGTTCACGCATTATTTTCACGCCAATCACGGACCGGAATTCCACGCCTTGCTGTCTGCCAAGCTGCCCGAGGAGCGCGAGTTACATCGCGCTCTAAACCGGCGCAACGCTACTTGAACCGAAACGAAACCCCTGCGACCTGTTTGTGACAGCCCGCAGGGGTTCGATGAAAGGTGATTAAAAGGCGCGAGTTAATTGTGTCCGCAGCCGCAGGACGTTTCTTCGGGCTGGTGACCCTGGCTGGTCGCGTCGTCACGCTTGGGCTGCAAATCCACCCACTCGCGAGGCTCGACGCGCACCCCGGTAAAGAACGGGGTATCGACACGCACGAACAGACGGGCTTCCACCTCGCGCTGCTGACGCAACACGCCCATGACGCGATCCAGGCGGTCAGCCTCCAGGGTGATGGTCCATTCCCAATCTCCCAAAGCGAAAGCCGCCAGGGTTGAGACTGCCACATCGTTGTAGTCGCGACCGTTCATACCGTGTTCCTTGAGGATGGCATTGCGGCGTGCTTTGGGCAGGTAGTACCAGTCCCAAGAGCGGACGAAGGGGTAAACCGTAGCGTACTTGCGCGGGGCAAAGCCACCCCAACAAGCCGGCAGGTGCGATTCATTGAACTCAGCGGGCACGTGGCGACTCATCGCCGACCATACCGGCTCAAACAGGGCGGGTCTGCCGTGGCAGGTTCCGATGGCTCCAACTTTGCGGAAGGCATCTTGGAGAGCTTCCGCGTTATCGGCGAGCGCCCAAATCATCAGGTCGGCGTCCGGACGGAATCCGGACACGTCATACCAGCCGCGCACCACGACGCCCTGCACGGCTTCTTCCAAACGGCGGATAATGCGTTCGAGGCGCTGCGGGTCGGTCGGCAGGGGTCGGGTCCGACGGAACACCATGTGCAGAGAATAGTTATCTCTGGCATTGACTTCGCGATAATCTACCGCGTAGTCGCGGGGGTCGCCGGTGATTTCCGGAGCAGTTTGAACAGACTCGGGATGTCCCATAATGTCTCCTTTGCTAGTGGTTTAGTGATTGGGGTGATGAAGATGAGGGTGGGCAGGGCGCGGATATTGGCAACAATTTGGTCCGCAAGTTTCTGCCAGCGGCGGGTAGGTATCGGGTTCCACGGATTGTGAGGGGTGTTCACCGCGGGCAAAAGCTGCCCGTTCGTAAACCAGGTTAGCCAGTTCATCGAGGAACTCTGGGTCAGAATCTGCGGTGGCAGCCCGACGATAATCCAGACCAAGTTCCTGGGCGGTCGCCGCAGCCTCGGTGTCAAGGTCAAATACGACTTCCATGTGATCTGAGATGAAACCGAAAGGCGCGACGATGACGCGACGCACTCCGGAGGCTGCCAAATCACGCAGGTGGTCATTAATATCGGGTTCCAACCAAGCCTGGTGCGGGGAGCCGGAACGGGAACAAAACGCCAGCGACCACGGCAGGTCCAGCCCTTGTGCGGACAGGTGCCGGTGCACGGCTTGCGCTACCGCGAGGTGTTGTGCCAGGTAGGTCCAGCCCTGCCCGAGGGCGTCTTGCTCACGGGTTACCGAGGGCAAAGCATTGAGGGCTGCGGGGGAAAAGTCTGTCTGGCGCTGGCGCATGGGGACGCTGGGTCGGCTGACGGGAGTGTCAAGACGGTCGTCAAACAGCGCGGGTTTCTGGGTGGTCGAAGAATCGACGGTCGCGCCGTGGGCGCCGTGACAGGGTCCGGAATGTCGTGCCATGTCGAGTGGAATCGAATGTGTTACGTAAACCAAGTGAACCGGCTCTGATGGTGTTTCAGGGGATTGTGTAGAAGCCGGAGTAAGGTTTAAGTCGCGAGCCGCTGCGGCGATAGCACGGGCGTTAGCGCTGATGAATCCGGGGGTGTTTGCAAAAGGACGTGCCCGGTCAAGGGTGACTTGGTCGGCAATCTCGGGGCGGGCAGCACGCAGGTCGGCGAGAGCTTGAGCCAGGTTCTCCCGATATTGCCGGCATCCTGAATAGCAGGTGTAAGCGGTGGTAAATAAGGTCAGAATCCGGCGCGCTCCACGGTCAACCAAGTCAATGAGGCTTTCACTGAAATACGGGTGCCAGTTGCGGTTACCTATTGCATAAATGAGTTCATCACCAAGGCGCTGATGCAGGCTGGAAAGCAGTGCTGCATTGCGGGCGTTAATGGGAGACACGCCACCAAACAGACGATAGTGACCACCGACCTGTTCCAGGCGAGAATCTGGAATTCCTGCCCCGCCGGTGGCATTGCGTAAGAAAGGCAAAACGTCCTCGGGACCGTTCGGACCTCCATAGCTGACCAACAGCAACGCATCATAAGGCGCCAGATTACTCATGCGGTTTACCTAACTTCGGCATTCAGGGCAGCTTCAAGTACCGCCGGTGTCAGTCCCCACACGGTCGCTAAGGCACCCACCCACTCGGCTCCCAAGCCCGCTTCGGCAGCCATGTGGGCAGAAACGGTAGGCGTATGCGCCAGTTTCGCAATGACGTGGTGAATCGCCGCTTCTGCAGCTTCGCGAGAAATCATGTCACCAGCGGGAAGTCGATCTATCTCGGCGGCAGCAGCCTGCTCGAAAATCGCACGCAACTGCACTATAGCCGGGTCCATGTGACGCGCCGCCACTGCCGCGTCATACTCGCTCAAACCTTCTTCAATAATTTCATGTGCTCGGCGCACTTGAGACACTGCCAAAGCCGGCACTCGATGGCGAATATCTTCCAAATTCCACAACATGACCCCCGGCAGGTTCCGCACGCTTTCTTCCACGTCACGATGCAATGCCAGGTCAAGAATGGTTAAGGTGCTGTCTGGATCAACCAAGCTGTCGCGAACCTGTTCACGACGCAGCACGGGGGCACCAATCCCGCGGGCAGTCACGACCAAATCTGCCTGCCGTAATGCCGGTACCAAATCAGCAGCCGGAACCACGCGGGTGCCGTGATTCTTAGCAAAGGCAATGACCCGGTCCGAAGTCGAAATGTTAGCGATGTCGCGTACTCCGCGGGCGCGTAGCTGAGCGACCGTACTCCCGGCATAAGCGCCGGTGCCGACCAGTAAGACTCGTGCCTGTCGCCAGTTGGGGAGCCGACCGCTCGCCTCTGCCACATCCAGACCCACGGAAACAACCGAACGTCCCAGCCCGGTCAGTTCTGTCTTGCTGGCAACCTTTCGCGCGGTAGAGAGCGCACCTTCAAACATGCGTACCATCAACCCGTGAACTTCCCCCAAGTCTTGAGCTCGCGTAAAGCTACGACGCACCTGACCGGCGACTTCGGCTTCTCCTACCACCATGGAGTCCAACCCCGCGGCAACCCGATACAAATGTTCAGCAACCGCCCGACCTTCAATAAAATTCCACGCGAGAGGACCGTCATGTGTCTGATTACAGGACGGAACTTGCAACGGTTGCGTCTGGGAGGGCAGTTCCGAGGCAGGGACTAAACGCACTTCCGGATCGGCAGAAGTATAGATTTCCACGCGATTACAGGTAGAGACCAGGACTAGGGAATGCACTCCGGGAGTGTCGAGCCATTCCGATTCCTTTTCTGCAGCTTGAGCCGCCGCCTGAGCCACTTCAGACAAGCTGTGGGTCAGGTGATTGACGGTGTAGAGTTGAAAAGGCATCAACCTTTTTATACCTTAAATAGAATTACCCCCGCAAAACAGTTACTAAGGGCATCCTAAGTTAGGATTGGATTTTGGCTGCATCTTCTCTGGGCCTTGACCCGCTATTTTCTGGGTCGAACATTCGCGCCGCGTTGAATGGAATCAGACCGCTGACCACCCCGGTGTGGTTCATGCGCCAAGCCGGACGATCCCTGCCGGAATACCGCGCCCTGCGCGAGGGCAAAACCATGCTCGAAAGCTGCACCATCCCAGAGATTGCTGCCGAGATTACCCTCCAGCCAGTGCGCCGCCACCACGTTGATGCCGCCGTGTTCTTTTCCGATATTGTGGTGCCACTGTATCTGGCGGGCGCGGACATTAACATTGTGCCCGGCCGCGGACCGGTATTGAGACAGCCTCTGACCAGCGTTGCCGAGATAGAAAAACTGACCGAGCTGGAAGTCACGGACTGGTCGGTAATCGAGCAAGCTGCCGCTCACGTCCGTCGGGAACTACCTTATGAAAAAGTCCTGTTGGGTTTTGCCGGAGCGCCGTTTACCCTGGCGTCCTACCTGTTAGAAGCCGGCGGTCCGCGACGCAGAGAATGCCTGGAAACCCGAGCTTTTATCGAAGCTGAACCCGCCGCCTGGAACAAACTGGCGACCTGGTGTGCCAAACTGTCCGGGCAGTTCATGAAAGCCCAAATCAACGGTGGCGCTGAGGCGGTGCAACTGTTTGATTCCTGGGCGGGGTCCCTGACCGCATCAGAGTACCGCCAATTCGCGCTGCCCTACTCGTCACTCGCTTTCCAAGGCGCGCGGGGAGCCACCCACGTTCATTTTGGGGTTGGCACTGCCCACCTCATCGAGGCAATGGGCGAAATCGCGGAGGTGGTCTCAATCAGCTCCGACCTGGGCTTGGACGCCGCCGCGCGGCGGCTGCCCGGAAAAGTCCTGCAGGGTAACCTCGACCCAGACCTGCTGGTCACTGCGGAGCAGTCGGCACAAACTGACTCCACCCCAACCGACGCGAAACCAACCGACCACATGGAGCAAATCTGGCGCGAAGCCGAAAAAGTCCTCCAGACCGGACTCGCTGCCCCTGCCCACATTTTCAACCTGGGACACGGGGTGCGACCCGAGACTGACCCTGGGGTGCTGACCGAACTGACCGCGCGGATTCACACGTGGCGACCTCCCGCAACGTCCCCGACTGAAAACTGAAAGACTCCCACCAAACCCACCAGATTACGCTTTTGAAGGGAAAACACTATGACTGACGAAGGCTTCGACATGATTATCCTCGGCGGCGGGCTCGGCGCGCTGGCGGCTGGATACGCGGCGACAAAACGCGGGCTGCGTCCCCTCATCTTGGAGGAACGCGGGCGCCCTGGCGGTCTGGTCTGCTCGGGAGTCTTTGGGGGAGCCACCGTGGACATCGGAGCCGAGTCCTACGCTACCCGCACCCCCGAAGTTACGGAGCTGTGTCAGGAACTGGGCTTGCACCCGGTCGCCCCCCACAGCGACTCCTGGGTATGGGATCACGGTCGCAATGATGCCGTGCGGATTCCCTTTGGCACGCTGGGCATTCCCGCCAACCTTGATGACCCGGTGTTCGTGGAGGGACTGACTCACATTGCCGGACCACAAGCCCTGGAACGCGCCCGACAGGATTTGACGCTGCCCGCAGAAGTCGGTGCAGACGCGAAAAGTTTTGGAGAAATGGTCGAAGCCCGGCTGGGCAAAGACGTGCTGGACGCGTTCGTGACCCCATTCGCGGGAGGCATTCACTCCACACACCCCTACGGATTAGATCCCGACCGAGTGGCCCCGGGATTGCGTGCCGCTTTGGCGCGCACCGGGTCGCTGACCAAGGCGGTGGCTGCCACCCGCAAACCCAACTCCATCGTGGTGATGATGCCCGAAGGCGGCATGTTCAAGCTGGTAGACGAGCTGGTGAAACGTATTACCGCGGCGGGGGGACGCATCGACAACCACGTGCGAGTCATGCACGTTGAAGCCGGTATCGGCGCGGACAACCCGCGCTGGGTCGTGTGGTGCAAACACACGATTTCCAACACCAAGTTCCAGGGCGGTCCCCCGGAAGAAATCGGTAACGCTTTCGGTTTGGCGACCGACCGAATTGTGGTGGCGCTGCCGGGCAACAGTGCGTTGAAAGTGCTGAACTCGGCCGCGGCCTCGATGTTGCGTCTGAAGTATCACGCCGAACGTGAACACCGGGACGCCACCGTACGGTTTGACGCGGCGGCTTTGGAAGAAATCGGCGATTTGACCACCGGATTTCAGCTGCATAAAGGCACTCACGTGATGAATGTGACCCTGGCGGTCAACGCGCCCCAACTGGACAATCCGCCGCGCGGGTCAGGCATGTTGGTCGGTCCCCCGCCCTGCGGACCTGATGAGGACCCGAACGTCCTGCAGGCCAAAGCCATCACGAACTATTCAGCGAAATGGCCCGGGACGATGGCAGGAGCTGCCCCTCATACGCATATCCTGCGGATTTCCTACGGTCGGGAGGGCGACCCGGAAGGCTTCGTGTATCAGGTGAGCGTGGAGCGAGCTTTGGCAGACGCGTCGCGGATGCTGGGGGTGGAACTGACCATGGATCAGGTCCTGGATTCGCGCCGTATCTTTTGGGGAGACGCTATGGCTCACCCTACCGTCGAGGAACGCGCGGTGCTGAACCAGATTGCCGCTGCCGCCGAACGCGTAGAGGGCTTGGATTTGGAAGGCGCGCTGTTTGCTGGGACCGGGATTACCGCCGTGGTTGCACGCGGATTGCAGTTTCAATAGGACAGGTCACGAGGGTGGGGCGGACGGTCGCCGGATGCTCATGCCGCGATGACGTCGGTAGCGCTGAAGTCCGTGCCCTTGAACAGCAGCGGTTCATTCAGGGCGCGGAGGCGGCGTAGGAGAAACAGTCTCCGAAGTTTAGCTTGGCGGGGGAACCCGAGCCGCGGGCGACCACGGCAGTCATGGTTATGCCTTTACGATTCGCGAGCTCGCGAACGTTTTCATACACTTGGGAATCTCTGATAGTCAGCATCGGCATAAAGAATTTCTAGCCTTAACGCTAGAAAAGTGGGAGGTTCGTTTGTCTCTTCGGTTACAACTTAACCCTGCTTTGTCCTAAGCTAGAACCTATGCAAACGATTGGCAGCACTGAGCGTCCGCTCGTGATTGGCACCCGTGCCTCCGCCCTGGCTTTGACCCAAACCCGCGCCGTCGCCTCCGACTTGGAGCAGCGCGGGTTACACGTTCAGGTACAGACGTTTACCACGGAGGGCGACATCAATCGGGCTTCACTAGCCAGCCTGGGTGGCGTTGGCGTGTTCGCCGCAGCCCTGCGGGTGGCACTGCTGGAGGGTCACTGCGACCTGGTGGTCCACTCTCTGAAAGACCTGCCCACCGTGCCGGTAGACGGTCTGGTGGTGGCTGCCACCCCGACTCGTGAAGATCCGGGAGACGTGTTGGTGGCGCGGGACAGTCTCAGCTTGGCAGATTTGCCCGCCGGTTCGCGTCTGGGTACCGGCTCGCCTCGCCGAGCTCGCCAGATTGCGGTGGCACGTCCAGATATTGAGCTGGTAGACATTCGCGGCAACGTCCCCACGCGGGTCGGGCGGGTGAAAGGTTTGGCTGCCGTAGCTGAACAGGCTGGTCTGCCGTCGGGGAAAGCTGCCGAAGACCTGGACGGGGTGGTGCTGGCGCGAGCCGGGCTGCGTCGCTTGGGAATGGATGACGCAATTACGGATTCCCTGGAAGGTACGGTGATTCCTGCCGGCGGACAGGGTGCCTTAGCCCTGGAAACCCGTTCCGAGCTGTTGGACAGTGATGAGGGGCGAAACTTCGCCCAAATCCTCAAGTTTGTGGACGACGAACCCACCCGGTTAGAAGTCAGTGCGGAACGCGCCCTGCTGCGCTACCTCGAAGCGGGCTGCGCCGCACCCTTGGGCGTACGAGGCGTCGTGACTTGGGACAAACATACCGAGGCACCTTCGGGACGCCTGGAACTGACTGCCCGAGTCATCGGAAATCAGGGCGAAGTCCTGGAAGTCAATGGGGAAACCACCGTGTTGCTGGGAGCCGAAGCCGCGCAGCGTGATTTTGCCCTGGCTGCTGCCGAGCAGCTCGGGGTAGATTTGGCGGGAGAACTCTTGGAGGCCGGAGCCGCAACAATCGCAGACCTCAAAGCCGCCAAATCCGCGTCAACTCAGACAGACGCAAATCAGACGATATGCAATGAAAAGGAATTGTGGGGAGAATAGCATTTGATGAAACCTAAACTGTTGGTGCCCAGAGTCCCTGGTGACGTGTTGGCAACGGGATTGGAACAGGCCGGACTGCCGGTCGTGTGTGCGCCTGTAACTGAGAAAGTGCCCACCCCCAGCGAGGACTGGTTTGATCCGATGCAACGGCTGCAGAGCGGGGAATATGACTGGGTCGTGCTCTCCAGCGTGGCGACGGCGACATTCCTGGACGCTCACTACGACCTGGAAGATTTGTTTGCCCAAGTGCAGGTTGCTGCCGTAGGTAGTGCCACTGCCGAAGCCATCCGCCAGTTCGACGGTCACGTTGACCTGGTGGGACCGGATCCGGCGTGCGCCGAGTCCTTGGTCGAAGTGTTCCCGGCAGGAACCGGAACAGTGCTGCTGCCCGGCGCGGTCGGCGCGGCACCGACCTTGGGGCAAGGACTGAACCGCAAGGGATATAACGTAGAAAAACTGCGACTCTATGAATCCGTGTGCCTGCCCGATCTGCCACTGGAATGGGAGGCCGCCTTGGCTCCGGGGGCGCACACCTACGTGCTGATTACTGCCGGTTCGGTGGCGCACGCTGCCCACCAACTGCTGACGAAAGCCGGCGTGAAACAATGGCCCGAGCCCATCGCTTTTGGGAAATCTTCGGCAACCGTACTGCGGGAACTGGGCTGGTCCGCCGCCGAAGTCTGCGAAACCACGAACACCGAAGGGGTCGTTCGGGCTTACGAGGACGCCGTTAGAGAGCAAGAAAAGAAAGCCGCACAAGATTAGGGGATAACTATGACAGGATTACCGCACGCCGCAAACTTGGGCGTAGGACCGACCACTCCGAGCGCGACCGGAGGACGGCACACCGGTACTGGTGAAGCTGAAACGAAAGCCGGGGCGAACGAAAAGGTCGTGCCCGCGCGGAAACTGCCCCACGGTCTGACCCCTTTCGTGCGTCCCCGCCGGTTGCGTACCTCCGTGGCGATGCGCCGTCTGGTGACGGAAACCCGCTGGAGCCCCGAACAGCTGATATTGCCCGTCTTTGTGCGCGACGGGATTACTGAACCGGTAGAGATTCCTTCCATGCCTGGTCAATACCAGCACACGCCGGAATCTTTGGCGAAACTGGGTCGGGAAGCGGCGGATGCCGGCATCGGGGGCATGATTGTGTTCGGAGTCCCCACCGACGCTGACAAGGACGAAATCGGTTCGGCAGCTTGGGACCCCGACGGGATTCAAAACCGGGGCATCGCTGCGCTCGCCGCAGAGGTCGGGGATCAGTTGGTGGTCATGGCGGACACCTGTCTGGATGAGACAACCTCGCATGGACACTGCGGACCACTCCGACCCGATGGCGCGGTAGACAACGATTGGGCAGTGTCTTGTTATGCCGCCACGGCGGTGTCACAAGCGCGGGCGGGAGCGGCCGCGGTCGGACCCAGTGGCATGATGGACGGTCAGGTTGCAGCGATTCGTGCTGCTCTGGATCAAGCCGGGTACAGTGACGTGGCGATTATGGCTTACTCTGCCAAATATGCGTCCGGCCTGTTCGGACCGTTCCGGGACGCGGTCGGTTGCGCCCTGAAAGGCGACCGGCGCACCTATCAGCAAGACCCTGCCAACCGTCGCGAAGGAATGCGGGAAACCCTGCTGGACATTGAGGAAGGCGCCGACATGGTAATGGTCAAGCCAGCCTCGCTTTACCTGGACGTGCTGTCTGATATCGCTGCGGCGGCACCGGTGCCGGTGGCTGCTTACCAGGTGTCCGGTGAATACGCGATGATTGAAGCTGCGGCCGCTAACGGTTGGATTGACCGTTCTCGCGTCATCGACGAGTCCTTGACTTCAATCGTTCGCGCCGGAGCGGACATTGTGTTGACTTACTATGCGATTGAAGCGGCGCAAGGCTTGGCGTAACCCGAGCCCCCGCCACGGTTAGTGAACTGAACACGTAGCTCGAAAGAACTTGTGACAAGGTCCTTTCATCACCCAAAGGAGGGCGAAATGACAACGAATGCTGATTTGTTTGCGGCGGCGCAAGCCGTCATCCCCGGAGGGGTTGATTCCCCCGTGCGCGCTTACGGTTCGGTCGGGGGGGTGCCGTCTTTCGTGGCTCGCGCGAAGGGTCCGCGCGTGTGGGATGCGGAAGGTCACGAGTTTGTTGATTTGATTTGTTCGTGGGGTCCGATGCTGCTGGGTCACGCCGATGAACGGGTGGTAGACGCAGTCCGGACCGCGGCGGAGGCAGGTCTCAGTTTCGGGGCGCCCACCGAGTCGGAGACCCTGTTGGCAGAGGCTATCCGGAAACGGGTGCCGCTGGCAGAAAAGGTCCGGTTTGTTTCGACCGGGACCGAGGCGACCATGACGGCTATCCGCTTGGCGCGCGGGGTGACCGGGCGGGATTTGATTATCAAGTTCGCCGGTAACTATCACGGACACTCTGACTGTCTGCTCAGCGAAGCCGGTTCCGGAGTCGCCACCGGCGGCTTGCCTGCTTCCGCGGGCGTGCCGACAGGAATTTCTGCCCTGACCTTGGTGTTGCCCTACAACAATGTGAAAGCTGTGCAAGAAGCGTTTGCGCAGCGCGGTTCCGAAATCGCTGCCGTCATTGTGGAAGGTGCTGCCGCGAATATGGGTGTTGTGGCACCGCGAGCCGGATTCCTGCCTGAAATTTCCCGGTTGTGCCGCGAGCACGGGGCATTGATGATTCAAGACGAAGTGTTGACCGGGTTTAGGGTGTCGCCGTCGGGCTGGTGGGGACTGTCCACCGGGCGGGAATATCTGGAAAGTCCGGTAGGTACCACGTCCGGACCGGCGGGATTATTCCCCGTGGGGGTTGCTGCCCAAAATAAGGGCGTGACCTTCGGTGAGTTTTGGACCCCAGATTTGCTGACTTTCGGCAAGGTCATCGGGGGAGGAATGCCCTTGGCAGCTCTTGGGGGTCGGGCTGAACTGATGGATCAGCTCGCGCCCCTCGGTCCGGTCTATCAGGCCGGAACCCTGAGCGGCAACCCGCTGTCTTGCGCGGCCGGGTTGGCCACTTTACGAGGTGCCGACAATAACGTGTATGGCAAGGTCGATGCCGTGGCAGACACGATTGCGGGCGCCCTGGACGCGGCGTTGAACCGGGAGGGCGTGCCTCACTTCATTGGGCGTGCTGGGTCGCTGTTCTCCGTGTTCTTTTCCGAAACTCCCGTCACCGATTATGCTGGCGCGAAAGCCCAGGAAACCTGGCGATTCGCCCCGATGTTCTGGGAGTTTCACCGGCAAGGCGTCATGTTGCCGCCCTCCGTGTTCGAAGCCTGGTTCGTGTCCGCAGCCCACTTCGGTGACGATGCCGCCATGAACCAGATTTTGGACGCAATTCCGGCGGCAGCGAAGGCAGCGGCTGCTGCCGAACCGCCGCAGGGTTGAACCTAACCGCCAACCCCCTCTCACAACTATTGAAAGCAGAAAAATGGTTACTGAATTTCCTACCGCACACGTTGATTTGGGGGCGCTGAGCCCGGCGATTGCCCTCGGTTCACTGGATGGAAGATACCGCGGGGTCGTGGCTCCGCTGGTGGACTGGTTTTCCGAAGCGGCGGTGAACCGGGCACGCCTGTTCGTAGAGATTGAGTGGCTCATTTGGCTCACGGACCAGGAAGTACTGGACGGTGCGCCGGTGTTGAGCGCGGCAGAAAAATCCTATCTGCGGGGTCTGGTGGGGACTTTCGGGGCGGATGAAATCGCTACGCTGAGCGAAACCGAAGCAAAAACCAAGCATGACGTGAAAGCTGTGGAATACCTTTTGAAGTCCGCCCTTGAAGCGGCCCCGGAGGTGTTGGGAGGTGCGGAAGGTCAGGCACTGCCGAAGCTCAAAGAAATGGTGCACATATTCTGCACTTCTGAGGACATCAACAATTTGACCTATGCGATCTTGTTAAAGCAGGGGGTGGGACGGGTGTGGCTGCCCGCCGCTCGCGCCCTGCAAACCCAAATCACCGACCTTGCCCAGGAAAACGCTCAGGTGCCGATGCTGGCCCACACCCACGGGCAGCCCGCCACCCCCACCACCTTGGGACATGAACTTGCCGTGTTTGCCTGGCGTATGAATCGCCAGCTGAAACGCGTCGAAGCCCAGGAATACTTGGGCAAAATCAACGGCGCGACCGGCGATTTTGCGGCGCACACGGTCGCGGTACCCGGAGCGGATTGGCCGGCTCTGTCCCGCGGTTTTGTCGAGGATCGTCTGGGTTTGACCTGGAACCCGTTGACTACCCAGATTGAGTCCCACGACTATCAAGCGGAGCTTTACGCGACGGTCACGCACTTTAACCGCATCGCCCACAACCTCGCCACCGACATTTGGACCTATATTTCCCTGCGGTATTTTGCCCAAGATTTGGCAGCGCAAGGTTCGACCGGATCGTCAACCATGCCGCATAAGATCAACCCGATTCGGTTTGAAAATGCCGAAGCGAACCTCGAGATTTCCTCCGGTCTGTTCGAGGTACTGGAACAGACTCTGGTCACCACCCGGATGCAGCGCGACCTCACCGATTCCACCACCCAGCGCAATATCGGCACCGCGTTTGGTCACTCCTTGCTGGCAATCGATAATCTGCGACGCGGACTGGCGGGGCTGAAAGTTGATGCCGCCGTGATGGCAGCCGATTTGGATGACAACTGGGAAGTGCTGGGCGAGGCAGTCCAACAGACTATGCGCGTGGCGGGGATTGCGGGGGTTCCCGGTATGGATAACCCTTACGAGCGCTTGAAAGAGCTGACCCGCGGGCACAAGGTTGACGGGGCTCGGATGCGTGAGTTTATTTCCGGTTTGGGGCTTCCCGCCGAGCAAACCGCACGTTTGCAGGCGCTGAGTCCCGCGACTTACATCGGCTTGGCTGCCGAGCTGGTCGACTATCTCAAATAGACCGGCTCGCCACGTTACGCCGGACCGATTCCGGTCACGTGCCGGGTGGGAATAATTTGGCGCAACCGGTGGTTAAAATAGACAGTGGTCCTACGAGCGGCCAATATCGCGAAACAGCAACGAAAGGAACCCTAATGGCAACCCTCACCATGAACCTCGACGGACTGACTTGTGACATGTGCGTCAAGCACATCACCGCTGACCTCAGCGACCTAGCGGGCGTTGAGCGGGTCGAAGTGGTGCGTGACGAGGGCCGCGGTGTCGCTACCGTGACTGGCGAAAGCCTGCCCTCCGACCAGGTCCTCACCGAAACCGTGCAGGACGCCGGCAACTACCGCGTGGTGTCCATCAACCGCTAGATTTTGTTTCCTTCGCTGTCTCCAGCGGTGGTGTGAGGACGGCGCGGGGTCGGCCCGGTGATTTGATGACACACAACGAAACGACAGTTAATTCCTCCGCTGACCCGGCGATGGATCCAGCGCTGGACCCGACCGGGCTGCGCCGACAAGACCTGGGACGTCGCCTGGTGGTGGCGCTGATTTTTGGTCTGCCGGTGATGGTGATTTCCATGCTGGAAGTCCTGCAGTTCCCGGCTTGGCAGTGGGTCGTGGGGGTGTGCAGTCTGCCGGTGGTGGGCTGGTCCGCCGCGCCGTTTCATCGCGGGGCTCTGCGGGCGGCACGAGGGGGGTCCACCACGATGGACACCCTGGTTGCGTTGGGGGTTAGCGTGGCGACGCTGTACTCCTGGGGGGCACTGATTTTCACCCCCGCCGGCCGTATCGGCATGACCATGAACATGAGCATGAACCCGCTCGCGGCAGCGCACGAAACAGGACCCGGCGGCGAAATCTTTTTCGAAACCGCCGTGATGATTACCGTATTCTTGCTGACCGGACGGTATTTAGAGGCCCGAGCCAAGTCCTCGGCAACCTCGGCGCTACGCGCCTTGCTGTCCCTGGGGGCAAAACACGCCGTGCGCGTCACTCGCCCCGGCGACCCTCGTGACACGACCACGCCTTGGGAAACTGAAACTATCGACGTCGCCGCGCTCCAGCCGGGGGACTACTTTTTGGTACCAGCCGGGGAAAAAATCGCCACCGACGGCATCGTTTTCGAGGGACATTCCACCGTTGACGAATCCATGCTGACCGGCGAGCCTGTCCCAGTCGAAAAATCCGTGGGCGATAGTGTGACCGGCGCCACCATCAACGTCCAAGGCCTGCTGGTCGCCCAGGCCACCAAAGTCGGTGCGGAAACGAAACTGGCCCAAATCACCCGGCTGGTGACCCGCGCTCAAGCCGAGAAAGCCCCGGTTTCCCGCCTAGCGGACCGAGTGTCGGCAGTGTTCGTCCCGGTGGTGATTGCCCTGGCTGTCTTGACTTTCGCGCTGTGGCTGGGAGGCGGACAACCGTTCCCTGCCGCTTTCACCGCCGGGGTATCAGTGCTGGTCATCGCCTGTCCGTGCGCGTTGGGGTTGGCGACCCCGATGGCTTTGCTGGTCGGATCCACCCGGGCGTCCCGCGCGGGCATCTTGCTGAAAGGTCCCCAGATTCTGGAGGAAACCCGGCGCATCAACACCCTGGTCATGGACAAAACCGGCACGCTGACCAGCGGCGAAATGAGCCTGGAGGACGTGACGGTGTCCGCTCCGAGGACCGCGGACATGGCGTCGCTGGGGGATACCCAGGCTCTCGCGTTGGCGGCTGCACTAGAGACAGGATCCCCCCACCCGATTGGAAAAGCCCTGGTCGCGGCGGCAAAGGCGAGAGACTGCGGGAGCGGACCCGGCGCCTTGACCGGGTTCGTCACGTTCATCGGGCGCGGCGCCGGAGGTTTCGTAGACGGCGTGGCCTATGCGATTGGGAAACCGAAGTGGCTCACGGCGATGGGCGCGGACATTCCCCCGGAGCTGGCTGCGGCGATTGAGGCCGCCCAGTCACAAGGGCGGACCGTGGCGGTGTTGGCTACGGGTGCGGACTGGTCGTCACAAGTTTCCGGGGACGCCTGTCCGGTGTTGCCAGGTGAGCCGGCCGGTAACGGGCAGCTGGCGGCGGGGAGAGCCAGTAGGGAAATGACCTTGAAAGTCACGGGAATGACCTGCGCGTCTTGCGTGGCGCGAGTGGAAAAGCGGCTCAATAAACTCGAGGGAGTTTCGGCTGTCGTGAACCTCCCCTTAGAAATCGCCACCGTGACTCTCACCGCGGATATCCCGGTTGAAACCCTGATTGCGCAGGTCGAAAAGGCCGGGTACGGGGCCAGTTTGCTGGACAGTGCGGGAACCGCGGCCGAACCGGGCCGGCGCAGCGAAAACAATGCCGCCGCCGTAGCGGGAGACCTAGTGCAGGCGCGAGCCCTCGCCGTGTTTACGTTCAGCGACCCGGTCAAACCCGAAGCCGCACACACGGTAGCCAGCCTGAAAGCGGCCGGTATCGAAACCGTCCTGCTGACCGGAGATCAGAGCGAACCTGCACGCCTAGCGGCCGACCAGGCCGGAATCGAAACGGTCGTGGCGGGGGTCAGCCCGGAGGGCAAAGTCGACGCGATCCGGGAACTGCAAGACGCCGGAAAAATCGTGGCAATGGTCGGGGACGGTGTCAACGATGCAGCCGCCCTAGCCGCCGCCGACCTGGGGATTGCCCTGGCCACCGGCACCGATGCGGCTATCGGTGCCGCGGACATCACCCTGGTGAACCCCAATCTGGAGGCAATCACCCAGGCTATCAACGTGTCTCGAGCCACCCTGCGAAACATCAAACAGAACCTCGCTTGGGCTTTTGGTTACAACATTGTGGCCATCCCCCTGGCGGCCGCGGGAATGTTGAACCCGGTGCTGGCGGGGGCTTTCATGGCGTCCAGCTCGGTGCTGGTGGTGCTGAACTCCCTGCGCCTAAACCGTGTTCACCTGTAACTTCGCCGGTTTTTTAGACGTGGGACACCGCGGCGCAAACCGGGCGACCCAAACCTTTCGCGCGGATTGGTGCCGGGCGTAAAAACGCTAGACTAAGGGAGGTCAGCGAAGGGACGGTAGAGGTGGCTTCTGAGAATGATGCTGACGCTTTGACGCCGGCACGACGCAAACGAGTGCTGTTGGTGTGCTCGATGACCGTCGTGTGTACCCAGCTGTATCTAAACGCAATGAACGTGACTCTACCGGCAATTCGGGCGGATTTGCACGCCAGCACCGGGGAACTGCAGTGGTCGTTGAACATTTATGCCCTCGCTTTGGCAGCCATGCTGATGGTGACCGGAGCTTTGGGCGACCGTTTCGGACGCCGCCGCACCATGATTGTCGGCATGGCGACTTTCACGGTCGGTACCGTGTTGGCTGCCGTAGCGTGGATGCCGCTGGTGTTGATTGTCGGCCGCGGCTTGCAAGGACTGGGAGCCTGTATGCTGCCGGTTATCAGCCTCGCGGTCATCAACGAGGTGTTTCGCGACCCGGTGGAACGCGCGAAAGCCATCGGGTTTTGGAATGCCCTGCTCGGAGTCGGTTTAGCCGCCGGACCGGTGCTGGCTGGGGCGCTGGTGACCTGGGTCGATTGGCGCGCCGTGTTTTGGGCGCCGCTCCCACTGTTGGCGTTGACCCTGGCGGGCATCATCTGCGAAGTCCCCGAATCCCGTGATGAAACCGGGCGCCGCCTGGACATTCCCGGTCAAATTTTGACCGCCATCCTCATGGGTGCCTTGACCTATGACATCATCAGCTTCGGAGAAGGCATTTTTGGTCTCCGCGAGTGGATTCTCGCAGGGATATTCCTGGCAGCCTCCCTCGGCTTTGTGTGGCGAGAGACTCACACACCCTGGCCGATGCTAGATTTTCGTTATTTCCGTTCCGTTCCTTTCGTCGGGTCCCTGTCCGTCATGGAGTTCGTCTTTATTACCCACGGCGGTTTCATGTTCGTGTTTGCCCTCTACCTGCAGCTAGACCTGGGTTTCACCCCGTTGCACGCCGGGCTGATGATGCTGCCTCTGGCGCTTGCCAACACGGTCGCGGCCGTCGCGGCAGGACGTATCGTCGCCGCGGGCAACTACCGAGCGGCGTTCCTGACAGCCGGTATCGGTACCCTGCTGTTGGGCGTCTGCCTGCTGCCCCTGAACAGCACCGGTCCGGTCGTGTTGCTGTTCATGGCGACAACTTTAGCTGGGGTGGTACTGGCTTTTACCAACATGCCGGTGACGAACCGGGTACTGGCAGCCATGCCGGAACGCCAGGCCGGGGTCGCTTCTGCCACCACGTCCACTGCCCGCCAAATCGGCATGTCCCTGGGCATCGCAGGTTTCGGCGCATTCATGAACCTGGGAGTAGCGCGCGGCCTGCCCATTCACGAGGCTGCCCATCCGGCTTGGTACATCACCATCTTCCTGGGCGCCACAGTAGCCGTCATCGCGGTGGTGGTCACGACCGGCTGGGCGCACGGCACCGCCGCCCGGGTCCGGCAAAGCCTGAGCTGAGCGCGCGCCCGGCGAGGACTTTCAGACCTGCCAGGACCGCGCGCCCAACCGCCTAGCCCAGGAATTCCGGACCGGCTCGGGACGTCGACTGCGCCTCCGGCACCAGCCCGATTTTCAACGGCTTCGCCACCCGAACGGTCACCATCCATCCGGAAACCGAACAAGACTCCAGGTGAGAGCCGTTCTTGGTGGCGTATTCCCCGGCAGTTACACACCCGTCCCCGCCAGTCAACACGGCGGTAGCCCCGGCAATGGCAGCCAAATCGCTGGCCTGATGAGCGGCGGTCGAACCCACCGCTGCCACCCCGACCTGTGCCAAACCCAAGGTCAAAGCCAGCCCCAACAGAATCAACCCCAAGGCCATCACGGTTCCCGAACCACGTTCATCACGCAGCCCCTCCTGGAGCGACTCCTGTCGGACAGTTTCACCACGAATCTTCACGAGGAATCACCGCCTGCGCTTTGGCGCTCATACCGAGCATTCCGAGCATCGCGGGCATCTTCTTGGTGGCGCTACACTGCACGTCCTTGCCAGTGGTACTGACGCTCACCGCACCCGCAGCGCCCCCGGCACCCCCAAGCAACCGATTACCGGCTGCCACTGCTGCCGCGCTGTCCTCTCCAATAGCCACTGACCGGCAAGCTGCTCGTGCGGCAGTGTTGACCTGAACTCCTGCCATACCGGCTGCCCCGGTCAACGCCAAAGCCACCACAATCATGATGACTGCGGGAAAGGTCAACGCCAGCTCGGTCGTAACCATCCCGTGTTCCGAACTGAGACGCCGCCCCCGAACCAGCCAGCGACGCAACAAGCGCCGGCGAAGCTGCTGACGCCAACCTTTCCCGACACTCATCAACATGCTCAGACCTGCAAAGCCGCTTCGATGATGGACTGCAGCGCGCCTTTCAACTCGCCGCCTTTCATAATCATCAACAACAATCCCGCGAAAGCTGCCGCCGCCAGGGTACCGATGGCATATTCCGCGGTCGCCATGCCGTCCTCCTCGCCCTTCAGACGAGTCCAAAAAGACAGTGCCTTCATTTGTAATGCGCTTACCTTGTTCATTTTCTTTCTCCTTTTTGCAATTTGTCTCGCGGACCTTCCGCGTGACCGCCAGCCGTCACGGTGACGAACTGGCACCCCCCTTGTGCATTGACAAAGGGAAGTCTGTATTTCCCTCATGAAATGAGGTCCTCAATCGTGGACACCACCACCGGCACAATCCCCAGCGCAAAAAATGCCGGCAATAAACACACCCCCAGGGGAATCATCAGCCGCACCCCTAAACGTTCCGCCGCGTCGACAGCCCGGTGAATCTCCGCGGTCCGAGTTCGCGAAGCCCCGCGCACCAACAGAGGCACCGGAGAGGCGCCCTCCTCCCACGCCGGCTGTAACACGCTGGCTAAGTCAACCCACTTGCTATCCGCCTGCGCCCACGCCTCATCCCAGTCCGCCCCCAACAGCAGCATCCGCGCCACCACCGCCAAATCCGCCTCCTCACTCGCCGCCGACACAGCTTGCAGAGTGGACGTCAGAGACACTCCGTTTTGCTGACAGGCCGCAATAATGTCCATCGCCAAAGTCGGATCAAGCCCCGTCACAGAGCTGCCGGTAGCCTGGCGAATCATGGCGGCTGACCACAGGTTTCCTGCCACCATCAGACCCAGACCGATGACGAAAACCCAGGTGTTGATACCGCCTTGAAAAGCCATATCAATGACATCCACCCCGATAAACTGCGCCATCCCCAGCGCCGCCAAAGGCAGCACTCCTAGCAGGCGCGCGGTAGCTTTAGGACCGACCTGGGCGGTGTGACGTTTCGCGGCGGTCTCTAGTGTGGCGGCAATCCCGTCCGCAACCCGGTTCAAAATCTCTGCCAAGGGGGCTCCAACCTGGGTCGCTACTTGGGTGGCAATCAACATACCCCGCAAGGCTTGCGCGGCAGCCTCCGGATGACGTACCCGCGCCAGCGGGTTTGTTTCCGCCGTTCGCCCCGCCCGCCAGTGATTGAGCCGTTCCCACAGTCCCGACCGCGGATGAGCCACAAATGCTTGTATTGCCGCGTAATCCAGACGTGTATCCAGACGATGCAAGGTGGTGTCCCAGGCGTTGGCAATGTTGGCACCCGCCTCCAAACGAGTAGCAATTTCCGCACACAACAGCCCCACGTCTAAATCCCTCAGTCCCCGCGGTGCCGGGCACCTGTTCCGCTTGGAAAACACCGCACGCCACAGCGGTACTCGCTCCATACTTTTCGCGCTGCGAACCCCCCCTGCCTCGACGCGAGAGAGTAGGTCGCGCGGTTGTGATTCACGCCCGCTGCGTGACCCCATTCCCGCTAACAGTCCCGCCCCCGCGAGCAACACCACCGCTACCACCACGGTGACCAGCTGTGTCGAATCCATCAGCCCACCCCCTGAATGTCTGCCAAAACGTTGACGGACCCGGACGGCACCTGATTACGTTCCCCCACGGGGTTCCATTCCAACTGGGGAACTTGCCATTTTGGTGGCGGTGTGAGGGTGGCAACCCGGCTGGTTTCCGTCAGTTCCGGTTCGAGGTGCAAAAGTTTCGCGTCTGAGCGCACAAGTTCCGGATCCGAATTCACAAGTTCGGGGTCCGCATGTCCCGGTTTCGGGGTCACAAGGGCGGTGCTGTGGCTGGGGGTGTCCGTTACGGTGGCGGGGGAACCTGCCGCAGCGGACACGGTCGATACTGAGTCTCGTGGCGGCTCGGGCAATTCAAACTGGACGGCAAAATCCCGCCAGCCCTCTAACCGTTGCACCGCCCCAGTCTGGGGATTGAAATCCAACACCGCTTTTGCTGCCAAAGCCCCATCAGCACCACGGACTAACCGCGCCAACTGCACCACCGCGCGACGCACCCGACCGTCCTGATTACGAAACCGGCGCAGATGCACAATGACATCGAAAGCCGGCAGGGATTGGGCACACAAAGCCTCACGGTTCATGCCCGCTAAAGCCCCCAGAGCCTCCAAACGTGCCGGCACCTCCAGTGCCGAATTGGCGTGAACCGTCGCCCAACCGCCGCGATGACCCGTATTCAACGCCGAGAGCATCTCCCGGACTTCGGCACCCCTAGCCTCACCCAAAATCAAACGATCCGGGCGCATCCGCATCGCAGCCTTTACCAAATCGGACAGAGACACTCCCCCCGCTCCCTGCACGTTAGCCCCCCGTGCCTGCAAATGAACCACGTGGGGATGCGCGGGGCGCAGCTCCGAAACCTCCTCGATACAAATGAGACGTTCATCCGGGGCTGCCAACCCCAACAAACACGCCAGCAAAGTCGTCTTCCCCGTACCGGTGGCCCCGGTAATCAACCCCGACGCCTGCACCTGCACTAATCGGCGCAACGCCTCAGCAAGCCATGACGAAACCATGCCAGATGCCACCACCGCCTCCAAAGGTAGCGCCACCGGACTGGGCACCCGCAACGAAATCACCGCCGAATCCCCCGACAGTGGCGGCAACACGGCGTGCAGACGCACTCCTGAAGGCAATGTCGCATCGACAATCGGGGTCGCGTCGTCGAGCCGTTGCCCGGCCGCGGCAGCCATCCGTACCGCTGCCCGGCGCAGCGCCACGGCTGATCCCATGGAAAAATCCGGCACTTTTTCCAAACCTGCCCCGGCATCTATCCAAGCTTCCTCAGGGCTGTTGACCAGCAAATCCGTGACTCCGGGTCGGGTCAGCAGGGAACCGAGCGGCTCGTCGACCCCCTCTAAGGATTGACGCAGCCCGCGGGCACCCTGTGCCAACTCTCCGGTGGTGGTGGCAGCGGGAGCGGTCTGTAAAATTGCTTGTGCCGGATCTAAACCGGTCGCGACCAGGCGTCGCATTTCCCCAATGTTCATCGTCGTGTCCTCAGTTCCAAATGCAGCAGACTTGCCGCTAGAGTTTCCGTGCAGTGCGTCACTTTTCGGGGCAGCGGGGCAATTAGCCCGTCACAGCCGAAACTGTCCCAAATCCGCGCAGAATAGGACCAGTCCGAAACGTCGATTTCCGGATGAATTCCGCGCAGCGCCCGGCGGGCTTGCCGTGGTGGCAAGCCTCCGCCGGGAACCACGATGAGGTGTGTGGGACAAGGAAACTCCGGGGGTAGCGTTTCCCACGCCAGCAGCGCTGCGCGGGAATGATCAGCGACCCACACGACGGCATCCGCCCGTGCGGTTCCACGTGAAACTCCCGTCTCAGATAGCGCAGGTATCCCCGCTCCGGAGCCCAAATCCAGCACCAGGCACGGGAAAATCCCTGCCAAATCACGCAGCACGCCGGCAACAGTCTGGGGACGGACTATGGACCCCGAACCGCCCAGCAACGCCACGTTCTCCCATGTGGGCAGTCCCGCCGCGGCACGAAAACCCGGAATTTGCCCGGTCGTCTGCCAAGCCTGCCAATCCAAATCAGCCCCGCTGACCGGCGCGACCCACGCGTCTAAGGGCAGGTAGGAGCCACTGCAATCCACCCAGCAAACCGGAGGTAACGCACTAAACTCCCCGCTGCCACTAGTCCCGTCGCGGTCACCTGCAAATCGGGCTTCGCGTCCTCTGTTTCGGGAACGTACGCAGTTGCGTCGGAGTTCACCAGGGTGTCCGTCTCTCGGTTCGCTGTGTGCCACTACCGCGAGGGCATGTGCGAGCAATCCGGCGATGACCGTCGTCTTCACTCCCGGCACCAAACCGCGAACCATGACGGTGAAAGCACTGCCAGACTGGGGGAGCATGAGACCCAACACTTCACGCTCATCAGCTGGCAAAACCAGCGCTGGCCCCATTTCCGCCCTGCCGTTAGTCTCTCCCTGCAGACGCACCAGGTAGGTTCCCGTCGCCAATCGTCCCGGAAAGGCGGCGGCCGCTTGGGCAGAGCAAAAGACCGGACCGGCGCACGTCTCGGACCAGTCTCGTGGCGCCATGACCCGCAAATCCGCAGCCGCGAGCGTGGCGAGCATTTCGAGCTGTTCCCGCCAGGCTTTCTCGTGCGGTTCGCATAGCAGCGTCACCGTCTTGAAGGTATTGACCATGCCCCCAAGTTTTTGCTGTCGCCTGGCAGAGAAAAAGTGGAACAATTTTTACCTGTGGAAAACCCCAAAATCCCCGCCCTGTGGAAAACTGTGGAAAGCGTGGCGCTACCTGGGAAAACCTGTAAAACTTGACTCATTTTTGGGGAAGTTTAGTATAGCGTAGCCCCTGCGTTATACAATGGCTCGGTGTCAGATAACCTTCCGCAGCCTCCCCGGAATCCGGTTCCTCCACAGGGAGGCGATCCGCAGCAGCGCCGCCAGGGGCAACCGTTCTTTCCTCCTGCCCGTCCGCAGGTCCCGGTTAATCCCATGCAACCTGGTCAAATATCCGGCAATCCTCCCGTTCCTGCCTGGCGCCCCGGTCCCCAGACCGTTCATCCTCGGGTACTGCCATCTCGTTCCGCGGTGAGACGAGGATTGGTCCCTCAGCCAGGGCAACCCGTCCCCAACCCAGCACAAAACGTTCCTAATCAACCTTTTCCGGCGGCAAACAGGGGTGTCCCAACCGTCCCAACCGTCCCTAGTGTACCGATGACGCCGATGGCGCCGACCGTTCCCGCTGTTCCTGCCGTCCCTGTGCCTCCGGCAGCGACTATTCCTCCGGCTATGACCGCCCCCGCTGCCCCCGCGGTCCCGACTGCGTCTGCCATGCCTACTGCCCCCGCGGTCCCGACACCTCAACCGGCTCGTTCCGGTCAGCCCCAGCCCGTTCCGTCTACCCCGATTGGCGCTGGCGCCCCGCCTGCCGCGGCGGACGAAGAAATCGACGAGACAGAAACCGCCGCTTGGAGGACTGAACTCGCCGCCGCTGCCGCTCAAAACGAATTCGAACAAGTCGAGGCTCCTGAGAGTTTGAATCCTGAACCAGCTCCGACAGAGCCCCCTGCCAAGCGACCCGGCACTTGGAAACGTCTGTCACACCTGCGCGATCAGTCTCGTAACCTCGCGAAAACCGGGGTACCCAATCCTCCGCCCAGCACCCTGCGCGCCAATCTCATCGGAATTCTTACCGGTCTGTTAGTGGCACCCCTCGCGATGATTTTCCTGATTTGGGGTACGAAAACCGTGATGGATGCCAGTTATGGCGCAGGTGCGGTCGCCATCTTCCTGGGAATTTTTGAAATCCTGGCGGGAACCGCGCTGCTCTCCATAACCGGTGTAATCACGGGATATTACTCGTCGTTATCCTGGGCGATTTCTGCGCTCTGGCCCGTGCTGTTGACGGTCTTGGCTAGCCCGATTCGAGGCTTGGTGGCTTCTCACAACGACACTTTGACGGGAGCTTCGCAGTATTCGCTGTGGTGGGATTTCTTGGACGGAGTCTCGACCTTGACGGCGTCTGGATTGTTCCCCACTATGGCAATAGTCATGGTCGGGGCGTCTTTGGCAGCCCAGATTGCCTATCTGGAGGGGCGGGACTTCGCTATGCTGGAGCATCAACTCGGCGAAACCAATGACCGGGAGCCAGGTACTCCCATCGCCCCGCCTTCGCGTCTGAAGTATCACCTGCGGGCAATCGTGGTTTCGGTTGTCTGCACGGTCGCGGGCATGTTGTCGCTGATTCCGCTACACGACCGGTTGGCAGTAATTACTGGAGCGAGCGGTCACCTGTCCAAGCTGCCGGCGGTCGCGACTTACGGGCTGCCGATTCTGGGTATCCTGTTGCTGTTCATAGCGGTTTATTCCGGCTCTCGTTCCGCCGCGGGTCTGATGTTTGCCGGGGTTACCTGTGGCGTCATCCCGGGGGCGATTCTGGCTTTCGGTGAAGCGTCGACTTCCGGCTGGGCGGAACGCCTGGTCAGGATGCTTTCTGACTACCTCACGGCGTCCATGCACGTCTCGGGCGGACCGCTGATGACTTTCGGCTTTGTACTGATTGCCTGTGCTTTAACGTTGTGGTGGTGCCGTCAATCGGGTGTACGTGATCAAAAGGCAGATCTCGAGGCTGGTGCGTAGCCGGTCTTTCTCGGTTGTTCACCAGGAGTGAGCACGGGTTTTCGTTACTGTCTTCGGTTTTTCTCCGCGCGCCTAGTGAGCTTGGTCACTCTCGTGCGCTAACGTGAGTTCCGAGGTGACTGACGAAGGGAGACTCCCGTGACCGAAGAAAATCAGCCGGCAGAACTGCCCGACTACCTGCGTGATGCGTCTCAGGACGCCGCAAAGCCGTTGGACGGAGAAATCGATGCTGCCGAAGCGTGGGCGCAGGCTTTTGCGCAATCCGGTGGAGACTCCAATACCGATGCTAACGACGCTGCCAGTGCACAGACAGAATCCACCCCGGAAACCGTAGATACCGAGGCGGACGCACCCAAACATCCCCAGGGTCAGTCAACCACCATTAGTCCTGATAGTGAGGAAACTGCGGTTGTCTCGCAGACTTCGGTAGCGAATAGCGACACCCCCGTGCTCGCTTCTGCACCTGTGCCGGAGTCGGAGCCGGAATCTGAGACTGTGCCGGAGCGAGAACCAGAACCGGAACCCGATCCGGTCAGTGACACCTCGACGCAAGCCTGGTCCTCTTTTCTCAACGAAGAAACCATTGCAACTGCCGCTGATTCTGGTGCTGACGTGGTTGACGCTAATGACAAGGCTGCCACCCCTGTGCCCTCCGCCGATGACGTGGAAACCACGGTAGTGCGACGGAAGTCTCTCTTGGGAACAGAACCCAATCCAACCCCCCTGACGAACGCGGCTGCTGCTGACGCTATGACGACCGCGGAATCTGACCCAAAATGGCAACCGCGTCAACCGGAACTTTTGGGTAATGAAGACAAAAAACTCAACGAGTCCACCATATTGGCAGGCGCCTCTATCAAGCCGGCGAAGTTGAGCCGAGCTGGGGCACATGCCTGGTCCCTGGTGATCAGCATCATTGGCGTTCCTTTGGCGTGGGCATTTTTACGCCACGCCGGGGGGTTGCTTTACGGCTCCAACCATTCTGCATGGGAGACAGGCAAATACTCTTTAGAGGGACTCATCTTCCTGATTTTGGGTTTGGCAGCGGTCATTTTTGTCGGCAGTGTGGTGCGATTGTCCTCGCTGGGGATGTTTGTATCCGGAATTGTGCTCACGGTGCTGGGGGGCGCTTTCGTAGTGGTTCCCGGAGTGATGAAAAACGCGATCGGCTCCACTCTGCACGGACTGCAGGACAGCCCGCTGATGGCGCTGAAGGTGCTGAGTTACCTCATCGAATCTGCCGGGGCCTCGGGACAATTCCTGATTATCGGCATCCTGCTGATTATGATCGGCGTGGTGGGACATACCGCACGCCGCAAAGGTAGGGTGGACCAAATCGCTGACAAAGCCTTGGCACGTGCCGAAAATGCATAGTTTCCAGCAGTAACCAAAGGTTTAGATGAGGGAACGTCCGCGGTGGTGAGAAACAGCGATTTGGCAAGCCTGGGCGTAATCTGGGCAGAAGTGCTGGCGGGAATGGGTGCCAAGGTACACCAGACCGATTTAGAGGCGCGGTTTCGCCTAGCTGCTGAGGACACCCTGCAAGACCGAATTTTTCACCTGCATACGGGAAAAGTTAAGCTCACCCGCTCCACTTCGATGGGGCGCGATCACCTCCTGGAAGTGCTGGGGCCGACGGACACCATCGGTCTTAACGCCCTCACCGACCTCTCGGCGGGGGGTGGACAGGGGGTATCCCACCCCGGTCAACGAACTTCCACGGTCGCCCAACACCCCGAAAAATCGGGAACAGAGGGTCTGGACAGTACCCATCGTAGCGCCGGGCAAACCCCCGCCCGGATGTGGTTTTCTAGCGCCACCACCCTGGAACCGGTACGTCTGGACTGGGTTTTAGTCACGGATGCACGGGATTACCTGGAGAAACACCAGGCGCTGCACCTCGAGGTGCTGCGAGCCTTGAATCGGCAAACGGAGCTGCTCTATCAACGCACTATGGCGCTGCGGGATGTCGACGTGCCGGGACGTATCGCGGCAGCACTGCTGGAACTAATGGAAAGATTCGGTCAACCGCTAGAGGCGGAGACTACCAGTCAGTCCCAGTTGACCGGAGAGAGTGCCGCGAGCGACCAAATGTCAGGACAAAGCCCATCGGCAGTCGCGGGATTAAATGGTGAAAACCCACGAGAGTCCGGTCTTCCCACCACCGGGGTACGGCTGCCACATGGACTGTCCCAACTGGAGTTAGGTCAGATGGCAGGAGCCAGCCGGGAGACTGCTAACAAGGTGCTGGCAGATTTCATTGCCCGCGGCTGGATCATTCAAAAGCGCCGGTCAATTATCATCGTGAATCAGGAAAGGTTGCGGTATCGGGCGTCATAAACCGCCCTAAGGGCGCGCCCGAAACCGTCAAACGCTAAGCCAAAGGTCGTTTGAAGTAAGCGACCAGGGAATCTCCGCCACTCGGCCCGGGCACTATCGTCACCAGTTCCCAGCCGTCCGCGCCAAACTGATCCAAAATCGCTTTTGTGTTATGCACCATCACCGGTGCCGTCAAGTATTCCCACTTTGTCATAAAACCCACCTAAACGTGAGCGAGTTGAGCCCACACCGGCAACCCGCCCTTGTGAATAATCCCTAATGGACGCTACTTAGAGAGCGCGACTTCGCGGCGAGACGCACGCACATGAGCCAACACGTGCGGGGCGTGCTTCGTGCGCAGCTCCGCCGCCAGTTCGTCGTCGGCTTCGCGCAGCCAAGTCTCCCAGGAGCGCACTTCGGGATAACGACGCAGCATGGCACGACGCTCCCGCTCGGTCAAACCGCCCCAAACTCCGAAAGATGCGCGGGAATCCAGCGCATCTGCCAGACATTCAATGCGGACAGGGCATCCGTAACACATAGAACGGACTTCGCGTTGCGCTGCACCTTGGACAAAAAGTTGATCCGGCGGGCAGTCTGCGCAAAGCGCTTCCGCTGCCCAAGTTTGGTCTCCATTGACTGACATGATGAATCTTTCTTTCTCGAAAGCCAGCTTGCCCTTAACACCTTAGCTGCCGGTCAAAGGAATTTCAAGGGCGGGATTTTATAATTAAATCGAGAAAGATTTACGCGCGGCATACTGATTTTTTCCATTTGCATATCGGGCTTACGAAATGTCACGGCACCGGACCGCCAGAGGAAAGGTTTTCGGTGGTATCGCCGGGTTTAATTTAGAAAGAATCACGCCCGACCTTTAGGATTAACCCATGGGGAAAAATGACGCCGCAAGTTCAACTTCCGCACTGCCCAAGACCCGTAAGTCGCGAGTCCTCGCCCTTTTGGTCGCGTTCGTGGCGGCAAGCGCGGTCGCGGGCGTATTCACTGCCGGCTTGGCTCTGCCCGTGGTCGGTGCCGCTGCCATCGTCAGCGCCAAGGGAGCAGAAACCTTCGACGACCTACCCGCTGATTTCACTACTTCCCAGCCCTCGATGAAATCCATCATCACCGCAGCTGACGGCAGCCCCATCGCTGAGTTTTACGCGGAAAACCGGATAGTGGTCCCCCTGGCAGAAGTCGCGAAAACTCTGCAACAAGGGGTTATCGCCATCGAGGATCGGCGCTTCTTGGAACATCAAGGCGTCGACATCGAGGGCATGAGCCGGGCTATCCTGTCTAACCTGGCAGGCAATGACTTGCAAGGAGCGTCGACCCTCACCCAGCAATACGTGAAAAACCTGCTCATCGAACAGGGACGCGTGGCGGGAGACCCGGACATGATTGAAGCCGCCAGCGAAGCCACCCTGGAACGCAAAGCCCGCGAAGCCAAACTGGCAATGAGCCTGGAACAAAAAATGACCAAGTCTGAAATCCTAGAAGGATACCTGAACATCGCCCAGTTCGGACCCTCGGTGTACGGAGTAGAAGCAGCTGCGCAACACTACTTCTCTAAACCCGCCAAAGACCTCAGCCTTGCCGAAGCCGCCCTGCTGGCAGGAATTCCTCAGTCCCCCAACGGACACGACCCGGTCGCTCACCCTGAATCCGCCACCAAACGTCAGGCCATGGTGCTGGACGCGATGGTGCGGGACGGATACATCACCTCGAAACAAGCCCAAAAAGCCAAATCCATCCCAGTCGCGGAACTATTGAACATATCCAACCAGCAACAGGGGTGCGGACTGGCAGGCAACGCCTCGTACTTCTGTTCCTGGGTGGTTGGCGAAATCCTCTCTTCCCCCGAATTCGGCGCTACCTATGCGGAACGCCAACGGTTGCTGCTGCGCGGCGGACTCAACATCAAAACCACCCTTGACCCGAAAACTCAAGATGACGCCTACAACACAATTACCGGACGCATCCCGGTGGGTGACCCTTCTGACGTAAAGATTGCTCTGTCCAGCGTGGAACCGGGCACCGGCAAAATCAAGGCCATGGTCCAAAACACCAACTACGGTGTCGACCCCGGCAACAATGCGGTGACCGAAAACTCCTATAACGCCGACTACGCTCACGGCGGTTCCGCCGGCTTCATGACCGGATCTACATTCAAGGTATTTACCCTGACCCAGTGGTATATCGACGGGTACGGCGGTTATGACCAAGCCGGGGGACGCTACAGCATTCCCGCCAAAGACTGGAAGATTTCCTGCGCCCCGGAACTGGCTAACACCTGGAACTTTTCCGAAACCGGCGGCGCCAAGAAAGGTGCCATGACAGTGGCTAACGGCACCGCCAACTCCATCAACGGCGTGTTCGCGAATATGGCGACCAAACTGGACTTGTGCGACATCGCGAAAACTGCCGCCAAGATGGGGGTGAATGAACCTGATGGTTCGCCCTTCAAGCCAAACCCCTCTTTCGTTATCGGTGCCGGCTCTGCTACCCCGCTGCAGATGGCAGACGCCTACGCAACTTTTGCCGCCCACGGAGTCTACTGCAACCCCATCGGCATTACTTCCGTCACGGATTCCTCCGGGAAATCTTACGAGGTACCCGACGCAAACTGTCACCAAGTGCTGACCCCCGACGTAGCCGACAAAGTGGCTGTGACCTTAGAGGGAGTCCTGCACGCGGGCGGGCGATCCGCTGCTATTCCCCGACCGGCCGCGGGCAAGACCGGCACCACCGACCACAACGAAAACACCTGGTTCGTGGGCTTCGTTCCCCAACTGGCGGCCGCGGTGTGGGTCGGGCACGCCAACGCGAATATCCCGGTGGGACATCAAACTATCGGGGGACGCTACTACGGTTCCCTCTATGGTTCCTCGATTGCTGCCCCGACCTGGGGGACGTTTATGACCGCCGCTTTGGACGGGGTCCCGGTCCAGCCCCTACCGAATGTGAATCTGGGCTCTACCGGCGTGTTTGTGGGCGGAGGCTACAGGTCTAAGACTGAGGAAAGTCCGTCACCCATACCGGGGAATTCTGCCAATCCGGGGGCGTCTTACAACGGTGCCGGCAGTCCGGGGACCTCTTCCGGTGAGGGTGGGGCAAACCCCGGCGCTAATCCGGGAGCTAACAATCCGGCGCCTCCCGCTCCCGCACAGCCGCCAGCTCCGGCACAGCCCCCCGCACCAGCCCAGCCTGCGGCCCCGGCACAGTAAACAGCCAACCCCAACGCGGCAGGAAAGTAAAGGTAGACCCGATGAATCCCTCCTCGTGGACACGCGCCTGGACTGCACTGAAAGTCGGTGCGGTGACGGCAGGAGCAGTGGCGTGGAGTGCCGCGCGTGCCTCCCGCGCTTATCAGCTGCGCCATTTGACGGTTCCCGTGCCCGGAAGGGCGTTGCGGTCCATTGCCGCGCCGGGGACGAATGTGCCAGTGCCGCGTTTCGGGGTGGCGGGGACGCCTGAGTTTCCGGGCTTGCGGGTGTTGCACCTGTCGGATACGCATTTTTATCGCGGTCGCGAGGATTTAGTCGGCTGGTTACGCGTACTGGCGAAACGCGCGGGAACAGACTTTGACCTGGTTGTTTTGACCGGAGATATGCTGTCATCGAGCTACGGGGATGCACATTTGGTCACCCCGGCGCTGCAACCCTTCATCGACTCGGGAGTGCCGGGTGCTTACGTGTTTGGTGATCATGATTTCTTTGCCAGCCGCGTGGGCAATCCCTTGAAATACTTGTGGAGCACCAGTGAGTCCTCCAGGGCGGGTCCTGCCGTCGTCAAGCGGATTGGTCAGCCCGGTCAGGGCAATCACCTGACTCGGTTATTGGCAGATTCCGGGTGGCTGAACCTCAACAATGCGAACGGCAGTATGGATGTGCGCGGGGTGCGTCTGGAGTTTAGCGGGGTTAATGATCCGCATGGGCATCGGGATCGTTACGTGGGTTTTGACGGCGACGGTTCGGGTTCACTAGGTTCGAGCGGTGGCGCGGGTCGGAGCGGTCAAGACGGCGAGGTCGTGAGTGGTGAGGTCGTGAGTGGTGAGGTCACCAGCGGTGACGTTTCGGGAAAGGTCGCGGGGTCGGGTACTAGCGGACCGCACCAGGGCGGTTCCACAAGTGCCGGGGGGGTCGGCTTTTCCAATGAATACTTGCGTGCGACCGGTCGCAGCCTTCGCCTGGGACTGTCCCACGCCCCTTATGCGCGCGTGCTCAATAGGTTCCTTTCGGACGGCACTGACCTGGTCTTTTGTGGACATACGCACGGGGGGCAGGTCTGTTTACCGGGCGGTCATGCCCTGGTGACAAACTGTGATTTGGATCCTCATTTCGCCTCTGGTCTGTTCAAGTGGCAAGCCGAAGCGCGTCCTGGACACGAGTGCAACATTGGGGAATTGGACCGGGCGAGTATGAGTGTATGCGTCAGCCCCGGTCTGGGGACCTCGCCATTCACCCCCTGGCGCGTGTTTTGCCCCCCAGTGGCATACATCGTCGAGCTGGTCGCTGCCGAGTCTGTACCCGCAAAACGCTAGCCCCCTGTGCTGCTGCGCCGCTGCAACGCTTTTACACGGACCCGCTTTATACACTGCGCCGTTATGCCGCGCCAGCATTACGAATTACGGGAATCAATAATTGAGATCTGGCGGGATGAATTGGCCAACTTTGGACAATTTCCACTGGTTTCCATCCCAGCTATAATCCACCGGAAACTGACCGAAAGGACACGCACAGACACGAGATTTTTCATACAGACCATAAACCAAGTGAATAGTGTCAGTACCAACCTGCATATCCAGAATCGGCGTACCGTGGTCCCCCTCGGCTAAACCTGCGTTGTCAATAGCTTTGGCCAAAGTTGTATACGGTTCCCATTTCAGGGGTACCTTGTTGAGGTCAGCGTCATAGAACCCCACGTAACTGTAGGTATTTATTGAGCCTTGGTCGCAAGTAAACAACGCGGCAAGTAACTCGCGATTACCCACCTTCATGGGCGCAGCCACCTCGAGATTTCCGCCAATTTCGGAGTTACTTCCATTAATATCCCATGTCCCGTTAACCAGCTGAACGGTTCCATCATTATTTTGTATCGCACCATCAGCACAGACACCCTCGGGCATCACAATCCGAGAGTTCATCAAGGTTTCCACGTTGGGTAGAGGTTTAGTTGGAACAGTCTGCGATTTAGAGCCTTTGGTTTGTTCTAAAGAGCCCAGGTCCACATCCGTTAACGTATTCCAATCCACGGTGAGTTCTTCTACCAGGTAATAGGCAGTGTCATCTGAGGGCGCGGGTTTCATCAGACCTTTTTCTCGTGGTGTAACCCCAGGTAAAAAGGGGTTCTCCCAGCCAGAACTTTCATCGGGGTTATTCAAGCCTGCATCCGCAGATTTCTCCGTTTCCGGGTACAGTTTCGGATCCTGATGCAATATGAAAGGTCGGTCACTATCGACCGGCTTCAGTTTGTTGGCTTTCCGCAGTTCATCTGACGAAAACATACCTGTGTCGATTACCTGTTTCAATTGACTGCCCACGGGGAATACCATCAGGTAATCCTGGATCTTCCACTTTGCCCCGCTCCAGACACCTTTGAAGTCCTCTCCCGCAGCGACTTGTCCGTTCTGGCACCCATCGACATCTATTCCGCTCAGAGTGTTACCGCACCAAGGGAATAAGTATTCTGTGGGCGTTAGTTCATAAGCGCCGAATCCCAGTTTCCACAGGCTATTCTGGTCGTAGTCCATAGAACATACTGACTGTACACCGTTCTCACACGGGTATAGCTTAACTACGCCCTCGTTGTAATCAACAGCCTGTCCAAAGGCACCTTCGACTAGATTCACCTCGTACCCTAGCGAGTCCTTATCATCTATGCGGAGGCACTCGCCATTGTTGCGACACCAGCGCCCGACTGTTGCCTTGCTGTAGAGTTCCTCCGGGGCAGACCCGGTAACGCTGCCTCGATTGGGCTTGGCCATTAACTGGTCGTATTCCTGTCGTAAGCCTTTAGAATCCACTCCGTAATACAGTGTTACCTTTTGTCCCGAATGAAGCGAAACTCCTGGTGATGGATTAGTGCCGACAACTTTCCCCACGTTTTGTCGTGAAGCCAGATGCGCCACGTAGTTAACTTCGTATCCGCGATTCGTGAGCTCTGTTTCTACCGTCTCTGCATCTCGTCCGTACACATCCGCGGGAATGCTGGAACCGTCGGTGGCGATGGCGACCCCCACATAAATGCCTGCGCTATGTTCGCTTTCAGGCAGTCCCGAACCTGGACTGGGATAAGTGGCTACAACCGTACCTAGCGGATGCTTGTTAGTGTTCTCAACAGGGATACCCTTGTAATGAATAGTGACTCCCATCTTGGCTAGTTCCGGCTCGACAGCTCGAGCTTTTTTACCTGAAATCCCCGTGGGAACTCCCGGACCGGTGGAAGACAAAACAGCAACCGACTCGCTACGCCGGATATTGTCACCGGGTTTGTGCCCTTCATAAGCAACGAAAATGCCCGGTGCCAGACCTGAAAAAGCATCTCTCTTTACAGCTCGGATACCCTTACCTTTGAGAGCTTTGACAACGGCATCAGCCCGGACGTTGCCGTTCTGGTCAGCAGTTACCAGTTGCGTTGCTTCCGGCAGTCTGGTCGTTCCCCACCACCCAACCAGGTAAGTAATGACAACCATGCCAATGAGCAATGCTGTTACCAGGGAAGAAATCGCCACGATGAGAAAAGTGCGGGTGCGGTTTTCAGCAGTTGTTCCGGTCAGATTGTTCGATGCAGGCATAAATTCAGGCAACTGAACTCCTAGAAGGCAGAAAACTGAAGATATTAAGCGCAATTTTAACATGCCTCGCGGTTCTTACTGCGGTGTTGAAGGATTTTGCCGCACCTAACGGCCTTACGTTCCTTTATAGGTCTTTATATCTTTTTCCTTGTTGGTTCATAAGGCGGGTGCGGGTCGTCCCGTGTAAGCTGCAGTTCTTGCGTGAGTTCCAGCAGCCCGCAAGCAAACCCGCACACCCCGCCCATCCAAGACTTCTGGAACATGATTCACACCACCCCAGAATTTATCGAAAAAGCCATCATCTACCCCAAACAAGACCTCGTGAACCTGTGAACTATGAGCGACAATCAGCTAGATCTCAACCGCGTCGACATCGAACGCAAACGATTCCGGATTTAGTTTCACCATTACGCAAACATAGGGCATCTTTTCTGCTGGGGAAAAGCCCAGGAATAAAGAGATCAAAAACAAGTGTCTATGAACAAAACCTGGACAGTCCAGTTTTCAGTTTTGGCGCGTATCCCAAGGGTTGATGATTACTAGGTCTAGGTACTGGAAGTCTTTGACGTTGCGGGTGGCAAGGGTGGCGTTATGTACTTTGGTTATGGCAGCGATGAGTGCGTCGAATCCGCTGATGGGGCGTCCGATGCGGCGGCGTTTGGCGATGATAGTGGCGTAGTAGTCCGCAGCCATGCTGTTTACCGGTAAGCAGTCTCCCAAGGGCGAGAGTACCTGTTTGATTCCTCTGTCCAACCGGTCTTTTCTCTCTCCATCGGGTAATAGCGCCACGCCGGAGAGTAGTTCGGCGCGGGTAATGACGGTGGTGCGCGGTATTTCGCTCAGGTTTTGTAGCCAGGTGAGAACTGCAGGGTTGGGCATTGGTTTGAGCAGTTCGGAACAAACATTAGTGTCGAGGATTATCATGGCAATTCTGGAATACGAGCTTGGTCACGAGGGGGAATTTCGAGCTCTACGCCGCCAACTGATTGACCCAGTTCCAGCATTTGCTCTGGCCAGGTTCCATTCTGTGGTGGGGTGGAGGTCGGAAGTGGCTCACGCACAGTGTCGTGGATAATCGCACGGATTTCTGCGGACATAGAGCGTCCATTGCTCGCCGCGCGGATGCGCAACATGCGTTTGTCTTCTTCGTTCAAATCTCGCACTGTGAGCATTGTCATTATCGCACCCCCTGAAAGCAACGACTGCATTGCATGCAATTATACCTCAGCCAGTGACAAAAAATGGGGTGGGATGTGTGACGGGGTGCTGAGAAACAAATTGAAAAAGTCTGTTCAATCCAGGGTTCGCACCCTCCTTGATAGGAGTCTGCGAAGGTCCCCAAAGATGGAACTTGATACGGAAAGGCACCGGCTCCGAAGAAGTATGCGCATTGCCGTCCGAATCCCGCCAGCTAAACTCACGCTGAGGCCAAGTAGCCGGAACATCAGGGTCGTTAGACTTCGCCTTAACATGACCAGTGTCATGGAAAGGAGTACCAGGCTCGATAACCTTAGACGAAATGTCAGAGGAAAACTCCAGGGAAACGTCCTTTACGATGTCCTTCATATTACCGTTTTTGTCGGTAGAAATGGTCTTTAGACGAGCAGAAAGCAAATTCTGGTAACGGTATTTTCTACCTAAAGGGTACTGCTCCAACAAAACATTATCAGGAATATTATTAATCTCAACTTTATAAGACCAATCTTTAGTACCTGTACGAATCAACCCAATTGGTATAGTAGGGCTATAATTCTCGTCTAAAGGATACTCCCATACTTTAGGCTGACCTGGAGCGTTAATGGCTATGTCGCCTGTCAAAGTAATCTTTACCCTCGGGACATGGGTAGACATGCCAGTGCGGTAACCCCACCATGCGTTTTTCTGAGCATTAGTAACACCAATGTTAGTTAGAGAAGCCGTTTGACCAACCTTACCTTTATCTTTACCACCTTCCCAATTTATCTTCACATCACTCATCTGTAAATCCTGAGTACCCCAGAATTGTGCGTTTGCGACTACCATATTAGCAAAGTCTGCTACCGACCCGCCCATGGCGTAATGCCAAGGAGTTCCGGTAAGTCCAGCAATTGCTTGCTTAATAGCCATACCCCGATAGGGGTCTTCAGCAGGTGGGTCATAACCGAAAGCAGCAATTGCGTAACCAATTTGCTTGATAATATTAGGGTCATTAATAGTCTTAGAACGTGTATAATCTGGCTCTAAGTAGATAGAGTTAGTTGGAGCTGGTGCTGTGTAAGGAACAGCTGAGGGGCTAGAACCATTACCAGGACCAGGTCGGTGGTCCATAAGAGAACAATACGCTGCACCTATCGACCAATCGGTGGAACGGTAAGTAGTCCCATGCCAACCAACACGCATCTTAGGGGTCATCATAACGTTACCGGCATTAGCCGTGGACTGGTTATTGACAATAGCTACGCTCGCAATCAAAGCAGATGATAGGGCGACAGATAATGCAATAATAAGAGCAATGAGTTTCTTAGAAATCGTTTGTGTCATTGTTAATACCCCTTATCCAAACACGGTCACTGGGATAGACAGTTTAGCTAACATGGAACGTACCCAGTCAGCATCGGTCTTAGTACAGCTACCCAATGCGTCAGAGCCGCAGAAAAGCAAGACAGCTTTACCCTCAGACCCAATCTGCAACATACCCGTATTAACCCAGCCGTCACGCATCAACGAATAATTGTCATAACCTGCAGAACTCTCGTCAGTATGCGGAAGGTATAGAGTAAACCCAGTTAACGAGTCAACACCCTTTACGAACAGGTCAGAATTGGAGAAAGTTTCGCCCTCTTTCATGGACAGGACTTGAGATTCTTTAAAGTATTTAGGCGAACCTACAGTAACGAACGAATCTACTTTAGAAAGCGGTTCTTTAAAAGAAGAATCTTTCAGAGTCGAATTGTAAAGCAGGACAGGCTTACCCGAAACAGTGGTCGCTTCCATCAAACTCGCCAAATCACTACCCTTAACCAAGTAAGAACTGGTAAAACCTTGCGGATAGGCATGCTTAGCCACGTCCAAAGCGGTCTGATACCGAGTCTGACCCTTCAAAGGAATCGCCGAAAGAGCTTGCACCGACTTGTAATTGCAGGCAGCACCCACACAATACAAGTTAGTAGCCGAACTTGTGTACGAATTAGCGGGGATAGTACCATCAGAATTCATCTGAATAATCGGACTACCCTTAATGTTCGCCTGGGTCAGCATAGTGTCTACCGGAGTAGATGTAAGGTACACGTCCCCAGTAGGCTGCTTACCCTGATAAATAGCATCATTTACACTAACAGTGTCAACAGCTACCTTATCCGTAACCTTGACTGCCGAAAATTTGGCAGTCTTTGCAGATGTCGCAATTACCTGCTGCAAAGGCTCGACTTGCTGCCACTGAGGATTCTTAGAATCCACTATCAGCTTAACGCCATCTTGAAAACTACCTACCGCAGCTGACTTAGCTACCTCTGAACGGTCAACTAAGTAAACTTTGGAATACCCTGGCATCACCGAGTGAGCCACATCAAAAGTGTCATCACCCAAATGCTTCACGGTAGCATTACCCTGGTGGGTATCCGTGGTGTTAGCTAGTGCAGGAGACGCCCCCGCTAAACCAGCTAACGACAACAATAACGTAGCCGAAGCTACGTACTTTAAATAACTCATACATTCACTCCAATCTTGAACCTAGTGATGAGCAAACAAATAAAAAAATAAATAAAACTCCCCTATCAACCCGAATAGGAAGATAGGGGAGTAATACGGTATGAAATTTTAGTGGTAAACAGTCGTGAGGGAGTTATCAAAAGAACCACAAGAAATTGTTAATAGACCGTCTCCAACCATAACTCCGTTAGTATCAGGACGGAACCATGGACCGTGCGTAGTAACAGCAGAAGCACCACAAGCAAAGGGCTTACCAGAACGACCAGCTTTCTCAACCCAAGCCCAATGCCCCTCGGATTGGAAAAAGCTCTCTGCCCTATCCTCAGCAATATCTTTTAGGTAATAAGAGCCAATAGACTTATCACCTAAATTATAAGAGGTTAATATACCCTCGTGAACTTGTGAACCTTTGTACGAAGGCATAACCTGTGTTACAATATTCTGGGGTAAGTTAAAAAGGTGTTCTACATGACCCACGAAACCAACACGCCCTTGTTCATCACGAGGCATACCCGAAGCCCATTCCCGATACTGTGCAATAAGCTCAGAGTTGCGGTTAAGGTTCAAACGATACTCAGGTAAACGCTTCTGAATAGCATTTTCCAAAGCTACCTCAAACTCATCAATATGCGCCTGAATGTACAAAGCACGCTGCTGAGGCGTCATAGCACTCAAATTATCAGGAGATGGCTTATTAACTGTATAACGCCAGTTCTTATTGAAAATGACTGTAGTTACCCGTGGGTCATCACGGGAAACAAGGTCTGCGCCAAATAGGATAATCCCTTTACTTTGGAAAAAGTCAACTACAGCACTGTCCTGAATATCGCGAGATGCACCATAGAACGCTGCCACGCTAGCCCAATCGTAGACTTCCGTGTATTCATTGAAATTCCAGCCCTGGAAAGCTCCAGTACCGGCGAAAAGTGGGTTGATTTTCCCTGCCCAAGGTAAGCCGAGACCGTTGGTAGGTTTGGGTTGGGGTTTTAGGGTAAGGACGTTATCGGGTAACGCTCCAGGTCCGCCTAGGAAAGTGACGTGGGCGAGGTTCAAAGCGTTGATACGGTCATTACCATGCCCAGAGGGGTGTACCAAAAGAATCGGGGCGTCAGTCAAAGTGCCGCCGACCACGGCGTCAATAAAGTTATCCGAACGCCCCACATACGCCCTTGTGAAACCGTTAGGGAAAGCCCGCTTCGCTAACAGTTCAGCCGTCTCGAAACGGTCTTTACCCTGCACACGTTCCTTAGCAGACACATAGTTACAGGCTGCACCGATACAAACCCGTGCCATGTTAGCGGGAAGTCCTGCCACGTTAGGGACACGCCCGTCAGGGTAAGCCAAAACGATAGGCGCATCAGTCAAAGCGCCGGAAGCAACCGCGTCTACCCCATCAGGGGCAGCCACATATAGGTGGTACAACGACTTACCATTGAAAGCCCGTCCGGCTATCAAAGCCGAGGTTTCCTGACGGTCTTTCCCGCCCATAACCCAAGCCTCAGCGCCTGGAGTCTTATAAGCATTGATAGTAGAAGCCGGAAAGGCTTTGCCCAGGAAAATGATTTCTTTAGGCGAATACCCCTGCAGGGCTTGCAAGGTGCGGGGGTTTACCTGACCAAGGGAGGACAACAAGACCGGACCATCGGTAAGCTGACCCGCCACCAAGGCATCTACAGGCAAATCGCCACGGGCGATATAAACCGTGTTCTGGTGACCCGTGAAAGTACGAGCCGCTATCTGTACCGCCGTATCGTAACGGTCGATACCGCCGATACGGTCCGTCTTTGGGGCGGCTTGTGCTAACCCCACACCCGTACCTGCTAAAGCCAGACAGGATAATGCTGCGACAAATTTACGATTCATGAACGTGGGCTTTCTACTTGGATTGTTTACGAAGGCACCCTAACAACACCTACAAGGAAACCTTCGATATCGGGTCTATTCTCTCACGCAAACCAGCGACATATGCCGTTACAGCAATAAAACATGGGGGCGATAGCACCCCTCTGTCGGGGGTTGCTACTCGCCCCACCCTGTCGGGGTATTCACCATACACGCAAAACATCCCCGCTTGTGCCCTGCTGACCGCCGGAATGCTTGCGGGCTAAATGTCTACAAGATGTGAGAAAGCTCGTATCCAGAGACAGCGCCGGTGATCTCGAATAGAACCTCGTGAAACCGGTAAAACGACCGGCGCAATCTCGGCAAAGTACTTGGTGACAGCTCGGCAAACCGACCGATAAGTCCTCGGCAAAACGACTGATAAGTCCTCGGCAAAACGACCGATAGACTGATAAAATGTCGATATGCTCACGAAAATTCCTGGTGCTCCCGAAGACTATCTTCCCCGGTATTTAGACGAAGAACTACGGGAATTATTCACGCAGCTGCCCGCGATTGCGATTGACGGCGCCAAGGGCGTAGGGAAAACCGAAACCGCACAGCGGTGGGTGGAGCATGTACTGGCTTTGGATAATCCCGAGATGGGACAACTCATCGCCGCCGATACCGTAAACCAGCTCACTAAATATGCAACAACATGCATAGATGAATGGCAGAAATACCCACCCGTGTGGGACGCGGTACGCCGCCTCGTGGATCAACAAACACCCAACAGGTTCCTGCTAACCGGCAGCGCCACGCCCGTTTCCGGGGTGGACACACATAGCGGAGCGGGACGTATCGCTTCGCTGCGACTGCGCCCCTTGAGCCTGGCCGAGCGTCCCAGCACCAACCCTAGTGTGTTCATTAGCCGCTTGTTCTTAGGCAACGCGGAAATATCTGGGGAAACCAATTTTGGACTCCCGGATTATGCCCAGGCTATCTGTGAGACCGGGATGCCCCAGATTTTCCGCGCCTCCCCACGCGCCCGACGGATTTTGATAGATGGCTATATTCAGCGCATTATCGACCACGACATCCCCGAACAAGGCGTGTTGATGCGTAAACCCCAAAGTCTTAGAGCCTGGATGAGTGCTTACGCAGCCGCATCCTCAACCACCGCCAGCTACTCTGCCATCTTGGATGCTGCTAGTCCTGGAGACCCCGATAAACCTGCGAAAAGCACCACCCAGAATATTCGCGAGCTGCTGACCCAACTGTGGATTCTCGATCCGGTACCCGGTTGGGCACCAACTGGCACGTCCCTGAAACGACTTACTTTCGGGCCCAAGCATCAACTGTTCGACCCCGGTATAGCCGCTGCTCTGACGGGAACCACCCCCGAAACACTGCTCAGCGGCAAACCCGGCAGTATGGAGACCTTCGGGCGGCTCTTTGAGGCACTGGCTACTTTAACTGTGCGTGCGGCCGGACAAGCCGCTGAAGCCAAGTGCTACCACTTGCGCACCCGCGCTGGGGAACACGAAATCGACCTGATTTTGGAGCGCTACGATGGGAAAGTCATTGCTTTCGAGGTCAAACTAGCTACCACCGTCAGTGAAAACGACCTGAAGCACCTGCACTGGCTGGGTGAACAACTCGGAAAACGTCTGGTCGAGCGCATCGTAATCACCACCGGACAGTTCGCATTCCGCCGCCCCGACGGCATTGCCATCGTCCCCCTCGCTCTGCTGGGGTAACGCTAAGATACCGGCATATAAGTACCAAAGATTAACCGCCGAGTTTCGCTACGTTCTTCCCCGTCGGGGTATCCGCAATCGCGGCGCTCTCGCTCACACCCCTATCCGTGAGCTCGCTGCGCTCGCCCCCTGTCTGGGTTCGTCTCCCGCCCCCCTGTCTGGGTTCGTTTCACGCCTCCGTCGGGGCATGCAATCGCTGCGCGATTGCATGCCCCTTAGCCGAAGCGGCAAATACCTTCCGGTTTTGTTTTGCCGCGGACTGCGTCTGCGGCTACGTTGCGCGGTCCAGCTCGCTTACGCAAGCAAGCTTGCGACGCGGCTGTGCCACGCAACTAGCCCGCTTCGCGGGCAAAACAAAACCGGTCAAGGTGCTTACCTTGACCGGAGTCGGGGTGGCGGGATTTGAACCCGCGGCCTCTTCGTCCCGAACGAAGCACGCTACCAAGCTGCGCCACACCCCGTGCGTTTTGCAACCCCTCAATTATACAGATGAACCGAAATATCAGAAATTGCGACCGAGCTAAATAATTCGTGCGCCGGATCATGAGACTTGCCCGGAACTGCACTCTGCTGGCAAGCATCTCCCATCAGGCAGAATAGCTCATAAATCGCCCATAACTTCAGACTAATCGCCTCCCAATCGACCCGTTTGCGGCTTTCGATACAATCGAAACGTGAATATCCTCGTTGTATGTACCGGCAACATCTGCCGCTCCCCGATGGCTGAAATCGTCCTACGCGAAACCGCCCAACGAGAAGGGCTTGACCTGCGCGTATCCTCAGCAGGAACCTCGGACGAAGAACACGGTCACGGTCTGGATCGGCGCGCGGCAAAAGTCCTCCGCGAAGCCGGCTATACCCTGCCCACCAGCCACTTGGCCCACCGCGCCACCACCGCGGAACTACGGAGTGCCGACCTTGTGCTGGCAATGACCACAGGTCACGCCCGCATCCTCCAGCGCATGATGGCCTCCGCTGGGGTCAGTGCCGACAAACTGCACCTGTGGAGGGAGTTCGACGGCACCGTGCCTTTCGGCTCCATCAACGATTATCTGCAATCTTCGCCAGGGTATTCCGACCAGTATTCTTCCGGAGGCCACGCAGACGTTCCCGACCCCTGGTATGGGGATCAGGACGGGTTTTATCGCACTTTAGCGGTTGTGGAGGCTGGTGCGGAGGGTCTGTTGCGCTGGCACAAGGGCGGAGGGGCACAAGCCCGGTAGGGTCCCACTTGCCGGTCTCACGCTGTGACGGAAACGCATTGAACTGACGGCAGTTGCCGTCAGTTCAATGCGTTTCCGCAATTTGCACAAAACTTTGGTTTGGTGTCGGGGAGTTTTGCCCCGCAATTCGAGCAAAAGCCGCCGGCGCCCCCAGCCGGAGCCGCCGGCTGCGGTTTACCACAGTTAGAACAGAAATTGCCGGTGTTTTGCGCCCCGCAATCGCAAACCCACGCCGCGCCCGATACGCCTGCCGCCCCGGCGCCACCTGCCGCACCGACCTGCTGCGCTGCTTGCTGCTGCTGCATTTGTGCTTGGTTCGAAGCTGCAGCCGCCCCCATAAAACCGCCGCCGGCTTGCATTCCCATGCCGACACCCATCATCGCCATACCCGCGCCCGCCGGATTCGACCCGGCGTTCTCGATACCGCGGGCCACGGAGCCTTGCACAAATCCCTCGCGAATCGTGGGATCTTGGAGCATCGCGCCCTGGTTGCGCATATCAATCATCTGGCGCGACTGTTCATCGTAAGAAATCGAAGCAATACCAACAGCCTGGACCTCGATACCGCGCTGTTGCAGCCACTCGGCGTCCAAAGCGTCGCGCATATACTTCGACAGCTCGCTCATCTTGGAGGTGACCTGAGAGATGCGAATACCGTCCACGCTCATCTGGTTGATGGAAACCTGCAACGCCTCCAGGAACTCGTTTTGGTACTGTTCCTTAATCTCATCAATATGCACGCGCGTGGCATCACGCGGAATCGCCTCGGCATAGAACTTCAACGGGTCGACGATACGAATGGAATAGGTGCCGTGCGCGCGCAGGAACAGCTCGGCGTTATAGAAATTGTCAAAGTACTGAACCGCGTTAGGAGTGCCGAACTTAATGCCCTTAATCTCTTGCAAATTGACGTAAAACGCCTGTTGTGCCCCGGAAGGAGTGCCGCCGAACTTGAAACGATTCCAAGTCTCTTTCAGTGCATCACCAAAGCTCCCGGAAAACAGAGACGGCGCCGAACCGGAATTAAACGTGTATGCGCCCGGTTCGGTGGAAAAGTCCACAATTTTGCCCGAATCTGTGACCAGCAAGGCTTGACGGTCATAAACCAGCAGCTTAGAACCGTCAGAAATGATGTCCTGCGAACCGCGCTTGTTTGATCCGCGCCCGTCCTGGCGCATCTGGACACCTTTGGTAAAGACGATACCTTCCCCCATGTCTTGTGCGGCGATGGCATCCAGCCACTGATCCGCCAAAGTACCGCCGATAGCGCCGGCTGCCGCCTGAATCAAGCCCATGTTTCCTCCTCATTTCAGTGTGTGCCAAAGACCACTCGGGTCGCCTGTGCGGGGCTACCCGGCTGGCAGTCTCTAGCTTTCACTAAAAACCTAGACGATTTAACACCCAAAAGGGTGAAAACCCAGCTGGTTTCGTGCCGAACGGGCATTTCTCAGGAAGGCGTGAGCGGTCAAAAGGGTGGTGCGTCCGGGCTTTCACCCATTTGGGTGTTCGTTTTGGGTGGCGGCGCTGTAAGTATAGGTGTGGAAAATCCCGCAGTTGGAGTCAATACCAAGGAGGAAATCATGGGTTTATTTGATGCGAAACAGTGCGCGCTGTGTTTTCAAAAGGCCGGAATGCTCACCAAGCAAAAGCTGCAAGACGGCTTTCTGTGTGGGGATTGCAAGAAGAAATTGTCCGACCTGTCCTCGGGGTGGAAGCAACGCACCGTCGCGGACGTGAACGAACACCTGGCGCTGCGCGAGGCGAACAAAGAACGTTCCGCCCAGTTCCAAGTCACTCGCTCGATTGGGACCGGGGGTTGCCTGGAACTTGACGACACCCACGGCTGGTTCCGGTTTAAGATTGGGCGCGACTACAAGCAGGGCAACGCCCAAGTATTTGCCTTTAACGAACTGGGTAATTTCTATGCGGAAATTCATTACGATTCCATCGCGGACGATGAGGACGGCGACGGTATCCCCGATCAGTACGATTGTGATTCCCATGGTTCACACCGCAACGGCATGGGAATGATGGGGACGATGGGCGGCGAACTGAACTCTCAATCAGCCAATATGTTCGTCAACGGTTCGGGAATGGTCCAGTACTTCCGTTCCGTCGGCAATCAGATCAACGATGCGGGGATGCCTTCCGAAGTGACGGACATCACCATGGTTGTGGGCACCACCAACCGTTTCTGGCCAGAAGTGCGGTTGCGCGGCTCGTTCTTTGGGGCGGGTAACGATATGCAAAAGTTGCAGGAAGCTCAACAGACTATTCAGACCCTCGCCCAGCTCCGCGTCGGTGCTGGTGGCATGGGGGCTCCGATGGACCAGCCGGGCATAATGTGTCAGCCGGGTATGGCTCCTATGGCGGGCGGCATGATGGTCGGGGGTATGGGTATGCCCCAGCAGGGTATGGCGCAGCCGGGGATGCAGTACGGTATGCCAGGTGCGATGCCAATGCAGCAGCCCTCGATGGGGGCAGTTCCCCAGCAGGGCATGGGTGCCCAGATGGGCGGGGCACCAGCTCAGGGCGCGCACCCGACAAATTGTCCCGCCTGTAATGCGCTGGTAGACGGGCAATTCTGCGGCAGTTGTGGCACCAAAGTTTATTGAAATCCCAGATGCAAAGCGAACCTCTGGAGTGAGGATTTTGCATTCAACGGGGGCTTCCGCAAGGAGGCCCCGTTGTTTTGCCCTCGGCAAATCACGGGTCAGACCCTTCACTTCACGTAGTGGCGGGAAGGGCTGGGAAACTCTCATGCTAATTTCAGGAAAGTGGGAAAATTATCAGCTTGCTTACAGGTTTGTAAGTACAACTATAGCTATAGTAGCACGGGTTAAAACTGTGTTTACATGGGGAAATGGTAGATAAGGTAAACCTTATTAAATCCTGTCTTTTTTCTGGGCAAAAGCTGGGATATTATTGGGACAGGAATAAAGGTTCCGAGCTCATGTTTCTATAGGAAGGCAAGAAAACGTGCGTAAGACAGATTTGACGAAAGCCGCGCTCGCCTACGTTGGGGCAGCTTCTTTGGTTTTCTCGACGCTGGTTGCCGGTACCGCCGGCGCATTTGCCACTGGTCCAGCGACTGCCGGGGCGATTGAGACCACGACCTCGGTTAACGCTCACCATTCAATTTCGGGTTCTGTGTTCCAACAGCAGGGTGGAGATCTCTGGCAGGCTCCTAATTCTGAAAAAGGCTACGGCGTTCCCTTGCCTGGCGTTCGTGTTTATGCGCAGTGGACCGAAAAGGATGGCTCCACCTCCCCGATTTATACGACAACCTCAAGGGCTGACGGTTCTTTCGCGATTGCAATGAAGCAGTTTGTGAAAGACAACGGTGAGGTGGCCAAATTTGATGCCGACCCAAACTTGCCCGAAGGTGAGAAATGGCGGGTCTGGACGGTCAATCCTGACACTAGCAAGTATCAACTTTTGTGGTCCTGGAACCATTCTCAAGTAGGGCCAAAAGGTATTGTCATGGACACTGCGGGCGGTGCAGCCAACCTGATTGGTTCCAATCGAGTGACGGGATTACGCTTCGCATACTCGGAAAAGGTGGATGCCACTCTGATGCATCTTTCCGAAGCTAGTGACAATGGTCCGAAACAGAATGCTGGCTTTGTTGCAGGACGTGTGTACTGGAACCTTTTTGAGTTGCCTGGCGGTCTGAACTGGGGAACCGTAACTAATTTCGACTCCAATAAGGACAAACCTGTTGCAGGCGTAACAGTGACTGGCTCCTATCTGAAGGACTCCGCTATCCGGCGCATCATGACTGGGTACAAAACGATTGCCGGTAAGACCCCTCGGGCGGGTGGAATCGCTATCTGGACGCCAAAAGATGAAGCCTCAATGCAGGCGTGGATTAAAGATCAGATTGCCAAAGAAGGCGTGGATAACTGGATTGCAGAAACCGTAACCACGAAAACGGATGCGAATGGTGAGTATGCCCTGCAATTCAAGGGAACTTGGGGTAGCCATGTTGCAGATGAGGAAAAATGCGGTCTTGTTGACAAGAAATTATGCGGCACTCTCGCGGCTGATGCGAAAACAGGCTCGTGGCTCAAGGGAAACGCGAATTCCAAGCACATTAATGACGATTGGATGTTTATCTCTATAGAAAACCATCCGGGCATTGCCCAAACTAGCCCTTTCTATAACAACGCCTTCAAGGGTTATATAGGTTCTTTGACCACCGCGGGTTGGCCAGTAACTAACATGGTGAATTATCTCAATCATGTAAATTTCGCGCTTTACCCTGAATACGTAGATTTTGACGTAAACCCCTACAACACTGCAGATAACTTGGCTAAGCGTGGAGACACCGCCGGTACAACCACCACCGGGTTGCCGAAGGCATGGAACAACTCCACGACGTACCAAATCGAGTGGAGCGCGGAGGGTAAGGTCGTACCCGGTGGTAGTTGCGAGAAGCAGCGTCCCAACGCTATGGGTGATTTGAAATCCTGTCCTTTGACAGTTCCCGCCAACTTGGAGCGTAAGACCACCTATACTGCGAAGCTTTACGCTTTTGCCGCTGATGGAACTCGTATCGAAACCCCACTGGCAATGGATGCATTCACGGCGGTTCCTGACACGGGGGACACTGACGGTGACGGTGTGCCCGACGACAAAGACAAATGTGAGAAAACCCCGGACGGGACTACGGTAGACGAAGACGGCTGCACTTTGGCGCAGCGCTACAAGCCGAACTACCGTGACACCGAGGCTAAGGTCGGACAGAAAGCAACGTCCGAGCCCCCCACTTTTGATGACGCGACCACATCTGAGGTGGAACATCTGCTCTACAACGGGCTAGGCAAGGACCGCAAGGGTTCCGCGGCTCTGTTCAAACCTGGGGACGGTACAGCTGCCCAGAACGGTGCTATCACCATTACGCCCGCGAAAGAAGGCGGCAACCCCGTGTCTGTCACCGTCACCTACAGTGATGGAACCAGCGTGGATACTACCGCGAACTTCATCGCTACCAATGGCGATGAGGATGGCGATGGCGTGCCGGATAGCAAAGACAAGTGCTCGAATACCCCAAAGGATTACCAGGGTCAGGTGACCGCAGACGGATGTGCGATTCCTACGGTTAGTGACTTCACTGTGCGCGGTACCGTGGGCAAGCCCATCAATCCGGCACAAATCGTCATCATTGACCCCGACCACATCGTGACGAACTGCACCTCGGGAGAGTTGCCCCTGGGCTTGACCGCCAAATGGGAAAAGGGGACGTGTATGGTAAGCACTGCCACCCATCCCGATAAGGCTCTGAACCAAGACGGTCTGACCGTTGAAGTGACCTACCAGGGCGGCACTGCCATCAGTCACGGTAGCGTAGCTATTGCTGATAAACCAGATGGTGACGGCGACGGTGTGCCTGATCCGCAAGACCCGAATCATCCCGGCGCTGGTGAGGACCACTGCCCCGGCACCCCGGACGACGCTAAGGTTGACGACGACGGTTGCTCCGTGGTGCCGACTGTCGGTCCGGCTCCTACTATCACCGGCACGGTAGGTGACCCCATCACCCCGGCGGTGGTGCCAGTAGCCAACCCCGGCAAAGCCAAGATTACCTGTGAATCCAAGGATTTGCCGGCGGGCTTGAGCATTGCCTATGACGAAGCGAAGCATGGGTGCGTGATTTCGGGCACTCCGACCGTGAAGGTCCCGGCTGACACCACCTACACCGTGACCGTCAACTACACTCCGCAGGATGAAAACAATTCGGCTGGAAAGATTGATACGACCGGTAATGTCACCATCAAAGGTAAAGATTCTGACGGCGATGGCGTGGACGATCCGGAAGACCCAAATCATCCCGGCGCGGGTGAGGATCACTGCCCCGGCACCCCGGAGGGCGCTAAGGTTGATGCCAATGGCTGCCCCGTGGCTCCAACCGTCGGTACTGTCCCGGACGTGAACGGAGAAACCGGCAAACCGGTTACGCCGGTGGAAATCCCGGTTGATAACTCCGGAAAAATCACCAAACTGGAGTGCCACGCCGAGGGGCTAGCCGCCGGTTTGACCATCAAGCTGAACCAGGATGGCACGGCTTGCGTTATCTCGGGAAGCCCGACCCAGCCAAAGACCGGCGAAATCAAGGTATCCGTGACCTATCCCGACCCGCAGAACCCGGAGAAAACTAAGACCTCCGAGCCTAGCACCGGTAAAGTCAACATCACCAAGGGTGATAACGGTGGCGGAAATACCCCCGGACGGAACACGCCCGGCGGTATCCCTGGCGGAACCACCCCTGATGGACCTTTCCCTGTTCCTGTTGCCCCTGAAAACATCACACCGAACCCCAGCCCGGAGCTGCCTCCGGTGGCGGGAGTACAGGAACATGCGCAGCCTGCCCCGAACGCCAACGGTGGCAAGCAAGCTCCGCAGCCTCCGGTAGCCGGAGTGACCGCGACTCCGTCCTTGGTTCCGGCTGCTCCGTATCAGCCAAAGATGCCCATTGCCTTGGCTCACACGGGCGTAAACTCGGTACCTTTCAGCCTCGCTGTAGCGGCCCTGCTGTTGGGATTGGGTGCTTGCTTCAGTCTGCGGAGCCGCAAACTTGACCAGGATTAACTGAACATAACTGCATAAATCGAGAGACTGGCTCTCTCCTGTAGAACCATTAGCGGGAACCTCCGGTGAGGCTCCCGCTAATGGTTTTTAGCTGTGTGGATAGCCCTCGCCAGAAACGCCGGTATCTGGGGCTAATAATTCTGAATCAGCTGCGTGGAAATTTGCGTGGCAAGCTATAAACTTAATCAAAAGGAGAGGGAAAGACCGTGGAAAGTGACCAGGAACACCTTGTGAACACGACAGACACATCGCCACATCCGGCTACACGAACAGATTCCCCGATCCGTCAGGCATATCGGGGCAAGCGCCCCGATTCCACCCCGGTCTGGTTCCTGGGTCAGTCCGCGCTGCAGCACCCTGATAATTGGCAGGATTTGAGCGTCCGCGAACAGATGGACTATTGTCTGCGTCCAGAAGTCGGGGTGAAGACCGCGCTAGATCCGGTGCGGCAATTCGGTGTGGATGCCGCCCTGTGCAACTCTGACGTGCTGTTTCCCCTGCGACTGGTGGGTTACGACCTGGTGCGCAAAATTGACCCCCACGGTGAACCCATGCGACCACTGCGTTCCACCGCGGATGTGGATCGAATCATGGCTCTGCCTAATCCAGATTGGTCACGAGTCGAGACGCTCAGCCGGGCGCAGCGCAGTGAGCTAGCACCCGAAAAAGTCCTCATCGCCATCGCGGGAGCGCCTTTCGTGCTGTCCTCGCTGCTGGTGGAAGGCTCCGTCAGCGTCCCGCAAAACCTCCAGACCCGCATCTTTATGCAGTCGCAGCCCCGGAACTGGGAACGGCTGATGAGCTGGTGTTCGAGTCTGGTGCGTCACTTTTTGATGGCACAAGTGCGGGGCGGCGCGGAAGTCATTCAGATGGTCGATCCGTGGGTGCGGACGTTGACTGAGGGAGAATATGCGTGCCTAGCGGAGTCCTATGCGCGCGAAATATATAACGAGTTCGACGAGGGCATCATCCGGATTTCCTGCAGCCTGGGCGCTGAACATTTGCTGTCTTCGATTTCCCCTTACGTAAATGTGCTGGGCGTGGGTGATGAATTAACCCTGGCAGAAGCAGCACAAATTGTGCCGGGGATGGTCTTGCAGGGGAACCTCGACCCGGACCTCATCCTGCTCGGTGGCTCAGACGCCCAAGCAGCTGCGCGTCAGGTGCTGGAATCTGGATTGAGTGCGCCCGCCCATGTCTTTAATGTCGCCGGCAGACTGGATCCCGATTCTGACCCCGACGAGGTTCACCGGCTGGTTGATTTCATCCACGACTACCGGTTTTAACATTTCACGGCATTCTCGACAGATTTTTCCGCAGCATAATTATGTCTTTCATCAGGGAATACGTGTCTAAAAAAACAAAGTTGAGTCCATGCGTATCAAGTTTAACTAGCACTCTGGGAATAAGAGTGCTAATCTGGTTGTTGTACTGAATGGAACCGGGAAAGCCGGGACCACAGCCGAAAACTGAAAAACGACACAACTGGAAAAACTATCTGGAGGATACAAATCATGGCTACTTATCGAGACCCATTCACTGAAATCGACCGCATGTTCAACACGGCACTGCACTCCCCGGCAACCCCGGCGATGCCCTTGGATCTATACCGGGACGGCGACAAATTCGTCGCCTGCGTGGACCTGCCCGGCGTAGACCCCGCGACTATTGACATTGACGTCGAGGATCGCACCTTGACCATCTCTGCCCAGCGCAAACCCACCGAAGGTGAGGACCTGCACTGGCTGAACCGCGAACGTCCCGCCGGAACCTTCGCGCGCCAGCTGACCCTGGGATACGGCTTGGCACTCGATCGTATTGCTGCCAACTATGAAGGCGGAGTCCTGACCGTGACCATTCCGGTCGCCGAAGAAAACAAGCCGCGCAAGATTCAGGTCGCCGTGGGCGGCGACGCCGACAAAGTCATCGAAAGCTAACAGAAACAGCGCGGGCAGAGCCACGCCACGTCCGTTGCAACGGGCAGCTCCGCCCGGGTGATAAAAAATTCTCCCCGGTCAAACGTTTGACCGGGGAGACTGTCGAATTTATGGAAAGTTTCGCTACCGAATCCTAGCCGACAGAAACTGAGTCCGCGACTTCCGCGGGGGTTTCCGGAGCGGTGGTAATCGGGGCATCCAGCGGCGGACGCACGCCGCGCGGATCCTTCACAATCAGGTAAACTGCCCAAATCATGCCCCCCAGAGCCACCACGAACAGACCCAGGTAGGTGTCATTGAGCATATCCAAGGGTTCGGGATTGAATACCGCAACGCCCTCTTCGATGTATTCAGCAATCAAATCCACAATCCACATTAGGGAAGCACCCCAGTACATCCAGCACAGCAGGTCCACCCGCATCTTAGATTGCGGAGCGTGAGAATACCACCAGGCGGTCGAGGCGATGGCGGCAAAAAGTGTAATCAATAGGGTCATGTCCGGCTCCTTACGCTTTCGGGTTAGTATCAGTGACAGAGCGACGTTCGGTAGCGCGAATGACCGCGAGCCCGACTGCCCAAACCAATGTCACCAGCACTGCCATACCAACTCCGACAGTGCCCATTTCCAGAAGCATTTGCTGCGCGTCAGCAGGGTCGGCAGCTGCCGTCAGGAACGGGAAATACGGCACGACTTCGCCATGCCAAAAGTGTTCAAACATCAACAGAACAGCCCCGCCCCACAGCAGGTTGGTCAGCCAGTTCAGTTTCCGAACCAAGACCAGGGTGCGCGCGGACTTCTCCGAGGCTTCACCAGTTTGTGCTTTGTGGGCGAGGTGCTTCTTTACTGCCGTCACCACTACAGCTTCAGCGGTGGGGACCAGAAAACATGCCATTATGAATCCTTACTTTAGGGGGATAAAACCTAGCATTTATTTTACACAGGTGCGCCTTACTTGAGAAAAGGGACCGTTTCGTGCGGCGGTGTGAAAATCGTCGAACCCGCTACATTCCGCACCCAGCGCCCGTCCGCGGGCAAATGCTAGGAAATCATGCCCAGTTCCCGCCACGTGTCCAGGGAATCCTGAGCTTCCTCGGGCGTCAACAGGTTCATCGCGAACCCATTTTGAATCAAGACATAATCGCCCACCTGCGCTTCGGGAACGTACGCCATGCAGGCGTCTTGCACGTGACCAGCCACATCGATACGTCCCATCGGCATGACACCGGGGGCAATCGACAAAATCTTGCAGGGCACTCCTACGCACATGACGGCATCCTTTCCACGGGGGAAATCATGAGACGAGATTCTCTCGCCGCGACACTCCCCAGTCCCATTTTAGACGTTTTCGACTTTCAGTCCCATCTGACCGGCAGGCGCGGAACTGATGGGCAGGCAGGGGTCCGCTTCACGAATGGATTGTTCCCAAGCGTCAGCCTGTTGTGCCTGGTCCAGGGCACTAGCCTGGGTCAGCAGTTGTGCCAGCCAAGGTTCGTTTTGGGCAGTGGGAGTGAGGATGCGTGCCTGCGCGATTGTCCCGTCAGCCCCGAGGGCATAGGTGTGAGCAAGGATGCCCCGCGGTCCGTCCACCAGCCCGGTCCCACTGCCGGCAGTGAACCGCACGGTTGCGGGATCCACGAGTTCGCCACGGTCAGCCCCCTCCACGAGCTGAGTCAGCTGCTGGGTCAGGGCTTCGGTTCGTTCCAAAACATGCAAAGTGATGATGGCACGCGCCCCGGCAGCCCCCCGACCGCCAGCCAGCCACCGCGCTTGTGCCGTCGCCGCCCGCGGGGTGGATAAAGTCCCGACGGAGAGCTGGGCGACCGGACCGACCCGGTAGCGCCCGTTCTCGGGACCCTCAACGCGCAAGTACGGCCGCGGGGCGGGCGAACCGGGGATTTCCTCCGTAATCCGGTCATTCCACTGGGAAAACTCGAACTCGTCCACTGCGCTGGTGTTCCGTGCGACTCTGACCCTGGTGCCAAACACGTCGGGGGCGCCGTTGTCATCAATGAGCGCCACGTCCGCTCCGGTAAAGTCGCCGGCTCCAGCCGCTTCGGGGGAGGATGCTAAAGCAGCATCGCACAGGGCTGCGGCAGCGTCCCGTGTGGTGGCGAGGTCTGCGGAGAGGTCGCACAAGGTCGGGGTAGCGGGCCACATGCTGACCCCGCCGGGTACTGCCGTCGCCGGAAAATGACCTGGCGAGCCCGCTGCGACCAGCATCTTTTTCGAAATCCGTTTCAGCGCCACCCCGGCGTCACGGTCTTGCATTAAGAACCGTAGCGAGTGAGCTTCGACGATAGAACCGTAATGCAGCAGCCGACGGATGAGCTGCGCGGCAGACGTAAGCGGAGTCAGACCGCTCAACGCATCCAGCGCCCTGGTTCCTGCCAAGTGATGCGCTACCGGGCAAATCCCGCACAGATGCTCGGTCATTTTCAAGGCTTCGAGCGCGGTTTTGCCCACCAACATGCCGTCCACTCGGGGCAAGCCCTGCAGGTCAAAACGGGCGTGGGGATGCCCGGAAGAATCGTGAGTGACGACGATGCGTCCCTCCATCGGGTCGATGATTTCATCAAGATTGATTTTCATGATTCTCCTGAGACAATTGGTTCATGCATGAACTTGGGCTGTTAACTTCGGTGGTGGCAGCGGTCGAAAAAGCGGCTGCACAGGCTGATTCCCAGGTTACTCGAGTTGAAAAAGTTGCGCTCGATGTGGGCACCATGTCGGAGGCAATTCCAGAGGCTCTCTACGGTTCCTGGCCCATCGCCCGACAGGGCAGCATCTGTGCCCAAGCCGAACTGGAAGTCACTATGATTCCCGCCAGCGTGTACTGTCCACGGTGCGCGCGGGACGTCCCCATTGATGAGTTCTTTGCTCTCACCTGCCCGGAATGTGGAATGCCCACCGGGAACCTGACGCACGGGCGTGAGTTCAAAATCGCCTGGGTGCAGTGGGATACCGCGTCCGAGAACCCGAGTAGCGCTGCGAAATCTTAGTGCGCCTAGTCAGCGCTGGGCTTTCAACTGAGCCAGGAATCGAGGACTTCCGCCGCGAGTTCGACTGCGCGGGGAATACCACTCTGGGCACTCGGGGTCAGACCCAGGTGCAAGTTCACGTTTTCGGCGACCACCCCGACGACTTCGAGGATACGAGGTTCCTTGCCGGTTAAGCGAGCCGAAGTCAAAATATCGAGCAAACCGACCTGGTGAGGCGATATTTTCATGGAAAGTAGGCGCGGGACGTGATCCCCACTCAGGTGCAGGGCTTGACCGGGAGTGCGTCCGTTGCCCGAAGTCACCGAATCCAGAATCAACAGATGCTCAGATTCCTGTACCACCGGCACCAGCTCCATGCCACCAGTGCCACCCTCCAGCAGAGCTAACTCACCGCCCTTTTGCGCAGCCTGCCAAGCGGGACGGCTCGGCACGAGCTGCTGCAAGCCAGCTAAGATTTGCAGCCCGATACCGTCGTCACCCATGATTGGATTCCCCACCGCCAGGACGGTGAAACGCGCCCCTGCCCAGCAGGTAGCGTCTACGGCAGAAACATCCGGCAGCGGGACCTGTCCATCGAGCCTGCCAGGGACGTCTGGTGAATCAAAGACCCCAGCGGAAAGAGTGTCCGCCGCCGTCCCCCCGGCAGGGTTCGCATCGTGAGCCATCTAAACCTTTCTAAAGCTCGGGGGCATCAACCGGTTTGGAGGTGCGGCGCATCCACACACCACCAGAAATCATGGCAGAGATACCACCGTGACGCTCCAGGGAGTCTGCCCGGAAGGCCAGATAGATATGCGCAATCACGAACGCCCAGAATATGAACATAATGGCGGCGTGAATCAACCGCATTTGTTGAATGCCAAACCAGTCATTCGGGAGAGCCATTAATTGCCAGAACAGGTTCTCATTGCGGTGCGGCAGGGCGTAAAGCGCCAGACCGATTACCATCTGGAACGCTCCCAGCACATAAATAGACGTGTAAGTCAGCTGCTGCAGCGGGTTGTGTGCCACGTACAGCGGACCTTCTTTGCGTAGGAACAGGTAGAACCCTAAAGTTTCGTACAAGTGTTTCCAGTCTTGCTTTTTCTTTAACGGCCAGAATGTTTCCCAGCGCAGGTAGCGATCCTTGGATACGAAAGCAATAAAGACGCGAACTGCGCCTATCGCCATCCAGGTGAAAGCCGCGGTGAAGTGAATAAACCGCATAATCCCCATCAGGTAGCCGATTTCGATGCCACGGAAGAACGTGTCACCAAAGAACGGATCCATGATGTAGTACCCGGTGATGGACAGCAACACAATCAGCAGTACGTTCAGCCAGTGCAGGAAACGTAGGCTTGCGGACCAAACACTCAAACGCACCCAGTCTTCCGTGGTGGGAGTCAGGTCGCCATCCTGCAATCCGGTGCCGACCGGGCGGACGTTGACGAAACCTTCCATCTGGAATGGAGTTAGCTCACCGTTTTCATCCACGGTAGCGGTGGCGACTCCCAAGCAGCGGTAGCCCCGCGAGCCTGCCATCTGGGCGTTCTTACGCAGCAGGGTGCGCTGGGCGCGTTTGGGCTGCGCCACGTTCATGACAGATTCCAAATCGCCGCGCACAATCACGGTCTGTTTGGATTCGCCCGTCTTGGTACGTTTCATGTCAGAGATACGCGCCAGGGAATAGCGGCGATCGCACGGGGGGTCGAAATCCTTTTCAGGAATATCGACGTTCGGCGCGCCGTGGCGGAAGCGATAGCGCAGAGATTCCTTGAGGGCGACATCTACCGGATCGGTGCTGCCCTCAGGGGATACCGCAGCCATTGCCAAGAGGCGGCGCATCGACAGGTCAGAACAGCTGAAACCGCCGCCGACTTCGATACCGTCCTTCCGGTGAGCACCCTCAGCAAAGAACTCGAGATGATTTTCCGGCACAGCCGTGGCGGAAGCCGGATTTTTCGAGGTCTTTTCGGAGGTCGCGCCGTCTTTAGGGGTGTCCGGGGAGGGAGTATTTTTAGTTTTCATGAGGTCATCGCCTCGCCAACCAGATTACCGTCTGGATCGAGGATGTGAACCCCGCAGGACATGCACGGATCGTAAGAGTGAATGGTGCGCATCGGTTCCAGCGGCTCTTTCGGATTCAACAGGGGGTGTGTGCCGGTACCCATTAAGGATTCTTCATAAGGACCGGTCACGCCGTTGGCGTCACGTCCCCCGGCCAGCCACGTGGTCGGTACGACCGCCTGGTACCGCTCGACCTTGCTGTTCTTAATAGAGACCCAGTGGGACAAGTTACCGCGGGAAACCTCGACGAACCCGTAACCTTGGCATTCTGCCGGCCAACTGGACGGTTCCCACTTGCTAGCATCAAAGACGTCAATCTGACCGCCTTTGATGTTGTCGACCAGCTGGTTGTAGTCATCCAACATTAGCTGGGCAGAAACAGTAGCCTCGGCGGCGCGGGCAAAAGTCCGCCCCATCGTGGAGTTGAGCTGTGCCGGAGTGATCCCCAATGTTGCCATAGCCTGGTCAAGTATCTGTTTGACCGGCTCGTAGCCCTGCGCATACGCCAATATCATCCGCGCTATCGGACCGACCTGCATCGGTTTGCCGTCATAGCGGGGCGCTTTTGACCAGGTGTACTTATCGTTGTCGCCCAGCCATTCAAAAGGCGGTTGGGGTCCGGTGTACTTGACGGTGGTTTCACCCTTGTCCGGGGTCAGGGGTTTATCGTCCCCGACCGAATACTCGTACCAGGCGGAGCTGATGTACTCCTCAATCTTGTGCGGGTCGAAAGGATGAACCTTGGTTATATCTCCGCCCAGAATGACCCCCGGCTTAATTGCCGTGTGTGCAGAGGAAATGCGGGACTTGTTGGGATCACCGGAGAAAATAGACCCTGCCAAACCTACCGCCAGGTAGTTCGGGTGGGTCGCGCCAATATCGAAGTAATCTTTGTAGACCCCGGCTATTGCCAAAACGTCGGGATAGTAGCAGTCATTGACAAACTCGATGATTTCGTCAATCCAGGTCTTGATTTGATCCATCTGTACCTGGTTGATGGACTCTGACGAGTTCGGGTCGATAGAACAAGCCATGCCGCCGACCAGGAAGTTCGGGTGGGGGTTCTTGCCACCAAACACCGTGCAAATCCGAATCATGGAACGCTGGAACTCCAAAGCGTCCAAGTAGTGCGCCACGCACATTAAGTCGGCTTCGGGGGGCAGCCGGTAGTCCGGGTGATCCCAGTAACCACCGGTGAAAATCGACAACTGACCGGACTCGAGAATCTGTTTAACCGTGTCTCGAACTTCCGTGAAACGCTTCAGGTTGTTGCCGCGCCACTTCGACCCGATGGAATGAGCGAACTCCAGAGTCTTTTGAGGGTCCGCTTTGGCGGCGTTCACCACGTTGACAAAATCCAGAGCGTGCAGGTGATAAAAGTGAATCACGTGATCTTGGATTTCTTGGGAACCGAGGACCAAGGAGCGAATCAACCGCGCGTTTTCCGGTGGGTTGGAGCCAATCGCATCCTCTACCGCAGAAATCGAAGCAATGGCGTGTACCGAGGTGCACACCCCGCAAATCCGCTGAACGAATGCCCACACATCACGAGGATCACGATTTTGGACGATGGTTTCGATGCCGCGGAACTGTGTGCTGACACTCCAGGCTTTCTTAATCTGCTTCCCTTCGGTTTCCATCTCAATGCGCAGGTGACCCTCTATACGCGTGAACGGGTCAATAACAACTTTCTCTGCCATTACTTATCCTCGCTGTTCTGTTCGGTAGTTTCCTCGGTCGGCGCTGCGTCGGTGGGTTCCGCAGCAGTGTCACCAAAAGCTGCCATGGGAGAGTTTCGGGTGGCCTTGCGGTCAGCGGCGGCACGAGTGGCGGTCACGCCAGCGTGGGCAGCCACTCCGGCAGCGACGAGACCGGTCAGACCCAGACCAACCTTTTCGGCAGTGATTTCGATTCCGAAACCAGGAACCTGAGGTAGTTTCTCGTAGAAAGGCGTGAAACGGTCAAAGAAATCCCGTTCCGTACAGCCGATACAGGGGTGACCGGCGCCGATAGGCCAACCTGCCTTGAGGTTCCACTGGAAAATGGGGCAGGGGCTAAAGGTAGAAGGTCCCTTACAGCCCACATCGTAGAGACACCAGCCTTCGCGGGCTCCGGCATCGTCGAAGCTGCGCACGTATTGACCGGCGTCGAAGTGTGGACGGCGCGGGCACGAGTCATGGATGCGCTGACCGTAGGCAAAGAGCGGACGACCCTCGGAGTCGAGTTCGGGAGCTTTGCCGTGGGTCAAGATGTACGCCAAGGATGCCGTGATGACCTCGCCAATCGGAGGACAGCCGGACACGTTGATGACCGGTTTGTCCTTGATGATTTCATCCACCCCAACCGCACCGGTGGGATTGGGCTTGGCAGCCTGCACTGAGCCAAAGACCGCGCAAGCTCCGACTGCCAGAATCATGGTGGCGTTCTCTGCGGATTCCCGCAGTATCTGTTCGGTGGTCTTACCGCCGATGGTGCAATAGATACCACCGTCCTTGAGCGGAATAGAACCGTTGACGACCAGGATGTGTTCCTTGGCGTTCGTGTCATCCAAGGCTTTTTCAGCGGCTTCCCCAGAGGCTGCCATCACCAGTTCGTTGTAGTTGACGGACAGCAGATTCAGGACGACTTCTTCCACTGTGGTACCACCGGAGCGGAGCGTAGATTCCATGCATCCGGTACATTCCTGCAGCTGGAGCCAGACCACATTAGGCTTCGTGATGGCTCCCAGCTTGTCAGCCAGTTCTTCACCGGCAGTCCGCGCTGCAGAGGCATGAGCCAGCTCGGGAGTCCCTACTGCAAAGATAGCTGCCAAACCGGCACAGAACTTGACGAAGTCACGTCGGCTCACGCCAGCACTGGCAAGGTTCTCTGCGAGTGTCCCCGCTCGCCAAGGTTTAATCTCATAAGTCATATGCGCCCCCCAGTAGTATCGAATTGGACAACAACGTCCATACTCTCATTCTACCGGGTTTTCGCAGTTGAGCCTAAAAACCGGGCAAAAAGTGCCATGCCTTTTCGCAAAGCTCAGATGACTTATTCAAAGTTCTTTCAGCCAGTCAATCCAAGCCTCGACGCCATCGCCGGTTTGGGCAGAGAGCTCGACGACTTGCACACCCGGATTGACCTGTTCCAGGTAGCCACGGAACTTGTCCATGTCAAAGTTCAGGTAGGGAGCCAAATCCATCTTGTTCACCACCACGATTTTCACCGAACGGAACATGACCGGGTACTTCAACGGTTTGTCCTCGCCCTCGGTAATCGAGAACAACATAGCCTTGGCAGTTTCGCCGACATCAAATTCAGCCGGGCACACCAAGTTGCCTACGTTTTCGATGATGACCAAATCCAGCTGGCTGAGATTCAAGTCGTCCAGGGCATGATGCACCATCGGGGCATCCAGGTGGCATTCCCCACCGAAACCATGACCGGTATTCAACAGGGAAATTTGGGCACCGTAGCCACCTAAGCGCTCGGCATCCAACGGGGTCTCAATATCGCCTTCAATAATCCCGACCCGCAGTTTGCCCTGCAGCTGCGCCAAAGTACGCTCCAGCAAAGTCGTTTTGCCCGACCCTGGTGAACTCATGAGATTCACGACCTTCACCCCGTGCGCAGCGAAAGATTCCCGGTTGTGCTGGGCTAAGTGGTCATTTTCCGCATAAATGTCTTCCAGGATTTCGATGCGTTCACGTTCAGTTTCGTATCCCGAGTGATCCCCGATGACTTCCGGATCTGCCACGTAGTCGCCGTGGTCGTGATGGTGGGAGTGATCCCCGTGGTCATGCTCGTGTACTGTGCCGTCATCGTGGCGATGAAAACGTCCCATGCTAATGATTCCTCTCTGGCGTGACATCTATCGATACCACTCTAAACTCTTCTCCACTGATTGTCTCGACCTCGCGTGAAGAACACTGCCCGCAACGGAAATCCAGATACTCTCCCAGCTGTGTCTGTGCGTGGCACTCCTGACAAACGATGACTGCTGGGATCTCGGTGATGTGCAGTTCGGCGGGACCTTGGAGGGTATTTTTCCGGACCGCACTCCAGGCAAAACGCAGCGCTTCGGGCACAACCTGACGCAGATGCCCGACCTCTACCTGGACAGACAGTACTTCGCGTCCCGCCGCCCCGCGCGCTACCACCCGAGCCAGCTGTTGGGACAGGGCGACTTCGTGCATCGTGTCTCCTCGCTAATCACTAAGTATGGGTTCCTCGCGGCGCATTCCACCCTACCGTTTTCTGCCGCGGGGCGTCAGAGCTACTAGGCTTAGAAATGCGTGACATTGTGGCCAGGAGGTTAGAAATGCGCCGAGCTTACGAACTGCGGGGGGTGGTGCAGGGAGTCGGTTTCCGTCCGCACGTCGCCAAAGTGGCTGCCCAGTACCCCATCACCGGTTTTGTCGGAAACGACGATGAGTCAGTGTTTATCGAAGCCCAAGGCGCGCGTGAGGCGGTGGACGGCTTCATGGAAACCATGCTGGCGACCCTGCCTCCGCTGGCTAGTGTGCTGCACAGCTCGTCCACAGACCTGCCCGAACAGAAGGGTGAAACTGAGTTTCGCATTGTGCCTTCCCGCCGTCGCCCTGGCGCCCGCACTCTGATTCCCCCAGACACTGCCACCTGTCCCGATTGCCAAGCCGAGATGGCAGACCCGACGAACCGACGCTACCGCTACCCCTTCACCACCTGCACGAACTGTGGACCACGAGCCACCATCATGGTGGACCTCCCTTATGACCGGGACACCACCACCATGGTGAAGTTTCCGATGTGTCCCGCTTGCCACCAGGAATACACCAATCCGACCAACCGGCGCTATCATGCCCAGCCCGTCAGCTGCTACGACTGCGGACCAGTGCTGTGGGTCAGCCCGGCAGACGCACCGGACTTGTGGCCCCCAGAAGGGGACCGCCGGCCGTTGATTGCTGCGGCTCTGGACGAAGCCCGGCAGCGGTTACGAGCCGGACAAATCCTGGCAGTGAAGGGCATCGGCGGTTTCCACCTCATGTGTGACGCCCGCAATGAAGCCGCAGTCGCACGACTGCGGAAACGCAAAGATCGGGGGGACAAGCCGTTTGCCGTCATGGTGGCGGATGCAGCGACCGCCGCCCGGCTGGCGCGGCTTGACGCAGACCAGCTGCGGACGTTGCAGACTGCCGCCCGACCCATTGTGATTGCCCCGTTCGGGCAGGAATATGACCTGGCTCCCGCGATCGCTCCCGGTCTGGGGGACGTGGGAATTTTGCTGCCTTACGCGCCACTGCACCTGGAGTTGTTGAGCGGGGAATGCGCCCAGATGGCGCTGGTGGCGACTTCGGGAAACCTGGCAGGTGAACCCTTGTGCTTCACGAACCAGGACGCTGCCGAGCGGCTGGCGGGAATTGTCGATGCGTTTGTGTTCCATGACCGCGACATTCACCTGCCCATGGAGGACTCCGTATTCCTGGCAAACGCACAGGTCACCATTCCTTCACGGCGTTCTCGGGGATATGCGCCACTACCGGTCGCGCTGTCGCAGCCAGCCACCGTGCCGATTTTGGCAGTGGGTGGAGAACTGAAAAACACGTTCTGCCTGGCACACGGGAGCTGGGCGCATATTTCGGGGCATATCGGGGATATGGGCACGCTCGCCAGTCAGGAAGCATTTGACCGGGCAGTGACGCAACTGCTGAACTTCCAGCGGCAACGCCCCGAAAAAGTCGTGTGTGACCTGCACCCAAACTATTCCACGGTCAGCTGGGCGGAACGTTTTGCTGCCTCTCATGACATTGAACTGACACAGGTGCAGCACCACGTCGCCCACGCCTATTCCTTGCTGGCAGAGCATTCCTGTCTCGATCCGGCAGTGGTGGTGTCGGTGGACGGTACCGGCTACGGGACAGACGGCACTATTTGGGGCGGGGAAGTCTTGGATATTCGCGGAGCACAGTGGCAGCGCAGTGCGCACGTGCCGACTTTCAGCCTGGTCGGTGGCGACCGCGCGGTGCGCTATCCCTGGCGGGTCGCATTGGGGATTGCCCACGATTGGGGCATGGACTGGATTACAGAGAAAATCAGCGCTGAAATCGGGTCGCAGCCAGGCAAATCGACCGAACTGGAACTGGTGAAAAGCCAGCTGGTAAGCGGTTTCGGGGTGAGTGCGACCACCAGTTGCGGACGGCTGTTTGATGCGGCCGCGGCGATTTTAGGGATTCGCACCGAGGTGACCTATGAGGCCCAGGCCGCGATGGAACTGGAACACGTGGCTACCAGCTGGGCAAACGCCCACCCGGAGGCAAGTCTGCCACAGGTCGGCAGCTATCAGGAGCTTGTGGAGAAATTGGGCGAGGTTGACCGACCCGTCGGCGAGCGTGCTTGGGCGTTCCATGTGGGTTTGGCGCAGCTGCTGGGAGAACAGGCCTGCCAAGTCGCGGAACAGGCAGACACCAAAACCGTGGGGTTGACCGGCGGGGTTGCCCTCAACCGGATGTTCACCAGGCACTTTGTGAGTTTCTTGGAAGAGGGCGGATACCGGGTGCTGACCCACCAGAACGTGCCGCCCAACGATGGGGGCTTGAGCCTGGGACAAGTGTGGGCAGCAGTGCTCGGAGCGTGCTGAGGATGCCCTATTTCCACTCTATAAATACACTCTGGGTGAATATCTGGGGATTTACGCGGGGTTTTTACTCAACAGATACGTGGCAGCGGGTCGCCGACCAACATGTCAATCATGCGGGTGCCGGAGAACGCAGTCACCATCACCACTGAAGACTCCGGTTTAGACACGACCCGACCGATATTTGCTGCTTCCCCACCACCGGGCAGTTTCCGCAGCGCTGCCACAGCTGTATCCACCTGGTCAGCCGGAACCACCGCTACAAACATGCCCTCGTTAGCGACATAAATCGGGTCAATCCCCAACATGTCGCACGCTCCGCGAGTCATCTCGTGTACCGGCACGGCTTCGTCCTCAATGGCGATGCCCCAGCCGGTTGCCATCGCCAGCTCATTCAACACCGTTCCCAAGCCTCCGCGGGTCGCGTCACGCATCCAGCGAGTCTCCGGGACCGCCCCAATCAGGGCTTCGACCAGGTGATTGACCGCCCTAGTGTCAGATTCAATAGGGGCTTGAATTGCCAGGTCACCCCGCGCCATCATGACCGACATGCCGTGGTCAGCAATCGCGCCGGACACAATGACGCGATCCCCGCGCTGCACTTTGCTGGCACCCAGTTCCCGACCCGCAGGCACGATACCGACTCCGGCAGTGTTGATGAACAGCTTGTCGCCGCTGCCTTTCGGGACGACCTTGGTGTCACCGGTGATAATCTGCACTCCTGCCGCCTCGGCTGCGTCGTGCATAGCTTGGACTTCGCGGCGTAAATCCGCGATAGGCAGACCTTCTTCCAGGATGAAACCAGCGCTGATGACTTTCGGGATAGCCCCGCTGACCGCCAGGTCATTGACCGTCCCATTCACTGCCAGCTCGCCGATAGAGCCACCGGGAAAAACCAGCGGATTGACCACATAGGAATCGGTGGACATCGCGAGTTTGCCGCCCACCGTGCTGGTGTCCTCTCCGGTCAGACCTGCGAGCAGCTCCGTCAAGGGAAGCACCCCCGCATCGGTCATTTCGTCGAGCACCTCGTTGCCGTAACCAGAAACGAAAACCTGTTCGACCAGGGCGGCTGACGCCTTACCTCCTGCCCCGTGGGAAAGCGTCACATAGTCGTCTTTTAGTCTCATGCCGCGGCGGCGTACCCGCGCGATATTTGAGTTCACTTGTACTTCATCTGTGTTTAGGCGGTTCTTTGGATCCACACATTGATAATTGCACAAACGACACGTATTTTTCATCTTTTGGACGGAGTGGGACAATGTAAGTAACCTGGAAAGGTAGAGGGGAAGGGAGCAGCCGATGTGTTTGGGAGTGCCTGCCGAGATTGTGGCTTTTGACGAGGCAGAAAGCGGACGGGCGAAAGTGTCCCTGTCTGGGGTGGAACGAATGATTTCCACAGATTTGCTGATGGATGAGGACGTCAAGATTGGCGATTGGGTGCTGGTGCATGTTGGTTTCGCCATGTCCAAGATTGATGCTGCGGAAGCTGCCACCACCCTGGATCAAATTAAGAAACTCGGTCAGTTCGAGAGCGAACTGGAACAGTTTAAGACCACTTCAGCGGATTAGGGCACCCTTCTGGCGTTAGCGCGGAAGTTTGTCGAGGAATCTGTCTAGGAAAGAGCAATCACGAAATGAAGTACGTTGACGAATTTCGCGACCCCGAGTTTGCCCGGAAACTGGTGCAGCGCATCAATGCCGAGGCCGCCCATTTTGAACGACCACTGGCGTTTATGGAGATTTGCGGAGGTCACACCCACACGATTTACCGGCACGGTTTGGAGCATTTGCTGCCGGAGAACGTTCAGTTTATTCACGGTCCTGGCTGCCCGGTGTGCGTTATTCCGATGGGGCGGGTGGATGATGCGCTGTGGCTGGCGAATCAGCCGGACGTGATTTTGACTACTTTTGGGGACATGATGCGGGTTCCGGGTTCACAAGAGTCGCTGTTGCAGGCGCGCGCTCGCGGTTGCGATGTGCGGTTCGTGTATTCCCCGTTGGATTCCCTCAAGATTGCCAAAGAAAACCCGGATAAACAGGTCGTTTTCTTTGCTATCGGGTTTGAAACTACCGCGCCTTCCACCGCTGTGACCCTGGTGGCAGCACAGAAACAGCAGGTGCGGAACTTTTCGGTGTTTTCTAACCACGTCAAAATCGAGCCACCCCTGCGTGCCATTGTGGGCGCCGATGAGACGCGGATAGACGGGTTTATCGGACCGGGTCACGTCGGTACCGTAGTGGGAGCCGACGCATTCAAATTCCTGCCCGAGGAATTCAACAAACCCGTGGTCGTGACCGGTTTCGAGCCGCTGGATATATTGCAGGCCGTGGCGATGCTCATCGACCAGTACACGAGTGGGGCAATAGCGCGCGGCGAGGCCCGGGTGGAAAACCAGTATTCACGGGTCGTGCGTGATGGTGGTAATCCCGCGGCATTGCGATTGCTGAATCGCGTGTTTGCGACCCGCGACACGTTCGAGTGGCGTGGCTTGGGGTGGATGCCGTATTCCGGTATGGGGATTTCTGAGGAATTTGCCGCCTGGGACGCCGAGCGGTTATTTGATGTTCCCGGCAAGCGGATTCCCGATCCACCGGCTTGTGAATGCGGTTCCGTGTTGACCGGACGGATTAAACCGTGGGAATGCAAAGTATTCGGCACTGCCTGCTCGCCGGAAAAACCCATCGGGACCTGCATGGTTTCCCCCGAAGGAGCCTGTGCCGCGTTCTATAACTTCGGTCGCATTGACCGGGAGACTGCCCACGCCATCGTTATCGAGGATTAAGCTAGCGGGGACTAGGCTCGAGAGTGCTAAGCTCGCGCCGGGGCTAGACGTTGAACTTGAACTCGACCACGTCGCCGTCTTGCATCACGTAGTCCTTGCCCTCCTGGCGGACTTTGCCCAATTCGCGAGCCTTATGAATGTCGCCGATTTCCACCAACTCGTCGTATGAAATGACATCAGCCTTGATGAAGCCACGTTCAAAGTCGGTGTGAATCACGCCGGCAGCCTGCGGGGCGGTGTCGCCCTGATGAATGGTCCAAGCGCGGGATTCTTTTTCTCCAGCGGTCAGGAACGTTTGCAGCCCCAGCGTGTTAAAGCCAACGCGCGCCAATTTGTCCAGACCGGATTCCTTAATCCCGGCGTCTGCCAGCATCTCTTGTGCGTCCTCGGCATCGAGTTCTACCAGTTCCGCTTCGAAAGCGCCGTCGAGGAAAATGGCTTCGGCAGGAGAAACCAGGGCAGCGAGTTCCGCTTGTTTTGCTTTGTCTGCCAGACCGGCTGCGTCCATGTTGAACACGTAAATGAAAGGCTTCGAGGTCATCAGTTGGAAAGTCTTGACGATATCTCGGTCCAGGTTTCCCACTGCGATTTCCTTGGAGAGAACCGTGCCGGCGTTGAGGTATTCCTCACATTTTTCCGCCTCCGCCAGCACTTCTTTCGGGGTTTTTTGCCGCTGACTTCTTTGCGCAGGCGAGGAATCGTGTTCTCGAGAGTCTGCAAGTCGGCCAGAATTAGCTCGGTAGAAATGGTTTCAATGTCGGAGGCGGGGTCAATTTTTCCCTCCACGTGAACCACGTCAGGATCGGTAAAAGCGCGAGTGACCTGGCAAATCGCGTCTGCTTCGCGGATGTTCGCCAGGAACTTGTTACCCAAGCCTTCACCCTGAGAAGCGCCCTTGACGATACCGGCGATGTCCACGAAAGACACGGTGGCAGGCACAATTTTTTCCGACTGGAACATGTCAGACAGGACTTGCAACCGTGGGTCGGGGAGCGGCACCACCCCGACGTTGGGATCAATAGTGGCGAACGGGTAATTCGCTGCTAGGACGTTCGCCCTGGTGAGGGCATTAAAAATAGTGGATTTGCCGACATTGGGGAGTCCCGCGATACCGATAGTTAAAGCCATGCTTCAATCTTAGTGGGTTTTCCGACCGGTCCTAAACCGGTTAAACCCGGGCGTTAATCCTATTAATTTGGCTCGGTGTGCCATATTTGGCACTTAAATAGGTTTTATTGCGTGTTTTCGTTCTGTGGGGCGTTCGCTCGGGGGCGTTTCCTTGCGTCCCGCTCGCCTGTCTCGGCTCACATCTGCGGGGTGGTCGCTCGGGGGCGCTCGCGAGAGTCGGAAGGGGGAGTACCCCCTCGCGTTTTGCGCGACTATTGTCGCAAAACGCTCACCCCCCAGCATCTCGCTGAGTCGCCCCCCACGCTCCCCGCCCCGCCCGCCTAACTTCCCGCGGACACTATCACGTCCCGCAGGGGTACACTCCGCTCACAGCTCGCTCGAATTCCTGTGTGTATAACCAGATTTCAGCGCTGTTCAGTCGTGAAACCTTCCTCGGTATCGGGGTGCGCGTGGTTTAAAGGGGAAAATAGGGCTGCAGCTGCCAATAATGGCAGCTACTGCCCAAATCCCACCCTATATTCACAACCCAGCGAGTAGTCTCTGACTTCTCGAGCTTGAAATCCGGTGTCTATGCTCCGGATTTTCTGCCGTGTTTAGGTGTGAAAACTTCTGTGGTTTTTCGGAATAGTTGCACTAACGACCGATTTCAACCCAGAATCTAGACCATCATTGAGTCCCGGTTTTCTAAACCTGCAGGTTATGGCGATTCTAGTTGCGTGGAGCCCGCACTTATCGGCGTGAAATCGGTCATTCGTGCAATACAAGCCGGTTTTACGCGAGCAAGCTCGCTTGCATTGCCAAAGTCCAGGAAGCGGCACGGAAAGCAAAGCTTCCAAGTCTTTCTGCGACGGACAGGCATCCCCCCGAACGCCGCCAGACCTCGCGGGTATGCTGGCGCCGCCAGTGCCAGCCTAGCTTTGCTTGCGCAGGGGCTTCGGTAAGGCAAACGAGGTCGTTTCCTGCGTAGTTTGCACCATCTGCACCTCATCGAAACCACGTTGTGCCAGCCATTCCAACACCTCGGTCACCAGGACTTCCGGTACCGAAGCTCCCGAAGTCACCCCGATGGTGCTAGCTCCGGTAAACCAGTCGGGGTTCAGCTCGTGGACGCCTTCAATCCGGTATGCCGCTCCGGCTCCGGCCTGGACGGCGACTTCCCGCAGTCGCACCGAATTGGAAGAATTCGACGAACCGACAACTATGACAACTTCACATTGTTGCGCCATAGCTTTAACTGCGCCCTGTCGGTTCTGGGTGGCAAAGCAAATATCGTCAGATGGCGGGCTAATTAAACCGGGAAATCGCCGCTGGAGACGCGCTACGGTGGCAGCCGTCTGATCTACCGACAAAGTCGTTTGGGACAGCCAGATTAGCTTGGCATCTGGGTCGGTGCTGAGACCTGCCAGGGGATCCGCAGGGGGTGTGCCGGTGGCGGTGGTGTCGGCGGATTCTGTGCCCGTTGTGGCAGACTCCGAGGTATCAATCCAATCAGTGTCAATCACGTGAATCTTCTCGGGGGCTACTCCCGAGGTTCCTTCCACTTCCTCATGACCGGTGTGACCAATCAAAATAATGTCGTAGCCTTCGTTGGCATAACGTCGCGCCTCTCGATGCACCTTCGAGACCAGTGGACAGGTGGCATCGATAACTTCCAGACCGCGCTGTTCAGCTTCGGCGTAGACGCTCGGAGCAACGCCGTGCGCGGAAAATACTACTCGCGAACCGGAGGGAACCTCAGATAATTCGTTGACAAAAATCGCGCCAGCAGCAGCTAGGGTGCGCACCACAAATTTATTGTGGACGATTTCTTTGCGCACGTAGATGGGTTGACCATAAACTTCGAGGGCGCGTTGCACCGCCGTAACGGCGCGATCGACCCCGGCGCAGTAGCCGCGTGGCGACGCCAGCAAAACTTTCCCCATCTGTCTTCACTTTCGCACTAGGGTCCCTGGGAGGGTTTTCTCCGTGGCGCACCAGGTGTCCCTCGCGGCGTCTCGGGTGGCAAACCGTTTCGGGTGGGTGCGCAGCTGCCTTGAGTTTAGCGGTTTGCGTGCCAGGGCAAAACTCGGAAATTTTCATCTCCGGGGTCTGTGCCATGATGGAGTCATGGAAGTGACAAAACCAGAACCGGCGCGATTGGCGCGCGAGACGACTCGGGAAAACCCCTGGCCGCTCAGTCGCCTGAGCGAAAACATGCGAAATTACGTTAACCGGGTCGATCCGACCTGGATAGAAGCGCAAATCATCGAATACAACCAGCGCCCCGGTAACCGCATGTCCTTTTTCGTGGTAAAGGATCTGGAAGCCGATATGTCTATGCCGGTCAAGGCATTTGGCGGGGTGGTGGCTGCCGCCGGAGCGGCGTTGAGTGCGGGGGCGCGCGTGGTCATGCGGGTCAAGCCCGATTTTTACCTCAAGACCGGGTCGCTGTCCCTGATGGCGTCCGAGATTCACCCGGCGGGTTTGGGTGGTTTCCTGGAACAGCTGGAACAGCTGAAACAAAAGCTTGCTGCGGAGGGAATTTTTGCGCGGGAACACAAGCAGTCCCTGCCGTTCCTCCCGCGACGGGTAGGGCTTATCTGCGGTCATGCGGCGCGGGCACAGGCAGATGTGATTGAAAACGCGACGCGACGCTGGCCCCTGGTACAGTTCGAGATTCGCGAGGTTGCGGTGCAGGGGGAACGCTGCGCAGCGGAAGTCAGCGCGGCTATCGCGGAGCTTGATGCCCTTGCCGAGGTTGACGTAATTGTCGTGACGCGCGGGGGCGGGGCGCTGGAGGACCTGCTGGGATTCTCTGACGAGCGCGTGGTACGCGCGGCGTACGCCGCGCGTACCCCCATTGTTTCCGCAGTGGGACATGAGGAAGACACCCCGCTGCTGGATTTTGTAGCTGACTTCCGTGCTTCTACCCCCACCGATGCGGGAAAGCGGATTGTCCCGGATTTGGCTGCTGAAATTGAGGGGTTGACCGGTGCGCGCACCCGGATGACGGCACTCATTTCCAGCCGTATTGAGCTGGGGTTACGCGAACTTGACGCGATTCGCTCCCGACCGGTCATGCAAAATCCGCAAGCAGCGTTGGACGAAAGACGCCGCGATATCAATCATGGCGTGGAAATGCTGCGGTCGCGAGTGGCGGCGGTCCTGGCTAATCAAGCACGTGACTTGGCAGCGGCTCGCGCCACCCTGCGTGCTATCTCGCCTCAAGCCACTTTGGAACGCGGCTATGCCGTGTTGCGTAAACCCGATCAAACCGTCGTGACCGATGCTGGTGCAGTTCAGAAGGGTGACCTCCTGGAGGCGGTGTTGGCGCGTGGCTCCTTGGTCGCCACGGTTTTTGGCACCAATCCGCACAGAGATGAAAGGTAAAGAATCATGAGCGAAAGTAATCCTCAACAAACCGCAAACCCAGCTGATGAAGCGGGAACGGGAGTATCAGGAAACGAGGATGTCACGGAGATGAGCTATGAGGCGGCGCGCGCCGAACTCATCGAAACCGTGCAGGCCCTGGAAAACGCCGAAGCGCCCTTGGAAGACACTCTGAAACTGTGGGATCGCGGAGAAGCGCTAGCGTCGCGCTGCCAGGCTATCCTCGACTCTGCCACAGCGCGACTCGCCGAACGTCAAGCACAATGAACCTGTTTCTGCTCTTCATTATCGTTCTGGTGCTGTGGGGCGCCAGGCTGCATCGGCGCGCTGACAATTTCGAGGGATACCTGGACCACGATCACACCACCCGCATTAACGGTGTCTTTATCCTGATAGTGTTCTATGCTCACATCCGTTCCTACATGCCCTATAACCCGGCGTGGGACGGGGTGATGCACCACGTCGCGACCGGACTCGGTCAGCTGATGGTAGCGCTGTTCCTGTTCTATTCCGGTTTCGGAGTGGCGCATTCACTGGCACACAAACCCGGCTATGTCCACACCATGCCGCTGAAGCGCGTAGCAGTGACCTGGGTGAACTTCGCTGTTGCCCAGGTCTTGTTCATCATCATGAACCTGTCGCTGTCCCGCCCGTTCACCCCGGCACAGACCGCCTGGGCGTTCCTTGGCTGGAAGTCCATCGGTTCTTCCAGCTGGTACATCTTTGCGATTCTGGTGCTCTATGCCCTGACTTGGCTGGCGTTTAGCATTTTCCGAAACCGTCCGTGGCAGGCTTTCCTGCTGGACTGTGTGCTGGTGGGAGTATTTACCGTGTTCATGTGGCATTTCAAAGGAAACGCCACCTACACCTACAACACGCTGTGCTGCTATCTGTTGGGCATGTGTTACTGCCTGGCTCGCGAACACTTCGAGCGCGTCTACCGCTGCACCTGGGGGTACGTCAGCGCGTTACTCATCACGGCGGCGCTCTTTGTCCTCGCCGTTAAGCTCGACCACGTGAGTTTCCTGGTGTTTGAGCTTGAAGCTATGCTGTTCTGCCTGATAATCGTACAACTCACACTGTACGTACACCTGGGTAACCCGGTGCTGTACTGGTTTGGTAAACACCTGTTCTGGGTTTACGTGCTGCAGCGTTTGCCGATGCTGACGCTGCAGGAACTCGGCATGGCTGATGCCGCCCCCTACGTTTACGCCCTGGCGTGCTTCGCGGCGACGGTTGGCTTGGCATGGCTGATGGCGCGTCTCACCGCGCCACTTGACGCCAAACTTGCCACCTGGTCTAAATCCTGGGCGGTTTCTGGCACCAAACGCGCGGAAAAGAAAGGAAAATCTCAGCCCTGATAGGGATGCGTGTCGAGCACCTCAACCTTGATTTTCTTGCCTGTCGGCGCCACGTATTCCACGGTGTCGCCGGTCCGATGACCAGCCAACGCCACCCCGAGGGGGGCGTCGGGGGAAAACACTTGAATGTCCATTCCCTTGGCGGCATCGCGTGACCCCAGCAGGAAAGTCATCTTTTTCGGTCCGACTTTTGCCTCTACCACGCTACCCGGTCCGATGGTGCCATCCGTGGCGGCTTCGCCTACCTCGGCGTATTTCAAGATTTCCTGCAGCTCCAGGATGCGGGTTTCGTTTTGAGATTGTTCGTCACGAGCCGCGTGATAGCCACCGTTTTCTTTCAGGTCACCTTCGCGGCGGGCCGCGTCAATTTTCTTGGTGATTTCAGAGCGAATCGGACCCGTGCGTTCGTCGAGTTCCGCTTGTAGACGGTCAAAAGACGCCTGGGTCATCCAGTTTTTCTTCGCTTCTTCAGCCATAATCGTCTCCTTGAAAGATTAAAAGATTAGCGCCTGCGTCAGGCAAGAAAGCAAGCTAGTTTAGAAATCAGCCGCAACGCAAGCGCTCATCACTCTACCAGATAATAAAATCAAGTAAAACGCTAGAAAAAACGAATCAACCCGGCAAAAGTCCGCTGCTGTGAGGAAACCCGAACCACCGACCTTGTGAAACCCTAACCGAGTATCGCGAAATACGCCGCGACGCAGTGGCACGCCCAAGCCGCGACTGTCCAGGCGTGGAAAAACTCGTGAAAACCGAAAATATTGGGACTGGGGTTCGGCAGCTTGGTAGCGTAAATCACTGCTCCGACGGTGTACGCCAAACCTCCTGCCACCAACAGCCAAAACGCCGGCAGAGAAGCCGCATAGAGCTCGGGGAAATACATCAACGCGACCCAGCCCAAAACAACGTAAAGAATCGTGGTCACCCAGCGCGGGGCGTGAGGCCAAATCAGGGAGGTGGTAATCCCCAAAATCGCCCCTACCCACACTACTGACAGCAAAATGACTCTGTCGCGTCCTGCCAGCAGACCGAACGAGATAGGTGTGTAGGTGCCGGCAATCAACAGGAAAATGTTGGCGTGATCGAAGCGGCGCAAAATCGCGTCCACCGTTTTGGGCCACGAACCCATGTGGTACACCGCGCTCATCGAGAACAGCACCAAGGAAGCTAGCATATAGACGACGCAGGCGAACTTTAGAGATAACGGCGCCAAAACCAGCAACACGATAGAAGCCGTCATGGACAGCGGGGTGGCGACAGTGTGAATCCAGCCGCGCATAGCTGGTTTGCGGCGCATCGCTTTCCAGTCCCAGCGTTGAAAAGTGTAGGGCCGTCCGGTGCGAGGATTAACCAGACGCGGCATTAGCGTCCTTCCAGATTTTTTACCCATAACAATCCCCCCCGCACACCTCACCCCATCCGCGGCGCTCCAGGACGGGCAAGTTAAGTGTTTTATGTTTTAAACTGATTATGTGAGCAGCTCCGTAAAAAAGTCAAAGCCCGGAATCCTTTACCAGATTTACGCCAGACGTTTGACTCATGAGATTGACCCGGCAGGGGTGCCGCAGCATATCGGCATTATCCTGGACGGAAACCGGCGCTGGGCGAAAGCGGAAGGCGCTCCGGCGACCCGCGGACACCAGCGCGGGGCTTTGAAAATTACCGAAGTGTTGCAGTGGTGCGAGGAATGGCCCGTGAAAGTCGTCACCTTGTGGATGCTTTCGATAGACAACCTGGGGCGGAAAGCCGCGGAGCTGCAGCCCTTGCAAGATGTTATCGGTCGGACCGTGCAAGGTCTGCAAGCCTCGGGTCGATACCATTTGCGGGTGCTGGGCGACACGTCTCTGTTGGATTCCGACCTGGCAGATATCTTGCGCGCGGCTGACGGCACCGGACCAGAACAGGCACTGGTGGTCAATATCGCCGTTGCCTATGGGGGACGCCAGGAAATCGTGAATGCCGTGCGGGAATACCTCACCGAAGCCGCACAGAAAGGCGAAACCTTGGCGGAGGTAACGGACCAACTCCGACTGGAGGATATCGAGGCACACCTGTACACCAAGGGGCAACCCGATCCTGACCTGGTGATTCGTACTTCGGGGGAGCAGCGACTCAGCGGATTTTTGCTGTGGCAAAGCGCGAATTCAGAGTTTTATTTCTGTGAAACGTACTGGCCGAGCTTCCGCAAGGTCGACTTCCTGCGTGCCCTGCGCGACTACGGAAATCGGGAACGTCGCTTGGGTAAGTGAGTCGCGCTACCTCCCGCCCGACCAACTGCACAGGAGGAAGTGCAGAAATCCGTTGCTTTTGCACACGAGAACCGCGTGCTATTGATAAAGTCGAGATATGGCTACCCCCGCGCGCACCTATGTGCTTGATACGTCCGTGTTGTTGTCCGATCCAAAGGCGCTGCTCAAGTTTGCTGAACATCAGGTGGTGCTGCCGGTGGTGGTCATCACCGAGTTAGAGAAAAAGCGTCACGATCCGGAGCTGGGATATTTTGCCCGCAAAGCGCTGCACTTGCTGGACGATTTGCGGATTGCGAACGGTCGGCTGGATCGGTCGATTCCGGTCGGTTCACAAGGGGGGACCGTGCGGGTCGAGCTGAACTCTCTCGACGACTCGGTGCTCCCCTCCGGGATGCGCTTGGGCGACAATGACACGAAGATTTTGGCAGTCGCCGCCAACCTGGCAAAAGCTGGGGCGGATGTGACGGTCGTGTCTAAAGACCTGCCAATGCGGGTGAAAGCGTCTTCTCTCGGGTTGGACACGGATGTGTACCGTAACTCGCTGTCGCGGGCAGACACCTATCGCGGGGTCGTTCGTGGCGAGATGAGCGAACAGGACATGTCGCGGCTGTATCAAGACGGCGCGGTGGAATTCGACACGATTGTGTTGACTGACGAACCAGGGGACGAAGCTGACGACCTCGCCGCCAGCAACGATTCGGAGTGCCTGGGGTGCGAACCCGATAGCAGTGTCGAAGTCGTTGAATCTGAAATCCTCACGCTGGAGGAACAGCCCATCCATACCGGAATTATTTTGAGTTCCCCGCGCGGTTCTGCCTTGGCAACCATCTGGAATGACCACCAGGTACACCTGGTGCGCACGGATCGGGAACTGTTTGGCGTGAAGGGTCGCTCCGCGGAGCAACGTATCGCAATGGATCACCTGGTTAACCCCGAAATCGGCATTGTGTCCCTGGGGGGACGGGCGGGAACCGGCAAGTCAGCGCTGGCTTTAGCGGCGGGGCTGGATGCGGTGGTGGAGCGTCACGAGCACCGCAAGATTATCGTGTTCCGCCCCATTTACGCGGTCGGGGGTCAGAGCCTGGGGTTCTTGCCCGGTAGTGGCGAGGAAAAGATGGATCCGTGGGCACAAGCCGTGTTCGACACCCTGTCCTCGATTGTGGCTCCCGAAGTCGTTGACGAAGTGGTGGCGCGTGGGCTGTTGGAAGTGCTGCCGCTGACCCACATTCGCGGTCGTTCCTTGCACGACGCATTCGTGATTGTGGACGAAGCGCAGTCGCTGGAACGCAACGTGTTGCTGACTGTGCTCTCGCGGATGGGTCAGAACGCTAAAATTGTGCTGACTCATGATGTTTCACAGCGCGATAATCTGCGGGTAGGACGCTATGACGGTATCGCGGCAGTTATCGAAGATTTGAAAGGTTCGCCCCTGTTCGCGCACACCACCCTGATGCGTTCGGAACGCAGCGCCATCGCGGATTTGGTCACCAGTCTGCTCGATTACTAAGCCACTGCGCCCCCAAGTCTGTCCCCGATGCGCCACGCTATTGTGTGACGCGGATTTGAGCACGCTCGAAGGTGACAATTCCTGTTGATTTTTGGCGGTTTCGGGTGTTGATACCGCAGCATTTTGCCACTGAATGCTAGTTTGATACCCGTGCGTGATGACGAAAACCCGCAAAATCTCCCGTTTCCTCCGGAGGCACAATCATTGCTGATGCGCTCAGCCATCGCTGCCGCGCTCGCTTCCAAGCGCTTGGCGGAGGAAAAGGGCGTATTTCGGTTGACTCCCTCGGAATGGGCTGAGCTGGAGGCGTCTTCTCGTCCTTGAGCGCCCGGTCATTCTCCCCTGGTCAGAGCCGGAGGGGATAAAAGTTCCGATGATTTTGCTAGACTGAGCCTGCGCGTATGGCGCGATTCCGATTTTCAAAGGACGACGAAAGAACAATGCCTGCGATAGTAGTTCTGGGAGCCCAGTGGGGCGACGAAGGTAAAGGAAAAGCAACTGATCAGCTGGCCAAAGACGTGGACTTTTCGGTCAAATACAACGGTGGCAACAATGCTGGTCACACTGTGGTGGTTAATGGGGAAAAGTTTGCGCTACACCTGCTGCCCACCGGCATTCTGTCTCCGCGGGTGACCCCGGTTATCGGCAACGGCACCGTCATCGACCCGAAAGTTTTGTTCCAGGAAATCGATGACTTAGAGAAGCGGGGTGTCCCCTGTGACCGGTTGCTCATCTCTAGCCGTGCCCACGTGATTACGCCTTTCGCCATCGCCATAGACCATTCTTCGGAAAAGTTCCGGGGCACTCGCAAAATCGGTACTACCGGCCGCGGAATTGGTCCGACCTATGCTGAAAAAATGTACCGGATCGGGATTCAAGTCCAAGACCTGTTTGACCCCGAAATCTTGGGCGAAAAAGTCACCGTCATGTCCGACCTTGTGAAGAGTCTCTCCCAGGGCTGGTCCCATGCCGAACCGATTGACCCCGTTGAAGTTACCCAGGAACTGCTGTCCTACTCGGAGCGGCTGCGCCCGATGGTGGCAAATACTTCCCTGGTGCTGAATAACGCGCTGGACGAAAATCGGGTGGTGCTGTTTGAGGGCGGTCAGGCGACCATGCTGGACATCGACCACGGCACCTATCCTTACGTTACCTCGTCGAACTGCACCGCGGGTGGTGCCTGCACCGGGACCGGCATCGGACCGACCCGCATCGACCGCGTGGTCGGAGTCATGAAAGCCTACACGACTCGCGTGGGGGAGGGACCTTTCCCGACGGAGCTGACCGACGATACTGGTGAAAAACTGCGGAAACTCGGCGGTGAATACGGAGCGACTACGGGACGTCCGCGCCGGACCGGCTGGTTTGACGCCGTAGTGGCGCGATACGCCGTGCGGGTCAACGGTCTGACCGACTTGGTGATGACGAAATTGGACATTTTGTCGGAGTTTGAAACCATTCCGGTCTGCGTGGGCTACGAAACGCCGCGTGGACGCACCGACCAGATGCCTGATTATTCGGTCGATTTCGCCGCTTCTCGCCCCATTTACGAAGAAGTCCCTGGCTGGAAAGGCGAGGACATTAGTGGCATCACCGACTTCCGGAAACTTCCTCAGGCGGCGCAAGATTACGTCACTTACCTGGAGGAAAAGGTCGGCTGCCGCATCTCCGTCATCGGGACGGGCGCGTCTCGTGAAGACGCTATCGTGCGACACAGCCTCGTCTGACACCGTTACGGTTTTTGCTAGGGTCTTGCCTGCGCAAAAGCGCGGGTGGGAGGTTCTTCCGTACGGTACTGTCGGACCGGTGGTTCACCACCGGTAACCCGTACCATCCGGAGGAACGGTTGCACCGACCTTTTGACCGTGAAAAAGTTGCACAAATTCACCTCGGAGTGGGACTTAACTCCCTGCACAATGTTCGAAAATGCGCGATAATTAGCGTGTAAGAGAAACATTCTATGGAGGAGGCCCTTTATGGCTGTTACTGAATCCGATGTCCGCGCTGCTGCTCCCGCAAATGCTCCTGAAGAGGTAGTTGATTGGGTTGTTAAGGTTGCGGCAATGACTACTCCGGAATCTATTGAGTTCTGTGATGGTTCCCAAGAGGAATGGGATCGTCTCTCGCAACTGCTGGTTGATGCCGGAATCTTTACCCGTTTGAACCCGGAGAAGCGCCCGAACTCGTTCTTGGCGCGTTCGTTGCCGTCCGACGTGGCGCGTGTGGAATCCCGCACCTTCATCTGCTGCGAAAAGGAAGAAGACGCTGGTCCTACGAACCATTGGGCTGACCCCAAGGAAATGAAGGAAACCCTGATTGGGGAAAACGGCGTGTTCCAGGGCACGATGAAAGGACGCACCATGTACGTGGTGCCGTTCTCGATGGGTCCGTTGGGCGGTCCGATTTCCCAGCTGGGCATCGAGCTGACCGACTCTGCCTACGTGGTGTTGAACATGCGCATCATGACGCGCATGGGTGCTAAGGCGATGGACTTGATTAACTCGGGCAAGCCGTGGGTTCCGGCAGTTCACTCGGTGGGCGCCCCACTCGAACCGGGTCAGAAGGACACGAACTGGCCGTGCAACGAAACGAAGTACATCACGCACTTCCCCGAAACCAACGAGATTTGGTCCTACGGCTCGGGTTACGGCGGGAACGCTCTGCTGGGCAAGAAGTGCTTCGCGCTGCGTATCGCCTCCACTATGGCGCGTCGCGACGGCTGGATGGCAGAGCACATGCTGATTTTGCGCCTGACGGACGAAAAGACTGGCAATCGTTACCACGTGACGGCAGCGTTCCCGTCGGCTTGTGGCAAGACGAACCTCGCCATGTTGCAGCCCACCATCAAGGGCTACAAGGTCGAGACTATTGGCGATGACATCGCCTGGATGCGTCCCGGTCCCGACGGTACCCTGCGTGCCATCAACCCCGAGGCGGGCTTCTTTGGTGTGGCTCCGGGAACCTCCCACAAGACCAACCCGATGGCGATGGAAGCCATGAAAGAAAACACTATCTTTACCAACGTGGCTCTGACCGATGACGGTGACGTGTGGTGGGAAGGTTGCGACACCGAGGCTCCGGAACACCTGATTGACTGGAAGGGGCAGGATTGGACTCCGGCCTCCGGTGAAAAGGCTGCTCACCCGAACAGCCGTTTCACCGCCCCAGCCAAGCAGTGCCCGATTATCTGCCCCGACTGGGAAGCTCCCGAAGGTGTGCCGATTGACGCGGTGCTCTTTGGCGGTCGCCGCGCCACCAACATTCCGCTGGTTGCTGAACAGTACACCCCGGCTCACGGCGTGTTCATCGGTTCCAATGTGTCCTCTGAGGTCACTGCCGCTGCCACCGACGTCAAGGCTGGTTCCTTGCGTCACGACCCCTTTGCGATGCTGCCGTTCTGCGGTTACAACATGGCCGACTACTGGGGTCACTGGCTGGAGATGCAAGAGAAGCTGGGCGACAAGTTCCCGCGCGTCTACCAGGTCAACTGGTTCCGCAAGGACGAGGACGGCAACTTCCTGTGGCCCGGATATGGTGATAACTCCCGCGTCCTGGACTGGATTGTAAAGCGTGTTTCCGGTCAGGTTGACGCCATTGACGGTCCGACCGGCAAGTACCCGAAGTTCGAGGACTTCAACACCGAGGGGATTGACCTGGATCGCGCCACCTGGGACAAGTTGTTCGCAATTGACCCCGAGGCTCTGTTGGAGGAAACCAAGGATACCGAGGCTTACTTCGCGAAGTTCGGCGACAAGCTCCCGGCGCAGCTAAAGGCTGAGCTGGAAGCCTTGCGTGAGCGCCTGCACGCTGCCAAGTAGTTAGTGTGCAAAGGCACTGACCCATTAATATTTTGGCGGGCAGTCACCATTCGGTGGCTGCCCGCCTTTGTATGCCAATAGTTTGCCAGAAAGCCTAAACCTCGAACCGGGCACAGCGCAGACGTGAGCTTAGTAGACCGTCAGCTTGGCGTTGCCGTCTGACCAGGAAACTACCACGTCATAGCCGGATAGTTTGAAAATCTTGGACCGGACCACCAGACGGAATTGCAGACCTTGGTCTGCCAGTGTGACCCGGCTGATGGACAGTCGATTCGTGGTGGTGTTCTCAAAATGCCCGTCGTCGAAAATCCGCTGCCAGATTCCGGCGCGTTTCACCTGCCACTCATAGGTCGTGTCGAACAGGGAGCCATCGGGATCCATAATCGGCGAAGCTTCGAAAGAGACACGCGACCCCACCGGGACTTTTGCGCTCGAAGGCATGTTCTTTAACCCCTGGACCGCCACCCGTACCGGTTCAGAAGTAGCGGTCCCTTCTGAAGAAATCGCAACCAGACGGTACTCGGTGTTCTTGGATCGCTCCCAGGACCAGATGCCATCAGGAGTGAAGGTTTCCTGGTTAGCTCCGGGAATGTCTGTCCAGACTCCGCCGTGATCCCGTTCCTGCCACTGATATTTCGGCACCGGCCAAGCGGAGACTTGCATACTGATGGGGTTGACCAGTTTGTACCCCACACCGGTGAGAGGCTGTTCCATTAGCTGCAGATGGGGAGGAGTCTTTTCCAGAGGGGTCAACGGATCGAACAGCGCTACTTGGTACTCGTAAGTGCTCCGCGGGGCGTTCTTAACCCCCTCAATCTTCACCTTGTACACCAGATTTTCCTGACCTACCGGCTTTTTCTCGATGGTGGGGAACTTCATCAGCAGGGTGGAATAGTCTGCGATTGCGCGGGGCGAGTACGTTACCCCTCGTTCACCAGGGTGAATGGTGGTTAGAGGTATCGGGTTTCCGTTCGGGTCGATAATGGTAGCTTTGGCAGTGGAAAGGTCTGCGTTTAGCACCGAGAAGCTCCAACGTTCCACGTCCATTCCGGAGTTGGTTTCCCCGACTGAGGTCAACAGTTGTTTGGGGAAAAATCCTGCCGAGGGCCAGCTCATCCATTCCGGAGTGGGTGCTTGGGGATTGTGCATGGCTTCGGCGGGCAGTCCCGGATATGGTTCGCCGGTCCGCACCGAGATGGCGGTATAGCCCGCGGTGGCGCCGATGGAAGTCAGGGACAATTGCGGGTCCATCATAAACAGACGGTGTCCCAGCTGGTCATTGATGGGGTTGGATTGATTGGAATAATCCATGTAGTACCACAGGGCTGTCTCCGCGGAGGTTTGCGAGATAGATTGAGCGAGGTTGGAGTGCCGGGCACCCCGCACCGCATCTTCGGTAGCACAAGCGAATCCCTCAACCGCCGGGTAGTGGGACAGTTTGCCGTTGCGGGCACTAACCATGGCCGCGGCTTGAGTGTAGGGGGCAATCGCCCCGGAGGTGTCCAGCGCCACCGCATTTAGACCGTTGAGCCCGCGCATGAAATTCCACGCATCCAGGACCGGGCGAATTCCGTCCGTGACGGCTTGACCGGGATTACAGTTTTCCAGGTCCACCCCGACACTCATGGCGGGACGAATCATGTTTTTTTCGTAATGTGCCAGGTAAGCACGGCGAACTTCGGATTTTGAAGTCGTGTCAATAAAGTTGTCATCCGGTGGGGCTGGCTGGTGCAGTTCGGCGGAGTGGACATGACCGGGTACTTTTGCGGCGCCCAATCTCTCGCTGTTCGGGAGCGGAGGTGCCTCTAGCAGGCACGCTACGAGGATGCAGACTATCGAGATGAACGCCAGAAGTGGCGTTAGTTTAGTGTCTAACGCACGGCGCATCGCTCAGTCCCTCCCCTCACAAATGACAACACTCCAGTCCCCTTACACAGAAATGGAAACTGGTGATTTGGGCACACCTGCCCCCTTTAATCGTATCGGCCGCCAATAAGTCATAAATGAAAAAACAATATCTTGACATATTTTAGGCGGTGTCGGCAAAAGGGCGTGGCGGGGGATTTGCCGCTGGGCGCGCCGTTTACCGTTGGTTTTCGTTGCCAGTAGGGACCATGCAAATCGGATGAACCTGACAGGAGTGTTTTTGCTGTGAGATAAATCACAGGCAATTCGAGAGCTTAGTCCTAACAAATTAGATGGTGACGAAGTCGGCAGGAAATCCTTGAATTTTACGGAATCGGGGAATTCGAGGTATGTTTCAGAGAGAAAACTCATTTTTTGCGCATTTAAAAGGAGTAAGACTTAGTGGCTGAAGCAAACCAAAAACTCGTGATTGTCGAGTCTCCGGCGAAAGCCCGGACCATTGGGAAGTTCCTCGGCGAAGACTTTGACGTCGAGGCATCGGTGGGTCACATTCGCGACCTCGCGCAACCCTCGGACCTTCCCGCCACGTTGAAAAAGACTGGCTACGCGAAGTTTGCGGTTGACTTGGATCACGACTTTGAGCCGTACTATGTGATTGACGGGGATAAGAAAAAGAAAGTCAGCGAGTTAAAAGCCCGGCTGAAAGATGCCGACGAACTCCTGCTCGCCACTGATGAGGACCGCGAAGGGGAGGCTATTGCCTGGCACCTGCTGGAGGTGCTCAAACCGAAAGTCCCCGTGAAACGCATGGTGTTTCACGAGATTACCAAAGACGCTATCAACCGCGCCCTCGACAACCCCCGCGAGCTGGACACCGACCTGGTGAACGCCCAAGAAACTCGCCGCATCCTGGACCGCTTGGTTGGCTATGAAGTTTCTCCCCTCTTGTGGCGCAAGATTCGCACCGGCTTGTCGGCAGGACGGGTGCAGTCGGTGGCGACTCGCATGATTGTCGACCGGGAACGCGACAGGATGCAGTTTAAGTCCGCTGAATACTGGGATTTAGTGGCGTGGCTGACCCCCGCGGCGGGCGGCACCGAGTTTTCCGCTACCCTGCGTGAGGTGGATGGCAAACGCATCGCCACCGGCAAGGACTTTGATGAGCACGGAGAGCTCAAGTCCGCGGCGCAAAAGTCCGGGGTGTTTGCCTTGGACGGTACGGCAGCGCAATCGTTGGCTGATGCACTCAGTGGGAGCGCAACCTGGTCGGTCGATGATATCGATTCCAAGCCCTACCGCCGTCGTCCCCCCGCGCCCTTCACCACGTCCTCCCTGCAACAGGAAGCCTCCCGGAAGCTCCGCTTGAACTCGCGCGATACTATGCGTGTGGCGCAGTCCCTGTATGAAAACGGGTATATCACCTATATGCGTACCGACTCGGTAAACCTGTCTGAACAGGCCATTTCCGCCGCACGGTCCCTGGCGGTGAGCCGTTTCGGCAATGATGCGGTCCCGGATAAACCCCGCGTCTACGAAACGAAAACGAAGGGAGCGCAGGAGGCTCACGAAGCTATCCGTCCCGCCGGAGAAAAGTTCCAACTGCCCTCCAGCTTGGAAGGTAAACTCGATCCGCGCGAGTGGAAACTGTACAACCTCATCTTCCGGCGCACCCTGGCTTGCCAGATGAACGACGCCACCGGTACCACGGTGTCAGTAAAAATCGCGGCGGTCCCTGCGGACGGCTCGGTGCGTGCCGAGTTCGGAGCCTCGGGAACAGTGATTGAAAATCCTGGTTTCCTCTCCGCTTACGAAGAAGGTCGGGATGAGGGTGATGAACCGGCGGCGACTCCCGGCGGGGGCAAGACCGGGGAGGCACGGTTGCCGCGGATGCAAGCCGCGGACCGGCTGCAACTCGATCACTTGGACTCTGGCGAGGACCGCCAGCATTTCACGACCCCGCCTGCCCGCTACACGGACGCGTCGCTGGTCAAAGCGATGGAAGAACGCGAGATAGGGCGACCCTCGACCTATGCCTCCACGATTTCTACCATTGTGGACCGACAGTATGTGTATCGCCGCGGGCAAGCCTTGGTGCCGTCGTGGCTGGCGTTTTCGGTGGTGAAACTGCTGGAAGAAAACCTGCCCGGACTGATTGATTACGACTTCACTGCCGATATGGAAGCCGATTTGGATAAAATCGCGGCTGGGAAAGCCGACCGCACCCAGTGGTTGAAGAATTTTTGGTATGGGCGAGGTAAAGGCTCCGACCTGCAAGGATTAGGGTTGCAGCGCGCGGTGGCAGAACTGGGAGACATTGACGCCGCCGCCCTGAACACGGTGGAGCTTGGTGAAGGTATTGCCCTGCGCGTGGGGCGTTACGGACCTTACCTGCAGCGTGGTGAGGAACGCGCTTCGGTCCCCGACACGGTGGCTCCCGATGAGCTGACCCTGCAGGTCGCTAAGGAACTGTTGGAAAAAGGCGCCCAGGGTGATCGAGTGTTGGGGGTACACCCCGAAACTGGGTTGGAAATTGTCGCCAAGAACGGCAGGTTCGGGCCTTATGTGGAAGAGCTGCAGCCCGAACCACAAGCTGAAACCGATGGTGAAACTAAGCCCAAAAAGACTGCGAAAAAGAAAACCAAAAACCGGACTTCCTCCCTTTTGAAAACACAGTCCCTGGATACGCTTACGCTGGAAGATGCCCTGCAACTGTTGAGCTTGCCGCGCACGGTCGGGCAGGACAGCGAAGGCGTGGACATCGTGGCGTCGAACGGGCGGTATGGTCCTTACATCAAACGCGGCACCGACACGCGCTCGTTGGAAAGCGAGGAACAGCTGTTCACGCTGACGACCGAGCAAGCGTTGGCGTTGCTGGCGGCTCCGAAAACTCGCGGACGGGCGGCGACGTCACAAACCGTGATGATGGAGTTTGGTGAGGACCCCGAAACGGGTCAGAAAGTCACCCTCAAGAACGGTCGCTACGGACCTTATGTGACGGATGGAACCACGAATGCCACCGTGCCGCGCGGCACCGACCCCGCGACGCTGACCGAAAGCGCAGCGTTTGAACTCTTGGCGATTAAACGCGCTAAGGGACCGACTAAGAAACGCAAAGCGCCGGCTCGCAAGACTACAGCAAAGAAAACCGCCAAAAAAACTACTGCCAAAACCGCGAAAAAGTAGGCGAAAGCCTGCCGGGTTCGTCCCGTTGGTGGAACCGCCCTGCAGGGAACCCCCGCGCCAAGCGTGGTGGTGAAGCCGGCGGGAACCCCGCGGTCAAGCCGCGGGACGGCGAGTCAGTCCAACCCGAGTTCTTTGCGCAGGCGGGCGACGTGCCCGGTGGCGCGCACGTTATATTTCGCGGAGGCTAACGTGCCGTCCGGGTCGACCACGAACGTGGAGCGCACCACTCCGAGTTTTTTCGTCAGGGGTTTCACCTGCCACACACCATAGTCCGATAGGACTTTATGCTCCGGGTCGGAGCCCAAGGCAAAGTTCAGGGTCTGTTTGTCACGGAACTTTTCCAGGGCGGGGATTTCATCCGGGCTGATGCCGATGACCGTGTATCCCGCGGATTTCAGGGAGTTCAGGGAATCGCGAAAGTCACAAGCCTCCGTGGTGCAGCCCGGCGTCATCGCACGGGGGTAAAAGTACACCACCACCCCGGCTTTTGCAGACTGGAGAGCCTCGACCAGGTGGAAGGCACCTTCGGTGGTTTCGATCGTAAAGTCAGGGGCCGCATCGCCCACGCTCAGTTTCTGTTCCATGCCTCTATCCTATAGGCGGACGGGGTGAACTGGCAGGGCGGTGCGGGACACCTGGAATTGACTGAGTTTGTTCCGCTACCGGGGCGGGGGTAAACCCGGTAAATTATCTCGTCGCAGGTTGCGGATTAGCCCAGTTCCAGGCTGTAATCAGCCCAGTAATCCAGCAGTTCCCGGTCGTGGCTGATGGCGATAACCGCAAGTCCCCGTGCCGAGCGTCGCTGAATCGCCCGCACCAGGCTGGCGGTACTGAAAGTGTCCAGCATGGCAGTGGCCTCGTCACAAATCAGCACCGTGGGATTGGTCAATAGACATCTGGCCAAGGCAACGCGCTGCAGTTGACCCTCTGAAACTTCCGCCGGGAAGCGCCGCCTGAACTCAGAGGGAATCCCCAGTTCCTCGCAGATTTCCGCGGCTTGTTTGCGGCGCACGTCTGGCGGCACATCCGCGTAAACTAACGGTTCCTCGATGATTTGCCCCAGCGTCCACCGCGGATTCACGGAGCGTCGAGGTGACTGGAACAGCATCGCCACTCCAGGTTGTACCGCCGCGTGTGGGTGCTGTTTAGGGGCGGGGCTTTTGCCCTGTGGAGTGGTCGTTTCCCCGGAGCCGCACCAGCGAATTCGACCTGTCAGAGGAGTGAGGCGCCCGGCAATTGCCCTGGCGGTGGTGGTTTTGCCGCAACCCGAGTCTCCGAACCATCCCACGGTTTCGCCGCGGTGCAGGCTCAGGTTAAAGGCTGTGACCACCGGAACGCCATGGTATCCGACGGTCAGGTCGCGTACCTCCAACACGGTTTCGTGGGTCACTTCGGATGCCGGTCGAGGTTGGTTCTCGTGGCCAGAAGCGGGGTGCGGCGCGGATGTATCGGTCCTGTTTCGTGCCATGTTGCGCGGCAAAGCCGCTAGTAGCTCCCGCGTGTAAGGATGTCGCGGCGTATCGAGCACCTGCGTTGCGGTGCCTTGCTCCAACACCTGACCGTGACCCAGCACTGTCACCTGATCTGCCAGGGGCAAATCCAGCAACAACGCCAAATCGTGGGTGATGGACAACACTGCCAGACCCCGGTCTGCTAACTTTCGCAACAGCTGCCAAATCTGGTCGCGCCGAGTTTCGTCCAATCCAGCGGTGACCTCATCGGCAATCAACACTGCGGGGTTCCCTGCCAAAGCCAGAGCCAAGTTAGCACGGGTCAACATGCCGCCGGACAACTCGTGCGGATAAGCCGCCAGGGAATCCGTAGGAAATCCCGTCATTTCGCACAAATCCGTTACAGTCGCGGGCTCGGGGGTCGCCACGGAAAGCAATTCCGCCCGGTCCCGGCGCCTGAGTAGCTTGACGGATTCTTCCAGCTGGTCGCCAACGGTACGGTTCGGTGCGAAAGCTGTGGCGCTGGATTGAGACGCCACCGCGATGAGATGCCCCCGAATCGTCTGCCAGGGACAGTTTTTGCCATAAAGTTTTCTCCCGCCAACGCTGACTTGCCCGCTGACCTGCATCTTTCCGGGCAGCATTCCGGTGGCAGTTTTTGCCAGAATCGATTTCCCTGCCCCGGATTGTCCCAGCAGTACATGCAGTTCGCCGGGTTTAACCTGCAGGTTTACGTGGTCTTCCAAAACCAGGTCGCGTTCCGTGGGGGAATTGGCTGTCGATGCTGGCTTTGCGGCGGTGCTGCCGGTCAGGGACTTCTGACGCTGGTCAGAAATCCAGCCAGAACGCGGAACCGTAACGCTCAAATCCTGAAATTCCAAGGCGGGTGGGGCGGTATTTTCGTCTGGTTCCCCGGCTGGAGCCTCATGCACACACGGGGGAACGTCGCTGGCAGGAACACTCAAATCCCCTACCAAAGTGTCGGACTCTGCGGAATCTGTTTCTCTGGCTGCACCGCGCGAAGCCTTGCCCAAACCTGAAGCCCACCCGAAAATGAGCAGGGTCAACAGTACTAATGCACCTGCTGGAAACACCAGTTCCCACCAGCAGCCAATCAGGATTTCCGTGCGCGCCACCTCTAGCAGGGTTCCCAGCGAAGGCTGGTCGGGAGAAATCCCCAGACCCAGGAAAGACAGGGTAGACTCGTGCCAAATCGCGTGGGGGAACAGCAGTACGACACTAACTTTCATCTGACCGAACACCGAAGGCAGCAGGTGTTTACGCGCCACCTGCCAGTGGCTCGCGCCTGCCAGATACGCAGCTTCGACATACTCCAATTCACGTGTGGAGAGGGCAATGGAACGCACAATACGCGCGACCGGCGACCAATGCACCAAGGCAATCGAAGCGATAATAGCCACGAGAGAACCGGGGTAAAACGCTACAATCGCAATGCCCAGCAGCAGCTGGGGCAGTGCATTAATCGTGTCGGTAAAGCGCATCAGCAACGAGTCGACTTTTCCGCCCCAGGACGCTGCCACGGCACCAATCAGTACCCCAATGACCGTGGAGACTACAGCACAGACTGCTGCCACGAAAATGCTGACCCGCAGCCCCAAAGCCACGCGCACCAACAAATCATGCCCTGCCAAGTCAGTGCCAAACCAATGTGCGGCACTGGGCGCCAACCGTGCTTGTGACAAATCCGCCTCGTGCAAATCCGTGCCGGCAAAAAACGGCAAGATTGCCGCATAGAGCAGCATCAACGCCAAGGCGCAGAAAGATAGACGGCTGGGGCTAAACGCGCGTCGCAGTGAAACGAGGAAGGTCAACTTAAGATTCATAGCGCACCCGTGGATCGAAATAGAGATACAAAACATCAGCGACCAGATTGCCGATAATTACCAGTGCCGCCGATGCCAAAGTCAGAAAAGTTAGCAGCGGTAAATCCAGTCCTTTAGCGGAAGCTACCAGCGCTGCCGCCAGCCCACCCCAAGAAAAGACTTCCTCGACCAGCACTGCTCCGACAATCAGTTCCGGCAGGCGCATTCCCACCATGGTGATAGTGGGAGCCAGGGACAGCGGCAGGACCGAACGGCGGATTAAAGTGCTTTGCGGAATCCCGCGTTGAATCCCGGCTTTCCACCAGTCGGAATGGAGATTCTCTTGGGCACGTTCCCACAAGGTCAACAGCATCCACGGCATTTGGGTTAACGCCAACACGCTGGCAGGCAAGATTAGATACGACAACTCCCAGGATGAGGTGGCATCTGGACCCGTGCGCCCCCCGGCGGGGAACCATCCGGTTCCTAAAGCCAGGAATAACACTGCACCCAAAGCCAACACAAAGGGGGGGATGGCTTGGATAAACAGCATGAGAGCTTGGAATACGCGTCCCAGCCAGTTCCACCGCAGCCCGAGTATCCCCAAGACGATACTCAGCACGAAAGCCAGGACCAGACCCACCCCCGATAGCACCAGGGTGGCTTCGCAGCGTTCTGCCAAGACTTGCACGACGGGTTGATTATAGGTGCGGGAAAAACCCAAATTGCCATGAATCAGATCACTAGCCCAAGCCAACCAGGCTCCGTGCCAGGATTGATCCAAATTAAGCGCCTTCGCGATGGATTCCCGTTGGGTGGCGCTGAGGAACTGATAGCGGTCCCCCAAGTACGCCACCAGCGGGTTCAAGGGCGATACGGCGGCGAGCAGGAAAACACCTACTGAAATCGCCACCAGCAGCACCGGCAACGCCAACAGGCGGTTGCGTACCAAAATCCACACCTGGCGGCGTCGCTCGTGGCGACGCGCCAGGCGCAGAGTTATTCCGGTGCTTACTTCTCCCATTGCCCCAGGTTCCACCACGGACCCCAATTCACGCCGTGAGAGTGTGGCTCTACCGTCAGATTCCCGGTCTTCCAACCGGCATCACGGGTGACATAAGTGTGCTGCAAGAATGCCAGGAACACGTGGTTCGGGGCTTCCAAATACTGCTTTTGGGCTTGCTGGTAGAGCTTCACGCGTTCGGATTCATCCCCGGATTTGCGTGCCTGTTCCAGGATTTTATCCATTTCCGGCGAGCCGTAGTTGCCGGGGTTATCGTACTGCGAGGTATTTGCTTCGCGGGTGTGCAGAATCGAGTACACCTGGGTGTCGATGGAGTACGGCTTGTCGCCACCACCCAGCAAGATACCGACTTTGTCCAGGCGTCCATCCAGCGCATCCCAAGTCGTTCCTTCCAGTTTCACGTCTACGCCCAGTGGCTTCATGGCGGCTGCGAAAGCCACCGATAGGTCACGGCGCACGGTGTCATTGGAGCTGTAAGCCAGGGTGAAAGCCGCACGCTGACCGTCTTTTTCGCGAATCCCGTCCGCGCCGGGTTTCCAGCCGGCAGCGTCCAGACGCTTCTTGGCGCCCTCCAGGTCGAACTTAAACTGTGCTTCCGGGTCGTAAGCCTCGTAAACTGCAGAAACCGGGGTGGAAGCCGGTTTACCCGCCCCAAACAGTACTTTTTTGATGATTTCCTGGCGGTTCACGGCTTCATTCATGGCAATCCGGGCCTGTAGGTCGGCGCAAAATGCGTTGCTGCCGGGGAAGCTAATTCCGCGCCAGTCAGCGGAATCCGCATGTACCACCTGGTAACCGGGGAGGTTTTTCAGGCTGTTTGCCAAAGCGGGAGGAATGATCGAACCGTCGAATTCTTTGGTGCGAATTCGTGCCACGCGAGCGGCATCGTCGGGAACATAAACAGTGGTCAGCTGCTTAACTTGCGGTGCCTTGCCCCAATAATTGGGGTTGGCTACCCACACGGCTTTCTGGCTGTCGAGCGTTTTCAGGACATATGGTCCGGTCCCTACGGGTTTGGTGTTTAGCGGAGATTCACTCGCCAGTCCACCTTTCATGTATTCACCAGGTGCCAGTCCCAGCAGCAGTCGAGAGGGAAAATCAGGGTAGGGGTACTTGAGCTTGAAAGTGACCTTGTTTCCGTCCGCGTTAATCTGGTCCACCATCTCGTAAGAGGCTCCGATTTCCGAAGCCGTGTCGGGATTCATCACTTCTTTGTAATTTGCCACCACGTCTTGCGCATCAAAATCGCTGCCGTCCGAGAATTTCACTCCGTCGCGGACTTCCACGGTCCACTCGGTTTTATCTGCGTTAGAGGTCGGCATCGCAGTCGCCAGGACCGGACGTAGCTCCGGTAGTTTATGTGGGTCTTTGCTTTCCAGCCCCAGCAGACCTTCATACATGGGGGAGACACCGAGTTCGGCATAGCCGTTGGTGGGGTTGTATCCTCCCAGTTCAAAAGCGTCCGCCAGGGTGATTTCATCGGCGGCTGCTGATTTGCCGGTGCCAGCGGAGCCTTTCGGGGAGGTACCTCCTTGACAAGCGCTGAGGCTCAAAGCTAGCGCTACGGCAGCGCCGCTGACAGCAAGGGTCTTTAAGTTGAATTTGCCAGGGTGGCAGGGGTGAGACATAGCTGCTCCTTGTGTGTAACGTATTGCTTTCATGCAGGGTTAATCATGTCCACATAGACATATGTCAGTTCGCAAAGATATTACCATGCGGTCAGTATTGCGGCAATTCTCTCGGTAGCAAGGAAATCCAGAGATAACGCGCCAAAATCAGGTCGATAATGTCACAATTGAAAAAATGCAAGGAAGGAAACAGTCATGAGCAAGCTGCCCGCTGCCGAGATACGTGCCCTGCATGAAATCTTGGCGCATCCTCACGGAACTGGTGCGGGATGTCGGTGCGCTACAGAGACGGAACTGACGCCCCACGAAACCGAAAAACCTCATGCATCCTATGCAACTCACGACGAAAACCAGACCCGCCACGGTCGACCGGCGCACTCCCCCATGCAGCCGGTAGACATCGATGAGATTGCGACCACCTGGGCACCTCGCTTCGAATTGCTCGCCGACCTAACCCGACTGAAACTGCTGTCCTATATGCATATTTATCCCGGTTCTTGCGTGCAGGATTTAGCTAACGCGGCGGGGATTACTCAGACGGCAGCTTCACAAGCGCTGCGGGTCTTGCGTGACGAAGGTTGGGTTAGCGCCGATCGTGACGGGCGGTTGATGCGGTACACCTTGAAGGACACGGCTGCACATCAGATGCTGCATTTTATTGGGCACATCCACGTGTAGCTTTATGGTGAGAAACCCCAGAAACGCTGCGGGAATGCGGAACTTGGCTCAGTAACCGGAAGCAGACAGCGGCTTGATGTGGCGCAGAATTAACGCCAAGACGATGACCACCACTGCCAGGGATCCAGAAATTGCCACCACTCCCGGCCAACCCAAGGCAGTCCAGCCAAAACCTGCCAACGTGCCGAAAATCGAGCCGCCGGCATAGTAAACAATCGAGTAGGCTGACGAAGCCTGACCGGTGGCCCCGACCCCGGACACTGCCCGAGCCGTGACCCAGCCGGTCGCGACGGAATGAACCCCAAAGAACCCAATGGTAAACACCACCAGACCCGCAAAAATCGCCCACAACGGTCTGGCTAACATCATCAGAATTCCCACCAAATAGATGATGCCGGCGAGCGGAACTACTGCCCGCCTGCCAAAACGCGAAGCCAGGCTCCCTGCTGTAGAGGCCGCGACCGAACCAAACAGATTGACCAGGAAAATCAGGGAAACAATCCAGGTCGCCAGGAAGTAAGGCGCGCCGGTCAAACGGTAAGGCATCATGTTCAGAATGCTTTGATAAGCGCCCAGCGCGGTGCCAGCAATGACAAACAGCAGCACCAAACCAGGTTCGGTCAAGACATCCTTAGTGTGTTGCAGCAGAGTCTTTAACCCCGGCTCGGCTTTAGAGAACCCCTCCTGCTGAGGTAAAAACAGCCACACCAGCAGCGTGCCGGCCACGCCGATGCACCCCAGGACAGTGATGGTCATATCCCATCCCACCAGGTGAGACAGAAACCCGGAGAGAATCCTGCCTAACATGCCGCCAATCGCGGTGCCGGCCACGTAAGAACCGGCTGCCTTGGGCAGCTCAGCCGGACAGATTTCCTCAGCCAGATAAGCCGTCGCTACCGCGGGCAAACCTGCCAAAGCCATGCCTTGCACAAAACGCCCCACCATCAAAAAGCCCCAGTTCGGGGTAAAACCCAAGACGATACCTAGGAGGGAAGCCACGAACAGGGAAATCAAAATAATCGGGCGGCGCCCCAGACGCTCCGAGGACGGCCCGATAAAGAACATCGAAATCGCCAGCGCCAGAGTCGTCAACGACAGTGCCAGCGACGCTGTGACCGGGGAAATCGAGAAAAATTTCGAGATATCCGGCAGCAGCACCTGCACCTCATAAATCTGCGCGAACGTCACGAAACCCGCTACGAACAGGGCAAACTTGATGCGGCGGTATTCCGGGTCGTGACTGGTGTAGCCGGTGAAAGCCGCTTGGGCGGCGGGGCGCAGCGCAGTCAGGGGCAAATCCTCAACCGGAATGGGAATGCCGCCCGGCTCGGTGCGGGCGGCATCAATCATGGCAGGATCGGGAGAAGCCAGGATACTGTCAGGCTGGCGAGGACCAGGAGCCTTAGATTTGCGAACTGACGACATATTGCCAGTATATTCCCCGGCGGAATGCCCGCTGACATCGCGCAACTGCGCTCATCGGGCAACGCCACAGATACGGCTCGCAGGGACTGGGTAGTGTGCAAAAAGGCGGGGGCAGCGGGACTCGTGCAAGGGCGCCCCGTGACTACTCGGTGTACAGCGGAGCCAGTCGCGCATAAAAACGCGATGAAAAATCCTGGAAATCCTGCTCCATGCCCTGAGCGGTATCCGTGGAATCCACCAGGGACAGTGCCAAAACTGCGTTACCCTGCGGGACGTAGCACACGTCCAAAGTCTGGCTGACCTGGTTGCTTGTCACGGTTTGACGGTATCCGCCGGGGCAAGACACGGCAGGGTCGTTCGCTTTGATAGTCATCTTTACAGTGCCGGTCGGGGCGCTCACGGTCACTTCCTCGCAGTCCCTGACCATGGTGTTGAGGTCATCAATCATCGATTGCGCGTCCTGCTCGGAGGGAGCCAGGAACACTTGAGCTGCCGCCTGCCCATCAGGCGCCGGGGCAGCCAGAGAGGACCAATGCAGCAGCGGAAGATTGAAAGAATTGCGCATCATGGCTTGGCAGCCGGAACCAGCCGGCGCAAACTTCAGTCCGCTGGGATTTTTCAGTTCGCGCACCAGGTTCCCCGCCAGGTCGACCTGTTGCCGCAACTGGGTGGATTCGTCCTCGTTAAACGGCGTGAGCGAGTGACCCGCCAGTTTCAGGTCGGCAAAAATGGCGGCGGTCGCGCCTATGTCCGGAGAACCGGGCGCCGGTTTCGCGTCTACTTCGCTTTGATCTGAGGCACAGCCAGTCAAGCTCAACGTCACCAGGCCGACCGTGGCAATCATCGAAATAAGCTGGCGTTTCATTGGGCACCTCCGGAGGTTTGTGTGGGGTCTGGCGTGCTGGGCGGGGGAGTCCCGGGTGAAGAGTCCTCCGTCGGCGTTTCCGCCGGGAGTTCGACCGGCTGGCCGAGCCCGGAGGGCGAAACCGTCACGGAAACGTCCCCCTCCAGACTTGTGGAGTCGCCCGAAATCGCAGCAGGGACGGAACCCTCCGGCGTTTCCTGAGGCGCCCGCTTGAGGACGGTGTGGTCCTCGCGCACCGGCAGCAACATCAACAACCCCAGCAACAGCACCAAGCCAATGCCGAGGATGCCCCAGTACTGAGCCTGCGCATGAATCGCCATCATCGGACCACCCGGACCCGTAGTCACGGACAGCAAAGCGGGCGGGATAAACGGGGTAAACTGCTGACCCAAGCTGATGAACAGGGTAAACATCAGGGGAGCCAGCCACGTCACCGAACGCCCCGTTGTCTGGTAGAGCCCGAACACCTCGCCCTCGTGGCCCTCGGGAATGCGTCGCGCCAAGAAAGAACGGGACGCCGACTGGGCCGGGCCGACCCATAGCGTCATGAACAGCCCGATAGTCCACATGATGATTTTGCCTTGGGCGTGCAGGGCGAAAACCCCTAAACAGCAGGCTACCAGCATGATTAGAGAGAAAATCATGACTTTTTTGGGTCCGATTTTGTCGTCAAAGAAACCCATCAACGTCGTGGCGATGCCCGCCGCGACGTTGGCGACGACCGCGAAAATAATGACTTCCCCCGGAGAGAAACCGAAGGTCACCGCGGCGATGATGCCACCGAACGTAAAGACGCCGGACAGCCCGTCGCGGAAAATCGCGGAGGCAATCAAGAAATACAGCACATTTGGAGCATTGCGAAACAACCAGGCGATGGTTTGGAACAGCTTTTTATAGGAGGTGAAAATGGACTCGTGCGGCAGGTTTTCGCTGCCCGGCACGACTCGCCCGCGTACGGTGAACAGCACCGGCACAAAGAAAATCAGCGACCATGCGGCGGCGACCAGCATCGCGACCCGCACCCCCATGCCGTTCGAGGTATCCAAGCCGGTGAAATTATTTTCCGAGATGAACCCGAAGTTCAGGAACATCAACAGGACAATCCCGCCGAAATACCCGCTCGCCCAGCCGATACCGCTGATTTTTCCGATGTTGTCGGCGTTGGAAATCCGGGTCAGCATGGCGTAATAGTTCACGGTGGCGAACTCGAAAAACATCGTCATCAACGCCAGCAGACCCACGCCCAGCCACAGGAAGTTCGGGTGCGGAGCAACAAAGAACATCGCTGCTAGGCAAACGATGATGATTACCGAAAAGACCCCCAGCCAGAATGTTCCTTTGCCGCGCCGATCCGCGCGCTGTCCGGTGATGGGGGCGGTCAACGCCACGATAATCCCCGCGATGGTCATGCCGGTTGAGACAGCCTGGGAAGAGGCGGTTTGGTTGCCGAAAGCGGCCCCGGTCAGGTACACCGTGAACACGAAAGTCGTAGCGACCGCGTTGACGGAGGCGCCGCCGGCGTCCCACATACACCACGTAAGTTTTTGGATGAATCCGCCTTCTTTTACCATTGTTTTCCCTTTCAAAGAGCTTCGACTAAAACGGTCCCCTGGACCGTTTTTTGACGTCTTCGCGCTTGTCTCGCGATGGCTCGTGCGCTTTGCGCTGCCATCGCGCCCCCATGCACCAAGTTAACTTTTGGATGAATCCGCCTGGTTTTGGCATTGTTTTCTCCTGTGTGCTGGTTGAATTCTGTTTGTGGAGCTGCGGCTAAAACGGTCCCCCGGACCGTTTTTTGACGCCTTCGCGCCCGGCCCGCGATGGCTCGTGCGCTTCGCGCTGCCATCGCGCCCCCATACACCAAGTTGGTTTTTGGTTGGGTCCGCCTGGTTTTAGCATGTCTTTCCCCTTTGCCGACTTTACTGTTAACCTACCGGTTTTATCTCCGGGATTGGTTAAGTTTCTCGTGTTATCCAGGGTGTTCGTTGCTTAGGAGTGGGGACGTCTGCGGTGCGGGGAGTGCTGGAATTCGGCGAGGGTCAAATCGGCGGGGGTGGTGATTTTGTAGGCGGCGTAATCGCCAACTACGGTCACGACAGGTTGATTCGCGGCTTCATACAGCGCCGCATCGTCGGAAAACGCGGTGGACTCCGCAATCGCCCGCTCGGCAAACCGCTCGTGTAGCGCAGCCAACTCATGCAGGTAAAAGCCTTGTGGTGTTTGGACTGCGCGCAAAGTCGCGCGGTTTGGGGTGGTAGTGACGATCTCGACAGGCTCGTCGGGACGGGTCCGCGGAGCTACGACCTTGATTGTGTCGGTGACTGCCAGGGCAGGAACCACGGCTCGGTGGCCGTCTCGCAAAGCTGCCACCACGCGGTCAAACACGGCGGAGGGTGTGAAAGGGCGGGCTGCGTCGTGAACCAGGACCAAGTCATCGTCTCGTGCTGGGCCCACCGCATTTATCAGTGCGCGCAGGGCTGCTGCGACGGAACCTTGTCGTGAAGAACCGCCGGGGGTGACCAAAGTGGGGAAGTCGAAACCGGAAACCACCGATTGAAAACGGTCGAGCTGTGCCGACGGGGCGTTGACAACCACAAAATCACAGCTGGGCAGACCTTTTAAAGCCCATTCCAGCAGCGGGCGACCCGCTACCGGAACCAGTGCTTTGGGCATGCCGCAGCCGAGTCGAGTGCCCGACCCCGCCGCTGTCAGCACCACAAAAAGTCTCACCATGCCAATTTACCCCCAAAATTTTCCCCTAGTTTTGGCGTTCGATTAATTCTCTGCGCTGTGCCATATCTGGCACTTCGAGCCGTGTAAATAGGCTTTATCCTCGGTTTTTGAGAAATAAGGGCTGTTCGTTGGTGGATTTCGGGGTGCGCGTGGATTATAGGGTGGAAATAGGGCAGTAGCTGCCAATAATGGCAGCTACTGCCCAAATCCCACCTTATATTCACAACCCAGCGAGTATCCCCAGATTTTGTTGCCCGAAATCGGTGTCTATGCTCCGGCTTTCCGCCATGTTTAGGTGTGAAAACTTCTGTGGTTTTTCGGAATAGTTGCACTAACGACCGATTTCAACCCAGAATTTGGACCATCATTGAGTCCCGGTTTTCTAAACCTGCAGGTTATGGCGATTCTAGTTGTGTGGAGCCCGCACTTATCGGCGTGAAATCGGTCATTCGTGCAATACAAGCCGGTTTTACGCGAGGGCGGTGGCGGAGGCATCCCCCCGAACGCCGCCAGACCTCGCGCTGCCGGAGCGAAACTTTTTGGCGGAATAACTTGATAGGCTGGCATAAAACCGCCCCTATGGAGGAGCCAAGTTGCTTGCTGATTTTTCTGCCCCGCTGCGAAAGTTAAAAGAGACGCTGCTCTCTGTGACACCGATTGTGGGCATTGTCGTGATTTTGGCACTCACGCTGGTTCCCTTGGAAGGCTCACTGCCGGCACGTTTCGCCTTGGGTACGTTAGCCATAATCGTGGGGCTGGCGATATTCCTGCTGGGAGTGGATATTGGTCTGACCCCCATCGGGCAGCTGCTGGGTCACGCTATCGCTCGATCCGGCAAGCTCGCAGTCGTGATAGCAGCGACTTTTGTGCTGGGTCTGTTTGTTTCAGTTGCTGAGCCTGACCTGCACATATATGGCGGTCAAGTGGAGCTGATTACCGGCGGAATGCTGGGCAAGCTCTTTTTGGTGCTGGTGGTGAGCTTGGGGATAGCGGTGCTCCTGACCATCGGAATGGTCCGCATCATCCGTTCCGTTCCCTTGAAATTGATTCTCCTGGGCGCTTATGTTTTGGTGGCGGTCCTGGGATTTTTTGCCCCCACTGAGTACCTCGCAATTTCTTTCGATGCTTCCGGAGCCACTACCGGGGCATTGACCGTGCCGTTCATCTTGGCGATGGCGGCAGGCGTATCTGCGATGAAAAAGGATTCCCGTAGCGGAGAAGCCGATGCGTTTGGGTTGGTGGGGATTGCTTCCGCGGGGGCAATTTTGGCAGTGTTGGTCACTGCGGTCATATTTCAACTGGGTCAGATTCCTCGTGACATTCCTGCCCCGGAAGTGTTGGATCTCAGTCCCCTGGCGGCGTTGGCACAAGAAGCTCCGCGTCAGGTTCGCGATGTGGCGCTCGGACTGGCTCCGATTCTGACCGCATTCGTGGTGGGTGCTGTGGCAAAGTTTTTCCCCTTGAACGCGGCGAAACTGCGCCGTATCATCTGGGGTCTCGTGTTTTCCTATGCCGGATTGGTGATTTTCTTGACCGGGGTCAACGCGGGCTTCATGGACGTGGGGCGTACCATTGGCGAAACGTTGGCAGCTAACCAGCCTCCCGCCCTGCTGCTGGCAGTGGCATTCCTGCTGGGGGTAGTGACGATTCTGGCGGAGCCGGCAGTTTATGTGCTGATGGATCAGGTAGAGGATGTTACGGCAGGGGCGGTGCGCCGCAAAGCGGTGATGTTCTCGCTGGCACTAGGGGTGGGCGTGGCGGTCGTGCTGTCTACTGCGCGGGTCCTGGTGCCCACACTGGAGCTGTGGCACATCCTGCTGCCGGGATATGCCGTGACAATCGTGATGATGCGTTACGCTCCGTCGCTGTTTACCGGTATCGCTTTTGATTCCGGCGGGGTGGCGTCCGGTCCGATGACTGCCACTTTCGTCCTAGCTTTTGCCCAGGGGGCAGCGGCGGGGACACCGGGGGCAAACGTGGTGGTGGACGGACTGGGAGTGATTGCCACGGTAGCCATGACGCCGCTGATTACCATTCAAATTCTCGGACTAATATATTCTTCTAAGACAAGGAAGGTTTCCCATGCTTGAGAAAGACTGGCACAAAGACGCCGTGTTACTGTACGTGGTGGTCAATGACCAGATGGCCTCCAAAGTTATTGCTGAGGCGAAAAAACACGGGATTCGCGGCGCGACGGTGATGCTGGGACGGGGCACCATCAAAAATAAGTGGCTCAACGCCATCGGAGTGGTGGATTCCCGCAAAGAAGTCCTCATCATGGGAGCGGACACCGCTACTGCCAAAACCGCGATGGACGCCCTGGCAAAACGTTTCCATTTCGAGAAACCCAACCGGGGTATCGCTTTTGCGGTTGAAATGGAGGGCATCGCGGGAACGTCCGCCATCGAACGTTGGCCCGAACCCCCCGCAGACCACGCCACGGAACCTACACAGTGGCAGCTCATCACCACGATCGTGGAGCACGGTCGGGCGGAAGACGTCGTCGAGGCTGCGCAAAGTGCCGGCTCCCGCGGAGGTACTATCATCGCCGGACGCGGCTCGGGAGTCGCCCAAACCGAACTGGTGCTGGGCATGGAGATTGAACCGGAAAAAGACATTGTGTTTATGCTCGCCCCTGCCCAGACTGCCCCTCAGATAGAGGAAGCCATCGACCAGCGTCTCGATTTGGAAAAACCGAACCACGGCATCCTTTTCACCCAAAATGTGGTTGCCGTCAGCGGGCTGTACCAGGGAGCATAGATGAATACCTTAACCGCGAAGCTCTGGGAAACGACCAAGTCGGTCCTGCCCATTGCTGGTGTTGTGGTGCTGATGCATCTCACGGTAGTTCCTTTGCCGGGCGTGCTGCTGCCGCGTTTCGGATTGGGTGCCATCGCGGTTATCGCCGGACTGTCGCTGTTTTTGCTGGGGGTCGAGGTTGGTATCGCCCCTATTGGACGGATTATGTCCTCTACCGTGGTGAAGTCCGGACGGGTGACGGTGGTCATGACAGTCACGTTTGTGCTGGGTTTCCTGTTGACCATGGCAGAGCCGGATATTCTCATCTATGCGGCGCAGGTCAACACGCTGACCAGCGGAGTCGTGTCCTCCATCCTGCTGATTGTGGTGGTTTCAGCTGGGCTGGCAGTATTGCTGTGTCTGGGCATGGTGCGGATTCTGCGAGGCTGGAAACTGCGCTGGGTACTATTGGGGTCTTATGCGCTGGTGGTGCTGCTGGCGTTGGTGGCTCCTATGCAGTACCTGGCGATTGCTTTCGACGCCTCCGGTGCCACGACCGGACCGCTCACGGTGCCGGTCGTGTTGGCTTTCGCGACCGGGGTGGCGTCCCTGAAACGTGACTCGGCGCGGAGCGAATCGGACGCTTTCGGACTGGTGGCGATTGCTTGTGTAGGGGCGATTCTGGCGCTGCAAATCACGTCTATCCTGTTGCACTTGGGCGCTCTGCCGAGCACCGGACCGACCTTGACCCCGGATACTACCCATTTATTTGAACCGCTAGTGCGGCATTTCCCGATGGAAGCCCGCAGTGTCAGTCTCGCTCTCGCTCCGCTGTTGGCGCTGTTTTTGATTGGGAACGTCACGGTTTTCAAACTGCACAAGTCCGTGCGTCGAAGCGTCATTGCGGGTATCGTCATGGCGTTTTTGGGGCTGACTTTCTTCCTGACCGGTGCCAATGGTGGTTTCATGGATGCGGGGCGCACTATCGGGGTGAGCTTGGCGCTTCACGGCAGCGCGCCGTTACTGCTGACCATTGCTTTCGCGCTGGGTTTCCTGGCGGTGTTGGCAGAACCGGCAGTGCACGTCCTGACCGAGCAGGTCCAAGAGGTCACTTCTGGGTCGGTGCGTGCCTCCGCGGTGATGGCAGCGATGGCACTAGGGGTGGGTTTGGCAGTACTGCTGTCTACGTTGCGCTTGGTAGTGCCCAGTTTAGAGCTGTGGCACCTGCTGCTGCCGGGATACCTGGTGGCGGTTGGGTTGACGTTTGTGTCTTCAGAACTGTTCGGCGGGCTGGCTTTTGACGGTGGCGGGGTGGCGCCCGGACCGATGTTGACCACGTTTGTGTTGGCTTTTGCGCAAGGGGCAGCTGCCGGCACACCCACTGCGGATGTGGTGGAGGATGGTCTGGGACTCATCACTATGGTCGCGTTGATGCCTCCGATTGTGATTCAGCTGCTCGGTGTTGTGTTCCAGGCTCGCGCTCGGCGCCGGACGAACTTGCGTGCCAAAGACCCGTGGGCGAGCCCCGCCCCGACTGAGGACGACGGCTCCCCCACCTCCCCCACCACTTGTGCAAAATCCACCCCCCGCGCTGCTGCCTTCGCGGCAGGGTCTCAACTGGCTGATACCAGCCCCGGAAAGAAGGAAAACTCATGATTCAGGCGATATTGACCATTGTGGAAAAAGGCCACGCCGAAGAGGTTATCGACGCGGCGGTGCAGGCTGGCTCGCACGGCGGGACGATTATTAATGCGCGCGGTTCCGGGGTTCACGAAACCGCCACCCTGTTTGGGATGGGTATCGAACCGGAAAAAGAGTTGGTGATGATTTTGGCTGACCAAGCGAATACCCCACAGATTGTGGATACGATTTACGAGACTTTGGATTTGCGCCAGCCCGGAAACGGCATTGTTTTCGTGCAAAATACGACCCGCGTGCGCGGACTTTACCAACCGACCGAGTAGGTCGGGCACAGCCTAAAAACGGGTACAGTGGGCAAAAAATAATAGTTGGAGGTTTTCCTCCAACTACTATTTGTAAAAGTTATGGTGTTTTAGGAAGCCAAGACTTCGTCCAGACGCAGCGAAGCGTCTTCTTCATTGGTCTTTTCAGCCAATGCCAGCTCGGAAACCAGAATCTGACGTGCCTTGCTCAACATCCGCTTTTCACCGGCGGATAGTCCACGGTTCGAGTCCCGGCGGGACAGGTCACGCACGACTTCGGCAACTTTGACCACGTCGCCGGTAGCGATTTTTTCCACGTTGGCTTTGTAGCGACGCGACCAGTTGGACGGCTCGTCGGTCTTTTTGGCGCGCAGCACCTCAAAGACGTGTTCCAGTCCGGCTTCGTCAACGACGTCGCGGACGCCAACCATCTCGACGTTTTCGGATGGAATCTGGATGGTGAGGTCGCCTTGGGCTACACGGAGCTTGAGATATTCGCGTTCCACACCTCCAATAACTCGGGTTATGATCTCTTCGATCGTGGCAGCCCCATGATGGGGATAAACGACGGTTTCTCCAACCTTAAATGTCATATTGAAAATCTCCCGTTTTTGAGGTGGATATACTTATCTTATCACAATTTTGTGGTAAAGAGCAATTAAAAGTGTGTCCTCTTTTGGCGCAATGGTGCGAAAAAGCCCGCCAATGCACGATAATTTACCGAGGTAACAATGATTGAACCGAAGAGAAAAAAGAAGTCCGGGCGTAAAAAGAAACAAGGCATTGACCTAACAAACGCTCCGGTGAAACGAAAAGCGGTCCGGGCGGCGCGTCGGGTGGTGGCTTCACAAGCTGCGGATTTGGCGGCTTTGCACGGAACTGAGGCGGAACTGCTGGATCCTCCGGTCTATGAAGTGTCGCGTCGTGGGATTCTGGCAGAACCGTCGCGGGGTACCGAATTCTAGAATCCGCGACACGCCGGGAAACTCGCGGAAAAGTGGCGACACTCCCGGTATGTTTCCTGGTTTGCGCGGCTCCGCAGGCGGATCCGAGCAAACCCCAGCCCGACCGGTGAGCGACGTCTCCCACTAGCCTGACCCACCGACCTTCTGCGTAACACGCTGACCGGGTGAATGGGACCGCGGAACCTTCAGCCCGCTCCGCAAACCACCCACGAGCCACAAAAATGGGGCGCCTCGGCAGACCGAAGCGCCCCAAACAGTTGTTTGAGGGACTATTTGCCCTGATTCGCCACTGCTTTAATCGCATTGGCGGCTGCATCCGGATCCAGGTAGCGACCGTGCGAGACAGGCTTAAAGTCTTCGCCCAGCTCGTAGTACAGCGGAATCCCGGTGGGAATGTTCAGACCCGAAATCTCATCATCGCTGATGGAATCCAAGTGCTTCACAATGGCGCGCAGCGAGTTGCCGTGGGCTGCCGCCATGACGGTCTTGCCGGTCTTAAGGTCTGGGATGACTGCATCCTTCCAGTAGGGCAGAGCACGTTCCAGCACGTCCTTGAGACATTCCGCCCGCGGAATCGGCTCGCCGGCGTAACGTGGATCGGTGTCCTGGCTAAACTCGGAACCGAGTTCAATCTGGGGCGGCGGCACGTCATAGGAACGGCGCCACTGCATGAACAAATCCTCGCCGTATTCATCGCGGATAGCTTTCTTGTTCAAGCCCTGCAGGGCACCGTAGTGTCGTTCGTTCAATCTCCACGAGCGGTGCACCGGAATCCAGTGCCGGTCGCACGCGTCCAATGCCAAGTTAGCGGTCATAATCGCGCGGCGCAGCAGGGAAGTGTGTAAGACGTCAGGCAGGATGCCTTCCTTCTTAAGCAGCTCACCGCCGTGGGTAGCTTCGGCGCGCCCCTTTTCACTCAAAGGCACGTCAACCCACCCGGTAAACAGGTTTTTTGCATTCCATTCGCTCTCGCCGTGGCGGAGCAACACAAGTTTGTATGTCATAGTTTCATTCTTCCACAGCGGTTTGCCTGTAACAGGGCATTTGGTCCTGGTTTCTGGCGTGGCGCGGCATTAGCGAATTCACGAAAGCGCGGACAGGAATCCTGGTGCGACCTCACACACCCACACCGTGACCGCCGCCGCGACAGCCACAACAAACAGCGACTGTCCTCGCCAGGACAGCACCAGTGCCACCCCAATGCCCAACACTGCGGAAATCAAGGAACCGGTGGACAGGAAAGCAGCGGGAATAATCATGGCTGCCAATACTGCCCACGGCACGTAATACAGGAAAGAATTCACCCAGGGGGACTTGATGTCTCGGCGCAACACCAGCAGCGGCAGAGTGCGCAAAGCATAGGTGACCAGCGCGGTCACCAGGATAGCCGCGGGTATGTAGCTCATGATTCCCCTGCTTTCCCGGTTGTGCTGTCGGAATGATCCCGGTTCGCTGCCGACTCCTGGGGCGGAAAGAACGTGGCCCCTAGTCCCGCTGCCACCAAGGTAGCGATAATGATGCGCCAGCCCAAGGACAGCTGGGACACGAGGGGGGCAAAAGTGAGTGTGATTGAAGTCCCGGCTGCGATTGCGGTCACGATTTTTACCCGCGAGGACTGTTTAAACGGGGGGATGACAATCGCGATGAACATGGCATAGAGCAGAATCCCCGCCGCGTTTTCGACCGATTTGGGCAGCCCCGTACCGGCAAACGCTCCGACCAAAGTGCCCCCGACCCAGCCTAAAAAGGGCAGAATCATCGAACCCGCATAATGAGCGAAACCGACATGGGCGCGACCAATGTTAATGGCATAAATCTCGTCGGTGACGCCGAGCCCCAGCAACATCCGTTTGCAGGTCCCGACTGGATGCGGGTTGGTGCTGGTTAAGCGTTGAGACAGGGAGGTACTCATCAACAGGTAGCGTAAATTCACCAATAATGTGGTTATAGCTAGCTCCACCAGACCGCCGTGGGCAGCAATGATAGAGATGCCCGCAAACTGACCGGTAGAGGACACATTAGTGAGGGAAAAAATAGCCGAAGAGAGTGGCGGCAAGTGACCCTGTGCCCAATACATACCAATGGCGATGGACACTGCGAAATAGCCCAGCCCGATGGGAAGTCCCGCCTTGATTCCCGCGTTAAAATCGTGTGTTTTCACAGTCTGACCTGCTTCACGAGGCTAGCTGAACGTGACCGAACCGCACTGGACGCCGGCAGGGGTGTCCACCACCGGGGCGACGTGGGTTTGCAACAGGTCACGAATCGCGTCGGCACGACCCCAATCTCGCTGCGCTTTCGCCTCACCACGCTGCTGCAAAAGGGCGGTGACCAGCGCTGTTAGGCTGTCGTTTGGGGTGTCTGTGGGGTTGGGCTCAGTGCCAGGAGTCTCGGTCGCGGATACAGACGCGACCCAAGCCGGGTCGTGTGGATCCAGACCGAACACGTCTAACATGGCGCGCAATTGCAGGGCTTCCTGCTGAGCGCCTGTCGTGTCTCCGCTGTTCAAAGCCGCTTTACCGGTTTTTAATGTGCGGTGCAGCGCAGGCAGAGCGCCGGGAACATTCAGGTCATCGTCCAGAGCTGCCACAAAGTCATCGGGTAACTCGACCGCAGCGAGTTCGCGTTGCCGGGCGAGGTCTGGATCGACGTCGCCATAGACATTGCGAACCTCTGGAGCCGCCGTCTCCGCCGGGACAGACCGAGGAACTTGCTGGAGAAAACTGGTGAATTTGTCCCACAACAAAGCCGCCTGCTTCAAGGAATCCTCGGAGTATTCCAGATTCGTCCGATAGTGCGTGGTGACCACGGACATCCGCACCACTGCCGGATCCCAATCCTCCAGCAGGCGGCGTACCCCGACTACGTTGCCGACAGACTTCGACATTTTTTCGCCCTTAAGCGTCAGCCAGGCGTTGTGCATCCAGTAGCGGGCAAATCCCCAGCCAGCTCCGTGCGACTGTGCCATCTCGTTTTCATGATGGGGAAAGCGCAGGTCCAGCCCGCCGCCGTGAATGTCGAACGTGTCGCCCAGATAGGCCTGGCTCATGGCGGAGCATTCTAGGTGCCAGCCGGGACGCCCGCGTCCCCAGGGCGCATCCCAAGCTGCGTCGCTGGGTTCGTCGTCTTTTGCGGCTTTCCACAGGGCAAAGTCACGCGGGTCGCGCTTGCCCGCCTCGGTGGCGGTGTCGATTTGGGACTCGTCCTCTGTAGAAGCGAGTTCGCTAACCGGCTGGTTCGTCAGCGCGCCGTAGTCCGGCAGGGACGTGACCGAGAAGTACACGTTGCCGTTCGTGTCGCTGTAGGCGTGACCCCGCTCAAGTAAGCGCTCAATCAGCGCAATCTGTTGGGGAATATGCCCGGTAGCGTGCGGGGTCACGGTCGGGGGCACGGTGTTCAAAGCCCGGTACGCAAAGTCGAATTCCCGCTCGAAATGTGCCGCCAGCTCCCACCACGGCACGCCGGCAGCGGCTGATTTAGCCAAAATCTTGTCGTCAATGTCCGTGACGTTACGCACGTAAGTTACCGCGTATCCCCGCCGGCGCAACCACCGCACCAGCACGTCGAAGTTCAGCGCGGCGCGCAAATGTCCCAGGTGAGGAGCCCCTTGCACAGTTGGTCCGCACAGATAGAGCCCCACTTTCCCCGGTGTGACCGGTACAAAGTCGCGGACTTCATGCGTGGCGGAATCAAAAATCTTCATGAGCTAAGTCTACTGGTTCGGTGCTGTTTGGTGCAGTAGTCGTGGCGCATGCACGAATGACCGATTTCAAGACAAATTATGGGATTGGCGCGACGTGCGAGGTCTAAAACCGCATGTTGTAGCGATTTGAGTGGCGTGCAGCAAGCTTAAGGCGCGATGAAAACGGTCATTCGTGCACGGCATACCCAATTTCGCGGCAGCCTCAGCTCGTCTAACCCCGCAGGGCGGCGATTTGGTACAGGGCGATGCCGGTAGCGACAGCGGCGTTTAGCGACTCCATGCGTTTATCAATGGGGATGGACACAATCTGGTCGCAGGTCTCGCGCACCAGCCGGGAAATCCCTTTGCCTTCCGAGCCGGTCACGACCACCAGGGGCTGATCCGCCAGCTTCAAGTCGGGCAAATCCACGTCCCCCCCGCCGTCCAAACCGATAGCGAAAGCCCCCTCCGCCTGCAGCTGCTGCAAGGCATGAGTCAGGTTTCGCGCTTTAGCGACGGGCACAATCGCCGCCGCCCCCGCGGAAACTTTCCACACGGCAGCGGTGACCGAAGCTGACCGGTGCTCGCCAATAATGACCCCGTCAGCTCCAAAAGCCGCCGCGGAACGCAGCGTCGCTCCCAGGTTGTGTGGGTCAGTGACCTGGTCTAGCACAATCAATAGGGGGGGATGATTCGGCTCAGATTTAGCCCGAGTCACCGCGCGGTCCCACAAATCCATGACCTCGGCGTAATTGTAAGCGGCGATTTCTGCCGCAATTCCTTGATGGGTTCCTCCCGCGGTGATACGGTCCAGGTCGGCGGGGGAGCATTCTTGCAGCTTTGCTCCCGAAGCAGCCCCGCGCTGCACCACTTTGGACAGGCGCTCATCTTTCATGAGCGAAGCGGAAACGAACAAGCGTTTCAGCGGCACCCCGGCGGCAGCGGCTTCGACTACCGGGTTGCGTCCGAAAATGATTTCGCTGTCAGCAGCGGTGTTGGGACGGTACCTGTCTCTTGCAGCAGCCCGCTGGGTCACTCCCGAGGTATGCGTGGCTTTGCGTTCCGCCTCCAGACGGTCACGGTATGCCTGGTGATAAGGACGATTAGCAGCTTTCGGGGTCGGTCCCTTGCCTTTCAAGCGGTGCCGGCGTACCCCGCCACTGCCTTTCGGGGCGTGTGAAGCAGATTTCTTTGGACTCATGCCAACCATTTTACCTAAGAGGATTTCACTGGGCGCAAACTCACTGTGTGTGCCCAGGGCAGGTAAACCGTCAGCGCTGCGCAGGATTCACGTCAGAGCACGTGTCGTCGGGTTCTTCGGAGGAATCAGCGGTGCGCTGTTCCAGCTCATCGAGTAGGTCACGGATTTCGGAACGCACAAAATCGCGGGTCGCCAGCTCGGATACTGCCAAACGCAGGGCGGCAATTTCACGGGTGAGGTATTCCGTATCAGCCAAGGTTCGGGCAGCCTGCTGACGGTCCTGCTCGGCAATAACGCGGTCGCGGTCATCCTGCCGGTTTTGCGCAAACATGATGAGCGGTGCGGCATAGGAAGCCTGGGTGGAAAACATCAGGTTCAACAGGATAAACGGATAGGGATCCCACGGGTTATCCCCCAGGGAACGGGTCAACACCAGGTTCGCGGCAATCCAGACCCCCACGAAGACGGTCATCCACAGGATGAACTTGGAGGTACCCATGAACCGGGCAGTGCTCTCTGCCACCCTGGTGAATAGCGAACGATCCTGGGCGCCCATCTGGGAGCGCCGCCGCCACCCGAACACTCCGCGACGTCCGTCGGTGGGGGTCTCCAATCCCTTAGACATGGGGGTTGACCTCCTTACCTGCCTTTTTCCCGGTTTCTGGCAGTGACTGCGGGGCGCGGCCCGGATTCGTCACGAGGGCGTTCGTCGGGAGAATCGTGACCGTGGCGTCATCCTCGTCACTGGGGGCGCCTTCCGCATCGTCTGAAGCCAAGGCAGCAGCGGTGTCTTGTGCGGTTTCCTCATCGTTGGCGGCAGCGGCTTCGGCCTCCGCAATGGCGGCTTCTTCCGCTTCGGCGCGGTCATCCCACCGCCAGTCATCCGGCAGCAGGTGGTCCAAAACGTCGTCAACCGAGACGGCACCCAGCAGGGAACCGGAAACTGGTCCCACGACCGGGATAGCTGTTAGGTTGTACGTTGCCATAGTACGTGTCAGGTAGTCCACCGAACGATCCGGGGTGACGGCCTCCAGGTCGGTGTCGACGATGTTTCCCAGCATGACGTGGGGCGGTTCCCGCAAGGCCCGCTGCAGGTGTACGACCCCGATAAATTTGCCGGTGGGCGTCTCCAGGGGTGGGCGGGCAATCATGGCGATGGCTGCCAGCGCGGGAGGTATGTCGCGGCGCTGCACATGCGCCAGCATGGTGGCAACCGTGTCGTCGGGAGCCAGTACCACCGGCTCGGTAGTCATCAGACCGCCAGCTGTTTCTTCATCGTAAGCCAGCAGACGCCGCACGTCTTTCGCTTCGTCCGGCTCCATCAGTTCCAGCAGGTTAGCCGCGACTTCTCGCGGAAGTTCTGCCACCAGGTCGGCAGCGTCGTCGGGCTGCATGACATCCAACACGTCGGCGGCGCGTGCCGGTTCCAGGGAGGAAACAATCTTTACCTGATCGTCTTCCTCCAACTCTTCGAGGATGTCAGCCAGGCGGCTATCCGGCAGCTGGGAAGCGACCGAAAGCATCCGGGAATCAGACAAATCGTGCATCGCGTCAGCCATATCGGCAGGTTTCATGTCTCCCAAAGTGGCCAGCAGGGAATCCGCTGCTTGATCGGCGCCCCCGACTGATAAACCAGTGACTTCGTCGATTCCGACATGCAAGGTTTCCCCGAGCCGGGTGCGGAAAGCCCCCCGGCGCGCCCGCGCCACGTAAAGTTCCGTTACTGCCCAAGTCCGGTCCTTTTGCCGTTCTATTGCCAAATCCAAAATCTGTGCCTGACCCGAACCGTCCTTTAACGTCACGATTCGATCCAAAACGTCTTGAATCGCGCAGGTTTCCAGTGGGCGAGCCTGGAAACGACGTAAGTTCACCAGCCCGGTCGTGATGACGGCGCCGGATTTGATGGCAGTGACGCGGGTGATAGGCACGAAAACCCGGTGGGCGCGCGTGACTTCCACCACTAAACCTACAGCGACGGGCGGTCGACGGTGCAGCAAAACGACCACGTCATACACTTTTCCCACCGGATCCCCAATGGGATCAAAAACGGCGGTTCCCCCCAGGCGTCCTACGAAGACGCGTTCCACTTCGTCTCTGCTCACGCCTAAATCCTACCTGTTTGCGCCGGTGAGGGTGGGAAACTTCAGGAGGCAGAGTCGGCCGCGGTGTCGTCAGAAGGGTAGGGGCGGCGCTTTCCCCACAGATAAACTGTCACGAAGGCGGCCAGCAGCGCGGCCAGCAGCCAGAACAGCCAGTTGGGAATTCCCGCGAGGGTGCGTTGTACCGCAAACTCCAGATTTGATTGGGCGCTGGCAGTCAGCAGGGAAGTTGCCAGACCACCGGGACCCGACAGCGCCATGACCAGACCTAACAGGGTAATCAGCAGCCCGGAAACCAAGTTTCCGAGCGTGGAATCGCGCCCCAAAACCTTGATGGGGCGCGGGCGCAGCACTCGATTCGGAATCAGGTTCCACAGGAATGACAGCACCGCGACCGGGGTAAACATGCCCACGCCAAAGGCGAACATGGTAAAGAATCCGGTCACGGGAGAGCCACCGCTGACACTGAAAGCGAGGATGGAGCCCAAGATGGGGGCTTGACAGCCGGTTGCGGCGACTCCGTAAGTCAGCCCTAACAGGAAAATCGCTGCCGGTGCGGTGCGTTCCACCGGGACGTGTCCCTCCCGCGGGGACGGGTTTGAAACTTGAGCTTGTCGCGTGGCGCGTTGCCATTTCCAGACCTGCCAGCGGGTGCGCAGTCGACCAAAGTTCGGTACCGGCAGCGCCAAGGCTTGCCACAAACCGAACAGGACGATGACCAGCCCCGCCCACACCGTCAGACCGCGCAGTTTCGCGTTCAACATCGCCCCGAGTGCCCCAAAGGCGGCTCCGGTGGGCAGTAATCCCGCCATAAGCCCCAGGAAGAACACGGCGGTGCGGGACGCCAACTTAGTCTTTGACGAAAAAGCGTAAGAAAAGAAAGACGGAATCAGCAGGGCGGAACAGGGTGAAAATAGGGTCAGAATCCCTCCGGCATACGCCACCGCGAAGGTCACTGAGTCCATTTTGCGTCCTTCCCCGCGGGTCTAACGGTCCGCTGTGAGATTGAAACCTGAATCGCTTGGTGACCAGGTCCTATTTGGTAGCCAGGAACTTTTGGTACTCGATAGAGTGCTCAAAGTATTCAATCGGATAGGCTCCTGAAATCGTGGAATCGCCCAGCACGAAGAACGGCGTGCCGTTGACACCTACCGAATGCCCGGAATCGGTTTCCTCGGAAACGGTGGCTTGTGCTTCGGGGGAGTTCATATCGGTCTTGAACCGACCCAAGTCAGTGATGCCGATGGATTGAGCGATTTGGATGACTTTGTTTTCGTCATAAGTGGGGTGCTCTCCCTCTGGCGCGGTGTGGTAGGCTGCCCGCACGAAATCCCACAGTTTGCCCTGTTTCATTGCCGCAATTGAAGCCTTGGCGGCTATATCGGATTGATATTGGTCAGCGAAAATGACCATGTTGTGCCACTGGATTTTGAGAGTGCCGTCATCTACGTATTTTTGCAGTTTCGGCAGCGTATCGTTGCCCCAGCTGGTACACATCGGGCAGGAAAAATCGCTCAATACAGTCAGTGTCACCGGGGCGTCGGGCTTCCCGAGGGTGCGTTCGGGCTCATCCGCCCCGTCTCGCAGGATTTTCATGGCTTTTAGCCCGCCCTCGTTCGTGACGGAGGAGGCGAAGTCTTGACCGGGGACCAAGCCCGTTTGCGCCACGAAATCTGCCACGGCCTTTTGCGCGTCACCAGCAGTGGCGCCACCGGCAGTGGTTTTTTGCGGGCTGCTGGGGGAGGCTGCGGGGGTGTTCGCTCCCGGAGCCGTGGTGCGCCCCAGGAAAAACGCGATGGCTAAAAGCACCAAAACAGCTAGGACACCAATAATTTTCAAAGCCCACACGTTAGCGGCGCTGCGTTCCACAGATTTGTTCTTATCGCTCATTTTCCCCTCATATTCCAAAGACTGGTTAATTAAAGCATAACGGAGGTGCGGTTTGCCGCCCGGCTGCTACTGTCCGCCAGTAGGGGCAGCCGGGGAGGGCGACCCCGCAGCGGGAGACTGCGGCGATGTCGCCGCTGTCGTACCCGAAGCTGCCGGGGCAGGTTTCGATGCCGGTCGGGCTGCCTCTGCCCACGCCTTTAAACCGTCGAACAAGGATTGGGCGTAGCGTTCCTGACCGGTATCTGACTTCATCAGGGCAGCATCAGCCGGGTTACGCATCTCTCCAAGCTCCACCATTGCGGCGGGCACCTCCGAAAAATTCAATGTCGCCACATCGGAACGTTTCCATATCCCGCTGCTGATAGACCCGCCGGACTGGGGCGTGAATCCGCCCTCTTGCAGAGACTTCACCAGTTTGGTAGCCAAATCTGAGGCGGGCTGTTTTTGAGCCTCATTCAGGGGCGGCTCTGAAATCATCACGAAGAATCCGTGCTGAGCCGTGTCCGTGGTTCCGTTGGCGTGAATAGACACCATCACGTCCGCCCCGACCTTTTGCGCAAACTGACCGCGGGCGTCCACGCACGGACCCACGCCCTGATCGGAATCACGCGTCAGGAACACGGTGGCTCCCGCTGCCTCCAGTTTGGTCTTTAGGGCGTTCGCAATCTTCCAGTTGAACTCGTGTTCGGTGTAGCCGTCAGCGGTAGCAGTGCCGGTCGTGTTGCAGGGTTTTTGACCACCGCGTCCGTCGGGAACATTCGTCCCGATTTGCTGCCAAGCGGCGGCGTTACCGCCATTGTGTCCCGGATCAAGGGCGACTTTCAGTCCGCTCAGTCCCCCGGCGGTCCCGGCAGCGGGGTCCTCCGAGGGGTCTGCGTTTCCGATGGAGTCTGGATTGTTCGAGTTCGGTTTGGCGAAGTCTCTGGGGGTAGCTGTGACGGTCACGGTCGGACGCGGCACCAGGTTCATCCCTGCGCTCACCCCGATTCCCACGCTGACCAGGGACAGGATGATTCCTCCTGCCAGGACTACCAGCGGCGAAATACCGTCGCTCGGACGCGGTTCGGAGCTTCCCGTACCAACTCGACGCAACCGTAACTTGGAGGGTCCCTCTGGAGTTTGGGCAGTGAGGGACTTCCAGCGTGGTTCAGATAAATCTGCCCGTGAGGGTGGGGTGCCCAAAGTTTTTTGCGGAGTGCGCGGGGATACCGCTTTTAGGCGTTCCCAGTCAGTGTCCGGGTGTGCCGCGGCGCGTGGGGAAGTCTGGTGCGTTTTCGAGAGAGGACGAGCGCCGGTCCCCGGAGCACCGGTTCGGGGTGAGGCGGTGGCAGCGCTGGTCCCGCCCATTTCGTCCCATCCGGACACTAAAGATTTCCACCCTTCGGAATGGACCGGTTCGGGTCGGCGCTGCGTGGGTTTGCGCCCCGTGGGACTCGTGTTTCGTGCCGGTGGGGTGGTGGAGGTAGGGGGGCTGGCGGGTTCTCCCGGAGCCAGGGGGGTGTCGAAATCCGCGCGCATAGCGTCGGGGACTTCCACGGCGGGGAATTCCGGAGTATCCGCAGCTGCTGACGGGGTGAAAGGAGGATCTTGGTGCTGTGAACCGTCCGCGTTCAGCATGTTTTGGGCATTGGCCAACAGGGCAGCAATCCCCGGATTATCGCCGTAGGGCAGTTGCGGTATCTGGTTGGCGCTGGCGGCACCAGCCGCCTCGGCAGCGGCGGAAAACTCTTCAAAAAAGCTAGCAGCGTGGGTATCCGCCAGGCTAGATCCTGAATCGCGCTCGGGGTGAGACGCCGCACCTAGGGCGGGGGGCAGGTGGCGGCTCGGGGGCTCGCCCAGGGAGGAGGAACGTGCCGGGGGCGCAGAAGGGTAATCCTGGGTCGGTTCCCAGGTGTCGAATTCCTCCCAGTTAGGCATGTTTCTCCTGAATATGTTGACTTATCGCGCGGGGGCGTCTTGCTGATGATAGTCCTGCTTGGCAAAGAAAAAGCCTTTGCCGGTCATCTTGTTCCAGCATTCAGTGCCGGTATATTTCGATTGACAGGCGAAATTTTGATACGTCATGGCAGTATCGTGAAGAATCGTGTCTCCGCTGGGGGAATAGTTCTGATTGGGCTGGCAGGTGACGTTTGGGTCGCCGTCTTTCATGCTGATGACCAAAGAATCCTGTTTTGGCGTGCAGCCTGCCACGGTGCTGACCAGGTTGCGCACCTGGCAGATGAGTTCTTCGCCGTCTACCCGGCAGGTGGAGTCTCCGGTTTCGGTGACAAAAGACTGGATGTTTTGGGCGTTGGCTGGGGCGGGAGCCTTTTCTGTGGCGGTGGGAGCTTCACTGGCGGTGCTTGGGGAGTTCGTGTCAGTCTGAGGGGAATCATCACCAATAACCCCGGTCAGCACCAAGGTTACCGCGATACCCATCCCTATCACTGCAAGCAGCAGGATGATGAAAATGACCCACAACACAGCGTTGGATTTTGGCTTTTCCGCTGGCAGATAGAGTTCGGGGACAGGAGCCATCATCGGGGCGTTGCCGCTAACGGGAGCCAGGTATTGAGTTGGTGTCGCTGCGGCGGGAATCGCGCCATAGTATCCGGTTCCCAAGTTTTGGCTTGGTGCGGCATTGGGGGGGAAAGACGGAGGCAGACCGGGAGCCGCTACCGGGCTGGATATGGGGGCGTTTATCGGCGGCAGGACAGTGGTTTCTGCGGGGTTTTGCCCCAGTATTGAAGTGCGGTGGGGACTTCCGGGAGTTTCCCCGGTGGTGGAATCCGTGGCTGCCTCAGGCACCAGGGTGGTCGGTTGCGGTGTATCAGTGGAGGTGGGTTCGACTGTCTCGGGAGTCTCCTGAGCTGTGGGGGTTGCCGATTCGCGGGGGCTTGGTGACGCAGACGGTTCGGGCAGGGGTAGGGAAGGCATGGGCATGATTTGACCAGCTTCAAAAGCCGCTTGCCGCTCACGCAGGGCGGCGAGGACTTCGGGTTCTTTTTTGTTCACGAGCCAATCGAGCAGTCCCGTATATGCCGCGGGGTTTTTCGCGATTAAAGGGCGTAGTTCCGCATTGGTAGCCAGCTGTTGTAGATCCAAACCGGGAGTAGACGGGTCACTAGCCTGGGAGCGTAGTTCATCCATACGGTCATTATTCCATAAATTCGCGTCTTTCCATGTGTACCTTGGGGTTTGGCGAGGGTTGTGGGATCAGCCGGCGGTTCCGCGAAAAGTGAAATGTGTAAACATCCCGGTGAGTTCTTCAGCTTGGCGAGCCAAGTCAACCGCAAAGGATTTCGCATGATTTTGGGCGCAAAGCTCTTGAAATTCCGGGCGTGTACCGTCGGGTCGAGCCTGTTGCACCGCTAGGCATTCCACCCCGCGCTCATGCAGAGCCTGGGCTAAGGCGGGGAGGGCTGCGGGATTCGTATCGCGCGGATCAGTTCCGGGATAGGCGGTGATGCGTACCTCATAGTCTGACAGCGTTCCCGCGCGATGCGCTGCCAACACCAGGTCCAAAGCCCGCCAAGCGTCTGTGCCGGCGCGATGCGCTTGGGGACGCCCCACCACTTGTGGATAGTTTTGTGCCAGACCCTTTACGTCCAAACCGACCCAATCGAGCAACCCGGCATTCAGTAACTGTTCCAGACGCTTCGGGTAGGCTCCCCCGGTGTGCAGCCCCACCAGAAAGCCGAGGTCACGCGCCCGCTGGGCGGCGGGCACCAGTGCTGTTTGGCGAGTCGGCTCCCCTCCGGAAAACACCACCCCGTCCAGCAAACCGCGCCGTCGCCCCAGCAGCTCCCACAAGTCTGCCTCCTGGTAACCGGCAGGCGTCCGCGGGTCAATGATGGCAACATTCTGGCAATATCCGCAGTTCCAGGGGCATCCCTGTAGGAACACGGATGCCACCAATTTTCCCGGCCAATCTACCGTGGAAAACGGCGTCACCCCCGCGATGACCAAACCCGTGAGCGGGCTGACCGCGGTGCTATCCGTAACTGCTGTGGACATTGGCGCTCCTTCTTGATTAAATGCATGACCCAGGTAACCCAGTCGGATTACCTGGGTAGCAGATTCAGTCTTTAGAGCTAAACCAAGGTCGCTTCTGCCAGGTGCGAGCGCAACTCCCCGTGGGACGCCGCTGCTGACTCGTTGAAATACTGCCGTTCGGCAAACTCGCCCTTCTTGCCGATGTTAAAGGACTGGACCGGACGGAAGTAGCCCATGACCCGCGTCCAGACTTCGCATTCCTGGTGCCGACCCTTCGCTTCGCATTGCGGGCAGGTGAAGTGTTCGCCAGAAATGTAGCCGTGTGTCGGGCAGATACTAAACGTTGGCGTGATAGTGATGTAGGGCGTGCGCCAGGTGGTCAGGGAGCGGCGCACCAGCTGTTTGCAGGCCTCCGCGCTGGACACGGCCTCGCCCATGTACAGGTGCAGCACGGTGCCGCCGGTGTACTTGGTTTGCAGTTCCTCTTGCAGTTCCTCGGCGAGGAACGGATCGTTCGTGAACCCGACAGGCAGCTGCGAAGAGTTCGTGTAGTAGGGGTTTTCGGTCGTGCCTGCCTGCAGGATTTTGTCCTCGAAACGTTTCCGATCGGCTTTTGCCAAGCGGTACGTGGTGCCTTCGGCGGGGGTCGCCTCCAGGTTGTACATGTGTCCGGTGGCTTCTTGCAGCTCTACCATCTGTTCGCGCACCCCGTCCAGGATCCGAGCCGCCATGGCGTGTCCACGCGGATCGGTGATGTCATAAGCGTCATCGGTGAAGTTGCGAATCAGCTCGTTCATGCCGTTGACCCCGATGGTCGAGAAGTGGTTATCCAGATTCCCCAGGTAGCGTTTCGTGTAGGGGAACAGACCGTGGTCCATGTGGTACTGGATGGTGACGCGCTTGCGTTCCAAAGTCACCGAAGCCAACTCAATGAGTTCACGCAAGCGGGCACGCAAACCGTCCTCGTCGCCCTTGTGCAGATAACCCAAACGCGCCAGGTTGATGGTTACCACCCCGATAGACCCCGTCTGTTCTGCCGAACCGAACAGCCCGTTACCGCGCTTGACCAGTTCCCGCAGGTCGAGCTGCAATCGACAGCACATGGAGCGAATCTGACCGGGGTCCAGCTCCGAGTTGATGAAGTTCTGGAAATAGGGCAGCCCGTATTTTGCCGTCATCTCAAACAGCAGGTTGGCGTTCGGGGAATCCCAATCGAAATCCCTGGTCATGTTGTAGGTCGGAATGGGGAAGGTGAACACGCGCCCGTCCGCGTCCCCCTCGGTCATGACCTCCATGTAGGCGCGGTTGATGATGTCCATCTCAGCCTGCAGGTCCCCGTAGGCAAAGTCGCACAGTTCCTCGCCTACGAGCGGTACTTCGTCGCGTAGGTCCGGTGGGCAGGTCCAGTCAAAAGTGAGGTTCGTGAACGGACACTGACTGCCCCAGCGGCTCGGTACGTTCAGGTTGTAGATGAGTTCCTGCATACACTGTTTGACGTCGGCATACGTCATGTCGTCCAGGCGGACGAAAGGTGCCATGTAGGTGTCAAAGCTAGAGAATGCTTGGGCGCCAGCCCACTCGTTTTGCAGCGTGCCCAGGAAGTTCACGATTTGCCCGCAGGCCGAGGAAAAATGCCGCGGTGGATTGGAAGCAATCGCCCCGCTGACCCCGTTGAAACCCTGTTGCAGCAGCTGTTTCAGCGACCAGCCGGCGCAGTACCCGGCAAACATATCCAGGTCGTGAATGTGGAAGTCGCCGTCGCGGTGGGCGTGTCCGGCAGCGGCGGGATAAACCTTGTCCAGCCAGTAGTTGGCGACCATCTTGCCCGCCGCATTCAGGATTAGTCCGCCGACTGAGTAGCCCTGGTTAGCGTTGGCGTTCACCCGCCAGTCAGCCTGGCTCAAGTATTCGTCCACTGTCTCTATGGGGTCAATCATGTGGTGGCGTGGATTGGTTTCAAATACGGGGGTCGTCTCTGGTTTCGTCGCAGTCATCTGTTTTCCTTTCATCTCCTCATCTCCCAGTGCGGAGAACACAAGAAAATACTCTAGGGGGGTATTTGGATAAATCAACTATATATTGTGCGCATGGCTTAATTGAACCCCTATATATTGTGTTTGCCCAGGTCTGTGGGTTGCGGGGATTCGCCGCTGTGCGTGTCGCTGCGCGTCTGGATACAACCGAGAACTGTACGTCAACTCGATAATTGTGAGGATTTTAGAGATTATCGGGTTTACATGTCTGTCTAGTGCTCTGGCAAAACGTATTCGTGAGCGTGTGTTTTCCCCGGTTAACTTAGCATGATGGGTGCTCATCCCCGCAAAGTCTGGAGGAAAAGTTAGCTCACGGCAATAATGACAACCAGGGCAATGATTAGCAAAACTGCGGTAATCGAGGAAAATATCAAGAGCCGTTTTTGCTCGGGGGTTACGGTGTGAGGTTGACGTGGGATGACAAAAGCGATTCCGCTCAATATCACAAATTCGATAATCCAGGCCCAAATCGGAATGTCAACCGACTTGACGGTAAACATCACAGCCGTAATCAAAGTCAGCATTGCCCCAAAAGAAGCGGATTCCCCCATCCGCATGAACTTAATTTTCGACGTATCTTTCATCCTGCGCCGCCTCCTAGCAAGAAATCGCGGTTCCGATCGCCCCACCAGCGGCTCCGCAAGCAAAGCCGCCAACTCCTCCTGCGGCAATCCCGAAGGGGACACAGACGAGACCTGTCCAGGCAACGGTCCATCCCCATGCTACCCACTTGTTGGCACAACCATACCTAGTACCACTGCCATCACTGTTTTCATCGTGTGTTACGGCGTAAAGGGTAGAGCTGTTTTCATCGAATTTAATGCTGGCTTTATCGGAAGAGAACATGATTTTTGCGTCAAACGAAACCAAGGTGACACCCTCTCGGTTATTCCATAGAGCGTTCATTCCGTTTGGTGTGATTTCAACGGTATCTCCCGGTGCTAATACCAAACGGAGACTCCCTCCAATTTGCTGAATCTTTCTTCCCTGAGTCCCGGTCCACAAAGTGAAACCGTTTACGGAGGCAGTGTTGTTTACGGACGTTAGGCTTCGAGGTGATGCCGAGGCGGGAACGGCGGTAACTTGAGACACGCTAGTAAGAACCATTGCTGTGATTCCGATACCAGCGACCATACTACTAACGAACTTCATAATGATTTTCCTTTCTGAACAGAAAGCGCATACAGCTCTTTGAAGCGGATACTTTCAAGGTTAGGGATTGTCAAACCCCTGCACATCACCCTCAAGGCTCACCCGATTGGGTGAGATAGCAGGATGGGATAGCGAGGTAAGCCCCTCCCGACGTGGGCTAGTATGGTTTTGTGCGCGTAGCGATTATCGATGATGATGCATTCGCCCGAGACGCAATGAAGACATTGTTGCGCCGGGTTGATGGGATTACGGTTTCCTGGACGGCCGGAACAGCCTCGGAGGCGTTAGCGCGCTTGAATCAAGATGAGACCGCACAACCGCAAGTTTTTTTAGTGGATATTAGTATGCCAGGCATGAATGGGATTGAATTGGTTCGAAGACTCCACGTTTTATCCCCAACATCAGCCGTGATTATGATTTCCGTACTAACCAGGGCTGACAAAATCCGTGAGGCATTTCGCGCCGGAGCCACAGGCTATTTCGTGAAAGAGGACGACCCGGCACTAATCGCTGAAAACCTGGGGAAGGCCCTTGCTGGCGAGCTGGTTTTTTCCCCTACGTGTTCCCGGCAACTGATTTCTGTTCTCACCGATGACGCGGCACTTGTGGCTGTGAAACGTCACGCTGGCGAACCAAGCGATACAGTTTTAACCCCGCGAGAAAAGGAAATACTGACGCTTATGAGCGAGTCACGCACGAATTCTCAGATAGCCAGTCGACTCAAGATTAGCGAAAACACTGTTAAAACCCATATCAAATCCATCTTGCAGAAATGTGACGCAGCTGATCGTGCAGGTGCGGTCGCGCACGGAATACGCCAAGGTATCATCGATTGAGGGGTACCGGATGACTATAAATAGCCCTTGGCTTCGCTATTTGGTGATTACGATAGGCATCTTGCTGCAGGTATTGGCGCTGATATTGAATGCAAAAACTGTCCTGGACTTCATAATGATTGGTCTTTCTATTGTCTTTGTGGCTTTCGGGTTGAGGTTTCCCTCCGTTGCGGCGGTGCTGGTTTCCGTGTGGTTTATCGCTGCGGTTGCTATTGCGCAAACGCTGGAGCAAGGCTCTGGTTTTTACCTTTCCCTGGTGTCGATTGGATTCCTAATTACTCGGCGTCCACCCTATGTCGGAATCATTCTCGGAGCTGTCTCAGCTTTCGCCGTTTACTACGGACACTCGTCGATAGCCTCGCTTTCCGGCAAATTCGGGATGGTTCTGTATTTAATTCCCCTACTGGTCGGCTTTGGCTTCAATCAGCTGCGAGCGCAAAAGGAAGCCCAGGAAGCTACGCAGCGCCTGCGGATTTCAGCCCTCCGGGAGAACTTGGCAAACCAACTTCACGACAATCTCTCCAACAAACTGGTACAACTGATTTTACTTTCACGCCTGCTACCAAAAGCTAAAGACTCCGAGAGCGATTCTATAGGCGTGAAAATTCGTGAAGTGTCGGTCTCGGCTCTCTCCCAACTAAGGGACTTTACAGAGGATTTGGGACGTGATGCAACCGGCGAAGAAGTCGTAAGGTGTAAAGGATTTAAGAGCCTGCCTCAAACCCTTGAACATATTAAAAACCAGTTACAAAGTGTAGGGTTTATCCCGGAATGCACCCTGAGCGGCTATGAAATACAACCCCTCCAAACCGTTGAAATACTTACCGAACTGGTCGAAGAAATCGCTACGAACATCATGAAACACGGGCAACCAAATACTAAAGCATACATTTTAGTGCGCTGCACAGCGACGCAAATACGTATCTTTAGCGCTAACCAAGTTCGTGAAGATGCCTTATTCACACCCAGTGGGCTGGGTTTGAAGAGTATGAAGTCAAAAGTAAACCAATTGGGAGGACAGCTAGAAACCAGGCTGGATTCAGGTCAATACAGTATCTCTATTTCTGTGCCTAAATCATGAGGAGCGAAGAACACGTGAAATTTTCTGAACGGGTGGAACTGAATGAACCCAACGCCGTGACTCTCGCCCAGCGTGCGGCCCGACGGGACGGCATGTTGAAAGTGAATTTGGCTGATTCTAATCCGACCCGCTGGGGGTTAGGTGCGCCGGGCTTGCCACCCTATGAACCAGACCCGCGGGGACCCCGCGCCGCCCGCGAGGTACTGGCTGCCTGGCTGGGTGAGCGTGATGGTCGCGAGGTCGATCCAGAAAACCTGTACCTATTGAGTTCTACTTCCCAGGGCTATACCTGGTTGACGAAGTTGACCAGCGATCCCGGCGACCGGCTCGCTGTCCCGACGCCGGGATACCCCCTGGTAGAAACCATTGCCGGGCTGGAAAACGTGGGAGTGGATTTCTATCCCCTGACCTGGGTAGGTTCCCGGTGGGAGCTGAGCGAGCTCAATCCGGGAGAGGTCAGCGCGGTAGTGGCAATCAATCCAAACAATCCCACCGGCTCTTATGTACACGGAGAGGATCGTCAACGGCTCCTGAACTATTGTGCAGACCGCGGGGTAGCGCTCATCGCTGATGAAGTATTTTTTGACTTCGACCTGCCCGGCGCTCCCACCCAGCCCGCTGACCGTCGGCGTTTGGCAGGAACCACGGAAGTACTGACTTTTGCCCTGGATGGGATGAGTAAAAATTTGAGTGCGCCGGGGTTGAAAATCGCGTGGCTGGAAGTGTCCGGACCTGAGCGCGACGTGGTGGCGGCGCGCGCGCGGTTGGACGTAATCGCGGATGCCTACCTGCCGTTTTCCGATGTTTTGGCACAGCGCTTGACGGAATATTTGGCAGCGGTGCCCGCCGCGACCAGTGCCACCCGGCAACGCTGCCGCGAGAACCTCGCCACCCTGAGAGACCTTGTGCGTACAGAACCCAGTGGCACCGTGAGCCTGTTGGAACCCGAAGGCGGCTGGAATGCGCTGCTGCGATTTCCTGCCCACGTGGACGAGGACGCGCTCATCACCGGGCTGATTGCCCGGCGAGGGATTACCGCACAGCCGGGATATTTTTTCGATATGCCTTTTGTTGGAGTGGTGTCTGTGTCGCTGCTGCTCGACGCTCCGGCGTTCCAATTCGCGACCCAAGCCCTGCTGGCAAGCATCGCCGACCAACTCTGATTGTCGAACCGGTAGGAAACGATTCCCGCTCAGCGCGGCAGGCGGGCGCGCAGGGTGAAACGTGGGGTGGTGAACACGGACAGGGAACCGCCGAGGGCTTCGAGCCGGGATTCCAAGTTGCTCAGACCGGTGCCGTAGGTCAGCGCGGTCTCCATGGTGCTGGGATTAGAGACTTCTATCCAGAAGCCGGAGGCGTCCTGACCCAGACGCACCTCCATTTCGCAAGAAGTCGTATGAATCAGCACATTCGTGATGGCTTCGCGCAGCACATCCGTAAACATCCGGGCTTTGTTGACCTGGGGTGGCAGGTCACCGGAAATATGCAGTTCCAGTTCAGCCGCCGTGGCTAAATCCTGCAGGGTCTCCAGCCAAATTTCGGGGGTGGCAGTGACGCGGTCTTTGCTCAGGTCGGAGGGCAAATCCTCGAGCAGGCCTTGGAGGCGATGCAGACGTTCATCGTCCGACACTTCGTCCTCCAAGAACCGGTGAACGAAAGAAATCCGCTGGGAAAGCGTGTCGTGAATGGTGGACCGGGCAGACAAAATGAGCCGGCGCGACAGGGCCTCATCGAGCCGCGAAGTCTCCCTGACCAGGCGTTTTTGACGGTCCTGCAGGGCGTCAATCTCTGCTGAAAGCTGGTAACTGAGTGTCATGTAGTCGCTGACATCGACAGCTAGCAGTTGAATCCAAGACCGCCGGTCGTCTCGAATCCGACTCTGGGTCAACACCCAAGTCCGCCCATCGGGTTCCGTAATCCGCAGCCGGGAGGTTCCGTCTTCGTTTTCTTCCCAGCAGTTTAGGGGATCAGGACTCGCTTGGTGGTTTTTCGTCTCAAACCTGAATTGACATAGTTGGCGTTCCAACGTCCCCATGTTAGTCAACGATGTCAACCCCAGACGCCCCAAAAGCCCTTCCATAGCGGCGTTGGCAAACTTGCTGCGACCCCGGAATTTGGCGAACGCTATCCCGTGTTGCAGTCGGTCCAAGGCCTCTTTGACGCTGAAAGGGCTGAGATCACGGTGTAACAATTGCCAATCTCGCCACACCTGGACGCACAGCCAGGAAGTCGTCAATGCTCCGGAGGTGAGCAGCACCCAGACTCCCCCGGCAGTAACAAAAGGGGGCATCGTCGGGGTCAACGTCACCAGCAGGGGTATCTCGGCATAGCGGTAGTTGGTTCCCATCGTCATCGCCCCCAGCCCCAAGCAAACCACCACAAACCACCCAAAGTTACGGTCTTGGAGCCAAAAAATTCCGGTCTGGGAATGAATGAAAACGGTGGCGAAGGCCCACATATAGAACGCCAGCAAAATCACCACGCTGAACAGGAACACCGTAGCGAGACGCCGTCGATGAATGAGCCATTGCCCCATGGTGAGCAGGCATGCCGCCAATAAGCCGATACACATGAGGGTGGTAGCGGCTCCCATCTGGACGGAGGTGAGATTGTAGAGTTGGTCACTCATGCGCTACCTCCGGTGCCAAAGTGGGTTCACCAGCGCTGATAATCATGTTCAGGTGGCAGGTGGCGTCTTCAACGTACAGTTCGACTTGGGCGCGAGACCAGGCTAAGAGCGGGTCGAACAGGGGGAGGTCCTGCTCGGTCAGGTCAACAATCCAGTTCAGGCGGGCGGTTTTACCATCTGGGGCGACTTCGAAGTTAACGAACACTGCCACCTCTGCAGCCCCAATGAGCTGGTTCAAAGTGCGGTGCAAGCCCTCCAAACACCACAGCGCCAATTGGGGCTGCACAGCGCCGGTGGTCGGACCGTGCAATCCAGCCACCGCTCCTGCGTAGGAAAAATCGGTACAGGATTGGCTCATAAACGTCGTCAGGGCGTTGACCGAAACAGTTTCGTTCTCAAAGTTCTGTAAAGTCAACAGACCCGCGCGTTTGGCGTAACCCAGGTCCATCTTAATGTTGCGCAAAATATTGGAGCGTTCACTTTCGTCCAACGGCACATTGAGCCGGGCGGTATTGGCTTGAATTCTGCCCAGGGACGCGTTCATCAAGTCGTCGAGCCGATCAAAGAGGACGGGGGCATCGGCCGATTCCTCCATGTTTAACGTGGCTTCGTATTCGGAGCGCAGAATTTCGGTTTGGTGAGTCTCGCGGGCGCGCAGTGCCGCCAAGGTCCGCTCCAAATCCTGCACCGCGGTGACGTCCGTTTCCCACAGGACGTGACCGCCGTCCACGGGACGGGTTTGACAGTATACGGTTCGGTTCGGCTGTACCGAAGTGTCTGTGACCACCACCGGTCCCTGACCGTCCCGCAGCTGCTGACGAGTGCCTTGGTCCAGGTTGAGGGGCTGGGAAGTGCGGTAATGGGGGATCCAATCTCGGTTAACAATTTCGATGGGGATCTGGGATTTTTCAAAGAAACGCAGATAGCCGCGGTTTTGCCCAATTGCTCCGATAAAGAACAGAATCTCCCACGCCAACACGAAAATCACACAAAACATTTGGACGGTTTCGGTGGCGCGAACCAGCGGGATTCGCACCGTGTACGCCATGGAATAGAACAACACCGCGAGGAACAGCACCCCGATTCCCGCCACCAGACGCAACCAATGACCCTGCAGCGACCACGAACCGACATAGATGACCGCTGCGAAAACCAGCAGCGCTGCCGTGTAATACAGGTAGTATCCCGGACCGTAGCTGTAATCCACCCCGGACTGCCCGGTGCCAAAGCGCAACACCAGGTGGTGCAAATCGTTGGTATATACCAGCAGAATCAGGGTCGCGCCGACTCCGATAATTGCGGCGCGCAAGAAACAGTAACCTGGCGGGCGCCCGCGACTGGAGTGGGACATGACAAAGAACAAGATTGCGCAGGTCGTATAAATCGGGACGTAATAGTAGTACCAGGTGTAACGCTCGAAAACCCCGAGAGAGGCGTGTTTGATAATCCGCGCCATAATCCACAACGCGAGTATCCCCGCTTGCACCAGCACCGCCCAGCGTACGTAGGTGAAAGTCGCTGTCCAGAACCGCCACCCTGCCCAGAAACTCAGGAAAACCAGCAGGGCAATGAATCCTCCCAGTTCGTAGGCTTCGTTGGTGTTTTCCCATCCCCAAGACCCGCCGTAGGTGTCGTTGTAGAGGCTGGCATTCCAGATAAATTCCTCGTAATTGTTCAGGTGAGTTACTGTTTCGGCGTGGATTTGTTTCCGAAAAGCCGGGTTCGTAGAGGGATAGTCGAGGGGGCTAAAGAAACCGGGGGGTTGCGCCACTAGCGGCGAAGTCCCGTTGATGCCGTTGGGGCTGCGTTGCCAGATGCCGATTTGTGCGGTGAGCGTGGGGGCGGGGGCGTAATGGGCTGAGGGACCCGCGGGGGATTGAGCCGCGCGCCGATCCGTGGTCAAGCAAAACCAGCCACGGTGCAGTGCCCGTTCCAAATCTTGCGGGGAGGTTCCGGTCTGTAGCCGACCCTGGCGCTTGATGGTTTTCAGTAGTCGTTCCGCTTGAGCTGCGGAGAAAACTTGCGTTCCCTCGGAGTCGTGGCGTAAAGCTAAGGCGCTCATCAGTTCCAGACGGGAAACGCCTTGGTCGAGATAGACGGTTTTGGCGCTGTCGGCTAGTTGGTAGAGATCGGTGATGGATATGACTTTCGTTGAGCGTGAGACCAGCACAATCGATTCGGGATAAAGTTTCGTGAACTGCCCCTCAGATTCGGATTTCTGTGCCGAGTTCGCCATGACTTCGCTGGTAATAACGTAAGCAGGACCCGAACGCAGCAGTTTTAGCAGTGACCACTCACTGTGAGTCTCGACCTTGATTCCATTTTGTTGGTAGTAGTCCGTCAAGCGTTGGTCAAAACTGGTAGGAACCGCCATGGTGGATTCAGTTTGAAAGGAAATCGTGCGCAGCGGGGCAAAAATCAAAACCACCGCAATCAACCCCAAGGCGAGCGCAACACTCAAATGCGCCAGCCAGTCGTGTACCCAGGTGGGACCTACCGAAACTACGGAAGGTGAACCGGGAAACCTATTGCGCGGATATTTTGGGGGCGAGGTAGACATGAAATCCCGATTCAGCCACAGTCCGTGTCATTGTCTTGGACTACGATGTAGCCGCTGGAAACCGCCCACAACGCGAGGCGCGCTACGGAGGAAAAACCGCTTTTCGCCAGTAGTTGGGTGATGTAGGACTTGATGGTGTTTTCGCTCAAGTACATCTTTTTCGCGATTTCCTTGCGCGCATAACCCGCGCACACCAGGCGCAACACCTGCATCTCGCGCTGGTTCAGTTCGTTGGCGCCAAAACTGGGCAGGGCGGTGGCACCGGGGAAACTGGAGTCACCCTGCATGGTCGAACGTAGCACTGCCAACAGGTCGGGGGTGGAAATGTTTTTGTACACGAAAGAATCGACCCCGGCTTCGTGAGCTTCCTGTAAGAAAGCCGCGTCCGGCATGGCGGTGAAGATAACAACCTTGAGATTGGGGTGATCCCGCTTAAGCTTGGTCGATTCGCTCAGACCAGAAGAATTTTCCGTCACCACGTCCATCAGCACCAGGTCGACGGGGTGAATCCGTACCGAAGCGTGTATCGCGGCGGCATCTGTCAGTTTGTCGACAACGGTAAAATCGTCCTCAGCATCAATCGCGGAAGCGAGGGAATCCAACAGGATAGTCTGATCCTCCACAATGGTTATCCGGGTCAATAGCCTTTCCCTTTCCGATTTTCCGGTCTGTGACTGTGGCAAAGTCCTGCCGTCTGCGGTTTGCCAATTTTATCAGGGAGCACGAACCTTTGGGCTGAGTTGCAACGAAAAGTGACGGTGGGGGGTTTGTGAAGCCCCATCACCTGCGCAAGCCGAGCTACAGCTCTCGGGGGATTCATAGCAACGCCACCTAACCAACCGGTTCTAGCATTTCGGGGACCCCGTGGTTACGGATGACAGCTAGGTTGCGGACCACCTCGCCGTTGGCAATCAGGTCAAACGTGGCAAAGGGATCGTCCGTGATGCGGAAATCCCAGTCGCCATTGCCTCCCCACAGATATGCCACGTAGGGATGTGCTGGATCGTAAGCGTTGTATAGAACCAGGTACACTGAGGTTCCGTCGTTGCTATACAGGTAGACCACAGCATCACCGAAACCGTCTTGGTCAAAATCTGATTGGCGAACGATTTTCACTTGCTCGTTAATCCGGTCGCGCGGCATCCAGCACGCATTGGGCGCAGAGGGCATGGACGGAATCAATCCCCGGCTGTGCAAACTATCCCAAGTTTCTGTGGTGCAAACGTGTTCCGTTGACGGGTACAGCAGGTTCGCTACCACTTTTTCGTCCACTCCCGGGGTCTTGCCACAAGCCGCGTTATGTGCGGCGGTGTCAGAAACGACACCGCGTCCCCCGATAACCGTGATGCCATCGGCGTTGATTTCATTAGCCCACTGGAAAATGCGGGAACCATCGGGTGGTGTCAACAAGATAACCCCGTCATTGAAAGCCCCTGCCACCATGGCATCTTTCAAAGCGTGACCGCTGGCCAGATAGATATGGGAGCGGGATTTAGATTGCAGTATCCAGTTGGCGATGACCCAAGACGTTTCGTAACGGTCTTGACCTCCCAAGCGTTGCCAGGGCAGACCACCTGCCAAGACCTGGGCTTCGGCATCGCTGACCACACCGGCACCGCCCAGGATGACCACCCCGCTTCGCGGTTTCAGAGAGTGGATTTTTGCCGCTGCGGCTTGCCGGCTAGCCGGAGTGGTGAAGGTTAAAATCGGTCCGTTACGCACCCCGGCGACCGCTACGGCATCCGGGGAACCAGCACCAGCATTGCGGGTGACATACACGTATTCTGGTTGTCCATTGGTAGAAGCCCAGGACTCCGCAATAGCTGCGGCGGTCTGATGGCGGTCTGCGCCTTGAATCCGGTGGTGTTCAATCCCATGTTCAGCAAAGAACATTTCTGCCGATGCTGGTACCGCCCCCGGTCCTCCGACAATGTAGGCAGTGTTCAGAGTGGCGAGGGTGTGCAAATCCCAGTTGAGGCCATCGGTCAGCAGTACGGGACCCCAACCTAGGGCTGCGGCTGGCAGAGCGTCAACGGGGTTGCGCGCGGAGGCCACCAGGAATTTTTGGGAGCCCTCCGGATAAGCCTGGGCGGCCACCAGACCAGATGTTTCGATGGCGTTTTGGCCTCCCAAGCGGTCCTGAGCGAGACAGCCGAGATTGGTCTGAGTCTCACCCGATTCCGCCCCTTGTGCTAGCGGAACCATTAAACCGGCTAGAGCCAGGGCACTCACCGCGAATCCTGCCCCGACACGACTGAACAGAGAGGGGAAACTGGGGATAGAAACAATCATGGTTACCTCCTGATAGAACAGACCCCCTCAGGCTAACGGTGTCCTGCGTGTCAGTAACCACCCAAAAGGGTGAAATCGTCCCGACCCGGTTTAATGGCGGGCTTGTGTGTTTACCATAGCCAAGACCAGACCGCTCAGACCGAGGATGGTGAGGACAGAAGCTCCGGCAGTCGCTAGACCGAGTGAGGTCCGGGCAGTCGCCTGCAAGGCAGCTTCAGACAGGGGGACGTCGGTCATCCGCAGCCATACCGCAGCTATTCCGAGTGCCCCGAGAAGGGCGGCGACCAGGGAAACCAACAGGGTAACGCGGTGGGTATGACCAAAACGACGGTTGGTAGCTTCGCGGGGCGTCAGCACCAAGCCCCACGCTGCCGCGATCAGAATGGCGGTGAGCACGTCGGACAGGCGATGCCACTGGTTGAGCATCACGGCGATGCCGACAAAACTGCCGGTGAGCCAGCCGATAAACACCGCCACAGAACGCCACTTGGGCACGACGACCATGACAATTCCAATTGCCGCGGTCATCGCTACCGTGGTGTGTCCGCTGGGCAGCGAGTTCGCTAATCCTTGATAGTCGACGCCCAAGGCGGGGCGGTGGATGATCCAATGTTTCAGGATTTGGGTGGTCAGGTTCGCGCCTGCCACCAAAACCAGCACGCGAATTCCCAGTTCGCGGCGCTTGCGTGCGGCAGCTATCAAAAAAACCACCCCGGTCAGAGCAATGAGGGCACCCATAGAAATCGTGTCCAGCGCTGCCGTGTCCGCCCCGAACAGGTACGGTTTTCCACGGCTGACCGCAAACCGAGTCAGACCGTCAAAGTTTTGCCCCTTGACGGTGTGGAGGGACCGTTGAGCAATGACCGCGGCGAGAATTGCGCAGCCCACCGCCGCAACCAGTCGAAAAAACTGGTTGCGGGTTAGCCGTGGCGCCGAAACCTCACTCACGAGTCAATCTTAGGTCGGTTATTCAGGGCGTTGCCAACGCGGTGCGCATTGCACCTGTTCACAAGGTCGGTGACGAGGTTCGTTCACAGGTGGTGCGGCTGCCGGCGGGGCGCGACGCCAGCGGACACACCGCGCTGCCATGTACGCCACGCCACCGGACTTGGGACCGTGAACTTAGAACTTACCGCCCCCAGAACTAAACGACGTACCCCCAGACCTGAACGAGCCGCCGTGGTGGCCGGAGCTGCCGCTACTCTTGGGACGTGCGACGTGGGTTATGTATTCGTTCGCAAAGACATCATTGGAGCCGGTGATCTGGTCCGAACCAGGCACGACGTAATAAATCGCTCCCCACTGTAAATGTGCAGTATCGTGCTTTTTCCTGATTCGGCGCATCACCAGGGTGCCGGCACCGCCACCAAGGGCTGCCGCCCCGGCGACCCCGGCAGTGGTTGACTCCAGGGTTATGGGGTGGGGCAGTGGGTGGCTCGCACTGTAGGGCGTGCCGGCTTTCCATTGTTCCAGGTAATCCGCCACCTGGGTCAGGTAGACGTCCACGCCGTCGTCCCAGTGGTCATCACCCAAGGGTTGTTTGACGTGGTCATAGAGCTTTTCGATGCCATAGACGGTAAATGCTTGCTCACCGGCCCCGTGACCCAGGAACCACAAATCACGCGAGCTGGGGTTAATGACCATGAGCACCCCGCTGGCGTCCTTTTCCCCCAGACCAAGCTGGTTAACGTTGTAGTAGTTCGCACCCCACTTTTGCGGAGTTTGATAACGGAAATCGTCCACGGTCACGATATAGGGCGCAATCCCGTACTTGTCAGCCAAAGCGGTCATTTGCTTTTCCCAGCCGGCAATCTTTGACTTGCTAAACACCTCGGAGTGGTCGCGGATGAAAGGCGCCGCGGATTTTACGTCCGACTGTCCGCCCACGTAGGGAAACTGCTCTCCATAAGGGAATTTGATGATGTCGCCAAATTCGGTCAGCGGCAGGTCCGCGGAGTCAGCCGGTTCTTCGCTAGTTTCCGGGGCATCGTCCGGATTAGGGGGCGGAGTCTGCGTCGCCGGTACCCCAGGCGACGCAACCGATACGGAAAACGCGGCAGGGCTGACTTCTGCGCCCGCCGCTGCGGGCAGGGCGAAACCAACCGACGGAGCCAGAGCCACCGCTAGCGCGCCCACGGAATAAAGAATCGTCTTACGGATATTCATGATTTCTCACCTCAATCAAAAAATATCGGCATCAGGAACGGGATAAAGATGGCGCCAAAAATGATGGCGATGGGGATGGCGATGCCTAACAGTCCGCCCCAGTACTTGCGCTCGGATACCGGGAACGTGCCCACGAACTTGCCGGTTTGCCCGTTCATCGCATAGTTGTAGTTTTTGCCTTGGAAATCGACATTCATCAACCATAACGGCAAGAACACGTATTCAAGTTCGCCGAAAGCCGGCTGGATGGAGGTGCTGACGGTTGACACCGAGTTATAGCCGCTGATTGAGTTCCGCAGCACCGTCTCGGTGGATTCTTTCATGCGTTCCAAAGCACGGGGGTTGGCGTCTTGCGCTTCCACGTCGTATTTGTTGGTCATGAAGCCCGTCAGGTAGGCGGGAGAAAACGCGACCGATTTGGTGTAGTCAAAAGGTTCGATGGATTCCGTGAGCTTATCGGTCACTTTCGTGGTGCCCGCCACCGGCACATCCAGGAAAGCAACGTTGGCGCTGCGATACACGTCGAATTCCCGATGCTCGGTGTACTCATAATCAGAATCGGTCCAGGTGCGGATGGTTTCGCACCGGTAGTTACCTTCGCCCGCGACCGTTGCGTCATACAGCCAGTAAGGCACGTAAACGCCTTGGATGTCGTCCACGCTGACCTGCTTAAACTCATTGGGAATGAGCTTCAGCTTGCGCATTTCGGCTTTGAAAGCCGCCAAGGCTTGTTCTTTGGTCATTGCAAAAGGAATCATCCGGTCGGGGACGCGGGTGCTGGTCAGCTGTCCGGTCGCCACGAAGTTGTTGTTGCACCAGGGGCACCGGGCACTGACCATGTCGGGTGAGCCGATGATTTCCCCACCGCAGGAATTACATTGGAATTGAGCCATTTGTTGTCCGGTCGCTGCGTCCAGATAGGTGGGCGGGGGTTCCACCCAGCCGGGGTGACCCTCGGCAGGAGTGGTGGAAATCTGGGTTTCCGGGGTCGCAGCGGGGCCAGCCCCGCCGGCGGCACCGGCGGTCCCCACCTGTTGCGCGTGCGCGGCAGCGAGTTCCGCGTTGGCTTGGGAGATACCGTTGAATTGGTTAACTTCCTCGACCGTGAATGCAGCCCCGCAAAAGCCGCATTTCATCTTGCCGCTGGGCACATCAAAATTAATGGGAGCACCGCAGGACGGACATTTAAGCTGTACATCGCTCACGATTGGCTGACCTCCTTAGCTTGTATCCGCTGGGGATGAACAAAATTCGCTACCATCCTCAGACTAAAGTGCTGGTCAGGGGAATACACCACCCAAAAGGGTTAAATACCACCGACATTCCAATTAGGATTTTATGCATGGATTTTCGAGTAGGTCAGGGTTTTGACGCACATCGTTTTGCTGCCGGTGCGCCGGTGGTGGGTCGCCCACTTCGGGTGGGGACCCTGTCTTTTCCCGACCATGCGCCGCTGGAGGGGCATTCGGATGGGGACGTTGCCGCCCATGCTTTGACCGATGCCCTGCTCGCGGCAGCCGGGTTAGGCGACTTGGGCACGAACTTTGGGGTATCGCGTCCCGAGTATGCCGGAGCCAGCGGGGAAGTGTTTTTGCGTGCGGCGATGCGGATGCTGCACGAGACCGGTTGGGTGGTGGTTAACGCCAGCGTGACTGTCGTCGGTCAGGAGCCGCGTCTCGGTCCGCATTACGCAGAAGCGGAGGCGGCGTTGGGAAACATTTTGGCAGCACCTGTGTCTTTTTCGGCGACCACGACTGATCGCATGGGATTTACGGGGAATAAGGAAGGACTGGCCGCCCTGGCAATTTGTTTATTGCGTCGTGAATAAAGTTCCTTCGCAATATGCTGGACGGTCAGTCCTCACAAGTTATGAAGTTTTCGGTGAGAATATCTCTTACTTGTCGCCGGTGGCGTCGCGGTATTGGTCAATGAGTTTTTGCGGGACGCGACCGCGGTCGTTGACCGGGATTCCTTTTTCACCAGCCCAAGCGCGCACGCGACGGTTGAGTTCGCGAACTTCGTTATTTACCGCCGGGGTAGTGCCGCGGCGGCGACGACCGGAAACTTTACGTCCAGCATCAATCCAACGCTGCAGGCTGTCGCGCAGCTCCTTAGCGTGGGCTGCATTTAAATCAATTTCATAATTGACGTTATCCAAACTAAAAGCGACTGTTTCTGCCGCGTCTGAACTGTCGATATCGTCTATCAGGATGGTTTTTACTTTCTTGGCCATGATATGCCCTCCAAGCACGAGTGAATGAACAGATATATATTAGGCATTGGGGAATAAATAATTCAAATCCATGGTGGTAACAAATTCTCCAAGCACAATTGTGCTTGGACGCATAATAAACCTGAATAACCTACCCACGTTTTGCACAATGTGTCGCCAGGTAAGTCCTGGTTATCGTTCCGAGTATTTTGAGGGCATTGGTTTATCCCGAGGAAACATTTCCGAGAGTCCAAGAATCGTGTTGTCGAGTTGGCAGTGGAACTGGAGTATGCTCATCGCGCCAATATGCAGCTATTGAAATGACTTTGGTTCATTTTCATTCTCTACAGTGACAGTCGAGGTAATCAACAACTTCCACATCAGTACCCGCGAATCCTTGCAAAGTATTATCCAAAGACGGCAACCGATTCTTGTGTGGAGCCAGGGGGATAGAGAGAATCCGTGACCGGGGTGTTAGTTCCAGTGGTGGCATTCATGGTTTTAGTGTCCAGTTATGGACGTTTAGATACCGAAAAGTCATGGCTAGTGTGGTTAGCCAAACGTTAATTGAACGTTAATTGCCAATCCTCATTATCCTCTAGCTTGAGCTTTCGTTGGAATATCAACTAAAGATGTGGAGCCGCCTGAGAGAGGAGCGGCAGCGCGGAGCGTGTGTGCCGCTCGTGGTGGTGCGGAGCCGTTAAGAAACAGTCCTGTGGACTGTTTTAGGTGGAGCTCCAGACAGAAAAAAGCGACCCGAGGATAACTCGAGCCGCTGTGTAAACGGAGCCGCCTGTGGGAATCGAACCCACGACCTATTCATTACGAGTGAATCGCTCTGCCGACTGAGCTAAGGCGGCGGTGCGCAAAATGCGCGAGTTTCATTTTAGCCTGAAAAACGGGCTGTTCCAAACTGTGATAGGCAGGAGGCAGCCCGGTGACAGACCCCGCTGCCTGTCCCCTCGCGCCGTGGACGCACCTAATCCAGCTGGCAGGTGTCGCTGTTCGCAGCCTCGATTTTGCCGGAAACCAAGTAAGTGTCGGTGATGGTTTTCACGCATCCCGGTGCGTACGAGTTATATGCCGTATGGTTCCAGCCTTGCACGGTCAACAGTTTGGAGTGGTCCATCATCTGTCGGGTGTGTTGTGCCATCTTTAGTGGGGTGGCAGGATCTCCGGTGGTTCCAATCAGTAGGATGTCTTCCTCTAGCTGGGGATTGACTTCGCGTTTGGCGGTGGTTTTTGCTTTGACTGGCCAGCTTTCCGCGCCCAGCGAACCGTATGTGAAGAATTCTCCGATGGTAGGAGAGGATGCCTGAATTTTTGCCGCATCGGCTTTCCATTGCGCCATATTGCCGATTGGCTCGTAGTCCAGGGAGTTGATAACCACGAAAGCATCCGAGGAATTGTTTTTGTAGGTTCCGTCTGCATTACGTTCGTTGTAAAAATCGGCACTGTTCAGAAGGGCGGTGCCGTCTGACTCGTTTAGGGCTTGGGACAGGGCGGGCAGGAGTTGCTGCCACCATGATGCAGTGTTGTACATATTGCCAATCAGTCCGGTAAAGGCTTGCGTGACGGTCAGTTCGCGGCCTCTCTTGGCGGGCATGGGGTTGGTTTTCAGAGAATCCAGCAGGGCTTTAATTTGTGCCATTCCCGCGTCTACGTCACCGTGCAGTGGGCATTGCTTGGCGTGCTGTTTCTGGCACTCGGTCACGAATTCGCGCAGGGAGGCTTCAAATCCGCTGGCTTGCAGGGCAGAAACCTGGTTCATGTTCAAAGATGGGTCGAGCACCCCGTCCAGCACCATGCGTCCCACTCGAGATGGAAAGAGGTCTGCATAAATGGCGCCCAGGTAAGTACCGTAGGAAAATCCCAGGTAGTAGAGCCTGTCGTCGCCAACAGCGGCGCGCATAATATCCAAATCACGGGCGGTATATTCCGTGCTGGCAAATCGGGTCATTTGCGGGGAGTTTTGTAGGCACTTTTGCCCCAAGGCTTTAATTTCGGCGGCGTCGGCAGCGCGTCCGGCTTCGGTAGAGAGGTCATAGTACGTCGAGCTGTCCTCATCAAGTTCCTGGTCAGTGCGACATTTAATGGCGGGCTGTGAAGACCCGACGCCGCGGGGGTCAAATCCCAGCACGTCGTAATACTTGCGCACCGTGTCGCTAAAGAAATACGCCACATTTTCGGGTTTCATATTTTCCAGTCCCGAGCCTCCGGGGCCGCCGGGGTTCATGATGAGAGTCCCGATACGTGTTTCTTTGTTGGCGGTATTCAGGCGTTTCATCGCGATTTTGGCGTGTTCGCCCTGGGGGTTTGCATAGTCGAGGGGCACTTCCAACATGGCGCACTGGAAGTCGCCGCCGCAGTTCTTCCACTGCAGGTCTTGGGAGTAATACTCGGAAAGTTTCGGCTGGTCTATAGTTTGGGTGGGCTTGGGCAGTTTGGAGGGTTGCGCGAGGGGTTTTTCAGGGGCGCAGCCTGCCAATCCTGCTAGCGCCAGTCCCACGGCAGCCACAATCCCCAAACCTTTGGTTAGCTTGTTCATCATTTCCCTTCCGTTTTGCCTTAGCTCATTTTGCCCTATTCCGGTCCACCAGTTCCACACAAAGCGCTTCAAGGTCCAGGGCGATGTTTCCGTTTCCCATCAGGCGGCGGCGTGCTTTACGTATTGCCTCTAACCGGGATGTGGTCTGTGCCAGGGACTGCGGTCCGATGCCGACCCTCGCTACGTAAGCATCGATTAGCTCACCGGCAGGTCGCGACAGATTGATACGTGGCTGGGCGGACCCCACTTGTGCCAGCATAACGTCGCGATAAAATCCTGAAATGTCGCCCAAAACCCGGTCCCAAGTGTCGAAGCTGGCGCGCCGGGCACGCCGATGCGCATCAGTCTCGCTGAGCTTGGCTCCCCGCAGGGCTGACTTTACATCTCGGGGCAGCCGCGAGTCGGGGGTATCTGCAGCCAAACCGAAAGCCTCTAGAACTTTCGCGCGTTCTTCCCGGTCGTTCGCACCGCGCAGGGTCTCGGCTTGCTTGTCTACCAGTTTCACCAGGGCGGCGGCTGTCCACATCGCTTCGACGGTGGTGTGCATTTGCGAAATCATCCGCAGCATCCCCAGCCGTTCTTCGCGCAGTTGCGGGTCATAAGCCAGTGCCCTGGCACGTCCCACATGAGACTCGGCGGCGGCAGCAACTTCGGCAGCTAATTCGGGGCTGATGGAGGCGTCTTGCCGCACCAGCAGCTCTGCCACCGCGGCGGGGCTGGGCAGACTGAGCTGCACCAGGCGGGTGCGGGAGCGAATGGTCGAGAGCACATCGGCGGCGCTGGGAGCGCACAACACCCACACGGTACGTTCGGGTGGTTCCTCGATGGATTTCAGCAGCAGGTTGGAGCTGTATTCGCTCATGCGGTCGTAGTCCTCGATGATAATGATGTTCCACTCTCCGCGGACGGGTCGCCGGTAAGCTTGTTGGACCAGGGCTTTTACGTCATCAAATTTGATTTCGACCATTTCTGTGGTTAAGACGCTGACATCAGCGTGGGTGCCTTGGCGTACATCGCGACACGCTGGGCAGATTCCACAACCGGGATTGTCTGGGTCCTCGCATTCTAAAGCGGCGGCGAAGGCTTTGGCAGCGGTGGAACGTCCGGAGCCGGGCGGGCCGACTACCAGCCAGGAATGGGTCATGGCGGCGCGGTGGGTGCCAGAATCCATGTCCGTCCCTCCGGCTGGGGTTGCGCCATCTGGTGAGACGGCGGGGTCAGCAGGGTGGTTTTGGGAAGTGATGAGGTCCCTGGCGGCTGCAGCCGCTTGGGATAGCTGTGAGATAGCTCGGGTCTGACCGGCTACCTCTGCCCACACTCCACCGCTGGGATTGATACTCATACTTACCGCAACTTTCCGGCTCACCAGGACTTTATGACCGGTAGCAGCTGCGCTAAGCGCAGCCGCACCTGGGTAGCGATTTCTGCAACGGGCAGGCTGGCATCGACGACCAGCCAAGTGTCCTGACCCTCGCTCATGCGCAAGAAATCTTCGCGGACGCGCTTTTGGAATTCGATTCCGGCGCGTTCCATCCGATCCGGACCGCCCAGGGATGCATCGGCAGCTTGGCGCTCCGCTGCCACCTCGGGGTCTAGGTCCAGCAGTACCGTCAGGTTTGGCACCAATCCTCCCGTCGCCCACAGGGATAAATCGCGAATTTCCCTGGCGCCGAGCTCCCGTCCGTGCCCCTGATAGGCAATCGATGAAGCCAGATAGCGATCGGTAATCACGACTTTGCCATCATTGATAGCGGGGATGATGAGCTTGTGCACGTGCTGCGCCCGGTCGGCAGCAAACAGCAGCGCTTCGGCACGAGGGGACACGTCTCCCGCGTCCAGCAGCAGTTGACGCAACGCCACCCCCAGGTCGGTGCCACCGGGCTCACGTGTCTCGACGACGTCCCAACCCTGTTCCCGCACCCACGACGCAGCTCGCGTAATTTGGGTGGTCTTGCCCACTCCGTCGCAGCCCTCAAACGCCACAAACAGACCCTGGGCAGGGCGAATCTCTGCCACGCGACCAAAATCAACGTTGGTTTGGGGGCGAAATTCGCCCATTCCGAGCGCTTCTGTAAACGACATACCCACATCCTAGCAGCCGACCCGAAGGCAAAAATTGGCTCCTTATTAGGGACAAATCTAAAAAGCTATTAAACTGAAATTGTGAAGGTTTTACTTTTGGGAAGTGGCGGGCGTGAACATGCCCTGGCCAGGGCTATTGCGAAATCAGAGCTGTTGGAGAAACTGTGGATTGCGCCCGGTAATCCCGGCACTGCCACTGTCGGTGAAAACGTGCCCTGTGTGGCTGATGACCCCGCACAGGTGCTGGAACTGGCGCAGTCGCTACGTCCCGACCTGGTGGTCATTGGTCCGGAAGCCCCGCTGGTTAAAGGCGTCGCTGATGTCCTGCGCCAGGAGGGCTTCAAAGTATTTGGTCCCGGACGTTTGGCAGCACGACTGGAGGGCTCGAAAGCCTTTGCGAAAACAATCATGCAGCAGGCTCGGGTCGCTACGGCTGCTTCGGTAGCCTGTCGGACGCTGGAAGAAGCGCGGGGTGCCCTGCAACGTTTCGGCTCTCCTTATGTAGTCAAGCAAGATGGTTTGGCTGCCGGTAAAGGCGTGGTGGTGACGTCTGACTTTTATGTCGCGCTGACACATGCTGCCGCCTGTATTGAAGCGGTGGCGAACCCTCACGAGCCGGCGGTTGTTATCGAAGAATTTCTGGAGGGACCCGAGGCTTCGGTGTTCTGTATTTGTGATGGTCGCGACGCAGTTGCTTTGCCCATTGCTCAAGACTACAAACGCGCTTATGACCATAATGAGGGTCCCAATACGGGTGGCATGGGGGCTTATTCACCGCTGCCGTGGGCTCCGCAGGATTTGGCGCAACGGGTTGCCCAAGAGATTGCCCTCCCGGTGTGTCGCGTGATGGCAGACCAGGGCTGTGAGTTTATTGGGTTGCTCTATGTCGGGTTGGCTTTGACCTCGCGCGGTCCGCGAGTGGTTGAGTTCAATGTTCGCTTTGGGGATCCGGAAACTCAGTCAGTGCTGGAACGTCTGGATACCGATTTGCTGGCACTGTTGGCAGCGGCGGCAGACGGTAACTTGGCGGCGGCTGAACAGCTCCAGGTTAATGACGAAGCTGTGGTGAATGTGGTGCTGGCTGCCTCCGGGTATCCGCAGGCACCCGTGAAAGGCGGTGTCATCACCGGTCTAGAGGCCGCGAGCCAGGTGCCGGGAGTGCACATCATTCACGCGGGAACGAAAGTCAGTGATTCTGGTCAGCTGATTGCTAACGGGGGTCGAGTGCTGTCAGTAGTTGCGCGGGGGAGCGATTTGAGTGAAGCCCGACAGCGTGCCTATCAGGCAATGGATAGCATCACCCTGGAGGGCTCACACTTCCGTACCGACATCGCCCAGTTCTAAAAATCGTGATAGCGCCACGGCTTGCGTCGGGGCGCTATCGATTTATCGTGGTACGGAAATCTTAGGCTTCCTTGGGATCCCCGATGGGAGCCTGGAGGGGCCAGTCTTGATCCTCGAGGACGACCTGTATCGCACTCATGTTTTCTGGATTAATCACCAGGGGTGCCAGCAGGTTTGCCGTGTGGGGATACGAACCGGATGCCGGGTGGACGATGACCAGAATAAAGGGTTCCTCGCCCTCTTTCATCTCGATGCGTTCCCGCGCGGAGGAGGGAATCAGGGGAGTGTAACCGTCAAAGAACGCCACTGGGGGAACCGCGAACAGGCGCACATTAGGGTCAATTATGGACTTCAAAGTCCACAAGACTCCAGTTTCATCAACCGCAGAGAGACTGAAATCCAGGTGCGTCTCCAGACCTGGCATGGGACGTACCATGCGGATTTTGAGGGTCGGAAAATCCTCGCCATCGCCGGCGTTTTCAGTGTTTTCGGTAACTTCGTCGTTGGTGCTCATCGTAAGTAGTCTAACAAAGTTGGTTGCACGACACGCTGAGTTGAACCCAGGGATGATTGATAAGCCATGGAAGCCAAGGACATGTCAATCGTGGCGCTGAGGATGTCAATGTCTTCTACGGATGAAATCTGACCTTTGACCTGTTCCAGGTCAAAAATCACATTTTCTTGGGCTTCCAAAACCTGCTTGTGCCGGGCGCCGACTGCGGATTGAGCCTCCTGTAGTTTTGCGAACCGTTCGGTCAGTTCCTTTTGGATAGACTCAATCTTTGAGCGATTGTCACCCACCGGACCGGTCGGAGATTCCAAGATTTTGGCAGCCTCAACCAAGAGGTTCATGACTGACGGGTTGTTATCCGTATCCAGCTTGGTTTTGTCGTTATCGTCCCACTTAATAGTGCCGGTGCCAAAGAGCTTGTTACCGTCTAGGTTGGCTTGCACGGTCGTGTCCGCGTCGATGCGGCGATCGACAGTCTTGGCGGTGATTTCGTCTTTTTCGGCGGCGAGGAAAATTGTGTCGTGCCCGTCAGAGCCAGTTTTGAACACCAGACCTTTGTCAGAGTTCCCGGCAAAAACGGTGCGACCCAGGTAGGTCGCGTTAGCTTGCGACATGATGGATTCGGCTACCTTGCGCAACTGAGCTGCTAGCGCGCCTTGGGATTGACTTCCCAAAGCTCCGTCAATGGAGTTAATCAGCAAAGTGCGGGCTTCCGTGTACCGTTCCGCGACGGATTGCATAGCAGCATCCGAAGTCGCCAGCCAGGAGTTCGCGTCACTGATGTTGCGCTTGTACTGTTCGGTCGCTGCCAGCTCCTTGCGTAGGCGCATGGAAGAGACGGAAGACGCCGGATCGTCGGAGGCAAAAGACATGCGTTTACCGGAGGACAGTTTCTTGTTGGCATCAGCCAGCCGGTTAAAGTTGCGTTGAATCGTGGACAGCGTAGTGCCAGCCATCATAGAGGTTGTCATGCGGGTAATCATGTCTGTCACCTACCTATGTTGATGAGGGCCTCAAGCATCGAGTTTACGGTACTCATGATGCGTGCTGCGCCCGCGTAGGCGTGCTGACCCTGTATCAGGTTAATTACTTCTTCATTCATATCAACGGAGCTCTGCGACTTTTGCTGCTGTTCAGCAATCTGGCGCGTTTGCTCTGCCAGAGTGTGCTTGTCATCGGCACCCTTGGCGTGCACCCCGATGTCCACCACTGACTTGGACCATTCGTTCATAGCCGAGGTCGGCGCGTCTTGACGGTTGCCCAAAGCCAGGGAAACTGAGCCGTCATAGACCCCGTTGACGTACTGACCGGCGGCAATCATCTGGGGGTCTTTGACGGCGACGGACAGACGCATGGCGGCGGGCAGTTTATTATCGGTAGCGGCGAACTTAAAGAAGTCTCCGCCGTCTTCTTTCACGTTTTCGTACACAATGCCGGAGCCTTGATGGTCTTTTTCCAATTTGGCGACTCTCTGTTTAACAGCCGTATCGTAGGCTTCCTCAGTTTTATAGTCGATACGCTTTAGAGTCTCTCCAGTTAGCTCTTGCATGCGGTCTCGGTCATTTACGGGTTTGGTCAAGTCTACTTTGTAGAACTTGGTTTCCTTGGTTACCAGGGTCTTGGTGTTGTTGTTTCCTGTGGAACCGTCGGGGAGCTTTTGACCCACGTTGTTGGCGTGAATCCCGTTAATTTCATCAGCCAGGTTGGTCGCCAAGTCATTGTAGAGCTTGCCGGTTTCTGCCCAAGCTCCGCCGCTGCCAATCGTGCCCGAGACTCCGGGGAACTGAGCCGGTTTCAGGTTTTGCATTAACCCGCCGATGGTGCCATCTTCGATGGCGACCACGTGACCCCCCAGTTCCCAGCGTAACCGTGCTGGACCCTCGTCCTTCATGAAAGTGAATTCGGTAAAGCCCTGCTCGGTCTTTTCTACTTTGGCTTCTTTCAGCTTCTTCGTGCCCTTCTGGACACCTTCCATGTCGTAAAACGCCACGTACTTGGTGCCGACTTCGGAATCGCCGGAGTCTAACTTCTTCTTACTGCCGTCGGGCTTCAAAATCTCGTCGCCGACTTCGTAACGCTGCACGTGCGCTTGATACTTCTGAATTTTTTGACCGTGGTAGTCGAACGTATCGTTCCAATTAGTGGGAAATTTGGCTTTCAGGGCATCAACCGCAGCCTTGTACTTGTCCCGCGGGGCCGCATCAATACCCGCCATATCGCGGGCGCCTTCCACCTCAAAGTGGTTCACGTAGTCCTTGCCGACCAGGGAGTTCCCGCCGAGCATGACTTCCACGGTGCCGTCCTCGTAGGCTTGACCAATCATACTGGGGTGAGGAGCGTTTTCTTTTGTGTACACCGAGTAACCCTGCCGCACGGTCGCGCCGGTCAGCTTCGAAATGTGCATAATCAGCTGATCGCGCTCGTCTTTCAAGTGGTTCACCGCACCGCTAGCGTTACCACCAGATACCGTAGTCTTGCGGATGCGATCGTTTAGCTTTTGGACAGAATCCATCGTGGTGTTCAAGTCTGCCACTAATGCGTCGAGCTGTTCGCGCCCGTTTTTCCACAAGTCGTTAATGTGCGTGTATCCGGTCTTAATATTGGTGACCAGGGCTTCCGCGGCACCCAGAGTGCTGGCGCGCGCTCCGCGGTTATCGGAGTTGTTATTGACGTCTCCCCAGGACTTAAAGAAGGTGCGCATGGAATCGGATACCGACATGCGTCCCAGTTCGTCCATCGAGGACTCGATGCCTTTCCATGCCTCGCTGGTTTCTTTGGTGCCGGCAGCGCGACCGGTTTCTAAACGCAGTTTTGCGTCCAAGAAAAAATCGTCCAGTCGGCGGATACGAGTAATCTCTACGCCACCGCCTTGCGGTACGGAACCAGCAAAGACTGACGGTTCCGAACCGATACCCAGAGCGCGTTGCTCGACGCGCTGGCGCGTGTATCCGGGAGTGTTCATATTGTTGATGTTTTGCCCGGAAACCTCAATGAGACGTTGGGCTGCGTAAAGACCGGTCAATCCGGCGTTCAGCGAAGAAAACGTTGAACCCATCGGAATGTCCTTTCTTGAGCCGAGTGCTTACTAAATCTTGGTGACGCTTCTCGCGTCCGCGTTTAAGCCCATCGGCGTGAAAGGCTCGGATATGAGAATTTTTCCAAAACCCCCGCGCGCTTGTTCTTACATTGAGGTGTCGAGGATGGTGGATTCGCCAGTTCCCGAAACGTGGATTCCGCCGTCTTCACCGTAGACTTCTTCGGTGTCCTGCATACTCATCAGGGTTTCTTGGGTGGCGCGCTGCAGGGAGGACAAGACTTCCTGATTTGCCTGGGACATATCGGCAATTTCAGAAGTCAGGGAGATGAGGGCTTCGCGGTGTTGGTTCAGCAGGGTCTGCCACGGTTCTTCGGATGCCGCGGCGATTTCTTTCAGGGAGGCGTCGGGGGGCAGTCCCAAGTCGACTGCCACGGCTTCGGATTCCATGGAACGTTCCAGTTCTATCGTCTGGGCTTGCGCAATGACAGCTTCCAGCTCACGCGTGGCGCGAGGCAACCATCGGGACGAGGCGGTGGCAGTGATTAAACGCTCTTCTTCCAGCTTGAACAGCATGACCTCCAGAGTTTCACGTTGTTTCCACAGTTGACGTGATAATGCGTCTAATGACATGGCACTCTCCTCCTCGGTCCCGCCCATCGTCAGTGTTGGACAGCTCTTTAGCTAAACTTACCGGCAAAATTGCCAATCGCTCAAACCTGCCGATTACTCATTAATCTATCGCTAATTAAATGGTTTAAAAAGGTAAACTAATTTGGACTGCACCTGCGATTTTTTCTGAGGAGAGACACGGTGGAGGATTCACTCGGCGAAGTGAACCGCAATGAACTAATTGAAAATAACCTCCCCTTGGTTGGTTACCAAGTCGCGGAGTTATTACGCCGTGTGCCGTCTTTTGTGCAGCGTGAGGACCTCGCTTCGGCGGGTTCTTTGGCTCTGGTGCAAGCCGCTAATTCTTACGATTCCGCGACCGGGGTACCCTTTCATCGCTACGCAATCTACCGTATCCGCGGAGCCATGCTGGATGAACTGCGTTCTATGGACTGGGCGACGCGCGGGGCGCGCCAACGCACCAAGCAACTGGAGGAAATGACCTCTACCCTCACTGCTGCGGCGGGACGTGCCCCCACGAAAGAGGAACTCGCTTCAGCTCTGGGGGTGGACGTGGAGTCGGTCGAGTCTGCCCAGCAAGACGCGGCTCGTCGTGTTGTCTCTATGGATGCGCCTGTTGGTAGTGAAGACGAGCGCTCCCTGGAGTTGCCTGACGAAAGCCCCTCCCCGGAGGACACCCTGCTGGATGACGAACGCTTGGTGTACTTACACGCGTCGGTTCGAGCGCTCCCGCAGCGCCTGCGTTACGTGGTGGAACAGGTCTTTTTTGAGGAGCGTCCCATTCAGGACGTGGCAGATGAGTTAGGCGTGACCCAATCTCGCGTGTCGCAGCTTCGTTCGGAAGCTCTCACCCTGATGCGTGAGGGGATGAACCGCCACCTCGATCCGGAAACAGCTGCGGAAGAAAATGAGGAAGTCACCGGCATCGTTAAGAAACGTCGCGAGAGCTACTTCCAAAAGATTGAAGATCACGCCGATGAGATGTTGCGACGAGACGCAGATCCGGACCTGGAGATAGAGGACACGCTGATTCCACCTCCCAGTTCCTCGTCAGCACGGGGTCGCCCGCGGGATGCTTCCGGGGTTCCCCGCCCCCGTTCGTCGTCTCTGCGTGATTCTCTGTCACAAGTTTCGTCCGGGCAATCGGCGGGTTCGTCTCGCCGTGAGGACGGGGAGGGAAAGCCCGTTACCGCGGACCTGCAGGGCACTTCCACCGAGAGCTTCCTGGCTGGTCACGCCCGGGGCACGGCGCAAGCAAAAGCCCGCATCGAAGCGGAGCAAGAGGCTAAACGCGCCGCCGCAGAATCGCAGAAACCTAAAAGTAAAGACAAAGCCCGCTCTCCTGGCGTCAAAACAGCTGTCGAACCACCGGCAGAGGAAGAAAAACCCCCAACCCCACCGACCACCTCCTACCTGGGAGGATTATCCATTCGGCAACAAAATATGCGGGCTGCGGCGCGTCAGAACCGCAGAAAAAAATAATTTCTCCTTAAATTTCGCTCCTAATCACCGATGATTAAGCGTGAGGTAGTGTCAGTGGGATGCCGGTAGGCATCCTGAGCCTCGGCGTTATCTCAGGATGGGATGACACCCTTATTCCATGGAAGGAGCACATCATGGGAATTTCAATCCCCGGACTGGGTGGGTTCAATACTCAGGGCATTGTCAAGCAATTGATGATGCTGGAACAGGTTCCGCTGCGGAAACTTGAGTCAAAACAAAATGAGTACAAGTCTCAAGTTCAATCCCTGCAGACTATGAACACTAAGTTTTCTAATATCAAGCGGGCAGCTTGGGACGTCTACGGGCGTGCTAGCAAAGAAAGCGTCCGTTTTGATACTGCCGAGATTTGGGAAGCTGCTAAGGCGACATCATCCGATCCGATGGTAGGAGTGACCACTACTCCTGGAGCCCAGGTTGGCTCGGTCGAATTCGATGTCTTGCAGGTCGCGAAGTCGAAGCAGGCGACTTTGGATTTGGGCGGTGTCAAGAATCTCTATGACGCCGCAAAGGCGAAAGGTGAGCCGCCCAAGATTTCCATCATGATTGGAGACAAAATCACCACGATTTCTCCGTCTTCAGCCACCGCTCCGGCGTTTGCGCGGGCGATTAATGCGGCTTCCGATTCGGGAATCAGCGCCACGTCGGTGCGTGTCGGTGATAATCCCGACGGGACGGGCAAATACGTGCTCCAGATTACCGGGAAAGAGACCGGTGCCGACAAGGGCGACTTTAAGATTTTCGCCGGTGACATTACGCAGGGTCTGGGACTGAATGCCAAGACGTCCAAGACGGACGCTGCCACTAACTCGGCTCATTATGTTTACGAGGATGCCGCCGCTTTGGCTGCCGCCGTGAGGAATACCGGCGTTCAGGAACAGGCTTTGAACATCATCCATCAATCTTCGGATGCCAAGATTCGTCTGCTCGGTCAAGAACGCACTTACGGCTCGAACGAGATTCAGATTATGGACCACGTCAAAATTGACTTGTCCAATGTGGTGCAAAAGACCAACCCCAACGGTACTCCGCTCTATACCGATGCCCTGTTAAAAGGCGTCAAGGTTAATGCTACGCGGGACTTCGATGTGGCTGCGGGCAAGATGGAAAAGATGATGGGTGCTTTGACGGATGCCCTGAATACTTTGAACCGGGGGATGCAAAGCGTCACCAAAGAAGGCATTGATCCGACCACTAATAAGCGTTTCACCTATACCGCTGCCGGTCCTTTGGGTAACTCGGAGGGACGCGAACTCAAGAACAAGATTATGGGGCTAGTCTCCAGCGGGATTACCGTCACGGATGCTGAGGGCAAGTCACAAACATATTCTCTGTCCACGTTTGGGGTTAGCTTCACGGGTGGTGTCGAGAAAGGCGCCGACGGTCAGGTCCACGGCTCGCAAGTGAACTTGAAGTTCGACGCGGAGAAGTTTAAAAAGGCCATGGAAAGCAATCCCGAGAAAGTCCAGCAGGTCATGGTGGAATTCGCCAAGAAAGTCGGGGACGTCGCATCCAAGGTTTCGGATTTCACCGAAGGGTCGTTGACCAGGTCCATCGAGTCGCGGCAAAAGACCGTTTCGTACTATCGTGATCGCATCAGCGAATACGGCGATCGTCTGGATCGTAAAGAGGCACAGCTGTACAAACAGTATTCCTCTTTGGAAACGATGCTGGCGCGCATGCAGCAGCAGCAGACTTGGCTGGCTGGGCAGTTGTCTCAGCTGGGAGGCCAGTAAAACTGCATAATCTGACATTCTTCGGCTGGGTTTCTGACATTGTTAACCCAGCCGAAGTATGGTTAAGGGTAGGTTTTTGATCTAGTGGAGGATAGTATGCAGACCGCCATTAATAGGTTCCAGCAGGACTCTATTGTCACCGCTTCACCAGCCAGGTTGCTGACGATGCTCTATGACCGGCTGCTGCTTGATATCGGGCGGGCTGAAAAAGCCCTGCGCGGTCAGAACCGGGTTGAAGCACATAAAAATCTGACTCATGCGCAAGACATCATCGCCGAGTTGATGTCGTCCTTGCGGATGGACGTGTGGGACGGCGCAGAAGGGCTAATGGCCCTGTACGTGTATGCCATGAAAGAGTTGGTTAACGCCAACGTGCAGAGCGATGCTGATAAAGCCCAAGAGATTCGGGAGCTATTTGAACCTCTGGCGGATGCGTGGAAACAGGCAGCAGCACAGCTGGAGGCGGAGGAAGCAAAGTCTACGGGGATTGCTAAGAACGGTGAGGTCAAGCGTAATTCACGAGGTGATTTGGGTGTCGGCTAATCGCGTTAACTCTCCGGGGTGGGAGGGCGAGCTGGATCGGCTCGAAGCGCAGATTGTGGAGGATCGGAAGCTGTTAAAATCTGGTCAGATTCCTCCCGAAGATTCGGGTTGGCAGCCTCCGCAGCTCGGACCGTTGCCTCCGGACTTGGCTCCGCGGGCGCGTCGGGTGCAGAAAGACTTGTCCGATTTGGGGAAGAAAGTCCGGTTTGCCATGAAAAAGAATCAGGAGGAGCTGCGTCGCGCCGGGGAAGAACGCGATAAATTGCGTAAGATTCCTCCGGAAAATAAATCTGACCCCACTCCGCGGTACGTAGATTTCGAGGGGTAGGCTGACACCACGGTTAAATCGAGACGGACTCTTTGCATTCACGGGGAACTTTCAGGAAAGCGTCTTTTCCTGAAAGTTCCCTGAGTATTTAGGCAAAGCGGCGGGAAAAGCGCTGGGTAATTGCATACAAATCAGATAATGTGACAAACATCACACGAGGGACGTAAGTCCTATATAAGTTCAACCTGTGAACGTAAGTGAATTTATTTTTCGCGCCCGTCTACAAGCGGACCAAAATCTGTAAATCTGCGTGAGTTTCCTCTAATGTTCAGTTAAGCCTCAGAAAGTTACCATGTCTAAAGCATCTGTATCTGAGCAGGTCGCGCGGAAAATCGCGTAAATATACCTAAAATTGCTGACAATTTGACAATCGATGAGGATGGGTCGGCGCGAGGCGTCGCGGTATTGCAAACTGAAAGGAAACTGAACAAAACGGTTTACTGCTTTATGGAGAAAGGAACTAACAGTGAACAAAACCCGCCGAATCGAAAAATTACAGGGTGGTAAAAATACGATGCTGATAATCCGGTAAATTACACCTGTGTAACCTTTCAGAAAGTATCTCTACCAGCGCGTATAGTATGGTCATTTGTCCTAACAAAAACCTACTTGATGCAAAAATGCGGGTTTTTGAAAAAACGTCCCCTGAAGCCCAAAACAAATTAACAAAACTCCTCGACAATTGCTTAGGAACTGCCGATACTTGAATATGTCAGCGCAACAAAGCACTGGACCGCTAGCAGGAAGTTATGCGGGTAATGAGGATCGAGGAATGATCCAGCGAGATAACATGTGAGGTCGTCATGTTTGATTCTGTTGGTTACGTAGCAATGCGGACCGCGCTGGATGGGTTGTCAATGCGTCAGCGAGTCATCGCCGATAACATTGCCAACATTCAGACGCCGGGATTCTTAGCCGGCAAGGTATCGTTTGAAAACGAACTGGCTCGTGCCGTTCAGTTTGGACACCCTGCCACCACGCATATCGCCACTGCACGCTCTTTGGAACCCACTCGCATCGACGGTAACAATGTCAACCTGGACACTGAGACCATTTCGAGTGTGGATACGGTACTGCGCTTTCAGCTGGCTACCCAAGCAATCAGTGGAGAATATACCAACATTCGCTCGGCCATGAGGACGACGTCATGACCACTTTTGGAGCAATCGGCATAGCTGGTACCGGGATGACGGTTAACCGTAAATGGTTGGACTGCATTTCGGATAACATCGCCAATATCAACACCACCAAGCCCATGAACGAGGAAGCCTTCCGGGCGCGTTACGTCGTGGCTCAGGCTGTTGATTATGGGCGTCCAGCCGGCACGATGGTATCGGGCATTGCGCTCGGTGGCACCGATGGTCGGATCGTGTACGACCCCCGCGATCCGAACGCGAACGAAGAAGGGTATGTCCGCCACCCAGATATTGACTTGGGATCACAGATGACCCAGTTGATTATGGCGCAGAGGGCTTACCAGGCGAACGCTGCGGTGGTGGATCGCGCAAAGTCCACTTATGAAGCAGCATTGCAAATCGGGAGGTAAGTAAGCCGTGCCTTACTCTGTAGACGGTATTGGTAGCAGGCTGACCAGTTCTTTGACCGGAACCCAGCAGCTGACCAATGACTTAGTACAATCCCTTGGGTTCTCACGTTCCGCAGCCACCCAAGCCGGTCCGGCACGTCTGGGCACCAACGCCCCGTCCGTCGCCCCGACCGGCACCGGTCTGACTCCGCAGGGTGGAGATGTCCGCGATGTCGCGGAAACCTCTTTCGGCAATATCTTTGCCGATGCGGTGTATAACATGCAGCAACGTGAGAGTACCGCCAAGAAGCTGGGTGTGCAGGCCCTCACGGGGCAACTCAATGATGTCCACCAATACACTATTGCAGCCGCAGAATCCCAGCTGACTATGGAACTGACCTCTACCATTCGCAACAAGGCAGTTGACATGTTCAATGAGATTATGAGGATGCAAGCATAATGCCACCGGTCATTGTAAACGCAGTAGATAAAGTAAAAAATACCGTCGGACAATTTTCCTTAGGACAAAAGACCCTGTCGATTATCGGGGTCGCGGTGCTCATTTTGGGCGGTGTGGTGCTGTACTCTTGGGTGGCAAGCCCTGATTACACCACGCTGTACTCCGGATTGACCGATAAAGATCAAGCTGCCGTGACTGAACAGCTTGATTCCCAGGGCATCAAATATCAGGTCGCCGACAATGGCGTGGTCAAGGTACCGGCGAAAGATGTGCAAAGCGCGCGCATGAGCTTGGCGGCTGCCGACCTGCCCGCCCAGCCCACCTCCGGTTACGCCGTTTTGGATAACTTAGGCGTGGCAGCTTCCGACTTCCAACAGCAGATGGCAAAGAAACGTGCTCTGGAAGGTGAGTTGGCAAAGACGATTGACACGATGGATGACATTGATAAGTCGTCCGTGGCGCTAGCCATTCCGCAAGAGACCGTGTTCGCCGACCCGAAGAAACCCGTCGCCACCACCGCTTCTGTGACTATCACCCCGAAGAATCGCAAAGACGTGTCTAATGACACGGTGCAGGCCATCATTAATATGGTCGCGGCATCTGTGCCTAATCTGGATAAAACGGGAGTGACCGTGGTCGATACGTTGGGCAACAGCCTGTCCGACAAGGTTGAAGGGGGCACTGCCGCGGCTTCAGAAATGGAAAAGAGCTTGGTCGACAAGGCTTTGGCAGTGGTGGAACCCCTGGTTGGAGCCGGTAATGCCCGTGTTTCGGCGCAAGTCGACCTGTCCCAAGACAATCAGGTGAAGACCACTCGGATCTATACCGACCCGGAGGGCGGGGTCAAACCGCTGTCCGCTTCAAACGCTGCCGAACAGTACAGCGGCGGTGGAGCAGTCGTCGGTGGCGTGCTGGGCCCGGATAACATTGGGAACCCTTACGAGCTGAATGGGAATAACGGTGGGAATTACACCAATACCCAAAATGTGCAAAACAACGCTGTCAATGAAGAAGTAACCCAGTCGACTCGTGCCCCTGGTGCGGCACTGCGTAAGTCCGTCTCGGTCGTGTTGAATCAAGAGACCGCCCGGCGCTTGGACATGGCTCAGGTGCGCGACATGGTGGCGGCAGCTACCGGTATTGACGCGGCGACTGGAGACGTCGTGAATATCTCGCGTTCTCCGTTCGATGACACCGCCAAGAAAGCTGCGGAAAAGGCTGCGGCGGATGAAGCTGCCGCCGAAGCCGCTGCCAAGACAGCTTCTCTGATTCGTCAGGCGGTTATCGCCGGGCTGATTATCCTGCTGCTGATTATCATCGCGGCGGTGGCAAAGAAACGTGCCAAGGCTCGTGAACGTGAGGCTCTGGACCTCGGCGAGCTGGATCAGCTACCCGATCCGTACACCTTGAGCGCTCCGGAAGAAGAAGCTCTCGAGATTGAAGCTGCCACGATTCCGGAACCTGAACCGGAGCCCGAGCCTGAGCCGGAGCCCGAGCCCGAACCGGATCCGATTCTGCTTAAGATTGAAGCCAAGCGCGAGGAAATTGCCGAACTGGCTCTCGATAAACCGCAACTGGTTGCTGAGCAGCTGCGCGCCTGGATGGGAGGTCGCTAATCATGGTAATGTCGCAAGCCCTGACTCTGAGCGGGCTGCAAAAAGCTGCCTTGTTGCTGATTCAAATCGGCAAAGACCGCGCTGCCCGCGTCATGAGTGAAATGAACGATGATGAAGTCGAGGCGCTGTCGGCTGAAATTCTGCGGATGACCAACGTACCCCGCGAAATCACCGCAGATGTCATTGACGAGTTCTATGAAAACTCCATAGCCTCCGCCAGTTTGCAGCTGGGTCGCGGTGGTCTGGATTACGCTCAGAAAGTCTTGGAACAGACTTTCGGTCGGGAAAAAGCTGCGGAAATCATGGAACGCCTGATGCAGGGAATGCAAGGACAGCCTTTTGACTTCCTGAAATCCGCCGACCCGCGGGAAATCGTGACCTTGGTTTCTGCCGAGCACCCGCAGACGATTGCCCTGGTGCTGGCGCATCTGCGTCCGGATCATGCCGCGCGAGTCATGGCAGGTTTAGGACCGAAGCTTCAGGGCGAAGTGGCAGTGCGCATCGCCCAGATGGAACGGGCGAACCCCGAAATGGTGGCGTTGGTCGCTGAGTCCCTGCAAAAGAAGGCTGAGCAAGTCATTAACTCCGAAGAAATGCAAGCTATCGGCGGTGTTGAACCGCTGGTCGACATCATCAACCGGGCGGATCCGGGCACGGAAAAGATGATTCTGACCGGACTGGAAGAACGCGACGAAGACCTGGCTGACGAAGTTCGCTCCCGGATGTTCGTCTTTGAAGACATCGTTATGTTGGAAGATCGTGGTATTCAGCTGGTGCTGCGGCAAGTCGACGGGGCTCGCCTGGCGATGGCTCTCAAGGGTACTCACGAAGATTTGCGTTCTCGCCTGATGAAGAACCTCTCCGAGCGTGCTCGCCAGAATGTTATGGAAGAAATCGACATGCTGGGCAGTGTGCGCATGAGCCAGGTGCAAGAGGCCCGTTCCGAAATCGTGCAGCTGATTCGCAAGATGGAGGAATCTGGACAAATTGTCATCCGCCGCGAGGAGGAAGACGAATATGTGGCTTGATCAAGACCTCTTGGAGGTCAAAGAAAACCAGCGTCGCGGCGGTGTGCCCAATCCGGTGGCTTTGTCTACCGCTGCTGGGTCGAACTCTGCCGGAGCCTTCCGCTTGGCAGGAGCGACAAACCAAATCAAGGGCGATGGGAAGTCATCGCAGGCTTTCGGATACGCGAAAGGCTTTTCCTCCGGGTGGGCTGCCGGTCAAAAGCGGGCGACTCGTGAAGCCGAACAGGAACGCCACATCCTCAATGAGGAGGCGCGTTTGGCTGAAGAATCTCGCACCGAGGCGTATGTCGACGCGATGGATGAGATCCAGGCTATCGCCGATGCGGTTTCTTCTCGTGATGCCCTGGTCATCGAAGAAATGAAAGCCGCACTGATGGAAGCGGCGCTGGATTTAGCGGAAGCCCTATTAGGGGCGGAACTGTCCGACGAACCGACTCGCGCCAAGGCAGCGTTACGACGAGCTTTGTCGATGAATGACCCGAAAGACATTGTGAAGGTCAATATGAACCCACAGGATGTGGCTACGCTGACCAGCTTGGGCGTGGATTGCCCGGTGGAGCTGGTTCCCGATTCGGAACTGGATCCGGGCGACGCGGTGGCTTACATGCCGGAGGGGTTGCTGGATGCCCGGCTGACTTCGGCTGTGCGGCGTGCGCGAGAGGCCCTGGCGTCCGCCCAAGCAGCCGAGGAGTGAGCGCCTTGGAGCTGGCCACTTTACCATCTTTTGTGAGTCTGCTGAATGCCTCACGTCCGCAGCGGGTCGGCGAGGTGGAATCCGTCGTGGGCTTGTCTGTCCGGGTTCGCGGTTTGCAGTGCTCCGTAGGTGAAGTCGTGTTGGTAGGGGACGACCCCGGTGTCCCCGCCGAAGTGGTGGCGCTGGATGCGGGTATCGCCTCGTGTATGCCTCTGGATAACCTGGACGGTCTGCGGGTCGGTTCCCCGGTGCGTGGTACCGGCTTACCTGCCACAGTTCCGGTAGGTCCGGCTCTGCTGGGACGGGTTATCGACGCTGCCGGACGCCCGCTGGACGGCAAAGGTCCTATCTATGCGGCTGACCGGGTACCGATTCATGGAGCGGCTCCCAATGCTTTGGAACGCGCCCGAATTGATATGCCGGTCGCGATGGGGGTGCGTGTCCTGGACACGCTGGTGACGTTAGGGCGCGGTCAGCGCATCGGCTTGTTTGCTGGTTCCGGGGTCGGTAAATCGACATTGATGTCGATGATTGCACGTGGCACGAATGCCGAAGTGTGTGTGATTGCCCTGGTGGGTGAGCGTGGACGGGAAGTCCGTGAGTTCTTGGAAGATGACTTGGGTGAGGAGGGTCTGTCCCGTTCGGTCGTGGTGGTGGCGACTTCGGATGAGTCCCCGATGCTGCGTAAACGCGCCGCCTTCACCGCCACCCGCGTCGCCGAGTACTACCGGGATGCCGGTCGCCACGTCCTGCTGATGATGGATTCCCTGACCCGTACCTGCATGGCACAGCGCGAAATTGGTCTCTCTGTAGGTGAACCGCCCGCCACGCGCGGCTATCCGCCTTCGACTTTCTCGATGATGGCGCAGTTGCTGGAACGAGCAGGTTCCGGTGCTATCGGGTCTGTGACCGGCATTTACACGGTGCTGGTGGACGGGGACGACCACAACGAACCCATTGCTGACCAGGCACGTTCTATCCTGGATGGGCACGTCGTGCTGGATCGGAAACTGGCGGTGGCGGGACACTATCCGGCTATTGATGCGCTGGGTTCTATCTCCAGGGTGGCATCCAAAGTCACGACGCGGGAGCAACGGGAAGCTGCAACCGCTTTGCGTCAGATTATGGGGGCAAAACGTTCCGTGCAGGACTTGCTGGATGTGGGGGCTTACCAGGCGGGCACCAATCCCGAGGTGGACACGGCAGTGAAATATGATGCCGAGATTGAAGCATTCCTGACCCAAAAGACTGACGAGAAGGTCGAATTCGATGCAGCTTGGTCGCAACTGTTCGACCTCTATCAGGCTTTCAAGTCTGAGGAAGTGGCATAGGGGTGGTGTAAATGGTGGATCGCGCGTTTCGTCTCCAGGGTTTACTGAATTTGCGTCAGCTGCAAGAGGATCAGGCGGCAGGTCGTCTCGCCTCGGCTCACGCTGACTTAAACCACGCTGACCAGCAACTGTCCTCGGCGCGGGAACGGCTCGGTTCCATGCAGACTTCCGGAGCCACCAACCTCGCCGTCGCTGCGGCGATGCGTAACGCGGCAATGATGCAGATTAAAGAGGGAATCGCGCGAAAAGAGTACGCGCAAGCGGTGGTCGATCAGCGTCAAGATGAATGGCAGGGAGCGCGGCGCCTGACTGCAACCTTAGAAAAACTTGAAAATCGTCATGCGGAAGAAGTTATTGCCGATGACTTACACAAGGAACAAGTTGTCCTCGATGAGTTAGCGTCTCATATGGGCAACTCTGGCAGTGCCACGGAAGGCAAAACCGGTGCGGAACTGCGTGTCCGCACAAGGAGGGAGACGCTCCCGGAGGAGCCTGTGGCAGGCTCGGTCGGTCAGCGATACCCGGCTTTTGCCGAGGGAGGTAAATTGTGAGCCTGGCTAGTGTCCAGTCACGAATCAGTGCGATTCAAGACATGATTAACGCGTTGAATAATCACGGTCGTCCCCCGGTCTCTGTGACCGAGAGCGGGGCGGCTGGTTCTGCGTCGAAAACTTCCGGGACTTCCGGAGATTTCAGCGCCAAGCTAGCCAGCCAGATTTCCGCGGCTAACAAGTCCACGCCCACCCGGGCCTCCGGAAAAGGGGAAATTCAGGGAGTCCCGGGGACAGCTGAAGCTTTTGTGGAAAAGGTGCGCTCCTACATCGGGGTGCCTTACGTGTGGGGTGGTACGGATCCCGCCAAGGGACTGGATTGCTCCGGATTGGTGCAAACTGCTGCCAGGCAGGTTGGGGTGACGCTGCCGCGCGTCACTTATGATCAGCAGCATTCCGGCGTGGAAGTGGACGGGATTAAGAATGCGAAGCCAGGCGACCTGTTGATTACGCGCAATTCTGGGCACGTGGCGGTTTATGTCGGCAACGGTAAAGCCATTCATGCGCCACGTCCAGGCAAGACCGTGACGGAAATTAACGTTTCTGACTTGGGTCCGATTGTGACCATCCGTCGCGTCATGCGTTCCGCTGGCGATGCGCCCGGAGCTGCTCCGGTAGCAAATCCGCGCCCCGCCCCGCATCACGCAGTCGCACCTCGGAGGTCTTCGGCTGGCACGCCTTCGCCTGTTCCTGCGGTGCGGGAAAATCCCGCAGCTCCGAGCCACGCCAGCGCGACGACACCGGGTGCGGCGGGGTCAGGTTTGGCGAGTCTGCTGGGAGCTTTGGGCAATACGTCTCTGCCACAAAATAACGCTGTGCCTGGCGCAGCGAACCCCGGTGCGGCAAATTCGGGCAACTCGTCCGCTGACTTGGCAGCTGCGCTGGTAGGAGCTTTGTCAGGAGCGGGGGCAGGCACGGCGGGGGCCAATCCGCTGGCTTCTTTGTTGGGTACCGCCAATTCGAATAATTCTTATAGCTCGACACTGCTCAGACAGTTCCTGGGAGGGTCCTCCCTGTACGGGGCTAACGCTGCCGGTGGCTTGGGGGCTTTGATAGGTAACCAAGGCACGATGGGAGCCAACGCAAGCCTGAGCAATACCGCTTCGTCCTTAAGCGCGTTGGGCGCCCTACGTTCTTCTCTGGGGGTGTGACATGATTGATATTAAGGACACGAATGCGGCAGCGATTGCTGCCCAAGCCGCTTCATCTGGCGCGAAAGCTGCCGACACCACTGCTTTTGAGTCGCTCATGAGTGCGTTAGCGACCGAAGCGCGCACTCCCGCGGCAGGCGTGGCGCGTCACGGGGAAAACCACCCCGACCCGGCTCGTGATTCCCGCCCTGCTGCGGCAAAGCCTTCCCACGCGCGGACCCCCGAACCGGTGGCGACGGTACGCCCGTCCAGTACCCGTCGTGGTGCCACCAATCGACCGGAGGAAGCGCGAGCCGACAAGCCGGCGCGCCCGGAACGACTCGAACGCAACGAGCGCCCGGGTCGCCCGGAGCGACCCGAAAGAGTTGCGGCGCAGGATCAGACCAGCGATGGTAAGCGCGCCGAAGACGCGAAATCCACAGATAAGCCGGCTGATGATGCGAGCAAATCGGCTGATGCGGCGCAAACCTCAGATTCCACTTCCGTTGCGGAGACTACTGCGACTGACGCGATGGCAGCGTCAACCGGGGTGAATGTCGCTGCCGAGATTGTGGAAACGCTGACGGAAACCCCAGTCGCAACGCCGGAAGTTTCCCCGGAGGAACCGAACGTTTCGCTCACCTCAGAGGAAACCGCGGCACCTGCCACGACCCCACTGGTGAACCCTGCAGAGTCGGCTCCGGAAACTGTGGAAGTCGCTCCTGTGCAGCCTGAAACCGCTCCGGACACTCCAGAGCTTCCCGCTGCGCCCACCACGACAGCGCCGGAGTCAGAACCAATCGACGGGGCAGACATTGCCGCCCAGTTGAAATCTGGCAAAGCCCCGTCGCTCCTCCCGACACAGCCCGAGACCGTGGCTCCCGTGATGCCGGAGGGAATCGAGCCTGCACAGATTATGGCAGAAGCGGTGGCGGCAGCTGCGCAAACCGCTGGTAACAGCGCAAATACTACAGCTGCGGGAGGGGCTAACGCGGGGACCTCCGCGGTGAGCGCCGTGTCCGGTACTTCTGCTCAGACCACCCCCGTGGCTTCCGCCGCGCCGGCTGCCGCTCCTGCCGTATCCACCCCGAACCCGGTGAGCCAGGCTGCGCCGACTTACGCCCCGAACCTGAACCAACAGCTTTTTGATCAGATGCAACACCAGCTGTCGCGGTTGAAAATGTTGGGTCAGGGTCAACACCAGTTGAAGTTGGCTATCAACCCCGAGACCTTCGGTCCGGTGCGGGTGGCAGCGAACTTCCACGCTGACGGCACTGTGCATTTGCAGCTGCTGGGAGCGTCGGAGGCGGCGCGCGAGCAGCTGCGCCAAGCCCTGAGTGACTTGCGTCGCGACCTGGCGTCTACCGGGTTGCAGGCGGATTTGGATGTGGCGACAGACGCCCAAGAGTTTGCCCAGTTCACGGGCGCGGGAGCCGGTTCTTCCGACAAGGAAGCCGGACAGGCTCGCCAGGCGGGCGCAGCCGGAACGGATGGATCCGAAACTGAAACAGAAAACGTCGTGACCCAGCCGAAAGTCGGTGATGTCCTAAAGGACGGCACTGACGGTTCGGTGGATATGTTCGCGTGATTGTGAGGAGAAGATAATGCCAGTTGATGCAGTAGGCGCCGGGGCTAATCCGATTGTGGATAACTACACAATCGGGGCGAACGCCAAGGCAAAAGAGGACGCGAAGACCCTCGCCACCACCAAGGAAATGAGCCAGGCGGAGAAAGAAGCCCTGTTCCTTAAGAAAATGAACCAGGGACAGAAAACTGACAAGGCTGCTCAAACGAAGGAAAACCCCGGCAAACTGGGCAAAGACGACTTCATGAAGCTGCTGTTGGCAACGTTGAAGTACCAGGATCCGACCGAGCCCATGGATACCGCAAAACTGCTGGAACAGACCTCGACCATGACGAACATGGAACAGATGATTCAGATGACCGAGGCTTCCAAGAAGTCTTTTGAGGCGCAACAGCGCGCTCAGGGTACGACCATGGTCGGCAAGACCGCCGTGTATGACGCGGTTGATGCCCAGGGCAACGCCGTGACCACCGCCGGAAAGATTGATGCTGTCGAGTTCCTGGCTGACGGTAAGGTCTTGGCTCATATCGGCAAAGAAAAGGTGGAGATGTCTGACATCCTGGGTATTGCGGACCCGACGGAAAATTCACCGTTGGATAAAGCCATTAGTGATGCGGTGAAAGAAGGTAAAAAGCCCGGTGCGGCTGCCGAACCTCAGAAGACACCAGCAGCTGCGGGAGCTGCCGCTGCTGCGGAAACCACGCCGGGGCAAACGGGAGCGACTCCCACCCCGGCGACACAGACTAATAATCAAGCAACCAACACTCCAGCCCCCGCGGCTTAATCTAGTAAAGGAAAAGAGAAAATGTTACGTTCACTGTTTACCGGGATTTCGGGCTTGAGTGTCCACCAGACCATGCTCGATGTGACTTCCAACAACATTGCTAACGTCAATACCACTGGGTTTAAGAGCGCGTCGACTCGTTTCGAGGACACGTTCAGCCAGCTGGTGCGTTCCGGGGCAGCCCCCCGACTGAACGAACGTGGCGGGATGAACCCCGCGCAGGTCGGTTTGGGTGTGAAGCTCCAGTCCATCACCCAAAACTTCACCGGCGGCGCTGCCCAGATGACGGGTCGTAACCTGGACACCATGATTAATGGCGACGGGTTCTATGTCCTGCGCAAAACGAACGGTTCCAGCGTCTACACCCGTAACGGCTCCTTTGGTTTGGACGCCCAAGGTCAGGTCGTGGCGGCGGACGGCTCGTTCGTACAGGGCTGGATGGGAGACAAGGACGGTACTATTAACGCTTCGGGTACCCCCGGCAATATCACCTTGCCGTTAACCAAGACGGTAGAAGGCAGACCGACTACCAAGGTCATTTACGGTGGCAACATTCCCGCTGACCAGATTTACATGGATCCGACCGGCTCCAAGACTTCCCCGGACAACGCGTTCCAGCGTTCCCAAATCGTGCACGCTTACGATGACAAGGGCAACCCGCACGATGTCCTGCTGACCTTCGCGCGTAACGATTTTGCCAATCCGGGTTCGGAACCAATGTGGGAGCTGCGTGCCTATGATGCAAACGTGTTCAAAGAATTGGACGAAACTCAACGTGAAAAGCTCACGACAGATGGCGGGGCGCGCATCGCATTAGAGGTTGAAGACGGCGGTTCGGTCAGCATCGGCGGTTCAAAGGTCAAACCTGCTGATGGCGATGGCGTATTGAATTTCAAGTTTAAGACCGACGGTACCTTGGACGAGGATTCCCTGAAAGCCATGAAGACCGTCAAATTCAAGCTCGATCAGGTGAATGTGAAAGAAACGGCGGTCCCGAAGGTGTCAGAAATTTTGCAGCCGAACGTCACCAAGCAGCCGATTAACCTGGATCTATCGGCTCTGACCGGCTTCGGTGGGGTTAATAACTTCGGTCAAAAGCAGGTCGATGGCAATATGGCAGGCTACATGACGGGGTACTCGGTCGAGGCTGACGGCACAATTCGCGGCACGTTCTCGAACGGGGATAACCGTGCGTTGGCACGTATCGCTGTGGCGAGCTTTGCCAACCCGCTGGGCTTGGAAAAGGCGGGCAGTTCTTACTTCGTGGAAACGGGTAACTCTGGTCAGCCCCAGATTGGCGAAGCCGGCACCGGTCAGCGTGGCGCCATGACGGGTGGCGCCATCGAAATGTCGAACGTCGACCTGGCTGCCGAGTTCACGAACCTGATTCTGTCCCAGCGCGGTTTCCAGGCGAACAGCCGGGTCATCACCACCTCGGATGAAATCCTGCAGGAACTGGTGAATATGAAGCGCTAGGTCAGGGACGGACCGGGAGTGAGTCAGGGGTGAAAATTCCAGCATAATTCCCGGAAAAATCCCGAAAAACCTTTAGATTTCAGAAAACGCACCGAAGTTAAGGAAAATCGCGGAGAGGAGCAGCCATGATTGCGTTGACACGCTTGGGCGGGTCGGACTTTGTCCTGAATCCCGACCTGATTGAGCGCGTCGAGTCAACGCCTGACACGATTATCGTCATGGTGGATGCTACCCGCTACGTGGTTTCCCAGACCGTGACCGAAGTCATCGCACTGATTCGTGAGGATCGCGCCCGCCTGCTGGCTCGCGTGGAGGAACTCATCCAAGATGATTCCCGGACTTTGGCTTCCGCGGCGAAGCTGACCGTGGTGAACATACAGAAAGATTCGGAGGACTAAGTATGGATCCCGCAGCAATTGTTGGCGTAGTTGGCGCACTGGCAGCCGTAGTAGCCATGCTGTACATGGAGGGTGCTGAGATTTCAAACATCTTGCTGCCCCCTCCGATGATTCTGGTGTTCGGCGGAACCGTCCTGGCAACGATGGCGTCTTTCACCATGAGGGACTTCCTCTATGCGTTTGGCAGGATTCCAAAGGCCTTTACCGCCAAGGTTCCGGATGCCACCGACGCGATTGACACCATTGTGTCGCTGTCGGAAAAGGCTCGTCGCGAAGGTTTGTTGGCGTTGGAAGATGCTGCGAAGGGCATTGAAGATCAGTTCATGCGCGAGGGTCTCATGGCAGCCATTGACGGTATGGATCCCGAAGATTTGCGGTCTATGCTGTCTGACAAGATTGAGGCTCGTAAGCAATCGGATAAATCCGCCTACGGATTCTTTAAGCAAGCCGGCGGTTATGCCCCGACTATCGGCATCATCGGCACCGTGATTTCTCTGGTCCACGTGTTGACGCAGTTGTCCGAGCCAGAAACCTTGGGTCCGCTGATTGCTTCGGCTTTCGTGGCTACCCTGTGGGGTCTGATGAGTGCGAACATGATTTGGTTGCCGCTTTCCTCCCGGATGGAGAGGATTTCAACGCTGGAGTTGGCGCGGATGGAAATCGTCACGGAAGGGCTCATCAGTCTGCAATCCGGAGCGAACCCGCGTCAGGTCGGTGAACGTCTGCGCTCGTTGATTCCGCCGAACCAGTTAAAGGGTGAAAAGGGCGAAAAAGCCGCCTAACCCGAACTTGTGACCCGAACACCAATTTCCCGTAACTCACCGAGAGGAGGCACCTACCGTGGCCAAGCGTAAGCATGAATGCCCGGAACCTGATAACACCGAGCGTTGGGCAGTATCCTACCTGGACATGATTACCGTCATGATGTGCCTGTTCCTGGTGCTGTACGCGATTTCACAAGTCGACCAGGGCAAGCTGTCGAAACTGCGCACCTCCCTGGCGGCAGGTTTCAATTCCACCATCCAGATTGCCAATCCCCTCCAAACCGATGGCGGATTGGGGATTTTGGCAGGGTCCACCTCGGCGGTGCAGCTGGGGACCCTAATGGGGAACCTGAACCAAAATCCTGAATCGCAGCCCGAACGTATCCAAGCCATGCGGGAAGCCAGTCACCTGAACTCAATTAAGAAGCAGGTCGAGGAACAATTAAAGGACGCCGGCAAGGAAGGCTCCCTGGCAATGCGGATTACCGACAAGGGCCTGGTGCTGGGTATGGTCGCCAACGACACCTATTTCAAGACTGGCGATGCGACGATTCAGCCCACTGCGCGGGAAGTCTTGAAAGCAATTTCGCCGACCCTGATGTCTATCGAAGAGGGCATCGCCATCGAAGGTTACGCTGACCCGCAGCCAATTTCCAGTGCAAAATTCCCCTCGAACTATCACTTGGCTTCGGCGCGGGCTATCGAGGTGCTAATTGCCCTCAAAGATGACGGCGTGCCCGGAACGAAGCTGCGTTCGATTTCTTATGGGGCAGACCATCAGACTGAGGCTACTCCCGGTCAGGATGCTTGGGCTTTCAATAGGCGGGTGGATATTGTAATCATGTCAACCGCGAAGGATTCTGTCCGTGCCCTCTTGCCCGATGCGGCTAAACAGCTTTCCGGAGATGGCAACATTGCCCCGGCAGCGCCCCAAATCGGACCGTCTCCGCAGCCAGCGTCCCCGGAGGGCGCTCAAAGCTCGGAGGGAGATGCGGGCTGAGGTGCGGTGAGTTCAGCGAGCTGTGACGTGAGGAAAGCTATAATTCTGACGTCAAGCAGCCCCGAGAGCAGGACTTTATAGGTAACGTAGAGAAGGATAATGCGAGTCGCCCCGGTGTCGGTGATTTTGAGAGTCTCTGACGCGGTGCGATTCTAAACACAGACCAAAACCGGCCACAATGGTCAGGACTTTAGGGAGGAAATATGCCAGTCGGAGTTGGAGCGAAACCAGCGGGAGGCACCGCAGCAAGACCGGCCCCAGCGGTCGCTAAGCCGGCTGCGCCCCCGACCGCGCCCCCGGCAGGAGCGAATCCCGGCGGTGGCGGTGGCTTGAAAAAGATTCTCGTCATCGTCCTGATTGTGGTGATTTTGGCAGTCTTAGCGGTAGGTGTGTTCCTGGCGCTGAAACTGCTGGGTGTTTTCGGCGGGGGAGGCGACGAGGACACTCCGAAGCCTGCGAAAACCACCAAGGCTTTAGTGATGGGTGAACTGTCGGTATCGACCGGGGAGCCACTCAGCATTAACCTCGATGATGGTTATATGTCGTTTGCTGCCACGATTTACTTTGATCAAGATGTCAAGGCAGAAGGCGAGGGTAGCTCAGAAATTGATCCGTCCCCGGCTCGTGACGCGGCTTTGCGGATATTCAAAGGCATGAAGAAAGAAGACTTTGATAAGTCCGGTGCAATAGAGGAACTGAAAAAGAAATATACTGCGGAGCTGAACAAGAGTCCGATTCCGCCGTATCACGGACACGTGGTAACCGTTCAGTTCACCACTTTCGCGTATCAGTAAATCTCACTGGTGATACCGGGGACGCCCTGATACGGGAGACGATTCTTTCTCATAACGCCAGGAAACCCCCAAATCTACCGGTTGACCTGGATAAAATGGACAGCGATGGCAAAGACAAATATCGTTCAGACCGACGTGGATGCGAGAGTTTACGACTTTAGTAAACCGATGAAGCTCCCGCGCGAGTACGCGCGCATTATGGAGATGGCCCTGGAAGCCTTCACCCGACACTGGGTTAATCAGCTGGTGGGACGCCTGCATGTGGTGATCACCGGCGAAGTCGGGGATTTGTCCATGCGTTCCTACGATGACTACATTAAGACCCTGCCTAATCAGACCTTGATGGTGATTATCGATTTCCAAGGGGGGCGCAACAAGGGGGTCCTACAGTTTCCTCGTCAGACTGCTCTAGCCTGGGTCGATCACCTGCTGGGTGGCACCGGAGACGTGGAATCCACTCCGGACCGGGAACTGACTGAGGTGGAAGTTTCTGTACTCATTGACTTCCTCAAGCGGGTGCTGGCTGACCTCGATATAGCTTTCCAATCCATGCTGCCGCTGGACAGTCAGTTCCGCACCATCGAATATGCTCCGCAGTTTGTGCAGGTCGTAGACGGCTCCACCCCGGTGCTGTTTGCTCCGATTACTTTGACTGCGGGGGAACATCTGGACGACTGCTCCATCATGATGCCGGTGTCGATGATTACGGATGCAATCCATCAGGGGGACGTGCACGATACTCGTACCGAACAGCAAAAGGCGGAAGCCGCGGCGGTGCGTCAACACCTGGTAGATACGTTAGAAGACGTGCCGATTGGGGTAGCGGTGCGTTTCACTCCGCGCAATGTTAATCCGCGCGAACTCGATGGTCTGGCTATCGGTGATACCTTACCTTTAATACACCCGACTTCCCGACCTCTAGACTTGGTGGTTGGGGATTTGATTTTGGCAGAAACCGCTGCTGGAACTTCCGGGTCGCGTCTAGCGGCGATGGTGGTTTCCGTTAACAAAGGAGAAAAGAAATGAGCGTGACCCCGAACCAGGTACTGGAAGCTGCCCAGGCAGCCATCCCCCTGCTGCCCTCGACCACGGAGCTCACCGCATCCTCGTGGGAGCCTGGCGACCCGATGCCGGGTGCTGATTCTCCCGCCGTTGTCACGACTTTATCCTCCGAGGAATCCCTGCAGGTGTGTTTGGTGGCGTCCTCCATCATTGCCGAGGCATTAGAGGGCGCGGAGGGAATGACCCAGACCCAGGCTTTGCTGCCGGCGTTGCAAGCGGCTGCCTCTTCCCTGGGCACCGGGGTTATGGAAGATACCACCGAGGGCACGGTTGATGACCTGCTGAACAGCGAGGACTGGACCAAAGTCACTTTGGTGGCAGACGGCACAGTGGAAGGCTGGCTGGCAGTACGCCCCGCACCGGCAGCTCCGAATTCTGCCCCCGCGGAGGAAGCTAAAGCTGCCCCGGAGGGTCCAATCACCCAATCTACTGCCACTCCGGAACAGCGTGCGGAGTCCATGAAGCTGCTCTATGACGTCGAGATGACCTTGACGGCAGAAATCGGGCGGACCAAGCTGGCAGTGCATGACGTGCTGGATTTGTCCCCCGGCTCGGTAATTGAGCTGGATCGTTCGGCAGGTTCAGCTGCTGACGTGATGGTGAATGGTCGCTTGATTGCTCGCGGAGAGATTGTCGTGGTTGACGAAGAATACGGCATCCGCATTACGGAAATTGTCTCTCTGGCGGATCAACAGAATCAGAGCCAGTCCTAGCGGGTTGAATCAGTCGGAAAGGTGTGCGCAGTGAGCTTGCTGGGCGTTTTACAGACCGGTGCGGCGTGGACGACGCTCGGTTATGTTCGCCTCAATGGCTTTGTCGCTACCCTGGGTAGCGCCACCACTGCAGATCCGAACAGTCCCAGCCCGACCGGTAACACGAAGTTGGTCGGACCGACTCCGACAGCTCCCGCGACCACTCCTGCAGGGAGCGCCCCACCGAGTTCCCCTGCCACTGAGGTGGTTACCCCGACCGCGCCTTTTGCCGGTGCCCCTGCCGAGAATCCCATGATGGTATTTCTGCGGTTCATTGTGGGAATCGTGGTGGTGTTCCTGTTGATGTGGTTGTTGTGGCGCTGGGTGAAACGTACGAACCTGGGTGATTACGAGGGACCGGGGTTGCGTTTGGTGTCTCGGTTGCAGCTCTCGCGGGTGTCACAAGTCGCGCTCATCGAGATTGGGGGACGGATGTTCCTGGTGGGGGCGGGGGATTCTGCCGTTACTCCAATCGCTGAGATTTATGACACCGAGGAAATGTCTGCGGAACTCAGCGCTGCTGCCGAGGCTTTTCAAGAGCGCGCAAATCAGCCAGTCTCCAGACCTTTTGGGGAGTTGCTGGCGCGGGCGACCAAGCGAGTCGAACGCGGAGTGGCGCGCCCCGCTCCCGACCCGGCACGTCGGGACGCTACCGAGACTCGACCCGCGGCGCAGAATCGCCCCGCCGTGCAGACTAAACCCACCAAGTCCACCCGCCCTGCCCAGGTAAAGCCGAAGTCGCAGGTCACCGAGGCACAGATGGATGCCCTCGCAGCGCAGATTGCCGCCGAATTCGGAGCGAAAGGACCGCGTAAACCTGTCGCGAACGACCCGGCAATCCCCGCGAAAACAGCTGTGACCAAACCCGCAAAGACCACCAAAACGCCTGTGGCGGAAACTCCCTCTACCACGTCACAGAGTGCCACTACGGGCGGTGAATCCGCATGAGCGAGCTGCTGCTGGCGCAACACGCCGCTTCGGTGGCGGACTTTCAAGCCTATGCCCAGGCGCGTCAGGCGCGTCAAGCGCGACGTCAGGCAGCGTTTCGCCAGGCGGTGCGCGAACAGTACCGCACCAGTGCGGCGCGTTGGGAACGCCTGGGAGTCACGCTGACTTTACCTCCCGATTTTACGGTGGATACCCTCGCTCCCGTACACGGGACTGTTGATACCGCTCACTTGGCTCAGGAAGACCGTGAACGCGCCCGTCGTTCGCGTTATGGTTTCGGGCTGAAGCGTCGGGAACTCAACCCCGCACAGCGCGTGTCTCGTCTGCGTCTGCAGCTGGTCTGGTTCCTGGCGGTTATCGCGGTGTTTGCCATTAATTTTTCGATGCCCCATGCTTCCGCTGACCCTGCCGCTGGGATTACTCCTATCGCGTCCGCTGCCAGCCAAGCGACAACCCCCGGCAGCACCGCAATGGGTCAACCAGGACAACCCGCCCTTGTAGGAACCGCAGGAACCATCCAGCCGGGACAAACCAACCCGAATCCGAATCCGGGGGACATTATCGGTCCTGCTGACCCCAACGCGCCGGTTAATCCGGAAAAACCGGGCATCCAACTCAACGTCAACGGCTGGGACAAAGCGCCGTCCACCGCGGTGTTGGTGTTCCTGCTGATTACCGTGCTTTCAATCGCGCCGTCACTGCTGCTGATGATGACGTCCTTTACCAAGATTTTCATCGTTCTGGCGATGGCTCGTAACGCCATGGGACTAAACCAAATCCCGCCAAATCAGGTTATTTCTGGATTGGCGATATTCCTGTCCCTGTTCATCATGAGTCCCACTATCACGTCAATCTGGCAAGATGCGGTGCAACCCTATATGGACGGCAAGATTCAAGTGCAGGACATGTTCAAACTCGCGGAAAAGCCGGTGCGTGAGTTTATGGGACCGCTGACCCGCGAGGAGGACATCGCCCTGATGACCCGCGCCGCGGACCGCCCCAACCCGCCCAGTCTGGAAGAAACCCCCTTTACCACCCTGGTGCCAGCGTTTATGATTTCTGAAGTTCGTTCCGCTTTCATCATCGGGTTTGTGGTGTTTATTCCTTTCTTGGTTATCGACCTGGTCGTCGGTGCTGCCCTCATGAGTATGGGTATGATGATGCTTCCTCCGGTGATGGTTTCCATGCCGTTCAAAGTATTGCTGTTTGTCATGGTTGACGGATGGGGCTTGCTGACCAAGACTTTGATAGGAACGTACCGATGAATTCTTCCGCAGTTTTGGACCTCGCGCTGACCGCCATGTTGATGGGCGCTAAGCTGTCAGCACCCATTTTGATTACTTCCTTGGTCGTGGGTTTTCTGATTTCACTGTTCCAGTCCATCACCCAAATCCAAGAAGTCACACTGACTTTCGTCCCCAAGACCGTTGCTGTGGGGATTGCCCTGTACATTACGGGTTACTGGATGCTGCAAACCCTGGTCACTACCACCGAAGACATGATGGCGCGGATTCCAACCCTGCTTAATTCTTAGGGCGAGGTGTGCCGTGACCGTCAATCTCGCTTTATTCACCGCGTTCGCTCTGGCTAGCGTGCGCGCTACGGTCTTTTTGGCTTTCTGTCCCCCCTTCAATAACCGCGCCATTTCCGGACGTATCAAAGCGATGCTGGGCGCAGCTCTCGGGTTTGCCTGCATGGGACGCATCGGACCCGTAGACCGATCGGACGTGTTCCTGTTTGAGCTGCTGATTCAAGCCCTGATTGGTTTCGCGATGGCGGTAATGGTGCGCATTATCGTCGCGACGCTCCAGATGGCAGGTTCGCTGATTGACTTTGAAGGCGGTTTCGCGATGGCACAAGCATTCGACCCGCTCACCATGACGAACCAGGCGACTTTTGGGCGGGTCTATGAGCTGTCGGCAATGGCGATGCTCTTTGCCACCAACGGCTACCAGCTGCTGATATTGGGGCTGGCGCGGTCATTTAATGCCATGCCGATAGGTGCTGCCTTTGACATGGGTAACTATGCTGACCGCCTGGTATTTCGTTTCGGAGAACTGATGGTGGCATCCATCGAAATCGCCGGACCGCTGCTGCTGGTACTGTTCCTCACCGACATGGGTCTGGGTTTGTTGACCAAGGTGGCGCCGGCGATGAACGCCTTTACACTGGGCTTCCCCCTGAAGATTATGATGACCGCGTTCACCGCGCCGCTGATTATGGTGGTGATTCCACAGGTCGTGGACAAACTGATGGATAAAGTCATGGTGAGTTTTCAGGGGGTGTTCCAGTGAGCGATTCCGGGGAAAAGACTGAAAAGGCCACTCCGCGAAAACTAAAGAAAGTTCGTGAAGAAGGTGGCCTCCAAAAATCTCAGGATCTGACCGGCTGGATTTCCCTGGCAGCCGGGGCAGCCCTGCTCCCGTCCCTGATAGACACGGCGTTTCAAAATGCGCGCCGCCAGACGATTACCGCGGTCACTTTCACGAAAATCCCCTCCCAGTCCGAACTGGTTGGATACCTGGGCAGTTCCCTGGGAACGATTGTGTGGACGCTGCTGCCGTTTATGCTGGCGATTTTGCTGATTGCGGTGATGGTAAACATCATCCAGGGCAGAGGGGTGTTCCCCTCTGCCAAACACTTGAAACCTAAATTGCAGAACCTGAACTTGGTCAAAGGCATCAAGAAAGTGGTTGGCGTCCAGGCGTTGTGGAACGGGTTAAAAGCACTGCTCAAGACCGTTGCGGTGGGTGTCGTGCTGTACGTGGTGATTTCCGGGGTCACCGAGGTGATGGGGGCAGCGGGGCATATCTCCTTGTGGAATCTGATTGCCTACGGTCAAGGCAAGATGTGGCTGCTCATCTGGGCTTCGGTCATTGCCGGCATCGTAGTGTCCGTTTTGGATGCACTGTTTATCTTTAAAAAGAACCAGAAACAGACCAAGATGTCCAAACAGGAAATCAAGGAGGAATACAAACAGGACGAAGGCGACCCGATGATTAAGTCCCAGCGCCGCTCTCGTGCCATCGCCATGAGCCGCAACCGGATGATTGCCGACGCCGCTAATGCTGACGTAGTGGTAGTGAACCCGACCCACTACGCGGTCGCCCTGAAATACGAAGCGGGACAGGGCGCCCCGAAAGTCTTGGCGAAGGGTGTGGATCACGTGGCAGCGCGGATTCGTGAAGTCGCCCAAGACTCGAAGATTCCCCAGGTAGAGGATGTTTCGTTGGCGCGTACCCTGTACTCTACGGTCGAGGTCGGGGCGGCGATTCCGGAGGAGCTTTATACCGCGGTTGCTCAGGTCCTGGCGTTCGTGTTGATTTTGAAAAAGCGCGGGACGCGTGGGGGAGTTCACAAGATGCCGTCTTACCTGTTTGCGAGGGAGTCCTGACAAAGTGTGTCGTATCCCTAAAAAAGTAGGAAAATCTAATGTAAAAGACCCGTTTGCCGATGTTCGGACGGTAAGATATAGCAGGAATGGAGTCCCTGGCGGTGAGGAGACCGGCACGTGAAGGGCAAGATTGATGCCGCCACAATTTCGAGGCTGATAGTCCCCGTGGGGATTGTCGGCATCGTTATGTTGCTCGTTTTCCCCCTGCAGCCGTGGATGATGGACCTTTTCCTCACCATGTCCATCATGTTGTCCATGATTTCCCTGCTCACCACCATGTTCGTGTCCAAGCCGTTGAATTTTTCAGTGTTTCCGACCTTGGTTTTGGTGCTGACCCTGTTCCGACTGAGTTTGAATATCGCTTCGACCCGACTGATTTTGACGCCCGGATCCGGGGGAGGCTCCGGGAAAGCTGGCAAGGTCATTGAAGCGTTTGGGACTTTCGTGGTCGGCGGTAACTTCGTCGTCGGCATGGTGGTGTTCGTCATCCTGGTCATCATCAACTTTGTGGTCATTACCAACGGCGCGGGACGTGTCGCCGAAGTGGGGGCGCGTTTCACCTTGGACGCTATGCCCGGTAAACAGATGGCTATCGACGCCGACTTGAACTCCGGACTCATTGATGAAGAAACCGCTCGTGCCCGGCGCGCTGAAATCGCCTCCGAAGCTGACTTCTATGGCGCTATGGACGGTGGTTCCAAGTTCGTCAAAGGCGACGCTATCGCGGGTATTGTCATCACTATCGTCAACCTCATCGCCGGGTTCATCATCGGCATGGTCGTGGAAGGGATGCCGGTCGGTGATTCAATCTCGACATATTCCCAGCTTACGGTCGGTGACGGTCTGGTCTCCCAGATTCCCTCCCTGCTGATGAGCCTGGCTACCGGTGTCATCGTCACCCGTTCCAAGGACTCTCCCGAGGGCGGTATCGGCGGAGACTTTTCACGTCAGCTGACCCAGTCCTTTGCCGCGCTGTTCATCGCCGGGGTGGCGTGCGTCCTGATGGGAATTATTCCGGCGATGCCAAAAGCCCCGTTCTTTATCATCGGCGCTTTGCTGCTGTATGCCGGGTGGCGTGCGATGGCAAAACTTAAGCAAGTCGAAGCCGAAGAGGAAATCATAGTCGAGGAGGACGACTCCAAGCCTGCCGGCGAAACCCCCGAACAGCTCATTGAACAGATGCGGGTTCCGGCTCTTGAAATCCTCCTCGCTCCCGACCTCATCGACCTGGTGGGCGCGAACACCGACACTGACCTGCTGGCACGAGTGCGCGGTCTGCGCCGCAAAGTGGCACTCGAGTCGGGCTTTGTCCTGCCCCCGGTGCGGACTCGTGATTCCGTAGACCTGCCGGTATCCACCTACGTCATCCGCATGTCCGGGGTGGAAGTCGGCCGCGGCATCGCCCCACCCGGAAAAGTTCTGGCACTGGGCGACATGCTGGATGACCTCCCTGGTGACGTTACCAACGAACCCGTGTTCGGTTTGACCGGTAAATGGATTCCCGTGGAGCTGCGCTACAACGCGGAGCTGGGAGGAGCCACCGTGGTGGATCGAGTCTCCGTGCTGATTACTCACCTGGGGGCGCTGGTCAGCGAGAACGCGGCGCGACTCCTGTCTCGTGAAGACGTGCGAATTCTGGTCGATGGGGTGCGCCAGACGAACCCGAGCGCGGTAGAGGAACTAATTCCGGCGATGCTGTCTCTGGGTGAAGTCCAAGTGGTGCTCCAGGGTCTGCTGGAAGAGCAGGTCCCCATCCTGGACCTGCCCCGCATTTTTGAGGCGCTGTCTGTCAAGGGCAAACAAACCACCGAGCCGGAGCAGCTGATTGAAGCAGCTCGGGCGGAGCTGGGTCCCTCGATTGTCGCAAAATATGTGATGGACGGGGTGCTGCGGGTGATTACTTTGGATCCGATTTTTGAGCAGTCTCTGTTGGAGAGCGTGCGTCCCGGCGATGATGGCTCGCAGCTGGCTCTAGATCCGGACCGGATGGAGAATTTCCTGAACCAGACCCGTGAAGTGACCGAGCAGGCAGAGCAAACCGGATTTTCTGTTGTTTTAGTTTGCGCGCCTGTCTTACGCCCAGCGCTGCGAAAACTTGTTAACCTTGGTATAGCGCGCTTGCCGGTGCTGTCATACACCGAAGTGTCGGGCGCAAAAGTAATGATCGAGACGATGGGAACGATAAGTGGCAGCCACGCGATATCTGGTTGAAGGCGATCGCCTTGACGTCCTCATCGGCCAAGTGAAACGCATGGGTCGACGGGTCACCGTGCTCAAAGCGGAAAAAGTCCGTAAGGGCGGTCTGGCCGGGATGTTCGCCAAGGAACATTATGAAGTCCTGGTGGAAGTCGAGGGGGTCGGTGAACCGCCCCAGAGCTTCCGCAACGCTACCGGCACCCCTGCTGCCGCTGCTGCTGCCGCGAGCGCTAAGCCCAAGCCCATCCACAAGACTCTTTCGGAACAAGCTGATGAAGCTGGCTGGGGACAAAAGAAACAGGCTCCCCCCGGCGCTCGTGAACCTGGCGATACCGCTGCGGTTCCCGCCGCTAAGACCGTGCGAGACGACGACGGCGCGATTTCCCCCACCAAGAAAGACCCCGGACTGGAACACCTGCTTGACGAAGCTCGTTCCCAGCTCAGCTCCAACACCGAAGCTGCCCAAGCCCAGCTGGAAGCCCAAATGGCACAAATGGGAATTGGGGATGCGGCTGCTCTCATCAACGATACAAAGCCAGAATCGGGCATCCCGGCTGTGGCGGGTGAAGCTTCCGCCGTAACCGGTGCAATCGGGTCCCTGACACGACCTGCCAGCGGGGCTTTTGATGCGCGCCTCCAGGGGGCGGCAGCGCCGGGCGCTACGGCGGGACGTATCATCACCTCCACTCCGCGTGTTGCTCCCGGTCCGAAACTGCCAGCAGCAGCGCTGAGTGAACTGGGATTCCCCGCGGAGTTGTTCGCCGGGGTGCCCGGTGGAGAAAAGTTGGCGGAAGCCGTCGCTAACGGCACTGTCGACACCAGCGAAATGGCGTTGAATGATGTGGTCGCAGCGCTGCCCGAACCGGTGCCGCTGCTGGAAAAGCCTGGTTCCACGATTGTGGTGGTGGGTTCCTCCCCGATTTCTCTGTCGATTGTAGAAACCGCGCAACGTTTGGCAGGTCGGCTGGGACAAGATGCCTATTGCGTACTGGGCGGACCAAAGACGACCCTTCCTGGCGAAGCGTTGCGGGCACGCTCTGGTGAAGAGCTGAAGTCCTTGATGGAGGAACATCCGGGACAGACCTGTGTGTTGGCTCTGGCAGATTCGCTCATTGAAGCGCATCGACGCACCATGGCGAAGCTCATCTCGGTTATTTACGTAGATCAAACCTGGGCGGTAGTCGACGCGCGCAATCCTGCGGATAAAATCGAGAGTTGGATTCGCGGTCTGCCTGACGCGATACGTCCCGATGCCCTGGCGGTTCAGCGTATTTGGGAATCTGACCATCCCGGCGCCCTGTTTGAAGTGGGCATTCCCATCGGCATGTTGGACGGGGTCCCCGCGCGCGGAGAAGCCTGGAAGATGCTGCTGGAAGACATTTTCGCCGGCGCACACTGATTCCCTCGCCAATAAACCGGTGTCTTTACCTCGAATTTTGGCTCTGTTTGGGCGTGAGGTTCCCTGGATTTTTGGAGCGGGTTGCACGAACGACCGATTTCAACCTGTAAGTCGCGGGCGTGCTGCCCTGAGTTTTTTCAAACTTGCAGGTTAGGGCGATTTTGGTTTTGGCAGGTCGGCACATCGCGCCGTGAAATCGGTGATTCGTGCAAGGCAGGCTGGGTACAGGGACTTCCTCACCAGGGCGTTGCGGCGGTTTTCCCGGAGGGACCCTTTCGCGGGTAAAAGAGTGAGTTTACGGGGTTGTCTCATGTAGAGTAGTTCCGTGTTGGTTTTATCAAGGCGTGTAGGCGAAAAGATTGTCATCGGTGACGGCATCGTAGTTACCGTGGTGGAAGTCCACCGTGATTCGGTGCGTTTGGGTGTGGATGCCCCCCGTTCCGTTCCGGTCAACCGGGCAGAACTGGTCCAGGCTGTTTCTGAAGAAAACCAGGCAGCGATGTCGGGTACCGAAGCCGCTGCTGCCTTGCAGTCCTTGCAATCTATTAAGCCCAAGTCTGGGCAGCCTCTGGATTTGCGCCGACTGATGCGGAGTTCGGCGGCGCTCCCAGGCGCCGCTTCGGCTTCGTCCCAAGCCTCCCCGGTCGTCTCGGCTCGGGTCACCCCGGCGTCGGTCGCACCACAGCAAAAGTCCCCCGCTGCCAAACCGATTCCGAAACCGCACCCGCCGGTGACGAAATAATCGTTGTGGGTTGTTTGTCCGGTCGTGAGAAAATTCCCCCCAAAGCTGGGCAAATCGTCCAAAAGCGCTCTAGAAATAGAGAAATATCGCTGAAAATTTGCTGAATTTGCTAAATAACTCATTTAAATGCGCGAAACTGGTGCGTAGACGGTGCCGCAGGCGCCACTTATTTGGGAGGTCGCTTTATGGGCGAAATGGATGAAATTGTCCGCGAATTCCTGGTCGAGTCCTATGAGAACCTCGATCAACTCGAGCAAGACATGGTGTCTTTGGAATCCGAACCTGGTTCAAAAGAACTCCTGTCTTCAATTTTCCGGACTATTCACACGATTAAAGGCACGTCAGGATTCCTGGCGTTCAACCGGCTTGAAAAGTTAGCCCACCGCGGTGAGAACTTGCTTTCCGAGCTCCGCGACGGCGTACGTGAGATGGATCAAGAGACCGCTGACGTGCTGCTGCTGATGGTAGACCGCATTCGTAACATTATGGGTTCGGTGGAAGAAACCGGTCAAGAGGGCGACGTGGATATTGAATCCGTCATCGCTCAGATTGAAGCTATTCAAGGCAAGACGTCGAGTGCGCCGCTACCGGCTGCCGATGGTATGGCAGGCGAACCGGCTCCGGCTGAGGCTGCTGCCCCGGCTGCGGATGCGCCGGTGGAAGTCCCGTTCTTGACTAATGTTGCTGATGAGAACGGCAACGTAAACTTGGGCGAGGACTTGGCGTCCGCGCCAGCTGCCCCGGCTGCGGATGCCCCGGCGGAAGTCCCGTTTTTGACAAACGTTGCTGACGAAAACGGCAACGTAAACTTGGGTGATGGCGCTGCTGAAGCTGCTGCCCCGGCGCCTGCCGAGACCGCTGCCCCGGCAGCTCAGGCTGCCCCGGCTGCAAAGCCGGAGCCCTCGGCACCGGCAGCTCCGAAGTCCTCGCTGCGCGCCGCCAAGAAGGACGATGCGAAACCGGCAGAACACGGTTCGTCCCGTTCCGCCGCGGACTCTTCCATCCGCGTGGATGTCGACCTGCTGGACGTATTGATGCGCGAAGTGTCCGAGTTGGTGTTGGTGCGTAACCAAATCGTGCGCCTGACCGATTCGATGACCGACATGAACCTGGTGCAGTCATCCCAGCGTTTGTCTATCGTTGCCACCGAGCTGCAAGAGGGCATTATGAAGACCCGGATGCAGCCCATCGAACACCTCTGGTCCAAGATGCCGCGCGTGGTGCGTGACTTGGCGAAGCAGACTGAAAAGAACGTGCAGCTGGTCATGATTGGCGGGGACACCGAACTGGATCGGTCCCTGCTGGAAGCCATCAAGGACCCACTGACGCACATGGTGCGTAACGCGGTCGACCACGGGGTGGAATCGCCCGAGGCACGCAAGGCTGCTGGTAAAGACCCGAAGGGTACCGTCACCCTGAAGGCTTACCACGCCGGTGGTCAGGTTGTAGTTGACATTATCGACGACGGTGCGGGTATCGATCCGGTTGTGGTGGCAAACAAGGCTCTGGACAAGGGTCTGGTCACCCAGCAGCAGCTCGGCGAAATGAGCGACAAGGAAATCTTTAACCTGCTGTTCCTGCCGGGATTCTCGACTGCAAAGAAAGTTTCGAACATCTCCGGTCGTGGAGTCGGCACCGACGTGGTCAAGACTTCCGTCGAGGCTATTGGCGGTACAGTCGATGTGGAATCCGAGTTGGGCAAGGGCTCGACGTGGCGGATGCGCATCCCGCTGACTTTGGCGATTCAGCCTTCTTTGACGGTTGAGTCCCACGGTGAGCTTTACGCCATCCCGCAGGTGTCCCTGCTCGAGTTGGTCGTGCTGGATTCATCCCGCAAGGAAACTTCCATGGAGTATGTCAACGCCTCGCCGGTGTACCGCCTGCGTGGCATGTTGCTTCCGCTGATTCGCTTGAGCCACGTGCTGCACCCCGAGGAAGCCAGCGACCGCGGTTCCGAAGCCAACGGCGTGATTGCCGTGCTGCAAAACGATGATCAACGGTTCGGCTTGGTGGTCGACAAGGTCATCAACAACGAAGAAATCGTGGTCAAGCCGCTGTCTTCGAAGCTCAAGTCCATCGGTCTGTACGCGGGCGCGACCCTGCTGGGCGATGGTCGCGTCGCGTTGATTCTGGATATTGGCGCGGTGGCGCGCAAGTCCCTGACTGGCGCGACGACTCAGGCGGCGCAAAAGGCGCAGATGGATGCGGAAGCCGCGCAGGCTCGCAGCTCCGAGATGACCGGTCAGGCTTTGGTGGTCGGGATTGGCGATGGTCGCCGCGTGGCGATTCCGCTGGCTGCCGTTACCCGTTTGGAGCACATCAGCGTCGAGGCAGTGGAGCGCGTGGGTGGTCGCGAGGTTATCCAATACCGGGGTCAGATTCTGCCTATCGTCCGTCTGGATCGCCTGCTCGGGGTCATGGACTACGAAGAGCCGAAGGACTTGCAGGTCGTGGTGTATCGCCGGGGCGAGCGTTCTGTGGCGATGGTGGTTCGCGAGATTCTGGACATCGTTGCGGACGACAAGCGCAAGCACTCCAACATCGAAGATCACGGCTTGCTGGGTTCTGCGGTGTTGAAGGACCGGGTCACCGAGCTGCTGGACGTCGAACAGGCGGTTCGCGCTGCCGACCCGACGTTCTTCGATGAAATCGAAGATTTCAACGCCGAACTCGAGATGAACTCTCGTCTGGATATGGTCGGAGCGTGATGAACGATGACGCAGTACGTAACTTTCCGCTTGGACGGAGCCCTTTACGGCATTGAAGTCAATCAGGTCACCGAGATTCTGCACGGTGAGGACATCACCAACGTGCCGCTCTCGCCGACTGCCATCACCGGTCTGGTGAACCTGCGCGGACAGATTGCCACCCTGATTGACCTGCGCAATCAGCTGCACCTGCCGCCGCGCGAGGATCCCCGCGAAGCCATGATGGTCGTGGTGGTGCTGGACGGTGAGACGCTGTCGCTGATGGTGGATTCAATTGGTGATGTTCGCGAAGTCGACGAGTCTGATTTCGAGGCTCCGCCGGACACGCTGGGTCAGGATATGCGCGAACTCATCCTGGGTGCGTACAAGCTGAGCGACGACCTGCTGCTGGTCCTCGATGTCGAGCGTGTGGTCGCTATCGGCGCGGAAGCCCGGGGGGCGTAAATTCGTGCCGTAATCTGAGATTGCTCAATCGGAGGGGGTCACTGCGGTGGCTCCCTCCGATTTGTCTGCACAAGGACGGGTGGCGGCGATATTTTTTCGGGTGCGGCTTTTCCGGTAATCTGTACGTACCCGCGCGCGTTTCGAGTCGGGAACGTCGCAAAGATGGCCGTCCGTTGTTGGGCGAAGAACTGTAAAACCAGTTAACCTTAACAGGGAAGAATACGCAGCTGAGGAGAGAGAATGGCTGGCATTAAAGTCCTCGTGGTGGACGATTCTGTCGTGGTGCGCAAGATTGTTACGGATGCGCTCAACGCTGACCCCAGTCTGGAGGTCGTAGGTACTGCCCCGAACGGCAAACTGGCGCTGATGAAGTGGAAACAGCTAAAGCCTGATGCCATCACGATGGACATAGAAATGCCCGAAATGGACGGTATTGAGGCGGTGCGCGAGCTGCGCAAGATGGGCTGTAAAGACCCCATCATCATGTTCTCCACCCTGACCCAGCGTGGCGCGACCGCGACTTTGGAAGCTCTCTCTGCCGGCGCTACGGACTACGTGACGAAACCGGCTAACCAGGGTTCCGTCCAGCAGTCCATTCAAAGTGTGCGGGAACAGCTGGTTCCTATCATTTTGGGCTTGCTGCCCAGCAAAGTTCGCGCGATTGGGGCGGTCTCTGCCAATTTGTCCCCCGAGGCGCGCGCCAATATTTCTTCCGTGCCGACCATGTTTGCCGGTCCGCTCAAACTCCACGACCGTACGGGTATGCCGGACAAGCCGATTCGTATCGTCATTCTCGGTTCTTCCACCGGCGGTCCCGAAGCTTTGACCAAGGTGATTTCCGGATTGAGCCGTCCCATGCCGATTCCGATGGTCATCACCCAGCACATGCCCCCGGTGTTTACCACCCAGTTGGCGGCGCGTTTGGACAAGCTGACTTCCGCGACGGTGCAGGAGGCTTCGGAAGGCATGATGTTGGCGCCGGGTCACATTTATCTGGCACCGGGCAACTTCCATATGACTTTTGCCGGCAATGCCGGGGCTCCACGCGTGAAATTGACCCAGACCCCGCCGGTAAACTTTTGCCGTCCTTCCGTGGACGTCATGTTTGACTCCGCGGTGAATCTCTATGGCGGAGATATGTTGGCAGTCGTGCTGACCGGCATGGGTCAGGACGGCAAGAACGGCTGTGGCAAGGTTTTGGAAGCAGGAGGACGCACCCTGGTGCAGGACGAACAGACTTCTGTGGTTTGGGGGATGCCAGGGGCGGTAGCTAACGCGGGCTTTGCAGACGAAATCCGACCGCTAGATGAGATTGCCACCCAGATTCAGCGCCACGTCCAGGCTTATGCTCCGGAGGCCAGACGATGAGCCTGACCCGCCAAACATTTGATTATGTGGCGGGATTGGTAAAGCAACGCAGTGCTATCCAACTTCCCGCCGGAAAGGAATACCTGGTGGAATCCAGGCTGGTTCCTTTGGCACGGGAAGCCGGATTTACTGGCGAAACTGCGGTGGACAAGTGGATTCAACAGGTTATCGCGACCCACCGGGCTGGGGACCTGCAAGATATTGCGGAAGCACTGACCACCAACGAAACCTCGTTTTTCCGTGATGTCACCCCGTTTAAGGGCTTGACCGAATCCGTGATTCCCGGCTTGGCTGAGGCTGGTCACCGTAACCTCTCGATTTGGTCCGCGGCTTGTTCCACCGGTCAGGAGCCATATTCCATTGCGATGAGTTTGCTGGAAATGCCACAGGCGCCGAATTTTTCCATTGTCGCCACGGATATTTCTCGGGCAGTGTTAGCTAAAGCGAAACAGGGTTTCTACACTCAGCTGGAGGTAAACCGCGGTCTGCCGGCGCCTATGCTGGTGCGTTACTTTGCTCGTGAGGGCGCCAACTGGGTCATTAGCCCGTCGCTGCGGTCGCGGATTAATTTCCAGGAACACAATCTGTTGTCGACCCCGCCCAAGGGTGGTCCTTTCCATATCGTGTTCATCCGTAACGTTTTGATTTATTTTGATATCAACACGAAGCGTGAGGTCTTGCGTCGCGTGGCGCACTCGATGGTGCCCGGCGGCTACCTGTTCTTGGGGGCGGCGGAAACCACCATGGGGATGGATCCGGTATGGGAGCGTGTGACCTTGACGAGTGGCGCGGTCTATAAGTTGAAAGGGGCCGGGAAATGAAAGCATTAATCGTTGACGACTCCCGTGCTATGCGTAAAATCATCGGCGGTATCCTGCGCCGGGAAGGATTTGAAGTCCTGGAGGCCAACGATGGGGAACAGGCTATGAAAATCTTGCATGACCCCGCCACGGGACGTGTCGATTTGGCGACAATCGACTGGAATATGCCGGTGATGAACGGGCTGGAACTGGTGGTCAATATCCGCGCAGAAAAGGAACTGCGCAATATCACGTTGATGATGGTGACCACCGAGTCGGAGCACTCGCAGATTGTGCGTGCCTTGGCGGCGGGGGCGCACGAGTATCTCATCAAGCCTTTCACTCCCGAAGCCGTCAACGAAAAGCTCATGCTGTTGGGGTTGGGGACTTGAGGAACTGTCAGACCCTGCGGGACGGTCGGTGAAACCAAATGCCCGGAGTCTGTCGTCAGTAAGGAACACGAGGAGAGCAAAATGGACCAGGAAATTCGCGAGGCGGTGTTGAACATTGCGAACGACGTTTTCTATGCCCTGATTGATAAACGCGAAGGCACTGTGAGGGAATGGACCGAAGAAATCGAGCCTTTTCAGGATCCGATTTATGCTTGGATAGAATCTCAAGGGGATAAGCAGCTGCGTGTCATGCTAGCGATGGAAGACTCCACAGCCAAGGACCTGACCAGAGCCATGTACCTCCTGGGCGAAACTGATGAAGTGACCGAAGAGGACCAGCGGGACGCTTTTGGAGAAATCGTCAATGTGATTGGCGGAAATATGAAATCAATCGTGGAAGATTCCGGAAACCTGGTTCTTCCCAAAGTTGAAAAAGAAAAACCGACTGACCAGGATTCACCTTTAGTTAGCGTAAACCTCAACTGGAAAGGCAAATTCCTGGTAGTCTCGATAAGTGACCTTAATACCCCGCGAGACGCGGCTTAAGGGTGAACACGGAGGTAATCGATGCGTATTATTGTTGCCGACGATTCGCGAGTGATGCGACAAATCGTGGTGCGTACCCTGCGCCAGGCGGGATTCGACTGGGAAGTCATGGAGGCCGAGGATGGCGCTCAGGCTTTGCAGTTGGCGCTGTCAGAATCCCCTGACTTGGTGCTGTCTGACTGGAATATGCCAAATATGCTGGGTATTGAGATGCTGCAGCAGCTGCGGGCGACGGGGTCAAAGATTCCGGTCGGGTTTGTGACTTCCGAGGGTTCCCCTCAGATGCGGGAAATCGCACAACAGGCGGGTGCGAACTTCCTGATTCAAAAGCCTTTTGATGCCGCCACCTTCAAGTCAATTTTAGGAGCGTTCAACCGATGAGTGCCACCCCTTTGCCTACCGCGAAAGAGATTCGCGACCTGTTTGAAATGCTGTTAGGACGCAGCGTTGAGGTTTCGCCGGACTACGAAATTCTCAAGCCGGATGAGGAATTCGGCTGCTGCGTGGCGTTCTTTAACGATGCGATGAATAACGTCTGTGCCGCCTGCATTATGGACCTGGATTTGTGTGCCTATGCCGGTGCCGCCCTGCAGCTGATTCCCGCTGCGGGGGCACAAGACGAAATCAACAACGGCACCTTGTCGGACAGCTACATTGAGAATGTCTACGAAATCCTCAACATTTTCTCGGGTCTGTTGAACAAGGACGATGCCCCTCACGTCACCATCGGTTTGATGTACACTCCCGGCGAGGAACTGCCCGGTAACGAGTACAAGATGGTTACCTCGTATGTGGAGCGTCGCGATTCTGTCCTCGACATCGAAGGTTACGGCAAGGGTCGCTTCGGCGTCATGTGCTTTAACTAGCGATTTCCCGCTGGGGGTTTAGCCCAGCTGATTCTTTTTACGTTTTTCCCCCGGCTGCGTGCCGGGGGAAAAACGTTTTAACCTGCAATGCCCTAGTTGCGCCAAGACATTAATAAGTTTTATTCCGGGTTCAGGGTGTGCGTGGATTATAGGGTGAATATAGGGCAGTAGCTGCCAATAATGGCAGCTACTGCCCAAATCCCACCTTATATTCACACCCCAGCACGTATCCTCCGGTACTTCCGACCAGTTATCCCCGGATTTTGCCGGCGTTTACCGACTCGCTGTCTGCGCTCGCGGCAGAATCGAGCTATCCGAACCCTTGCAGGGTGGTTTGAGGGCGTTGGCGCTTGTGTGAAAGAATGAACGCATGGCTGAACTTGTAGCTCCAGATTATGTTCCCAGCGACGTTCTCGAGCACCCGGTGACTGAGATTCCAGACATTCCAGGGTGGAAAAAGGCGGCAGCAGGCAAAGTCCGGGAAATCTTTATTCCCGAAGACGCTGCCGGAATCGCTACCGCGGATCGTTTGATGTTAGTGGCGACCGACCGGATTTCAGCTTATGACTTTATCCTCGATACCCCCATTCCCGGCAAGGGAGCGGTGTTGACCCAACTGTCTCGCTGGTGGTTTAACCAGCTAAACGGCTTGGTGGACACGCACTATTTGGGCGTTGACGTGCCGGCAGAGGTAGCGGGACGAGCGATGATTACCCGGCGACTGGAGATGTATCCGGTCGAGTGCGTGGCTCGTGGATATCTGACCGGTTCAGGATTAGTGGAATACAAGCAATCTGGTGGGGTGTGCGGCATTGCCCTGCCGCCGGGGCTGCGGGAAGCCTCGAAACTGTCCGAGCCGATTTTCACCCCCGCAATTAAGGCTGAACTGGGCGAACATGATGAAAATGTGTCCGCTGCCCGCATCGCCCAACTGCACGGACGGGCGGTGGCAAAAAACCTCATGGATTTGACGTTGCTGGTGTATCGCAAAGCTGCCGAGATCGCGGCGGAACGCGGGATCATCCTGGCTGACACCAAGTTTGAATTCGGCGCGTTGCCGGGACATTACGTTCACGGCGACACCGTCAGCGACGGATCTGCCTCTTTTGTGCTGGGAGACGAAGTCATCACCCCGGATTCCTCGCGCTTCTGGCCCGCCGACGCTTGGGTGGAGGGGCAGGTCACCCCCAGTTTCGATAAGCAGTACGTGCGAGACTGGTTGACAAGCCCCCAGTCGGGTTGGGATCGTCACGGCAGTGCCAAACCGCCAGCTTTGCCACCCGAGGTGGTCCAGCGCACCACCGAACGCTACCTCGAGGCGTACCGGATTCTGACCGGTCAACCTCTCATCTAAACTTTGAAACGCTTGCCGGAACCCCGGAAAGCCCCTATCCACGGAAAAGGAACAAAAATGGGAAAAATCGTTGTTGAGGTTATGGTGAAACCAGAGATTCTCGACCCGCAGGGCAAAGCCATTAAAGGCTCGTTAGCTCGCCTGGGAATCGAAAACTTTGTGGACGTGCGTCAGGGCAAACGCTTCACCTTGGACACCGCTGGTGATGTCACCGAAGCGGACCTTGAGGCGGCACGTCAGGCGGCACAGACCCTGCTGTCCAACCCGATTATCGAGGACGTTGTGGCTGTCAAAGCCGTCACGGAGGACCAAGCATGAGTGCAAAAGTTGGGGTCGTGACGTTTCCGGGGACCCTCGATGACCAAGACGCGCGCCGGGCGGTGCGGTTGGCAGGCGCCACGCCGGTGCAGCTGTGGCACCAGGATGCAGACTTGCACGAGGTTGACGCCATCGTCTTGGCAGGCGGGTTTTCGTACGGGGACTATTTGCGCTGTGGCGCGATTGCCCGTTTCGCTCCGGTGATGGAGTCTATCGTCGAGGCCGCTGGTCGGGGTATGCCAGTACTGGGGATTTGTAACGGGTTCCAGGTGTTGACTGAGGCGCATTTGCTGGATGGAGCCCTGATGCGTAACGAGCATAAAAAGTTCATTTGCCGCGACCAGGTGTTGCGGGTCGAAAACAATCACACAGCATGGACCAGCGAATTTAGCGAGGGCGAAGAAATCCTCATTCCGCTGAAAAACGGGGAGGGCAATTTCCGGGCTGACCCGCACACCGTGGAACGCCTCGAGGGCGAAGGTCAGGTCGTGTTCCGCTATGCCGGTCCGCTGGGTAACCCCAACGGTTCGCTAAACGACATTGCCGGGATTACCAATGCAAAAGGGAACGTGGTCGGCTTGATGCCCCACCCAGAGCACGCTGTGGAGCCGGGTTTCGGTCCCACTCCCGGCTCGCGCAACCGCGCCGGAACTGACGGTCTTAAGTTCTTTACTTCCGCGATTAACACGGTGCTGGTCTAAACGAAAGCCCATGTCGAAGAACCGCGACTGACCGTACCGCCCACCCAAAACTACTGAAGGAACCACTCATGACGACTTATGACACCGTTGAAAATGCTGCACAGACCCCCGATGAGCCGCAAGATTACCGGGCGTTGGGGCTGAAAGATGATGAATATGCTCACATCAAAGAGATTCTGGGACGCCGCCCTACCGCGGCGGAGCTGGCGATGTATTCCGTCATGTGGTCCGAGCACTGCTCGTATAAATCCTCAAAGAAGCATTTGAAGGAACAATTCGGCGCGAAAACCACTCCGGAAATGAAGAAAAACCTGCTGGTGGGCATGGGGCAAAACGCCGGGGTGGTCGACATCGGGGACGGCTACGCGGTGACGTTTAAAGTCGAGTCGCACAACCATCCGTCTTTTGTCGAACCATATCAGGGCGCTGCCACCGGGGTAGGTGGCATCGTGCGCGACATCATGGCGATGGGGGCGTGCCCGGTTGCGGTCATGGACCAGCTGCGTTTCGGCGCGGTGGACCACCCCGATACGGCTCGCGTGGTGCATGGCGTGGTTGCTGGCGTGGGTGGCTACGGAAATTGCCTGGGGCTGCCCAATATCGGCGGCGAGACTGAGTTTGACCCCAGCTATCAAGGAAACCCGCTGGTCAACGCCTTGTGCTTGGGGGTGCTGCGGCATGGGGACATTCACTTGGCGAACGCGACCGGGGTGGGTAACCACGTGGTGCTGTTCGGGGCACGCACCGGCGGTGACGGTATCGGCGGGGCATCCATCCTCGCGTCCGAGTCGTTCGAGGACGGGATGCCCGCAAAGCGTCCCAGCGTCCAGGTCGGCGACCCGTTCATGGAAAAAGTCTTGATTGAATGCTGTTTACAGCTGTTTAAAGCCGGCGTGGTAGAGGCGATTCAAGACCTCGGAGCGGCGGGGATTTCCTGCGCCACGTCCGAGCTGGCAGCAAACGGAGACTCGGGTATGCACGTGGACCTAGAGAAAGTCCTGTTGCGTGACCCGACCTTGACCGCTGGGGAAATCCTCATGAGCGAGTCTCAAGAGCGCATGATGGCGATTGTTTCAGAATCGCACCTCAGCGAGTTTGTGGACATTGTCCGCAGGTGGGATGTGGAATATGCTGTGATTGGCGAGGTCACCGGGGACGGGCGTTTGACGGTGGATCACCACGGTCAGCGCATTGTGGACGTGGACCCGAAAACGGTTGCCATTGATTCTCCCGTCTACGACCGCCCTTATGCGAAACCGTCTTGGCAAGACGCGCTGAACGCGAACACGGTGTTGGAAGCGATGGCGCGCGACGAGTTGGCGATGCCGGGGGACACCGACCCGGAGAAACTGCGCCAAGAAATCCTTGACGTGTGTGTGACCAGCCCGAACGAGGCAGCAAAGAATTGGGTGACGGACCAATACGACCGGTTCGTGCGCGGCAACACCGCTCTGTCTCAGCCGGATGATGCCGGGGTCGTTCGCGTGGTCGAAGAGACTGGGCGCGGGGTGGCGCTGGCTACGGATGCGAACGGGTGGTACACCAAGTTGAATCCTTATGCTGGGGCGCAGCAGGCGCTGGCGGAGGCTTACCGCAATGTGTGCGTGGTCGGGGCGCGCCCGATGGCGATTACCGACTGCCTGAACTTCGGCAACCCGGAGGATTCGGACGCCATGTGGCAGCTGGTGACGGCGATGACGGGTTTGGCAGACGGCTGCGCCACGCTGAAAGTGCCCGTGACCGGCGGTAACGTTTCGCTGTATAACTCGTCCGGGGACACGATGGGTCAGCCGGATTCTTCTATCAACCCGACCCCGGTGGTGGGTATGCTGGGGCTGATGGATTCGGTGACGCGGGTGGCGCCTGCCGGTTTTGTGGGGCAAGGGCAACAGCTTTTGCTGCTCGGCGCCAAAACTGCCGCGGAGCTGGACGGGTCGGCGTGGGCGCGATTCCACGGGCACTTCGGCGGGCAACCGCCGGTGGTGGATTTTGCCGCGGAACAGGCGCTGGGTGAAGTGCTGATTGCTGGCGCGACCAGCGAGGCTCACCTCGGAGCGCATGACCTGTCTAACGGCGGTTTGGCACAGGCCGTGGTAGATATGGCGTGCCGTTTTGAAATCGGGGCGCGCCTGGACTTGCGTCAGCTTGAGGCCGAAACGGGGCTGGGCGCGACGGCGCTGCTGTTCAGTGAGACGCAGGCACGAGCCGTGGTTTGTGTTCGCACGAGCCAGGTTGACGAGGTGTGTCGCAACGCAGCAGCGGCGGGCATCGGTGTGTGGCGGATTGGCGAAAGTGGCGGGCATGACCTGTCGATTACTTTCTCGCAGGGTGAAGTGAGCTTCGCGGTGAAAGACTTGGTTCACGCCAGCACCCAGGTCTTGCCCGATTTGTTCGAATAACCCTCGCGTAGAGGTAGCGAAACCGCATAAACCTGCATATTTTGCGGCTTTCGCATAGAATTACCACGTCAGTGGTTAGCGCTGACTATCAGTCCAGAGGAGATATAAGCTATGGCGATTTTGACAATTGGCGACGAGTTCCCGGAGTACGACTTTCAGGCAGTAGTCGGCGGGGTGCTCTCTGAGCTGCCCGTTAACAAGGAAGAAGACTACTTTACCAGGGTGCGCTCCGCTGACGTGCCGGAGGGGCAGTGGCGACTGTTTATCATGTGGCCCAAGGACTTCACTTTTGTGTGCCCCACCGAGTTAGCCGGAATCGCCGGAGTGTATGAGGATTTGCAGGAACGCCACTGTGACGTGGTGGCGGTGAACACTGATTCCGAGTACGTCCACCTGGCTTGGCGCTCCAGGGACGAGCTGCTGAAAAACGTCCCGTTCCCCTTGGCGAGCGACCTGACTCATGACTTCTTGAAAGCGGTCGGGGTGTTGAACCGCGATGGTGTGTGTGATCGTGCGTCGTTCTTGGTCGACCCCGATAACCGGGTGCGTTTTGTCTCGGTTGACGATGGCTCGGTCGGGCGTAACGCCGAGGAGCTGGTGCGCCAGCTCAACGCTTTGCAATCCGGCGGTTTGACTTCGTGCGGGTGGCATCCGGGCGAACCGACTCTCGATGTGTTCAAAGCGGCTACGAACATGGTGTCGCTGTCAATCTGATTTGGTTTTCATCTTCACGACCGGGGAACCCCATGGGTTTCCCGGTCGCTTTTTTAGATGGGCGTTGTGTGCGTTGTGTGCGTTTGGATCGGGCGCACCAGGGCGGTGTGGGTGGTTGCCGAGTTTTGTCCGTGTTGGTGGGGATTCGGGGTGTGCACCAGGGGGCGCCGCGACCCTCCCCAAACGCTACGAGACACGTCCAAGATGCGGAACGATTCTTTTGCGAAATGAGACAGGTGGTATATTTGGCGCGACAAAATCAATTAAACAAAGGAGCGTAAACTCGTGCATCCTAAACTAGAAAAAGTATTACAAGAAACTGCTCACCGTAACCCCGGCGAACCGGAGTTTCTCCAAGCTTTGACTGAGGTGCTCATCTCGCTGGATCCGATTATCGAACGGCATCCGGAATACGCCGACTACGGGCTGCTGGAGCGTTTGACCGAGCCGGAACGCCAGATTATTTTCCGCGTTCCCTGGGTCGATGATAATGGTGATGTCCAGGTCAACCGGGGCTACCGCGTGGAGTTCAACAGCGCGCTGGGTCCCTACAAGGGCGGCTTGCGTTTCCACAAGTCGGTGAACCGCAACATCATCAAGTTCCTGGGGTTCGAGCAAATCTTTAAGAACGCCTTGACGAACCAGGGCATCGGTGGCGGCAAGGGCGGCTCTGACTTTGACCCGCACGGCAAGTCGGATAACGAGGTCATGCTGTTCTGCCAGTCCTTCATGACCGAGCTGTACCGTCACATTGGCGACAAGACCGACGTTCCCGCTGGTGACATCGGTGTGGGTGGTCGCGAGATTGGCTACCTGTTCGGTCAGTACAAGCGCCTGACCGGCGTGCACGAAGCTGGCGTGTTGACCGGGAAAGGTCTGGGCTGGGGCGGTTCGCTGGTTCGTACCGAAGCGACCGGTTATGGACAGGTCATGTTCGCCCGGTTCATGGCAGAAGATCGCGGAGAGTCTCTGGAAGGTTTGACCTGCGCTGTCTCCGGTTCGGGTAACGTGGCGATTTACGCCATCGAGAAAGCCCAGCAGCTCGGTGCCAAGCCGGTGACCTGTTCGGACTCTGACGGCTGGGTGTATGACAAGGAAGGCATCGACCTGGACTTGCTCAAAGAGATTAAGGAACATCGCCGCGGTCGGGTTTCTGACTATGCGGCGCAGCGTCCCAGCGCGGAGTTCCACGATTCCGGTCGAGTCTGGGCTGTCCCGGTGGACGTAGCACTGCCTGCCGCTACTCAGAACGAGATTGACGAAAATGACGCGCGAACCCTGGTTAAGAACGGCTGCAAGTATGTGGCAGAGGGCGCAAATATGCCTTCCACCCCGCAGGCTATTGAAGTGTTCCAGTCCGCTCCCGACGTTTCCTACGCGCCGGGCAAGGCTGCTAACGCCGGTGGGGTGGGGACTTCCGCCTTTGAGATGGAACAGAACGCTTCGCGTTCCCGCTGGTCATTTGAATATGCCGAGGAACGTTTGGAAGCCATGATGCGCGAGATTCACAACGACTGCTTGGCGACTGCTGAGGAATACGGCAAGCCTGGCGACTACGTTTATGGCGCGAACATTACCGGTTTCCGCCGGGTCGCTGATGCCATGCTGGCACACGGCGTCATCTGATTTTTGCCTACCTGACACGAACGACCGATTTCACTTTGGCTGGAGTCAAACTTTCAATATCCAAATCGCTATAACCTGGTAGTTTAGGAAATTGATAAAGGGTGAAAGCCCTGACTCTGGTTTGAAATCGGTCGTTCGTGCATGTATCTCCGGGGTGCTGGTGCAAATTACAGGTTTTGCAGTTGCGCCAAAGTGGCTGCGGGGGATAAATCCGAGGGGAAATTGAACCCGGCGCGGGGCGATAGCGTCATGCCCTCCCAGATGACCGGTCCATCGACCGAGGTAGAGCGTTTGTACTGCTGGGTCAGGAAACGGCGATAAAACACTTCCAGCCATTTCAGCACTTCCTCGCGGGTAAAGTAGCGATCCTCGTTTTGCCCGCTGCCATGGGAACAGCACGGAGAGCTGCCGATGGAATCCGGGCAGGTATCATCCGTACCCACGGCGTGTGCAGCATCCGGGTCGGCGCATTCCTCGGGTTTGGTGAACGCCGCCAGCGCCAGGAATCCGACCAGGTCCGGTCCGGCCCCGCGCAGCGTGTGGTACAGAAAGAAATCATGCAACAGGTACGGTCCGATTGACCCCTCGGTCGTCTGGTGTTGCGTCTGACCATCGCTGTCATGGTCAGGAATCAGCTCCGGGGTGACATCGGTGGCGATGATGGATTCCACTGTGTCACGCAATGCTGCGGGGTCGGCGATGAGATTGCGTTCAATCAGCACCGTGGCGGCTTCGCGAATCAAATCAGGCATCATCGACTTGGGTACCCCACAGTTCACGGAATAGTGGCTCATGTGATCCCCGACCCCGTAAGTCGTCCACCCCAGCGCACTTTCGGACAAATCCCCGGTTCCCAGCACGAATCCGTGTCGCTGGTTAGCCAGGCGGAACAGGTAGTCGCTGCGTAGCCCCGCCTGTACGTTTTCAAAAGTAACGTCATAGATGGGTTCGCCGTGTCCGGCAGGATGCCCCATCGTCTTTAGCATCTCGGTGGCAGCCGGGCGGATGTCGATAAGTTCGCAGTTCACCCCCACTGCGGCGGCAAGTTTTTGAGCGTTGCTCTTGGTGTGTGCCGAAGTGGCAAAGCCGGGCAGGGTAAAGGTGAGAATTTCCGGCTTGCAACCAGCGCTGTCGCGGGTGTTTTCAAGGTGCTCCGCCGGCGAAAGCAAATCGTTGCTTTTGCGGTTCGGCTCCGCCGTTTGCCGCCCCGACTCATGCGCTAAAGCGCTGTCGCGGGCGGCAGTAGCGACCAACAGCGCCAGCGTGGAGTCCAGACCGCCGGAAATCCCCAAAATAATGTTCGCATTCCCCAGCGCCTGCAAGCGTCTCACCAGGGCGTCGCGCTGTATATCAAAGGCTTCCCGCAGGTCAGCCCGGTAGCGCCGGTCAGACACGGGCACCAGGGGACGCTGCGCGGGGGGCTGCAGCAGGGGAATCTCGGTGCCCAAATCCAGGGCTACCTCGAAGCTTCCGTATCCGGTCAGCTCGGTATAGCTCGGACCAGTGTAGCGCACCGACCGCGCCAGTTCCGGCAGCACGATGTCTGCCAGGGTCAAACCGGCTTGGCTCAGGTGCGTTTCGGCAGCCAGGACCTGACCATCAGCGGCAATGTATCCGCTGGCGCTGTAGGTCCCGTCGGTGGATGATTCGCCGTGGGAACCGATGGTTTGTACGACTGCCAGGTGCAGGTCCCGAGACAGGGTCCGGGCCGCGCGGTGCAGGTGCCGGATGGAGCCGACCGTGTGCGCTGGTGCCGCCAGGTGGGCGATGATTGTGGCGGTGGGCAGGGAATTCCCGGACATGGCAGCGCCGAAAGAATTGCGGGTATAAAAGCTCGTCGGAGTGGGGGCGTCGTAGGTAGCCAGTCGATTCAACGAGCCGACTACGGGCACAATATGCAGCCCCGGCAGGTTCGTGGCAGAAAATCCCCAGCTCTGTTCCATGTCGTCGTGGACGTCTCCGCCCCAGATGGACACGGCGCGCGACACCCCGCCGAGCCGCGCCCCGACTATGGTCACGATGGACAGGTCCGCGGTCTGGGTCGCAATCCAATGCAGTGCTGACACGGTGGCGTTGGCGACCGCGGTGTTGGCACCCCAATCTCCGAGCGTCACGCCGGTCAGGCAGTCCTGGGGAAACACCACCAGGGCGGCGTGTTGGGCAGCGGCAGCCCGTGCCAGTTCGACGATTTGGCGGGCATTAGCGTGGGGGTCTCCCAGCTGGATGGTAAAAGTCGCGCTGGCTACGCGCGCGATTCCGTGAGCATAGATGTTATCCATGCAACCAGTTTAGTCGACCCCCGCCCCGCGGTTCTCCGGCTTGCCCCGCCGTTTCGCCCCTCTGTGTGGGGGCATCTTCGCGGTTCGCCCGTCGCATCGACACGGGGTGCTTTCCCGGATTGTCAGAGTTGCGCACAGTTGGCACATATACCTCCACTTTGGGCGCAGGTTTTGCTTAGAATTAACCCCGGAAAGGGGTACGTGATGGAACACCTGGTACGTAAAACTGCGATAAAACTGGCTGATGGCCGCGATTTGTTCTATTTTGATGATTCTGAGCCGTATGTTTCGGGGCGGGCGACTCGTCGTTGCGACGATCCGCGCCCGTTGCCTCCTCGGTTTGAATCGGGGGATGCAAGAGGTACATCGGGTCCGATTATGCGTCGGGACCCGTTGACGGGGGATTGGATTCCGATGGCGGCGCATCGTATGAACCGCACTTTCCTGCCGCCCGCGGATGCTAACCCGCTGGGTCCGGCGCGTCCCGGCGCGACCTATCAGGACGGGGAGATTCCAGACACTGATTATGACGTGGTGGTTTTTGAAAACCGTTTTCCGTCCCTGCTGGAAGTCCCCGGTGTAAGTAACGCCGAGACTCACCCGGATGGTCAGGACCTGTTTTGTGAACGCCCCGCGAACGGGCGTTGCGAAGTCGTGTGTTTCGGTCCGGACTTGCACACGAACCTGGTTTCGATGGGACCGCAGCGGATGCAAACCGTCATTGCAGCCTGGGCGGATCGCACTGCCGCGCTGTCGGCGTTGCCCCAAATAAAACAGGTTTTCGTGTTTGAAAATCACGGCGAGGACATCGGAGTCACCTTGTCGCATCCTCACGGTCAGATTTATGCTTACCCTTACCTGACGCCGAAAACCGCGGCGATGCTGCGCCAGGCACGGGCGTTGGGGCAGAAAACCGGTGACCCGGAGGTGAACCTCATCGCCTCCGTGCGGGACGCGGAACTCCAGGCAGGCACGCGTGTGGTGGCAGAAAATGCGCATTGGGTACTCTATGTCCCGGTTGCGGCACGGTGGCCTATCGAGTTTCACCTGGTGCCGCGGCGTATCGTGCCGGATTTCGCGGCTTTGGACGCGGCGCAGCGCGAAGCGTTGGCAGATATTTACCTAAAGATGATGATTGTGGCGAACCATTTTCATCGGGAACCGGCGCGTGGCGAGGATGCGCAGCCGGGGGCATATTTGCCGGTCAACTATATTTCGGCGTGGCACCAAGCGCCGTTGTCGCCCGCGGACGGTCGCGCTCAGTTGGGTTTGCACTGTGAGTTTTTCTCTTTCTTGCGCGCACCGGGCAAGTTGAAATACCTCGCGGGTTCCGAGTCGGGGATGGGTGCCTGGATTTCCGACACGACTCCGGAAAAAATCGCTACTCGCGCCCGCCAGGCGGCGCGCGAGTGTGTGGAACTGGACGCTTTTGCGGGTCTGGACTATCCCACGACTTTCCGCTAGGCGCCACCGCCCCACCGCCTACTCCCTAAATGGGTAAACCAAGTCAACCGCCCTTCTGAACCAAATCCGATAATCTACACCACGAAACGAGGCAAAACATGAGCGATTCCACCCCCGCTAATCCAGCCCAAACCCCTGCCGCCCCTGCCGCCCCGGTCAATCCTCCGGCTGGCTCAGACTCGGCGCAGCCACTATTCATGGACCCCTACCCGACCCAACAGGGGGCTGCCCGCGTCACCGAGCTGTTCCAGCGCACGTTTGGGGCGGCACCGGCGGGCGTGTTTCGCGCCCCCGGACGGGTCAATGTCATCGGGGAACACACGGATTACAACGGCGGGGTCGCGCTGCCGCTGGCCCTGCCGCACGCGACTTATGCCGCGATGCGTCCGCGCTCGGATCGCAGGTTGCGCCTGATTTCCGCCCAGTTCGCTCCCGGCAGTGCGGCTCTGGAACTGGATTTGGACGAGTTTTCCCGCGGTCTGACCGATGCGATTCCCGAGGACGGTTCGCGCTTGGTGCGCGGACCGGCGGCTTACGTGGGGGGCACGATTTTGAGCCTGGAGGACGTGTTGGAACAGCCGGGGGCGGCGACCGGCTTTGATATTGCGGTGGATTCCTGCGTGCCGCTGGGGTCGGGGCTATCCTCGTCGGCGGCGCTGGAATGTGCCGTGGCGGTCGGGGTGGATGCGCTGTGCGGGTTTGGCTTGGCGGGGTCGATTCCCGGTCGTCACCAGCTGGTTGACGCGGGTCGACGGGCAGAAAACTTTTATGTCGGAGCGCCTACGGGTGGGCTGGATCAGGCGGCAGCGCTGCTGAGCCACCCGGATAAGGTGTTCCTGTTGGACTGCCGGACGTTTGAGACTATCGATTTCCCGTTTGCGCTGGCGCCAGCGGGGATGGAACTGTTAGTCATTGATACGCGGGCGCGTCATGACTTGGCAGATGGTCAATACGCGGCGCGCCGTCAGACCTGCGAGATTGCGGCGGCAGCGATGGGGGTGGAGTTCCTGGGCGAGCTGGCAGGGGTGCTGCAGCCCTCTGACTTTGACCGTCCGCTGCAAAACCCAGATATTGCAGCGATTTTGTCCCGGCTTTCCGAGCGGCTGGGCGAGGGTGAATCGGCGGTAGAAGTGTTCCGTCGGGCGCGCCACGTGCTCACGGAAATCGTGCGGACCCGCAACTTTGCTTACGAGCTGATGCGTCCCACGGTGGATTGGCACAAGTTGGGTCAGCTGATGAACGAATCTCACGAGTCGCTGCGTGTCGATTATGAGGTTAGCTGCCCGGAGTTGGATTTGGCAGTTCAGGCGGCGCGGGATGCCGGGGCGTTGGGGGCGCGCATGACGGGCGGTGGTTTCGGCGGCTGTGCTATCGCGCTGGTTAGCCTGGATGACGTGGATCGGGTCGCGCGAGACGTGACTGCCGCGTTCCTCCAAGCTGGTTGGGAACGCCCCGCGTTCTTGGTTGGGGAACCTTCCGCTGCTGCCGGTCAGGTTTAGTTTGCTGCCGGTCCTCACCAGCTTGGTGTGTAACCAGCCCGGTTTATCGCGGGCGCGGAATGGCGCCAGCCGGGGGTCAGTGGCGGAATGTGCCGTGCGCGGTGCCAAAACGCCGGCATAGCATGGGACCGGCCTCATCAGAGACCGGTCCCGGATGTTTGTAGTGTTTTGTTAGCTCAGCAGCAGGTTTTGTGCGGCAGTCGTGCTGACCCGATGCGCTGCAATCGCAGCTGAGGGGGCAGCGGCAATAGTGGACTGGGTATCCTGTGCGGCAGCGCCAGCCTGGTCGGGGGTCAGAGCCGAACCGCCCAGTTCGTCGAGATTGCCGGTCAGGGAGTTGAACAGTCCGCCCAGCGCGAAAGTCTGTGCCGCGATTTGAATCTTGGCGTGAGACAGCAGCAAATCGGCGTGGTCCACGGATTTCATCGAGGTGGCTTTGTCATCCAGATTAATAGCGGCGATGCCACGTCCCCCGGTAGCTAACAGGGACGCCAAATCCTGCAAATCCGCAGAACCAATCGCCACGGTGACACCTGCGCCGTGTGCGCCGGGAGCGATAGAAAAGTCGGTGCCGTCCAGGACGTCCTGGTCTTGATAGCGCGCCGCGTGCAGGGTTTGATCCAGGCGGGAGAGTCCGTCAGCCAGAGCTAAACGGGCGGAAGGGTCGGATTTGCCCGCTTCAACGACGCTGTGTATCCATTCCAGGTGTTTCGCGGCGGCATCCAGGTGCTCGTTGGCGACACGTAAGACTTCCACTCCGCGTTGGGCAGCGGCGAGTGTCTGGTGAGTCTGACCGACTTTCGCTGCCAGGGGGTTTGCCCGCAAATCCAAGGAATCCGCGTGGTTGGGTGCCGCCGCGCGTTGCAGAGCATCGGTGCTCCGGGTGGGGGCAGTCGCAGCTGCCGGTTGCATTGCCTGCAGGCTGGCGTTGGTGTTGGTGGTCAGTTGCACTACCATGATGGCCTTCCTTAGCGTCTCGTCGTTCCGGTAATCCTGGGACTAAAGTGTATGGATGGTGACTCTCCCGGTCACCAAGCTGTTTAATCAATGATAGCATCCTGAAAGCAACCTGGGAATAGGGAGTTTATTGTCGTGGCAAAAAAGATTTCTTCCGCAGCCGGTCGCGCTGCCGTTTCTGCTTGTGTTTCCGCTGTCTGCCCAGCTCATGGCGGTGGAGTGGGGGATTCTCCGGCGCCCGTCTCGTTCACTGAATTGACAGGACATTTGCCGGATTTTACCAGGGAAATCCCGCGTGACACGGTGGCGACCGCGGTGCGTTTCACCCTGCAGCGGTTGGAAGCCGCAGCGCCGGGTCAGGCGGTGGAGGTGCGGGTGCCGCCTTTTGGCGCGGTCCAGATTTTGCCGGGGACGACGCATCGGCGCGGGACGCCGCCGGCGGTGATTGAGATGTCTCCGGAAGTGTGGTTGGCGTTGGCAGTCGGGGGTCTGACCTGGTCGACAGCCGTTTCGCGAGGATTCGTGGCAGCTTCGGGGAATCGTGCGGATTTGGGGGCGTTGTTACCGCTGCAAATCTAAATCGCCGGGAGAGACGGGAGACTCAACGGGTGTCTCCGGGGTGAGCTCGTTAGGACAGCAACCGCAGGGCGGAAGAAATCGCCGTGTTTGCTTGGGCAGTAAAGGCGGCAGAGCCGGATTGTGACAGCTGCGACATCGTGTTTGCGACCAAACCTTGAGCCAGGGCGGGGGTGCCTCCGATAGCGGCGCTCAACAGTTTGGAGCTGGCAGACATCGCGTTTACCGTCGAGGCGGTCGCTTCGCTCAAACCGGTGCGGACCTGGGCGACGGCACCCTGGGCAATGTTGAGGCTCTGCACGACTGCCGGGGTGTCGTTGCGGTGCGATGTTGCCAACAGGTCGGCGAAGCCTTGGAGTCCTAAGCCTTCGGTGTTAAAGCTTTTGCCGTTGGGCAGGGTGGCATCGACGGTGACGCGGGCGGAATCGCCGACGGTGAAAGTGGCGCGGAATCGACCGTCCAGGGTCTTGTGCCCCGCGAAAGATTCGTGGTCGACCAGGCTATCCAGTCGCTTTGCCAGCAGCCCGAAAGCTTCGGTCAGTTCGGCGCGCCGGGTGCGAGTCAGGGATTGATTGGACAGCTCCGAGACGATGGCTTTCATGCCGGTCAGGACTTGGTCGGTCTTTCCCAGGGAATCGTTGACCACGTTGGCAGTGGTGACGGCAGCTTGGGCAGTTTGGGATTTATAGTTTTCGATTGAGACTTCCGCGCGAGTGCTGGAAGTGGGAGAGACGCGGACTTCGTCGCCGAAACCGTCCACCGTGGCATGATGGCTCCCTGCCGGGGTGGTTGCGGGCGCGACCGGGGCGGTCCGAGATGCTCCGCGCAGGGCGTTCAAACCTGCGCTCAGCCCGGAGGGTCCGTGGTTCGCGGTGGCGAGCTCTTTGGAGGTCGTGGCATTGTTCCACGGCGCGCCTAAGGCGTTCGCCTGGTAATTGCCCAAACCATTCAACTGCATCTATGTCTCCATTATCGATTTATTCAGCTGTGTCAGCCTCGTCGACTTACACCTGACATATTCGGCAGTCTGTGCTGCCACTTTAGAAATAATACGGGGCATTTCTGCAGGAAATCCCTATTTCAGGTAATTGTCAGGACAATTAATCTCGGCGTGTCGCCTTGACCTCGACCGATGCGGTTTTATAAGACTAAAGGTTACCGCCTGGTAAGGTACGCGATTGCGGCAAATTCCGGGGGAACTCGGGTTTAATTCAGTCTTTTTTCAGGCTTCCCCAGTGCCGCGCGGCAGTCATTGCGAGTACAGTTCTGTACAGATTCTATAAACTTTATTGACCTTTTCATGGTCAAGTTTCAGCGAGGAGTTTGCGATGTCTCAGTCAGCAAAGGGAATGGGAATCAAAGTCAGCGCGGGCGGGCCCTACCTGGTGACCGGCGGGGTACCGCTGCGAGAAGCGCGGATTCATCCCGATGGGTCGGGCTACACCTAGGATCCGGGTCGCGCCCTGCCCCAGAGCGAAACTTACGCCCTGTGCCGCTGCGGATTGTCGCATGACAAGCCGTTTTGTGACGGTTCGCATCATCAGGTGGACTTTGCGGGTACGGAAACGGCCAATCACCAGCCTTATACCGAACGTATCGACATTGCGGAAGGTCCCCAGTTGCGGATGGGCGACGATGGGCGCTGCGCTTACGCCCGGTTTTGTCACGGACCCGCCGGGGATGCGTGGACGCAGGTCGCCACGGCGCAAACTCCGGCCGAGGTGGCGGCGGCCACCAAGGTCATTGACGAATGCCCGGCGGGCCGTTTGACGCGCCTGGATCCACAGGGTGCCGTGCAGGAACCGGATTTGGAGCCGTTGGTGGTCGTCGCCCAAGACCCTCAAAATGAGTGTTCTGCCGGAATCTATGTTCAGGGCGGGATTCCGCTGACGGACGCGAACGGTGAAACCTACCCGGTGCAAAATCGCTATGTGCTCTGCCGGTGTGCGGGCACCAAGAACACCCCGTTTTGTGATGCTAGCCACGTGAATTTCGGCTTCGATGACGGGCATATCAATGGCTGACGCGAGCGGGTGAATCGTGGGTTGGCGGGTCTGAAACGTACTGCTTGTTGTCGGGCCTGCTGATAGGTCGACCGCGGCGAACAGACAGAGCCCGACATCACGGCTGGTGAACGTCCCTGGTTCGCCGGCTGGAGCAAGCTTTGGATTACACTCGCCCTGCGTCGTTCTCCCCTTGGTTGCGTTCTCGGGTTGGTGCTGGTTTTTAGGTTCCCGCACACAACAGAAACACATGATTAACTCAACTGATGTTTCTGTGCTTCCTTGGGGAGTATTTCTCTTTGCAATCTATCTCATGTCCGATGCACCCAGATTTCACTGTGTTCACTGCGATTGTTCTGGGTTCGAGCGCATGCCCCAGCAAACTTTTCCATCCCCCCACACGGCAAGAGGTATGGATGATATCTTTGTATCTATTCTTTCGGAGCAAATGCTCAAGTCCATTGTTTCCGTTTTACTAACGCGCTTGTTGGACGGCGCTGCGAACCCGTCTGTAGTGCGGGGTGTCCCTTGTTTGCCGGCATGGGTAGCGCGCGACTTTGCTAGCGATATGGCACCGGTTTTTCGACGAATTTGCGCACTTAGTCGCGGCACTTGCAGATTTCTTACGTTGGGGCTGCTTGGTCTCGGCGGGGGTGATTTGTCCTTTTCCCTTGTGTATATTGGCCTCAGGTGGCAATCAGATGCTATGAGTAAATAACCCTTGAATTAATCGTTCAAGTACCCTAGTATTAATCCATGAAACGCCGCGACTTGCTGAAACGCCTTGCCGATATCGCAAGCCGCAAAGGCGAATCGCTGGAACTCGAAGAAGGCGGCAACCACACCAAAGTCCGCATAGGGCAATGGTCCGAGCCAATCCCGCGCCACCGCGAAATCCAGGAACACCTTGCTAAGGGCATTATCAGGAGGGCAAGCCGATGACCGCAAAAACCCCAAAAACCTCGAAAACCCAGAAGATGACCAACGTCACCGCCCATGCTATCCGTGAAAACGGCTGGTGGGTGGCCGACTTCACTTGCGATGGCAAGGAATACGGCACACAGGCGAAGCGCCTGGATCAGCTGGTGGACATGGTCAAGGACGCTTCAGCCCTGATGACCGGCCGCCCGGAAGACACTTTCGATGTCCACATCGTTGTCGACATGGCTGAATACATTAGCGAAGTTGAAAAATATAAAGAGGCTGCCGCGCAAGCCCGCGATGCCGAGGCGAAAGTTGCCGCCGCTTCGCGTTCCGCGGTCGCAAAACTGAAAAAGGCCAACCTCGGCGTGCGCGACATAGCCACTTTGATGGGGGTCAGCCCTCAGCGCGTGTCCCAACTTGCCCATGCCTAAGGCGTGTTCTCCTGTTCAATAGGCCTTTTGGGTGCATTCCCCGGGCGGACGGCATTTGTCCTGTCATTTGCACAATTGAAATGGGACTGTTCACATTTCGCCCGCCGCGCTTTACACTAAATTTATGGTGCAATTTCGGGCAAGCCGAAATCTGTCCCGCGCGAGGGCAAGGAATGTTCCTCGGTGATGGGTTGACACCCTGTGTCTGACCCCTCTGAACTGGCCCCAAGGATGGTGGGAGCGATGACCACGTTAACTGTGGATGGATACTCCGTCGCTATGTCAGCAGGCATGTCCGCGGCGGGTTTTTCTGCACCCGGCTCCGATGACTGTACCGAGCCTTTCTCGGATGATGACACCGAGATGCCCTCGTTTGGCACCTCGCGCTGTGCTGAGGGGTCCCGGTCGCTGCGTAAGACTTCTGGGTTGGGGGATGCTGCCGAGGATGCGGGGGACCCTGCCGCCGATGCTGTTCCCGATTCCGGGGCTGCGCGTTCTGACACGCCGGGGACCCGTCTCGCTGCTGTAAAATCCGGGGCTTTTTCACGCTACGCGGTGTTGACCCCGTTGGGGGGTGCGCCGCGGTCCCGTGAGGCACGTGGAGGCGCTCCGCGCAGCATCACCACCAACATTATGGCTTTGAATGCTTACCGGCATAACGCCAGCGCGGTGCAGCTCTTGCACCAGTCCCTGCAGCGCCTGTCCTCGGGTAAACGCATTAACTCGGCTGCCGATGATTCTTCCAGTCTGGCGTTGGTGCAGGGGTTGAGGACGCAAGTGTTGGGTAACCGCCAGGCGATTAAGAACGCGCAAGATGGAATTTCCCTGACTCAGACGGCAGACGGCGTGTTGGATGCTGTCCACGATATGCTCCAGCGGATGCGTCAGCTGGCAGTGAAAGGCGCCAACGATACGTATTCACTGCGTGCCAGGGTCCAGATTGGTGCCGAGATGGACGCTATCCGCGTGGAAATCGGGCGGATTGGTCAGGCTACCGAAGCGATGGGACGTCGGATTCTGGGCGGGAAATATGTGGAGCCAGCCGATGCGTTGCGTTTCCAGGTGGGGGCGAATGCCTCCGATGTGGAGGTCATCGCGATTACCTTTGTGGATGTGACTGATATTGCCAAAAATCAGATTGGTCACATTCCCCAGGACGCTGACCATGCCGCATTCCAGCGTTCCCTCGAAAACATTGATGATCAGATTCAAGTCATCTCCGGGGCGCGTGCCGCGCTCGGCGCAGTGCAAAATCGCTTTGCCCACACGATTAATCACTTGAATGTCACGGTAGAGAACCTCTGCGCTGCCCAAAGCCGGATGCAGGATGTAGACATGGCAGCGGAGTCAATGAACTACATGCGGGGGCTGATTTTGAACCAGTCTTCCCGCGCGGTGTTATCTCAGGCACTGTCGGCTCCCCGCGGGGTCCTGCGGCTGCTGAGCGTGGCGTAGCCCGAAATCCGGGTGTTTCCGACCCGGTTTGCCCCTTCCCGGTCGATGCAGGGTGCTGGTGGATAGGGAATTTTCCTGGCGTGGGCTGGAAAATGCCGTAAAATTAAATCTCGGAAACATTTTTCCTAAAGTTTCTTGTCTGCTATCCGATTGAATGGTTTGTCGGACAGGAAGTCTGACGCAAGGCTACCAGGACGGTAAATTGCCGACTGGTCTAATCAGGAGGATTTTAAAAATGGCTTTGTCTATTAATCAGAACATCATGGCTATGAACAGCTACCGTAACTTGTCCTTGACCCAGTCCAATCTGGGCAAATCCCTGGAAAAGTTGTCGTCTGGTTTCCGGATTAACCGGGCTGCCGATGACTCGTCCGGTTTGGCGATTTCTGAGGGCTTGCGCTCCCAGGTCCGTGGTAACAAGCAGGCTGTTAAGAACGCTCAGGATGGTATCTCCGTGGTCCAGACCGCTGAGGGTGCCCTGAATGAGGTTCATGACATGCTGCAGCGTATGCGTGAGCTGGCTGTGAAAGGTGCTAACGATACTAACGATTCTAAGGCTCGTGCTTTCATCGAGCAGGAAATGGGTCAGCTTAAGATGGAGCTGGTTCGTGTGGGAGCTTCCACGAACTTTGATGGTCGCAAGCTGCTGTGGAATGGTGCCAAGGTTGATAAGGACACAGTGGTAACTGGTTCAGACTTTGCGATTGCAGAAACAGCAGGTAAAGATCAAGCCGAATGGTGGGGTAAGTCTAAAGGTGTATTGGCCTTCCAGGTCGGTGCTAACGGTGATGCTCAGGTTGACGACATTTCTGTTCAGTTGGAGGACTTGGTTACCACTACCTTGAAGTCTCTCGATACCAAGTACTCGGTTAAGGGCACAGAGGCTGATATCGCCATCAAAGACCACAAGGGTTATATGGCAGAGATTGGCAAGATTGATACTGCCATTCACGCCGTGTCCAAGCTGCGTTCTGACTTCGGCTCGGTCCAGAACCGTTTCGAGCACACCATCAACAACCTGAATGTGGCTGTAGAGAACCTGTCTGCTTCTGAGGCTCGTATCCGTGACACGGATATGGCTTCTGAGATGATGCAGTTCACTCGTGGTCAGATTCTGCAGCAAGCTGGTACTTCCATGCTGGCGCAAGCCAACCAGGTTCCCCAGACCGTGCTGTCCCTGCTCCGCTAAGCGGACTGACAGACCGGCTGGCTGTAGCCCGGCTCTAGCTTATCGGGACCCCCGCTCTCGCGGGGGTCCCCCCCGTTTAATCCCCCGCTAACCCACGCCTATCCCTAAGGGTTACCATGCCTTGCCCCGCCACCCCCCATCCCGCAGCCTGCCCCCCTTTGTCGCACCGCCGCGCGACCTTTCTGGAATGGGACTCGTTAATCCTATTAATTCGGCTCGGTGTGCCATATATGGAACACCGAGCGTTTAAATAGGTTTCATTCCCGGTTATCCCCGGAATTTCGGGGCAGTTGCGCGAGTGACCGATTTCAACCCGGAATCTGGGTTATTGGTGCCTTCTGGTTGAATAAAACCGCAGGTAGGTGCGATTTGCTCCGGGGGGATTTGGCTCTGGGCGCAGTGAAATCGGTCGTTCGTGCCACACCGGTCCAGCCCGGGCGCATATCGCACCCCCGCGCCGGCGGGGCAAATCGGTAAGATAAAAACGTACGTAACGAAACCGCTCAGGGAGGCCCGGTGCAAATCAAGCAAACACTGACCGCGAGGGGCGCACTGGCGGCACTGGTGGTCATTGTTGCCACCGGACTGGCAGCGTGTTCCAGCCCCGCGACCTCGACCAACACCCTGTTGAAACCAGGGACACCCACCGACACCTTAATCAACGTGGCAGCCATCGAACCGGAGCGATCCCTGATTCCCGCAGATTCCTCGTATTCCTCCGGAGCTACCTTTACCCCCCTGCTGTTTTCCGGACTGTCCTACCTGAACCCGGACGGAACCATTGCAAACGAACTGGCTACCGCGGTGGTGCCCAACCCGGACTGTACCGAATACGACATTCAAATCCGCTCCGGCGAAGTATTCTCCGACGGCACCAAGCTGAAATCTGACAACTTCATCCAGGCCTGGAACGATGCCGCCAAAGCCTCCAACCGGCGTCTGAAAGCGGGGCTGTTTGCGCCCATCGAAGGCTTTTCTGACACCGCAAACCAAAACTTGACCGGCCTGCAGCGCCTGAGCGACACCCACTTTAAGGTCTATCTGACCCAGCCGACCTGCGATTTTCCGATGCGGTTGACCGACCCGGCATTTGTGCCACTGCCCGATTCCGCATTCGACTCGGCGGGTAACGTAACCTCGGGCTTTGGCGAAAACCCCTATGGCTACGGACCATACATGCTGGCGCGGGAGGGCGCTTGGGAACACGGCATTCAGCTAACCCTGGTGCCCAACACCCGCTATCACGGACCCCGCCAAGCCCAGAATGCCGGACTGACTTTCAAGTTCTATCATGACCCGGACCAAGCCTACGAAGACCTGACCCGTGGCGCTTTAGACATTGATGAAACCCTGCCAGACCGGGCGAAAGACAGCTTCACCGAACAGCTCGGGAAACGTACCCTCGCCGTGTCCTCGGCGCACGTGAAGTTCCTGGCAATCCCCTCTAGCGGGCACTTCGCACTGGGCACCGAGGAAGGCAGGCTGCGTCGCGCTGCCATATCCCAAGCCATCAACCGCGACGACATCGTGAAACGGTTCTTTAACGGCACCAGGGAAGTTGCCACCGATTTCGTGACCCCCACAATTGCGGGTCACACCACGAAGCTGCCGGGCAACGAAGTGCTGACCTATCAGCCAGACACTGCCCGGAGCTTGTGGGAGCGCGCCAACCAAATTTCACCCTGGACCGACGGGGACACCTTTACCATCGCTCGTCCCGATAACGGATTGAATACCTGGATTGATGCCGCTTTGAGCTCTATCGGCGAGACGTTGGGGATTCGCACCGCGGGCGAGTCCTACCTCGATCAGCGAGCCATAGATTTGGCAGTGACCCGCCACGATATAGATGCAGCTTTCCTGGTGGATTGGCAGTCGCCCTATCCGGGGATGCATTCCTACCTGCAGCCGTGCTTCGCCACCGACGGGTATGCCAACAATATCGGGTATTCCGCCCCGGATTTCGACGCAGTTTTGAATCAGGCACGCGGGGTGAGCGATGACGCGGCAGCTAACCGTGAGTACCAGCGTGCCGAGGAAATACTGCTGCGTGACTTGCCGGTATTGCCGCTGTGGCACGCGAAATCCCTGATTGGGTGGTCCGCGAAGATTGCGGATGTAGTGCCGAATTGGCGGGGGAGCGTGCAGTATTGGAAAGTCAGCGCGAACTAAGCTGAGGCGCTCTCGAAACGAGCTAAACAAGTGGCATAATCTTAGGTCAGGGGATAAACTAAAAGCTGACCAATCGTGACTTCAAGGAGGGACTCGGGCAATGGGCCGTGGCCGCCAGAAAGCTAAGCAGCAAAAGGTCGCACGCCGACTGAAATATGAGACTCCAGAAATGGATCTCGAGGCGTTGCAGCGGGAACTATCAGGTAAGTCCGGTGAGGATACGTGGGACGATGACCCCTACGCCAAATATGCTGAGCCTGATTACGATAAGTGGGCTGACTACGCTGAAGATGACCCGGATGACGGCGGGGACGCCGCGTGAAGCCGGGGTCGCCCATCTTCGGTAATGTGGCAATGACCTCTCCCGCCGATTCCCCTCGACACGACTCTGACGATAAACCGCACGATGAGTGCGGTGTTTTTGGTGTCTGGGCGCCGGGCGAGGAAGTCGCGCGTCTGACCTATTTCGGCATCTACGCCCTGCAGCATCGCGGTCAGGAATCCGCCGGTATCGCCGCTTCAGACGGATCCAAAATCTTGGTTTACAAGGACATGGGATTAGTCTCTCAGGTGTTCAAAGACCGGGATTTAGCTTCCCTGCAAGGTCACCTCGCCTTAGGGCACGTTCGCTATTCGACTGCCGGGATGTCCTCTTGGCACAATGCCCAGCCCACGCTGGGACCCACCGCTTTCGGGACCCTCGCGATGGCACACAACGGGAACCTGGTGAACACGCGCAGCCTGCTGGAAGAACTGCTGCCCACAGACGGGAAACCTGCCGACGGGAAACCTGCTGCCGGAACCCCCGCAACAGAGACCCCAACCGCCCGCCCCGACCTGGTGAACCCTGCCGGCAGCCCTGCTGCCTGCCGTAAACCCGAGGACGCAGCTGCCCAAACCGTCGCCGACGTGAAAGAGCAAAAAGCACACGGTTTGCAGGATTCCTCGTCAGACACCATGCTGTTGATGAAGATTATTGACGCCGTGTCTGCCCGCGCCGTGTCGATAGGCGGCGAACCGCCGTTGCTGAGCGTCATGCGGGAAATCCTGCCGAAGCTGGACGGCGCGTATTCCCTGGCGTTTATGGACGAAACCACGCTGTACGCGGCGCGCGATCCGCAGGGGATACGACCCCTGGTGCTGGGACGGCTCGCTAACGGTTGGGTAGTCGCCTCCGAAACTGCCGCGCTGGACATCGTTGGCGCGACTTTCGTGCGCGAAATCGCGCCCGGCGAGCTGATTGCTATCAATGAAAACGGGGTGCATTCTGAGAACTTTGCCCCGGCGCGACCCGCGGGGTGCGTGTTTGAATACGTGTATCTGGCGCGTCCAGACACCACGATTGCGCAGCGTTCCATCGCTGCCGCGCGCCGGTCGATGGGAGCTGCCCTGGCTCGGGAACATCCGGTTGAGGCGGACCTGGTCATGGCGACACCGGATTCCGGAACGCCGGCTGCCATCGGCTACGCCGAGGAATCTGGCATTCCCTTTGGGCAAGGTCTGGTGAAAAACGCCTACGTGGGGCGAACTTTCATCCAGCCAACCCAAGCCATGCGCCAGATGGGCATCCGTCTGAAACTCAACCCCCTGCGCTCCGTCATTGAAGGCAAGCGCCTAATCGTGGTGGACGATTCCATCGTCCGGGGCAACACACAGCGGGCCGTCATCCAGATGTTGCGCGCTGCGGGAGCCGCTGAGGTACACGTGCGCATTTCCAGCCCGCCGGTCATGTGGCCCTGCTATTACGGGATTGATTTCGCCACTCGCGCCGAGCTCATCGCCACCGGTATGGATATTTCCGAAATTTGCCGTTCCATCGGGGCAGATACCCTGGGCTACCTGTCTTATGAGTCCATGGTTGCCGCCACGGATCAGCCCGACAATGAGCTGTGTACAGCTTGCTTTTCCGGGCGATACCCCACACATTTGGCGGACCTGGAAACCGCGGGGGCGCTCCCGCGGGGATTGAGCTACTGTGGGGGAAAGGACTGACCGGCATGAATTTCGAGGTTAACTCTGGCGCTACCGATGCGATTACCGGAGGGACGACAGGCAATAATCCGCGTGAAAATGGCACTGCTAATCTGACCAACCCGGTAAACGCTTATGCCCGCGCCGGCGTGGACACCCAGGCCGGTGACCGCGCGGTGGAACTGATGAAGACCGCAGTGCAAGCCACCCAGGGGCCGGAAGTTTTGGGCGGTACCGGCGGGTTCGCGGGACTCTATGATGCCTCGGCAGCGGGGATGACCACCATGCGTCGCCCCCTGTTGGCGACGTCTACCGACGGGGTCGGCACCAAGATTGAGCTGGCGAAAGCGATGCGGATTTATGACACTATCGGTCAAGACCTGGTGGGAATGGTCGTCGATGACCTCACCCCGGCAGGGGTGCGACCCCTGTTCATGACCGATTACATCGCCTGTGGTCGGGTGGTCCCCCAGATGATTGCGGGTGTGGTCGAGGGCATCGCCCGCGCTTGCCAGGCGGTAGATTGCGCGCTGGTGGCAGGCGAGACTGCCGAGCATCCGGGAGTGCTGGGCGTGGCGGATTTCGATGTCGCCGGGGCTGCCACCGGTGTGGTGGACGCGCCCCGACTGTTGGGACCCCAGCGCGTTTGTGCAGGTGACATGGTAGTGGGGTTTGGTGCCAGTGGTCTGCATTCCAATGGGTATTCCCTGGTGCGCCGAATTGTGGCAGACGCGGGCGTGGCTTGGGAGTCCTCGATTCCCCAGTCTTACGGGGTGGTGGCGCCCCACGGTTCGCCGTTTGCTGATGGCGCTGATTATTCCCTGGGGCACGCCTGTCTGGAACCGACCCGGTTGTATTCCCGGTTGTGTTTGGACCTGGAAAATTCTGGCTGGCTGGCTGCCCGCCAAGCCGGAGATTTCGTTGGGGAACTGGACGGAAACCGGGTACACGCGTTCGCCCACGTGACCGGGGGTGGTTTGGCCGCGAATCTGTGCCGGGTCATTCCTGCCGGGCTGCACGCCGTGGTGGATCGTTCAACTTGGCAGGTGCCGGGGATTTTCCGCTACCTGATGGATTTGGGTGGAGTGGACGTGACCAGTGCCGAGGACACCTGGAACCTCGGCGTGGGCATGGTGGCGCTGGTACATCCTGATTTTGTGCCCGCCACTGTGCAAGCAACGCAGCGCGCCGGTATGGAAGCCTTTGTCATGGGAACCGTCAGCGACGGCATTCCCGCAGGTGAGCGCCTGATTTCGGGGACCAAAGGGGTCTCTGGTGGCACCGTGGTATTGCGCGGTGAATACCAGTATTAGCCCCGGTAACCAGGCGTGGCGTGAATATAAGGTGGAATATGGGCAGTAGCTGCCATTATTGACAGCTACTGCCTAAATACCACCACTTACAGACAAAAAGCAGTTACCTCTGGGGGTGGCGCAGTTTAGCCAAGAGCAGCACGCCCGCCACAACACCTGCCACGACGCCCAGCTTCTTTTGTGATGCTGCGTCGCCATCCAGGGCGTCAGTAAAGGTGGCTTTGGCTCGCTGCGCAAAATCCTGAGCTTTCGCCTGGGCTTCCCTGACCTGATTAGCGGGATGAAGCCGATCGACCAACTGGTCTACGGTCTGACCCATTTCAGAGCGGGTAGTTTCAATCTGACGCTCGATTTCCTCAGGGCTACCGTTAAATTCTTTTTTCTCCGCAATGTTTTCGCTCATTTTTCCGCTCCTAAATCCGGTCGCTTGAGAGCAGCCTTCAACGTCTCTACGTCCCGCTTCACGTGCTTTTGAGGTTCCGGGATAGTTGCCTTGGCGCGTTTCGCTGCGGATAGCCCAGCCAGAACCAAAATCAGCGTCAATACCAGCAATACTGCCGCGTTAATCAACGCTCCCCACAGCAGCGAACCGGTCAACATCGTAAACCCAAAGAACATTGCTTTCAGCAAATACCCCAGCATAAATAACCCAAATATGCCCGCACCTGCCAGCATCCCTGCTGCCAGACCGAACCGGGACCCGGCGGCTTTTGCCTGAGCCTTCATCAACGCGACCTCAGCCCTGAATAGGTCAGAAATCTGGGTGGAAAATCGCGCAAACAGTGCCCCCAGCGATAATTTTGGTTCTTCTATAGCCATCCCGGCCTCCTCGTCGACATCACTTCAGACCTAGTTTACTATTTCCCCAAAATTTGCGTTCAGGAAGCCAAAGTCGCCATGAGAGCCGGGGCCCGTAAAGTCTTGCGAGCGGGTAGTGAAGCTGCCAAAACTGCCAACGCGACAGCCAGCGCCACGAAACCAAGCTGACCTAGCGCCGGGATACCCCACGCGCCCATCCCCAAGTCGCGCAGCAGCCAACGCCACAGCAACCCGATGACTACGCCGGAAATCCATCCCAGCCCCGCGCCCAGCAGCGCCAAGAAAAATGCCTCCCACCGCAGCGAGGCCCGTACCTCCCGCGGGGCCAACCCCAGCACTCGCAGCAGGGCAAAACTTTGCCGGCGTTCTATCATCGCCAGCGCCAAAGTGTTCACAATCCCCAAAATCGCGATGATGATTGATAGCCCGAGCAGCGCATACATCAACCACAGCACTTGCGTGGTGGTTTGGGACAGCGCGTGGGACAGCTCCACCGGGGTAAAGACCCGATAGACACAGAACGGATTGAGAGCTTGCTGGATGCGACCCTGAACCTGTCGGATTTCAGCCGCAGACGGGGTGTCGCGCGGGCTGTCCAGGTTCACAAAAATGTAGCGGTATGCCAGAGTTTCAGGACCAGCAGCCTGGCGCAGATACTCCGGATCGAGGAAAATCGCCGCGTCCAGCAGGGTGGAACGCACTATCCCGGCGACCTTGGTGGAATAAATCCCGCGAGGACCCGTCACCGTAATCGCGTTCCCGACTTTCCAACCCTCTCGAGCCGCGTCACGGGCATTCACCAGAGCTTGACCGTTCGCCAGACTCTCGACGTCACCTGCTTTGACCTGCAGTGAGATGAGGTTTTTGGCGTCATCCGCAGTGATGCCGGCAGTAACTAAGGACCGAGTGGAATCTCGGTCGAGCCGTACCAGCATCGGGGCGCTAAAGATACCGGCATCAGCGGAACGCACCCCGTCCACTTTCCGCAGTGCTCCGACCACCGGTGACACATTAGTGGAGGGCTGCAGCGAAGCTACGACCAGGTCGGATTGGACTTCCTGGACCACCCCTGATTGCAGGGATTGGCGGGCAGAATCCGCCAGAATTCCCCCGGTAGTGGCGATAGCAATGCCGATAACCAGGGCGGCTGCCCCCAAAGAGGTGCGACGCGGGTAGCGGCGCAGGTTGCGCAGGGCGAACTGCGCCGGTAGCCGGTTAAAACGACGAAATAGCGTGGCAAACACCCACAGGAACGGGCGCAACAGGACGGGGGTCAGCCACAGCACCCCGAACAGCCCCAACACCGAAGCTGCCACAGCCAGCGCTATCGCGCGCATCCCCACTCCTGACCGAGACGACTCCACCAGCGCCCCCGCGCCGAGACCGACCGCCACAACCAGGATTGTCAGTCCCAAAAGTGTGGCACCGCGCAGCCGACCCTCCGGGGCGGGTGCGCTCGCAGACAGAGCATCCAGCGGGGTCATCCGCCCGGCGCGCCAAGCCGGAAGCAAACCAGCCGCCACGGTAATCAGCACTCCCAGTGCCACAATCACCAGCGCCCGGACCAGCCCCAACGGCATACCGGGGGTGAACACCCACCCTTGTGCCACGAGCACCTGCCGGACTCCCAGCACCAGCGCCAGCCCCACTCCCGCGCCCAAAATGGAGCCGACCAGCCCAATCAGCAGGGCTTCGCCAGCCACCAACATCCGCAGCGCACGGGGACTATAGCCCAGGGTGCGCAGCATCCCGAGCATCCGATAGCGGGAAGTGACCAGAATCCCGAAAGTGTTTGTAATCAGGAAAGCGCCCGCCAGCAGCGCCAGCGCCACAAACGCTTGTGCCAGCAGATTCACCAAACCAATCGTGCGCGCCATCGCCGCGGACTGTTGAGCGCGCAGCGCGGCTCCCGTCAAAATGACAGCATCGGGACCGACAGCGTCTTGGACCCGCTGCTTGACATTGCTGGTGTCCGCGGCGGGGGCTACGTGAATGCCGATGAGTTTGACCTTGCCCTCGGGAGAGAACCAAGTCTTTGCGTCTTTGCCGTCCACGAAAGCCAAAGTGGTGGTGCCGAGCGGGGCTTTAAACTGGGCGAGCCCTACGACTTTCAGGCAATGGGTCGTCCCTGCCCAAATCAGGGTGGCAGTTTTGCCAGTTTGCAGTCCGGCGCGACGTGCCATGTGCAGTTCCAGCATGACTTCTTTCGGTCCGTGCGGCAGGCGTCCCGCCGCAACTTCCGGACCGGGCGGATAGGGGAAAGCGCCACGCACCAAGGTCGGGCTGAGCCCTACCGAGACGGGCTGTTTGTCTTGATTTAACAGGACCGCCTGGCCCTCGAACTGAGGCACCGCATGGGCGACCCCGTCGACGTCTTCGATAATCTGCACGAGTTCATCGCTGATGCTGCCTCGCGAGTTCAGGTCACCCGCAGGAGCATCCTTTACCGGAGGCGCCACTGCATAGAGATCCCCGTCGAGCGTCGCGGTCGCGGAGGACTGCGCCGCGTCTGTCATCAGGTCAGTTATCCCCAAAGTGGCGGTCAGGAACGTCACGCCCAGCACGACGGCGAACACGGTGGGAACGAAGCGGGAGCCGCGGCGGGTGATTTCGCGCCAAATGAGTTTCCACATGGCGTCTACCGACCCTTAGGAGGGTATCGCAAGGATTGGGGGCGCCAGTCGGGAGGGAAAGTCTCGGGAGTGTCCGTGCCGGGGGCAGTGGTTGTAGCCGCCTCCGGGGGGACTGGGGTCCCTGGCATCGCCGGGCTTGCTGGGGCGGGGGTGCGTCCCAGGTTGCGTAAATCATCCTGCAGAGCCGCCGACCGGGCTTCTGCCTGGGCTAGCATGGCGTCAGCGCGGGCGATGAGCAGTTCTTGATCGGGGGTCTTTCCGCGACTGGGCAAGCTTGGGTTCCCGCCGTGCGGGGTCGCCGAGTTCGCTGGGGTTGCTGGTGTCGCCGGAGCTGCCGGGGTTGCCGAGGGCGTGGCACTACGAGGGGCACGAGTCGCTGCCGAAGCGCGGGAGTCGCGCGGGGCGTCGGGTTCCTGCAGTGTCTCGGTGGCAGCGTTGATGGCTGCGCCCGAAGCTGCCAAGAGTTTTTCCGCCTGTTCAATCATGGCGAGCAGTTCGTTCTTGCCTTCGGCTTCTGCCAAGTGCGGGTCGACCGCAGGTCGGCGCGAGCGACGCGGTCCGTCATAAGTGCGGGACGCGGCGGGTTTTGAGCGTTCCGGCTGGGGAGCCGGGGTCGGTTGCGCCAGGGGAGCTGGGGTTGGCTCCGGTGAAGGGCGCGGTTCAGGCTGCAGCTCGGGTTGGTGCGCGAACGCGTCCGGGGCGCTGAGGGTGCTTTCCAGCTGGGAGACCCGTCGGGGGGTCGGGAAAGTCTGTGGCTGCGGCGCGGATGGTGCCGCGGTCGGGGCTTCTGCCGGGGGTGTTGCGGGGTATCGTGCTGAGAAACTGTCAGGCAACTCGGGGCGTTCCAGCTCAGGCTCGGCAGGGGGTGCCGGGACAGCTTCGGGGACAAACGCCTCGGAAAGAATCCGGGACGAAGCCGAACTGGGCACAAGTGTGGGAGGGTTGTCCACCCACGCGTTCGGGTCGTTTACCGCGAGGGGCGCGACCGGCGGTGCAGCTGGTGGCGTAACCGGAGGCTCGACCGGAGGTGCCAGCGGCGGGGTGACTGGAGCAGCGGGTGTGGTGGGCGCGGTGGGCAGAGTGGGAGCCACCGCATCTGGGGGAAGGCTGGGCGTTGGTGTGGGCGTTGGTGTGGGTGCGGGCTGCCTCGCACCAAAACTGCCCAATATCGGACGGCGCCGCCGGACAGACACCTCCACGTCAGCTTCACCGCTCGCTGTACGCGCGGGCTTGTCCATAAAATCAAACGAATTAAACCCAGTATCGCCAGAGCCTGAGTCTGTATCCGGGATGTTCGGACGCTCGGGACGTGCTGTTTCGTAATTGTCAGCTGCCGGGGTGGTGGAACCGCTGGCTACCAACTCGGCAGCCCCGGAAATCACGGAGTCAAAGTCGCTGAGTTCTTTGGCGTTAGCGGGGGAACCTGATGCGGAGTCCCTGGTGGTATCGGGATTAGCAAACCCGGATGCCAGTGGTTTACCCAGCAAATCGTTGGTGTCCTCCTGGGCGGCAGGGTGCGCTACGGACATGCTGGGCCACTTGAAATCACCCCGAGCCAGGGAATCTGCCAGTTCGTTCGGTTCGGGATTGGTCTCGGCAATGCCCAAGTTGGCAAAAGTGAGGGCGGTGTCGCGTTGGCGACTCGCGGGGGGTGCCACAGGTGCGAATGTCGGTTCTGGCGCCGACGCCGAAGTCGGTTCTGGAGCCGGTGTCGGGACGGTGTGCGCTGCCGGGATGGTGCTGGGCGAGTCCGGCACCGCCGGCGGGGTTGGTGCTGTAACGGGAGCCAATTTTGGCAAGCCTGTGGCGGTATCGGCAGGAAGTTCTGGCTGTTCAGAGTCTGTTTCGTCCTCAATCTTTGGCAAACTCATGACGGCGGTCAGGTCTTTTTCTAACGCTGCCGGATCGACGTCCCGCAAAGTCTGGGGTGCGCTGGGCTGTCCCGCGCGTTTCCGGGCTTTCCGCACTTCGCCGAGGTTTTGCTCGGCGGCGAGAATCGCCTCGCGAGTCGGGTTCGTCAGCTGGGCAACAATCTGACCGTCAAACAGGAACAGCACCCGGTCAGCATATTTAGCGGCATCGGGTTCATGGGTGACCATGATGACTGACTGTTGCCAGTCGCGCGCCGCTGCCCGCAGGAACGAAAGGACCTGTGCCGAAGACTCCGAATCGAGGTTCCCGGTCGGCTCATCAGCGAAAACGACCTCGGGAGTGACCAGCAAAGCGCGAGCACAAGCTACCTTTTGCTGTTGCCCCCCGCTCAGCTCGGCGGGAAACGCATCCAGCCGAGACTCCAAATCAAGCTCTTTTACCAGGGCTTTCATCCGGCGCCGATCCGGAGACTGGCGGCGCACCAACGCTGACAGCTCGATATTTTCCGCGACGGTCAGCGTGGGCACCAGGTTAAACGCCTGAAAGATAAACCCCATCGTGTCACGGCGAAACCGGGTCAGTTCCGCGGCATTCAGCCCCGACAAGTCACGACCGGCGACCGTCACCGTGCCAGATTGAAACGAATCCAACCCTGCCAAAATATGCAGCAAGGAGGATTTGCCGGAACCGGAAGGACCCATAATGGCAGTGAACTGGGCGCGGGGGAAATCCACATCCACCTGGTCTAAAGCCGTGACGGCGCGCTCTGTATCGGCATGACCATAAATTTTAGTCAGACCGCGAACGCTGATGAGAGAATCCGAGACCGGAGAAAGCGTGGTGGAAAACCTCGGTGATGCCGCAGGGATTTGATTGGCCAAGTTCGCCTCCTTTCTCTGCATTCTTTCACATTTGCCGCCAAGGTGCTGGTTTCCGCGCCCGAGAGAAGTGCAACTCGTTACAAAGGGTAGACTCGCTCGCGACCCGCTCAGCGAGCAACGGAGGGCAAAAGGACCTCGCGATCTGGACACAATTTTACAAAATGGTGTGAACTGGTAAAACATCCCACGCGGCGATGAAAAATGGCAGGAACAGAGTATCTTTACGGCTTTCCAAGTGCGGTCTAGAATGTCTAAATGCCTGGAAAATCCCGAAAACCCGTTCCTGCGCCCTTGATTTTCTTTACCGATGGTTTCATCCAATATGTCGGGGCTGGTTTTGCGGTAACGCTGTTTGCCCTGATGGAGCCCTTGACTGTGGCATGGCTGCGCACCGTGTTTGCAGCCGTGCTGATGTTAGCATGGCGTCGACCGTGGGGCGCACGAGCGCTCACCCCCCGTGGTTACCTGTGGTCCTGCCTGTTCGGGACCGCGCTGGTTTGTATGAACATGACTTTTTACGAGGCCGTATCCAGGCTTCCCTTGGGCACCACCGTTTCCGTGGAATTCCTGGGACCGGTCATTTTTGCAGCTATCGGCATCTCCGGCTGGATGGGCAAGCTCTCCGTCCTGCTGGCTTTTTCCGGAGTGGTCATGATTAGTGGACTGGGCTTGGACATGAGCAATCCGACCGAACGGGTGGGCTTGATTTGGGCGCTGGTCAACGGGGGGATGTGGGTGTCATACATGGCTTTGGGGCGCAAAGTAGCGGTTTTGGGGCGCGGGATTGATTCCCTGTCAGTAGCCCTGGCGTTTGGTTCGTGCCTGCAGCTGCCTCTGGCGTGGCCAGACATTCACATTGCGTTTAGTTCGTGGTCTGTATTCGGTCTGGCATTGCTGGTGAGTCTGTGTTCCTCCCTCGTGCCCTACTTCCTGGAAATGGTCGTGCTGTGTGACGTGTCCGCAGCTATTTTCGCGCTGCTCTCCGCGCTGCAGCCGGTGACGTCCCTGCTGGTGGGGCTGATTATGCTGCGGCAGGTTCCGAGTTGGCCAGAAGTCGGGGGTTTGATTTTGGTGTCGATAGCGGTGGCGATGACCTATCGGCGCGATCCTGTCGATCCCGTCACCTCTGCCGACCCTGTTGACCCTGCCACTCCCGTCCCGGTCGGGTCAACGGACTAAACTAGGCTTATGAGCGGATTCTCACAACGTTTGCAAGACCTCTCGCAACGAGTCGCCGCAGCTGCCGCGACCGCGGGGCGCGACAGCGAGTCGATTCGCATCCTACCGGTCAGCAAAACTCACCCGGTCGCGGACCTGCGTGAAGCTCTCGCCGCGGGAGTGAGTGAATTTGGGGAAAATAAACCCCAGGAACTAGCAACGAAAGCCGCGGAATTGGGCGCGAACCTGGACTTGTGCGCTGACAGGAACGAGGTCAGCCCCCGCTGGGTTCAGATCGGCAACCTGCAACGCAACAAAGCCAAACTCATCGTCGCTTATGGCGCGGAGCTGCAGTCCCTAGACTCGGCGAAACTGGCGCAAACCCTGAACCGTCTGCTTGACCAGGCAGGACGCACACTGGAAGTCATGATTGAGGTCAACACTTCCGGTGAGGACGCGAAACACGGGGTCGCCCCGGAGGAAACTCTGGAACTGGCGCGATTGGTGATTGATCAGCCGCGACTGCACCTCATCGGCTTGATGACGGTGGCAGCGCACATAGACCGGGTGGGAGAATGCGGTGTATTCGAGATGTTTTCCCAGCTGGCAGGGTTGCGAGAGGCGGTGCTAGGGCTGCCTGGTGGGGCGGATTGCCGGGAACTGTCGATGGGCATGAGCGGGGATTTCGAGCTGGCGATTGCGGCGGGCTCCACGTGCGTGCGGGTCGGGTCAGCCCTGTTCGGTCCGCGAGATTACGCGCAAAAGCCTGTCTCGTGACGGAACCCTGCAGATTTTTGGGATAATGTCCACGTGAAGCGTCCCAGTTTGAAACCGCGTCAACTCTCCGATGCGGCACAGCCGACCCCGCGCAGCTCGGCGCAGTCAGGCGCTGCCCCGCGGAGAGCTGGGAAGAACTCACGCCAAAACGCCGCCCCGACCTCGCCCGCGGTAAAAGCCCCGTCGCGTCCCCGCGTCGAGGACGCTCCCGGCTCGACCCGTCTGGCACGTATCCTCACCCTGGCAGCAGTAGCGCTGGCAGTATTCCTGGTGGTGTTTTCCCCGCTGCGCTCCTGGATGGATCAGCAGCAACAGGCGCGAGCGCTCGCCGCCCAAATCGCCCAAGTCAAAGCCCAAAACGCCGAGCTGGAAGCGGAAATCAAACGCTATCGGGACCCCGAATATATTTCCCGGCAAGCCCGTGAACGGTTGGGATATGTGAAACCCGGCGAAGTTACCTATGTCGTAGTTGATCCTCCCGGTGCGGAAAAACCGCAGCTGACTAGCGGCTGGACCGATAAAGACACGAATGATTTGCCGTGGTTCCGCCAAATCGTCACCGGGCTGGAAGTCGCCGGGGTGGCTCCCGCCCCTGGAAAACCCGCGAAAACTGCCGGACCGTCCGCGACGCCTGCTGACAAAGCCACCCCCGAAAAAACCTCTAACCCCAAGAACGCCCCGACCCGCAACTGAGCGCTAACCGTAAACTGACAAAGGAGCCCCTTGTGATTACACCTGCTAGCCCGCAAGATTTGCGTATCATCGCAGCTCAATTGGGGCGTGTCCCGCGGGGAGTTATAGGGGTTGCCGCCCGATGCGGCGGTGACGCCGCCGGTCACCCCGCGGTCATTGCGAGCGCCCCGCGCCTGCCCGGTGGCGAGCCTTTCCCCACGTTTTATTACCTGACTTGCCCGGCAGCAGTCGCAGCCGCCTCACACTTGGAGGCAAACGGGGTCATGCGCGAGGCAGAAGCCCTGTTAGCGGCAAACCCGCAGATAGCGGCGGCTTATACGCGCGCCCATGAGCTCTATATTCGCCAGCGCACCCAGGCGGGTGAAGCCGCCGGAATCGGGGAAGTCGCCGAAATCGCGGGGGTGTCAGCCGGGGGAATGCCGAACCGGGTCAAGTGTTTCCACGCCCTGCTTGGACACTCATTGGCGGCAGGTCGGGGAGTAAATCCCATCGGGGATTGGGTGTTGGATCGGTTGGAACAGTTGCCCGCCAGCAACCCGCATCGTTGGACGCCCACGACTTGTGCCTGGAAATTTGACGAAACTGTGGGGGAGGAGAATCGGTAATGCGTATAGCAGCAATTGATTGTGGGACTCACTCGATTCGTTTGCTCATTAGTGAGGTCGACCCCCAGTCCGGGACGATGACCGATGTGGTGCGGTTGAACCGGATTGTGGGCTTGGGCGAAGGAGTGGACCGGACTGGGCACCTGGGGTCAGCCGCGCTGGAACGGACTTTTGCAGCGGTCACGGAATATGCCGAGTATGTGCGCCGTGAGGACGTCCAGAGAATCCGGATGGTGGCGACTTCCGCTTCGCGGGACGCGGATAATTTTCCGGAGTTTAGCGCCGGGGTACAGGCACGGCTGGGGGTTATCCCGGAGGTCATTTCGGGACAACTCGAGGCGACATTGGGATTCACCGGGACGCTCTCGGCGCATCGCGACGTTGCCAGCCCGGCACTGACCGTAGACATTGGGGGAGGTTCCACCGAATTCGCGTTCGGAGAGATTAACCCCGCTACCGGTCGGTTTGACCAGGTCAGTGCCACGGTGTCGATGAATATGGGCTCCACGCGCGTCACCGAACGTTACTTGCGTCCCGCCGAAGATGCACGAGGTGTGCCCTGCGAGGATGCAATCAGCCAAGCTGCCCAGTTTGTCGATGGGATGATTACCCAGGCTGCAGCCCAGGTGCCGTTGGATTGCGCCTGCCAAATTGTTGGGGTCGCCGGTTCGGTCACGACTTTGACCGCCCTGGAATTGGGGTTGGAACGTTATGAGCCGGATAAAATCAACGGTGCCGTGCTGGATTCCGGGGCGCTGCGGGAACACGCCCAGCGCCTGATTCGGATGCCGCACGAGGAAAAAGCCCAGCTGGGACCCATGCATCCGCAGCGGGTGCGCCAGATTGCTGGCGGAGTCCTGGTGTGGGAGCGGATTTTGGCTTGGTTGGAGGCTCATCCGGCTCCCGGTTCGTTCCCGGGTCGCTCGGAATCGGGAACGGTGTCTACCGGCGAACCCCGTGGCGCATTCCCAGTCTTGACCTCTGAAAATGACATCCTCGATGGGATTATCCTGTCCCAGATTCCCTGATTTCCGGGGCTGGTTTTTGAATTTGGTGTCGTGACTTCGCCCGCGCTCTTTGCCTCGGGGTGCCATATCTGGCGCCCCGAGCCGTTCTAAATAGGTTTTACTCCAGGTTTTCGGGGAATTAGAGCGCTGTTTTTTGGTGAGTGTCGGGGCGGGCGTGGATTATAGGGTGGAAATAGGGCTGTAGCTGCCAATAATGGCAGCTACAGCCCAAATACCACCTTATATTCACAACCCCGGCAGGTATCTCCAACCTGGGGCAATATGTTTAGGGCTAGTTTTGCGGATTTGGATTCTGGGTGGAGTCGGTCGGTTCAGGGGACGGACCAGCTTGGTCTGGAATATTCGACCCGAAAGACTGCGGTTGCCCAAACTGGGTCTGGTCAGGCTGATGCTGCTGTCCAAACTGAGTTTGTCCCGGCTGTCCTGGCTGTCCTGGCTGAGCAAAGGGGTTGGGTTGCCCGAACTGGGGTTGTGAGGTCTGCACGGCAGGTTGCCCCGCGCTAGGCTGTGCGAAGGATTGCGTTGGGGCGGGCTGTCCCGGCTGCATGAAGGGCTGTGGCTGCCCTGGTTGTGCGAAAGGTTGTGGCTGTGTGGGTTGCCCAAACTGGGGCTGCCCCGGTTGCCCGTAGTTCATCGGCTGGCCGAACTGAGCCACCGGATTAGCCTTAGCTTTGCTCTTTTTGACCAGCACCACAATCAGAATGACGATTCCGGCAACAATCAGGATTGAAAACAAGGGAATCGCCAGCAAAAAATACCCGGGGACCGACGTTCTGGTTATCCCGGCAGCCGCGAGGTCAGTGTCCGAATCATACTCGGAATCAGCCTTATCGCCACTGGTTCCAGCAGGTATGTCAGGGGAGGACACCACCTTAACCTCGCTGCCAAGGTCGGTCAGATCCAGCGTCACACTGTCACCCTGAAAATCAACGGGTTGCCCGTCCACGGTGGCTGTTTTGATACCGTGGGGCATCTGAATAATCAGGTTCATGGTGATTGAATCCATACCGAGCCCGCTGGTGTCCCCAGCACCGTTCAGTTTCGATTTCAGGTCGTCAATGTCCTCTTTGGGCAGGGTCAGAACCAGGTCATCGCCCTCTTTTTTCAGGTTCTTGCTTGAATTGAGACTCTGTTCCTGAGGCAGAATAATCTCGCATTTCATATCCCCGCCGGTACTCAAATCTTTGACCGTGGCCTCGCCTTCATTTTCCGTATCCGCGAGATCCTGGCAGGTCACTTTCCCGCCGTCGCCCATGGAGGAAAGCATGTCCTTTTCGGCTTCGCTCATCGCCACGATGACCGAAGGCTCAATGGTGTGCTCGTCGATGACTTTCAGTTTGACGTTCATTTCGCAGCCGCTCAATGCCACCAACGCGATTGCCGCTATGCCCGCTACCAAGCTTTTCTTGCGCAAACTCCGCATTTGTGTGCCTTTCTAGGTTTCCAGGAAACGACTCAACGCCGATTCTTCGCTTCGAAAATATCAAATGTGCTCGACGTCTGAAATACCCTTTTGGGTTATTTTCCCCGTCCGCGGGGTCCAGTGGATGCACAAGGGCGGCTCTAGCGTTCCCCAGTCCGTGGGGTCAGCCGGGCGGGCGGGGATGCTTGACTGAATCCTCGCGCAGCCGGGAAACCGCTAACTTTCGCCCAGGAAACCGGGCAAAAAACCTCACTCGTGCGAATGGGCACGACGGAAAGCCAGACGCAGCTGCAGAGCAACCGCACCCAAGATGATGGACAGCGCGGTGCCCATGACCACACCGATAGAACCGGCTTGGGTCAACAAATCGTCGCCACGGAAAGACAGGTGCGAAATCAGCAGCGCCACCGTGAAACCAATCCCTGCCACCAGCGAAATTGGAACCATATCACCCATGGTCACGCCCTTTTCCAAGTGGAGGGGCGTGAACTTTTCCATCACCAATACGGAACCGGAGATTCCCAGCAATTTCCCGAAAGGTAACGCTAACATGACCGCTATCGCCACGGGATTTGCCAGCATTTGCAGCGCCCCACCGGGGGTGTCCACAATGTCCACCCCCGCGGCAAAGAAAGCAAAGAACGGCACTGCAAACGCGGCAGAAACCGGGTTCACTTTCATTGCGATTTGTTCCACCATATTGTGGACTTCCCAATCGCGCTTATCGGCGGGAACCACCATGCCCAGCACCACTCCGGCAATCGTGGCGTGAATACCGGAAACCAGCATGAAGTACCAGGTCAGCACCCCCAGAGGGAGCAGGAAATACCAGTGACCTTTCCGCTTGCGGCACAGGAGCCCAAACCAGGCAGCACACGCCGCCATCGGCAGCAGGAAAACCAGATTCAGGTTAGAGCCATAGAACACGGCGATGACGATAATCCCGCCCAGATCGTCCGCTACCGCCAGGGTCAGCAGGAACGTCCGCGCCCCGTTAGGCAAGCCGCGACCAAAAATCTGCAAAATCGCGACTGCGAAGGCAATATCTGTAGCGGTCGGAATCGCCCAACCGTGCCAAGCTCCAGAGCCAGTGATGGCGGTGACCACTGCGAAGACCAGGGCGGGTCCTGCCATCCCGAAAACGGCGGCAATAATCGGCATCGCCGCGGTGCGGGGATCGTGCAGGGCGCCGTGGGTGAACTCTTCCTTTAGCTCCAACCCGACGGTGAAAAAGAAAATTGCCAGGATACCGTCACGCGCCCACTCTTCAATAGGCATGGACAGGTGCAGTTTTTGCAGCACAGACAGGGTGTCAGTGGCGGCGGCTTGCGCCAGACCAGGGTCGGGCACGAACTGTGCCACTGCCTGATACCCCTCGCGGAAAGGGGTGTTGGCAAACACCAGGGCGAGCACGGCAGCGATAATCAGAATCAGCCCTCCGACGATGTCGTCGGAAACAAACCGAGCAAACCGCTGCTGCGGGCTGAGTCGTTGCTCGCCAGCCTGAACCGCGGCATCGTAGTCCGTCGGGGAAGGACTGGCTAAGTCCGGCTCTCCGAACAGACCCTTGTCGAGGTTTTCGTATTCTTTATCATTGCTTGGCACTTCTTTGTCCATAATCCACAGTCTAGGTTCGATTTGAGTAAATCCCCAAATGAATGGATGATTAACCAAGTTGAAAAATGCGACCGCCCCCGTAGCCCAATGGTAGAGGCAGCTGACTTAAAATCAGTTCAGTGTCGGTTCGAATCCGACCGGGGGTACCATTCCTCCCGCTAATCTGGCGGATTTAGGCGGAAACCAGACCATTTTCGTAAGCAAAAATGACCGCTTGCACGCGGTCGCGGGCACCGATTTTGTTCAGGATATTGCCCACGTGAGTCTTCACCGTAGTCATCGAAATAAACAGCTGCGTGGCGATTTCCTGATTGGTCAGACCTTGTGCGATGAGGGTGAGGACCTCAGTCTCCCGATCTGTGAGGCTGTCCAGCAGGGCTTTATCGACCAGGTTCGCTTCCTCCACCTCGTCCTGTTCTCCGGGCAGCTGGGGAGCGAACATTTCCAGCATCCGTTTCGTCACGCGCGGAGAAATCGTGGCGTCCCCGTGGGCGACATTGCGGATGGCGCCGATGAGTTCCTCTGGTTTGGCGTCTTTCAGCAGGAATCCGCTGGCTCCGGCTCGCAGTGCGGCGAAAGCGTATTCATCCAGGTCAAAAGTGGTGAGGATGAGGACTTTCACGTTTGGGTTGCCAGTAATGATTTCCGAAGTCGCTTCGATGCCGTTCATGTGTGGCATCCGCACATCCATCAGCACCACGTCAGGCGAGGTCGCTTTGACCATCTGTAGTGCGGTTTTGCCATCTGCCGCTTCGCCTACCACCGTGATGTCGTCGGCGGCTTCCAGCACCATCCGAAAGCCCATTCGTATCAGGGATTGGTCATCGACCAGCAGCACTTTGATGGCTTCACTAGGCGCGGACTGTGCGGATTCCGCGGATTGCGCGGTCTGTCCCGGTTCGTTCTCGTTGTCACTCACGTTTCTATTGTCCCCTAAAAGTCGTTCACGCGGGCATGACCCAGCCCTCAGGCTTCGGAGCTTCTGCCTGCCAGTGCAAGGAGGCTTCTACCCGCCACCCGCCGGGGGTGGGACCGGCCTCGACATGACCGTCATAAACCGCAGCACGCTCGCGCATCCCAATCAGCCCTTTTCCGCCGCCGGGGTTAATCCCCGCCAAGGAAGTGGCGTTAAACACGACGATATGAATGCCGTTTCCCTGCACTTCCAAATCAACCTCGACCGCGGTGGAGGCGGGAGCATGACGTAAAATGTTAGTCAAAGACTCTTGGACGATTCGATAAATCGTCAGTTGCAGCGGACCGTCAGCCGGCACCTCATCCCCGGAATACCGGTAAGTAATGGGCAGACCAGCCGCTCGGAACTGGGCAATGAGCCCCTCCATTTCTGCCAAGTCCGGGGACGGGGTGAAACGGACTTCCTCCAGGGAGGATGCGGGGGCGTCTTGCGGAGCGTTGGGGTCAAGGTTCTGGGGCACTTCGGTGGGTTGGCGCAGCACTCCCACCAGGCGGCGGGTGTCTGCCAGTGCTGCCCGCCCCGTCTCGCTCATATTGCGCAAGGCTGCTTTGGCGAGTTCCGGGTTTTTGTCAATCGCGGCGGTGGCGCCGTCACTCATCGCAATCAACACCGTCAGTGAGTGAGCCACAATATCGTGCATCTCCCGCGCAATCCGGGCGCGTTCGTCAGCTACCGCAATCTGTTCGGATTGCTCGCGTTCCAGTTCCAACTGGCGGTTGCGCAACGTCAGCTCGTCCACCCGGTCGCGTCCCAATTGGACGATACGTGCCAGCATCACTGCCACCACCATCAGCAGGGTGATGACCAGCGCCAGCATTCCGCGGGCAGCCAGATTTTCCTGCGGTTCCAGGAATCCCACCTGGACTACCACCAAAATACCGACTCCGAACAGCACTAAGAACGTGACTATGAGCAGCGCGTTTGACACCAAACCGCGCAGGGTTCGGCGCCGCGCGGGGTCAACATTGCCACCGGGCTGGCGAGGAATTGGGGGGGTAGTCACCAACCTATTGTGACATAGCTGGTTTTCGCTGGCTTCGCGACGGGCGGCGTCCCGGAAAATCCCCCCGCAGCAGGAGGACTGAGCCCCGCAGAAACCCGGAAATCCGCTACGATAAAACTGTTGAGACTATAAGGAGCGACATGAGTAATCCAGTGTTTACCCGCAACAAAGTATTTACCGAGCGCACTCCGGGGGGATACCCGACTATGCCCGGCTACCATGTCGGCGGAGGGGCAACTCAGACCTATCCCGGTGACGCTCCCCAAGTGAGCTACGCGCCGGAACGCCCCCAGCAGTTCCCCACTCCGCAGGGACAGGAACAATACGGCACGACTTCTGCCAGCCGTCCCGTCACCATGGACGATGTTTTGATTAAGACGGTGGTGACTTTCGGGACCCTCCTGCTTTTCGGAGCCGGGTCTTGGGCGTTGACCGCGACCAATCCGGGTCTGGGCATGAGCGTGGCGTTTGTCTCGATGCTTGTAGCTTTGGTGTTGGGGCTGGTGAACTCGTTTAAGCGCCGTCCCTCCCCGGCTTTGATTTTGGGTTACGCCGCTTTCGAGGGCGTCATGTTAGGTGGCATTTCCAGCCTGTTCGCCGCGCTTTACGACGGTGTAGTGGTGAAAGCAATCGTGGCGACCTTGGTCACCACCCTGGTGATGCTGGTGCTGTTTAAGACCAAGGTGGTGCGGAACTCCCCGACCTTGATGCGGGTCATCACAGTTGGTATGTTTTCGATTTTTGTGTTCTATCTGGGCAACATGGTGGTCAGCCTCATCAACCCGGCATGGTCTTTCTACGGCCCCAACGCACCAACCATCGGTGGCTTCCCGCTGTGGATTGTGGTCAGCCTCATCGCCATCGGATTAGCCGCGTTCTCGCTGGTTACGGACTTTGACTACATCGTCACTGCGGTCGATAACGGGGCGCCTCAGGAAACCGCTTGGACGGCCGCTTTTGGGCTCATGGTGACCTTGATTTGGCTCTACATTGAGTTCCTGCGGATTTTTGCGTACTTTGCGTCCGATAATAACTAGGTTTGTGTTCCGGAGTTTCCGGTCTGAATGTTCAGCGCAGTTTCGTGTTAACCCGCGGGGAGGATACCGTTTGCCTCCCCTCAGAAGTTAGACTTAGAGAAAACATCACACGGAATCGAGAGTAATGACTGTCAACATTCGCCCGCCAGAAGTTCAGGATGCTGCCGGTATGGGGGTGGCTCATGCCCGCATGTGGCTGGCTAACTACGGTGAATTTATTGACGCAAAATACCGTTCCCGTTTCGATGAGCCGACTTTGGTCGGGCAGTGGCACAATCTGTTGACTTCGGATCCGGCAGGACGCCGCATTGCTATTGCGGTCGAGCACGGTCGGGTGGTCGGTATCGCCATGACGGTACAGACAGTTCGTAACGAGCACGTGACCCCGCCCGCACGGGAACGGGAAGTGTCCATGCACTACCTGATGCCAGAATTTCAGGGGCAAGGTCTGGGACGGCGCCTGCTGGAATACGTGGTCGGTCCTCAAGAGCCAGCCCAACTGTGGCTACCGGCAGGGTATCCGGGGGAAAAACGAGCGCACCGATTATATCGTCGTGCCGGGTTCCTCTCGGACGGAGCCATGACCGGTCGCGAGGTCAACTACGGGCTGACGCTCAACCGGATGGTGCGCTAAGCATTATTCCTTTCACTCGGCATTCGGTCTGTGCTCACCCAGTCGCGATGCTCCAAAAGGCGGGGCGACCAGAATGAAACTTTTGACAACAACCAATCGAAACGGAAGTGCGATGGAAAAGAAAGCGTTATTGAACGCCGGAGCTGAATACAGACGCGGGTGGTGGCGTGAGGTCATTGCCCGGCGAGACACACAAAATCGGGTTCCTAACTTTGACGAGCTGGAACCGACCGCCCCACCGCTGGTGGAAAACGGTCCGAACTCGGCTTATGCTGTGTCGTGGCGAATCCGGGTGGCAGCCAGCTGGGCGTGGCGTTTCCTCGCCATCGTTGCGGCACTGGGGCTGATTCTGTACGGAATCACGAAAGTATCCATCGTCTTTATTCCCCTGGCCATTGCCCTGCTGTTGACGTTGCTGTTGGAGCCGATGCATCTCCGCCTGCAAAAGTGGCACATTCCCAAGACCCTATCCGCGATTATTTCCCTGCTCGTGGGGGTCGGGCTGGTCGTCGCGATGATTTGGATTGCGACTTCGCAGCTGGCGCACGGCGCGCCCGCCCTGCTGGTGAAAGCCGGGGGTGGTTTCGACAAGGCATTAGCGTGGTTGAGTGACGGTCCCCTGAAACTGGATCAGGAGCAAATCGAGAAATATATTCACGAGCTGACTGCCCAAATCACCGCTTTTGCCACCAAGTATTCCTCCTCAATCGCGTCCTCGGCGCTGTCAGTGACCTCTTCGGTCGCCAGCGTAGTCACCACCATCTTGATTTCGCTGTTCTGCCTGTTCTTTTTCCTCAAGGACGGTCGCCAGATTTGGATTTGGTTGATTCGGATGTTGCCGGTGCCCGCTCGTGAGCCGGTACACGAGGCGGCGATTCGCGGCTGGACCACGCTAAATGGTTACATCCGGGCACAGGCAGTGGTGGCTTTGGTGGATTCCGTGTTTATCTCTATCGGAGCCGCGGTCCTGGGGGCGGGGTCGATGACTATTCCGCTGGCTTTGCTCATTTTCATCGGCGCTTTTATCCCGATCGTGGGGGCAGTGACCACCGGGGCTATCGCTGTGCTGATTTTGCTGCTAGATAAAGGTTTCATGGCGGCTGTCATAATGCTGATTGTGATTTTGGCAGTGCAACAGATTGAATCGAACGTGCTGCATCCGATGCTGATGTCCTCCGCGGTTAATTTGCATCCACTGGCAGTGCTGCTGGGCGTGACGGCAGGAACCTTCCTGGCAGGAATCATCGGAGCGCTGCTGGTGGTTCCGGTGATTGCATTCTTTAACACCGTGGTTTTGTATCTGACCGGACACGACTCGATGCCGGAGCTATCCATCCGTCACGACCGAATTGGCGGGGCTCCGGGCACGGTTCACGCCCAGGTGGCGGCGTCTTATATTGGTGGCTCCAAAAAGGACACCGCGAAAGTGATGGCATCCCAGGAACTTTCCCGGCAGCAATCCACCGCGGCGACGGCATCCCCGGCGAAAGACCCGACCGAAAAGGCTGGGGACACCGCTGTTGCTGACGGGCCCGCGACGGACTCGGCAACCCCGGCTGGTTCCGAAAAGTCCTAATCGTGACCTCCCGTCGCCCCCGACGCAACGCCAGCTTCACCGGAATCACGGCAGGGAAAATCGCGACCTTTTTCAAATGCTTCCCACGCCTGTATGTAACAGGAGTAAAAACGTGAGATGATAGGGGAAGTTGAGCCTTACAGGCTGGCTCGCTAAAGTCCCGACGATTGAGGTTGCGATGTCGCTGTTTGAGTATGACCAAGGTCACCTGATTCCTGCCCAGTTTGGCCATCCCGTAGGACCAGAAGCCCAGGGGGAGATTCTGGATTCCATCCGTCGCCAAGTCCTCGAAGTCATTGCGCGCCCGCTTTTCCCTGTGACCTGGAACGATATGACTGTGACGCCGGTGTCTGGGATGCCCGGAGAGTTTGCGGAACCTGCGGGGACGTCACAAGGGTCCGGGGGTGCGGGTCGGACTGAGCACAGTTTTCCCCAGCAGTCCCCGCGTTTGACCGCTTTGGACGGTTCCGGTCAGGTCGTGCTGGTCGAAGTGGTGGATCGGCTGGATTCCAGCGGTTTAATTGCGGCATTGGCACGGCTCGGGGCAGTGTCGAATCTGGGGTGGAATGATTTAGCTGCCGCCTATCCCGGCGGGGTCAGCGCTTTCCGTTCCGGGTGGACGCAATTCCGCGATGCTATGCCACCGAACTTGGCGGCGGGACCGCGCCTGATTTTGGTCGCCACCGAGATTGACCCCGATGTGCGCCCCGCCCTGGACGCGTTGACCCCCTCCGGACTGGAAGTCCATCATGTCAGCGTGCGCGAAATGTCCAACGGGCGTAGGTTCCTGGATGTACAGCGCGTCGCGTCCTCGCTGTTCAGCCACGATACGAATCTTTTGGCAGGCCGGGGAGCCCGCATCCCAGCGATTACCTCTGCCACCGATGCAGATATGCAAAATGCGGAATCTGTGACACCTGAGGCGGAGTCCGGTCCGGATCAGGTGTCCGGAGTGGTCACCGATTTGGCGACCCCGATGGCGCCCGGTTCGGTTCCCGAAGCCGTCGCGCCGGAAGGCGAATCTGGCAGCGCAGAGCCGGCGGAGACGACTTTGCAAACCGTGGTGCCCGACTCGGAACCGGCGGCAGAGACTGCGGACAGTCCGACCCCGGTAGACGAGCCAGAGCTGCAAACTGGGTCAATTTCCCGCCACTCCATTATGGAAGCAGCACGGGCATCGGCAGTGTCCCCGTTGGCTACGGTAGAGGATGACGAGCCGGTAGAGTCGCTGTTTACCACCCATCACGGCAGTGCTGCAGAACCAGACTCGCCGTCCTTTGCAGACATTATTTCCGGCACTGATACCGGGGAGCTACCGCCGGTACATCATTCACACCGGGCGCCTGCCAGCGAAGAAACCTTGGCAGCAGAGGCACAAGCCCAAGCTGAGAACGAACCGGTACAGCCGGTGTCGCCCGCTGAAACTGTGCAAGTCTCGGAGACGTCCCTGACGCGGGAGACACCAGAGACACTAGGGGCGGGTCAGTCAGACGAATTCGACCTGTTGTACCGCGACGCTACCGGGCTGGGTATCATCGCCCAAGTGACCGGGGAGGACACCCCGCTGGTCGCCCTGATTGACTTTAATGGCACCCCGGCAGAAGTCACCGCGATTCTGGCAGAACGCGGGGTCATTATTCTGGAAGGTCGCGAATTTCATGATCCCAGCGATGCGGCACGGGAGCTCGGTCAAGATGTCGACGGCTGGGAGTTCTGGCACCTGGGCTTTAGCGAGGGGCCGACCCTCGCTGAAGCCCAAGCTGAGATTAACGCTGAAATTCAACGCAATCGTTAAATCTCATTCCGGGAAATATTCCCCGTGTGGGGGCTAATACTATTAATTTGTTTCGGTGTGCGTAGAGGGCACACCGAAACATTTTTAAGTTTTATGCCGGGTTTCTCCGGGCGACTTGTCTGGTTTCATGGGGCGCGCGTGGATTATAGGGTGGGATTTGGGCAGTAGCTGCCAATAATGGCAGCTACTGCCCAAATCCCACCTTATATTCACACCCCCGCGCGCATACCTGGATTCACCGGGTGTTTTCCGGGTGCTCTTTGGTTGATTTGGTGCGGAATCGTCGCGCAGTGGGGTTAGGCTTCGACGCGAGCGCTGGGTCCCAGCAGCAGTCGCGCTAGGTGAATCCCGTGGCTACCCGCCAGCTGTTCCGCCTGAGTACGGCAGCTGAAGCCGTCAGCTAGGAAGATCGCGTTCGGGTGTTCACGCAGGGCGGGCAGTAAGGCGTGTTCGGCAATCCGCTTTGAAACCTCGACGTGGCCGCGTTCCATGCCGAAATTGCCTGCCATGCCGCAGCATCCTGCCAGTTCTACGACCTCTGCCCCGGTGGCTGCCAGCAGCTTGCGGTCGGTTTCCCAGCCCAGGACGCTGTAGTGGTGGCAATGCGGCTGGGCAACGACCTGGACTCCGCGCAAATCCGGTAACTGCCAGACATCTGGGTTCGGGGCAGTCTCCGGGTCACTGAGCAGCTCTGCCAAAGTTCGCGTGGCTCGGGCAATAGCGTGAGCGCGGGGATCATCGGGGAGTAAACGTTCCAGGTCATCGCGCAAGGTCGCGGTGCAGGATGGCTCCACGCCGACGATTGGAATCCCGTTAACTGCCAGGGGTCCCAGAATCTGACAGAGGTGCCGCATATTGTGTCGGGCTTTGTCCAACTGTCCGGTGGTCACATAGGTCAGCCCGCAGCAAGCCGGACGCGGTACATACACCTGGTATCCCGCCGTTTCCAGCAGCTCCACTACCGCCTCAGCACCATCGGGGGCGATTCCCTCCGAGAAAGAATCTGCCCAAACGGCGACCCACGGCTTGGCTTCGGGAGCGGGTTGGCTGCCCTCGCGCGCTGATGCGGCAGCAACATTGACTGGTCCCGTAGCCTCCGGTGTCGAATCCGTGTGTGGGCTCACCAGCCCGTCCGTGTCGAATTCCGGTTCGGCAGCGTATCCGCCGTGACGCCGTGTCCAAGTCCGGAATGACTCGGAGGCAAAATGCGCCATCTGACGGCTTGGATCGAGCCCGAACAGCCGAAACACCAGGCGGCGAATCCACCCTACCCCGAAAACACTGTTTGCCAGACCCGCTCCGCCGGGAATCCGTCGCGCCAAACGCAGCCACCCCGGCAATCGACCCAACAGGTAATGCGAGCGGGGTCGCAACGACCGGCGATACGCCCGATACAGCGACTCGGATTTGTACGCCGCCATGTCTATCCCGGTCGGGCAAGCCGTGGAACACGCCTTACATGCTAAGCACAAGTCGAGAGCTCGCAACAGGTTCGGGTCGCGAAAATTCTTAATGAGCGTGCCGTTCGTGACTTCTTGGAGCACCCTGGCGCGTCCGCGGGTGGCATCCTTTTCCTGACCAGTCGCCAGATAGCTGGGGCACATCCAAGCGTTCTTAACCTGGTTCATTGCCAAGCATTTGCCGACTCCGGTGCAGCGATGCACCGCGGCGGTAAAGTCCTTGTCTTTCGGGAAAGTAAAGCCTTGACCGGGCAGAGCCGGAATGACCTGAGCCGCTGTCAGACGCAGATTTTGATCCAGTGGATCAGGATCGACTAAGACGCCAGGATTCAGCAAACCTCGCGGATCGAACAGGGCTTTGACCTGCTTAAACAAATCAATCAGTGCGGGGGAATACATCCGCGGCAGCAACTCTGAGCGAGCCCGACCATCTCCGTGCTCGCCTGAGAGCGAACCATGATGCTTGCCCACCAGGTCAGCGGCACGTTCCAAGAACTCCCGTGAACGCCCTTGCCCTGCCTCTGCACCCAACGGCAGGTTCAACCGCACGTGCAAACAGCCGTCACCGAGATGCCCATAGAGCATCCCGTCCACGTTCATCTCCCGCATCAAATCGGTGAAATCTCGCAGATACGCCGCCAAATTCTGGGGCGGAACCGCAGCATCCTCCCAGCCAGGCCACGCCGGATCATTGCCGCTCCCGTCCGGGTTCAGCGGGGTGCGTCCGCCCAACCCGGCTCCATCGGCGCGAATCCGCCAAAGTTTGGTGGCTTGCGTGGACGGGGGCAGCACCAGGGTGGCGCGGGTGTTGGCAGCTTGCGCCAGGTCATTGGCACGAGCCAGGGTGGTCTCCAAATCCTCGGTGGCGCTGCCCATCTCTACCAACAGCCAAGCATTACCCTCCGGCAGCTCAGGCAGCTCACCAACCCCCGGCTTTTGCGCCAAAGTGTAAACCAAACGGGAATCCATGCCCTCCACCGCGAGGGGCGAAAAGTCATTAATCAGCGGCACATCGGTGGCAGCGGCAATCATGTCGGGGTATCCCAGCACCACCATCACCGGCGCGGTCGGCACCGGCACCAGACGAAGCGTGGCACGCAGCACGCTGACCAGAGTCCCCTCACTGCCAACCAAGAATTTTGCCAGGTCGCGTCCGTTTTCCGGCAGCAGGTGTTCCAGTGAATACCCCGAAACTTGCCGGTGAAAACGCCCGCATTCCGTGCGAATCAGCGCCAGATTTTCGTCAACTAGGCGCTGCAAACCTGGTACCGCGTCCAGCGCACCCGCGCCGGAGGCGGCGGTAAATTCCCGTCCAAAACCGTCGATAACGTCCAACGAAATGACATTGTCCGCCACGCGTCCCCAGGCTTGGGCGTGCGGACCGCAAGCATTGTTGCCAATCGAGCCTCCGACGGTGGCTCGCGTCCAAGTGGACGGATCGGGACCGAAACGCAGCCCAAAGGGCGCTCCGACCTTTTGAATATCGGCGAGCACCACCCCTGGTTCCACCGTAATCTGACGTGCGGAAGGATCAAAGGACAAAATCCGGTTGCAGTGGTGCGAGGTATCTATGACCAGACCGGGTCCGATGGAGTTGCCGGAACATGAGGTGCCGCGACCGCGCATCGTGAGGGGCACGCCGGTGGAGAGAGCCTCCAAAATCGTGTCACGCAGTTGGTCAAGGTCTTTCGGCTGAGCAATCCGGTCGGGCACGATGCGATAGTTTGAGGCATCCGTCGAATAAATGGCCCGATTCAGTGGATCTTGGAGGTATTTCACCATGGCCCTAGTGTATGTTACTTTTCCTCAGCATCTCCGCTTTCCGGAGTTTTGCTCAGGGTCTTTTTCAAAATTCCCAGCGCAATGGGGATGACTGATGCCGCGATGATGATAACGGCGATGAGCTCCACATTGTTGCGGATAAAGGGCACTCCGCCCAGCGAAATTCCCGCGACGATGAACACCCCGGTCCAGGCAATACTGCCGATGACGTTCCACAGGGTGAAATGCGCCCAGCCGTAACGTCCGATACCGGCAGCGATAGGCACGAAAGTGCGCGCGAAGGGGATGAAACGTCCCAACACCACCGCGGGACCACCCCACTTGTGAAAGAACACTTGGGCACTATCTAAGTATTCGGTTTTCAACACGCGAGCGTCAGGTTTAAAGAACCTCTCGCCGAACAGCAGCCCGAACCAGTAGCCGACTTGGGCGCCGGCTATCGCTGCCACAATCAGCACGAACAGGATTACGGCGAGGTTTACCGGCATCCGGTCTTGGAGCAGCCCCAACGCAAACAGCATCGAGTCGCCGGGCAACACGGGGAACAGCACTCCGGACTCGATGAACACAATGAGTGCGACAATGGCGACCATCCACACCCCATAGGCGGAAATGAGGTGTTCCAACAGGGCGTCGGGGTCTTTTAACCATTCCAGCAAATTCGCAGTAAAAACCATGGTTCCAATCTTAATCAATGTCGAGAGTCAGGGATTCTGGTCGCAGCGCAAACGCCAAACCGCAAACGGCGAACGCCAAACCGCAAGAGGGCGGCTAGCGCAGCGCCCAGGCTACGTCCTGGTCAGACAGTGCGCCGGTGCCACCGACGATGACCCCGTGGGAGCCGGTGGATGCCCACAAACTCCGCAAAAAGGCGGGTTTCGACCCGGCGGGAGGTATCAGCACAAGTTTCGCACCTTGCTTCACGGTGTAGGCTCCGGCTGCCAGGGCATCGGGGAAGTTCTGTCCCGACACCATCACCAGACCGTTTACGTTGCGCCCGCGGTCAAGACCGGTGGCGAGGCGAAGGGCAGTGTCGTAACGGTCTGCCCCGGTGTAGGTGGCGCTGGGATTAATGCCCGCCGAGGCGACGGCAGAATGTGCCGGACCGCCCACCGTAATGATTTTAGCGCTGGTCAAAAGGGGTTTCAGGTAGCTTTGGGTAGCGTCGGGCAGGCTGGCATGACTGGATAGCACCAGGGAGGCGCGCAGCGCTCCGGTGGCAGCGCCGGCAGCGAGGGCATCGGGGAAATTGATGCCGTCAGCCACCAAGACCACTCTGGGGTCGCCCCCTAAAGAATCGCGATATTGCGCGACTTTCCGGGCGGTGTCGAATCGATCCATGCCGACCAGCTCCACCAATTCCAGACCTTTGGCTGCAATCGCCGCCCGGTCGGCAGCGCTCAGACCTACGGTTCCGCCCACGCGCACGACGCGGCGCAGCCCAAATTTATCTAGGGCTTTCACGGCTTGGGAGTCCAGATGATTGCGAGAATTCGACAAGACTAGCGCCGAGCTGGTGACCCCGGAGAGCTGAGTCGCTGCCAAACCATCGGCGGCAATTAAACCGGTGGTGAGAATCAGGGTTTCCACGTTAGGAGAAGCCTCAGCAATCATCCCGGAAGTCTCCATCCGGTTGGCACCGCTGACCCGCATCACGTTTGGCGGCAGTTGCTTGAACGCCAAATTAGCCTCGCTGCCGTGCACCGACACCCCTAAACTCCTCAACCACGGCGCGAAGCGCGACATCGGTGAGGCCGCGTTAAACAGCAGCTGTTCGCTGTTATCGCTGAAAGCTGTGTGGGATTTCGAGCTGGTGATACCGACCACCTCGCCAGCAGCATTGTACAGAGGACCGCCGGAATCCCCCCGATCTACCGCCATCGGCACGGTGGCGAGGATGTTTCCGGCAGGGGGAATCTGGAAACGCTGGGCAGTCCGAGCATCCAAGGTGTTGACGTTGGCGCAGTAGTTTCCTTTGCCGCCGATCATTTGGGAGACCGCCTCGATGGTGGCGGATTCTTTAATGATGTAGTTCTGTCCGCAAATGAACAGGGGAGTACCGGGGGGTTGAATCGCCGCGCTGACCGGGGCAATGGGATGGTTCGCCGGTGTGGTCACAATCAGCGCCACGTCACCTTGTGAAGTCGTGTCCCAAGTCACCCCGGTGGCGATGGCAGGAGTCCCCGGAAGGTGGGAGTTGGCAGAATAAATCCGCGCCGGTCCTTGAGGCAGGCTCTTAAAACAGTGCGCCGCAGTCAGCACCATGTTGGGTCCGACCCAAACCCCAGAACACATGGATGCCATTCCGTCCGGACCCGGTCCGATAATAATCTGGACGGTGGCGGGGTGCGGGTCAGGAATCTGTCCGGCTTGGGTGAATCCCATTTCGGGAGAGTTCACAAGGGGGGTCGTGCTGTCTGGTTGGTCAGCAGGAGCGGGCTGGAGGAGCTGGTGTACTTCGGTCGACAGGTCCTGAGACGGGGTGTCGGCGGTCTCGGCGCGGGCTGGTGCCACCGGAACGATACTAACTAGGGCGAAAGCCAACATGAACAGTGCCGAAACCCACAGGGGGCGACGTAATGTAAAACCACGGAACATAAGGCCAATTATCGACTATCGGCGCGGTTTTATCCAACCGTCACCGTTTTGTGCGGGGATAAAAACGGAGTTCCAATTCGGGTGCGACTTTCTCGCCGGATGACTACATTAGAAGTATGTATGTCAAGCTGGCGCGTTTCTTGGCCCTCAGGCCGAGGAAAGTGCTGGCATTTTGGATTTTGGTGGTCATTGCCACCTCACTGAGTGCGATGACTGGATTCGGAAATCCCCTATGGAATCGGCTCATTTCTGACGTTCCGCAGGCGACCCCATCGGAATCTCATTCGGGGCAAGTCTTGGTGGAGAGTCACCATACCGCGGCATATTCCGTGATGGCTTACGTTTCCGGAGTTGATTTACGGGCAGAGCGGGAACAGGCTCCGAAGCTGGCGAGTCAACTGGATGAGTTGAAGGCTAAAGCTGAGAATCAGGGAGACGAAGCCAAGAAACTGGGCAATGAAGCGAAAGCGGCGGGGGATCCGGCTCAGACGCTGGGGGAACAGGCGCGCGCTCTCGGGGCGAAAGCGACCGAGCTGGGTAACCGTGCCACCAGCTTGGGCAACCAAGCTAAATCCCTGGGGCATGAAGCGCAGGAGGCGGGAGCACAAGCGCGAGAGTTGCAGGCGCAAGCCGAGGTTGCCGGAGCAAAAGCGCAGGCGGCGGGAGCGCAAGCGCGAGAGTTGCAGGCGCAAGCCGAGGCTGCCGGAGCAAAAGCGCAGGCGGCGGGAGCGCAAGCGCGAGAGTTGCAGGCGCAAGCCGAGGCTGCCGGAGCAAAAGCGCAGGCGGCGGGAGCGAAAGCGCAAGATTTGAAGGCGCAAGCCGAGGCTGCCGGAGCAAAAGCACAACAGCTCGCCACCAGTGGCGATATGGCGGGTGCTGGGGCAGCAAAAGCGCAAGCGGAACAGCTTGGTGCCGCGGCACAGCAGGCAGGTGCCGAAGCCCAAGAACAGGGCGCTGCTGCCCAACGTCTTGGTGCCCAAGCCCAAGCTGCCGGCACCGAAGCCCAAACCCAGGCCGCTAGTGCCCAAGAAATCGGTGCCCAAGCGCAGGCAGCTGGACAACGGGCGCTTGCCAGCGGAAACCAAGCGCAAAGTCTCGCCGCGCAAGCCCGCCGGCTCGGCAATCAAGCCAAAGCGAAAGGCAACCGGGCGCGGGAACTGGGCAATCAGGCAAAAGATAAGGGGGACATTGCCCAAGACCTGGCAGACCGCGCGCAAGCCATCGGTGACGGTGCGAAAGCGCTGGGTGATAAAGCCAAAGCGCTGTCCGAACCCGACTGGCCCGTTTCGAAAGCCCTGCACACCGAGCTGAAAAAGTTTGAAAAGACCCTTAAAGAGATGCCTCACGTAGACAAGGTGTCTTATCCATTCGTGGCATACAATGCCATGCTCGATCCCCAAGCGCGGGAACTGGTGGCAAAAGACGGTCAGGGGTTCGTCATCGTGGCGACTATGGATTTGCGGGTGAATGGGAAAGCCCAAGAGGATCCGCCGGAACAGTTCGAGCCAGACGTTAGGAACGTGGAGAAGGCTTTTGAAAAGCTGGAGGTCACGCTGAAATCGGCGCTGCCCAAAGACGCCGTGCAATCGGATTTCCAGGTGCGAATCACGGACTCAGACTTGGTAAACGATGCGGGAATCCAGACCCTAAAGCGAGACTTGGTGCGTTCCGAATCAATTGGCATCCCGCTGTCTTTCTTAATTATGGCGGTGGTGTTTGGAGGATTTTTAGCGGCTTTGCTGCCACTGTCCGGGGCTTTGGTGGCGATCTCTACCGCCTTGGCGATTATGTTGGGGATGACCTACCTGTTTGCACAGCAGTCTTTTGCGGTCAACGTAATCTCAGTGCTGGGATTGGGTCTATCCATCGACTATGGCTTGCTAATCGTGTCGCGCTACCACGAGGAACTTGTGCGGTTACGAGAGCTTCCTCCAGACGAGTGGGAACCGGACTTTTCCGGGGTGAAAAAACCCAAGACTCGTGAGCGGTTGGAGGCTTTGAACCCGCGCTATCTGCGGGCTTTGGAAATCACCCTGGCAACCGCGGGGCGAACCACGTTCTTTAGTGCCCTGACCGTAGCGATTGCCGCCTCCGGAATGATTTTCTTCCGCCCGGAACTGTTGAAGTCACTGGGAATCGCAGGGTTTTCTACCGTGCTGCTGGCGATGATTGCCGCGCTGACTTTAGTGTCCGCCCTCATGTTCATGGCGTCTGCCCACCTGGAAAAGCCTTCGCTTCTGTCCCGGATTCCGTTCTTGAGCCGTTTCATGGGTAACGTCGAGCCGGCACATGTGAAGCACCGGGTGAAACAGAGCCTAGATCCGCAGGGTGCGCCGGAAGTTGACCCGGAGACAGAAAACACGTTCTTTTACCGCATCTCAGTCGGGGTAACCCGCCGTCCCTGGCTGTCATTCATTGTCTCGGCGGTCGTTTTGGTGGCAGCGTGCCTGCCGCTGGCGACCCTGAACCTGCGCAACTCGCTGCTGGACATGCTGCCAGTCCAGAACGAACAGAGGCTTTTGTACGAAGATTTGGCAGCGCAAGTGCCGCGCACGGGACTGCCCCCGGTGCGTATCGTGGCGGAGGACACCACGCCCGAAGAACTCGATGCGTGGACCGCGGCAAACCTTCACGACATCAAAGGTATCGCCCAAGTTTTCGCTGCTGCACAACTGAGCGATACCAAAGACTCCGTGGTGATTGTGGATTTGGAAACCACGGATGCTGGTTCCCCGGAAGCGGAGCGGGTCGTGCAGGAAATTCGGGATAAACCCCACGATTTCCAACGCTATGTCATCGGTCAGGCGGCGAACCAAATCGATTTCATCTCTTCGCTGGCGCAAGGCTTGCCCTGGGTGCTTAGCGTGCTGGTGATAATCACTATCATCCTGTTGTTCCTGATGACTGGCTCGATAGTGATACCGCTGCAAGCCCTGGTAATAAACACGTTGTCACTGATGGCAACCCTGGGAATCTCCACCTTGGTCTTTGTGGATGGTTTCGGGGTGGAGCTACTGGGGGCGCAGAAGCTGCCGGGGCTGGAGTCTTACGTGGTCGTGATGCTGATGTGTTTCGGCTTCGGGCTGTCGATGGACTATGAGCTGTTCCTATTGTCTCGGATGAAAGAGGTGTGGGACGAGACCGGGTCGGCACGTCTGTCTGTGATTCAAGGTTTGTCGAGATCAGCGCGGATTGTTACTTCCGCAGCGACCATTTTGGTCTTTGTGTTCCTCGCGTTCGTGACCGGACACATGATTGTGTTGAAGCAGGTTGGATTTATTTTGGCGTTGGCGGTCGCCTTTGACGCTACTATCGTCCGGATGGTACTGGTGCCTTCCGTGATGGCTCTGTTTGGACGGGTGAACTGGTGGGCGCCACGACCCCTCCGTCGGTTGCATAACCGGTTCTCAGAACGAATCGGTCATTGGGAATAGGGATTACCGGTAAACGTTGACTACGGTCTGAACCGGCTGGGTGACCTGCATTTGTTGCATTTCCAAGTTGGCATCAGCATTCAGCAAGTTCATGGCCTTAACCCACTTAATCGCGCCAACGAACGGTCCAATCAAAATTAGCGTACCGGGAATCATCCACAAAAGTTCATTGAGCAGGCTGAAGTTGTAATTAATCTGGCGAACCTTTATTTGGTTCTCGATACGTAGAAATACTTTAATTATCCAGACAATTGACCCAATGCCGAGGGTCAGCGGTCCGACGATAAAAATCAGCAAGAGGTAGTTCATTGTTTTCTTGCCGTCTCTCCAAGCCACAGTGTTGAGGTCTTCGGTCATGGCGTACATAAAGATCAGACCGTAAATCCCGAAGGTGAGCGGAGAAAGGAAAAAATATGCCCAGAAGCTGCGATTGGTTTTAAACCTGCCCATCCGTCCTTGCTGTAATAACGCCGTGGGGTCTTTGAGCGGGCTAGGGGAAAAGTTTTGCGGCGCATTTGGCGGTGTGACGCTGGCAGGTTGATTGGTGACGGTTACAGTTGCGGGAGCAGTCGCATTAGCTGCCGGGGTCTGCGTTGCGCCCTGTCCCAGAGCGTCTGTGCCTGGGGTCGGGGCAGCAACCTTCGCTTCTGACGATGCCGAGGGCTCTGATGCTCCGGGGAAAGTCTGTCCGAAAGGTGAAAGTCCTGGGGTAGAAACGGAAACGTGAGGGGTATAGTCTGGCTTAGCGATACTACCATCGGTGTTGGGCAGGAATGGGCTGGTCACTTGAGATTCCTTCCACTAGCGGATACTCAAATTGCTACGGTCAGTGTAACGTTCTGAGGCGGAAATAATACGAAGTTGGGGACTGTATTTTCCGCAACCATCCCGCCCCTTTGGTCAGAAGCGTTAGGGAAGCTCCTGTCGACGAACTTGGTCAACGACAGGCGCCTAGCTACGGCGCGGACCGCACTATGACAATAACGAAGTCTTATAGCCGTTCGGCAACCTTTAGGTCGGTGGTAAGGTGACGTTTAACGCAAAGTCGATTGAAAGGAAACCTAAGTGTCTACTCCTTCCAGCCCCGCAGGTTTTCAAGCCAATGGTCCATCCAGCCACGCTGCGGCTCACTCCAGTCAGACGCAGCCGGTTCAGCAGCAGACACCGAATCCGCCTCAGCTTGATCCAGATTTGCCACCGCCCCCGCTAGCATCCGATGCGGTATTTTCGCCACCTTCCGCGCCGGCACCCGGCGCAGCTCCCCAACCAATGCCGGGCTATCCGCAACCCCCGATGAACTCCCCTTCGGCTCCGACCATGCCGCAGACCCCGCAGGCGCCGCAACCGACTCAGCCCGTTCCACCTGTCTCGCCCACCCCCACTTATGCGACTCCCGGACAGGTGCCCCCTGGTCAGCCCGTGCCAGGATACGTTCCACAGCCCGGCGCTAATGTCTATGGGACTACACCCGGTTACCCAGCAGCGCCACCAGTGACCCCTAAAACTCCCAGTCAGGTGCCGCAGGCTTTCGTTGATTCTTTAGTCAACCCCTTCAAAGGGGAAACCGTCAAAACCATTCTCGACAATAGCCACATCAAAGAATGGTGGTTCGCCTCGGCAGGGGCATTCAGCATTGTCTATGGGATTTACGGGGCCTTTTTTGCCGGAGCTGCAGCTATAAACGGCACCTTTTCGGCTCTGCTTATTGCCTTAATTAATCTTTTGCTCAATCTGGTATTGGGTGGAGGCATCACATTCGGATTGATTTCGCTGCGGTCGGTATTGCTCATGGCAGAATCCAAATTCCACAAGACCCCCATCACATTCACGCAAGCAGCAAACATTGTGGGTACAGGTCTGGTGCTGCCGACGGTGATAATGATTCCGACCATTATCATCACCGCATTCATGAACGGTTTTCTCACTTCGCCATTTTTCACGCTGTTTAATTTTATGTGGTACATAGTGATACCGGCAGCGTTCTTGATGCTAGAGATTAACTGCACCATAGCGATGAAACTGTTGAACCCGGATTCAACCCGCTGGAACATATCTATTCAGATTGCGTCCGTGGCTGCCATCTTGCTGGCAATCTCCATCGTAAACAGCTTGGTGAATAATTATGTACCTTCGATTGCGTCCCTGATTGATTACGTTACGCCCTACTAGACGCCACACAGCCGACCTTTTTAGCGTTGACGGTTCCTGATAAGCTGGTTGTATCACGGGAAAACCCCGCGCGACGGCTCAAACGTCGTCAACTAAGTTAAGTATTTCAGGAGTTATACGTGCGCATAGGAATACCGAGAGAGCCCGCTGAGGGGCAAAAACTGGTATCTGCCACACCTGACACCGTTGGCAAACTGATTAAGTTGGGCTATGAGGTCATCGTCGAAGCCGGAGCTGGCGTTGACGCATCGTACCCGGACCAGCTGTATCGCGATGCCGGTGCCGAAGTGGTGGGACCACAGGAAGTTTGGCAGGCAGACATTGTCACGACTTTGGACACCCCGCCGCAAGACAAAATCGATCAGTTGCGCGAAGGCGCCGTGTTGATTTCACGCCTCGGGGTGCGTATTCATCCCGAAATCGCCGAAGTGTTCGCCGAGCGAAACGTGACCGCGATTTCAATGGATGCCGTGCCGCGTATTACCCGTGCTCAGGCGATGGACGTGCTGTCCTCGATGGCAAATATCGCTGGTTACCGGGCAGTTATCGAAGCCGCTAATGCCTTCGGGCGCTTGTTCACCGGTCAGGTCACCGCTGCCGGCAAGATGCCCCCCGCCAAGGTTTACGTTATCGGCGCGGGTGTCGCCGGGCTTGCAGCCATCGGCACCGCGAACTCGATGGGTGCCATCGTCCAAGCCACCGACGTGCGTGCCGCCGCTGCCGAACAGGTGGAATCCATGGGCGCCGAATTCGTAGAGATTCCCGCCCCCGCTCAGGAATCCTCCGACGGCTACGCCAAGGAAATGAGTGAGGATCAAGCCAAAGCAGCCCTGAAACTCTATACCGAACAGGCAGCTGCATCCGACATCGTGATTACCACTGCCCAGATTCCGGGTCGTCCCGCGCCACTGCTGCTCACGGCAGAAGCGGTGGCGGGCATGAAGCCCGGTTCCGTCATCGTGGACATGGCGGGCGGCAACTGTGAACTGACCAAGGCCGGGGAAGTCGTCGTCACCGATAACGGCGTAACCATCATTGGCTTCACCGACCTTGCCAACCGTCTGCCCGGTCAGGCCTCCCAGCTCTATGGGCAAAACATTGTGAATCTCATGAAGCTGATGACCCCGGAAAAGGACGGCAACATCGTCTTTAACCTGGACGATGAAGTCGTGCGGTCCATCACTATTGCCCGCGAAAAGGACGTGCTGTGGCCCCCGCCAGCCATTTCAGTATCGGCAGCCCCTGCCAAGCCCGCCCCCGGCGCGGCAACGCCCGCGGCGCCGGAACCGGAAAAGCCAAAGTCCCACGCCATGCGGAACTTCTGGATTTTTGTGGCAGCCGTGCTGGGCATAGCCCTGGTCGCAGTGACACCATTCTCAATGCTGCCCTACTACATTATTTTGGCGCTGGCGATTGTGGCAGGGTTCTATGTCATTACCAACGTGACCCACTCGCTACACACCCCGCTGATGAGCGAAACGAACGCTATCTCGGGCATCATCCTGGTCGGTGCGATTCTGTCGCTGGCACAATCGACCTCGTGGATTGTGACCGGTCTGGCTGGTTTGGCAATCCTAATCGCATCCATCAACATTTTCGGCGGTTTCTTCGTGACCCACCGAATGCTCAAGATGTTCCAGAAGGAGGACTAAGCCATGTTGCCCACACTTGTGAATTTTGCGGCTAACGCAACTGATCATGCCGACATGACCACCCTCGCTTACTGGAGTGAACACGTCGAATACTTCGCCTACCTCATCGCCGCCCTGCTGTTCATCATGGCACTGGCAGGTCTGTCTAACCAGGCCAGCGCCCTGCGCGGCAACAAGTTCGGTATCGCCGGCATGAGCATCGCGCTGGTGTCGATTATCTTTGTCGCCCTGACCGCCACCCCGCCGGCAAACGCCGTGACTCACGTCGGTCAAACGGCCGCTATCCTGGCAGGATGTATGCTGCTGGGGGCGATTATCGGCTTGTGGAAAGCCAAGAACGTTAAGATGACGGGAATGCCCGAACTCATCGCCTTGCTGCACTCGTTTGTAGGTCTGGCAGCGGTGCTGGTCGGGTTCAACACCTTCATGGAGCTTTCGGGCACCGCCAACGCGGAAACTGTCCGTGACATGGGTTTCCACCTCGGCGAAGTCGGGATTGGCATCTTTATCGGCGCGGTGACATTTACCGGTTCCATCATCGCCTACCTGAAACTCTCGGCAAAGATTAAAGGCAAGCCGTTAATGCTGCCGGCGCGTAACTTCCTCAATATCCTGATGATTTTGGCAGTTGTCGCCATGATTGTGTGGATGATTGTCGCCAAGCGAACCGACCCGGCAAGCGCCGATGCGGCTCTGGTTCAGCAGCAGTGGATTGCTCTGGGCGTTCTGACCGCGATTTCCCTGGTGCTCGGCTTGCACCTGGTGGCAGCCATTGGCGGTGGGGATATGCCGGTGGTCGTGTCCATGCTGAACTCGTACTCCGGCTGGGCGGCCGCGGCGGCGGGCTTTATGCTGTCCAACCCGCTGTTGATTATCGTCGGTGCCCTGGTCGGCTCCTCCGGTGCGTTCCTGTCCTACATCATGTGTAAAGGCATGGGTCGCTCGTTTATCTCCGTTATCCTCGGTGGTTTCGGCGAGGGCGCGGGCCCGAAGCAGGAAGCCAAGGATTACGGTGAACACACCGAAATCAAAGCTCCCGAAGCCGCGGAGATTTTGAAGGGCGCCAAGTCCGTCATCATCACCCCCGGTTACGGCATGGCTACCGCGGGCGCGCAGTTTGCGGTCGCGGACTTGACCAAGAAACTGCGCGAGGCGGGCGTGGAGGTTCGTTTCGGGATTCACCCGGTGGCAGGGCGTCTACCCGGTCATATGAACGTGCTGTTGGCAGAGGCCAAAGTGCCTTATGACATCGTGCTGGAGATGGATGAGATTAACGACGATTTCCCCGATACTGACGTGGTCCTGGTCATCGGCGCAAACGACACTGTGAATCCTGACGCCTACGAGCCGGGCTCTCCGATTGCGGGGATGCCGGTGCTCCACGTCTGGGAGGCGGGGCGCGTGATTATCTTCAAGCGTTCGATGGCGACCGGCTATGCCGGGGTGCAAAATCCGCTGTTCTTTAACGAGAACTCGGACATGCTCTTTGGCGATGCCAAGGCCTCCGTGGAGGAAATAATTAAGAATCTGTGAGGCTTTGCCCAGTGGTTTCCCCTGCCTTTCGGCAGGGGAAACCGTGTTTAAGCCCCAAAAACAACCCGACGTTAACCGACCGCAAAACAATTCGTTCGTGCGCACGACTCGTGACTGCCACCAAAATCGCACCGGGCAACGACGGCGCAGGCAGGGGTGCTAGCCGAAAATAACCGGCCAGGTCGGCAGGCACCAGGTCACTTGATCCAGGGCTTTATCGAGCTGGGTGCGGCTCTCTACATACTTTGGATTTTGTGCCGGGGCAGTGCCCTCGTCCAGCAAACGCTGCGCCGCCTCCGGATCTGTGTACTCGGGAATCTCACCGGAGATTAACCGCGGCTCTATCTCCACAATCTTGTGCAAATTGTCCAACGCCTTTCGCGCGTCGCGATCCGTTCCACCAGCAGCGGCAAATTCCGCATAGTGCTTGGGCAGAATCTGCAAAAACTGTGCCCATTCGGGGGCCGCATTGACCGTTCCTGCGTTCGGGTTGGTCTGTTGGGCTTGAATCTGAGCTACTCGTTGCGTAAACGTTTTGCCTTGCGGAGACTGCTCCAGAAGGTTGCTCAAGACCGTATCCATGGCAGCACACCCTTTCGAACCAGCCTTCACCGGGGGCAGTTGGGCATTTGGTCCTGCCGAAGATTTCACGGTCGGACCCGCCGGACTCGGGGTGTCATCCCCTGCGCGACGCGACGACCGCCACGACCACACTCCTGCTGCCAGCACCACAGCCATGATGACGGCAACCAAAATCACGAAAACGCGAGTACGGCTCATCCGAAACGACACTGAGACCTGCCTTGCTTACGGTTATCCGGGGGGCATCCGGCTAGGTCGCCAGAGGGCGAACGATGTAAGGAGCGATATTGCCCCATTTATACAGAGGGCGCTGCCTGGTGTAACCGTAGCTGGACTCAATAACTTGGTTCGATCCCACGTATATCGCGACGTGATAGATGCCCCCGCGTCCCTGCCAAAATACCAGGTCACCGGGAATTCGGTAGGCGAACGGGAGCTTCTGCAGACCGGGGTGCGCATAAAGCTGCTTGGAAGTGCGATAGGTGGGTGCCGCGTGGGAAATGACATTAATCGGCTGCGGGTCGATGCCGGCTGCATACAGAGCTTGCAGAGCCAGTCCCGAACAGTCGTAACCATCGCCGGTCGGACCCGCACCGCCCCACGTGTAGGGAGTGCCGATTTGACCGCGAGCAAAGGAAAGCATGGCATCTATCCGCTGCTCCCGATTGGCTTTGAGCGGAGGAGGCTGCATCTGGAAATTATCCATATTCCAAGGGCGCCCGGTCAGCCTGACCCAAGTGGCGTAATCCACTACGCCCGAGGCGGGCAGCCCGCTGCGACGTTGGAAACGCACCACTGCATTCCTGGTCGCGCGATCAAAAGTCATACTGGCATTTAGCGGAACCCCAACCCCCAGACGGGCGCGGACTTCCCGCACTTTGGTTCCATTCCACCCCGATTGGGGCACCACGGTACCCGGCGGGGGAGTAATTTTGTCCACAGCTTGCAGATAGTAGCCTGGAGCGACCCATCCCCGCACCACCGGTCGAGTCTGCAAGCAAGGCTTAGCGGGGTTTTGTGCATACTCATTTGCAGCGTTGAGGACCTCCGGGGTGACAGTGCTGTCACCACCCAGGGCGATGACTTTCTTGATGCCGCTGGTGCGGATATGCTCGCACACTGCATAAGGCAACCAATCCGGTTCGGTCAACAGAACGCTGCCGTCATCGAGACGACCTCCCGCAGCCACGCTGTCGGCTAAAACCAAACCATTGGTCAGGTAGGCAATTTGTACCTCGGGATGGTCTTTCATGACCTGTTTGGAAACTTCCACCGCGGTTGCGTAACGATGCGGACCTGCCAGGTATCTGGTGGGTTTATAGGACCCCAACTGGTTGGATCCGAGTTGGACGATTTCCTTGGCTCCCAGATGAGAAATAACATCCAGGGTGTCCGCAGAGAGCCCGTTTTGGCGCGAACCGAAGAGAATCGGACCGTTACGCAGGGACGCGCCGGTGAGGGCATCTGGTCCAATGACGCCTTGTGAACCCGTGCCATCGGTAACATAAACGATGTTCGAGCCGTCCGGGAAAGCGTATTTGGCGATTTCGTTAGCGGTTTCAAAGCGGTCCGCTCCCGCTATCCGTTCCAGCTCGGTCGTCTCAGACACTTTGGCTTGCTCCAGGACTTTTTCCGGAATCGACCCGGTGCCGCCCAGCGCGATAACTTTCTCAGGTTTGATTTCCTGCAGATAGGCTTTGACGGCGGCGTGTAAGTTGTGGCTGGCGGTTAGCAAGACAGGCCCATCCCGCAGCGAACCGGCCGCCATCGCGTCGGCGAGTTTCCACCCTTCTGCCAGATAGACAGTCTTGGGGGGAGTAATAAAGGTATAGCGGGCGATGGTGACGGCAGTCTCAAACCTGCTGACTCCCGCGACTCGGGACAAATCGGGGCGTCCCGCGGGAGTCGCCCCAGCGAGGGTGGGAACCAAACTGGGGGCACCGGCAGAAACTGGGCTGTCCGGTGAAATCTGGCTACCAGGCGGAACCGGGGAATCTGAGCCGGGAACTCCCGCATTACCGGGAGTGTTTCGCGGTAACGCGTGGGCGCTGGGGTCTTGCGGGTCGGGGCTTGCAAACTCTCCCGCTGCGGGTGCTCCGGTTTGAGGCGGGTCGGTCAGGTCCTCGTCGGCATGAGCTGGTACTGTGGCAGCGAGCAAACTGGCTGCGATGGCGATGCCCGCGAAGCTGCTAATTACCGCACGTGGCGTGTGTGTGACGCGAAGCAAAATACATCACCTATCTCATCTAACCAAACAAAATCTGCAATGTTGCAGCACAAATTGTAGTTGAAATTGGTAATAAATTCCTAGGAATTTCGGGGAAAACGGGAAAAATAGGCGCCGGAGCATGGGCTGGCAGGGGTGGCAGGGGCAGCGTGGTTTCAGGTTTTGCTTTCAGCTGCAGCTCGGGCAAAGCCCGACAGAGAATCCTGAGTTCGGGCAAGCCGAAATCCAGAGGTGGGGCTTCGGGCGTAAAAAAGCGACGGTGACGACGCGAAGCGCCGCCACCGTGCGAAATAGCTGTTTGGGTCTTAGATTACGCCGTGATGTTTAGAGGCGGCATGGAAACGGTTTTCGACCTCCGTCCAATTCACCACATTCCACCAGGCCTTGACATAGTCACCCTTGACATTCAAGTAATCCAAGTAGAAAGCGTGTTCCCACATATCCAGCATGAGCAGCGGAATCTGGGCAATCGGAACGTTCGACTGCTGGTCAAACAGTTGGAAGATGACCGGGCGACCCGCCACACTGTCCCAAGCCAGCACCGCCCAACCCGAGCCTTGCAGCCCGGTCGCGGCGGCGGTGAAGTGCTTTTGGAAGGCTTCAAAAGAGCCGAAGTATTCATCAATCGCCGCAGCGAGTTCACCGCTGGGGCGATCCGGAGTGTCGTTGGCGGGACCCATCATCTTCCAAAAGGCAGAGTGGTTGGCGTGACCGCCCAGGTTAAAGGCGAGATCCTTTTCCAGCTGGTTAATCGTGGCAAAGTTGCCGGTCGCGCGGGCTTCTTCGAGTTTTTCCAAAGCCGTGTTCGCGCCGTTTACATAGTTGGCGTGGTGCTTGTCGTGGTGCAGCTGCATAATCTTGCCGGAGATATGCGGCTCCAGAGCAGCATAGTCGTAGGGGAGTTCGGGGAGGGTGTAAACCGCCATGTTTTGTTCCTAACTGTTACCGTCAGATCTGGGTTGACCCGACGGCTCGATTCTATCGGAGCGCAGGCGTACTTTCGGCGAAGTATCGCCTATAGCAAAATCGCGGTCGCTGAATTTCTCGCTCAGCGCGGAAATATGTACAATGGTAGGCGCTGCTTTTCGCAGCCAAACTTAATACCTGGAGGATTCGCCTAGTGGCCTATGGCGCACGCTTGGAAAGCGTGTTGGGTGCAAGCCCTCGGGGGTTCGAATCCCCCATCCTCCGCTAGAAATGATGCTCGGATTGTGCCGGGCATCATTTGCATTTGCACAAGGTCCGCGGGGTGAGATCCTGAGATGACTAGCAGTTTTGTGTGATTCATCTGTAACCCATGCGTTCTTCACTGCCTGTAATCAGCCAAACAGCGTTGTGTAAACTCCGGAAAATTTCGGAAGATAATTGCTCGGTTGTGAATAAACAGGGGGATTTGGGCAGTAGCTGCCAATAATGGCAGCTACTGCCCAAATCCCACCTTATAATCCACGTGCATTCCGAAACCTGGCTCCACGAGAGTCCAGACAACCGGAAGTTAAAAAGCGGAGCCGCATTTTAGGCTCAAAATAAACGTGGGGAAGAAACCCCAAGATGTGCCAAAATAAGCGCAGAAACGGTAAGCCTGCACGGTCTACTGCGTAGCCTGGTGGGCTGACCCCGTCTCTGTGCTCAAAAAGTACCCCATATCACAGCGGATATCCCTGGGATTCCATGAGTTCTTCGTAGTATTCCTCGTCATAGATGTCTTTCAGCGCTATGACCTCATCAAGAAGTTCTTGCGTCAGGGGTTTGTTGTTATTGGCAACTATAGCCGTCACCCCAACGAGAGGGACGAAAATCCCATCTCCTTCAAGGGCGCATAGCATATCGTTGCGCTCCTGTTCGGTAGCGTAGCCCTCGGCATATAAGTGCTCAAGCAGGGCTGCAACTCTTTTTTCATCCTCAGTCATGTCCGACAATCCCTTTTCGTTCCACCACAGTTCGCAAGAACCTATTCAGTATTTTACCCGGCTGGTTATATTCGTAAATGTTTCTACCGGACACCGGAAATGCTGCTTCGAATATGGAATAGTTACCAGCCATAGGCAGTGACTTCAATTAGAACACCATCAATCATCTTCCGGACTGTATTTCCTTTCGCTTATGACACGTACTCTGTCGGGTTTTTAGTTTGTTTGGAATGGGAGATGGACAACAAAGGTTCTGAAAACCTATTCTCGGCGGTACCCTCTTGTTGGTGACTACATTTATGTGGCACAATAATCGTGTGGAAGTGTTCGAATCGGCTCTTAAGCATGGGATTGACCCGGAGGATTCACTCTATGTGGTGCAGCACTCTTTACGAAGTTTTCTGATGAGGGAAGACCCGAGGAAAGTGTTATACCTGGGTTTTTCTTCCAGTGGGCAAGCCTTGGAAGTCGTGACTGCTGAGACGGAGCTTTTCGGCGAAGCTTTGATTCATTCGATGCCCATGCGTAAGAGGTATCAAAAACTGATGGAAGGAGGACGAAATGAGTGACATACAGGTAAGGAAATTTGACGAGCTTTCCCCGGAGGAAGCGGAAATGCTGGTGCGAGACGTAGCTGAGGCTGAACGTGGTTACAGCATGGCGCAGCTTGAAGCGGGTGAGAAGCGGATGCGTGGTCGCCCTCTAAGTGTGGGAGATAGCCCAGCCGTCAAGGTGCTGCGGGTGCGCATCGACCAGGAACGTGACGTAAAACTTAGTAAATATATGAACGAGCACCACCTGACCCAGAGTGCTGCGGTGCGCGATTTGCTGGATAAAGCACTGGCAGAAGTCTAGGGACACCTCCAGGCAGCGGTCTTGCGCTAGCCAACCGGCGCTGTATAAACTCCGGAAAATTCCGGAAGATAATTGCTCGGTTGTGAATAAACAGGGGGATTTGGGCAGTAGCTGCCAATAATGGCAGCTACTGCCCAAATCCCACCTTATAATCCACGTGCACCCCCGAAAATCAGCTGAGTCGCATGAAAACCCAAAATAACGCAATGCTGCCACGGATAAACGCTGACCAATTGCGGACCTAAGGCACCGCAAATGCGGATAAAAGGTAAATGATGGGTATGTTTTTAGTTAAATTTAGGTTTTGAATGTAAACTAGCCAAGTGCCACAAAAGTGGTATTACCCGAAAATGTCGGCGACGGCGCTGATAGACAGCGCCAAGCTGAGGAAATCTTTGGAGGCTAACCTCGTGAAGAAGCAACTGACTGCCATCGCTGCTGCGGCAGCTCTGGCATTGACGATGACTGCTTGCGGATCTGGCTCGGACAGCGGAAGCGCTGAAGGCAAAACAAATGCCAATGCGGTAATTGTCGGTAACGATTCCGAGCCCCAGAACCCGCTGGTTCCTGCTAACACTAATGAAACCGGCGGCGGTTTGATTCTGGACCACATCTTTTCCGGTCTGGAATACTACGATGCCAAAGGCAACCCCCAGATGGAAGTTGCCGAATCTATCAAGTCTGACGACAACCAGAACTGGACTATTAAGATTAAGGGCGATACCAAGTTCTCGGATGGCACTCCGGTGACTTCTAAGTCTTTCGTGGATGCCTGGAACCAGGCAGTGAAGCATAACATGCTCAACGCCAGCTTCTTTGAGTCCATCCAGGGCTACGACGAAGCCTTGAAGGCCGCGGAAGACGCCACTGCAGCCGACCCCAAGAACGGTACCGGCACTGTAGATATGACCGGTCTGAACGTGGTGGATGACACCACCTTTACCGTGGCTTTGAACCAGCCGGAATCTGACTTCCCGCTGCGTTTAGGTTACTCGGCGTTCTACCCGATGCCGGAGGCTGGTATCGGCGATCCGGAAAAGGTGAAGGCTTACGGCGAAAACCCCATCACCAACGGTCCCTACCTGGTGAAAAAGGACTCCTGGAAGCATAACGAACAGATTGAACTGATTCCGAACCCGGATTACAAGGGCGATCGCAAGCCGAAGAACGGCGGGGTGACTTTCAAGTTCTACTCCACCCAGGATGCGGCTATGAGTGACTTGCAGTCTGGTTCTCTGGATGTCTTGGATGCGATTCCGGACTCCGCATTTGGAACCTACCAGGATGAGCTGGGCGACCGCTCGGTGAACGATCCTTCTGCCATCTTCCAGTCTTTCACTTTCCCGAAGTCTGATGACCGTTTCCAGGGTGAGGCTGGCGCTTTGCGTATGCAGGCTATCTCGATGGCGATTGACCGTGACGAGATTTGCAAGACCATCTTCCAGGGCACTCGGACTCCGGCAGTTGACTTCATTGCCCCGGTCATTCCCGGACACAACCCTTCTGTGAAGGGCAACGAAGTGCTGAAGTTCAACCCGAAGAAGGCGAAGGAACTGTGGAAGCAAGCTGACGCGATTCAGCCGTGGACCGGTGACTTTGAGCTGGCTTACAACTCTGATGGTGGTCACCAAGCATGGGTTGACGCGACGGCCAACTCCATTAAGAACACTCTGGGCATCGAGGCTAAGGGCGCTCCTTACCCCGACTTCAAGTCCATTCGTGATGAAGTCACCAAGCACACCATTAAGACGGCATTCCGTACCGGTTGGCAGGCAGATTACCCCTCGCCTTATAACTTCCTCGGTCCGCTTTACCGCACCGGTGGTTCCGCTAACGACGGTGAGTACTCCAACCCAGAATTCGACAAACTGCTCGCGCAGGCTCTGAACACCTCTGATCAGAAGGAAGCCTTCAAGATCTACGATCAGGCTCAGGAAATCCTGATGAAGCAACTGCCGGCGATTCCGTTGTGGTACTCCAACGTCAACGGCGGTTGGGCTGAAGGCGTGCAGGGCGTCCAGTTCGACTGGCACTCCAAGCCGCTGTACTTCTACATCACCAAGTAATTTGGCGATAATTTGGGCTTGACTTGACGTGTCGAAAGACCGCCAGGAAAGCTTGAAAAATGAACGACTGCGGCCTGGGTAGGAAATGTCACTCCCAGGCCGCAGTTACGTTTTCACTACCTTATCGAGGTAGAATCATTGCATTATTTCGATTTTGACAAGGAGGCGCCGTGGGACGATATCTCGGCCGCAGGCTCCTGCAGATTATTCCAGTGATGTTGGGTGCGACGTTGCTCATCTACGCGCTGGTGTTCCTGATGCCAGGCGATCCGATTCAAGCTCTGGGCGGTGATCGTGGTTTGAGCGAGGCTGCCGCTGCCGCCATGCGCCGGCGTTACCACTTGGATCAGCCATTCATCGTGCAATATCTGCTCTATCTGAAAGGCATCTTTACCCTAGACTTTGGCTTGACATTCTCGGGGCGGGAAGTTACCGAGGTTATGGCTTCGGCTTTCCCCGTGACCATTAAATTGGCTTTGATGGCCTTGGCGTTTGAAGCCATCTTTGGGATTGTATTTGGGACGATTGCGGGTCTGAAGCGCGGGGGTGTCTTTGACGCCACGGTTTTGGTGGTCTCGTTGTTCGTGATTGCCGTACCGACTTTCGTCATTGGTTTCGTGATGCAGTTCTTGATAGGGGTAAAGCTGAGATGGCTGCCCACTACGGTTGGCGGGGATACTTCCTTCGAAAGGCTGCTGATGCCCGCCATCGTGCTAGGGGCAGTGTCCTTTGCCTATGTGCTGCGCCTGACCCGCCAATCTGTCTCTGAAACTGTGTCGGCTGATTACGTGCGTACCGCTTACGCTAAAGGTTTGCGTCCCGGACGAGTCATCCGGGTACATATCTTGCGTAACTCGCTGATTCCCGTCGCTACTTTCCTAGGGGCTGACCTGGGGGCGCTAATGGGCGGCGCGATTGTAACCGAGGGTATTTTTGCCATCAACGGCGTAGGCGGAAATATTTACCAAGCCATTATCAAAGGTGAACCTGCTACTGTCGTATCCTTTACCACCGTGTTGGTGATGGTCTACGTCCTGGCGAACCTGATAGTCGACTTGATGTACGCCCTTCTGGACCCGCGGATTCGCTACGAGTAAGGAGGGGGAAATGGCAAACGAAAACGAGAGCACTGTGGAAACGAAAAATTTGCCCGGACAGTCCCACTACGTTTCAGAAACTGACGAAACGGGTTTGGGGGCGGTAGACGCCGTTGCCGATGACCGCGCGCCTTCCTCCATGTGGGGAGAAGCCTGGAAATACCTGCGCAAACGACCCCTGTTTTGGGTGGCTGCTGCCATCATCTTGTTCGCTATTATGCTGGCGGCTTTTCCCAGCCTGTTTACCAGTGTGGACCCGAAGTTTTGCGAGCTAAAGAACTCTTACGGCAAGCCTAGTATGGGGCACCCGTTCGGCTTCGACCGGCAGGGGTGCGACATCATGGCGCGTACAGTCTATGGGGCGCGCGCCTCCGTGATTGTGGGAATCTTAACCACCGTGGTAGTGGTGCTGATTGGCGGCACATTCGGAACCCTGGCAGGCTTCTTTGGGGGCTGGCTAGACTCGTTCCTCTCCCGCATTACGGACATTGTTTTTGCGGTGCCGTTCCTGTTGGCAGCCATCGTGGTGATGCAGATGTTCAGGGAAAACCGCACTATCTTTACAGTGGTTTTGGTGCTGGCGGTGTTTGGGTGGCCGCAAATCGCGCGTATTACGCGCGGAGCAGTGATGCAAACCAAGAACGAAGAATTCGTCAATGCCGCCAAAGCCCTGGGCGAGAGCAAGATTCGTATCATTTTGCGCCACATCGTGCCCAATGCGATTGCTCCCATGATTGTTTACGCCACCGTGGCCCTGGGGACGTTCATCGTGTCAGAAGCGACGCTGTCCTTCCTGGGTGTGGGCTTGCCTTCTGACGTGGTCAGCTGGGGTGGGGATATTTCTCGCGCCCAGTCGGCATTGCGCCAGAATCCGTCCGTGCTGTTCTATCCCGCTGGCGCGCTGGCTCTGACCGTTTTGAGCTTCATCATGATGGGTGACGTGGTCCGCGATGCCCTCGATCCGAAAGCGAGGAAGTAACGTTGAGTGACACTGCAAAGAACCTCGGCGAGGTCGCTGCTGAAGCCTCGGGGATGCCGGTATTAAACCAAGAGCTGGAAGGTGCTGACAATCCGGCTACCGCCGCCGAAATGGAAGCGACCCAAGACGAATTAATCCTGGGTTCGACCTCCTATGCAGCTGCGAAATCCGGCGAGACGATGCCCTTGCTGGAAGTTATCGATTTGGAAGTGGCTTTCAAATCTTCCACGGGAATGGTTTCCGCCGTGCGTAAAGCCAACTTCTGTGTCTATCCCGGTCAGACCATCGCTATTGTGGGTGAGTCCGGTTCCGGTAAGTCTACGGCTGCTTCTGCCATCATCGGGTTGCTGCCCGGTACGGGCAAAGTCGTGGGTGGCAAGATTCTGTTCCAGGGACACGACATCACAAGTTTGGGTCGGCGCCAATACGTGGAATTGCGCGGTTCGCACGTCGGCATGGTGCCCCAAGATCCCATGTCGAACTTGAACCCGGTGTGGAAAATCGGTTACCAGGTGCGTGAAGCCCTGCGAGCTAACGGCAAAGCCAAAGGTCGTGAGGACGACCGAGTGGTGGAACTGCTGGAGGAAGCGGGACTGCCGGACGCGAAACGGCGCGCGAAACAGTATCCGCACGAATTTTCTGGTGGGATGCGCCAACGCGCCCTCATCGCCATTGGTTTGGCTGCCGATCCGCGGCTGCTGATTGCTGACGAACCGACTTCCGCTCTGGACGTTACGGTGCAGCGACGGATTCTCGACCACCTGCAGAAGCAGACGCACGAGCGTGGCACCTCGGTACTGTTCATCACGCACGACTTGGGTCTGGCAGCAGAACGGGCTTCGCACCTGGTCGTCATGCACCGTGGGCGCGTGGTGGAATCCGGTCCGGCTCTGGACATCTTGAAACAGCCCCAACATCCCTATACGAAGCGCCTGGTCAGCGCCGCGCCATCCCTGGCTTCACACCGTATCCAAGCTGCGAAAGACCGTGGCGAGGTTTCTGAAGATTTGCTGACCCATGGAGCCAGCCTGGATGAATACAAGGACGAAATCATCCGCGTCGAAAACCTGACCAAGACTTTTGAGGTACGCGGCTCGAAAGGCGCTGCCAAAAAGCTCAAGGCAGTGGATGATGTGTCCTTTGCACTGCGTAAAGGTACGACTTTGGCACTCGTGGGCGAATCCGGCTCCGGTAAATCCACGGTGGCAAACATCATCTTGAACCTCATCGACCCCACTTCAGGGAAGGTCTATTACGAAGGTACCGACCTGTCGACCTTGAACAAACGCGAGCTGTTCGATATGCGCGCGAAAATGCAGGTCGTCTTCCAAAACCCTTACGGCTCACTCGATCCTATGTTTAGCGTCTACCGCTGCATCGAGGAACCGCTGCTGGTGCATCGCAAGGGCGACCGGAAGGCTCGTGAAGAACGCGTGGCACAGCTGCTGGATGCAGTAGCCCTGCCACGTTCGGCGATGCGTCGCTATCCTGGAGAGCTTTCCGGCGGGCAGCGCCAGCGTGTCGCTATCGCGCGAGCTTTGGCGTTGCGGCCCGAGATTATCGTCTTGGACGAGGCCGTTTCCGCTCTGGATGTGCTGGTGCAGGAACAGATTTTGCAGCTTTTAGCTGAGATTCAGCACCGTGAACACATCAGCTACCTGTTCATCACGCATGACTTGGCAGTGGTGCGTCAGATGGCTGACGACGTGGTGGTGATGCAGCAGGGTCGGGTCATGGAAACCGGCATGGCTGACGAAATCTTTGATCACCCCTCCCAGGATTACACCAGGGACTTGATTGACGCGATTCCCGGCGCCAGCATTCCGTTGTTCAACGGTGACTAAGCGGCGTTACAATAGGACGTTGTTTTTGGAAAACCGTTAACTATCAGAAAAGGGTTTATGGCACAGCGTCAAGATATTCGAAATGTCGCCATCGTCGCGCACGTCGACCACGGGAAGACCACCCTGGTCGACGCCATGTTGAAACAGGCTCATGCCGAGGGGCTCCGGGCTGATGGTCCGGAACGAGTCATGGATTCGGGCGATTTGGAGCGTGAAAAAGGCATCACCATCCTGGCTAAAAACACCGCAGTCAAGTATTGCGGTCCGGCGGCGGTGGATAGCGGATGTCCTCAGGGTGTCACCATTAACGTGATTGACACCCCTGGACACGCTGATTTCGGCGGGGAAGTCGAACGCGGTCTGTCGATGGTGGACGGGGTGGTGCTGCTGGTGGACGCCTCAGAAGGTCCCCTGCCCCAGACTCGTTTCGTGTTGCGTAAAGCCTTGGCAGCGCGTTTGCCGGTCGTTTTGGTCATTAATAAGGTAGACCGCCCCGACGCGCGTATTGATGAAGTCGTTTCCGAGGCTACCGACCTGCTGCTGACCTTGGCTACTGACTTGGAAGCCAGTGGGGAACTTGGCGAGGACGACCTGGACCTGGATCAGCTGCTGGACCTGCCGATTATCTACGCTTCGGCAAAGGTCGGGGCGGCGTCCCTGACTAACCCCGGCAACGGTAATGTTCCCGACGGCGACCTGGAGTGCCTGTTTGAGGCTATTTTGCAGCACATTCCGGGACCTACTTATGATCCGGACGCTCCGCTGCAGGCGCACGTCACCAATCTCGATGCGTCGCAATTCCTGGGACGCCTGGCGCTGCTGCGGATTCACAATGGCACCATCCGGCAAGGTCAGACGGTGGGATGGGCGCGCCAGGACGGCATGGTCGAGACGGTCAAGATTACCCAGCTGCTCGCCACACATGGGTTGGAACGGGTTCCTGCCGAGTCCGCTAAATACGGTGATATTGTCGCCGTGGCAGGCATTGAAGACATCACCATCGGGGAGTCTCTGGTCGATGTGGATGACCCGCGTCCCCTGCCCTTGATTCGGGTGGACGAGCCGGCAATTTCGATGATGATTGGCATCAACACCTCGCCGTTTGCCGGGCGGGTAAAGGACGCAAAAGTCACCGCCCGCCAGGTCAAGGACCGTTTGGAGCGGGAACTGGTGGGTAACGTGTCCCTGCGGATCGTGGATATTGGACGCCCGGACGCCTGGGAAGTGCAGGGGCGTGGCGAACTGGCTTTGGCAATCTTGGTGGAACAGATGCGTCGCGAAGGCTACGAACTGACCGCCGGAAAACCGCAGGTCGTTACGAAAACGGAAAACGGCAAAGTGATGGAACCGATGGAGGCTCTGACCGTCGATGTCCCGGAGGAACACTTGGGCACCGTGACGCAGCTGCTGGCGGCGCGTAAAGGTCAGATGAACACGATGACCAACCACGGAACCGGCTGGGTGCGTCTGGAATTTACAGTTCCGAGCCGAGGCTTGATTGGTTTCCGGACACGGTTTTTGACCGAGACACGCGGCACCGGGATTGCCTCCTCGGTCAGTTCCGGGTGGGCGCCGTGGCAGGGCGACATTGCAGGGCGCGCGACTGGCTCACTCGTTGCCGACCGCGCCGGGAAAGCTAGCCCCTACGCCATGATTAAACTGCAGGAGCGCGGTAACTTCATCATTCAGCCCGGCTCACAGGTATATGAGGGTCAGGTCGTCGGAGAGAACCCGCGCGGCGAAGACATGATTGTCAACGTCACCAAGGAAAAGCAGCAGACCAACATGCGTTCCTCGACCCAGGACGCTTTTGAAGGTCTGACCCCGCCGATTAACTTCACTTTAGAGGAAAGCCTGGAATTCGCTGGAAATGATGAATGCGTCGAGGTAACACCCGAAGCCGTGCGGATTCGTAAGGTAATCTTAGGTACGGAAACGCGCTACAAAGATGCAGCGCGACGCCGTCGCGAACAGTGATTCGGCGGAGCACTCTTACGGAGGGCAGATACCGCGGAGGGATTCGATGGGTAGTCAAGACGTGAATAAAGGGGCGAAACCGGGTGGTTCCCCGTCGGAGCCACGCCCCCCCAAGCTCCGACCCAGTCCTCGACCCGTCAGACCGGCTGGAAAAGTGCCGGGCGGGGCGCGGGATGCCAACGCCACCGAAATGTTTCCCGGTTTCGCGCAGGACAAGAAGCGTAATGGCAAGGTTCCGGTGGTTATCGGTGCCGCCATTGGGATTTTGGCACTGGCTTATGCTGGGACGGCTGTCGCCGTCTCGGGCAGTATGCCGCGAGGATCGTCTTTTGCGGGAGTCACTGTCGGGGGAATGTCCCCTACGGACGCAATCAAAAAGCTTGATTCTCAATTGGGTCCCCGGCTGAAACAACCTTTCCCGGTGAAACTGGGAGCCAAAACCGCAAACATTGACCCAGCCGCAGCCGGATTGCAGCCCGATTTCACTTCTTCCGTGCATGAGGTCGCCGATTTTTCCTTGAGCCCCGTCAAAATTCTGGCTCATCTCGGGGGAACTGGTCCACTGGACCTGAAATCGAAAATTGATGAAAAAGCACTGGACAAAGCGGTGTCGGCAGCCGCGGCGGATCTAAAGTCCGCTCCGCAAGAGGCAGATTTCATTTGCCAAGATAGCCAGCTCCAGCCGGTTAAGCCCGCTCCGGGACGCGAGCTGGACCTGAAAGCTGCCACCGCCCTGTTGCACCGGGAGTGGTGGAAACCGGGCGACCCCCTGAACCTTCCCGGCAAGTCTAGTGCGCCAAAGTCGACCCAAGCGCAACTGGACACTGCCGCCCAGGGTGAGGCGAAAACCCTTCTGAGCGCCCCGGTGAAACTCAACGTAGGCGGGCAAAGCCTGGACATTCCCACTGCGGAACTGTGCCAAGACGCAACGTGGTCCCTGCAGGGCGAAAAGCTAAAAGCCAGTTTAGATGGCGAGAAACTAAAGAAATACACGTTGGCAAACACCAAAGGTTTAGAAACCGAACCGGTTAATGCCCGATTCAGCTTTGATTCGGGATCCCCGCAGGTGGTGGCATCTGTGGATGGGGCCAAACTTGATTCCAAAGAGCTGTCCGACCGGGTGACGATGGGCGCGATTTCGCAGGAAAACCGTGAGGTGAGCGTGGATTTGACCCCGATTGCCCCCCAATTCACCACCGATGACGCCAATAAAGCTGGGGTTAAGGAAGTCATTGGTGAGTTTGCCACCCCGCTGACGTCAGACAGCGTGCGGACTGGCAATCTGACCAGGGCGGCGCAAATCTTGACGGGCAAGGTCTATCTGCCGAAACAGGATTTCTCTCTGGAACGTGACTTGGGTCCGTTGACGCCCGAGAATGGTTGGCGAGCTTCGGGGGTCTTTCAAAACGGCGTACACACCAAGGCTATCGGCGGTGGGTTGTCTCAGATGTGTGTCACGACTCTGAACGCGGCTTGGTTTGCGGGAATGGACTTGGTGGAGTTCAACCCGCACGGGGTGTACTTTACCCGGTATCCCGCCGGACGCGAGTGTACGCTCTGGACCGGGTCTTTGGATCTGAAATGGAAAAACCCGAATCCGACTCCCGTGGTGCTGCAGGGGTGGACTGGCGGAGGTCAGTTACATATGCGTATCTGGGGCACCAAGTACTACACCGTGGAATCTTCACAAAGCCCCCGGACTAACTATGTACAGCCCAAGACTACGGTCAACAATTGGTCCGAGTGCGTGCCTTCCGGTGCGGGTCAGCCCGGGTTTACTATCAGCAACACGCGCACCCGCTACCTGGACGGCAAGAAGGTCGATTCCAAGACCTACACGCACACCTATGCGCCGGATAATGCAGTGGTTTGTGCCAAGGACCTGGCTGCCCAAAAGGCTCGTGAGGAGCAAGCTGCGGCAGCTGGGGCGGACTCCCCGGAGGGGCAATAGACCGGACCGGGGTAGGATATACGTATGACTTACGTAATTGCTCAACCCTGCGTGGACGTGAAAGATAAGGCTTGCGTCGATGAGTGCCCGGTCGACTGCATTTATGAGGGGGAACGCACCCTGTACATCAATCCCTTGGAGTGCGTGGATTGCGGGGCTTGTGAGCCGGTATGTCCGCCGCAGGCGATTTATTACGAGGATGATTTGCCCGAGCCGTGGACAGATTTCTTGCGGGCTGGTCGGGACTTTTTCGCTGATTTTGATAACCCGACCCCCGGTGGGGCTTCGGTAGTGGGCAAGGTCGACAAGGACGACCCGATGATTGCCGCGCTGCCACCCCAGGGATAACCTGTGCGATGAACGCAGCTTTACCAAGCTGACGTCCCCCCCCTCGAAGAACGGTACAGTACTGACACCGACAGCATTGGTCTTGTGAAATTCATATAATGTTGCCCGGAATATTGGACGAAACACGGGTGACGGGAGTACTATATTTGTAAGGACTTAAGTCCCAAAGTGCCCTAGCCTGGCGATGTTGCCGACCAGCGTAGATATGAAAATCAAAAAATTTTGAGGAGGAATCTCATGGGTGAGAATAACGGAGAATACTTTATTCAATCAGACCAGACGCGGTTGGATACCCCCCTTCACCAGGCCACGCAGGGCAACAACGGTATCGAAATTAACAAACTGTTGAGCACCACCGGTAACGTGACGCTGGATTATGGCTTCGGCAACACTGCCAACTGTGAATCCAAGATAACTTACATTGACGGCGCTAACGGGGTGTTGCGTTATCGGGGCTACCCGATTGAGGAACTGGCTCGCGAATCCAGCTTCGTAGAGGTCGCGTATCTCTTGATTTACGGAGACTTGCCTGACGCGAAGTCCCTGGAAACATTCACCCACAAAATCAAGTGCAACCGCCTGTTGCCTGAAGACTTCAAGGCATTCTTTACGGCTTTCCCCTCGAACGGTCACCCCATGTCTATCCTCCAGGCGGGGGTTGCTGGTCTGGCAACCTACTACGAGGATACTTTGAACCCCCTCGATCCTGAACAGCTTGAAGAAGCCACGATTCAGCTGCTGGCCAAGCTCTCCGTCATGGTCGCGACTATTGCGAAACGTGCCGCCGGTCTGCCCCAACTGTATCCCGACGCCTCTCGGGAACTGACCGAGGACTTTATCCGGATGTGTTTCGGGCTGCCCTATCAGTCTTTTGACATTGATCCGGCGATGGTTCGTGCTTTGGACCGTTTGTTTATCCTGCACGCTGACCATGAACAGAACTGCTCGACTTCAACCGTGCGTTTTGTCGGTTCTTCGCACGCAAACCTTTATACTTCGGTAGCTTCCGGGGTGGGAGCGCTGGCTGGTCCGCTGCACGGCGGGGCTAACGAAGCCGTGCTGCGCATGTTGATGCAGCTGCGTGACACGGATATATCGATTAAGAACTTCGTCGAAAGGGTGAAGAACAAGCAAGACGGCATCAAACTGATGGGCTTTGGACACCGCGTGTACAAGGCTTATGACCCGCGTGCCGCCCTGGTGAAAGAATCCGCCCACGAAGTCTTGAGCCGGATGGGCAAATCCGACAAACTGCTGGATTTGGCGTTGGAGCTGGAGGGCATCGCGCTGAGTGATGACTATTTTGTCTCCCGTAACCTGTATCCGAACGTAGACTTTTACACGGGCTTGATTTACCGCGCGATGGGCTTCCCGATGAAGATGTTTACCCCGTTGTTTGCGGTGGGTCGTCTGCCCGGCTGGATTGCCCAGTACCGCGAGATGGTTGCCGATCCGGCGACGAAAATTGCTCGCCCGCGTCAGGTGTACATCGGTCACTCCGAACGCCACTACCAGAACCTGCGTGCCCGTTCCGTCAGGTAAGCGATTTTGTGCCTTCCCGCCCGCGGTCTGTTGACCGGCGACACGGAACGTGTTTTGCTGGAGTAGCGGGTCGCGCCAAGCCATTGTCAACTAGAGAGAAGGAAAACATGGTTAAGAAAGTTTGGGGTGTCGGTCTCACGGCTGAAACCGAGAGCGGCAAATCGCTGGACACCTGGTTCCCTTACATTTACGAGGGCGACGTAGACGAAGCGAAAGCGAAGGCTTTGGCCGCGACGCTGACGCATCTGGAGGGCAAAGACGATGCCCGCATGATTATTAACAAGGTCATCACCGTGACTGCCGATTTGGAGGACGATGTCCAAAGCGCTCCCGACGGGTATTTGCGTTTGCACTCCCTGTCACGCCGGATGGTGAAACCCAACACTTTGAGCTTGGAAGGATTGTTCGACAAGCTGAATATGGTGGCGTGGACCAGCCGCGGTGCCTGTGACTACGAAAACTTTGAGGAAACTCGTCTGCGTCTGATGACCAAGTACGGTATCGGCGCCAACATCCGCTGTGTGGACCGGATTCCCCGCATGACCACCTATGTGACCCCGAGCGGGGTGCGCATTGCCCATACTGAGAACGTTCGTTTGGGTGCTTACCTGCATCCGGGCACCCAGATTGGCTACACCGGGTTTGTGAACTACAACGCGGGAACCTTGGGGGCTGCCCGGATTGAGGGGCGTTTATCACAAGGCGTGACCGTGGATGAAGGCACGACTCTGGCTGGCGGTGCCTCCACGGCGGGTACGTTGGCGGTGGGGATGCACAAGCGCGTGTCTTTGGGCAAGAACTGCCACATGGGGGCGAACTCCGGTCTGGCGGTTCCCCTAGGTGACGACTGCGTCATTGAAGGTGGTCTGTATTTAAACAGTGACACCAAGGTTTACTACATGCCTTCCGGTGGTGTCATGCCTGGTGAAACTGGGTTCTTTATGGAGCCAAAGACGATGTTGGCAGAGGAACTGTCCGGGGTGTCACACGCCCTGTTCCGCCGTAACTCGCAGACGGGTCGTGTCGAGGCCGTATCCCGCGGCGGTGCTGCCATCGAATTTTCAGATTGAGAATCCGCCAGTTTGGCGGCGTTCCGGTTTTAACTCAGATTTCGCAGTCTGGAGGCGAGGCGGGGGCGCGGCGCAGAGCCAGGCTCATTGCTTCGCGCAGGTTTGCGGCAGCTTGAATCTTGAATCCTCGCGGAGCCTTCAAATCCCTCGTGGCGGCGGCGGGCACGATAGCGCCGGTGAATCCCAGTCGCGCGGCTTCTGCCACCCGGCGAGACACTGCGGTGCAGGAACGAATCTCCCCAGTCAGAGAGACTTCCCCAAAAGCCACCAGACCGGGGTCGATGACCTGGCCTGTCACTGCTGACGCCGCCGCGAGCGCAACCGCCAAGTCCACTGCCGGCTCGACTGCTCGGGCTCCGCCCACTGTCGAGACGTAGGCATCTAGGGTGCCAAAAGGTAATTTCAGTCGCGCTTGCAGGACTGCCAGCATCATGGCGGTGCGGGAATAATCCAAACCAGAAACTGTGCGTCGCGGAGAACCGCCCGCTATCGGGGTGGTGAGGGCTTCTATCTCGATGGGCAGAGCGCGCCTACCTTCCAACGACATGGTGACGCAAGCCCCGGGCACCGGCTCGGCGGTTTTGCTGAGGAACAGACCGCTGGGATCCTCGATGCCTTCGATGCCGGATTCCACCATTTGAAAGAACCCGACCGCGTCCGTGGGTCCGTAGCGGTTCTTTACCGCGCGCAACAGCCGCAGCTCCCCGGTTCGTTCGCCTTCAAACTGGCACACTACATCCACCAGATGTTCCAGCGTGCGCGGACCTGCCACCGCACCGTCCTTGGTAACATGCCCCACCAAAATTAGTGCCATGTGGCGGCTTTTGGCAGCGTCAATGAGTCGGGCAGTAACTTCGCGGACTTGCGCGGGACCGCCGATAGAAGTGTCCATAGTCGGATCGGTCAGGGTCTGGATGGAGTCGACGATAGTTACGTCCGGGCTGGTAGTCTCGATTTGAGCCAGTGCCTGCGAGACTTGGGTTTCAGCTGCTAGATAAAGATTTTCTGCCACTCCGCCAATGCGCTTAGCGCGAGACAGTACTGCCTCGGCGGTTTCCTCACCGGTCAGGTACAGGACAGTTTTGCCCTCCGTATCCACAGTCGCGGGCGTTTCTGAATCTGCAGAGACTAAGCGCAACCCGGGGCTATTCTCGCTAACCCTAGGAGAGCGCGGAGCGGTGCCTTGGGCAATTCGGGCAGCGACTTCTAACAGTAGCGTGGACTTCCCGATTCCCGGTTCTCCTGCCAGCAAGATGACCGCGCCGGGGACGATACCGCCGCTGAGAACCCGGTCGAATTCGCCCACTCCGGTAGGTAGACGCACCGCCCGCTCGGTGGAATAGTGGCCGATAGGTTTAGCCGGGGACGCGGGGCGTCCGTAACTACCGGTGCTGCGGGTAGTGCCCGACCCGGTCGTCCGAGCGGAACTTTTCGCCAGGACCACGTTCTCTTCCAAGGTGCCCCACTGACCGCAGCTGCGACATTGACCAGTCCATTTGGGCCATTCCTCCCCACAGCTGGAGCACACGTAAACCGTTTTTTCCTTTGCCATAACTCCATCGTCTCACAAGCCCCGAGCACGAAAAATCATGAGTTTGAGGTCTGCCGGTGCGCACTGAATCCCTAAACCGGGGTGGTCTCGCACGAATGACCGATTTCACCGTGTGTGGTGCCGGCTCCGAGAAATTAGAATCGCGCCTACCAGCAGTGTTAGAAAAATTAGGGTCTGCAAGAACCCAGATTGCGGGTTGAAATCGGTCGTTCATGCCACTACTCAGAGGAAAGGCAATGGTCGCAACTCCACCGGTTAACTTCACGTTGAAACCGCGCTAGACTTTTAGGGCGAAATGTTGCTGGAATCTGACAAACACTCTCAGGTACTCGTGAAGCGCTAAACTTCGCGAAAACCCGGTGCTGCAAAGACTGATAAGCAAGGAAAGGAACCCTGATGGCCACTGCTCAAGCCTGGATTGAAGGAGCGCGGCTGCGTACCCTCCCGGCTTCGGCGGCACCCGTCCTGCTCGGCACCGGCATTGCTGCTGGATTGGGCAAGATGGATCCAGGGCTGGCGCTGGGGTGCCTGGCAGTGGCGCTGCTGCTGCAAATCGGGGTGAATTTTTCCAACGACTATTCCGACGGGATCCGTGGCACGGATGAATACCGCGTCGGTCCGCCGCGCCTGGTCGGAAGCGGGGAGAATCCGCGCAAAGTCTTGGCAGTGGCGCTGAGCTGCTTCGCGTTGGCGAGCATCGTGGGGCTGGGCGTTGCCATCATCTCCCAGTCGTGGTGGCTCATCGGTGCCGGCGTGGCAGCGGTCGCGGCTGCCTGGTGCTATACCGGCGGCAAACACCCCTATGGCTATGCCGGGATAGGCCTGTCTGAGCTGCTGGTTTTTGTCTTTTTCGGACTGCTGGCGGTGCAGGGAACGCTGTGGGTGCAGGCACAAGTCCTGCCGTGGCAGTCTTGGGCGCTGGCCAGCGGGCTGGGGTTGCTGTCCTGTGCACTGCTGATGGTCAATAATCTGCGCGATATTCCTACGGACCGGAAATCCGGCAAAGTTACCCTGGCAGTGCGTTTGGGCGATGCTTGGTCGCGACGCATTTACCGGCTTTTTATCTATATTGCGTTGCTGTTGTCGCTGACGGTGCTGTTCGTACCGTGGTCGGAAATCTTTCCCGGCGGATTCATTCAATGGACCAGCGGTTTCGTAGTGCAGCTCGCATTGTGGCTGGGGGCATTGCTGACCATGCGTCCGGTCCGCATGCACCAGACCGGAAAAGCCCTGATTGTCGCTTTGCGCAACACGGGTTTCTTAACCTTGGCGTATGGTGGTTTGCTCGGGCTGCTGTTTGCCTTGCTCTAGCCGAGGTGGCCGGTTTTTCATAATGGTGCACCAGTGCGGATGGGCGGCAATTCGTTACGGGTGGCGGTAGCCGGTTCACCTAGCACACCACCTCGTGCTATGTTGATGGGGTTGAGAGCTTACCGGGGAGACGCCCGGAGAACCTTCTGAACAAACCGAAGAAAAGGGGAGCGAATGAAGCTGGTAGTGGTCGGTGGAGTCGCGGGCGGTCTGTCCTTTGCCGCGCGAATGCGCCGGTTGGACGAGTCTGCTGAAATTGTGGTGTTTGAAAAGGGACCGTACCCTTCGTTTTCCAACTGTGGATTGCCGTTCTATGTCGGTCAAGAGATTTCCGCACGGGAAAGCCTGCTGCTGAATACGCCCCAGAGCCTGCAGGCGAAACTGAACCTGGATGTTCGCGTGAATCACGAGGTCATCGACTTGGACGCGGAGGCGAAAACCGTGCGGGTGCGTGGCGCAGACGGGCGAGAATTCACCGAAGGCTACGACAAACTGATTCTTTCCCCTGGCGCCAAAGCCGCCCGCCCGCCGATTGTCGGGTTGGACTCCCTCCGGGTGCGCACGCTGCGCACGGTAAATGATGCCCAACGGATTGTGGACCTGGCGGAATCTGCCCGGTCAGCGCTGGTCATCGGCGGGGGATTCATCGGCATCGAAGCGGCGGAAGCCCTGGCTCGTCGCGGCATCAACACGACTATCGTGGAAGGCAGCGCCCATGTCATGCCCCCGCTGGACCTAGAAATGGCGCACCTGGTGACCGGAGCCCTGCGGTCGCTAAACATCACTGTCATTGCAAACACTCGTGTCACCCAGATTCGCGATTTCCCAGCTCATGTCTTGGTGGAATTGTCAGACGGACAGTGCCTGGAAACGGAGCTGATTGTGTAGGCAGCGGGTGCTGTTCCCGCCACCGAGCCATTCGTAGCGGCGGGAGTGCGGGCTGACGAACGGGGCTATCTAGAAATTGATCAGCATGGACGCACCAGCTTGCCTGACGTGTTTGCTTGTGGTGACGCCGTTACGCAACAGACCGGGGTGACGGGAATAGCGCGACCGGTTGCGTTGGCCGGTCCGACTAACCGCGCTGCTCGGCTCATCGCGGACTTCATCGCTGACCCGAAATCCGCTCGTCCGTTGCCTAAACCTATCTCTACCTCGATTTTCCGGGTGGGGCGCATGACTGTGGCGCAGACCGGGGCAAACCGGGCTGAGCTGGATGCGCAAGGCATCGCCTACCGCACTATCCACACTCACCCCACCGACCACGGGACTTTCCTGCCCGGTGCTCAACCGATGCAACTGATGCTGCATTTTGCGACCGCGGACGGCAAACTCCTGGGTGCGCAAGGTTTCGGGGGCAACGGAGTGGATAAACGGATTGACGTTATCGCTACAGCTCTCAAAGCGGGGCTGACTGCCCCTGATTTGATTGACTTGGATTTGGCGTATGCGCCCCCCTATTCCGCAGCAAAGGATCCCGTGAATTTCCTGGGGTATGTGGCAGAAAATGTGCTGTGCGGTCGGCTCAGGCTGTGGTATGCCGAGGAAGTGGCTCACCTCGACCCCGCCACGCCAGTCCTCGATGTGCGTCCGATCCCCGAATTTAATGCCGGGCATCTAAAGGGCGCCAGGTGTATACCCTTGACGGAACTGCGTTCGCGGCTCGACGAGGTGCGGACTTGGACCGACGGGAAAACCGTGTACTTGAGCGATGATACGGGAGCTAACGCCTGGATGGCACAGAGAATTCTGGAACCCGCGGGAATTAATGCTAAAGTATTGTCTGGCGGGGTCAATACGGTTTTCGCTTACTATTTTGATAACCCCGGCGCGGTGCTGGAAATGTAACATAGCTTCCAACAGGCCAGTCCGGAATCGAGGAAAGGGAATAAGATGTGCTCTCCAGTAAAATGTGCGAACTGCGGAAAGACTACATGGACCGGGTGTGGTCAACACATTGCGGCGGTGCAAGCCAGCGTCCCGCCGGATCAGTGGTGTACTTGCCCAGAGGACAAACGCAAACCGCAATCCCTATTCGCGAGTTTCTTTTCTCGCTGAGCATTTCTGCCGCAAAGCGGCGCTTCGCCCCTGCTACGAAGTAGCAGAAATGCGAAACGCTCAGGGTGCGGATCCGTTAAGAAATGACAATGGTTTTCCGTTCCCCACCCTTGCTAAAATCAGCGTATGACCTCGAGCAATGACTTCATAGAACTTCGAGCCGGTCAATATCGCGCCCAGATTTCGCCTTTCGGTGGGGGTTTGTGGTCGCTGACTTTTGCGGGGAAACCGCTGGTGGTGACCCCTCCGGTGCCGCCTGAGGGCTTGTCACAAGTCTCCCCGATTCCTTTCGCGGCGGGGTGTCTGTTGGCGCCGTGGCCCAACCGGGTGGACGGCGGACAATTCACGTTTCAAGACGAAACGTATCAGCTCGAAATTAACGAGCCTGAACGCCACAACGCCATTCACGGCTTCGTTAGGGAACTGCCTTGGGAACTCACTTCTGAAACGTCCGACGGTCCCGCGGGCGTGAGCCTCACGCTGGAAATGGCGTCGCAACAGGGCTGGCCGTGGCGGCTGGAATATGTGATGAACTGGAGCCTTGAGGCGGCACGGGGGCTGCGAGGTGAATTGCAGGTGCGCAATCTCAGCACGACACCATGCCCGTTTGGCTTCGGATGGCATCCTTATTTGAGCGCTGCGGGCGCGAGCCCGGATGAATGCACCCTGAGCGTCTCGGTAGGCAACAACCTGGTGCTCGATTCAACACGCAACCTGCCGACTGGTCTGGAACAACCCGCGGACACTGTTTTGGGTCCAGTGCGTCCGGTAGCGCTACGCGGACTGTGGCTTGACCACGCGTTTCGGGCGCAACCCGGACCGGATGGACAAGTGCGGGCGACCTTGTGCCGTACCGACGGTCTAGGGACTGAACTCAGTGCCGGACCGTGGTGCCGGTGGCTCCAAATCTATACCGCCGACCCTGCCCGTCAGCAGGCATTCCCCGGCGTTCCTGACGGGCGTGCGCTGGCGGTCGAACCGATGACCTGCCCGCCTAACGCCCTGAGCCGCAACCAGGACGTACTGGTGCTAGAACCGGGAAAACCGGAAATCCTGGCTTTCGGACTTCGCGTCATCACGGGCTAGCAGGCGGTTTACCAACGATTCCGCATCGGCATTGCAACGTCGGGCAGACAATGACTATTTGCCCGCATACCACAGAAGCAAACGTTCCACTTCTGCCTGTAAGGCGGCGTTACCGTTACGGGAATACTTGCGGGGATCGACCAGCTGGGGACCTTGCGCCAAATCCTTACGGACCTCGGCGGTATAGACCACATTCAGGTGCGTAGAGACGTTAATCTTGGTCATTCCCGCTTTAATGGCAGCGCGCATTCCGTCGTCAGAAACCCCGGAAGAACCGTGCAAGACCAGCGGAACCGGCACGGCTTGCTTAATGGCAGAAATCAGTTCCGTGTCCAACGTGGCATCCCGCGAGGTCATCGCGTGTGAAGATCCCACTGCTACCGCCAGCATGTCCACGCCGGTATCTGTCACGAATTTGGCGGCATCCTCCGGATCTGTCCGTGCGCTGGGGTCGTGGACTCCGTTCTTGCCGCCGACCTCGCCTAATTCGGCTTCGACGCTCACGCCACGGTCGTGACACCACTGAGTAATCTGCGCGGTAGTGTCGCGGTTTTGCGCATCCGGCAGTTTGGAGCCGTCATACATGATTGAGGTAAAGCCCAAATCGATCGCTGCGCGGCATAGGTCGAGGTCCTCGGCGTGATCGAGGTGCGCTACGACCGGGACTTTTGCCTGTTCGGCTAGCTTGAGCACGGCGCAGCCGATGGGGTTGAGCCAGCCATGATGGTACTTGACCGCATTTTGGGACAGTTGCAGAATCACCGGGAGGTTTACGGCTTCTGCCGCGGCAATTTGGGCTTCGCCATGCTCCAGCAGCACCACGTTGAAAGCGCCCAGTCCGACTCCCGCCGAGGCTGCCTCAGCAGCAAGTTTACGTATATCACACAGCATTTATGCACTCCATTCTTCAGTTCGAAAAGTCATTTTAGTGGCAATTGTTGTCACCATTTCGGTCTGCACCGCGCCCGCGACCGCGACTGGAACCGCGGCAGCTGACCAGGAAACCGCACGCCCGAGAGCCTCGTGCGTCGGCAGGTTTTCGGACCTGGCAGACATGAACCCGGCTACTGCCGCGTCTCCCGCTCCGGTGGGGTTGCCTTCCAAAGTCATCCCGGGGGCTGCCCACTCGACTTGAAAAAGGGAGGTGCGGGCGGACGTACCGGGATGCTCCACGTATGCCAGCCCATCTTTTCCTGCTGAAATCAGCAACGCGCGTGCTCCCAGGTCCAGCAAAGCGCGTGCCGCGGCGGGCAACTCAGTAATACCGGTGGCGCCGCGCAGTTCTGCCACATTCGGTTTGAGACAATCCGCGCCTGCCCGCGCCGCTTCGAGCAGGTATTCTCCGGACGTGTCCACCAACACCCAGCAGCCCAGATCGTGCAGACCGGCGATTAGCCGATCTAGCATCCCCGCGGGGCTACCCTGGGCGAAAGAACCATTGATGCTGACGATAGCCTGGGGAGACGCCCAGTCCAGCTGCAGAGCCTCCCGCCACGGCTGTTCCCAACTCTGCGTAACTTCAGCAGGTGTCAGAGTGCCATAGTTTGGACCGGCCTCATTGAAAACTGTGGCATCTCCCGCCGCAACGATGGCGACGGATTGGCGGTTTAGAAATGGCATGGGCAAAGCCTGGAAACTAAAGTTTCCGTGCCGCTCTAGGGTTCGTTTTTGCAGGTCAGCGAGATATTCCGGGGATGAGAAAAATCCGACTGCGCGGGCGGGATACCCCATCTGTGCCAGGACTGAAGCGGTGTTGAGACCCTTACCTCCGGCACGGTAAACGAAATCTTCGACCCGGTGGGTGGCGCCGACTTGGAGAGCATCCACCGTGTAGGTGATGTCTAAGGCAGGGTTGGGAGTAAACGTGATTATCTGGGGCATCGGAGTCTTTCCAAAGAAACTTATGACGGGCTGGTGAGGGGAACAATCGGTACCTGGGCTTTTGCGAAGGCCTGCGCCGCGACCCCCAACAGTTGTGCTTGAGACCCAAAGCGTGACAAGGAAAACTTGGGTTCGGGCAGGTTCACGAGATGCGTGGCGGTCGCTTGGCGAAGCCTCTCTAGGTAGGCGGGACCTTCCTGGGATTGTCCTCCGCCCACGATGACTTCCAAATCTCCCAAAGTCGCCAGGCTGGCGGCGAGGACCACTCCCAATGCCTGCGTGGCGGTTTCGATTACGTGGTGAGCGCACTGGTCGCCTTCCCGTTCGCGCTGGAACACGTCACGAGACGTGGGGCGGGCAGTTTCCGGGGAGAGACCTTTCAGAAGGGCATAGCGACGGGCGGTGTATTCGGCGGACGCAATTCGTTCCAGGGGGAGATGGGTCGCCTGTGCAGGAATCGGTGCTGTGGCTTTCCCCAGGTAGTTCAAATCCGGATTGGGGAGCAGAATCTGACCGATTTCTCCGGAGAAGCCGCTACGGTTCAGTACCTGCCCATTGAGCACGATTCCTGCCGAGATACCCGTCCCGATAGCGACGAAAAAGCATTCCTTGCGTCCCGTGAACAGGGCTTCGCCTAACGCCCCGGAACGAACGTCATGTCCCAGCGCAAGGGAACAACCCAGGGCTTCCTCTAAACGATCGCGCATAGGAAAGCGACCCCAGCCCAGATTAGCTGAGGTGATGGTCATTCCAGTGTCTTCCACCATCACGCCGGGAACGCCCACCCCAACGGCTTGGCACACCCGCGCCACCGGCAGTGCGGTGCCGTCGGCGTCGCGGATTTTGCCCTGGCGCAACGCCTGTTGAATCTGCAGATACTGGTCGTTAATCTGTGCAATCAGCCCGACCGCACCACCGGTGGAAGTGGGCAGGGTGGGCAGCTTCACCAGTGAACCCCGGTTGGACACGAAAGCCACCTTGGTGTCGGTCCCCCCGACGTCAAAAGCTAACGCATAGACCGGGGCGGAATCGGGGTGGGCTGTCGAAAGCTCCTCGGGTGGCATCTGTCCCTCCATGGGCATGAGGTGTAGACGGGCGCGGAATTAGGACAGAATCACTGAACGGGTCAGGTGACGCGGGGTGTCAGGATTCAGCCCCCGGTGTTCCGCCCTTGCTACCGCGACGCGTTGCAGCAGCACCAGGGACGCCATCGGATCGTAGTCGTGGTGGACCAAAGTGGCGCCGGTAGCCGCGATTTGCGTCTCCATACCCTGCGGGATGGCGCCAAAAATCCAGGTGATACGGTTTGGCTCGGCGATGGAAATCGGTCCGTGGCGGTATTCCATTGCGGGATAGGACTCGGTCCAGGATTGCGAGGCTTCGCGCATCTTTAGCGCGGCTTCGTTGGCGAGACCGTAAGTCCAGCCGGTGCCGAGGAAAGTGAACTGTTCCGCGTCGATGAACGCAGCGGGAATTTCTGCATTTACAGCCGCGGTGCAATCGGCAATAGCCTTCGTCAGGTCCTCCCCAAGGCTGGCACGCAGCAAAGCCAGGGCCGTAGTGGCAAAGCGTGTCTGCACGACCGACGTTTCATCCGCAAAGTCCAAAACAAGTTCCCGGTCGGTAAAGGGCGTGGCGGGACCGTTGCCGACGGCAGTAATTAAACGGGTGGGAACCTTGCCGTGCAAGGCTTTGAGGATATCAATAATCTCCGTGGTGGTGCCCGAACGAGACAGGGTGATGACCATGTCATAGTGGCGAGTCAGGGGGAATTCGGTGGCGGTAAAAGCGTCAGAAACTCCGTGTCCGGCGACTTCCCTGGCTCGGCAATAGGCTTGTGCCATGAACCAGGAGGTGCCACAGCCAATCATGGCGACGCTCTGACCCTTTTTCGGGAAAAACTGAGAGTCCAGGGACACGAGCAGGTCAATGGCTCGTTTCCAAGTTTCGGGTTGGCTGGCGATTTCCTCAGCGGTGATGCTCATGGCGGTGTGTTCTCCCTACAAAATCGACGACATTTTTCAGAAATAAAAATACCACGCAAGCAGAAGTAAATTGTTTAAAACTGATTTAAATTTCATGTTAGAGACATATTAAATCAATCAGGAGGCAAGGCGTATGGCATATCAATCATTTCGACTGACCAAAATCCTCGATCTAGTGTTGGAAAACGGCTCAATTCAGGTAGAGGACATCGAAACCCTGCTGGGGGTGTCTCCCGCCACCGCACGCCGCGATTTGGACAAATTGGCATCTCAACAGATGATTACCCGGGTTCGGGGAGGAGCAGTAGCGAATCCACTGTCAGGAGATTTGCCGCTGCGGTATCGCCCCGTCAACCAAGGCAGGATCAAGCAACGTCTGGCGAAAGCGGCTGCCAAAATGGTGAAACCGGGAGACGTTATCGGCTTGAACGGAGGAACCACCACTACGGAAGTTTCTCGCGAACTGGCGCTGCGTGTTGCGAAAGATTCCGCGTTTCAACGCCAGGGGATTACGGTCGTCACGAACGCCATTAACATCGCTAACGAACTGGCGCTACGCCCCCAAATCAAAGTCATCGTGGTGGGTGGGACGCTACGCCCCTGTTCTTATGAAGTCGTGGGCAATATGTCCGGACTGGTGTTGGACAATTTGGCAATGTCGCGAGTGTTTTTGGCAGTGGTCAGCATTGACGTGAACCGTGGTTTATTCAATGATGACTTGTTGGAGGCAGAAACGAACGCTGATTTTCTACGTTCCGCGCAACGAGTGACCGTGGTGGCAGATAGTTCCAAATTCTCCGCGTTGGGAACCGCCCGGATTTGCGATTTTGCTCCGATTGACGAAATCCTCACGGATAGTGTCGAAGCGCATTGCTTAGAAGCGCTGGAAAGCTACGGTATCGAGGTGCTGACAGTCTAGAACCGATAACCAAATAAATTAAGTTGTTTAAACAGCGCCAAAACACTTATAAAAATCATTGTCGGGTTTAGCTGCACTTTCACGTTCGCTTTTCCGCCTCGAGAAATGCGTCTGCCGGAAACTCACTTCAGGGAGGATTGAGTAGCTGCCCTCGCTGGGAACAGTCCCCGAAATTCAACGGCGGAAAATTGCTTACAAGCCGCAAAAGTTATAGAGTTGTTATTTGCGTGTTCTCTGTCCGAGGCCACCTGTTACCGTTGATATTGCGTAAGAATGCGCCGGCAATATCAGGGCAGGTAGAGCGAGGGATGAGATGTTCAAACGCCGCAGCGCATCGAGATTTTCCAGGCTGATTGCCGCGACCGTGTGCGCGGGGGAGCCGGTTTGAAAATCCCGACCATCTATACGACATAAAGGAAACGGAAATCTTGGCTACGAAATCCAAAGAATCCTCCACTCACCCTTTCCGGGTGTCTTTTGCCCAAATTGATGAACCGATGGCACCGCCGAATTTGTTGGCGCTGCAGACCGAATCTTTTGACTGGTTCCTGGGGAACGAAGCCTGGCAGGAACGCGTCAAGGAAGCCGACAAAACCGGTGACAAGCACGTCCCCCGCACTTCGGGACTGCAAGAAATTTTGAACGAGATGAGCCCTATCGAGGACAATGGCGGCACCATGTGCCTGTCCTTTAAGGACTACACCTTGGAAAGCCCGCACTACACCATCGACGAATGCAAGGACAAGGACCTGACCTACAATGCGCCGATGTACGTAACCGCGGAATTCATTACCTACGAAACCGGCGAAATTAAGACCCAAACCGTGTTCTTGGGCGAATTCCCGCTGATGACCCCGCGCGGAACCTTCATCGTTAACGGTACCGAGCGTGTGGTCGTGTCCCAGCTGGTGCGTTCCCCCGGTGTGTACTTCGAAAAGACTGCTGACAAGACCTCCGACCGTGACATTTACCTGGGTAAGGTCATTCCCTCCCGCGGTGCTTGGCTGGAATTCGAGATTGACAAGAAGGACACAGTCGGGGTGCGTATCGACCGCAAGCGCAAGCAGTCCGCGACTATTTTCCTCAAGGCGCTGGGGATGAGCGTTGGTGAAATCCGCGAGGCTTTCCACGACTTCCCGTTGATGCTGGAAACCTTGGAAAAAGATGGCGCGATTGAAACCCAGGATCAGGCCCTGGAGGACATCTACCGCAAGATTCGTCCCGGCGAGCCGCCCAGCGCGGAGGCCGGACGTAACCTGCTGCACAACTTTTACACCAACCCCAAGCGCTACGACCTCGCCGAGGTCGGACGCTACAAAATCAACAAGAAGCTCGGTGTGGAGAGGGAAATGGGCGAACGCACCCTGGACCTGACCGACATCGTGGCTGCGTTCCGCTACTTGTTGGCACTGCGCGCTGGGGATGACACGGTTGCGGTCAAGGACGCTGCTGGTCAGGAAACCGAACTGCATATCAAGACGGATGACATCGACCACTTTGGCAACCGCCGGGTGCGTCCGGTCGGCGAGCTTATCCAGATGCAGGTGCGCACGGGCATGTCCCGCATGGAGCGCACGGTAAAGGAACGCATGTCCACCCAGGACGTCGAAGCCATTACCCCGAACTCCCTCATTAACATCCGTCCCGTTGTGGCAGCCATCAAAGAGTTCTTTGGAACTTCGCAGCTGTCGCAGTTCATGGATCAAAACAACCCGTTGGCAGGTCTGACGCACAAGCGCCGTCTGTCGGCTTTGGGTCCGGGCGGTCTGTCCCGAGACCGGGCGGGGATGGAAGTTCGTGACGTGCACCCTTCCCACTACGGGCGGATGTGCCCGGTGGAGACTCCCGAAGGTCCGAACATTGGTTTGATTGGTTCGCTGGCAACTTTCGCGCGCATCAACCCATACGGTTTTGTGGAAACTCCCTACCGCGTGGTCAAGGACGGCGTGGTCACCAACGAAATCCACTACATCACTGCGGACGATGAAGAGGGCAAAAACATCGCCCAGGCCTCCGCGCAGCTCACGAAAGATGGGCACTTCGTAGAGTCCACCGTGCTGTGCCGTTCTACCGGCGGCGACCCGGTGCTGGTCAGCCCGGAAGAAGTCGACTTGATGGACGTATCGGCTCGTCAGATGGTGTCGGTCGCGACCGCGATGATTCCGTTCCTGGAACACGATGACGCGAACCGCGCTCTGATGGGTGCAAACATGCAGCGCCAGGCAGTGCCGCTGCTAAAGACTGAAGCTCCCCTGGTGGGCACCGGTATCGAGAAACGCGCCGCGATTGACGCCGGCGATGTGGTCGTTGCCAAGAAGGGCGGTGTCGTCACCGAGGTCAGCGCCGATTTGGTGCGTCTCCAGGAAGATGACGGCGAAACCCGCCTCTACACGCTCGAAAAGTTCAAGCGTTCCAACCAGGGCAACTGCTATAACCAGCAGGCTATCGTTGACGAAGGCGACCGGGTCGAAGCCGGAGACGTGCTGGCTGACGGTCCCGCTACCGACGGCGGAGAAATGGCTCTGGGCAAGAACCTGCTGGTGGCGTACATGTCCTGGGAAGGGCTGAACTACGAGGACGCCATTATCTTGAGTCAGCGGGTCGTTTCTGAGGACTTGCTGACTTCGATTCACATCGAGGAACACGAAATCGATGCGCGCGACACGAAACTGGGCGAGGAAGAAATCACGCGGGATATTCCCAACGTTTCCGAAGCTGCCCGCAAGGACCTGGACGAACGCGGCATTATCCGCGTCGGTGCCGAGGTCAACGCGGGTGACATCCTGGTCGGTAAAGTGACCCCCAAGGGTGAAACCGAGCTGACCAGTGAGGAACGCCTGCTGCGTGCCATCCTGGGTGAAAAGGCGCGGGAAGCGCGTGACACTTCCCTGCGGGTGCCCCACGGTGAATCCGGCATCGTCATCGGGGTAAAGGAATTTACCGATGAGGACGACGACGCCGCGCTCGGACCTGGCGTAAAGCACATGGTTCGCGTCTTTATCGCACAGCGTCGCAAGATGACGGTCGGCGACAAGATGGCTGGTCGTCATGGCAACAAGGGCTGTGTCTCCAAGATTCTGCCGGTTGAGGACATGCCGTTCCTCGAGGATGGTACCCCGGTAGACATTATCTTGAACCCGATGGGTGTGCCCGGTCGTATGAACCTGGGTCAGGTACTTGAGTTCCACTTGGGCTGGTTGGCTCACGAGGGCTGGGATGTCAGTGAAGCCCGCAAGGCCGGTGAAGAGTGGGCACAGCGGGTCCCGCTGGAGGTCTGCGAGCCGGGACAGCACGTGGCGACCCCCGTGTTCGACGGTGCCGAGGCTGACGAGATTACCGGTCTGCTGCGCAACACCCGCGTCCGTGAGGACTTCGATCGTCCGCTCATCGACGAAATGGGCAAAGCGAAGCTGTTTGACGGTCGTTCCGGGGAACCTTTCCCGTACCCGATTGCTATCGGCTACAAGTACATGCTGAAACTGCACCACTTGGTCGATGACAAGATTCACGCCCGTTCCACCGGTCCTTACTCCATGATTACCCAGCAGCCTTTGGGTGGTAAGGCCCAGTTCGGTGGTCAGCGCTTCGGTGAGATGGAGGTGTGGGCAATGGAAGCGTACGGCGCCGCCTATGCCCTCCAGGAACTTCTGACGGTGAAATCCGATGACGTGCAAGGACGCGTGCGGGTTTACGAATCTATCGTGCGTGGCGAGGACCTGCCCCAGCCGGGCATTCCGGAATCTTTCCGCGTGTTGATGCAGGAAATGCGTTCGCTGTGCCTGAACGTGGAGGCTCTGGATGCTGCCGGCAACGCCATCGACTTGCGCGATGATGAAGATGAAGCCAGCCGCGGACCCAACAGTCTCGGCTTCGACTTGGGCAAACGACCCAACGCCCCCGGTCTATTGACGACCGACGAATTCATGAACGCCTAAGACGGACCGGAAGAAGAGGAAAGAAAACACATGTTGGATGCAAACAAGTTTGACAAGTTGCACATCGGTCTGGCGACCGAGGACGACATTAACAGCTGGTCCCACGGCGAAGTCAAGAAGCCGGAAACCATCAACTACCGGACGCTGAAGCCTGAGAAAGAAGGCTTGTTCGACGAACGAATCTTCGGGCCGACCCGTGACTGGGAATGCGCCTGCGGGAAGTACAAGCGCGTCCGCTACAAGGGTATTGTCTGCGAACGCTGTGGGGTGGAAGTCACCCGTTCCAAGGTGCGTCGCGAGCGGATGGGTCACATTAAGCTCGCTGCTCCTGTCACGCATATTTGGTACTTCAAGGGCGTGCCCTCCCGGCTCGGTTACCTGCTGAATATCGCGCCGAAAGACCTGGAAAAGGTCATTTACTTCGCGGCGTACATGATTACCGACGTTGACGAGGAACGCCGCCACAAGGACCTTGCCGATATGCAAAAGGAATCCGACCTGGCTCGTGGACAAATCGAAAAGAACCGCGACCTGGACATCGAAAAGCGTGCTCAAAAGATGGAACAGGATATGGCGGCGCTGGAAAAGGAAGGCGCCGAGAAATCCGAAATCGACAAGGTCAAGCGCAACGGTGAAAAGGAAATGCGCGCGCTGCGCCACCAGGCTGAGTCTGACCTGAAACTGCATGACGAAGTTTGGGATCGGTTTAAGAGCCTGAAGGTCGGCGACCTGGAGGGTAACGAGCTGGTCTATCGCGAAATGTATGCCCTGTACGGCACCTATTTCAAGGGCGGTATGGGCGCGCAGGCGGTAAAGGATCGCTTGGAGTCTTTCGACCTGGAAGCGGAAGCCGAAGCGCTGAAAGAGGTCGTGGAGAGCAAGACTGGTCAACAGAAAACTCGCGCCCTGAAGCGCCTGAAAGTCATTAATGCGTTCCTCCAGACCGGCAAGCCAGCGTCGGCTATGGTGCTGGATTCAATTCCGGTCATTCCCCCGGACCTGCGCCCGATGGTGCAGCTGGACGGTGGACGTTTCGCGACTTCTGACCTCAATGATTTGTACCGCCGCGTCATCAACCGCAACAACCGTTTGAGTCGTTTGCAGGAATTGAAGGCCCCGGACATCATCGTCAACAACGAGAAGCGTATGTTGCAAGAGGCCGTGGACGCCCTGTTTGACAACGGTCGGCGTGGACGTCCGGTAACCGGACCGGGTAACCGTCCGCTGAAGTCCCTGTCCGATATGCTCAAGGGTAAGCAGGGGCGGTTCCGTCAGAACCTGCTGGGTAAGCGCGTGGACTATTCCGGACGTTCCGTTATCGTGGTTGGTCCGCAGTTGAAGTTGCACCAGTGTGGCTTGCCCAAGACGATGGCTCTGGAACTGTTCAAGCCTTTCGTGATGAAAGTCTTGGTGGAAAACGGCGAAGCCAAGAACGTTAAGGCTGCCAAGCGGATGGTGGAGCGGCAAAACGCCCAGGTTTGGGACGTTTTGGACGAGGTTATTACCAACCACCCGGTGCTGTTGAACCGTGCTCCTACCCTGCACCGTTTGGGCATCCAGGCCTTCGAGCCGCTGCTGGTGGAAGGCAAGGCTATTCAGCTGCACCCGCTGGTCTGTGGCGCGTTCAACGCGGACTTTGACGGCGACCAAATGGCAGTCCACGTCCCGCTGTCGGCAGAAGCCCAGGCTGAAGCGCGCGTGCTGATGCTGTCGTCGAACAACATCTTGAAGCCTTCGGACGGTCGTCCGGTGACTATGCCCTCCCAGGACATGATTATCGGTATCTACCACCTGACCTCGGAAGAAGATCCGGAAATGGTTCATGCTCCGAGGTTTGACCCCGACGGCAACCGGGTGCTGAAGTACTACACCAGCCCTGCCGAAGCCCGCCTGGCCTATGACAATGGCGACCTGGCTTTGCAGGAAACCTGCGTAATCCGCATGGAACCGGGCGACTTGCCTCCGGAGGATATGGAAATGCCGGAGGGGTGGCAGCCGGGAGAACGCTTCGAGCTGAAGACCTCCCTGGGGCGCGTCATCTTTAATGACTCGCTGCCGCGCGATTACCCGTTCGTCAACTACGTGGTAGAGAAAAAGAAACTCGGCAAAATCGTCAACGATTTGGCGGAGCTGTACAAAAAGGCCGATATTGAGGTGTCCCTGGATGCTCTCAAGTCTTTCGGTTTCCACTGGTCGACCTGGTCTGGAATCACGATTTCCTTCACGGACGTGGTGCCGCCGGCGACCAAGCCCGCCATTTTGGAAAAGTACGAAAACCTCGCTTCTGACGTGCAAGCCGACTACGACCTGGGTGCCATCACCGAGGACGAACGCTACAGCGCCTTGATTGACCTGTGGCGAGCCTGCACGAATGAGGTGGCAGAGGAAATGCGCGAGAACTTCCCCGAACGCAACAATGTGTACCGCATGGTGAAGTCCGGGGCTCGTGGTAACTGGTCTCAGATTCAACAGATTGCCGGTATGCGCGGTCTGGTGTCCGACCCGAAGCAGCGCCTGATTGAGCGCCCGATTAAGTCGAACTACCGCGAGGGTCTGTCCGTGTTGGAGTACTTCATCGCGACCCACGGTGCGCGTAAGGGTCTGGCGGATACGGCTTTGCGTACCGCCGAATCTGGGTATCTGACCCGCCGTCTGGTGGACGTGTCTCAGGACGTCATCATCCGTGAGGAAGACTGCGGGACTCGCAAGGGCTTGAACATTACCATCGGTTTCGTCAACGAGGATGGTCAGATTGAACCCGACGAGCTGGTCGAGACCACCGCTTTTGCGCGGACTTTGGCAGTTGACGCGGTAGACGAAGCCGGAAACGTCGTGCTGGAAGCCGGGCAGGATGTCGGTGACGTGGCGATTAAGAAGCTGCTCAAGGCCGGCATCACCCAGATTAAGGTACGTTCTGTGCTGACTTGTGACGCACCGGTGGGGACCTGCGCGGCTTGCTACGGGCGGTCTCTGGCTACCGGCAAGCGCGTGGACATTGGCGAGGCCGTCGGTATTATTGCCGCGCAGTCCATTGGTGAGCCCGGTACGCAGCTGACGATGCGTACCTTCCACACCGGTGGTGCGGCTTCGGCTGCCGATATTACCCAGGGTCTGCCGCGTGTGCAGGAGCTGTTTGAAGCGCGGACCCCCAAGGGTGAAGCCACCATCACCGAGGCAGCCGGTCGGGTAAAGATAAACGACGACCCGTCCGGTCCGCGTGAGGTCATCATCACTCGTGACGACGGCAAGGAAGACCTGGTCATCGAGGTGTCTCGCCGCCAGGCCCTGCTGGTCTCCGACGGCGATCACCTGGAGGTGGGCGACCGCCTGACCCAGGGTCCCATCGACCCGAAGAAACTGCTGCGCGTGAAAGGCCAAGCTGAAACCCAGCGTTCCCTGGTCAACGAAGTACAGCAGGTCTACCACAGCCAGGGCGTAGACATTCACGCCAAGCACATCGAGGTCATCGTGCGACAGATGCTGCGCCGCGTGACCGTGCTGGAATCCGGCGACACCATGCTGCTGCCCGGTCAGCTCATCGACCAGGCGAAGTTCCGCGAGGAAAACAAGCGGGTCGTGACACAGGGCAAACAGCCGGCTTCGGCGCGTTCCGAACTGATGGGTATCACCAAGGCGTCCTTGGCTACCGATTCCTGGCTGTCCGCGGCTTCTTTCCAGGAAACCACGAAGGTTCTGACCAACGCGGCAATGGAAGGCATCGACGATCCGCTGTCGGGTCTGAAGGAAAACGTCATCCTGGGCAAGCTGATTCCGGCTGGTACCGGTCTGAGCCGTTACCGTCGCGTGGAAATCAAGCCTTCCGCGGGCGGTCACGAAGTGTTGATGTCGCAGTTGCCTTACAGCGACACGACCGGATTCGGACTGTTCGATGACGATGTCGACCTGGAACACCCGTGGGGATAGGGTCGAAGCTGCCCGACCAGCCGTGATTTCAGGGTTGAAGCGGGTTTAATTCAATAGTTTGGGAGTTCCCGGCTCACCAGTTTGCGCTGGCGGACCGGGAACTTCAGTTTTTCAATGCTCGGTTGGTAGGGTTATTCCTATGGGAATGCTTGATAAGGCAAAAGAGATGGTGCAGGCGGTAAAGCCTGGTGTAATCAGTGATAGGGGCAGCGCCGGCGCGGAAGCGGAGCGTGCTAACGCGGCAAAAGCAGCCGAGCAGAAAGCATCCGGTTTGGAGGCCTGGCCGACCGGGATGCGTTTCGCGTTCGCTTTGGCAGCCAGCGCGCTGATAATTTTCCTGCTGTCTCTGATAGCCGGGGTGTTCATGCCGACTTTCCTGGCATTTTCGCTGGCGTTGGCGGTGCGTCCGGCGTCAGAATGGCTGATTCGCCATCGCTGGCCGGTGGGGTTGGCGGCTTTGGTTAACATTGTGCTGCTGTTCGCCATCCTGTTCATCATGCTGGGGTTGATTGCGATTGCTATCACCGCAATGGTGACTGAACTGCCTCGCTACGGCGCAAAGTTCCAGGCTCTCTATGAACATGCCATCAACCAGCTGGATCGGCGTGGCTTCGACACTTCTGCCGTGCTAGATTCCTGGAAGAACGTGGACATAAACCGGATATTTTCCTACCTCTCCGGCTTTGCTAACCAGATTAGCGGGGCTGGAACCACCCTGTTCTTTATCATCATGGTGGCGATCTTCGTGGTTGGAGACACCGTGGTGGTGCGACGTCGCGCCGCCGAGTTGGCATCCTATGCTCCCGGTTTCGCCATCGCCCTGCGCAACTTTTCCCTGCGGGTGCGGACCTACTTCCTGATGACCACCGTTTTTGGTGCCGTAGTAGCACTGGTGGACGTCGGAATTCTCTATGCGTTTGGGGTGCCGACCCCCTGGACCTGGGGTATCCTCGCTTTCGTCGCGAACTACATTCCCGCGGTGGGATTCATTCTGTCCATGATTCCCCCAATCCTGCTGGCTTTGGCGCTAGATGGAGTGTGGCCCGCCGTTGGGGTATTCATCGGTTACATGGTTGCGTCGCTGCTGTTCCTGAATATTTTGCAGCCCCGCATTGCCGGGAACGCGGTGGGCTTGAACGCCACTGTTTCGTTCCTATCTTTGATGGTCTGGTCCACGGTGATGGGTCCGCTGGGTGCGATTTTGGCAGTGCCCCTGACGCTGTTCTTTAAAGCGATTTTCGTGGATTCTGACCCGCGCACGGCATGGATTGATGTGTTCTTCCGTCCTTCCGATGCCCCCACCTCCCTGGTGACGAGCCGTGAATTCCGTGACCGTGACGGTGATGGTGTCGACGACACCACCGGGATACCCCGAGGCATAGATACGCGACTGCGTGAGGAACAAATCCAGGACGCGGCAGAAAAAGAACGCGCGCGGGCGCAAGCCACCCTGGAAGAGCTGAACCAGGAGGCTTTGGAGCAAGCCGCGGAAAAGGCTGAAAAAGAGAAAGCCAAGAAGGTCGACCCGTCCGCGAAAACCGCGGAGTAGCGGTAAATCTTGCAGATTCTGCCGGGCTTGGGGGGGATTCCCCGATGCGAAATCTGGCGGTCGGCTGGCTAGCGCAGGAAGTCAGGGCGCGGGCTATCAATTAGCAAATGCGCGCGACTGCGGGCAGGCGCACGAGACCGGATGTCAGGATTTCGTGTCCGGGGAGTCCGTGGGGTCCGGAGGATTTTGTGGGTCAGTGGGATTCTCTGGGGCGGAATTTTTGTCCGGGCGGGGTTGGAGCTTCTCATCCTCTTTCTCCCGCTTCTTGCGTTCGTATTCTTCACGCTGTTTTTCACGCAATTTCCGGCTGACTTCCTCGAGGAATTCTGGATCATCGTCAGGAGCGCTGGGCTGTTCCGTGGCAGGTCTGTGCCCGAAACTGAGGGACACGGATTCCTCACTGGACCAGATATTTGGTTCAATCACCCCACCCTTGGCTTCGGCAGCGGCGACGCGGGACACGATTATCCACGCTATTGCCCCGATGGGGCTAATCAGCAAAATCAGCATAATCCACAAAACTTTTGGTATCTTGCCGGGCAGGTTATCTTTCGGGGTGCGAATGCAATCAATCAGCGCATACAAAGCCAGCGCCAACCACAAGATAAACAACAAAACTCTGACCACGGCTTCATCTTAACGTAAAACCCGTGGTCTTTCCTGCTTTGTCGATTTCTGGACATGCCTGGAAGATAGCCAACGGAAAAATAGTATAAATAATGTGGGGGGCGACCGGTATCATGGTTATCAAATGGTTTTCATTCACAAAGGAGTGGTGGCAGATGTCTAACCCCCAATCACGCTGGATTATCTGGTCAGCTTACGCCGTGCTGTTCCTGGCTTTGCCCTATGTGACCCAACCTATTTTTAAGTCTGTAGGCGATGACGGTATGGGGTGGATTTTGCTGATTTTCTACCTGGCGTTACCGCTTTTAGGACTGGGATGCGGGGTGGCAGACGGAATCGTCAACGGCTGGTCGCTGTGGTGGCTCCTCGCTCCGGTGGTACTGTTTATTCCGCATTTCTTTCTGGCGATGCACGCTGCCACTAACCTCAGTATCTACTGGGATGAATTTTTCCTGTTCACCGGCATCTATGCCGGTTTCGCGTTTATCCCCAACCTCATAGCAGGGCTGGTGCGAAACCGCCTCCAACACCCCCGGGCGCAGTCCTAAGCCCGCCCGGTCCTGCGGGGCTGGGTTAGCGCACCCAGGCGCGACCGGCGCGAAGTTCCCGTTTCGCCAGTTCGGCAACTTCGTGACGAGCCACCTTGCCCGGTCCTAAGGTGGGCAGATGCTGCACTACCACCACCACACGGGGCGCGTGGGCAGCGCCAAGCTCCGCGGTAACAGCAGTGCGAATCCGCGCCGCCAGAGAATCTGGCTCTGACATTCCGTCTTTTCCGAGAACCCCCAAGGACGCCGGAGAACCCAGCATCGGAGCCAACAAATCCACATCGAGGTCGTCTCCGGGTACCACCACCGCGGTGACCAGTTCACCCCAGCGGGCATCGGGCAGCCCGACCACACACACTTCACCGACCCCCGTCACACTCAAAGAAGCCTGTTCCACCGCGGAAGCATGGACTTTCACCCCGCCGGTGTTGATGACATCATCGGTGCGCCCCTGAATAATCAAACGCGGACCTTCCATCCGCCCGGTGTCGGAAGTCTTAAACCAGCGACGTGGTCCCATTTGAATCCACGGAGAGACCTCTGCGGGATCCATGCCGACTGGTGGTTTCTCTACGTAACCTTCCATCAGGGAGGTGCCGGCAACCCACACGGTATCGCCGACAGTAGAAACTTGGGTGCCCAGCAGGGGAATCCCGTCATAGACGCAGCCCCCGCAGGTTTCCGTCATCCCGTAAGTCTCTACCACATGCCAGCCTACGGCTTTCGCCCGGTCTGCCAGGAATGGGGTAAACGCGGCTCCTCCCACCAGGATGGTGTCCACTTTTGCCAATGCGTCGACCGCGTCCCCGCCCTCGTCCAGAATCTTGGATACCTGAGTGGGCACCAGGGACAGGTAGACCGGCAGGGTGGAGTTCTGGGTAGCGCGGGTAACCGCGCGCACCAAACTGGCGGGTTTAAACCCGTTGGTAGTGTCCACAATGATGGGTTTTGTCCCGGAAATGAGCGAACGAGTCAGCACCTGCAGCCCGGACACGTGGTGAGTCGGTAGTGCCAGAATCCAGCGACCCGGTCCGCCCAGGGCAGCCAGAGTCGAACGGGCAGAGGACACCAGGGCACTGGCAGAAATTGCCACCAAATGCCCGTCGCCGGTCTGGGAGCCGGAGGTCTGCATAATCAAGTCAGTTTTGGCAGGGAGGGGACCGTTGAGTCGCGACCGTAAAATCCTGCGGGCGCGTTCCGGATCCACTCCCGGAGCAATGGGTACCAGGATTTCCCGAACCTCCTGGCGGGGAGCCTGATCTGAGGGGGTATCCGCCGGTGCGTCATCTTGGGGTGTTTCCGGAGAGGCGGTGTCCTGGGGAGACTCACTGGTTGGTGCGGACCAGTCCGGTTCCGTCGGCGAGTCTGTTTCTGCGGGTGAGGTGGGCTCATCGGCGTTTTCTTCGGCGCGAATTTCCGCGAGCGCAGCCTCCCAGTCGTAGTCATCCGTAACCTGCCGACCGCTGCGGGCGAGTTGTTCCTCGGTAGTCAGAAAAGGCGCAATCGCGGTATCCAAACCATCAGCCAGATTGACTACGTCATGGGGTTTCGTGCCACCCGTCAGGAAACAGAACCGGACGGGAACCCCCCGCTTCGCTGTGTCACTCACCAACTTCACCCTGCCTTAACGCTAAAGTTCATTTATGGCTGTAACCTGGGATAACACCGCGGAAAATGTGGCAAACAGAGTCGCTTACGCCGAGCGTCGCAACGCGCCTGGAACCCGTCATACAGCCGGTTTCAATAAGATTCTAGCGGTTCTGGTGGCTTTCTGGACAATGCTGGGAATGCTGGGACTGACGGCATGTGTAAATCCGGCACCTGGGAAAAAAACTCCCACCCCCACCGCCCAGCCCGAGGAACCCGCCACTTGGCCCTTGACCGGTCTCCCTCGTGAAGACTCGACTCCGCACCCCGTGGTAGCGGTGAAAGTGGAAAACACCGTGGCGGCGCGTCCGCAATCCGGGCTGGAAGACGCCGACATCGTGTTCGAAGAACAGGTTGAAGGCGGGATGACCCGGTATAACGCGGTGTTCCATGCGCATACTCCCGAGGAAATCGGTCCGGTGCGTTCCGTGCGTCCGATGGATCCGGGCATCGCCGCGCCATTCGGTGGGATGCTGGTCTATTCAGGGGGTGTCCCCGCCTTTGAATCTCAGGTTTCCGCGTCCGGACTGTGCGGCTTCAACGAAGATCAGGCGCGGGGGGCGCTGTATCGGGTGAAGTTCCGTGCCATGCCCCACAACCTCTATCTATCGATTCCTAAACTTTACGAAAAGGTCGGCAAAGAACACACTATGGAGCCTGACGCTCCCCAAATTTTTGATTTCGCCAACCCCGACCAGGGGGAGCAGCCCACCGCGGTCTCGTCCGGAAACCCCGCGAACACCCTCGTGGCGCATTTCCCGTCCCTGGTCGCAAGCTACAACTGGACCGGTTCTCGCTGGCAGCGGGTTGACGGGGGAACAGCGGCGAGCGCTCGGTCAGGAGCGCCGTTGCAGACCGATAACGTGGTGGTGGTGCTGACCAGCATCATCGACACTGGTGCGAAAGACGCTGCGGGGGCTACAGTCCCAGAAACGGTGCTGACCGGCAGCGGAACCGCCTACGTCGCCAGTGGCGGGTCAGTCGCCAAAGTGACTTGGTCCAAAGACTCCGAAGGCTCGCCACTGCAGTTGACGGACTCTGCCGGCGAGCCCGTCCTGCTCAACCGGGGTACCACCTGGATTGAGCTGCTGCCCAATCCGAACTTCAGTTTCCAATAACCCCAGCCGACCGTAACACGCTGGTGAACAGTTAGAATCTAAGCGTGGAAGATAATGCGGTGGCAGATATTTTTGAGGCAAAACGGTGGCGGGCAGTCGACCTGGAGGGGCTCAGCGATGTGACCTATCACCGGGGCGTGCTGGCAGACGGCAGCCCGTCGCCGGTGGTGCGCATCGCGTTCAATCGCCCCGAAGTGCGCAACGCCTTTCGTCCCCAAACTGTCGACCAGCTGTATCGCTGCCTGGATCACGCCCGCATGACTGCCAGCGTGGCAGCGATTTTGCTGACTGGCAACGGACCGGCGCGTGACGGCGGCTATGCGTTTTGCAGTGGCGGGGATCAGCGGGTGCGCGGCGCTGACGGTTACCAGTATCACGTGACCGTACCGCGCAGCGAGTCGCTGCAACCACCAGAGGGCGCGGCAAACCCGCCCGAACGCCCTGGTGAAACCCGAAACCCGGGCGAGCGGACTGCTGACCTGAAACACCCGGAAACTCCTGAAACTGCGGACCTCCCCGACCCGAGAGACGCGGCTGGACGCTACGGGCGACTGCATATCCTGGAGGTGCAGCGCCTCATTCGTGCCACCCCTAAACCGGTCATTGCGCTGGTCAACGGGTGGGCTGCCGGTGGGGGACACTCGCTGGTGATGGTGTGTGATTTGGCACTCGCCAGCCGGGAACATGCCCAGTTCAAACAGGTCGATGCCAACGTCGGGTCCTTCGACGCCGGATACGGTTCGGGGCTGCTGGCTCGGCAAGTCGGAGATAAGAAAGCCCGCGAGATATTCTTCCTGGCTGAGACCTATTCCGCCGCGCAAGCCGAGGCTTGGGGGGTGGTGAACCGCGCGGTGGCGCACGAGGACCTGGAACGCGTCGGTTGGGACTGGGCGCTGACCATTGCCGGGAAATCCCCGCAGGCGATTCGCATGTTGAAATACGCTTTCAACGCGGTGGATGACGGCCTGGTCGGGATGCAAATGTTTGCCGGGGAAGCAACCCGGCTGGCATATGGGACCGCGGAGGCCCGCGAGGGGCGCGACGCTTTCCTCGAAAAGCGCGCCCCGAACTGGGACGAGTTTCCGTATTATTACTAAGAGGATGCGGTAGCACCAAACCCGAAATGTAACCCCGAAAGAAGGTCAGAGTGGATTTCACGTTCCTGGTTGCCACGCTGGTGGGAATCGCGCTGGTAGTCATGACCTGGGCGACGCCCTACGCCAAATTCCTGCGGGACGGATTCGGAAAGACTGATTTGGGTAACCGCATCGTCACCATCATGATTCCGGGTCTGACCATCCTGTGCCTGGGGGTGACATTTTTCGAGGTCTGCGTGACCTATGCAACCGGGCTGTCATTTTGGCGAGTGTGGGGCATCCCCCTGGCGGCTTTGCTGGCGCTGATAGGTCTGGGCGTGGCGTTTTGGGCGTTGGTTCCCGCCCCGGTGCCGAGTCTGTTGCAGCCGAGGTGGATGAAAGAGGAACGTCTCTATGGAGCTTTGGGGGCACTGGAACGCACCCGCTCCGCGCAGCAGCGCCGGGAACGGGCAGTCAACCGGCGTGGGTTTGATTATTTCGACACCCAAATGATTGACGGGGTTTCCCTGGCTTACCCCGAAACCTGGGTGTTGAACCTGGAACCAAGCGCGCCCGCGCGCGTCTCCGGGCTGAAACTGCAAAGCCGTTTTGCGTTGGATACCCCCCATGATTTTGCGCCGCATTCACGGATTCTGTTGATGTCCGCGCCCTTGGCAAATCCAGAGAATAGCGTGAATTGGCTGCGCCGCCTGGCAGTTCCTGCCGGTTGGCAGCCGCGGGAAGTTGGAACTTCGCAGTTGGCAGAAAGCCCTGCCATTTGGGCTGATTCGTGCTTGCCCGACGGTCGGGGAGTACAGCAGCGCTGGGCGGCGGCTATCGGGGACACCCTGTGGGTGTTGGCTTTTCAGGCAGCTGGCTCGGATTTCGGACCGCTGGCAGACGTGGGAGCAAAAGTCGCCGCCTCGCTGACCCTACCGGAGTCCGGGAGGGCGACCGGTGCAGTGGTGTCGTCGTGACCAGCCACGTTGAAGATTCTGGCAGTTCCGCCCGCCTGTCCCCTTTTGAACCCGGTCCGGACGGCGCCGAGCTGTTTACGGCGCAGGGAATCGAGCGGGCATGGGTGTTTGCCGTGCCGATGCGCGTCAAGTTTCGCAATATCACCGTGCGAGAAGGGCTGATTTTACAAGGCAGTGCCGGTCTGGCTGAGGCGGCGCCCTTCCGGAACTATCCTCCGCCAGTCGCTGCCACCTGGTTCGCGGGAGCATTTGCGGTAGCGGCACGGGGACTTCCCGCACCTCTCTCTCCGGTTCCCCTCAATGTCACGGTGCCGGTGGTGGACCCGGACACCGCGGCGCGGCTGGTCCGGGAGTCCGGCTGTAGCACAGCAAAAGTGAAGGTCGCCGACCCGCGCAGCAGCCTGGAGGACGATATTGCGCGGATTCGCGCGGTGCGTGCGGCGTTGGGGGCGACCGGGAAAATTCGGGTAGATGCGAACGCGGCGTGGAGCCTGGCTGAGGCAACAGCCGCGCTGCCGCGGTTGGGTGAAGCCGCCGGCCCGGGCGGTCTGCAGTATGCCGAACAGCCCTGTCAGACCCTGGCTGAACTGGTCGAACTGCAGCGGGCGACGGGGATTCCGGTGGCAGCAGACGAAACTATTCGCCTGGGCGGGCAGCTCACCGAGGTCCTCGCCAGTGGGCTGGCCGCTGCCGTTATCAAAGCAATGCCCCTGGGGGGACCGGCGCGTGCCGCGGCTCTGGTGGCAGATGGGCTGCGGGCAGCTGCTCCGGGTGTCACAAGCGCGCCCCTTTTGGTGGTGTCCTCTGCTTTAGATACCGGGGTGGGCTTGAGTGCCGGACTGGCTCTCGCGACCCAGCTACGAACGAAAGCTGCCTGTGGACTTGGAACACTCCGCTTGTGCACAGATAGTATCCTCACCGCGGATCCCCGTATCGAAAACGGATTCCTGTATCCGGTGGAAACCCTGGAACTGAAAGGAAATCTGCCACCTGTCAGCCCGGAAGTGCAGCAGTGGTGGCGGAATCGAGTTGAACAGGTGGCCGCCGGGTTCGCTAGACTTTAGTTAGCAGCGGCAATGAAGCTATCAGGAGAGAGCGAAGGACGAAACCGATGGAGATTGAAACCGGCACCTGGACACTCGCCCACGGGGAGACGCTGCGCTGGGCTGCTGCCACCGACATCGGTTTGAAACGGGCTGAAAACCAGGACTCTTTCCTGGCGGCGCCGCCGTTCTTTTTAGTTGCAGACGGGATGGGCGGTCACGCCGGGGGGAAACAAGCCTCTGCCACGCTGCTGGGGCACATTCAGCCTCTGACCGGCACGGACGTTAATTTGCGGGTAGTGCGGGAATCTCTGGAGGCAGCCTGTGAGGAAGTCATGGGGCTGGTTGAAGCCAACATTAACTACACGATTTCGCCGCCGGGAACCACGCTCACCGGTCTGGTGGTGCTCGGTCCACTAGGGGAGTCCGCGGCTGACGGGTCAGCGTCAGTCCCCGCTACGGACGGGTCGGAACCGGCGCAGTTCCTGGTTCTCAACGTGGGGGACTCGCGAACTTACCTGTTGAGAGAGGGGTTGTTGACCCGGCTGACGCGGGATCATTCCCAAGTCGCCGAGATGGTCGAGGCGGGAATGCTGACCGTGGAAGAAGCTCGAGTCTGGCCGACCCGCTCCGTCATCACCCGCGCTATTGGCGCTGGTCAAGCCGGGTTGCCCCAGATTGATACCTGGACTTATCCGGTGGCGGCGCCCCGGCGTTTCCTGGTGTGCTCCGACGGGCTGCATTCCATGATTGATGATGGTGCCATCGGGCGGGCGCTGGGCGACAAACCCACCCCCGAAGCGGCAGTGAACGCACTGGTGAACCTGGCTTTACAGGCGGGCGGGCACGATAATGTGACCGCGATTGTGCTCGACGTGACCTCCCCGGAATCCGCACTCGCCCCCACGGAACCGGCTGATTCTGCGCTTTCCGAGTCGCCCGCGCCCCCAAACTCCCTTTTGCCACCCCCGCCCCCACCTCCAGGCAGTGAGGGGGCACGATGAAACACTGTGCTGATGGAGGTACCCCGTTTACCGTGCGGATTTGTCCGCTGGGTCACCATAACCCGCCGGATTTTCCCCGCTGTCGAGTGTGCGGTGGTGTCCTGGACGCGCCGATGCAAGTGGCATCCCCGAAACTGGGCTGGGTGCGTTCCACCGACCAGCAGACTGTCGAGCTGACAGGCGAATTAGTGGTCGGTCGCGCCCCGGAGACACACGGGCGCGAAGGGGTATTTTCCCTGACGACCCCGCCGGAAATTCTCGAAATTTCCCGCACTCACGCCCGAATCTGTACCGAGGGGTGGGAAGTCACCGTGGAGGACCTGGGGTCTGATAACGGCACCCGCTTGTGCCGGGCGACGGGTCAGATTGTGGATTTACAGCCGCACAAGCGGTACAACATTCAGCCCGGTGACGTGCTGGAACTGTCGCCAAACTACCTGTTGAGGTTTGCAGCCTGATGCGACGACCAGTCCGAATCTTGGTGGATGGCAGCCCTGCCGAAGTATTGCTGCAGGCAGACGCCCGCGCCCGAGTGGCAGATGTGGTCACCGCTTTAGGCGGCGGGCAGACATCTCGTCTCAGCGTCACGCCGTTGGCGCCACTGCTGGATCCGGGCGGTACCGGGTCCCTGCCGGTCGTTGCCGAGACGTCGGGGTCACAAGTCCCGCGCGGTGAATCGGGCGGGACACATCCGGCGCAGGTCGGTAAACCTTACGTGCTGCTGCGCGTTTTGCCGTTGGCAAAAGCGCCGATACCGCCGGGGGCAGGTTTGGCACTGGTGGGGGAGAGCGACGAGTTACCGCCGGCTCCCGCGGGTATGAAGTCTCTGCTGGCGTATTCACCCCCACCGGCTGCTGACCCCGAACCGCTGGGAATCAACATAGAAATGCCGGCGCGACCACGCTTGTGGTTGGCAAATCCCGCGACGCTTGCCGTACCCGTGGTGCCGGTGGTGCTGTTTGGGGTGCTGGCAGTCATTTTCCCCAGTGCCGTCGCGTTTGCCCTGCTGGGTTTGGCAGTAGTTGCGGGTGGCTCAGAAGTCGGGTGGGCGTTGACTCAAAACCGGGCGGCTTGGGTGCGTTATGAGCGGGACATGGTTGCGCTCACTCCCCAGATTCAGGCAGCTTTGCATCGCCGTGACGTGGCGATACGCGACAGTGTTCCCGACCTGTCGGATCCCCACCACGCCCTGCTGCCTGGACTGTGGGGACACGCGAGTGCGCAAATGCGCATTCCGGTCGGTTTCACCCAGGTTTATCCAGAAATTACGCTGAGCAGCCACGGGACGGCGACTCCGTTTCGTGGCTGGGGATCGCTTGCGGGATCGAGTACGGGGTCAGAAGCCGCCGCGGTCGTCCACCGGTCAGCCGGAGCCGCGGTCCCGGACTCGGTGTCTAACGCGGAGATGGGGCAGGCAGCCTCGGGGCAAATCGCGGCGATTAACCGCAGGATTAACGCCATTGGTGCCGCTACCATCGGCGAGGGGCATACCGGTCTGGAAGTGGCCTTCGTTCCGGCGGATTCTGGTCCGCTGGCGATGACCGGTCCCGAGAACTTGCGTGGACCGGCGCTGAATCAGTTCCTGATTCGCGCTGCCTTGCGCTATTCCCCTGCCGATTTAAAAATCGTGGTCGCCGGGACGAAACCTGCACAGTGGACGTGGGTTAACTATCTGCCGCACGGCGCCGCGGTGCGCGAGGATTTAGCGGTCGAGCCGGTTTGTGACCTGAGTGAAGCGAGCGCCGAGAGGTTGGCGCAAGCCTGGAGCGGTCAAAAGGGGCAGCGCGGTTCGCGTCAGCGCCTGTTGCTGGTAATCGACGGAGAAGTCCCGGCAGGCTCTCGATGGGAAGATTTTGCCTGGGAGTCCGGAATTTGGCTGGTTAACGCCGTTGATAATCTCGGCAGTGCGGTGAGTGCCGTGCGGCAAGTTCTGGACCTGGCGACCGGGTCTTGGCAGGACGGTGTGTCCCGCATTCCCGGAACTACCCCGCCGGCGGGACGGCACACCGCCGCTAACGGGATTCCACTGCAGTCAGCCCGTCCGACCCAACTGAGTGTGGAACCGTTGCTGCTGACCACCCCTGGTGCGCGGAAAGTTACAGAGCTCCTGGCTAATCTGAAGCTACCGGGCAAAACCACCGAGCCTTTGCCTATTAGCGCCCAGTTGACCGATGTTTATCCCCTGACAGCTGAGGAAAGCACGGCGGTTTTCGGTGAGTCGGGAGACGGGGGTCGCTGCACGGCAGCGATAGGCTACGGTGCTGCCGGTCCGGTGTTGTTGGATTTGGCTGACGGTAAAAACGCTGTTGTAGCGGGAGAAAACCAGGCTGCCCGGACCAATGCCATCGCTGCTTACCTGGCGGGTTTGGCGCTGACACAGCGTCCGGAGGACGTGAGCTGGGTAATTTTTGATTCCCGCGCTACGAACTGGGGTGAACTGGGGCAAACTCCACACTGTTTAGGCATTGAGCCGGGGCGGGGAAATGCTGTGTTTGCCCGGTTGCTGCGCTACCTGGAGGCGGAGACTGAGCGTCGAGACAACTGGCTGAGGGAATCCGGGGCGGGCAGCCTGGTGCGGGCGCGCGCGGCGAAAATATCGGGTACTCCGGCGGATTTAATTGTCGTCATCGCCGTGGGAGAGTCGTTTACCGCGCGGCAGCTCTCGCAGCTGGCTGAACGGCTGCATATGTACCGCTCCCTGGGGTTGCATTTGGTGGTGAGTATCGGGAATACCGAAAAATTGCCCCGTGAAGCCTTGAAATATCTGCCGACACGTGTTGTGCTACATCTGGAAGGTGCAGCCCTGGAGGTGGTTTGCGGCAGTCTTGAAATTGATTCGCGGTCGGCTTTTTCACATCCCGGTCGCGGAATTCTGCTGGTCGGCGGGGTTGCGACCAGTTTTCAAACCTTAAATTCCCTGATGGTTACGGATTTTAGTGATTCCGAATTGGCTCCCGTGAATTTCGGGCCCCTAGGCGGAACGGAGTTCCCCCCGGCGCTGTCGACGGGCAGTCAGCGGCGAGTCCCGGCTCTGGTGAGGGGGAATTTTCCTCGGACTGACACAAGTGGGGACTCGGCGGCTCTGACCCCGCTTTCGGTGCTGGCAGGGTCGTTTTATCGCGGTAAATCTACCGTCCGGCGGTGGACCTCCGGGCTGGAGAAAGTCTATGACCTGGCGTCTTTGGGGCAATCCAGCGATGCGGAGTTCCGCCTGGGAGTGCGCGATGACCTGGGGCGTCAAGAAGTCGTCCCCTTTGGGTTTAGTCCCGACCACGAGGGCAACCTGTTCGTGGCAGGTCCGCGCGGTAGTGGGCGCACTGGAGTGTTGCGAGCTATTGCTGCCGATAGTCTAAACACCGGAGGTAACCCTGTTGCTCTCTATGTTTGCAGCGCCGACTCGACTCTCGATGTGCTGTCTAACTGGGCAAACGTGGGAGTGGTAGCTCATGCCAACGAGCCGGAGACAATTGCCGACACGATGGAATACCTGGTCAGCAGGTGGCGTTGGCGCACTGCATTGGCGCAGCGCAACGCCACCCGTGATTTTCCTGAACTGCGCGCTGTGCTGCGTGGCGCTCGACCCGCAAAGCAGCCTGGCATGCCCCTCGGCACGGATGCTGTTGACGGCGACGAAATGGACCGTGGTGAGCGAATTATTGTTGCGATTGACGGTTTGGAAACCGTGTTGGAGTCCTTGCCGGGAGCCAGCTCCGCCAGTTTCCTGGAACTCATCACCGGCGGCAGGGTCGTCGGGATTCACTTCGTCATCAGTGCCGACAGTGTCGAGAACCTCCCGGTGGCCTGGCGAGGTGCATTTGGGATGCGAATCGAGTTGAACGGTTCCATCCCTGGCAGTGGCGTGGTTGCGGATGATCCGCGAGCTATTCAGGTAGCTGTCCTCGGTAACGACCCCTCCGAGCCTGCCCAAACACGCATCCTGGAACGCTTGGGCGCCTTGGCAAAAACCCCAGCCCACCGGATTGCCCGGTTAGCCGTGCCGGTGTTTGCCACCGCCCTCGCCACACCTCCCGCGGGAGAAATGGCGCTGGGACTGAGCGCCCCCGGTGGTCGACAAATCAACACCAATACCAGCGGGGTGTACCTCATTGCGCGGGGTAGCGGGGAAGTCGATCGGGCGGTGAGCTTGGCAGTCCTGCGCTGGCTGGCTCGTTCGCTGCGCACTTCCAGCCCAGACACCGGGATGGTGCTGTTGTCTGCACAGAGCCGCGAGGAAAGCTCGCCCGCGTTGAAAACCTTGGCAGGACTGGCGATGTGGGACGCGGTAGCCTGCGGCTTTTCAGACTTCCGCGACTTTTATCACCACCTGTTCTCCGTTGCGGAGCAAAAGTCCCCGCCGAGATTCCCCGGTCTAGCTATCTTTATTGCCGACCTGCCCGGATTCGCGCAGAACACGGACGCTGCCACAGCGATGGCAGACATCATCCGCGCGGCACGTCGCCAGGGACACCTGGTCTTTGCCTCCGGCGCTGCCACTTCCCGCGACGGACTGTCTTGGATGACAGACTCCGAGCTGAATGCGGCGGTGAAAGCCCCCGCCGCGGGACTCTCTCTAGGTTTGAGTGCCTCCGACACTGCCGCCATCTTTGGCGTTAGCGTCCCTCAAGACGGCATTGCCTTTCCGCCTGCCCGCGGATATTGGATTCACGGCGGTCGTGCCACCAAAATCCAGCTGCCCCAAGAAAACGGCTGAGTGCCCGCACAACAAGATGGCTAAACATTCGCGCCATGTCAGCATTGAACTGAATCGAAACTGTCTGACGGTGTTCTGTCCATAAACCTCCCTTCGGTACGTGCGATAGTACTTGAAAGGTAGCATTGACCCCGGAGACGAAAATCTGGCAGTTTCCGAAACAGCTTTCGTTTCCTGGCATTTCAACGGTTTCACCAGATTCTGGGAGACGCAAAAAAGGATGCAAAGCAGCGAAAGGGCGAGTTGTGGACGACACCAGGCAGCGAAATGGTAAAGACGCATCACCCCAGCAATACGCTGAGGAGTTGGCGCGTTTATTGGTGCAGCAGGGATTCACGCACTGGTTTTACTGTCCCGGCTCTCGTGATGCCCCCTTGGGCTATGCCTTGAACCACTTGGCAGCCAGCCACCGCCTGGACCTGCACGTGCGTATTGACGAGCGGGACGCGGCATTTATGGCGCTAGGGGCGGCACGAGCGGGTCACCCGGCAGTTCTGGTGATGACGTCCGGCACCGCGGTGGGCAACGCCCTCCCCGCTGTGATGGAAGCAGCCCATGCGGGGGTGCCGTTGCTGATCCTCAGCGCAGATCGTCCCGCCGCACTACGCGGCACTGGCGCGAATCAAACCACCTGGCAGCCGGGAATTTTCGGGGAATTCGTGCGTTTCGCTGCCGATATACAACCCGGCGTTACCTCCGCTGTATTGTCAGAGGTAGTCTCTGAGGTCGCGGCAGCCTGTCGGGGTGAAGCTCCTCCTCCCCATCCTGCCACCAACGAAAAACAATTCCCTGCCACCGGTCCAGCACACCTCAATGCTAGCTTCATCGAACCTCTGGCGCCCCCCGAAGCTATCGAAGCGTTCGCCACAGCCAGCGCTAGCGTCCGCGCCAACGCCCGCGAGGAACCTTTTGACCCCGACCAGTCACCCCGCGGCACCCTGCTGATTGCCGGGGACCTCAGCGACGCCACCTACGCGGACTTGCGTGAGGTAGTGAAAAACGCGGGGATTCCCGTCCTTGCCGAGCCGCAAACCGCCTGGCGCTGCCATCCTCACGCGGTGCGAGGATACGCCAAAGCTGCCGGAACCACATTGTCGGCAGTGGTCGAACACAACCTGGAACGAGCCATCGTCGCGGGCCGTCCCACCCTGACCCGGTCGATTACGCGACTCATTTCTCGCCGGGACATTCCCGTGGAAACCGTGGGAGCACCGGGAACAACGGTGAACCTGGCGGGCAACATCGCGCGGCACTGGGCAGACGCTGCCACCCTGGCTTGTGAACTGGAGAAAGTGGTGAAACCCTCGCCAGCCTCGACTCCCTGCCATCCCGCCGCCGAGACCCCGGAAAGCTGGCTGGAAATGTGGCGTGCCGCGGGGGAAAACGCGGTCGCGGCGCTGACTCGTGACTGGGGTTTTCATAGCGCCGCACAAACGATTTGGGACAGCACCATGACTGCGTCCGAGCCGCTGGATTTGTACCTGGGAGCCTCCCTGACCATCCGAGTTTTTGACACGGTGGCGCGCAATTTCGCCCGAAACCTGATTCCAGCCCCCGAGCAGGCAGACGCCCAGTCGGTAAATCCCCAGGACGGCGCGTTTGGGGGGCATCGTGTCTTTACCAACCGGGGTCTGGCGGGGATTGATGGCACCATTGCTGCGGCGTGGGGAGCCGCGCTGGCACGGCGGCAACCGATGCGGCTAATCTTGGGGGACGTTTCGTTCTTTCATGACCTGGGGGCGCTGTGCCACGGTCAGGTAGAAACCGTGCCAAACTTGCAGGTCATTGTGATAAACAACGGGGGTGGACGGATTTTTGGCAGCCTGGAACACGGCGCAGCTCCGGCGGATACTTTCACGCGGATGTTCCTCACCCCCCAGGTCGGAGACATTTGCGAGCTGGCTCGGGCAGCGGGCTGGCAAGCCGTGCAGATAGACAGCCCGGCAGAACTGGTGGCGGCTCTGCGCCAACCGGTCAGGGGTTTGAGCCTGATGGAGGTCATCCTCCCGTCCGCCTGACTTTGAAGATTCCGGCAGCTGGGGCAACATATCCCACAGCGTCCGAATCAAAGTTGGGACCCTTTACGCTGATGTCGGTGCCGGTGCCGGTGCTGGTGTTGACGCGATACCGGTGCTGTGCCAGTGCCGGCAGAAAGTAAGCTCAAACCCGGCAAATCCTACCTGGGAACGAGCTTTGGTCACTGCCAGCCGCCCGCATCCCAGGTAATTTTGAAGTCGCCGGGTTAAAACCGAAGAGAACTTATGAGGAGTAAACAGTGAGCGATACGAATAATCCCTGGGCTTCCCCCGAGGAGGCGTCCGCGCCGGAACGCCGGGAAAACACCGGGTCCACCCCGGAACATCAAGAAACGCAGATTCCCATGAATCCCCAGAACTCTAATGAGGTCGCGGCGCCGGCCAGCCCGCAGACCCCCGAGACACAAACTCCGAGCCTGAGCGGTCGGATTATCTCGGTCACCCCTGCTGGACAAGCCAGCGCGGTTGCGCCGACCTCTGGCGAAGCGGTCAGCGCGGGGTTCGCCAGTCCGTCCGGTGACGGTTTCACAAGTCCTGGTGGTGACGGGTTCACCAGTCCATCCGGGAGCGTCCCGGCTGAACAGCCCGTTGGTAACTTCACCAGTGTGCCCGACGCTGCCTCGACCAAACCGACCGACCCCACTTCTGCCAATGCTGCCAACACGACCAATCCGGCATCGCCGAACCCTTCGACACAGTACGGCGCCAACGCATTTTGGGGTACCACTCCGGGATTTTCTGACCCCCTCGCGAACCCTGCCAGCCCGTCACCTGCCGCGACCAGTCCGAACCAGGGGCAGCCAAACGGGATGAACCCCGGTCAGCCGGGCAATCCCGGAGGCAACCCGTTTGCGACATCCGACCCCTTTGCTGGCGGCCGCGGGGCGACAAACCCGCTGCAAAACAGCTTGACTTGGGCAGCAACCCCAGGGGGCAAAGCGGAAAAAAGCCGTCCTGGTTGGGGAGCCTTGATTGGCGTGGCAGTGGCGGCTTCGCTGCTGAGCACCGGTGGTTTGTACGCCGTCGAACAGAGCGGTTTGCTCGGGCATGACGGGGAAACGACCAGTTCCACCCTGTTTAATCCAGAGGATAAAGACGTCGCCACCCCCGAGCCGGTAGCGAACTCCAACTCGCAGAACCCGAACTGGGAGGCAGTCGCCAAAGCGGTCCGTCCCGCCGTGGTGGCAATCTCGGTGGAAACGAACAGCGAATCCGACCAGGGCTCCGGCTCGATTATCGACTCGAAAGGTCACATCCTGACCAACAATCACGTGGTGGCGGGGGCTGCGGACGGCAACGGAGTCATTACCGTGGAACTGTCCGACGGGCGCTTGTACAAAGCCAAAATTGTGGGTCGTGACGTGCTGACCGACCTGGCAGTGATAAAAATCGAGAACCCTCCGAAAGACTTGACCGTAGCGCCGTTGGGTAACTCTGACGACTTGAAAGTCGGGGAGTCAGTCGCGGCTATCGGTAACCCTCTGGGGCTGTCGTCCACAGTGACCACGGGCATTGTCTCGGCACTGAACCGTCCGGTGCGAGTGCAGGCGGTGCAGGGGGGCGGTTCCGATGATGAGGATGAACGTGACCCCTTCGGTCTGCGCCGTTATTTCGGTGGTGGCGGGATGCTGCAGCCTTCCCAGCCTGAAAAAAGCACCGCTCCCACCGAAGTCACCACGAACGCGATTCAGGTGGATGCGGCGGTGAATCCGGGTAACTCCGGCGGTCCCTTGTTTGATTCACGAGGGCGGATAGTGGGCGTGACTTCGTCTATCGCGAGTCTTTCGGGTTCTGGCGGCTCGACCGGAGAGGGGCAGGCAGGGTCTATCGGGTTGGGGTTTGCCATCCCGATTAATCAGGCTTCGATGATTGCTACCCAGCTGATTGATCACGGCGAAGCGGTACACGCGGCGCTCGGCGTAGTTGTGGGTCAAGAGGTCGCCACCGTAGACAAAGTGTCCCGCTTGGGGGCGCGGGTGCAAGAAATCAACTCCGGTTCGGCAGCTGATAAAGCCGGTCTGAAACAGGGGGACATCATCACCATGATTGACGGCAAACCCGTGAAAGGCTCGTTGTCCCTGGTCGGCTTCGTGCGGCAGTATGCCGTGGGTGACACGGTGGAACTGACCGTGGTGCGCGGCGGGACAGAAAAGAAGATTCCCGTGACGCTCCAGGCGCAATAGTCGCGAGCATGAGCTTAGCTGGCTGGTCGCTACCTACGGGTGGCGGCCAGCCTGGCAATTATGTGCACCGCCGGCCCCGGCAAAACTGTGTTATCGTTACCAGTGCCGGTGAGAACGATGACACCAGCGTCGGTGGATACGATTCCCATGGCACCTCCCCGAGGAGACTTTTATGCAGTTACCAAATCACCACCAGAACCTCAACGTTTTACACGAAAATACTGTGGCGCCGCGGGCTTACTACATTCCGGTTTCCCCCGAGGTCGCGCGCGCCCCGGCGCAAATCCCGAATTTCAACCTGGACCGTGAGCGTTCAGACCGTTTCCAGCTGCTCAACGGTGTGTGGAAGTTCGGATTCTATCCCTGCGTAGAGGACGTGCCGGAGGATTTTTTCACTCCCGGAGCTGCGGGGCTTCCCGACACGATTCCCACACCCGGCGCGTGGCAGTACCACGGTTACGACTCCCACCAGTACACGAACATCAACTACCCCTTCCCTTTTGACCCCCCTTATGTGCCCCATACCAACCTCGCTGGCGCTTACCGTCATGAGTTTCACTACCAGCCAGATCCGCAAGCCCCCGATGCCACCCTCGTTTTCGAGGGCGTTGACTCGTGTTTCTACCTGTGGCTGAACGGGCGTTACGTGGGGTATTCACAAGTCTCCCACACGGTTTCCGCTTTTGAGGTCACCGAGTTTCTGCGAGAGGGGACGAATACGCTGGCGGTACTGGTCTGTAAATGGTCGGATGGCAGCTACCTGGAAGACCAGGACAAGTTCCGCTGTTCGGGCATTATCCGCGATGTCTACCTGCTGAAACGCCCCGCGGTACACCTCAACGATTACTTCCTCACCACCGAGATACAGCCCAACGGTGCCGGCGTAAAACTGCGCGCGAATTTCCGTGGGGAACCCTGCCCGGTCACGGTAACGCTCACCGACGGCCCCAACATTGTGGGGCAAACTGAGCTACACCCCTTGTGCGATGGGGACGAAACCTACACCCATGCCACCGAATTCCACCTCGAACACCCGAAACTGTGGAATCCTGGCGCACCCCACCTCTATACCCTGGTGATGGAATCTGCGCACGAAGTCATCACGGAACGGGTCGGCATCCGTACCGTGACCATCACTGACGCCGTGCTGAAAATGAACGGCAACCCCATCAAAATCAAAGGCGTAAACCGTCACGAAAGTGAAGCGCAAACCGGACCGGTCGTCTCGCTAGCCCAGATGAAACGGGATTTAGAGCTGATGCGCCAGCACAATATCAACGCGGTGCGCACCTCCCACTACCCGAACTGCCCCCAGTTCTATCATCTGTGCGATGAGCTGGGTTTTTACGTGATGAGCGAAGCGGATAATGAAAGCCACGGCACCCGAAACCGCGTCCTGACCGACGAATCGGAAGAAAACGTGGTGGAGCTGTGGAATAAACCCATCGCCGACAACCCGGAGTGGATTCCTGCCATCCTGGACCGGGTCCAGCGCTGTGTTCACAGCGAAAAGAATCGTCCGTGCGTGTTCTCCTGGTCGGCAGGCAACGAATGTGCTTACGGGGTAACTGTCGAAACCGCGCTGCAGTGGATTAAAGACTTTGACCCCACCCGGGTGACGCACTACGAAAGCGCCTATTATCGGTCCCACGACCGCACTTATGATTACCACAATATCGACCTGTACTCCCGAATGTACCCCCCACTTTCCGACATCACAGACTATCTGGATAACCTCGGCGACAAGCCATTCCTGCTGGTGGAGTACTGTCACGCGATGGGCAACGGTCCGGGGGATTTAGAGGATTACTGGGCCCTGGTGCAGGCAGACGCGCGCATGTGTGGCGGGTTCATTTGGGAATGGTGTGACCACGCAGTGCCAGACGCCGACGGTCGTCTGCTCTACGGTGGAGACTCGGGGGAATACCCCCACGACGGGAACTTTTGCGTCGACGGGCTGGTTAGCCCCGACCGCACCCCGCATATCGGGCTGTGGGAGGTTAAAAATGTGTACCGTCCCTTGCGGTTTAGCTATGACCAAAAGGCTGGGTTGCTGCGGGCGACCAATATGGCTGATCACCTCAACATCGCAGATTTTGCCACCCTAAAATGGGTGAGGGTGCGAGACGGCGCGGAGGACAGCGGCGCTATCGAGCTGCCCCCGCTGGCGCCCCACCAGAGTGTAGAAATTCCGCTTTCCATGGACGTTCCTGCCGGCGGGCGGTGTTTCCTGAGGGTGGAAACGTACCTGTCCCGTCCGTTCGCCTGCCTGGAGGCGGGGCATTTATTGGGGTTCGACGAGTTTGCTCTGGATAACGCCGACCCGCGCTGTCTGCCTGCCCGTCAGCTCAGCCAGGAACTCCGGACCATTCCGGCACCTGACGCTCCCCGCATCGAAACCAGCCCCAAGGAAATCACTATTGAGCTGGGCACATACACTTACGTGTTTTCCCGGTTCACCGGAATGCTCACCGATTGGCGTGGCAGCGCGGGGTCGCTCCTGACCCGGCCGATGGAACTCAACATTTGGCGCGCCCCGACCGATAACGATATGTATATCCGGCCGCGGTGGGAGCGGGCGCACTACGACCGTTGCACCCCTTATGCCTATTCGGTCGAGGTGGTGTCCGGTGCGAGCGTGGTGGTGAAATCGCAGGTAGCGCTGGTGGCGCCGTCGATTCAGCCCATTTTGAAAGCGGACTTGGAGTGGACACTAGGCGCCGATGGGGCCTTGCGAATGAACGCCAGCGTTACCCGTGATATGCAGTTCCCGGAACTACCGCGCTTGGGATGGCGGCTCTTCTGGGACCAAAACTTTACCCACGCCGACTGGTCAGGGCTGGGACCGCACGAAAACTACCTCGACAAACGTCGTTCTGCCTGGCACGGGCGTTTCTGCAGCCCCGTTCGGGACCTGTTCCAGCACTATTTGCGCCCACAAGAAAACGGGTCGCGCTGCTCCTGTGACTACCTCAAGTTGAGCGGCGAGAACGCCAGTTTAGAGGTGGTGAGCGGGGCGGAGTTCAGTTTCAACGCGTCGCACTTTACGCAAGAAGAACTGGGGGCGAAAGCCCACGATTATGAACTGGTCGAAACCCCGGAAACCGTACTGTGCCTGGATCATCGCATGGCGGGAATCGGTTCCCAAAGCTGCGGACCGAAGTTGCAGGAATGCTACCAAGTCGCCGCACCGCACTACGAATTTTCTTTCACTCTCAAGTGTTCCAGCAATTAGGCGAGGTGCCACAGGGGTGACCAGAAATATCCCCAGTGGTACGACCAGGTGGAGCTGAGCGCCGGCGTCATCGGGACTTCGAGAACGGTGCCGAAGTTCTTTGACGGGTTTTCAATCCGATTTCGGAGAAATGCGTCTATCACCACGCATTGTCAGTAAAAGCCGGGTGTGCGACGAAAAAACGCCACCAGGAACTTTTGCGTTTTACCGATTCTAGGAGATGCCCCCGGACCGGCGGTTACTTCAGTTTGTAGCCTCGATGCAGGGCGACGATACCGCCGGTGAGATTCTTGAGCTGCAGGCGCTCGAAACCTGCCGCGCGCAGGTGGGCGGCGAACTGGTACTGAGAGGGCCAAGCCAAGATAGATTCCGCCAGGTAGTCATACGCCACCGCGTCGGTCGAGAACAGCCGGGCAATCGGCGGCATAACCCGGTGCAAAAAGAACCGATAAATGGCTCTAAACGGGCCAAAAGTCGGGCGGGAAAATTCGCACACCACCACGTGTCCGCCGGGGCGCACCACCCGGTAAAACTCCCGCAAAGCCTGGTCCGGGTCCGACACGTTGCGCAGCCCAAAACTGATGGTGACGCAATCAAAAGTGTTGTCGGGAAAGTCCAGGTTCATCGCGTCGCCCTGCTGAAAGTCAATCTCTGGGTGACGCCGGCGCCCCTCGGCAATCATGCCTTCGGAAAAATCAACTGCCACGACTTTGGCACCGGCACGCACGAACTCAATCGAGCTGGCGCCAGTCCCAGCGGCCACATCCAGAACTTTCAGAAATGGCCGCGTCACCACCGCGCGCTTCACGTGGGCGCGCCATATTTTTTCCTGCCCCAGGGAGACGAGGAAATTCATCAAATCGTAACGTCGAGCCACGGCATTGAACATGGATTGGACGTCGTGAGGATTCTTGTCTAGGTTCGCGCGCATAGGTTCTATCCTACCGCCAGGCCCGTGGCGGGGGTTTACGTCATGCCCTGCACGAATGACCGATTTCGGTTCGGTTTGGCGACCTATGATTTAGCCGGAAACGCGGCTACCAGCGGTTTTGTAAATGCGCAAGGGCGCTGTGGTGCAGATTTAGGTCTGAAATCGGTCGTTCGTGTAAGTCCCCATAAGATCCCGCGCATGAAGCCCAAAACCGGTTTTAGGTCCTGAAAATCGCCAATATTGGCGATTTTACGTACTTATTTTCGCCAAAAAGCCATCCTGACAACGCTCTGTGCCGGGGTTGTGGTTTTAGTTTTGTCGGGTTGGAAGGTCGTGTGTAGTGCTCGTGTTTGCTGGTGGGATAAATCAGTGGCTTAAATCTTGGGTAAGGGGCGATAAACACCTTGTCTGTGCCCGGCGCGGACAATGTTAATCACCAGTTCCTGATCTTTAATCTGTCCTATCACTCGGTAGGAACCGATTCTCCAGCGCCAGCCGTTTTTGGTTCCCTGCAGCTGTTTACCTTGGGGGATGCCTCTGGGGTTCTCGCACCCGTCCAGGTGGTCGCGGACCCACGTCACGAGGAGGATGCGTTGCTTTTTAGGGATACTTTTTAGGTCTTTGCGAGCGGCATTGGTCCAGCGGACTTGATAAGTCATTTGCTTGGGTCACTCGTCTTCCATGACTTCGCGCATAATCTCATCCGTGGTGTAACGGGTGCCGTCGTCTTCTTTCAGGGCTTGCATATAGTCTTGCGTGTCGAGGGCATCTTCCAGTTTTTCTAACGCTGCCCGACGGATAAATTGTGAAAAACTGATTCCTAAGAAGTCGGCATATGCTTGTATCCACTCACGTTCCTGCTGGTCAAAACGTATCGCGGTGGTAGTTTTCGCCATTGTAATCTCCCCCTCGCATTGCGCTGTAATACGTTAAGTGTAGCACTTAAATGTCGATGGTGAGTTGAATAGTTCACTGTTGGTGAGGGGGTTTGGTGTTAATGGCGCAGAGTCCTGTGTCTGGTCTGGCGCACACGCGTGCTTTGAGCGATTTTGCTACATGTAACAAAATCGCTCAAAGTGAAGTAGACTAACAGTATGGAAATCCGCCGGGACGTTTATCTCAATCAGCTCATTGATCGAATGCAAAACGGGATGATTAAAGTCATTACCGGGGTTCGACGCTGCGGAAAAACTTACCTGCTGTTTAGGCTTTTCGCCGATTATCTGCGTCGGGAACTGGGCGTAGATGATGAACACATTATTGAACTCGCGCTGGATACGGAAGATGCGACAGCTTACCGCGACCCCGGCGCGCTCAACGATTACCTGAAATCCAGGCTCCTTGACAAAACCTCGCAATACTACGTGCTCATTGACGAAGTCCAGTATGCGATTACAAGCCAAGAGCTGAAAGGGACGGCGGCTCCGCGCCTTTACGGAGTCTTGAATGGGTTGCTCCGTTCCTACAACGTGGATGTTTACGTGACAGGCAGTAACTCGAAGATGCTTTCCACTGATGTGCTGACCGAGTTTCGCGGACGCGGGGACGAGGTTCGGGTGCGGCCACTGTCTTTTGCAGAGTACATGAGTGGATTCGACGGGGACCGGTATGGCGGTTGGGCGGAGTATGTGCTCTATGGGGGAATGCCGCTGGTGCTGTCGATGCGCAGTGACCAGCAAAAGTCGCGCTACCTGGAGCGCTTGTTTGCGGAAACTTATTTAAAGGACATTATTGCCCGGAACGGAATTGAGAAAACTCAAGAGTTAGAGGACTTGGTGAATGTGCTGGCGTCCTCGGTTGGTTCGCTGGTGAACCCGTCGCGGATAGAGGCGACGTTTAAGAGTGTCCTGAAGTCAAAACTCAGCGCGAACACCATCGCGTCCTATATCGGGTATCTAAAGGAGTCTTTCCTGGTCGAGGCGGCGTCTCGCTATGACGTGAAAGGTCGGAAATATATCGGGAGTCCGCAAAAATACTATTTCGAGGACGTGGGGCTGCGTAACGTCAGGTTGAACTTTCGCCAAGTCGAGGAAAACCACCTGATGGAGAACATTATCTATAACGAACTGCGCCTGCGGGGTTTCTCGGTCGATGTCGGTTGCGTCGAGAAACAGGCTCGTCAAGATGGCAAAGTCATACGGAAAAACCTCGAGGTAGATTTCGTGGCAAATCTGGGTTCGCGGCGCTGCTACCTGCAATCGGCCTGGCGTATCCCGGACTCGGAAAAGGAACGCCAAGAGAAAGCTCCGCTTGTGGAGGTCCCGGACAGCTTTAAGAAAATCTTGTTGGTGCGCGATACCGTGAAACCCACCTATGACCAGCACGGAATCCTCACTATGAGTGTCCTGGATTTCTTGCTTAATCCCAACAGTCTCGATTAGTTCCCGGGGTTAGTCCCGTGCCGGGATAAGTTTTTTCTGGAGGCAGGACAATGATAACCACGGCGACGCGTTAGTCCCGTGCCGGGATAAGTTTTTTTAGTGGTGGTGGGAGCTTCGTCGCGGGGGCGCTCGCGAGAGGCGGTAGGGGGAGTACCCCCTCGCGTTTTGCGCGACTTATTGTCGCAAAACGCTCACCCCCAGCCTCTCTGAGGTGCCCCGTGCTCCGTCGCGCCCGCTGTTCCGGTCCGGGTTACTTTTGCGGATAATAAGGTGGAAATAGGGCTGTAGCTGCCAATAATGGCAGCTACAGCCCAAATCCCACTGTTTATTCCCGCAGGGGAATCTAGCGGGCGTGCACGAATGACCGTTTTCGGTTCGGTTTGGCGCGCCCTGTTTTAGCCGGAAACGCTTCTACCAGCGGTTTTGCAAATGCGCAAGGGCGGTGTGATACGGATTTTCTTTTGAAATCGGTCGTTCATGCAGTTCCCCCTGCCGGGGCTGCAATTTTGGGGCGCGCCCCGCGGGTCAATCAGCCGACAGGTCCAGGCAATCCCGGATTGGCGCCAGTTTCGCCCCGGTTTCCCGCCACTCGGTTTCCGGGTCAGAATCTGCCATGATGCCCGCCCCGACCCAGGCCTCCACGCCGAGCGCATCGAGCTGGGCGCACCGCAGCGCCAAAGCCAACTGGCCCCCGCCATGGGCATCGACCCAGCCGACCGGTCCGGCGTAACGCCCGCGATCCGCTTCAAACCGAGAGATGAACGTCCGCGCAAACTCCCGCGGCAGCCCGCACACCGCCGCCGTGGGGTGAAACTGTGCGACCAGGTGTAACAGCGTCTTGCCCGCCGGCACCCGCAGGTGCAAATCCGTAGCCAAATGGGTCAGATTCGGCAGCTGTAACAGGTAGGGCCCGCTCGCCTCCAAATCGGGGTCGACGCGGCGCAAAGGCTCGGCCACAGAACGCAGCGCCACCTGGTGTTCCGCCAGGTTCTTCGCTGAGTGAGCCAAATCCACGTCCTCGCCGGGCGTCGCCGTGCCTGCCAAAACCCGCGAATGTGCCCGTCCCGCTGCAGCCTCCAGCAGCATCTCCGGCGTGGCCCCGACCAGACCCCCGACGTTGAAAATCCAGCAAGTCGGGTAGCGTTCGCGCAGGCGGGAGGTCAAAGCCCCACCGGCTGCCCGTGCCCGTTCCGCGCCAGCCTCCCCGGCGAACTCGAAGCGAGCCGGGCGAGCCATCACGATTTTCTCCGCTTTGCCCTCGCGGATAGCGCGCACGGCGGCGGCAACGTTTTCCTGGTAAGACGTTTTTCCCACTACGGCGGAAGGTTGCGTTTGCAGGGCATCTTGGCGCTGGCGGTGGGGAAAGTTTTTAATCCAAGACATGGCGGCCCGATACAATCGGTCCGCTCTAGGCTCATTAACACTCTCGGCTTGATAAGCCACGGTAATCCACGCCCCCTGGTCGTCGCTGCCCACCAGGAATGACGGAAGGACAAAAACCGGGGTCGCCGCGCTGTTAAACCCAAAGGACGCGAAAGCCACCGGACCGGTGCCGCGTCTCTGCACCGCATCAAACACCTGGGCGTGGCGTCCTACCAGGTACCACGCTGCGCCTGCCCGATCCAGGTCTGAGCCGTCCTCCCAATGCCAGGCTGGCGCAAAGTCCTGACCGGGAATATCCCCTAAACCCGGCGCTGCCAACGTGAGGGGGGCGCCTTGTGCAGGGGGAGACGCAAAGAAAAATCCGTCCGTGGGGAGTGCCGCGGCGTCCATAGGGAACAGCTCCGGGGACAAATCGCGGTCAAGGGCGCGAGTGTGGACGAATAGCACCCATCCATCCTAGGTTCCCCCGCTCAGCGCCCAAAACCGGCGGAGGGGCACGCGGGTAGACTTCCGACGCAGCCCTACGCCCGAGAGTGCAGAACCTTCCGCCAACCGCCACACTGGATGTTGAGGCGGGGTTTGCCTAGTGCTCCCGAGGTCAGGGGTTCAATCTGGCGTTCAGCCCGAGGGCGCCTTCGTGTCGCCGCATCGTGATAGTACTGAGCCAGTGAATCCACGTGACAGAGCGACTGGACCCCCGGCGGCTGTTGCCTGGTATCTTTCCTGTCCGGGAAAGGACCCGACCTATTTTGCCTCCCCGTTTTTTGGTGCCCCTGGGTCCTTCCCCCTGAGAGGGACCCAGGTCCCAATATGAAAACTCTTTTTTTCCTAAATCGAATCCACGTTAAATGCTGCAGGGAGCGCAAAACCAGGACAAACCCGGAGATAATCACGCCTTGCAGACAAAGCTTCCCGGAGTAAAGGGAAAAACTGTAGGGTGGAACTGGCAACTCGCTTGGGAAAAATCTGCTGGCTAGAGTGCCGGCAAGCAGCTCAGGCGGTTTAAAGATGGAGAAGCTATGAATGTTTACGTAGCGCTGCTGATTATGCTGTTAGTGGCCGGAGTGGTGGCATTAGTAGGAGTTTTGGCAGGTTACCTGTTCGGTCCCACGAAGCCAAACAGCGTTAAGAATGCCAACTATGAATGTGGCTGTGACCCCACTCCGAATCGTGGAAGCCAGGCGCGTTTCCCGGTTAAGTATTACCTGACCGCCATGATGTTTATCGTTTTCGACATCGAGGTGGTGTTTCTCTACCCCTGGGCGATTTCCTTTTTCCAGCAAGGAAAGTTTGGCTTGTTCGTGATGATGACTTTCGTGGAACTGCTGGCAGTGCCTTTTATCTACGTGTGGGCCCGTCGCGGCTTTGACTGGAATTAAAAACGTTCCAAGTATTTTGGAGGAAACCAAAAATGATGGATCAAGATTCTGACGGCTTGGCGGCCTTCCCGGAAAAGATTACTGATTTTGCACGCTCCCTCTCGATTTGGCCCGTCACGATGGGGCTGGCGTGCTGCGCTATTGAGATGATGGCAACTGCCGCGTCACGTTTCGACATCGCCCGTTTCGGTTCGGAAGTGTTCCGCTCCTCTCCGCGCCACGCCGACGTCATGCTGGTTTCGGGTCGGGTTTCGCACAAGATGGCCACCATCATGCGCAACGTATATGACGAGATGGCGGACCCGAAGTGGGTTATCTCTATGGGGGCTTGTGCTTCATCCGGTGGCGTGTTCAATAACTACGCAATCGTGCAAGGTTGCGACCACGTGGTGCCGGTAGACATCTATCTGCCGGGCTGCCCGCCGCGTCCGGAAATGCTGCTGGGGGCATTGCTGAGCTTACGCGACCATATCAAGCAAGATCCTTTGGGTAAGCATCGTGAGGAAGCCATCCGCAAAGCGGAAGCGGCGGCGCTGCAGGCAGCCTCATTGAACGACATGAAGGGATTGATGGCGTGAGCGAAGAAACTCAAGATTTGCAAGCCACCCCGGAGGGTGACCTGGAGCCGAAGTTGCCCCGGTACGCCAATCCTCGCGGCGAATCGCTGGGAGTGCGGGATAACCCGTTTGGGGTCCACGGCACCGGCGACACTTCCGGTTACGGTCTGTTGCACCGAGAAGTGCGGATGCCGGGGCAATCGCCGAAGCCTTACGGGGGCTGGTTTGATGACTGCGTGGACTACCTGGAGGAGGATTTGCGTGGAGCCGGGGTGGATCCCCACACTGCCATAGACCGGGTCGTCGTCTCCCACGGCGAGTTGACGATTCACGTCGCCCGTGAACACCTGGTGACGGTCGCAAAAGCCTTGCGTGATGACCAAGACCTGCGCTTTGAACTGTGCATGGGTGTCTCCGGGGTGCATTACCCGCACGACACCGGGCAGGAACTGCATGCCGTGTATCACTTCATCAGTGTGACCCACAACCACAACCTGCGCATCGAGACTGCGGCTCCCGAAGATGACCCGAAAGTCCCCTCCATCGTGGATATTTACCCCGGAAACAACTGGCACGAGCGAGAAGCGTTCGACATGATGGGCATCATCTTTACCGGGCACCCGGCTCTGACCCGGTCCCTGCTGCCCGACGATTGGGTAGGGCACCCGCAGCGTAAGGACTACCCGTTGGGCGGGATTCCAGTGCAATTCAAGGGCGGCACCGTCCCGCCGGCCGACACGCGGAGGAGCTACAGTTGAGTACCGAAACGATAAACCCAGAGGCAAAAACGCAACATGTTCATGCTGCCGCGGGGGCGAGCGACTCCGTGGCGGGAATGCCGGAGTTCTCCGTGCAAGACGGGGAATGGGCGGCGATGGCGGCTGACCTCGAGTCGGCTCACAATGACCGGATTGCTGTAAACCTGGGTCCGGTGCATCCCTCCACCCACGGCGTGCTGCGCGTCATTGTGGAGCTGGAAGGCGAGACGGTTAAGGACTGCCGTCTGGGCACCGGCTACCTGCACACCGGTATCGAAAAATCTATGGAATACCGCACTTACAATCAGGGCGTCGCCTACTGTAGCCGGATGGATTACGTAGCGCCGTTCTTTTCAGAAGTCGCCTGGTGTTTGGCGGTCGAAAAAGCTCTGGGGGTGACGGATCAAGTACCGCGGCGTGCCAGTGAAATCCGGGTGCTGCTGATGGAACTGAACCGGATTGCTTCGCACCTGGTCGCTGTCGGTACCGGTGCGAACGAGCTGGGTGCGACGACCATGCTGACCACCGGTTTCCGGGGTCGTGAAGAAATCCTGCGGATTTTTGAACACATTACCGGTCTGCGGATGAACAACACCTATATGCGTCCCGGCGGTGTGTCCAACGACCTGTTGGATGACACCATCGACATGATTCGTGAAAAGCTTCCGCTGGTGAAACGTGACATTGGCGAAATGCAGGATTTGATTATGGCTAACCCCATCTTTATTGGTCGGATGAAGAACGTGGGGTGGCTGCCGCTGTCTACCATGATGGCGCTGTCCCTGACCGGTCCGTGCCTGCGGGCAGGCGGTTTACCGCTGGATATGCGCAAGCTGCAGCCCTACTGCGGGTATGAGGCGTACACGTTCGATGTTCCCGCCCGCGACCATTCCGACTGTTACACCCGTACCGAGGTGCGTTTCGAGGAAATGTATCAGTCTCTGCGCATCGTGTATCAGGTGCTGGATCGCCTAGAACAGAGCGAGGGAGAGCCGGTCATGATTGCCGACCCGAAGTTCGCCTACCCCTCCAAGCTCACCATCGGTGCCGATGGTCAAGGTCAAGACCCGGAGCATGTGTCGCACATTCTGGGGCACTCGATGGAGGAACTTATACATCACTTTAAGCTGGTGACCGAAGGCTTCCGGATTCCGCCCGGTCAGGTTTACGCCCAGGTCGAGCACGCTAAGGGCATCCAGGGTGTACACCTGGTGACCGACGGGGGCACCCACCCGTACCGTGCCCACTTCCGCGACCCCTCTTATGCAAACCTGCAGTCTGCCTCCATGATGTGCGAGGGCGGCTTGATTTCTGACTTGGTGGTGTCAATCGGTTCGATTGACCCGGTGTTTGGAGGTGTGGATCGATGAAACCGTATCCCGAGGACGTCAAAGCGCGCCTGGTTCGCGAAGGTCAAGAGATTATTTCTCGCTATCCCGAGGGACACTCGCGTTCGGCGCTGCTGCCGTTGCTGCATCTGGTCCAGTCCGAGGACGGCTTCGTATCCGCCAACGGTATCGAGCTGTGTTCCGAACTGTTAGGTATCAGTCCCGCAGAAGTCTCGGCGGTCGCCACGTTCTATACCCAGTACAAGCGCCGTCCCAACGGGGAATACAACGTGGGGGTGTGCACCACTTCGCTGTGCGCCGTCATGGGGGGCGACGAAATTTGGGAAACCGTGTGTGACCACTTGGGCATCGGCAACGGAGAAACGACCGCGGACGGGAAAGTCACCCTGGAGGCGATTGAATGTAACGCTGCCTGCGACTTTGCCCCCGTCATTATGGTGAACTGGGAATTCTTTGATAACCAAACCCCGCAATCGGCGGTGAAACTGGTCGACGATTTGCGGGCGGGCAACCCGGTGCAGCCGACTCGTGGTCCAAATCGCGTCCCGACCTTTAAGGAAAACGAACACCTCTTGGCGGGATTCGAGGACGGACTGGCGGACGAGGGCGACTCTGCAGGTGTTCCCACCCTGTTGGGCAAGCGTATCGCCGCGGAAAAGGGTTGGGGAATCCCCAGCGACCCGGGCTGGTCAGCTCCCGAACCGAAGGAAGGTGAATAGTCATGAGTGAATTGAACCTGACTGATATTCCTGGCGGTGAGGTGCCACTGACCCCGATTTTGTCGGATATGTGGGGCGTGGACCGGTCTTGGACCCTGGAGGCATACCGGGCACGTGGGGGATACCAGGGTCTGGCAAAAGCCAACTCGATGGATCCTGCGGAGGTGTTGGCTGCGGTCAAGAACTCGGGGTTGCGCGGGCGTGGTGGTGCCGGTTTCCCCGCGGGGTTGAAGTGGTCGTTCCTGCCTCCCGATGACGGTTTGCCGCGCTACCTGACGGTGAACGCTGACGAGTCCGAGCCGGGGACCTGCAAGGATATTCCGCAAATCATGGCGAACCCGCACGCCCTCATCGAGGGGATGGCAATCTGTTCGCGCGCGATTCGCTGCGAACACGCTTTCGTGTATCTGCGCGGAGAAGTGACCCACCCGCTGCGCCGACTGCTGGCTGCTATCCGGGAAGCAACCGAGGCGGGATTGCTGGGCGACCTCAAGATTACTGCCCACTCCGGGGCGGGAGCCTACATCTGTGGTGAGGAAACCGCCCTGCTGGATTCGCTGGAAGGCAGGCGCGGACACCCGCGGTTGAAACCGCCGTTCCCGGCCGCTCAGGGGCTGTACGCCCGTCCCACCGTCATCAATAACGTCGAGACGATTTCCCAGGTCGCGGGTATTTTTAAGTATTCGGATAACTGGTACGCCGCGATGGGCACAGAAAAGTCCAAGGGACACGGGATTTTCTCGGTTTCCGGTCACGTCGCCCGCCCCGGTCAGTTCGAGGCGCCGTTCGGGATTACGATGCGGCAACTGTTGGGATACTGCGGCGGGGTGCGAGCTGGACACGACCTGAAATTCTGGGCGGTCGGGGGCTCCTCGGCACCCATCTTTACCCCCGCTGAACTGGACGTTCCCCTGACTTATGAGGAAGTCGCCGCCGCTGGGTCGATGCTGGCGACCCGAGCGATTCAAGTGTTTGACGAAACGACTTCGGTGGTGCGTGTCATGACCCGTTGGGTGGATTTTTATCAGCATGAATCCTGCGGCAAATGCACCCCGTGCCGGGAAGGCACCTATTGGATGAAGCAAATCATGCACCGTCTCGAAGCCGGTAAAGGCGAAGTGGGTGACGTGGACAAGCTGCTGTCGATTACTTCCGAGATTGGTGGGCGCTGCTTCTGCGCGTTGGGGGACGCGGCCATCACGCCGGTGAAGTCGGGTATCGAACGTTTCCGTGACGAGTTTGAAAAAGGCTACACAACTCCGGCTTGGGAGTTGTTCCCCTACGAACGCAGCGTGTATTACCACGAGGCAGCGGGTGAGGTAGGTAAATAAATGAGCGACGAAGTGCAAATGGTCAATATTAAAGTTGACGGCAAGCCCCTGGAAGTGCCCCAAGGCACCTTGGCGATTCGGGCTTGTGAACAAGCTGGAGTGTACGTGCCGCGCTTCTGTGACCACCCGTTGCTGAAGCCGGTGGCAGCATGCCGGGCGTGTCTGGTGGAGGTCGCCATGCCCAACCGGCAGGGAGACGTCGCCAAGATGCCCAAACCAATGCCGGCTTGCTCGACCACCTGCACGGATCGGATGGAGATTTACACCCAGCTCAGCTCCGAGGTTGCAGCGAAGGCTCAGAACGGTATCCTGGAGTTCCTGCTGGTCAATCACCCGCTGGACTGCCCGGTTTGCGATAAAGCCGGGGAATGCCCGCTGCAAAACCAGACCTTCATGGAAGGCAATCCGACTTCGCGTTTCACTGATAAAAAGCGAGTCTGGCCCAAGCCGGTGCGCTTGACCTCCGAGATTTTGCTGGACCGGGATCGCTGCGTGCTGTGCCAGCGCTGCGTGCGTTTCGGCAAGGAAATCGCCGGGGACGTATTTTTGGACCTACAAGGGCGGGGCGGCGGTTCCTCTCCATGCGATCACCATTTCTTTATGGGGGAAAACATCGGTTCCTTCGACACGCAAGTGCTGGGGATATACGACGAAGAGACAAACCCGGACGGCGCTACCGTCACCCCTTGTGAATCAATGACCGGTCCCAGCGGAGAGCCTGGCATCATCGGTTCGATGCATTCGGGACACCCGGACGTGGCGCATCGTGACGTGTCCGGTCGACGTTTCGCCTCGTACTTTTCCGGCAATGTCACCCAAATCTGCCCGGTCGGGGCGCTCACGAATGCCTCCTATCGGTTCCGGGCGCGTCCCCACGATCTCATCTCTACCCCCTCGATTACCGACCAGGATGCTAGCGGGGCAGAAATCCGGGTCGACGCACGCCGTGGGGTTGTGCTGCGTCACCTGGCAGGGGATAATCCCGAGGTCAATGAGGAATGGATTTCAGACAAGGACCGTTACGCGTTCGCCTGGCAGTCCTCTACAGACCGCTTGACCCGCCCGATGGTGCGTAACGACGCGGGCGAGTTGGAGGAAACTGACTGGGGCACCGCCCTTTCGCGGGCTGCCGCCTATGTTAAAGAATCTTCACAAAACTCCGAGGTCACGTTCTTTCCCGGCGAGCATCTCACCCTCGAAGATTACTACGCTTGGGGCAAGTTTGCGCACGTGGTGGGCAAATCGAACATCGTGGATGCGCGGGCGCGAGACTTCCGCATGGATGAGGTGAACTTCATCAAACTGCGGGTCGCGGGGCGTCCGGTAACAGTGACCTACCAAGATATTGAAAAAGCACCGTTTGTGTTCCTGGTCGATTTGGAACCGGAGGACGAATGCGCCACCCTGTTCTTGCGGCTGCGCAAAGCCACGCAAAACCACGGCACGAAAGTCGCCACGCTGGCCCCGTTCTTGAGCGACGGGGCGCGCAAACTCGGCGCCACCCTGGTGCAAAACCAGCCGGGGGAACAACTCCAGATTTTACAAGACATCATCGCTGGTCAAGGCGAGTTTGCCTGGGTGAAGGAATCTCTCAGCCAGCCCGGCGCGCTGGTGCTGATGGGGGAGCGTGCCAGCCTGGTCGTTGACGAGCTGGAGTATGCCGCGCGCCTGGCTGACGCCACCAACGCTGCGTGGGCATGGATACCGCGCCGCGCCGGTTCGCGTGCCGCCATCGAGGCGGGCTGTTTCCCCGGTCTGCTGCCACGCGGTCGCCTGGTGACCGATCCGATGGCTCGTGCCAACATTGACGCGGCGTGGGGCTTGACGGAGCCGCTGCACGAGAATCTGCCGCTGTGCTTCCGGTGTATGCTGACCCCCGAGGCTTGGGAACAGTTCCTGCCCGGCACCACTATGGTGATGGGTGGGGTTGACCTGCGCGACCTGGAGGACCCGGAGGGGACACGAGAAGTCCTCAAAGGCGTGAAGCATGTCATCCAGCTGGAAGTGCGCCAGACCGAAATCACCCAATATGCCGATGTCGTGCTGCCGGTGGCACCGCCCCACGAAAAGAGCGGTACTTTCGTCAACTGGGAGGGACGACTGCGTCCCTTCGGTCAGGCTTTGGCATCGCACGCGTTGCCGGACTGGAAGGTCATGAACCTGCTGGGTCGGGCTGCGGGATACGACCTGGGGTTGGACTCTCTGGCTGCTATCTGGCATGAGTACGAGGAACTGGGTTCCTGGGAAGGCATTCGTTTGGGGGCGCCTTTCCGGCAGGATCCCCCCATTGTTCCCCCCGAAGCGGGGCAGGCTTTGGTCATTACCTGGAAGCCACTGCTGGATGCGGGTCGCTGCCAGGATGGCGAACCGGATTTGGCAGGAACTGCCAGAGTCCCGGTGGTGCGCCTGAGCGCGGCAACCGCCCAGGAGAACGGCATTACCGATATTGCCAAGATTACGGGACCGCGAGGTACCGTGACCCTGCCGGTGGTGCTCACGGACATGCCGGATCGGGTCGTGTGGATGCCGGAATGCTCCCCCGGATCCCTGGTTCACGAAACCTTGGGTTCGGCTTACGGTCAGCTTGTTAGCTTGAAAGCAGCGGAGGCGTAACCATTATGTACACATTGACTCCTATCCTGACCGCCCTGGGTACTGACCTGTGGTCCGCCGCGGCTCCGGCTCCGAAAGGGGCTGACTTCAGTCAGGAAACCTGGTGGATTTCCCTGATTAAAGCCCTGATTATCATCGTGGTGCTGATTCTCTACGTGCTGTTGGCGCTGTGGGTAGAGCGCCGTGGGCTGGGGCGCATCCAGACCCGTCCCGGTCCGAATGTGCGTGGTCCGTTCGGTCTGCTCCAAGCCGTTGCGGACGCCGGCAAGATGGTGTTTAAAGAAAACTTCCGTCTCAAGGGCGCTGACACCCTGATTTATCTGATTTCCCCGATGCTGGTGGCGTTCACGGCTTTTGCCATTTACGCGTTGATTCCGTTCGGGCCAAATGCGACAGTTTTCGGGATTTCCACCCCGCTGCAGCTGTTCGACTCCGGGGTCGCCACCCTAATTGTGCTGGCGATTTCTTCCCTCGGTATCTATGGCATCGTCCTAGGTGGTTGGTCCGCGAACTCTCCGTTCCCGCTGTTGGGTTCGGTGCGTTCCACGGCACAAGTTATCTCTTACGAGTTGGCGATGGGCACCGCCTTGGTCAGTGTGTTCATCATGGCTGGTTCTATGTCCACCTCCGAAATTGTGGAGGCGCAAAAGGATCCGAGCTGGCTGTTGGGTCTGCTCCCTGCCTTTGTCGTGTATCTCATCGCTTCTTTCGGGGAAACGAACCGTCTGCCTTTCGACTTGACGGAATGCGAAAGCGAGCTGGTGGCAGGGCACCAAACCGAGTACTCGGGAATGAACTTCGCCTGGTACTACCTGGCGGAATATATCAATATCTTTAACGTTTCCGCCGTGGCGGTGACTATGTTCCTGGGCGGTTACAAAGCGCCGTGGGCGTGGGACTTGATGAATCCTGTCGCCGGGTCGCCGTGGTGGGGCATTCTGTGGTTTAACGTCAAGGTGTGGTCTCTGTTCTGGATTTTCGTGTGGGTGCGTGGCACCCAGGTGCGTTTCCGTTATGACCAGTTCATGAATCTCGGCTGGAAGGTCTTGATTCCGGTCGGGTTCGTGTGGATGATGGCAGTCGCGTGGATTAAGGCTCTGCCCGTATTCTTCGGTTTCAACTCGCAACAAATCATGTTTGCGGTGGCTGGGGTCTGCGTGGTGCTGTTGATTATCGTGATGCTGATTCCCGTCAAGAAAGTGAAACCGGCCGCCCCTGAGCCCTTTGACCCGATGGCGGATGGTTTCCCGGTCCCGCCCCTCCCTGGACAGGAGCTGCCTCCCAGTCCGCGTTCTGGACTCTTGAAAGTAACTCCCAACACCCCGGCTGAGACTGCCATCACGGGCGGAAAGGAAGAAAAGTGAGCGCGCAAACTTCTGACAACAACTTGGTTGCATCCCCGGACGAACCGGAAAATCCCGACGCTGGAGCACCGACCAATCCCGAACCCGTGGCGGACCCAGATCCGCAACTGTGGCAACGGAAAAAGAAAGGTCCCCTGGCGGAATCGCTGAAAGCAGTCGCCGGTTTCGGAGTCACGTTCCGCAACTTCTTCCGCCCCTACGTGACTGAACAGTACCCTTTTGAAAAGGTGCCGACTCAGCCGCGCTACCATGGACGTCACCAATTGAACCGTTACCCGGACGGCTTGGAAAAATGCGTGGGCTGCGAACTATGCGCCTGGGCGTGCCCGGCGGACGCCATCTATGTAGAGGCCGCCGCAAACACCCCGGAGGCACAGTACAGTGCCGGGGAGCGATACGGGCGGGTCTATGAAATCAACTATCTGCGCTGCATCTTTTGCGGCATGTGCATCGAAGCCTGCCCGACGCGAGCCCTCACGATGTCCAACGATTACGAGATTTGGGATGACAACCGCGAGGATTTGATTTTTGAAAAGGATCGCCTGTTGGTTCCTTTAAACGCCGGGATGCTCAGCACGCCGCACCCGATGGCGTCAGGCACTTCTGACATGGATTACTACAACGGAAGCGTCACCGGCGCGACTCCCGACCAGATTGACTGGGTTGCGAGTCGTCGTCCGCAGGATGCCTCCTTGGCCAGTGCCGGAAAACCGGCACAGGAGGTGAAAGCATGAGCCACTTGCTGCAAGCGGTCGCGGAATTACCCGAAATGGGCACCGGTCAGACAATCTTCGTAGCGGCATGTTCCGCGCTGGCGTTGATTGCGGCATTGGGGGTAGCGCTGTCGAATCGAGCAGTTCACGCCGCGGTATATATGGTCGCCATGATGGTGTGTGTCGCGGGTATCTACTTTTCGGTCGGAGCCGAGTTCCTGGGCGCGGTTCAGATTGTGGTTTACACCGGCGCCATCATGATGATGTTCCTGTTCGTCATTATGTTGGTGGGGGTGCAAGCGGTGGACTCGCCGCGAGACTCCAAAGTCGGGACGGTAGCGGCAGCCGTGCTGCTGGTCGTGGCTTTCGGGATTATGGCGATTGTTGCTGCCGTAAACACCACGGTGAACGGGGCTCCGGCGCGCCCCAGCGGGGATCCCAATCCGGTGCGCCTGGCTTCTGAAGTCATCAACACCTACTACGCACCGCTGGAAATGGTCGCCACGCTGCTGATTGTGGCAGCGGTCGGAGCGATGAGCTTGACTCACTCCGAGGCACTGCTGCCGCGCTTGACCCAGCCTTTCCTGGTGAAGCAGCGGATGAAAGCATACCGAGACGGTGGTCACGTCCTGGGTCAGACCGTGCCGCCGGGCGTCTATGCGGAAACCAACGCTTTGGATGTGCCGGCTATCAGCGGTGAAACTCAACGCCCGGTACCGGAATCGGTGCCGCGCGTGGTGCGAGTCCTCGGGGAAGACCGTTCGCTCGGGGAAGTCTCGCCGTGGACTGCGCGTGCTTTGGCTGCCGAAATTAGTGGGGGAGTCGGGCTGCATGGCGCGAAAGCCTCCGCGGCGGTCGCCCGTTCCGGCGCGGTGGGAATGCCCGGACCGGGCGCTCCCGAAGCCCTGCCAGACCATGCAGAACCGCTTGATAAAACTATTGCGGACCACACCGAACCCGGTACCGCCACGACTGAAGGAGAAGACGCATGAACGTGATGTTCCTGGTATTCGTGGCGCTGGCTCTGTTTGCCGTAGGCGCCTTGACCGTGCTGCTCCACCGTTCCGCGGTCATCGCCCTGATGGGCGTGGAAATCATGCTGAACTCGTGCAATATCGCGCTGGTGGCTCTGGGAGAAGCCAACACTAATATGACCGGGCAAGTCCTGGCGTTCTTTGTGATGACCGTGGCGGCTGCGGAAGTCGTGGTCGGTCTGGCGCTGATTGTGTCGCTGTTCCGCTCCCGGCGCACCACCTCCCTCGACGACTTCAACCTGTTGAACGGCTAAGGGGGAAAGGAAAACATGCTGCAAACTTTCAATCCACTCAACGGGCTGGCTACCGGCGCGGTTCTGCAATTCGGGTCTGCCACCGGCATGGCCCAATATGCCTGGCTGATGATTGCCATTCCTTTCATAAGTTCCATGTTCCTGCTCATTGCGGGACGTCGCGTGGACGCTTGGGGACACTTCCTGGGGATGCTGGCACCGTGGGCGTCCTTCGGGATTGGCGTGGTCATTCTGACAGAAATGCTGGGACGTTCCCCCGAGAATCGGGCACAAAGCCTGACGGTGTGGAACTGGCTGCCCGGTTCGGAACTGACGGTGAATTTCGGTCTGCTGCTGGATCCGCTATCTATCTCGTTCGTGATGCTGGTGACGTTCGTCGGCGGTCTGATTCACATCTATTCGGTGGGATACATGGCAGCTGACCCCGATCGGCGTCGGTTCTTTGCGTATCTAAACTTCTTTGTGGCATCCATGCTGACCCTGGTGCTGGGTAACTCTTACCTGGTGACGTTCGTCGGTTGGGAAGGTGTCGGTTTGGCGTCTTACCTGCTGATTGGCTTCTGGAACCAGGTCCACAACAATGCCTTGGCTGCGAACAAGGCTTTCATCATGAACCGTGTGGGTGACCTGGGGCTGCTGTTGGCGATGATGTCGATGTTCGCCGTGGTGGGTTCGGTGGACTTTGCCGAGGTGCTGGGCGCCACACTACAGCCGGTTTGGGCGACCGTGATTGGTCTGTTCCTGCTGCTGGCGGCATGTGGTAAATCTGCTCAGTTCCCCCTCCAAGCCTGGCTGGGTGACGCTATGGCCGGTCCGACTCCGGTGTCCGCGCTGATTCACGCCGCCACGATGGTGACTGCCGGCGTGTACCTGATGGTCCGTTCCGGCGCTATCTATACCCAAACCCCGGTCGCGTCCCTGGTCGTCGCCATTGTCGGGGCAATAACCTTGCTGTTCGGCGCCGTCGTGGGGTGCGCGAAAGACGATATGAAGAAGGTGCTGGCAGCCTCTACCATGAGCCAAATCGGTTACATGATGCTGGGGGCGGGCTTGGGTCCGGTCGGCTGGGCGTTTGCCATCTTCCACCTGATTACCCACGGGTTCTTTAAGGCGCAACTGTTCCTCGCTGCCGGCTCGGTCATGCACGCGATGAGCGAGCAGGTCAACATTCGTCGTTTCGGTGGGCTGTTCCGGGTCATGAAAATTACTTGGTTCGCGTTCTTTATCGGCTGGCTGGCTATCCTGGGAATCCCGCCGTTCTCCGGGTTCTTTTCCAAAGACAAAATCATCGAGGCAGCCTTCCTGCCCAACCCGAACTACGGAACCTGGTACCCCTGGGTATTTGGTCTCGTTGCCCTGGTCGGTGCTGGTATCACCGCTTTCTACATGTCTCGCCTGTTCTTCCTCATCTTCCACGGGGAGGCGCGCTGGACCACCGAGGCGGAAGGTGCCCCGGTCCACCCGCATGAGGCAAGCCCGTGGATGACCATTCCACTCCTGGTGCTGTCCGTATTCTCCATCGCGCTGGGCGGTCTGCTTTCGGTAGGCAACCTCTTTGTGACCTGGCTGAATCCGATTGTGAATATCGGTGCCCGCGGTCAGACGGTTCCCCACGGCGAGCCGGTCATGCCCGAAGCCCTGCTGATGGGGCTGACCTTAGCCGTAGTCATCATCGGCGTGGTTACCGCGTGGGCGCTGTTTATGAAACGCCCCGTAGAAACCGCTATTCCCGAAGCCAACGCCTTGATTATGGCAGCGCGTGATGACCTCTACCAAGATGCGGTCAATGAAAAGGTCGCTATTATCCCGACGCTGGCGTTGTCCTCCGGGGTGGCAGTGGCAGACCGGGCGGTCCTTGACGGCATCGTGGAAGGTTCCGGTCGGCTCTCGCTGTGGCTCGGTAAGGTCGGTGCGTCACTCCACTCCGGCTCGCCGCGTCGCTATGCTGGCTGGACCCTGTTCGGCACAGTTTTGGCTCTTGCCCTGGTATTGGTGACAAGGCTGTGAGGTAAACAAAGGATGAACATGGTTTTGACTCAAACGACTATTCCGACCCCGGCTGGTTTCCCCTGGTTGACTTTGCTGGTGTGCATCCCCATGGGTTTCGCCCTGGCGATATGGCTCATCCCCTGGCTACGTTCCATCGGCAAGGAAATCTGCCTCGCCGTGTCCGGTGCCGTCCTGGCAGGCGTACTGGTGGCCCTGTTTACCAGCTTTGACTTTGCTCCGGATACGCCAGGAGCTTTTCAACTGGGCGAATCCTACGCGTGGATGCCGGCAATAGGGCTGTCTTGGGCGCTTGGTGTCAACGGGCTGGGGATGGTGATGATTATCCTCGCCACCGCCCTGACCCCCCCGGTCATTCTGGCTTCTTGGCGGGACGACAACGACCCGAACACGGCAGCTGGCTACGCCGCCCTCATCCTAGCTTTGGAATCTTTCATGGTGCTGCTGTTCTGTGCCCGTGACCTGTTGCTGTTCTATATCGCTTTTGAGGGGATGCTGGTTCCGCTGTACTTCCTGGTGGGTCGTTACGGTAACGGGGACGCCCAAGTGCGTCGCCACGCCGCCATCAAGTTCGTGCTGTATTCCCTGGTGGGCGGTTTGGTGATGCTGTTTGGCATCATCGGAGTGTACGTGCATTCCGGTGGTGGCGACCAGGCTTTCCACATGGATTACCTAACCTCTGGGAATTTCCACCCCGGCGCGGCAGGCATGTGGATGATGATGACTTTCCTGGTCGCTTTTGCGATTAAAGCCCCGATGGTTCCGGTACACACCTGGCTGCCCTCGACCGCGGCAGTCGCCCGTGGTGGCACCTCCGTGCTGCTGGTGGGCGTGCTGGACAAGGTCGGGACCTGGGGCATGATTATGTTTTGCTGGCAGCTGTTCCCCGCGGCATCCGCCAAAGTAGCTCCGGTTATTGTGGTGCTGGCGGTGCTCTCGATTCTGTGGGGGGCGCTGGCGGCGATTTCGCAAAAGGACCTGCTGCGTTTGGTGTCGTTCACCTCTGTGAGCCACTTCGGGTTCATGGTGTTGGCACTGTACATTGGCTCTCAGACCGCGATTGAAGGCGCTATGCTCTACATGGTCGCCCACGGGGTCTCTATCGCCGGCTTATTCCTGTTGAGTGGTTGGCTGACCACACGCGGTGGCACCCAAGAAATTGCTGCCTACCGTGGTTTCCAGAGGGTGACCCCGACTTTGGCAGGTCTGTTCCTGGTGTCAGGTTTGGCGGCTATCGCCCTGCCCGGTCTGTCCGGTTTCCTGCCTGAATACTTGATTCTGGTCGGCACGTTTAAACTGAACATTGCAGCGGCGATGGTGTCAATCTTGGGGGTCGTGTTGGCTTCGGTTTACCTGCTGGTGCCTTACCTGAATATGTTTACCGGACCGATTGACGGGGCGGTGCGTACTGCCAAAGATTTGAATTGGCGGGAAAAGTTCATCATGGTTCCGCTGGTTTTGGCAATGTTCGGTTTGGGGGTCCTGCCGGGACCGACTTTGAACCTGATTAAGCCCGATGCTGCTCTCATGTATCAAGCGGTGTCACAGAGCGGGTCGGCGTCTGCCCCCGAAGTCATAGCCACGAACGAAGGAGGCGCCCAATGAACGCGATTCTTCCGGTGCTTGTGAAGACCTTGGAGGTTACCCCCGTGGTGGAATGGGATGCGCTGAGCCCGCTGTTGGTGCTGTTGGGGGCAGCTGTATTGGCGACCCTGATTGAGGCTTTCCCCTGGTCGAGTTTCCGTAAAGGTGCCAACGCATTCCTCACTATTGCCAGCATCCTTGCCGCAATAGTGCTGGTGGGTTGGCGTTTTATCGCTGTTGGTCACCAAGGAGCGCGACAAATCGCGGCGGGAACCTTTATGGAGGATCGTCTCTCATTAGGATTCCAACTGGTTTTGCTGATTGTGGGACTGTTGGCGGCGCTCGTGGTCGTGGACCGTTCCACCCCGAACGACGGCTCTTTTGCGCCCCAGGCAGCGGACACCCCCGGCTCGTCCCAAGAGGACTACGCGATTAAGATTCGCTACCAGCGCACGGAACTGTACGCCCTGTTCCTGTTTTCGCTGGGCGGCATGATGGCGTTCATTAGTGCGGGGAACCTGTTGACCCTGTTTGTGGCGTTGGAGCTGATGAGCCTGCCGCTCTACATCATGAGCGCGATGGGTCGACGTCGCCGCCTGCTGAGCCAAGAAGCCGGTCTGAAATACTTTATCCTCGGCGCGTTCGCTTCGGCTTTCTTCCTGATGGGTATCACCATGCTCTACGGCTACACCGGGACTCTGAACCTGATAGAAATGTCCACTGCGGTGTCCCTGAATCCAGGTCTGGACTGGATGCTCCTGACCGGCGGAGCCATGCTGCTGGTGGGCTTGTTCTTTAAGGTTTCCGCCGTACCGTTCCACGCCTGGGCTCCCGATGTCTATCAAGGCGCGCCGTCGCCGATTTCTGGCTTCATGGCGGCAGGTGTGAAAGTCGCTGCGTTTGGTGCTCTGCTGCACCTGTACGGTTTCCTGTACACCCAACTGAGCTGGGACTTCGTTATCCTCATGTGGGTGGTCATTATCGCGACCATCGTGGTGGGCACTTTCCTGGGTATCGTCCAGAGCGACGTGAAGCGGATGCTGGCTTACTCCTCCATCGCGCACGTGGGATTCATCATGATTGCCCTGTTTGGGGCGGCGGCTACCGCTTTTGCCTCGATAGCCTTTTACGTCCTGGCTTATGGTGTCGCCACCATTGGTGCTTTTGCGGTCGTCTCGATAGTGCGTGACGAGGACGCAGAAGGCACGGTGCGTGGGGAGGCTTCGGCGCTGAGCTCTTGGGACGGTCTGGGGCGCAAGCACCCGGCAATGGCAGCCGCGATGGCAATCTTCCTGCTGAGCTTTGCGGGTATCCCCCTGACCGGAGGATTCATCGGTAAATTCCTCGTATTCGAGGCGGGCTTGGCGGCTGACCCTGCCAACGGGACTCTGATTCTGATTGGGTTACTGGCCTCAGTCGTGACCGCGTTCTTTTACTTCCGGGTCATCATGCGCATGTTCTTTACCGAACCTGCCCCCGACACTGCCACCATCTCCGCTGGTGACGGCTTGACCAAGTGTGTCATCGTGCTGTGTGCGTTGGCGACCGTTGCGTTAGGTGTTGCCAGCCAGCCCCTTTTGGCGTTGTTTACCCTCGGCGCATAGTCTTGGATACGTGAGAAAAAAACTGGCGGACACGCATTACCCAGTCTCGACAGAATCTGTTCTGGAAACCCCAGGCTTACTGGAAACAAAACTCCGGGATGCCTTGGATGACATCGAACAGATGCTGGTTCAGGAAACGCAGACACAGCGCGAAAAGACCTCTGCCTTGGTGTCCCATCTGCGGGCCGCTGGCGGGAAACGGATGCGACCCCTGCTGACCCTGTTGGTTTCCCAGCTGGGAGCCCCGAATCAGCCGGTGTCCTCCCAGGTCAAGCAAGGTGCAGTCGCGGTGGAGCTGACTCACTTGGCTTCACTGTATCACGACGATTTGATGGATGAAGCTACCATGCGTCGCGGGGTACCTGCGGCGCATGTGCAGTGGAACAACACCCTGGCGGTCATGGCAGGAGATTTGATTTTTTCCCGCGCGTCCCTGCTGGTTTCAGGGCTTAATCCCACCATTGTGGCGCAACACTCCCGAACGTTCGAGAGATTGTGTCAGGGGCAAATGCGTGACATTTTCGGTCCCGACAGCCATGACGACCCGATTGAGTTCTACATTGACGTATTGCGAGACAAAACCGGCGCGCTGATTGGCTGTGCGGCGCTGTACGGGGCGGAACTATCCGGCTGTGACGCCGCTACAGTCTCGGCAGTGACCCAGTTCGGTGAGGATTTGGGTGTGGCCTTCCAGATTGCTGATGACGTGCTAGATTTGCAAGCCACCGAGGCACAAAGCGGGAAAACCCCCGGCGCCGACCTGCGTGACGGCACGAAAACCTTCCCCGTCCTGCTGCTGGAAAAGACCGTGCAGGACGGTCGCGACACTGGTCCTGACCGCGCCTTGCTGCAGGCGATAGCCGATACTGACGCCCTGCAGGATGATGCGGTTTTAGCCCAGGTCACAGCCCAATTGGCAGCCCATCCGGTGACGGAAGAAACGAAACGCCTGGCGGGCGAATGGGTAGAACGCGCCCTGGCACACCTGCAAAACATTCCGGATAGCGAAGTGAAACGCGCCCTGGTCGAATTTGCGCACCTCCAAATTAATCGGCTCCAATAGTCAGGCTTAATCCTGTTCGTAGCGTCGCCGGTTTATGTTTTGTGGTGCTTCGCCTAAAACGGCACATCGGTGCCGTTTCTTAACGGCTACGCGCTGCTGGCGCGCCGATTTGACGCTACTTCGTAGCGTCGCTGGCGCGCCCCCTGAACTCATTCATTGTGTCGGCGACGCCGAATAGTTCCACCAAGGCGTCCATGAAAGGTACCGGGAATGCTTGCAAAATTTGTACCAGGCGCACAATCGGAGGATGGACCTTAAATTGGGTCCCTCTGTCAATCGCGTCCAAAACCTGCGTAGCAACTTTTTCCGGAGTGAGAATGGGCAACACCAGGGGGAACTTGGTCTTAACCCCGTCAAACATGCCGGTCGAAATGTAATACGGGCAATACAGCAAAGTGTGGACGTGACTGCGCATGTGGCGCAACTCCTCACGCATCGACTGCGCGAAACCCACCGCCCCAAACTTGGAACCATTGTAATCACACTGACGCGGGACCCCGACCAACCCGGCAGCCGAAGCAATAGTCACCACCGAGCCCCGGTCTCGTGCAATCATGCCCGGCAAAAACTCGCGAACCGTGCGATAGTGCGCAATTGTGTTCACGGCAAAAGACCGCTGCACCTCGCTGTCAGTTGTCTCCAGCAGGGGTTTCCCAGTGACGATACCGGCATTATTGATGAGGATGTCGACCCTGGCGAACTCATCCAAAGTCTGATTGGCAGCTTCATGCACCGCCGTCGCATCCGTGACGTCCACGTGAAACGACCCGGCACGGAACTGCGGAGCCGTAGCGGCAGCTTCTGCTAAACCGGCAGTTTCCGCCCCGGCCTCAGCATTCATGTCCCACACAATCACTGCCCTCGCCCCACGTCGGGCAGCTTCTATCGCCATGAGTCGACCAATCCCGGAACCCGCCCCGGTAATCAACACCACGGCCCCTTTAACCGGCGCTCTGTAAGGTTTGAAAAACAACATCTCAATCGCCTTCCTGCAAAGATTTCTCAACCGAGGGCTGGCAGAAACCCCGGATTAGCCCAAATTCTAATCCTGAGACGCATTCCTCGGTAGTCAAACGGTAGGATTGAGGGCGTGAGAAAAAAGACGCAGCGGACCGAGGGGACTGGTGACCCTCTCGAGCTCGCCACGGTGACCCCCGATACGACACGGTCGCACACTCACCGCGGCAGGGCTAAAGACTCGCCGTGGTGGCTAGACCTGGTCGTGGGAGTTGTTGTCGCCGTCGTCTTAATGGCGTTGGCAAAAGCGTTCATTTTTCAGTTTTTCGTGATTCCCTCCGAGTCGATGGAAAACACCCTGATGAAGGGGGATCGAATCTTTGTCTCTAAAATGAAGAACTTTCAGCCCGTCGAACGCGGTGACATCGTAGTATTCGAGGACCGCCACGACTGGCTCCCCGACGAGTTCAAGAACGACAACCCCACCGGTTTTGCTGCAACCTCGTTCGGACAGGCTGTTGATAAAGGACTGCGCGTGCTGCAGCTGAAACCTGAATATCCCGGAGGATACCTGGTGAAACGGGTCATCGGGGTCGGGGGAGACCACGTGACCTGCTGCAGTGCCCAAAACCAGATTGAGGTTAACGGCAAAGTTGTGGAAGAGCCTTACCTGAAAAAGGGCGCGAACCTGATGCCGGTACCTTTTGACGTGACAGTGCCCGCCGGCAAGTACTGGGTGATGGGGGACAACCGAGACAATTCCGGGGATTCTCGCTACCATCAGGACGACAACAACCACGGGTTTGTGGATGAAGAACAAATCGTCGGACGCACCATCCTGCGCTACTTCCCGGTGAACAGGGTGAAAGTTTTTTCCAATCCCGGGCTCAACCAGCTGCCGCGCGTGACGAAACAAGCACCCCCTCCGTCTGAACCACCGTCCTCGCCGCAACCTCCTGCCCCCGCAGCTGTCTCGCCCGGTGCCACCTCCGGTGCGGAAGTTTCCCCGCGGGATTCAAAAGACAACCAATAGCGCGAAAATTCGTACCGTAGGCGGATACTTTCCGGCGAGAAGTAGCTCACTTATCGTTACAATCAAACCGTGAAGAAACATTTTAATGGCTTGAAGACCGCAGCTCTGATGGGAATCCTGTGGATGGTACTGTTGGCAATCGGGGCTCTGTTGGCGCGCGGCACCGGAAACGGCATGTGGATAATCGTGTTCGGAGCCATTGCTTTGATTCAAACCGCAGTGGGTTACTGGAATTCAGACAAAATTGCGTTGCGTGCCATGAACGCCCAGCCGCTCACCCCCCAACAAGCCCCCGAGCTGTACTCGATGGTACAGGGCTTGTGCCAGCAAGCCGACCAACCCATGCCGGCGCTATACCTAGCCCCGACCCAAACCCCCAACGCTTTCGCGACCGGGCGTAACCCCCAACATGCCGCCGTCTGCGTCACCCAGGGCATTTTGGACATCTTGGAGCCCCGCGAACTGCGGGCGGTGCTGGGGCATGAGCTCATGCACGTGTACAACCGGGATATTCTCACTTCCTCGGTGGCAGCGGGTTTGGCGGGAGTCATTACCTCAATAGCCCAGTTTGCCCTGTTTTTCTCAGGGCGCGATCGAGAAAACGGGGGTGCGGTTGCCAGTTTACTGCTCGCTTTGGGGGCGCCGATTGCGGCTTCCCTGATTCAGCTGAGCATCTCCCGGACCCGCGAGTTTGATGCGGACGAGGACGGGGCGCGCCTCGCCAATGACCCGCTGGCACTGGCTTCGGCGCTAAAGAAGCTGGAGACCGGAGTGGCGCGCGCTCCGTTAGCGCCCACTCCACAGCGCCAAACCGTGTCTGCCATGATGATTGCTAACCCGTTTGGGATGCGCAACTTGTTCTCCACCCACCCCCCGATGGATCAGCGCATTCGGCGTCTGGAAGAAATGGCGGGATATTAATCTCGAGCCCCTGCCAACTTCGGGGCGAAGTTTCCCCCGGCGCGAAAAACCCCTAGATTAATGACTGTGAGTGAACCAAAACGGGATTTGCGGGCTTTGCCCAAAGCGCATCTGCACCTGCACTTCACCGGAGCGATGCGTCCCCAGACACTGCTGGAACTGGCTCGGGAAAGCCGACAGCGTCTGCCGCGTTTCATGGGAGAAGGCGACCCGCTACACGTCCCGGCTGACGAGCGGGGCTGGTTCCGCTTTCAGCGCTCCTATGACTTGGCACGAGCCCTGGTGCGCTCCGAAGCGGTGATGCGTCGCATCGTGCGGGAAGCCGCCGAGGACGACGCCGCCGAAGGCTCGCGACGTTTAGAGATTCAAGTCGACCCCACATCTTATGCCCCCTGGGTGGGCGGACTGACCCCCGCCCTGGAAATCATCCTGGACGAAGCGAAAATTTCCACTGCCGCAACCGGGGTAGAAATCGGGGTCATTGTGGCGGCATCTCGCACCCGCAACCCGATGGACGCCCGGACTTTGGCGCGTTTAGCTGCCCGCTATGCGGGCGACCAGCCGGGGGAAGTCATTGGATTCGGGCTCTCCAATGATGAACGCGCCGGTTCCACCCCCGACTTTGAGCCGGCATTTCGTATCGCTGCCAGGGCAGGGCTCGCCAGCTTTCCCCATGGTGGGGAACTGCGCGGTCCGGAACATATCGCCCAGGTGGTGCAACACCTGCACCCCGCCCGCCTGGGTCACGGAGTCAGAGCTGCGGAACAACCCGACCTGCTGAAATCGCTGGTTGACCACGGTATTGCCCTGGAAGTGTGCCCGGCTTCGAACGTATCCCTAGGGGTATATTCCACCCTCGCCGAAGTTCCCTTGCGCACCCTGTTTCAGGCCGGTGCCACGATTGCGCTGGGCGCGGATGACCCGTTGCTGTTCCGGTCGCGGCTGCTGGACCAGTATGAATCTGCGCGTCAGGTCTCCGGCTTCACCGACCGGGAACTGGCGGAGCTGGCAGCGGGTTCGATTCGGGCGTCCCTGGCCAGCGCGTCAACCAAAGCAAAACTGCTGACCCAGGTTGATTCGTGGCTCAAAGGTTCAAATTCTGGGAATTAAACGGGTAAAATCTGATAATGTTTGCTCTCCGAGACAGTGACGAGTTGGCTGGATGCCTCGAGCTGGTTTGGGGAGTGCTACACAGGAAACGGCAGGAAGTCGGTTGCGGACAAAACCGCAGCTCTCGGCTCTATGAGAAACATCTAGGATTACCAGCGGTAAGGCGTCAAAGTGTTCGATGATTGGCTAACCTTCCCCTCTAATGGGGTGGCGTGGGCATTTCAGGTCTTTACGAAATACGGACCGCTGCCGGTTCTGCTGGCGATTTTTATCCTCATGGTTCCGCTCCGACCCCAGGTCCCCCGCGCCATGCCGATGCACCACCGGCGAGCTTTGATTCAAATGGGCTGGACTTTCCGCGTCGCTATATCTTTCGCCCTGATTGCCGTGATGTTCAGCCCGGCTGTCCTGATTAGTATGTATAACTCGGGGTTGCTTTCCGAAAATGCGTTTAACTCCATGAATACCATGCTGGTGCTGTTAATTGGGGTGGCTTTCCTGGTGCCGTACCTGTTGATGATTCACGTGTGGTTTCCTCGACCTCTGAATTGGATACCGAACCACAACTGGGTCATCAGTCCGCGCTTTCGGATTCGCGCCTGGATGGTGTACATCCTCATCTGGATAGCGACGGAAATCATGCTGGTAGTCGGGGGAGTCGTATTCGAAAAGCCCAACGCCTCGATTTCGGGGGAAGAAATCATGGCATCGGCAGGATACTACCTGATAGAGGGCGCAATCTTCCTGAGCATGGCGATATACATCCAGTACCGGATTTCTTGGCGCAACCCCGTTCCGGGGGTGCCCCTGGCAGTGGACATGGCGTTGCGCCGCGAGGACTTGAACAATGTGCAAAAGTTTTGCACGTTCATTTTGGGGGCAGGAGTATCGCGGTGCCTGCAGTTCCTGGCGCAACTGCAATACGAAAGCGGTCCGTTTGCGATTTCGGCTGTCTCTCTGTTGTTGAGCTGGGCGGTATCTCTCAGCTCCCTAGCTCTCGCTTGCATCCCGACCTGGTGGTTTATGCGCAAACTGGATCCGTCCCGGCGGCTGATGAAAGAACTGAAAGTCGAGATACTCAGCGATAAACGCGACCCAAAACTGTTCACCTTGGAAAACTTCCGGAATATGTTGGACTACAACGAGGACGAACTCATTAAGGGGTCGGTCCCCCAGCCCAAGAAAAATTATTTCTTGACCGTGCTGGACAATCCACAAAAGGACCTGCTGACGGCGCCGGGTTCCGGTTCAGCCCCCGAGGAAGTCGCCCAAGCCTTCTCATATATGGCAAAAGTGGCGGCGCGTGCGGGGGTTGGGTTGAGTCCGGAGGAACGTCAAGGGCTGGCAGAGATTCGCCAAGCTGTGCGCGAACTGGTGGAACACCGCGTCGCCTTGAATGAGGGCGTAGCCTCCAGCTTGATTCCGGTTGACCCTGCCATCGTGCGGGACCCGAACAGTAACCCTGGAGAAACTGTCGATTTACCAGAAGAACACGAGGAAGAAGCCGCAAATCTGGATTCGGGCTTGGCAAACTTATTGGGACAATCCGTCAACGACACCGCGGTCGGTTTGGACTCACAGACTTTGCAGGAGTGGGGCGAGTTTTACAAAGAAAAAGACGCGATGGAGCGTCAGGAAAAGGCTTGGGAAAAGCAAAAAGAGATGCAGGAACTAGCGGTCAAAGCTTTTGGATTCGATCCTTATGCCTACGACCCCTACGGTTATGCCAACCCCTACGGCGGGTACGGCAACCCTTACGGAGACTTCGGGATGGACCCTTATGCGCAGCCGTATGTAGACAGCTACAGCTATGGGACGACCAGCCCTTACGCGGATTTATATGGGGACCCCGGATACGCTGACCCCTACGGTGGATACGGTTTTGATCCCTACGGTTACAACGGGGGATATTGGCAGATGGATCCCAGCGCCGCGGAGGCTTACGGGGCATACCCCTGGGGTTGGTCCGGTGGCACGCCGACCATTCCCGGCGGGCAGCCCTACGGTTACCTGGACGCGGGCGGGACCAATGGAGTCCCCGGAGAAGTTCCCGGCAATCCCGTCGCCCCTCCGGATTCCGGTTTTGCCGCGCCGGGTGTACCGAACGCGCCGGGTGCGCTAAGTGTACCGAACGTGCCGGTAGAACCAGGCGCGCCGACACCTCTGCCGGCATCGGGGACGCCGGGGATACCGATGCAGACAAACACGCCACTGCCGGGAGCCGCCACGACAGGCGCGATGCCGGGAGGGAACGCTCCGCTGCCAGGCACTCCATCCCCACCGCAGGCACCAGCGGTACCTGAGAATCCCGCCCGCCCGGCTGACCTTGTGAATCCTGCCAATCCCGCCACGCCGGAAAATCAATCCGTCCCGGGCTATCCCTTTGTGGCGCGAACGATGGAAGGATATTCCACCGTGGGTGCTCCCGTAGCGCCGTCCCTGCACCCGCTGGTCAACGCGGGACAGCTTGGTGCGCAAGTTGCAACCCCGCAGGTAAACCCGGCATCGCTGGGCGCGCAAGGGTCCGGCGCGCCGGTTAACCCCGGTCAACCGGTTCCACCCGCGGACCCGCGATTCGTTCAAAATCCCGGCATGGTGAACGTTGCCGGACCAAACCAACCTCATCCGGCGCAACCTTATGCCCCAGCAAACACGGAAACCGCCGAGGAAACTATCGACCCGCGGGCTGTGTACCCGCCGACCTTTGCGAAGCCGCGACCTGCCCCCAGACCATACGAAGAATTCGTCGAGGACGAAGCCGAAATCGAAGAGCTGCCCTAAGCGGAGCGGTCCGAACCAGGTGGTAGGGTTTGGGCGTAAGGAGACGTAAAGTGCGATTGGCAGATTTGTGTACTTTGCGCGTGGGTGGAGCCGCGCGCCGATTTTTGCACAGCCGGCAGCGTGACGAACTGATTCAAGCGGTTACGCAGGCAGATGCGGCAAGAGAACCGCTGCTGTTTCTGGGTGGTGGGTCGAACCTGGTGCCAGTGGATGGGGATTTTCCCGGATTGGTGCTTCGCGATGGTCGCGAGGACGTGCAGGTATTGACCCTGGCAGAGTTTCGCGATTTGCGGATGGGTGGAACTGATTCGGCGCATACTGCAGAACCTGGTCCTGACTCGCGTCCGGGCGGAGTAAACTCATCGGACAGACCTCAGCAGCGCCCTGGTGCGTCCCGAGACTCCCACGCCGCCGCGGTCGTGGCGCAAGCTCAGGAGCTGGCCGCTGCCACTCCCTCGTGCGTATTTCTCAGCGCGTCTGGCGGGCTGGCCTGGGACCGGCTGGTGGAGTTTTGTGTGAAGCAAGGGTTTTCCGGGCTGGAGGCGCTGAGCGGAATCCCCGGTGTGGTCGGGGCAGCGCCCGTGCAAAATATCGGGGCATACGGTGGGGAGGTCGCGGACTGTCTGCTGGGAGTCACCGCTTGGGACCGACAGGAGCGCCAGCTGGTGTATTTGCGTGCGGCAGACCTCCGGTTCGGTTACCGGGATTCCTTGCTGAAACAGTCTCGTCTGCAGGTCGAGGCTGATTCTGGGACACCGCGGTTCGCTCCGGCACGTCCCGGCACAAACCCTGCCACCGGACGCTGGATTGTGCTGGAAGCTGATTTTGTCCTGCAGCGCGGCGGGGGCACCCCGGTCAGATACGCTCAGTTGGCGGGGGCGCTCGGAGTGCCGCTGGGCACGGTCGTGCCGGCGGCGCAGATACGCGCAGCGGTGCTGGAGTTGCGGCGTTCCAAGGGCATGGTTTTGGATCCCGCTGACCACGACACCTGGTCAGTAGGGTCGTTCTTTACCAATCCGATATTGCCGACCGCGGAGGTGGCAGCTTTGGGGTTGCCAGAGGACGCTCCCCGCTGGGAGACGACGCTGCCGGGGGGTAGCGGGCAGGCGGGAATGAAACTATCTGCCGCCTGGCTCATCGAACACTCCGGCATTTCGAAAGGTTTTTCCCTGCCGGGCGCAGGCGCGGGTGTCTCGACGAAGCATGTCCTGTCGTTGACGAACCGCGGCAACGCCACGGCCGCGGACATCACGGCCCTGTCCAGCTATATCATTGCCGCGGTGCAGGGGATTTACGGGGTTACCCTGGTGCCCGAGCCGGTCATTTTGTAGTGTTCCGCGAGCGGTCGCAGATACGCATTACTCGGCACGAACGACCGATTTCGCCGCGCCTGATCAGATTCTTGACAGCTTAAAAATGCGCCCACCAGCAGTTTTATAAACATCACTACGAGCGTGACTGTGGAATTCAAGTTGAAATCGGTCGTTCATGCAATCGCCTCCGTAATCTACAAAACTCTGCTCTAGCGATGTTTGCGAAAATAGCGGCGTATCTGGTAGTCTAGTTGGGCGCTTTCAGCGTATGGCGGGTTTCCCGAGTGGCCAAAGGGGACTGACTGTAAATCAGCTGCGCAATGCTTCAGGGGTTCGAATCCCTTACCCGCCACCATCACTTTATTCTGGGTTATTTTTACGGCACAGAAATTTCAGGCGACACATGGCAAAAAATACTGAAGTCCCCGATGAAAACGGCGAACTTTTAGATGAAAACGAAAGCCCGCAGGTTCTCCACCAGGCTGATAATGGCGACCCGCGGATTATCACTGTCCCCGGTTCTTCCAAGAAATATCGCACTTCGCTGATACTGGTTGTGGTCCTGATGGGACTGGCTCTGACCCTGCTGCAAGTCTCCACCGTGAACGTTGCCCTCGCGGTGTTGCCCGATTCTATTGGAGCCAGCGCACAAGAGGTGCAGTGGGTTATTTCCGGGTATGCCCTGGCTATTGGACTATCGATGGTGCCGATGGGGCGTATTGGCGATTTGTTTGGCAGGTCGCTCCTGTTCGTCATGGGTCTGGCGCTATTTTCCCTGTCCTCATTCCTGTGCGCCATCTCAACTTCCGGATCCATGCTGGTGTGGATGCGCATTTTGCAAGGATTTGCCGCAGGTATCTTTAGCCCCCAGACTGCGGGAATCATTCAACAGTATTTTTCGGGTCAGGCTCGCGCGCTGGCTTACGCCCTGATGGGGCTGGTCGTCTCCGTCACTGTGGCGCTGGGACCGATGCTGACAGGTCTCTTGATTGCAATTTTTGGCAGGGAAGAAGGCTGGCGGTTAGCTTTTTCCATCAACCTGCCGCTGGGTCTGCTGGGGGTGGCTTGTGCGATTCTGTGGCTGCCGTTTAAGCGGGAACGCATCTTCGCGCGTCGCGCCCGCATCGAGGCTTTGGAAGCAGACATCGCCCTCGCTACCAAGTCTGGCAAGAAAGTCCCGAAACGTCCCCGCGTCGACCTTGACCCGGTGGGGATGATTTTGCTGGGGGCAGCAGTCATCGGCATGATGTTGCCTTTCGTCACGACCGGTTCGCTGTGGCGTTTCGTCCTGATTCCCGCGGCTTTCGCGGTGCTGACCGGCTGGGTCTGGTGGGAACGAGCCTACGAGGCGCGAGGACGCTACCCGATGGTGAGCTTGCGGCTGTTTAAGATTCCCTCCTACAGTTTCGCCAGCGCAATTGGTGCTATCCAATTTTTGGGTATGCCCTCTGTGTATGCCATCAACGCCATGTTCTTGCAAAACGGTTTCGGTGAGACTGCCCTGATTGCCGGCCTCAGCGGGATGCCCGGCGCGTTTCTATCCGGGTTGACTTCCATCGTGGTGGCACGCTACACCATCAAACACGGTCGGAGCATCCAAGCCTGGTCGCTGGTGATAATGCTGGTGGGCGTGGTACTGACCGCGGTAATGGCGGTGCTGTTCGCCCGTGGTGGTTCCGTGTGGCTCATCAGTGTGGGGCTGGCAGTCCTGGGCTTTGGGTCGGGTTCTATGGGATCGGCGAACCAAACGCAGGCGATGCTGGAAGTCCCGCCATCTCGAGGCGGTATTGCCGGGGGTATTCAGCAAACCGGACAGCGCATATTTACTGCTATCGGAACGGCGATTCTCACCGGGGTGTTCTTTAGCGCCACCGCGGGATTGGAAACCACCACGCCGGGAGTGGACCTGGCGGTGGCAAACGCTTGGAGTCACGGCTATGTGCTGTCTTTCGCGGGGTGTACGGGATGCATAGTGATAGCCCTGGTGGTAGCCATAATCTTTGTTTTCTTTCCTCGACAGCCGCACCCGACCGCCGCGAAAAAATGAAGGTGAGACATGAACGCGAAGCCGCAGAACTCTGCAAACGTAGGGCCGGAAATCTGGCACGACCAAAAACGCATGTTCCCGCCGATGGCACTGGGGCTGTCGATGGCAGGTTTTTACGTCACGGCTGCCGGTTCTCTGATTGCCACCCTGTCCCGAGATCTCGGCGTGAAACCGGAGGCGCTTAACTGGCTCGGTGCCGCCTATGGCTTTGGCATGTTGGTTTCGGGGCTGCTGGCACCCTGGGTGATGCGCAACGGACCGGTTTGGTCGCTGCGGCTGGCTCCGCTGTTGGTCCTGCTGGGGACGTGTCTGGTAGCTTGGAGTCCCTCGATTACGGTCAGCCTGGTGGGGGTGACTTTGGCTTGTTTGGGAGGCACCACTGTTTCGGCAGGGGTCGCCGGCACTTTCGTGGGTGTCGAGGGGACGAAATACATGTCATTGACTGTCGGGATTTCCTCGTCGGTGTCAATCGTGACGACGGTGCTTTTTGCCCTGGTAGAACGCGTCTTTCCCGGTTTTGGTCGCATGGCGCTGTGGTTCGTCCTGGTGATGGCAGTGCCCACTTTGGTATGGGGGTGGAAGCTCCCGGCGGTACCGTTCCGTCAGGTATTGCAAAAGGGGTTGAGTGCGGCAATCGATTCGGTGTCCGCAACTGGTGAGGGGCACGGCGACCCGGCCACCACCCCTGCTGCGGACGGACACCGCGACCAGACGGGCACTTCTGGCGCTGCCGCCGACTCCGGAGTCCCTCCTAGGGGCAGCGTGAAGCCCTCCAGATGGCTGGTTACTTCCCAAATCATGAGGCTCGGGCTTACTGCAGGAGTCGAGTTCGCCATGTACGCTTGGGCGGTGACGCGCCTGCGGGAATTGGGGGTTGAATTGGCGCTGGCTTCGGGTTTGGCGACCGCATTTGCCGTCGGTATGGCGGTGGGGCGTCTGGGTGGGGCTGCCTTTGCTCGCCGCTATTGGGCCTGGTGGGTGTTTGTGGGCTTAGGATTTTGTGGCACAGTCGCGGTCGCTTTTGTGCCTTCAATCGCGGTGGCAGTAGTTGGTTTGTTTATCACCGGCTTGGGTGTGAGCTGTCTGTATCCCATCAGCGCGACTGAGTTTTCCGGGTTGCCGGGGGTGCAAAAGCAACATGCGGCGGCGGTCATTAGTTGCCTTTCCGGGACTGGTGCTATCGTGACACCGCTGCTGCTGGGGGTGCTGCTGGCAGCCGTGGGTCTGCACTTTGGATTCCTGGTGCTGCTGGGGCTTTACGTGTTGATGGTCTTCCTGCCCCGTCCCTCTGCCGCGCATCTGGGAATTGGCTAAATTGGTGCAAAAGCCGGGGGAGCGTTAGAATATTTCCTTGTGCGTCTTGATGGCGCGCACCTTTTGCTGCCTATAAACGGGTAGCGTCCCGCGGGGAAACCGCCGTGGGAGAGGACACAGACCGAGTGGAAACCGTGTCATCACGATTTCCATGAAGTTAAAAGAGTTTGGGTGGAAACCTCTGGTCGACACCCCTATTGAAAAGGACCCAAAATATGGCTAAGAAAAAAGTCATCGGAGTTATCAAGCTCCAGATTCAAGCCGGTGGGGCAAACCCGGCACCGCCGATTGGCCCGGCACTGAGCCAACACGGCGTAAACATTATGGAATTCTGCAAGGACTACAACGCCAAGACTGAATCGATGCGCGGCTCCGTGGTTCCGGTAGAAATCACCGTTTACGAAGATCACAGCTTCGACTACGTGCTCAAGAGCTCGCCTGCCTCCGAGATGATTCGTAAGGCTGCGGGCGTTCCGAAGGGTTCGGGCACCCCGAACACCGTCAAGGTCGCCAATCTGACCTGGGATCAGGTAGAAAAGATTGCTTCGGAAAAAATGCAAGATCTCAACGCTAATGACATCGAGGCCGCAAAGAAGATTATCGCGGGCACCGCTCGATCCATGGGCATCACGGTCGGTTAATCGTCAAAACTGTGGAGGGGCTTAGTGTTTGCCCACACCACGACTGCGTAAGGAGCAGAACATGAAACACGCCAAGAAATACAACGAGGTCGCGAAGAAGATTCTTCCCGACACTCTCTATCCCATTGATGACGCATTCAAGCTGGTAAAAGATACTTCCCCCGTGAAGTTCGACGCGACCGTTGAAGTTGCGATGCGTCTGAACGTTGATCCCCGCAAGGCTGATCAGATGGTGCGCGGCACCGTTTCTCTGCCTCACGGCACCGGCAAAACCGCTCGGGTCCTGGTTTTTGCCGTAGGTGATAAGGCTGCAGACGCTGAGGCTGCGGGCGCCGACGAGGTCGGTGGGGACGAACTCATTGAAAAGGTCTCCAAGGGCTACACCGACTTTGATGTCGCCGTGGCGACGCCCGATTTGATGGGCAAGGTCGGTCGTTTGGGTAAGGTGCTCGGTCCGCGTGGTCTGATGCCGAACCCCAAGACCGGTACTGTCACCATGGATGTGGCGAAGGCTGTCAAGGACATCAAGGGTGGTCGTATCGAGTTCCGTGTCGACAAGCACGCCAACCTGCAGTTCATTGTCGGCAAATGCTCGTTTGAGCCTGCCAAGCTGGCAGAGAACTTCCGGGCGGTCCTGGAAGAAGTCCAGCGCCTGCGTCCCTCGACTATCAAGGGTCGCTACATTACGAAGGTCTCTATCTCCACTACGATGGGTCCCTCTATTCCGCTGTCCCTAGCGACCAAGGAATAGTTAATATCTTCCTTGTGGGGTCAAGGGTAACCTTGACCCCACAAGGTATTTAATGAGTATGGAAGGAAGGTGCGTGATTAGGCACCCATCCGGACGCTTGATAGATTGAAGTTGAGGATTTGCGCTGTCCGGCAGGGGATAGCTAAACCTGTAAGTAACGTCGTAAACGGCGCATAGTGGGATGATTCGTAGGTGAGCTTGGCAACGCTTATGGTAAATGAGGACAAATGGTATGAATGTAATTAGCTTGTTTAGCGGGTGTGGGGGGCTTGACCTGGGATTTGAACAGGCCGGCTTTAACATACCGGTAGCTAATGAATTTGATCCCACAATCTATGAAACCTTCAAAGCCAATCATCCGCATACGCATCTCATTGAGGGAGACATCAGAGGGGTTACTATTGAGGATATAGCGCCCTTTGTTGATGGTGAAGTTGATGGCATCATCGGTGGTCCGCCCTGCCAGTCTTGGTCTGAAGCTGGGGCTTTACGAGGGATTGAAGATGCTCGCGGGCAGCTGTTTTATGATTACATTCGCATTTTGAGAGAATTCAGACCGAAATTCTTTCTGGCAGAAAATGTCAGCGGAATGTTGGCAAACCGGCATAGTGAAGCTGTACAAAATATAATTACGCTATTCGAGGAAGCCGGATACGATGTTACTTTGACGATGGTCAATGCGAAAAACTATGGGGTTGCCGAAGAACGAAAACGTGTATTCTATATAGGATTCCGAAAAGATTTAAACATCGATTTCGTGTTCCCCAAGGGGTCCACTGAGGATGATGCCAAAAAAATTACCTTGCGCGATGTGATATGGGATTTGCAAGAAACGGCTGTCCCCGCGGCAGAGAAAAACCGTCACAATCCTCAGGCAGTTAATAACAATGAATACTTTACCGGGGCATTCTCGCCAATTTTTATGAGTCGGAACCGAGTTAAAAATTGGGATGAGCAAGCGTTTACCGTGCAGGCATCGGGTCGCCAATGCCAACTGCATCCGCAGGCCCCGAAAATGGTCAAATTTGGTCAAAATGACTGTCGCTTTGTCGAAGGCAGTGAGAATCTCTATCGCCGCATGACAATACGAGAAGTGGCGCGAATACAAGGGTTCCCCGACGATTTCAAATTTATCTACAAAGAGACAAATAATGCCTACAAGATGATTGGGAATGCCGTCCCCGTTAATCTTGCTTTCGAGATTGCCACCGCAATCAGGCTTTTCCTGACCGGGAGAGGCCACGAAGTTAAAGGCATTGCGCCGAAAGGTAAAAAAACTCATGGGTGCAAACAGCAATGATCACGGACGCGCTTATGAGTATGCCTGGATAAATTCCTTATTCAAGACACTTCACCACACTAGGAATACCCAAATTGCACATAATTCTAGCTTCTATGCAAATCAAAGTGCCTGGAATCAAATTGGCGGAGATATGCGCGAAGTGTTCCAGCTCTCCGCTGATTCCGCAGTAGATGCAATCCTCCAGCTAGAACCCATGTTGAGTGAGGACAATCCAGATGTGCTCACGTTAGAGTTTCAACCTGACCGTGCTGGAATACAGGGCGATGTTAGAGACATAGTTATAAAACGGGACGCTATTGAGTGGGAAATCGGTCTCAGTGTAAAGCACAATCATGAAGCGGTTAAGCATAGCCGTCTCAGCCACAAATTAGACTTTGGCAACGAGTGGTTCGGCATTCCCTGTAGTCAGAGGTATTGGGATGACGTCGAGCCGATCTTTACCTGTCTGGCGGCTAAAAAAGCTCAAGGTCTTAAGTGGTCCGAAATTCGCGACAAAGACACAACGGTTTACGTACCTCTGCTTCAGGCATTTATCGACGAGCTGTACCGAGCCTATACTGCTAACCCTGACATGCCGCGAAAAATGGTTGAGTACCTCATTGGTACGAGAGACTATTACAAAGTCGTCAGCCATGACCGCAGCCATCTCACCATCATCAGCACGTTCAATATCCATGGTACATTGAACAGACCTAGCGCGATTACTGTAGCCACAATATCTGCACCTATAGTTGAACTTCCTACCGAGCTTGTGACTCTAAAGTTTAAACAGGGTAGTACCAACACTGTAGAAATGTATTTAAACAATGGTTGGCAGCTCAGTTTCAGGATCCATAATGCCAGCTCTAGGGTTGAACCCAGTCTCAAATTTGATGTGCAGTTTATCGGTATGCCTGTTTCGGTACTAACCATAGAGTGCAAATGGAAATAGTGACATGCTGCTGGTGAATGCCGTCAACTGACGGTGCAATTTTCTAAACCAGATTTCCCGGAGGTTCTGATTTCCTAACGGGGCATGAGTGACCCGAAGGGGTGGTCCTGGCGGAATGCGCAGAGGGGACAGAGCTCGCCAGCGGTAGCGGGAAAACGGCTACGGCACGAGGGACAAATCTTCGTTTTTACTTCGGTCAGGGTTTGGGTGGCTCCGGTGTGGATTTGTGACCAAGTGGGGTGACCTTGCGCTGTCAAGGTGTGTTCCGGGCATAGCTTCAGGCAGGCGCCATCGGCTTCACAGCGAGCCAAGTCTTGCGTGAGGGCGAGCACATCCGCGTCCTCGGGATCAGGTGTCAGAGATAAAGCCTGGTGTGGGCAAGCAGCGACGCACACCCCGCAGACGCTACACTTGCCAACCTGCAGTGTCCACGCTGGTGGCAGGTCCGACGGCGGCTCAGATACCCCCAACAAGGCAAAAGCCTGCGCGCTGCGTTCTTGCCAGTTGGCGTGAAGATCCAGGGCGCAGGTGGTGGATAGCCCTAGGAACGACCGGCGCGATACCCCCAGCTGCGAAACCTCAACCCATTTTCCAGCGAACCTGCCCTGGTGGGTTGTCTCCCACCGGCGCAAGCGACCGGGGAAAACCACGTCACCGAGCTGTAATAGCCGCCCCAAGCCCTCACCTCGTGAGCACGGCACAAAGGCAATCTGACTCACCCCTAGTGCCAGAATCTGCGCGAGGGAACCCAAAGGTGCCCCGCTCCAGCAGGCATCGTAATGCAGCGCGCACACCCGGCGGGGTATGTGCGGCAGGGGGCTGTGATCGCACGCCAGAACCAGAGTTTCGGGGACTTCCCCCGCGCTCAAATAGCGCAGCAGTTCGCGCAGGGAGTCTTTCATAAGGATGGGGTTTCCACAGTGCGGTCAGAGCGGTTTTCGGGGCTGTCAGGAGTGCCTGGTTCGCTCGAAGTTCCGGAATCACCGGGCAGGTCATGGCGTAGGCGTGCCGCGGTGCTCCCCGCGTCGCGCGTTACCCCCGGTACGCCGGGGTCACCAAACTTACCCGTCGCAACTCCCTTGTGAACTGCCGTAATACCTCGATAGGGGGCAGCGAACCCGGACGTAACCTCCGCGACGGGAAGCAGACCCCGGGTCGACAGGGTCACGACCCAAGACGCGAAGGCAGCGTAGCTCAGGGCTTCGACCCCCTGCATCCAGGCAGTTTGCGCCTGGACCTCGGCTTCGCGCAGAGTCGCGGGAATCCACCGCAAAGGATGTTCGCGAGTGAAAGCTACCACGATGTCGCGCACGCGGTGGTAATCCTCAATCCGCCCCGCATCTAGCGCCGACAGCATCTGTTGGCAGCCCTGAGACAGAAAGGCGAACTCCAACCCGAGGTGGTCATCCGGTTCGGTATGCAGCTGGGGAGCCCGCAAACCTAGCTGAGAGTAGTACCACCGGACTTGAATCGTCTCGGTATCAAACACCAGCTGTTCCTCGCCGACGTGGACAGACTCAAAGGGTGAGACTCGGGCGGTGGCAGAAACTCCATAAAGAAAATCCTGATCCATGCGAATCGTGGAGTCCTCTTCGTGGCTTTCCCAAGAGCGTTGCAGCAGGTCGGTGCCGCGAGTGAGGGCAGTGTGGGCGTCTGCGTGGAGGCTTGCCAGCTCCGGGTGGGGGTTAGGTTCGTTCCAAAAGGGCCAGTCGGACAGGTTCGTATAGACTTCGCGGCGGGTGTCCGGAGTTGCGTGGCCCAGGTGCAGCCGGCCCAAGACCAAAAAAGACGCGGCAAAAGTATCGAGAGAGGGCGCGTCGATTAGCTGACTCATGGGTATCTTCCTTCTGTAATAAAGCGTGGCTCCCGGTAATGCGCCGGGAGCCACCGAGGTTTCTCTAGGACCCCGGTTAGGGTGCGATAACGTGTTGCACTGTATTCAAGCCTACATGCCACAAGCCTTCGTAGTGGACGGCTCGACCCAGCAGTTCAGTGATGAATGCCAGCAGCAGCGATCCGCACAGCAGGACCGTCAGAGTGGTAGTGGGCTGTGAATGCAAGCGAATCTGGGTGAACGCAAACACACCCGCGCCAACGACCGCGATACCCAGCAGGATCAGACGGCAGGTCAGGAAACCACCCGAGATAACGTCAGCTACGTGAGCTGCCGCCCCACCCTGCTGATGCAGACCCAACAGGTAGGCAGGGTAGGTAATCATGATGATGATGCCGCTGGCAGCCGACACAATGGTGAGGATTTGCATCGCGGAATGCACCAGCGACTTCAGATCATCGCTGATTTGACCGACTGCCAGATGCTGACGCCAGTCTTTCCAGCTCTCGGGAGCAGACACCGTATCGGTCGCAGACAGTGCCTTTTTCCACACCAGCAGCAGGCTCAGCGCTACCGCGAGCGGACCGGTCAACAGAGCCGAGGCAAAGAAGAACACGGGAATCGCGGGAGTATGCCACGCCGGAATAGTTTTGACGGTGCAATAGACCCCACTCATTGCCGCCAGCAGAGCCAGACCGCTCAGCGCAGTGAGGACTGCCAACGCGTCACGGAGGGTTCGGGTCAACCACTTATTCCACTGGCATGCCGCAAAGACGAAGCCGAAACCGCCGAACAGTACCCCGCTCAACAGTTCGCGGCTGAGCCAGGAGGAGCCGACGTGCAACAGCGTAAATGGCGCATGGAACGGGTCATTCAGGTGGAAAAATGCCGCAAAGAACCCGAGAACCAGCAGCGGTCCGACTGCGAACAGGGAGGTGTCAGTCACCCGGTCAATGGATTCACCAGGCAGTTTGCGGAGCCTTCCGAGCAGCTGGACAAAGCCCAGAGCCCAAAAAGCCCCAATCGCCATCTGGGCGATGACGGTAAACAGAATCATAGGGAGTTCTTCCATTTTCAGATCTCCTTCGGGTTGGTGATTTCGCCGGTGGCTTGGTCCCACGGTTCCGCGTCCCGGTGCGCTTCGATGACCAGGTGCGGTTCCGTCAAGGACGGGTCGGGCAGGGGAGCGATACCGTTGAGGTTGCCGTGTTTCTTACGGAGTTCGTCGATGGGGCCCCACTCCAGAGCCCGGGAGGGGCAGGCCGCGACGCACGCCGGGTCTTTGCCCTCCGAGCGATAGTCGTAGCACAGGTCGCACTTTGACATGTGACCAGTCTCCGGGTTGAGCTGGGGCGCGCCGTAGGGGCAAGCCCACTGGCAGTAGCGGCAGCCCACGCATTTCGACTCATCCACATACACGGTGCCATCCTTGCGGCGGCTCATCGCGGTGGTGGGGCAAACCTCCATGCAGACCGGGTATTCACAGTGGTTACAAGAAATGGAGACATAGTAGGCAAACACTTTCGGTTGGAAGGTGTTGCCTTGGACTTTCCAGGTCCCGCCGGAGTATTCCGCGACTTTGCGCCAGTGTACGCCCAGCGGCAGGTCATGCTTGTCGATACAGGCAATCTGGCAGGCCTTGCAGCCGTTGCAGCGGGTCTGATTGAAATAGAACCCGTACTTGGCGCCAGCTTTGGTGAAGTTTTCAGCCATGATATGTCCTCCTAAGCCTTCTCAATTTCCACGGTGATGGTATGTACCGCGTTGCCGTGCGCCAAGGGCGAGGGGTGCAGCGAGGACAAAGTGTTGGTGTTTCCGCCGATGTCCACCGGAATATCCGGATTGGCGCCGGCTGGAGGTTTCACCTCGGAGGCATCGACCGGGTGATACCAGGCTCCCTGCGGTAGGGAAACCACTCCGGGGGCAATGCGGGGAGTAACTTTCGCTTCAATTCGCACGGTGCCGCGGTCATTGTAGGCAAACACCAAATCGCCGTTCTTGATTCCGCGAGCCTTGGCGTCAATCGGGTTAATCCAGATGGTTTGCAGGTGGGCTTCGCGCAGCCAGTCCACGTTTCCATACGTGGAGTGGGTCCGACCCTTAAAGTGGTGACCGATGCATTGCAGCGGATACTTGCCGGTCATGGCGGCTGCCGGTCCGTCCCAAGTCTCGACGTACTCGGGCAAAGGCACCAGCCGGTCGCCTTCAGCTTTTTCGCGGAAGGCGTCAAAAGTCCACTTGGTAGCCATCTGTTCGATGCGCTGGGAATAGATTTCAATCTTTCCGCTGGGCGTCGACAGGGGGTTAGCCAGCGGGTCCGTGCGGAAGTCTTCCATCGAGACAATCGGTCCTTCGTAGCGACGGTAGACGCCCATCTTTTTCCATTCCTCGTAGGTGGGCAGTTCGGGGTCATCCTCCCGCGCGGTGTCAATGGCCTCTTTCAGCCAATCTTCGCGAGTCTTGCCCTCAGTGAAGTCATCCTTTACACCCAGGCGGTCAGCCAGCTCGGTGCAAATCGTGTAAACGTCCTTGCACTGATACAGAGGCTTGATGGCTTGGGAGGAAACAATCCCATACGCCATCGGTGCGCCGTTTTCCCCGGCATGATAGTCGCATTCCTCGGCGGCAGAAGTGCCAGGTAGGACGTAGTCAGCGTATCGGCAAGACACCGTCATCTGAATATCGCAATCGACGATGAGTTCGCACTTGGATTCGTCTTGGAGGATTTTCACCGAAGCGGCGTTTTCCCCAGTTTGGTTGACCAGCGAGTTTCCGCCGTATTGCCACACCATCTTAATGGGGACATCCAGCTTCGTGTTGGTCGGGGTGCCGTTGTCATCTACCGGGACTTTAAAGTCACGCGCTCCCGGCTCGGGCTTTTCCATGACCCCCGAGTTGAACGTGTCCATTTTTTCGCCGTGTTCAATCGCGTCCAGCCAGGAGAACACCGAGATAATCTTCATCGACGGGTTTGGTTTCGAGCTGGTCAGATTCTTGCCGACTCCCAGTCCGGGTGAGGACTCTCGAGCTCCGTTACCGCCGCCGGGGACGCCCACGTTGCCGGTCGCGCAAGCCAGCAGGAAGATGGCGCGCGCGGCGTTTTCGCCGTTGGCGTGGCGTTGCGGACCCCACCCCTGGGTGATTGCGCAGGGCTTTGCGGTGGCAATTTCACGAGCCAGTTGGCGGATGGTTTGTTCCGGAACCCCGGTGATGGCAGAGGCCCACTGGGGAGTTTTTTCGACGCCGTCCTTTTTGCCTTCGATATAGGAGCGGTAAGACGCATTCGCGGGAGCGCCGGGAGGCATGTGGGCTTCGTCGAAGCCGATGCAATAGGTGTCCAGGAAGGCTTGGTCGTGCAGGTTTTCCTCCAGCATGACGTGAATCATGCCTGCCACGAGAGCCGCATCCGTCCCCGGACGCAATGCCACCCACTGGTCTGCTAGGTCAACGGCAGTCTCGGAATAGCGGGGGTCGATAATGATGGTGCGCACTCCAGAGGCCTTTTTTGTCTCCAGCGTGGTGAAGGTCAGCCCGCCCCCGCTCATGCGGGTTTCCAGCGGGTTGTTGCCAAACATGACCTGCAGTTTCGAGCGTGCCGCGTCATCGAGTGAGTTAGAACCGAACCAAGACCCATAAAAGTACGGGTAGGCAGTGGTGATTTCGGTGGTGGAGTAGTCGGAATAGTGATCCAGGTAGCCGCCCCAGCAGTTCATCAGGCGGGCAAAGGCGGTCGCATCCGGGGGCCACGAGGTAGACACGATAGATCCGAGGGTGCCGGTGCCGTAGTTGATGTAAAAGGCTTCGTTGCCGTACTTCGCTTTGATTTCTTTCATCTTTTGGGCGATTTCGTCCAAGGCTTGCTTCCAGCTGATTTCGACCCATTCGCCAGCACCACGTTTCGTGCCGGGTTTACGCTTCAAGGGCTTCTTCAGCCGATCCGGATTGTATATCCGGTGCCGAATGGAGCGACCGCGCACGCAAGCACGCACGGATTGCGAGCCGAGTTCGTTCGTGCCGGTGTCGTCAGGCAGAACTCGTACTACCCGACCGTTCTTAACCTGCAGCTGCAGTGGGCAGCGCGAACCACAGTTCACGGTACAAGCCGACCACACCAGCTTGGTGTCGTCAGATGCAGCCGCGTTTGCCTCCGAAGAGCCCGGAAGGGAGCCTTCCACGCTCAACAAGGTGGCGGTTCCCGCAGCCACACCGGACCATTGTAAAAATGACCGTCGGGAGATTCCCGAGGGGGTTTCGCTCTGATGTGCCATAAGTGTTCCTTTTCCGGAGTTGAAATGAAGTCACTTTGCTTCGGGAATTATATTACGCCCTATTGGACAGGTGTTCAATAGGGTATTGTGTTATTCTCATTTTGTTTCGGGCTGTCTCAGGGTTGTGCCACAATGCTTTTGTGGCGAGAAATGAGCCTTTGAACTTTCCGAGTGGAGAAGTAGTGATGGATCCGCGCTATGCCCGCGCGCGAGCCAATCTGAATGAAGCCATTTTGCGTCTCTGCGCCACGCGGGCTCCAGAAGATGTCTCCGTGTCAGAACTAACGAAAACTGCGGGCGTGTCTCGAGGGACGTTTTACGCTCACGCCTCCAGCCCCGCCGAACTTTTAGCCAAGTGTTTACTGGCAGAAATCCACGAGTTCTTCCCGGCTATCGGTCAGCTACTCCGTGCCAGCCGGGAAAACTACCTGTTGCGCTGGCGCGAAATTTATATCGAGCTGCTGGAGCATATTGCCAGTCACGCCGAAGTCTACGGGCATATTTTCCTCGACGTGCCCTCGTCGGGAACGCGCGGCTATTTCAGCGACTATTTTCACCAATACCTGCGTCGCTACGTCCTGGATTACGTGACTTATTCCGGAGAAAACAACGGTGAGCTTTGGATAGAGATGGCTGCCGAGCAGCAGGTGCAAAATACTTTCGTAATTATTCGCTCCTGGCTGCAAAACGAAATGAAAACCAGCCCGGAAGTCGCCATTAATACTTTCATGAGTCTGGCTGCCCCCTGGCAGTTCACTAAGTTCGACCAACCCGGTACCACTTTAAACCGGCGGCGTCACGCCATTGAGCAGCTTCTGCACCCCTAGCGCGGACACGAATGACCGATTTCAACACAGATTCAGGGTTATCTTCATCTCTCGTTTTGGTAAAAATGCAGGTGGTGGCGATTTCGCTTTCGTGAAAGGGATGTTCGGTGGGGTGAAAACGGTCGTTGGTGCCAAGCATTCCACTAACTCCAGCAACCGGAGTTGCCTAGTGGCAAGCTCCGCGTGCAGATACCGTAATTTGGCTCCAAGCGGGCAATGTGCTAGCCTGAACGAGCCTAAGACCGCCGGTCCGAACGGATAATTCAGCGATAGCTGAGCCTGCGCAGGAAACGATAAGCGAATCATGAACGGTACCCACCGACCTTCTGTGGCAATAAAACCCAGAAAACGGACGGGAACCGTATCTGTACGCCCCGGCTCTTGCGCGCGGGGCTTTTTTATTGCCCGAATCCCGTGCAGCCGGCTAAAAACGGAAGGAGGGCTCATGGCAAGGCCTGATAAAGTCACAGATGTGCAGTCTCTCGCGGCATCCGCGAAGGACTCCGCCGCTGTTATTTTGACCGAATACCGTGGTCTGACCGTAAAGCAGATGAAAGAGCTGCGTACCTCGCTCGGTACGGACGTGCGTTACTCCGTAGCGAAGAACAAGCTCGCGAAGCTGGCTATGAAGGAAGCTGGGCTGGAAGGTCTCGACGAATACCTCGTGGGACCGACCGCGATTGCTTTCGTTCCTGCCGATGGCGATGTCGTTAGCGTCGCTAAGGCTCTGGATACCTTTGCGAAGGAAAACAAGGCGCTGGTTTTGAAGGCTGGCATCATGGACGGGGAAATCCTCGACACTGATGCGGTTAAGAAACTCGCTTCCCTGGAATCCCGCGAAGTTTTGCTGGCGAAGTCCGCTGGATTGCTCAAGGCGCTGCAAACTCGCGCTGCCGGGCTGTTCCAGGCTTCGGCCTCCAAGACGGTTCGTACCATCGACGCCTACCGCGAAAAGCTCGCGGCCTAAGGCGCTTTACTTTAGACCTAGATTCAAAGAAAAAAGCGCTCGCATCAGCGAGAGCGACGCCCGGTGTGCAGGAATCACCAGGTGGATAAACCGAAAGGATGCCAAAAATGGCGAAAATGACTGTTGATGAACTGATCGACGTGTTCAAGGATATGACCCTGATTGAGATCTCCGACTTCGTGAAGAAGTTCGAAGAGGTCTTTGACGTGACCGCTGCTGCTCCGGCTGCTGTAGCCGTGGCTGCTGCTCCGGCTGCTGGTGGCGACGCTGCTGGTGGCGAAGAGCAGACCGAGTTTGACGTCGTGCTCGAGAACGCTGGCGCCTCCAAGGTTCCGGTTATCAAGGTTGTCAAGGCTCTGACCGGTCTGGGCTTGAAGGAAGCCAAGGACCTGGTTGATGGCGCTCCCAAGGCCATCCTCGAAGGTGCCAAGAAGGAAGACGCTGAAAAGGCCAAGGCTGAACTCGAAGAGGCCGGCGCTACCGTCACCTTGAAGTAGTCACATTTTCGGAGTGCGCGGCACTCCGAAAACCGTGATTTGATAGTACATATAAAGCAAGCACTGCACGGAATTGCAGTGCTTGCTTTATATGTATGTGGTTAATTTTTTGAAATAAATAGCAAAGCGTTGCAGTCGGGTTATTATGAGCTATCGGTTATGCCATGATATTGCTCGCGCCGTGACTTTATTACGGGGCGCGCAATAAAAACTGACCGATGGTAAGAAAAATAAAGTCTAATAATCCAACAATCAACGATAGGAATTACGCTATGGAATCAGGAAGTTCTGAAGCGCCAGCAAAGAGGGTAAGCACAAAGATTCAGCGAAACTTATTTTCGAATCTAAAGCTGTCTGCCAAGTTCACCACCGTTATTGCTGCCTTGTTGGCACTGATGGTAGTGCTCTCGGGATACTCTATTGTGAAACTCAACACCCTAGGCGATGACGCGGACCGCTTGCTGGCTGTCAGCCAGTTCTCGCGGTCAATGGCAGCCATGGATGCCACCCTGATTTCGACCCGTTCTGATGTGTTGCTAACTTTAGGCTTACCTACTCCTGCCGAAAAGAATAAGTTCCATGAAGCGTTCAAGGCTAAACAATCCGATGTGGAAAAAATGCGTCAGGAAATCACTTCTAACCCCATCGCGCAAACTGTGCCAGAACTCGATGAATACTTTGCCGCAATCGACCACTGGCAAAAGGTATTGGAAGACGAACTGGTATCAGCCGCCCTTGTCGACGACCGTGCTCTCTACTCGCAGCGTCTCCAGGGTGAGTCGTATCAAAATGCGCGCCAAGCCTATTATGATGCCTATAACACCATCACCGAACGCTTTACCGCGCTGGAGCGGGAGCGGAAGGCAGATGTGGACTACACCCGGCTCAGTTCCATTATCATCATCGGCATATTGTTGGCACTGGCGTTAGCAATCGGATTGGCACTGGGGATATTGCTGTACCGGGTCATAAGCCGTCCGCTACAGCTGGTTAATGATGTCGTCGCGGCGATGGGTCACGGTGACCTCACGCAACGTACCGCTTATGAAGCCCGCGACGAAATGGGTTCGATTTGCCAGGGAATGGACCGCTCGGTCACTGAAATCGGCGAGTTGATTACCCAGTCTGCGAGCTTGACTGGCAATGTCAATGCCACCGCGATGGATTTGGCGCGGGAAGCTGATGAGTCTGCGGCGGCAGCCGTACAAGTGCGTTCCGAAGCCGAATTGGTTAGCAACGCTGCGAATGAAGTTTCTCAGTCAATTCAAACCGTTGCTGCGGGGGCAGAAGAAATGGGTGCCTCCATACGCGAAATTTCTGCCAATGCTAACGATGCTGCGCGCGTCGCAGGTGAGGCTACCGCGGTTGCGGCAGACACCAGTCAAGTGGTGGAAAAGCTGGGCGAATCTAGCAAGGAAGTTGGTGAGGTCATCCGTGAAATCACGGCTATTGCCGAGCAAACGAACCTGTTGGCCCTGAATGCGACCATTGAGGCTGCCCGCGCGGGCGAAGCCGGTAAAGGCTTTGCCGTGGTGGCAGGGGAGGTCAAAGATCTCGCGGCACAAACAGGGGCCGCTACTGAAAATATTGGTGCGCGAATCACTCAAATCCAGCAGGATACCGAGGCTGCGGTCAGTGCCATTGAGCGGATTTCAGTGATTATTTCCAGCATCAACGATTACCAGACCACAATCGCTGCCGCGGTGGAAGAACAGTCTGCCACTACCAACGAAATGTCACGTTCCGTTCAGGACGCGGCCGCTGGTGCCGGTCAGATTGCCGAAAATATTGCCTCGGTGGCTCACGGTGCAGATAATTCCTCGGCAGCTTTGCGACGAATGGTAGACCAGACCAAAGAGCTGGCAAACCAGTCAAGAGGTCTGCAAACAGAGATGGAAAAGTTCCGTTTCTAACTCACCGCCGTTTGATTTAGGTAAATGTGTGGGGGGCTCTGCCAACCGGCAGAGCCCCCCACACAGACATTTAGATTTAGCCTTCGACGGGCAGGTTGTCTTTCTCTGAGTTCCGGTCGGGAATCCCGGTCGGAGTCTGGGACTTCGGCAATTTGGCCACGTCAATGGGATGCAGCAGGTCAATGGCGATACCGACCGCGACTCCAGCGAGAGCGGGGGTCAGCCAGCCCATCTGCACGTCGCCCAGCGGAAGGACATGCAAAACATCTTGCAAAGCCTGCTGCCAGCCGGTGACGTGCTCCCAAGCCGGGAGCTTGAAAGTAGAGATGGCTTCAAAAATCCCGATTAGGGTGGCTACCCAGGCGGAGAGCCGGTAGGTCCAGAACAGCTGGCGTTTCATGGTGTAATCCAGCAGGGCGATGATAATCAGGCAGATTGCCGGAGGGTAGGTCGCCAACCCAATCGTCACCACGATGGCGAGGATGTTCTCGAGACCCAGATTAGCCACCAGCAGGGAAATCACCACGTGAATCGCCAGCATAGCGGAACGGTGTACCTTCGGGAGCAAATCGCAGAAGTACTGAGTTGAAGCTCCCATCAGTCCGGTAGCGGTGGTCAAGCATGCCAGGAACACGATAATCGAGAACAGGCTTTGTCCGATTGGTCCGAAAATCATTTGCGCCGCCAGAGACAGACCGGCTGCCGGGTTAGCAATCTCCTGATCCGCCACGCGGGTACCCACAAATGCCAAGCCCGTGTAAACGATAGCCAGGGATGCTCCCGCAATACCGGCAGTAAAGGTCGTCGCCCGGAACACGGAACGCTTTTCGTTGTAGCCGTGAGCGTGCAACTGGGTGATGATGACCACCCCGAACACCAGGGATGCTAGAGCGTCCATCGTGCCGTAGCCGGTAATCAACCCGGCAGTAAAGGGTGATGCCTGATAGGACGGATCGGGGTGAATTGTTTCGACACTGGGCAGTTTAAACATGGCGATGGCAATCATCACCAGCAGCAAAATGAGCAGCGCCGGGGTCAGGTACTGTCCGATGCGGTCCAGCATCCGATCGGGGCGGTTCAGCAGAATCAACACGATGGCAAAGAAGATTAGCGAGTAAATAAACAGCCCGACGTGATTCGCGGCGTTATCCCCGGTCTGGGCTCCCAGGCTGGTCAAAGGGCGGATAGCCATCTCCCAAGACACGGTAGCCACGCGGGGCATCGCGTAACACATTCCACAAAACAGGAATACCGCGACGGTCAAAATCAGCCCCGGAATGTGCCCGATGCGGTCGGCAATTCGCCCCGCGCCGTAAGCGTCGGTGGACGCCGCCATCATCCCTGCCACGGGGAACAGCACGCCCGTCAGCAAAATGCCGATGACTGCGGGGATTACATTGGCGCCCCCGCTGACGCCGACTTGGAAGGGGAAAATCAAGTTGCCCGCGCCGAAAAACATGGCAAACAGGGCAAACCCGGAAATTAAAAGGTAGGTGTCGAAGCCTTTACGGCTGGGAGAATTCATACTATGACCTTCCTTAATGGTGGCAAACTATTTAGACTTTCTTGGGAATCAAGCCTAGCACAAGTCGGATTTACCAGGTATTTCCCGTTTTTTCACAGATATTTCAGGGTTTCTGTACCAGGGCGGGTTGGGGGGCGGGGGGAATCGTGGCAGTACACGGTCGTGGCAGGTCGGAGCTCCGCGGGATACCGCCGAAGGCTGTGCCAGAGGGGATGTTCATAAGGGTGTTCACAAGGGTGCCGGTCAGCACTGCGGGGATGGTCGGGGATGGTTACAGTGTCGTTTCTCGGAAAGGGACGTGGGCGGCTCGCAGCCGCGCGGCTGTCAGGTCGGCAATAGTGTCGAGTCCATGCTCGCTAGCGGGGGAGGATTTAGCCGAGCTGAACGTCTCTTCCAGTTGAATCAACACAAACCGTCGCCCCGCGGTGTGTGCCGCCTGCCCGGTAGTGCCCGAGCCGGCGAAGAAATCCAGGACCGTATCGCCGGGGCTGGTGGCGGCCTCGATGAGGACTTGTAGCAGCTTCGTGGGCTTTGGAGTTTCAAACAATCCGCCCAGACCCAGACGCTGTAGTTCCCGCTGTCCTGAAATTGTCGAGGGTCCGATAACCAGGTCTTTCAGGGCAGTTTCGTGAAAGTTACGGATTTTGGTATAAATCTTTAGATGGCGATGTGCCCCCCGTCCGCGCACCTGAAATTCCAGGTTTGCGTAATCCCGTTCCACTTTCGCCCGCGACCAACGCCACGCGTGGTACTTGAGTCCCGGTTTCGCGTTTGGATGAGGGTGAGCGCAAATCCAGCCGGCAGCAGCCAGTTCGGGATTCGCCGCCCCGACCTCACTGGTGCGTACCGCCCCGGTCTGGGGATGATAGAGAATATCGAACACCATCGAGGGGGCAGTGACCTCGTTGAACTTTGAGTTCGTGTTATACAGCTCGTTCTTGGTGACATACTCCCCGCGCGCATCATGCTTTACCTGGCGCTGGGGCAGGTGGTACACGGCAGGCATGAGTTTTTGCAAAAGCTCGGTGCGACCGCGGAGCTTGCCGACCTGCGCAGCGTCACGGGCATAGGTCAAGATGTACTCGTGCGTTCCGGCAGGACCTGACCCCAGCTGGCGACCTTTCAAGTTAGAGACCCACACGAAGTTTCCAATTAGGTTTTCGGTGCCAAAAGTGCGGTCCATCTCCAGTTTCAGCTCACACAGTTGGTTAAAGTCAATCGAGATAAAGATGAGACCATCGGGGGTCAGGATTTCGCGGGCTGTCGCCAGCAGCGGGTGCATCATCGCAAGCCACTCGTCCTTGGCACGCCGATCGTGGTAGGCGAAAGTGTTTCCGGTGTTATAGGGCGGGTCGATGTAAATCATTTGCACACGTTGCCCAGCCTGGTGCAGTGCCCGCAAACCGCACGCGGCATCGGCACGCAACAGCCAGTTACCTTCCCGAAAATCATCCACAAAAAAATCCTATCCAGGGAAACGCCCTTTACCGGGGAAAATCGCCGCAGAAACCGGGAAAGTCAGAATCGGCGCTTGGGATGGGAGACGGAAATAATGGCACCCTGGGGCAACACCTTGTTCGGATCCAGAGATGCCGGTACGGTGGCGACAAAAGCCTGGAACGTCGGGGGTCGGCGCACAATGAGTTCGAGTTTCCCGCCGTCCGCCTCAATGAGCTGCTTCGCCAGCGCCAAGCCAATCCCGGTCGAACCGTGTCCCGAAACGCCCTTCTTAAAAATATCCGGGGCGATTTCGTCATCCACCCCCGGACCCTCGTCGCTGACCTCGAAATACATGCCTTTCTTGTTGCCACTCATCTTGGCGCGCACGGTGGTCGTGCCTGCCCCGTATTTCAACGAATTCTCCAGCAGGGTGGCGATGACCTGACCGAGTGAACCGGGGGTAGCCAAGGCGGGACGGTCCGTTTCATTACGGAACACCAGCGGGCGATCCGCCGCTCGGAACTGGTTTTCCCACTCGTTTTGCTGGTGTACCAGGAATTCGTCCACGTTAATCGCCTGGGTGGTGCCCCCGCCTGCGTTCTGAGAGTTACGTTTCAGGTCTTCAATCACGCCGGTCAGGCGTTCCAGCTGGTCCAGGCACTGTTCGGCTTCTTGCTGTACCTCCGGTTCGCTGCTGATCATCTGGATTTCTTCCAGTCGCATAGACAGGGCAGTCAGCGGAGTGCGCAGCTGATGGGAGACATCCGAAGCGAACTGGCGCTCCGCGGCGATACGTCCTGCCAGATTTTCACTGGCGCGAACCAGTTCGTCTTGCACCAGGTCGATTTCTTCAATCCCGGAAGGGGTCACCCGCGGGCGTACCCCGCCAGAACCGAGCTGTTCGGCTTGGGCAGACAGATAAATCAACGGTGCTGAAATCCGACGGGACGACCGCATCGCGATAAACGCGCCGACAAATACTGATGCTGCCACCCCGGAAAGAGTCACCAAAACGAACACCACAGAACGTGAACGGGCGTTGTCTGACGAAGAAATTACCGTCAAAGTGGCACCCGTGGCAGTCTCGACTCGGGAGACCAGCGGAAACACCGGGCGAGTCCCGAAGCTTAGGTCGCGCCCGTCGTGAGTGGTGACTTCCACCCTGGTGTCGGCAGCGCGTCCCGGCCACAGCCAGCTCGCTATGGTGACATCAGTCACGTAGTGCCCGGTCAGGGAAGTGCGATCCAGAGCCAGGGCATACTGTTTAGCTGCTGCGTCAACATCCGCGCGTGCCGAGTCCCACAGCTGATTAACGGCGAAAGCTGCCAAAGGTACACCCAGCAGCAGCACAGCAATTGTTACCGCGCTGAGGATAGAAACCAGGATTTGCTTGCGCAAGGGCTAGGCAGTTTCAAAGCGGAAGCCCATGCCGCGCACTGTGGTGATGTAATGCGGATTGTTCGCGTCATCACCGAGTTTGCGGCGCAGCCACGAGACGTGCATGTCCAGGGTCTTGGTGGAACCCGACGGGTCCCCGCCCCACACTTCCCGCATGATGGCTTCCCGCTCCACGACCGCGCCAGCCTCGCGCACCAGCACTCGCAACAGTTCAAATTCTTTCGCGGTCAGCTGTAATTCCCGTGTCCCCTGGAAAGCACGATGAGCGGAAACCTCAATGCGCACGTCCTGTGCGGAAAGGTCACTTTCCTCAGTGATTTCCCCGCCAGAACGCCGCAGCAGCGCCCGCACGCGAGCCAGCAGCTCGCCCAGACGGAACGGCTTGGTCACATAATCGTCCGCACCAGCATCCAAGCCCACCACCATGTCGACTTCGCCGGTACGCGCGGTCAGAATCAGAATCGGAATGGTGATACCTTGGGCACGAATCGTGCGTGCCACATCCAGACCGTCCATGTCAGGCAGCCCCAAGTCCAAAATCACCATGTCGGAGTCATTGACTTGTTTCAGGGCAGAACCGCCTGTAACGTGCGCTCCGACCTCGTAGCCTTCCCGCTGTAGAGCGCGAGTCAGCGGCTCCGCGATGGCGGGATCGTCTTCGACTAAAAGGACTCTGGTCATTCCTGTTCCTCTGCTTTCGTGTTTATTCCTCCCGGTTCTGTTCTCTCTTCTTTGACCGACACTCTGGAATAATGCGGGTGTTCATAAACTGGGAGATTATGGAAACTCTAAGTCATCATCGCATAAAACTTTACCCTTTTTTGACCCGTTGCGCTATTCAACGGAACGCTTAATTTTAACAGTAGTTTTCTGCATTTTCGGTGCGTCCAACGGCGCGATGTCCGCCGGTGGTGGATGCTGGGTGCATCAGGGCTGAACTGCGGGAACGTCTGTGGTGCTGGCTGGGTTGCGGTGATTCAAACCCGCGCGATTAAGCTAGAGGCATGGAAAAATCTGATTCTGTAAGGGGTGCTGCTGCGGTGAGCTTGGTGTTGGCTTCCGCTTCGCCGGCGCGACGCAAAGTGTTGCAGGGGGCGGGGTTGTGCCCGGTGGTGCAGGTTTCTCACGTGGACGAGGATACTCTGCTGACCAAGCTGCGCGCCCAGGGGGCTGATCCCGCGGCGCAGGTTTTGGCTTTGGCGCAGGCAAAAGCGCGGGCAGTAGCGGGGGAACTCGAGACGTCGCTTTCGCCGGGTGCGGATACGTTGGTGGTGGGTTGTGACTCCATGCTGGAGTTTCATGGCGAAGTGTTGGGTAAACCGCACGATCCGGAGGTTGCTCTCGCGCGGGTGCGTGCCCTGTCGGGAGATTCGGGGGTGTTGCACACCGGGCATTGGGTGATGCGTTTGCGCAGCGAGGCAGCCGAAACGGTTGCAGAAGTGGGGAGCACCGAGTCTACCGTGGTGCATTTTGCGCAGTTCAGCGAGGCAGAGGTCCGCGCCTACGTGGCTAGCGGGGAACCACTGGAAGTCGCTGGCTCGTTTACCATTGACGGTTTGGGCGGGGCATTCATCAGCGGTATCGAGGGCGATCCGCACAATGTCATCGGGATTTCTCTGCCTTTGTTGCGAAAACTGGCTGGCGAACTGGGGATATTCTGGCCCTCTCTATGGGGCTAAGCTGAATCCCCCTCTATTTACCCCGGAAAAAGTTTCCCCTTGACAGCTGTGTGATGGTGTATTAGTGTTGTAGTACACAAACATGGTACCGCGTTTGTTTAGGTAAGGAGAAGCTGATGGATTTTGATACTGGAACGCCCATTTGGCGTCAGTTACTTGACGACTTCTCACGGCGCATCACCAGCGGAGCGTGGGAGCGGGGTTCTCAGATTCCCTCTGTGCGCGATTTATCCGCCGAGTACGGGGTCAATCCCAACACTATGCAAAAGGCGTTAACCGAGCTGGAACGTACCGGCTTGGTTGCTTCGCGCCGGGGCTTGGGGCGTTTCGTCACCGAGGATATCCGGGCTGTCCGGGAACTTGGCAGGAATCTGGCGAAAACCTCCGTGCGCAACTTCATAACAGACATGAAAACTTTGGGACTAAGCCTCAGCGAAGCCCAAGATCTGTTGAATAGTCAATGGAAAGGACGTGATTGAGATGCAACCCTTAGTGGAAGTGTCCAACCTCACCAAACGTTATTGGGGTATCAAAGTAAACGGGGTGACAAAGCCGGCACTGGACCAGCTCACCCTTAACTTGAATGCCGGAAAAATCATCGGTTTGCTGGGCGAAAATGGCTCCGGCAAGACCACCCTGCTAAAAATCTTGGCAGGCGTACTGGAACCCACCAGCGGGCAAGTCCGCATTGGTGGTCAAGAGATTGGGGCGAAAACCAAAGCCATGACCTCTTTCCTGCCTGATGCCGCCTGGCTGCCCGAATCAATCAGCGTAGCAGCGGCTATCAACCGGCACGCGGATTGTTTCGCGGACTTTGACGCGAGAAAAGCCATGGAACTGGTGGAATTCCTGGGGCTACAACGTCGCCAAACCACCAACCATATGAGCAAAGGGATGCGTGAAAAACTGCAGCTAGCGCTGATAATGTCACGTTCCGCCCGGCTCTATCTGCTGGATGAGCCGATTTCGGGAGTGGACCCGGCGGCGCGCCAAGCCCTGCTGGACACCATTGTGAAAGGGTGGAACCCCGAAGCGACTCTGTTTATTTCCACCCACCTGGTCACCGACATTGAGCCGGTGCTGGACGAAGCCGTATTCCTGCACGCGGGCAAACTGTTCAAACAGGGCGAAGCCGATGAGCTGCGGGAAGCCTACGGTATGTCCCTGGACCAAATCTTTAGGAAGGAATACTCCCATGTTTGCTAAGTTATTCAAGTGTGAAGCCCAGGAAATGGGCTGGCAACTGTTGCTTTATCTGGTTCTTGGCTTGGCGGTGGTGTTTGCCTCGGGGCTGTTGAGCCTCACTAACCAAAGTTTCCTGTCGGTAATGGGGACCACCATCGGTGCTGTGGTGTCAATCATCATTCCTTTCCTCATTTCTATCACGGGTTCCAAGTATTACTACCAAACCACCTACGGGCAACGCGGCTACTTTACAAACACCTTGCCCGCTTCGGGGGAAATCGTGCTGGGGACGAAGTCCCTGTGGCTGTTTATCGCGGTTCTGCTCAGCATTTGTTGGAGCTGCCTGGCGCTGACTTGGGTTATCTTTACCCATATGGCGGGGGCGGCAGGCTCCAAGCTAAGCTTTGGAGACAAATTCGTGGCAACCTGGGAAGCCATCGGGAAACTCCTGCAAGGCGCTCCCGTTCTCATCGTCTTCATAATCGTGACCTTGCTGCTGACAGCTGCACAGTTTGTGCTGTGGGTGGTGTGCTTTTCTGCCCTAGCCAATCGTTTCGGATTCGCTTACCTGTCCACCAACAAAGCGGTGACCATCAGCGCCATTCTCATCTATGTGGTTTATGAAGCGGTGTTGGCTCTGTTTACTTTCCTGGTGCCGGTGACGTTGCACATTACGAGTTTGGCAGGTGACGCCCAGGCAAAGCTGCTTTTCGGCGCTATCCTCTCGCGGACTAACGAGGGGACTGGCATATTCCTCCCGCTGGGAACGTTGAGCATGATCCCCCTGCTGATTATCGGCTACTGGTTTGCCCACAACTCGCTGTCTCGACACCTGTCGTTGCGCTAGTCGGGTGTTTCATAGTGGCGGCTCGGTATTCCGGACCGCCACAACTTTTTAGGGTCACCAGGTCGGGGCGCTGGTTACTTGCCCATCAGCAGGTTAGCGGCCGCGCGGGCGGAGGAAAGCTCCAGGTCAGGGTCGGTGCCACAGACGTTGACGTGACCAAGTTTGCGCTTCGGGCGGTTACTCTTGCGATACAGGTGAATCTTGGCTTCGGGATATTTCTCCATCACTTTCGTTACGGCTTGGGCAGGGTCCTCCAGTTTGCTGCCCAAGACATTAGCCATCGCGGTGTAGGGGGCAGTGCGGGAAGTATCGCCCAACGGCAGGTCTAAGACCGCCCGCAAATGCTGTTCGAACTGGGAAGTTACGCACCCGTCTTGGGTCCAGTGCCCGGAGTTATGCGGACGCATCGCCAGCTCATTGATGTACAGGTGGTATTTGCCATTGGGAGTTTTCACCAGGAACATTTCAACCGCATAGACTCCGGTAATATCGAGCTCCACGCCAATCTGGCGCGCCAATTCCTCGGCTTGGTCAATGATGTCCACCGGAATCTGAGCCGGTTCCAAAACAGCCGCACATTGTCCCTGTTCCTGCCAAGTTTGCATCGGGATATAGGTGCGCAGTTCCCCCGAAGCGCGCCGTGCTGCCATTACCGCCAGCTCGCTGCTGAAAGGAACCCTCTGCTCGACCAGACATTCGATGCCCTCATCCAAGCCCTCTCGCCAGGTCTTGAACTCGTCCAAACTGGATACCAGGCGCACCCCGCGCCCGTCATAACCGCCGTGGCTAATTTTTGCCACCAGCGGCCAACCGCAGCGTCGACCCACATCCTTGACCGCATCCAAGTCTGCCCCATTGGCCCAAGCGGGCATGGGTAGTCCCAGCTCGCCCAAACGCTGACGCATCGCCAGCTTGTCTTTCGCATAGAGCAGTGCGGATTGAGCCGGTCGAGCCGGGACACCAGTCGCGGCGGCGACATCGAAAACCGTGTCCGGAATCAACTCGTGCTCGAAAGTCACCACGTCAGCCCCGTCCAGCAGTTCGCGCAACGCTGCGGGGTCATCAGCAGAACCCACCACCGTCTCCGGGCACACGAAAGCAGCCGGATCCGAGGGGGAGTCAGCTAAAACTCGCAGGCAAAATCCCAGCTCACCGGCTTCGGTAGCCAGCATTCGAGCCAGCTGACCAGCGCCGATACACGCCACCACGGGCGGATGATAGGTGGTCAACTCAGTTCTCCTCCGTGTCCATCACGTTCTTTAAGGCTTCGCCCTTGTCGATAGCTACCTGACGCAGCAGGGCTTGATACTGCAACATGCGTTCGCGCATCTGTTCCGCCTGTGGTCCTTCCCCGGCGCCCAAGATGCGGGCAGCCAGCAGGGCGGCGTTCTTCGCGTTGCCGATAGAAACGGTCGCGACCGGCACGCCGGAGGGCATTTGCACGATGGACAGCAGGGAATCCATGCCCTCCAAGTGTTTCAGCGGTACCGGCACCCCAATGACCGGTAGCACGGTAGCTGCCGCCAGCATTCCGGGCAGGTGCGCTGCCCCGCCCGCACCGGCAATAATCACTCGCAAACCGCGCTTTTCCGCCGAAGTCCCGTACTCCAGCATGTCGATAGGCATCCGGTGAGCTGACACCACCCGAGCCTCGAAAGGAATTCCAAAGTCGCGCAGCACCTCCGCGGCAGCCGACATCGTCGCCCAATCGGAATCCGAACCCATCACCAAGCCCACCAGGGGCGTTTCTGCAGCATCGCTCATGATGTCATTCTACCCCGCCGGTTTGCCGCCCGGTGCGGCGATTGCGCCATTCGTCCCCGCGCTCGGCGGGGTAGCGCTCGAGCCGTAATCTGCTGGGTATCTGAAATGAGCGATACCCGCGGGGTTGAAACAACTAGCCTAGAACTGCGGGGTCAGGTCGGCAGGGGTGAGAGTCCCGTTACGCAGCCCTTCCCAGAAGGCGGGGGTGCGGTTCTCGTCCAGCTTCACCGTCGACCCCACACCACCACCGGGGTTGTAACCGAGAGAGGCAATGGGCGGCACTCCCTGCAGACCGGCGTCCCCAGCCTTCCGCAGTGCCAGCGCGAGTCGAGCAATGTCAATCGTCTGAGTGGAGCGGTCAACTGTCAGCGCCGCCGCGCCCGCATCTGCCAGTGCCACTTGCCGGGCCGGATTAATCAGTACTTCCGGGCTCAGCGCTTTCTTTAGGGTAGAGCTGATGACCAGGCGTTGACGTTGGGTGCGCCCGATGTCACCCAGTGGGTCGGCGTAGCGCATCCGCGCAAATAGCAGGGCGGTCGTCCCGTCTACGTCGTGACATCCGGCTTGCCAACTGAGCCCGGAGACCCGGTCGGAAAATGTCTGGTCCCAGCACAGGTTAATCCCGCCGACCCCGTCTACGACCTGGGAGACCCCGTTGAAACCGATTTGCACATAATGGTCAACGGTCAGTCCGGTCAAGCCTTCGACGGTGGAAACCAGCAGCGCCGGACCTCCCTCGGAAAATGCGGCATTGAGCTTGTTATGACCGTGACCCGGAATCTCGACATAGGAGTCGCGGGGCAGGGAAACAATCATGGCGGTGCCGTTGGCGGCTTGGTGTACCAAAATGATGGTGTCGGAACGCTGACCTTGCACTCCGAGGCTGGCTTCGGCAGTGCCCTCGCGGGAGTCCGAACCGGCGATGAGCCAAGTCGTGCCGGGCGTGTCGGCGGTCCCGCTCAGGGCGTCGGTGCGACCGATATTCGTATTGACCCGATTGTTCAGGAATAATCCCCAAAATACAAACGCCAAAACCAGCGCTAAAAGCAGGGTCAAAAGGGTGAGGAAGATACGTTTGGACCAGCTGCGAGTGTGGATAGCGCCGGAACGGGGAGGCTCGGCGGACAGATAGGACTCCGCACCGGGCACTGTGGGGGCGGGCTGGGGCTGGAAAGACTCCGCGGGGCGTACGCCGGGGGTGCCGGGGTAGTGGTTCGCTGCGGAACCGGGGGCATAGGAGGCTGGCAGCGCCAAATCCGTATAGCTCAGCCCCTGGTGTTGCGTCGCAGGTGTGGCGGAACTGCCTACCACCACGGCAGTGCGCAAATCGGGGCGGTTGGTCCCGTTGGGGTTGCTGGGAAAAGCCGGGTAAGTCGGCTGATTCGCTGCCTGGTGCCGAATTTGGGGAGAGTTGTCGGGGTGAGGGTGAGACTGGGAACTGCCTGGCGGAAAAGACGGTGGCAAGGTCATTGCGCGGATACCTGCCCCATGCTGCTGTCTCCGGATGCCTCCCCGGCAGGTGCATTGTGCGCGGAGTTTCCTCCGACCTCGCCGGTACTCACCGAGTTTGAATTGGGGGCAGTATCGGCGCCGCGCGCCGGAGTTTCAACGTTGCTGGCAGAGTTGCTGCTCGCGGAGCCTCCCACGGCTTGCCCGGCGTGTGCAGAGTTCGTCCCGTTTGCCCTGCTCGTTGCGGTCGTTCCCCGCGAAGGTGCCCCTCCCGTGCGACCGGTGCTACTCCCTTGTGCCGGAACGGATCCCCCGGAACTGGCGGAATCCGGCGAAGGCGAGGATGTCGCGGTCTGTTCGCTGGGCTGGTGAAGGTTCCCGTTCATGTCCTGGTAGGGGAACTCGGGGGGAACCGGCTGGTCTAAACGCAACGCATCGAACATATTCGGGGCATTGTATGCCACGGCGACGCGTGCCCGATCCGGAGCGTATTCCCCAAACGGCAGAGTGTAAAAGCGGATGTTATCAGGTTTGATTTTAGCCAGGGAAAATGCCAATCCGCCCAGGTTTTTAGCGTTGCCGAAGTTCTGAGAGGTGGTGAGGGATTTCATTCCTGCCTTGAGGAACGCATAGAGCGAAGGCAAATCGGTCAGCATGTTACGGCTCTTGGCTTCCTTCATCATGGCTCCGACCAGCTTTTGCTGGCGACCAATTCGGGAAATGTCCGAGCCGTCTCCCACCCCGTAGCGGGCTCGAGCAAAACCGAGTGCCTGTTGGGGATCCAAAGTGTGGCAACCGGCGGGCAAGTCGATGGCGCCTTTGCTGTCTTTCATCTTTTCATCCAGGCAAATCGGCACCCCGCCCAAGGCGGCAACCATATTTTCAAAGCCATCAAAGTCAACGACCACAAATTCATCTAGGAAAATCCCGGTCAGCTGTTCGACTGTTTTCATGGTGCAGGCAGTGGCGGCAGCTACGTCTTCTTCCTGTCCCAGCAGCGCAAAAATGGAGTTGAACTGGACATAACCTGGGCTGGCGGGTTCAGTCTTTCCGTCAGCGCGCAGACAAGCCGGTCGCTTTACCATTAGGTCACGCGGAATCGACATGACCTCCACTCGGGTGCGATCCGCGCTAATATGCGCCACCATGGTGGTATCGGAACGCATTCCGGTAACCAGCCTGCCGTTTTCGTCGTAATCTTTCTGGGCTCGATGATCAGACCCGATTACCATCACGTTCAGGTCACGGTTGGCGAAATTGTCCCGTGGATTTTTCTTTTCGTGACGATTCTGGTCCAGAAATTTATTTACGTTGGCTTTTTTGGTCCAAGAAGAAATATCTGCGTTGACCATGCCCGCGAAACTCAGGCTAAAAATCGCCAAGAACATGAACACCAGGCTGAAAATGCGCAGTCCCCGCCGCGGGCGGGTCAGAGCGGCAGCGTGCGTGGCAATAGGGTGGTGCTTTGATGACACCAAGCCATTGTAGACTTAAGTGTCGGGTATTTCCTGGTACGGCTGTGCCAGACCCGATGATTTTCCTAGATTTTGTGTGCCCGGGAAGGAAAGTACGTGTCGAGTGTGTCCGCCACCCCCACCAACCCGACTCCGGCATTTGGCGACAGTGACTCGGCTATTCGCGTCGTCACGGTCGCTTATCACTGCGGGGAGGGAATTCGCGGGCTGCTGCAGAGCTTAGCGAAGGCATCTTCCCGGTCGATTCACGCCGTCGTGGTGGATAACTCAGAGGCTCCCGACCCCGCGGTGGTGGCAGCTTGCCAAGAATTCGGGGCGGAATACCGTTCCTTGCCTAACAATCCGGGATTCGGGGCAGGCAGCAATTTTGGTTCTGACTTCGGAGGAACGGAGCCGTGGCTGGTGTTCGCTAACCCAGATTTGCGCCTGACTCCCGGCGCTGTGGATGCCCTGATTGCTGCTGCTGCAGCCCATCCTGAGGCTGCCCTCATCGGTCCGGCGCTGGTGGATGAAACCGGCACGCGCTATCCGACCGGTCGGTCTTTTCCCTATATTTCTATAGGGATTGGCCACGCGCTGCTGGGACGAGTGTGGCCGGGAAACCCGTGGACTCGCCGGTATTGGGGATCATCTTGGCGCGGGACGGACTCGGTCGCGGTTGATTGGCTGAGTGGGGCGTGTATCCTGCTGCGCCGCGCGGATTGGGAACAACTGGGTGGCTTTGACCCGGCATACTTTATGTACTTTGAGGACATGGACTTGGCTTGGCGGGCGCGGCGTTTCCTGGGACGCGGGGCGCTGTTTGTGGGCAACGCCGTAGCAATACACGAGCAGGGCGCCACGACAGGGGACAAGACGCTGGGGGCAGGAGCGAAACGCAACCTGCGTGCCTTGCGGGCTCATCACGATTCGGCGCGGATTTTCTTAAATCGGCTCTATGCGGGTCGTCCCTCTGTGTTGCCGTTGCTGGTATTGATTAGCTGGGGTCTGCGGCTGCGGTATTGGGTTTTGGCTCGTCATTAGAGTCGTTGTGACGGGCCTCGGACAGGGCCAACGCCCGAGTCAGTTCAGTCAGGCGTGCCTGCACCGCGATGTTGTAACGCCACTGCACCAGCCAGGTTGCCAACACGACTATGACCAGCAGATACAGCAGTAAATCGGTACCTCTGCCGACACCGAGGAACGTAGCGACTGCGGAAATCACTGGCGGATAGATGATTGCCACGGCTGCCAAAATCGCGAACAGTAGCGCCAAGATACGTCGCATTGCCAAGTTGCGGGCGCCTTGCAGCCGAGACACGTAAACCAGCCCCACCCCAACCACTAGGAGCAGGACGACCTTGATACCCCACTGACCGGCGGCGACCCCAACCAGCAATGTCGGAACCGAGACGGGAACCAGCCCGGCCACACTTGTGAAAACGTCCACGTTAACGCACCCCCATCAGCAAATCCATGACGATGTTTATTGAGTTCCACAGGGACTGCCCCTTGGCTTTGGAATAGTCGGTGTAGCGGATGTGGACTGGCATTTCCGCCCACGGCAGCCCGCTTTTGCCCAGTTGCGCCACGATTTCAGAAGCGTGGGCCATGCGGTTTTGTTTCAGGTTTAGGGTGCTGGCAGCCCGGCGCGAGAGCAGTCGCAACCCGTTGTGTGCGTCGGTCAGGTTCATGTGGGTCGTGCGAGCGGTAGCCCAGGCGGCAGTTTTTAAGACGATGCGTTTGGCTCGTCCCATTTCTTGCACGTCAGAGAGGAAACGGGAGCCAAAAATGATGTCGAAGCCATCCGCTTTGGCGCGTTGCCACATTTCGGTGACGTCAGAAGTGAGGTGCTGACCGTCGGCGTCGAAGGTGGCGACATAGGGGAAGTCAGTCGCCTGCAAATAGTAGGTGATGCCGGTCTGTAGGGCGGCCCCTTGACCGAGATTGATAGCGTGAGTCAGGACCGTGGCGCCAGCGGCGCGAGCCAGGGCAGCGGAATTGTCGGTGGAACCGTCATCGACGCAAATGAGGTGGGGGAAAGTCTGTCGGGCTTCCTGCAAGACCTCGGCGATGACGGGACCCTCGTTATAGATGGGTATCACTAGAGCGACCTCTTGAGCCGCAGGCTGGTTTGGTGATGGCTGCGGCACAGCTTGGCTGGTGTCCTTCCCTGTTTCGTGCACATTTATATTGTGTCATTTGAGGATGAAATCAGTGAAAGCGTATTTTGGAACCGAGAGAGCTGCGGTGGATAGCTGCAGCTGCGTTACTATTGTGGCTGGTGTGAAAATTAAGCATCAAAACATATCAAACCGTGAGATAATTTTGGATTTTTTGTAAAAATCTCTGGACAGAGATGATTAAAATAGTCATGCTAAATTGCAGCACCGATGGGAGGAACTTATGCGCAAACGCGGCATCATGTGGTCTTTAGTGGTATTGAGTCTGTTGGCGAGTCCGGCAGCGGTGGCAGTGGCAGCGGAACGGAACGGCGGTATCACCGATAAAGTCAGCTCCAATTTTGCGAGCCACGCAACACTGGACACTCTGGGTGACTCGGAGCTCAACCAGAAAACGGCAGCCTTCCAAGCTTCCCAGCGAGGCGAGGTACCTTTGTTTGACAGTCGGGGGATGCTCCGGTCCTCGCACCACGAGGTTGCTGCCAACACTGGTCCGACAGACAAACTCGTCTCCACTGTGAAAGTGCAGGCACCAGTGGCGCTGATAGCGGCGCGGTGGTCACCTCGCGGTCCGCAGCCCCTGGTGGTAATGGGGCGTTATTTGCAAGCCGGGACCTGGAGCGAGTGGCAAACCATCGGCGACGAATTCGATTCCACGAAAGACGACAAGCTGAACGTAACGGAACCTTGGATTTTGACCAACGTCGCGAAAGCACAAATCGCGGTGGTAGTCCCGCGGGGCGCGAAACTGCAGCCCACTGTAGAAGTGATTGATTCCCAAACCAGAGCCGAGGACCACGCTTATGCGACCGTCGAAACGGGAGACACGAAAGCATTTGTGTCTGCCGGAGTGAAACCTGGCATCGCCACCGGTCCCGATGGGGGCAAGGAAAAGCCCAACAAAACTAATGATGCCGGTAAACAGGTCATTCCTCCCGACCCGGCGCGAAACGCTTGGACCAATGTCCCGGCAACGGGGCGTCCCGCCACGGTTTATTCCCGAGCCGACTGGGGAGCGAACGAGTCTTGGATGGGATGGAGACTCCGGGCGGGCGCGGTCCGCGGAGCGGTGGTGCACCATACCGCCACGGGAAATAACTATTCCCCCGGTGACGTTCCGGCTATCCTGCGTTCCATTTATCGCTATCACGCCATCAGTCTGAAGTGGGGTGATATCGGCTACAACGTGCTGGTGGATAACTTTGGTCGCGCCTGGCAAGGGCGTGCGGGTGACTTCTGGTCCTCCAACATCGTCGGCGGGCACGCCTATGGTGTAAACAGCACGACTTTCGGGATTTCCGTGCTGGGCAACTACATGGAATACCGCCCCTCGGACGCGGCTGTAGATACGGTGGCGCGCGTCGTGGCTTACAAGTTGCGTCCCACCGGTTTGGACCCGTTGAATCTGCGAACCAACATCCGTAAAGACGGACACGATTTTCTGGCTCCGGTAGTTTCCGGGCACCGTGACGTCGGGGCTACCGCCTGTCCGGGCAACGCCTTTTACGCATTCTTGCCGACGTTGCGGCAAATGGTGGCGCACTATGTTTCTGAGCCAGGAAACCCCATCGTTCCCCCCGGTCTCAGCCAAGCACAGCAAAATCAAGCCAGCATGGGTATCCCCACGCTTTTGGCAGGACCGGACCGGGTGGGGACTGCCCTGTCCATCGCGCGTTATGCCTTCCCGCAGGGGGCACGCACGGTTTACGTAGCCAACGGGGTGAATACCGCTGACGCGCTGGCAGGAGGGTCACTCACGGATGGTCCGATTGTACTGGTGCTGAACAAGCGGGATGCCCAAGCCGCGGTCGCGAAATACGTGAAAGAAGCGAAAGCTACCAAGGTGGTCGCTTTGGGCGGTACCGGCGCGGTCAGTGACGCGGTGCTGAATACGGTGGCAGCAGGAGTGGATACCGACCGAATAGGGGGTCGTGACCGAGTGGAGACTTCTGCCCTCATTGCTCGTCACGCCGCGGAAACTCGACCTGCCAGTGCCGTTTTCTTGGCGGAAATGTCGCGAGGAGTCGATGCGTTGGCTGCTGGTTCACTGACCGCCGGACCGGTCATCCTGGTTCCCACCAACGGCAAGCTGCCCCCGGTCGTCACCCAAACGATTGCGGCGATTAAACCGGCGAAAGTAGTAGCTTTGGGCGGTCCGGGCGCAGTGTCCGACGCGGTGTTGTCGCAAGCTGCCGGCGAGCGAGCTAGCGAGCGAGTTTTCGGATCGGACCGCTACCAGACTGCTCGTGAAATCAGCAAGTATCAGTTCCCCAATGGGTCAGCACATGTCTATCTCGCTTCGGGCACTAACCCTGTCGATGCCGTAGCTGGAGGAGTGCTCAGCGACGGACCGATTCTGCTGCTGCCCAATGCGCTGGGAAATTCTCTGGATGGAGCCACTTCCGCTGAGATTGTGCGTCTCCAGGCGCGTGCTGCCACTGCTTTGGGTGGTCCGGGCGCGGTGTCTGCGGAGCAAATGAAACAAGTTTTCATGACCTTGGACACTATCCCTGCTCCGGCTGCGCCAGCCGGTTCCAAATAAGTTCTGACTAGCGGGGGCTTGGGAATCATCCTGAGCCCCCGTTTTTTGTGCCCGAACTATCGGCGGAGTCTAGGTCTGTGAAACCGGAGATGTCTGAGATTTACCGCATTCCGTCAGGTTCTGTAAGACCCGGTTGGGATAAGATGGAGGAGTTTGATTTGCTCGGAAAGGCAGCTATGGGTCGTATCGTTGAAACCGCTCAAATCGCGCCGTCGGCCTCAATCGGTGCCGACTGCTCGATTTGGGATTACGCCCAGGTCCGCGAAGACGCGGTGCTGGGGGAAAACTGCATTGTGGGACGTGGAGCCTACATTGATGCCGGCGTGAAAGTCGGTGCGAACTGCAAGATTCAAAACTATGCCTTAGTCTATGAACCAGCCATGCTGGAGGATGGCGTGTTCGTCGGACCGGCCGCGGTTTTGACCAATGACCAGTGGCCCCGAGCCATCAACCCAGACGGTACTTTGAAATCCGCAACGGATTGGGAAGCCGTGGGGGTGACGTTGCGTCATGGCTGTGCCATCGGGGCTCGGGCGGTGTGCATCGCCCCGGTTACCGTGGGGCAGTGGGCGACAGTCGGTTCCGGTGCGGTGGTCAGCCGTGACGTTCCTGATTACGCCCTGGTGGTCGGCGTTCCGGCTCGCCAGATTGGCTGGGTGGGACGTGCTGGGGTGCGCCTGGAACCAGTGGCGGGCAAGACCGGGTGCTGGCAGTGCCCAGTCACCGGACAGACCTATACCGAAACTGACGGAATACTGACTTTGGACCAAGCCTAAGTACGGCTGAGAAACACAAGCAAGGAGACAACATGAGTAAAGAATTCATCCCCGCCGCGAAGCCGATTATTGGCGCGGAAGAACGCGAAGCAGTGGATGCGGTACTGCGCACCGGGATGCTGGCTCAGGGCAGTGTCGTGGCCGAGTTCGAGCATGTTTTCGCCTCCCAGCTGGGAGCGGGGCGCGAAACGGTGGCGGTCAACGCCGGAACCTCCGCGTTGCTGTGTGGGCTGCTGGCAGCGGGAATCGGGGCGGGAGACGAAGTTATCGTGCCGTCCTTTACCTTTGCCGCTACGGCGAATTCGGTGGCGTTGACCGGGGCAAAGCCCGTGTTTGCTGACATTGAAGCGGAGCATTTCTGTCTCGATCCCGCTGCGGTTGAGGCGGCAGTTACACCGAACACTAAGGCGATTTTGCCGGTACACCTCTATGGACATCCAGCTAATATGACCGAGCTGGGTCGGATTGCTCGCGAACACGACCTCATGATTTTTGAGGATGCCTGCCAGGCTCACGGAGCCACCTGGAATGGTCAACAGGTGGGGACATTTGGGACTTTCGGGGCGTTTTCGCTGTACCCCACCAAGAACATGACCTCCGGTGAAGGCGGCATGATTACTTCTGAGTCCTCTGAACATGCCCGCAAATGTCGTCTGTACCGCAATCAGGGCATGGAAAAGCAGTACCAGAACGAAGTCATCGGCTTTAACCTCCGCATGACGAATATTCATGCCGCAATCGGGCGTGAGCAGCTGAAAAAGGTCTCGGGCTGGACCGCGAAACGACAGGAAAACGCTGCTTTCCTGAGCGCAAATCTGCAAGGGGTCACCGTCCCGGCTATTGCTCCACAAGCGTCTCACGTGTTCCACCAGTACACTATTCGGGTCACGGCCGACCGCGATGGGTTTGTCCAGGCATTGCGCGAGGAATACCAGATTGGTTCGGGCGTTTACTACCCGATTCCCAATCACCGGCTGGGGTCCCTGTGCCACTTTGCGCCGGGGTTGGACCTGCCCCAGACCGAAGCGGCGGCCCGCGAAGTCGTGTCTCTGCCGGTACACCCTTCCCTGGATCAGGAAGACCTGGAGCGCATCGTGACCGCCGTCAACGCCCTGGTGAAAGCCGGTGCCTAGATTCCAGCGTGGCGCCGGTGCGTTAGCATGGGGCGTCGCGTGGTGGTGTGGAGGCGTTTAGAAACGGTCCGGGGGGCCGTTTTAGCCGGAACTCGAAGCAGATAGGAAAGTCATGAAAGAAATACGTGTTGGTGTAATCGGAATCGGCTCAATGGGCAGGCACCATGTCCGCAATGTCCGTGAGACCCCTGGCGAAACTCTGGTTGCCGTGGCGGATCCGGCAGGGGACAAGTTCGGTGTGGCAGGAGAGCTTGAGGTCCTGCCTGACGTGACCGCCTTGATTGGCGCCGGTATCGAGGCAGCGGTCGTGGCAGTGCCCACGGCTTTTCACCTGGAGGTGGCGTTGCAGCTGGCTGCCGCGGGCATCCCGGCTCTCATTGAAAAGCCCCTGGCACGTACGGTTGCAGAAGGGGAACAAATCGTGTCCGTTTTCCAGCAAGCCAACCTGGTGGGTGCCGCCGGTTATGTAGAGCGCTGCAACCCGGCGTTGATTGAGCTGCAAAAGCGGGTTGCTGCTGGCGAGCTCGGGGAAGTGTTCCAGATTGCCACGCGACGCCAAGGTCCGTTCCCTGCCCGAATTTCAGACGTGGGGGTCATTAAGGACCTGGCTACCCATGACGTGGATTTGACCGCGTGGATTGCCGGTGCTCGCTATCAATCAGTGTCTGCCCGGACAGCTCGCAAATCCGGGCGCGAACATGAAGACCTGCTGGTCGCCACCGGGGTGCTGGAAAACGGGGTGCTGGTGAACCACATCGTTAACTGGTTCAGTCCTTTCAAGGAGCGCCTGACCACCGTGACCGGTGAAAAGGGCGCGTTGGTCGCGGACACGATGAACTCTACTTTGACGTTCTATGAGAATGGTACCAAGGCTGTGGAATGGGATCAGGTGGCGAACGTCCGCGGGGTCAGTGTGGGCGAAGTAACCCAATATGCCTTGGATCAGCGCGAACCGTTGCGGGTCGAGCACGAAAACTTTGTCGCCGCCCTGAACGGGGACGCCAGCCGAATCGTGCCGCTCACGGACGCGCTGCAGACCCTTAGGGTATTGGAGGCGATGGTCCAGTCACGAGACACGGGGCAAACGGTCGACTTGTAGAGCTGCGAGCCGAGCGTGTCGCGGCGCTACTGACCACCGTCAGAAATCTGCAAAATGTTTCGCTGTGCCACGGCTGGCAGAGCGAAACAAGTTAGGTTCACGCCCGACCAGCTCCCTGACAAACCGAAAAATGCAACCAATCCGCCCTTATGAACGCAAAACTGGGAAAGAATAGAGCTATGCGTCTACGTCCTGATGTCACCGTGGTGTCCCGGATTTTTGCTCCGGAGCCGGCCGCGGCGTCGTTCCGGCTCGAAGCCCTGGTGAAAGCCCTGCTAGAACAACGTGCCGCCGTAAGCGTGCTGACCACTATTCCTGCCCCCGGCACTGACCGCGATGCGCGGGCGCAAGTCGAAACGCAAACCGGCGCGGGGGACCTGTTGCACGTCCAACGAGTCCAGGCTAAACGCGACGAAACCGGGTATATCCGCGGCTACCTGCCCTATATGAGTTTTGATATTCCCGCGTTTTTCCGGCTCTTTTGCGCCCCTAGCCCCAGGGTTTATGTCAGCGAGCCGCCGCCGACCACGGGGGCGATGCTGCGAGTTTTGGCAGCTTTGAAACGCCGTCCTTACGTCTATTACGCGGCTGATATTTGGTCAGATGCGGCGCAGACGAGCGCTCCGGGCTGGGTGGTGCGGGAGTTGCGGGTGGTGGAACGTTTCGCCCTGCGTGGAGCCGCCACGGTCATCGCCGTGTCTGACCAGGTGGCAGCGCGTTGTCAGGAGCTGGGAGCCCGACGGGTAGCAGTGGTGGAAAATGGGATTGATACCGAGGTGTTCACCGAGCTAGGTCCTGACCCGCTGCCAGTGGCAGGGTTGAGCGCGGATGAGGTCGCACAGACGGATTGGCTGGTTTATGCCGGCACTGCCTCGGAATGGCAGGGGGCAGAAATTTTTGCCGAGGTGTTTGCAGAAATTGCCCCGAAGTTTCCCCGCGCCCGCCTGCTGTTCCTGGGGCAGGGCAGTTCTTTCGCTACTATGCACGAGATTGCCGCGCGTCTAGAACCGGGTCGGATTCTGTTTGATCAAGTGTCTGCGGAACAGGCCGCGGCGTGGCAGCGTCAGGCGCGAGCTTGCCTGGTCAGTATCAAACCTGGACAGGGCTACGATTTTGCCTACCCGACCAAGGTGCTGGCAGGGCTGGCTTGCGGGACTCCGGTAATTTACGTCGGCGCGGGTCCAGCCGCCGCGGACATCACCGAAAACCAGTTAGGTTTGGCTCTGCCTTATGACCCCGACGTTTTGAAAATGGCATTGACCAGCGTTTTAGAGGGGCGGTTGCGGTCTGGTGAGACGCGAAAATGGGTGCAGGAGCACCGTTCGTTGCGTTTGACCGGTCAGAACGCGGCACGGGTGGTTTTGGCGCGGATACGTCACTAGATTCCGGCGTCAGGTCCGTGGGGTGCCAGCGGGTCATGCCTAGGTACAGATGCTCCGGGATTGGTAAGTTAGAGACGTGAAAATCATGTCGATTGTGGGGGCGCGCCCCCAGTTTGTGAAACTGGCACCGATTGCGAGGGCGTGTGCCCAGACTGCAGTGGAACACCTGATTGTCCATACCGGACAGCACTACGACCCGATGCTGTCCGAAGTGTTTTTTCAAGACCTGGAGATTCCGCATCCCGACGTACATCTCAACGTGGGCAGTGCCAGTCACGGGGTGCAAACCGGGCGAATGCTGGTCGAGTTGGAACCGGTCATTGCCGATGCCAAGCCGGACTGGGTGCTGGTTTACGGGGACACAAACTCGACACTGGCGGGGGCATTAGCGGCGGTAAAGATTCACCAGCGGGTCGCACACCTGGAGGCCGGGCTGCGTTCCTTTAACCGGGACATGCCCGAAGAAATCAACCGGGTGCTCACCGACCACGCCGCGGATTTACTGCTGGCACCCACCCAGGTCGCGATGCGCCACCTGGCAGAGGAAGGTTTGCAGAATCGCACGGTCCTGGTGGGAGACGTGATGACTGACGTGTTGTTCACCATCCGCGACCGGGTGCAATCCGGGCAGATTACGAACCCTATCCCCGCCGAACTCAGCTTGGCGCCCTCTCAATACGCCCTTGCCACCATACACCGAGCCGAAAATACTGACGATTCGAGCCGTCTCGAGGCCGTCGTGGCGGCTCTCGCGGACCTACCGTTCCCCGTCGTGCTGTTAGCCCACCCGCGCTTGCGCGCCAAAGCGGAGGCGGCGGGCGTGAACCTGACCCGTGGAGCCATTCACTTGCACGAACCACTGGCATATCCGCAGCTGGTAGCGGCAGCGCTGCAAGCCCGCCACATTGTCACCGATTCCGGCGGACTGCAAAAGGAAGCGTTCTTGCTGCGGGTTCCTGCCACCACGGTGCGACCCCAAACTGAGTGGGTAGAGACGGTTGAGCTGGGCTGGAATCAACTGGCGGAGCCGTCTTCCCTGGTCCAGGCGGTAACTCGACCTCTGCCGGAGCCAACCACCGCCACCCCCTATGGAACCGGTGTCGCAGCGCAAGAGGTCTTGAAGGTCCTGCGGGAGCACGCTGCGCAGAGCTGATTTGCGCCCCTGAACCGGTTTGTCAGCTCGGTTGCCGGTCACGGCGCAGGTGCTCTTGCCCTCCGGGGGGACTCGTCTGGCGTAAAATCAACCGGGGACGGATGGCGCCGAGCTCACGCCCAGACGCCCAGAAGACATCGCGAAAGTGTCGCGAAGGAAAGGAAACACCGTGAAAATCGCTGTTGTGGGAATGGGAAAGATTGGTCTGCCGCTGGCGACCCAATACGCGTCAAAGGGTCATCAGGTTGTGGGGGTAGACATCAATCCGCACACGGTTGAGTCCATCAACAGTGGTGTGGAGCCGTTTCCGGGGGAGGCTCACCTGGGTGAATACCTGACAAAGCTGGTTCCGACCGGGCAGCTGCGCGCCACCACGGACTATGCCGAGGCAATTCCCGGTGCGGACGCGGTCGTAATCGTGGTGCCACTGTTCGTTAATGACCAGACCTGGGAGCCAGACCTCGCGATTATGGACGCCGCCACGACTTCCGTGGGAGAAAACCTCACCGCCGGCACACTGGTCAGCTATGAAACGACCCTGCCGGTAGGCACGACTCGGCGCCGTTTCCAGCCGATGCTCGAAAAACTCTCCGGTCTGCGAGAGAGCCAGGACTTTTGGATGGTGTTCTCTCCCGAACGCGTGTTGACCGGGAGAGTGTATGCTGACCTGCGCCGTTACCCGAAATTGGTGGGCGGGCTGAGCGCGGAAGGGACTCGGCGCGGTCTCGAGTTCTATCGCGCAGTGTTGGATTTTGACCAGCGCCCCGACCTGCCTCAGCCCAACGGCGTGTGGGATATGGGCAGCGCCGAAGCTGCCGAAATGGCGAAACTGGCCGAAACAACCTACCGGGATGTGAACATCGGGCTGGCTAACCAGTTCGCGCGTTTCGCTGATAGCGCCGGGATTGACGTGATGAAAGTCATCAACGCCTGTAATTCCCAGCCGTATTCCCACATTCACCGTCCCGGCATCGCTGTGGGTGGGCACTGCATCCCGGTCTATCCCCGCCTGTATCTCTCGACTGACCCTGACGCAACCGTGGTGCGCTCCGCCCGGGTGGCAAACTCGGGAATGCCGGGTTACGTGGTGGGACGTCTCTCACAAGCCCTTGACGAGCAGGGCGCGACACTGTCCGGGGCGACCGTGGTGGTGCTGGGCGCGGCGTATCGCGGCGGCGTCAAAGAAACCGCGTTTTCCGGTGTGTTTGCCACTGTCGCGGAGCTTTCGCAGCGCGGGGCGCATGTGGTGGTGCACGACCCGATGTTTAGTGACGAGGAGTTGCGCGGGTTTGGCTGGGAGCCTTATCACCTGGGCGAGCCGGTCGAAGCCGCCATCCTCCAGGCCGACCACGCTGAATATCGGGAACTGTCCGCAGCGGACTTGCCCGGAGCGAAAGTGATTTTTGACGGCCGCGGCATCCTCACGCCCTCGCGTTTCCCCACCGCGCGTTACCTGCGGGTCGGCGGCGGTGCCAGCACGGACAGCGACGTGACCACGGCTTTTGCCGGCGCTAAACTGGCGACCGACGCTTAAAGAATCGAACCTGTTTGTTCCTGGTTCAGACAGCGTCAGCTCAGATAGCGTCGCGGTAGAGTTTCTCCAAGCGAACAGCATAAGGCGAAGCCTGGTGGTGACTATACACCCAGTCTTTGCCCCCCAGAGCGGCAGCCATCGCCGGAGGATCTTGCAATGCCTGAGCAATTCCTGCCATAACGGTTTCCATGTCTCCTTCGATAACAGGAGGGGTGCTGCCGTCATCCGGGCGGGGAATCCGGGAACCGAGCGCCGCCAGAGGCAGACCAATAGCCATAGCCTCAAATTCAGAGACAGCGAGAATGCGGTTGGCTTGACCGATAGCGAGGGTCCCGCCGGCAAGCCACTGCAAGTAATCCGCATGTTTCATTTTTGGTTGCAGCTTCACGCCCAGAGACTTCGCCGCTGCGGCGCCGTAACCCCAATCCAAGCCTTCCAAGGGAATCTGGGGGAAAGCCCGTCGCAGTTCGCTCACGAATTGCAGTTGTTCTGCAATGCCTTTGTCGTCATCCCAGCGCGAGGTAAAAATAATTTTCGGGGCATTGTGCCCTAGCTGCCACTTCGGCAGGAACTCAGTCTGGACGAAAGCCGGCATATATTCCGCGTCGCCACGCGCGGTGGTGGCTTCTTCGATGGTGTCCAGGTTTGTGTAAAAAACTGCCTGAGCCTCATCGATGGCACGCTGTACCTGGTCATGGTACGGTGCTTCTTTCCAGCGGCGACGAATGTCACTCCCGTGCAGGTGCAGAAAGTAAGGACGCTGCGGAAGGGGAGACTGGTGAATCAGCGGTACCGAAGTGGCGTAGTGAACGTGCACCACATCCGTTCGTCGCAGGTGGGACCAGCGACGGAAGAAATATGGGGTCCAAGCCAGTCGTGACAGACCGGATCCGGGATTGACCTGGGGACGCACCAAGGCGGGCGGCAGATAATCCCAATCCCAACCCTGCTGCCGGGCAGCGCGGACCAGGGACTGCCCGACGTTAGCACAATCATTGAAGTGCAGGACTCGAGGGGAATCAGCGCTGCTCATACCCCTATTTTAGGGGGAAAAGCCAGTCGGCGCTCGATACTTAGATATCACCGTGAGTCTGGGTCAGTGTAGACTGGTCAGGTGCGTGTTTTGGCTGTAACTACCTGGTTTCCTCATCAGAAGCGTCCCTCCAGCGGTGCTTTTGTGGTGAAGGATTTACATGCGATTGCCGCTGCCGGGAACCAAGTGCGAGTCGTTCATTTGGACGCGGATCACCGAGGTTCCCCGCAACGTTTCCAATACGAAGGCATCGCGGGGCTGCGAATCGCGTTCCAGCCACTCAACCCGCTTTCGGCAGTGTCAGCCTCACGTCGCCTGCGCAGTTCCGTGGGGGACGCCGACGTGATTCACTCGATGGCGATGTCCACCCTGTTGCCTACAGCTTTGGCGCGCCCTCAGGTGCCGTGGGTACACACTGAGCACTGGTCCGGGCTGACGAACCCTGACTCACTGACCCCACTGCTACGACAGGCTCGAAAAGTCATTTTTCGGCTGGAGAAACTTCCGGACATTGTCACTACCGTTTGCCCCTATCTGTCCCAGCCTATCCGCCAATATCGGCATCGCCCCACGGTAGAAGTGCCCTGCGTCGTAGAGCCGGTGCCTGACCTGACTCCGCGGAAACTACCTGCCCCAGAGCCCTGGCGTCTGATTTCAGTCGGGGGACTGGTGGAACGCAAGGATCCGATTTTTGCGCTACAAGTCGTGGAGGAGCTGCGCCACAGAGGGCGTCGGGCGGAACTGACTTGGGTGGGTCAGGGACCTTTGGAAGAAGCCGCGCGTGACTATGCGACCAATCACGGTCTGCCTTTACGACTGACCGGACCTTTGCCCTATACCGGGGAGGGCGGAGTTTCGGCGGAACTCCAGGCAGCAGACCTGTTTATTGGTCCCACTCACGGCGATAATTTCTTTGTGTCTTGCGCCGAAGCGATACTGAACGGTCGTCCCGTGGTGGTCGGCACGGCAGGGGGTCACCCTGAGTATATGCGCGACTTTGTGGGGCGGGCTATCGCCACCCATGACGTGACCGCCTACGCGGACGCGGTGACGGAACTGTTGACTGCCACCCCCGATGACGCGCCTGGAGCCGAGACTATTGCCGCCAGTATCGGCGCAGCCTTTTCCAGCCAAACCGTCGGGGAGTCCTACCGGAAAGTTTACGAGGCGGCCGTGGCGGGGGACCCCGCACTTTTGGAGCGGCTGCCTTCCTGGCGGGGCTGGTAGACCGCACAAGGTCGGGGCGTCAGGTCGCGTGGTGCCCTCAGTTTGCGTCGAGCTAAAGTTAGCGCACCAGGAAACTAGCCACGTCAAAACGGAGTGGTCCCTCCCGGTGGCACCACCCTTGTGCATACGCCGGAACGAGGGCTGCGGGCGTAAAGAACCGACTCCGAGCCTGAGCTAACTGGAGCAGCTGTTCATTGGGGGATTGTGGGTTTAAGATGGCATGCAACAAAGCCGTGTCAGCTCGTGAGAAAGCCCGCTCACAACCGGGGGCAAAATCGCACAAAGATTGGGCAATCGCCGCCAGAGAGACACGTTGGGCGGGTGTCCAAAAATCCATTTCTCGGTTCAGTAACAGTCCAAAAACGTGAATCCGCAGAGTCTTGATTGCCACCCCGGCGCGCATTTCTGCACTCCAATCTGCCACCCAAGACCGAGACAACAAATCAGTGATGTGTTGCAGCTCCAGATCTACCGGTCGAGACGTAGTGGTGACCCGCGTTTTCGCGTCTTCGCCGACCAGGTAGCCGGGTCCGCGACGCTGCACCACCACTGGAGACGAAGAATAGAGTCGCATCGAAAAAGCAATATCTTCACCCACCGGAAAGTCAGGAGTCATGTGTAGTCCCAGTTCCTCCAGGCGTTCGCGACGCATTAACCCCAACGGGGCGGAACGATAATAGAGCCGATCTTTGGCAAAGTCTGCCACCCCGTGGAGCCAAGGGCGAACCGCGGGGGCATGAATCGGACGGCGGGCTTTTCCGCGGTGCAGTCGCGTCAACACCATAGCAGCGTCCCAACGTTTCGCCAGCGCACGCCAATAATCGACTGCCCCCGTTTCCAGGACATCGTCGGAACCCATGATTGACACGAAGCGGGTGTCTGCGATGGCTAACCCGTGATTGAATGGCCCCGCCGGGGAGGGGATACCATCCGTAAACGGCTCCACACGCACCCGGGAGGCCAGCGGGCCCAAGGCGGTGCGCATCCCTTCTGAATCCGTATTATGGGCTACGACCAGCACATTTACTCCGCTGGAACGTAACACTGAAGCGACCGCGCGTCGAATCGGGCGGTTGGGGTCGTGGCAGGCGATAACTACGGTGGTATCATTCTTGGTCACTGTTTTTGGTCTCCTTTGCTCCACTATTCCGGTCCCAGGCTTGGGCGGCAAGGTCCGCCAATACCAGCAAAATCAGCAGCATCACTGCCATCATCAGGCTCAAAATCTGCAGGGTTGACAGGAAATCCAGCGGGGAAAACGCCAGCCAACCCAGGGGAATCGCGGTAAACAAGATGGCGTGCAATAAAATCCAGGCCTGCCGCCCGGTCACCACGAACACCCCAGAAATCGGGGAAGTTATCAAGTTTACCGCCAACCATGGCACCAATGCGCGGGTAATCAAGCCAGCTTCCACCCACTGGGGACCGAAAACGAAGGGGAGCAGCCACGGCGCCACAATCCACAGCAGTACGAAAGGACCCATCCCGAACAGGAAGGCGCGTTTCATCACCGCCCGCACCAGTCCGGTCAGCTGTCCCGGCTGTACTCGTGCCATGCGTTCCAGGAACACCTGAGAGATCGCCCCGTTCAACAGGGCAATCGGGGCCTGCAGGACTCGCCAAGCCAAGTTAAACTGGCCCAGTGAACCGAGCGCCGCGACCCCAATCAACATCTGAATACCGTTGGTTCGCACCGCATCCACCAGCGCATTGGGGAGGTTCAGCAGGGGCATTTTGCGGTATTTGCGTGCCATGTCGCGCATCCGGGGGGTATCGGTGGCCACGGGATGCCAGACGGTTCCCGATTGGCGCCCCAGATTGAACAGCGCCCACAGCAAGCCAATGAAGTTCCCGAAAATCAGCCCCAGGAAACTGCGCAGACCGCCGAGTCCAAATCCCAGCTGTCCCAGAGACGAACCCACGCCAGACTCAAAACGATTCAGCGCGATGACGCGATACTGGCGCTGGCGGTTATACCAATACTGCCAAATCGCGACTTGTGCGGAACAAAAAATCGCCAGTCCCACCAGCGGCAGCCAGGTGGCCAATGTTTCTGAACCCCACACCTGTAACACGACTGGTCGCGTGGCAAAAGCCAGGATTGTCGCCACGACCGATACGGCGAGGTTCGCGCGGGTGGCGAGACGGGCCAGTTGGCGAGCTTCGTCATCCGTATCCGGCAGTACGATAGCTACGTCGTAGCGCAGGGTGGCGATGACCACGAAGATGCTGGAAATGGAGGAAAAGAGCGCAAATTCTCCAAATGCTTCCGGGGTGAAAATTCTGGCAGTGAATATCGAAACAATGATGGCAACGGCTTGACTGGCGGCAGTGCCCGTCGCCAAGATGCTGATATTGGACAAAACGGGATGCGCCTCGGCTTGTTTCCGCAGCCAAGCTCGCAGACGATTGTTGGTGTCCATCAGCTAATTTCCGTCCAGGTTAACCCTTTGCTGTCACGATGCGGTCAACAGCGTCTTTCCACAGCCCCACGACATTTTCACTAGACAGTTCACGGGCGTGGTGGTGGGCGTTTTGTTTCCATGCTGCAACTTCTGCGGGAGTGGTTTTCTCCAGTGCCTCCCGCAACGCTTCTGTCGTGAAATCGGCGGCGACCCGACCCAGCTGGTATTCATCGAGGCGGGAGACCATTTCCGGGGTCGGACCGATAACCATTCCGATACGTGCCTGGATGAAGTCAAAAAACTTGTTCGGTAAAGCGTAACGGTTGTTGAAGTTCACCGGGGGAAGGTTGTGAAAACCGAGATCGTAGCGGTGCAACGTGTCGATGAGTTTATCGTAAGGCACACCGGGATACAGATTTACGTTGGGTATCTCGCGGCATTTCTCGCTTAACTGCGTAAAGTAGCTGGAGTTGTTGTTGACCAGATACAGATCCAAGGTATATCTATCTTGCAAACTAGCAACCGCGTCAATCATGACTTCCGCAAAGCGGTCCGGTCGGCAAGTCCCGGCGTGAACTAAACGTATCGGACCGTTTTCAGGAGTCTCGGTGGGCTGCAAATCATGGAACGGGGTGGCATTGACGACCAACGTCGGTGTAATGCCAAAGTTTTTTTCATATTCAGAGGCAAAGAACGTAGCCGTGGTGGAACACGAGTCAGCCCGTTTCACAAAATGACGCACCTGCCATTCCATGTAGGGCTTCACAAACATTCGCCACCTGGGGACGTCTTCCTTTTCCCGCGGCGAGTATTCGTGCAGGTCAGCATGGATACCAAGTTTTGGTTTCGTCCACAGCCCCACCCCGATGGAATCAATATCGTCCGCGAAAGTCACATCGAAATATCCCTGTGGCAGGTTGCGTCGACACCACGCGGAGGCTGGGGAGGACCAATATGCCCAGGTGTACAGGTGCAAGATGGTGGCCAGCCGGTTGCGCTGCCAATACGTGCCTTCACCGGGGATTTCATAATGCTGAGCCACACCTTCCGGGGCAGGTCCGTAGCCGCAGGTGGTCAGCTCGTAAGCGTCTTTGAACAGGTTAATTTGTTTCAAAATCCGCGCGTCAGACACCAGTCGGGAGTAGGACACAATCAGCATCTTCAATTTAGCCACAGGGGTATTCTATCGTTGGATTCTCAGGCTTCGAAGTCCGGGAGACGTGTTCCGACCCCCAGCAGCTGTTCAAGAGCTGCCACTACCCGCGCGGCGGAGCGACCGTCCCCGTAAGGATTCACGGCGTGGGCCATCACCCCGCGGGCTTCTGGAGAAATCAGCATTCCTTCCAGAGCAGAGTGGACGGACTCATAAGTGGTCCCCACCAGGCGGGCGGTTCCCGCGGCGATGGCTTCGGGACGTTCGGTCGTGTCGCGCATCACCAGAACCGGTTTGCCCAGCGCCGGAGCCTCCTCTTGAATCCCGCCGGAATCGGTCAGCACCAGGTCGCAGCCCTTTAACAGTCCGCAGAACGCGGCGTAAGGTTGAGGGTCGCCAATGGTCACGTTGGGAATGCTGCCCAAAATCTCGGTCAGCACTTCGCGCACAGCGGGGTTGGCGTGGGCAGGCAGCAGGAAATGTACTTCCGGATGGTCGGTGGCGGACTGCGCGAGCGCACGAGCCATCTCGCGTAGCGGTTGTCCCCAAGACTCCCGTCGGTGCGCGGTGACCAGTACTTTCAGTCCGGGACGTGTCAAGGCGGCGTCAAACTCGGGGGACAATCCCTCGCCAGCTTGACCCGTATCGACCACGTAGTGCAGGGCATCGATGACGCTGTTACCGGTGACGGCAATCAGGCGGGGATCGACGTTTTCGCGCAGCAGGTTGTCCCGGGATTTCGGGGTGGGCGCTAGGTGTAGCGCCGCGACTTGCCCCGCCAGGCGGCGATTAGCCTCCTCCGGGAAGGGCAGGTTGATGTTGCCCGAACGCAGCCCGGCCTCCAAATGCACCACCGGGATATGCAGGTTGAAAGCAGCCAGGGCAGCCGCCATTACCGTGGTCGTGTCCCCCTCTACCATGATGGCGTCGGGTCGGATTTCTGCCAATTTCGTGTCCAAGCCTTGCAGCACTCGGGCAGCCAGCATATTGAGCGATTGTCCGGGACGCATCACGTCGATTGCAAAGTCAGGGGTAATCCCAAAAATGCTGTTGACCTGGGCAACCATTTCGGGATGCTGCCCCGTGGTCAGGGTTTTAACATCCAGCTGAGAGTCCTGTAAAGCTAACACCACGGGAGCTACTTTGATGGCTTCCGGCCGGGTGCCATAAATTACCAATACGCACGGTTTACTCACGGTTCCATTTTAGACAAAAGTGAGGGGCAGAAAGGCGGTCATTGCCCAAGGGCGTCCGTGACGGGTGCGGTGGACGCGTTGGCGTAGCGGTGACACGTCGCTGCTAGCGCCAAATTCCGCAGGTATCAATCACGGGCTGAGCAACTGCAGCTGGGTCGAGTGCCTTGAATTGTTTGTGCGCGACCAAGCCAACCACCAGGTCGGCTTCACGTAAAGCCTGGTTCAGGTCTACCAGTTTCAGGTTGGGCTTATCGCTCAATGCGGTCGGCAGGGTCGAGACGTTGGGTTCCGCGACCAAGACGGTAACGCCCGGAAGTTCCGCAAGTTTCGCCGCGACAGTAATTGCCGGAGACGTGCGCAAATCGTCCACATCGGGTTTGAAGGCTAAGCCGAGAGCCGCAATTTTCACCGGCTCGTCGGTTTTCCCTCGCAGCGTGGCTAAAGTGGAACGAACCTGGGTAATGACGTCGTCGGGACGTGAGTCGTTTACCTCGCGGGCGGTACGGATGAGGCGCGCCAGTTCGGGAGCCGCGTCAACGATAAACCACGGGTCGACCGCGATGCAATGCCCGCCCACACCGGGACCGGGCCGGAGGATATTGACCCGCGGATGCAGATTAGCCAGCTCGATGAGTTCCCACACATCGATGCCTAGACGTTCACAAATCTTGGCCAACTCGTTGGCGTAAGCAATGTTCACGTCCCGGAAAGAGTTTTCCGCCAGCTTCGACATCTCGGCTGTTTTCGCGTCGGTGACCCGTATCTGACCGCGGCAGAACGTGGCGTACAGTTCCCGTGCCGCGTCTCCGGCTTCGGGAGTCAAACCACCCACAATGCGATCGTTATCAAAAATCTCCACCATAATCCGACCCGGCAGCACCCGCTCAGGGGCATGCGCAAACAGCAGCTGACCGCGCAGCTCCGGTCGGTTCGCGGTAATCCGATCCGCCATAGCCTCGGTCGTTCCCGGCGGGGACGTCGATTCCAAAATGACCAGAACGCCCTTGGACACGTAGGGAGAAATCTCGTCGGCAGCCGCCATCACATAAGTTAAATCTGCTTCGTGATTGCCTTTAAAAGGCGTGGGCACGGAAACGATATAAGCCTCAGCCGCGCTGGCGTGAGTGGAAGCCGAAATCAAGCCCTGCGCATGAACCTTTTGCAGGGCTTCATCCAAGCCGGGCTCTAAAAACGGTACTTTTCCGGCGTTGACTGAATCCACATGGGTGGGATTCACGTCCATGCCTTTGATGGTGATGCCGGCTCCTGCCAAAGCCACCGCTGTTGGCAGTCCGATATACCCCAATCCGACGACCTGTACCGTTTTTGCAACCATATGCCTTCCCTTTCGTCCCCTAAATCATAGTCGTCGTCAGGGACCTTTTCAGAATCTTGGCAAAGCTTCGAGACTCGCTCTCAGCTAGAATTAAATCACCCTCCGAAAGGAATCGCTGACGTTGATTAACTCCCTGTTGCTGACTGGTGCGACGCTGGTAGCCCTGGTTTATCTGCTTGTGCCGGGGCTGACAGTGCTGTGGGGTTTAGGGATTCACGGAGCTCTGCGCGTCGTAGCCGCCCCGGCGGTGAGTTTGGGCATGTGGGCAGGAGCGACCTGGATTGCTATCGGGCTGCAGTTGCCGTGGCGGGCGTGGCTGGCGTTGCCCCTGCTGGGACTGATTTGTCTGCCTTTCGTGGTGGGTCGGCTGTGGACACTGCGTCCGGAGTCACGAGCGGTGTGGCCCCGGGTTCCTTCCAGTGGCGTTTCCGGGGGATTGTGGGCGGTGTTTGCCGGCTGTGCCGTACTGTCGGCATTGCCTTATCTGGTGTCGACTCGCGTCGCGACACGGATTCCCCAAACCTGGGACGTGGTGTTTCACCTGTCCGGAATTCGTTATACGCGCGAGCTTGCATCGGCTAGTCCCTGGATCACGTTAGCCCCTATGAACGAAGGGGTCGGGGCATATTATCCCAATATCTTTCACAACCTGGTGGCGCTGCTACCCGGTTCCCCGCTACAGGCTTACGTGGGTGCCATGACGGCGGTGTTGGTGCTGTGGCCTGCCTTGCTGGGGCTGTTTGCCCTCTTGACGCTGACTGCTTGGAAAGGTGCGGGTGCGGCGAGCCGCACCATCGCGGCTTTAACTGCCTTGGGTACTGCCACCAGCTCGACCCTAACCGCCAACTATGTGGCGAACCTGGCGACCCCGCCCTACACTTTCTCGCTCCTGGCGACCCCAGGCATGGTGATTTTCGCCGTTGCCATCTATCGGTTGCGTCCCACCCCGGTGAAATATCCCCGCCACGAGACCACGGGGACGTCCCCGGACATTCCCGGTCGGGCACCTTTTGCCCCCTCATCGGTACGGCGGCTCACGCAAAAAGTCCGCGAAAACTTCCGCCGCAACCTGCTGTCCTCCCAGCTCGCCCCGTGGATGAGCCTGGGGTGGCTGGTGGGACTGGCAGGTCTGGGCTGCACCCACCCGGCAGCAGTGTTCAATCTGGTGCTGCTGATGTTCGTGCCGGTGCTGGTGCTGGGGTGGCGCAGGTGGCGCAGCTGGCAGGTGTCACGAGGGGTAAAACTGTTTGTGCCCCTCTCGGTGGCAGTATTGCTGGGGGGCGGGTTTTGGCTGGCGCTGGTGCCCCGCCTGGTTTCTATGTCGAAATTTGCCAACTCGCACAACCACACTTGGGACCTGACCTGGCGTTTGCTGATGGACTATCCGAAAGGGCCGTTCTTTGTGGGGTTCGGGCTGGGAGGCGCGATTTATACGGCGGCAGCGGTGGTGGCTAGCGTCTGGCTGGTGCGTCAGTGCCGTTTGTTGTGGCTGGTAGGCGGGCTGGTCATGAGCGTAGCGTTTTTCCTGTTGGCAGCCGGACCGGTGTGGCCGGGATACTTCCTCACCGCACCCTGGTACCTGCAGTCCGGTCGGATTGCCCCGCTGGTGTTGATGTGTGTCTATCCGCTGGGGTCACTGGTCCTGTCCCGCAGCTTGGAACGCCTGGTCGGCTGGTCACGTGAGCGGGCTCGCCCGCGGAGCTACCGGTGGTTTTCGTGGGCACTAGCTGCGGTGGTGTTGCTTAGCGGGTGCGGAGGCACCTTGGGGGGACGTCTCACGGTGATTGACGGTTCCTACGATCCGGCGGTGATCGTCCGTGGCACGATGGTCACCGCTTCCGAACAGGCGTTTATTGAGCGGGTGGCTCCGACTTTGCCCCGAGATGCCGTCATTTGGGGTGCTCCGCAGATTGGCACCCCGTTTTGGTGGATTTTGGGTGGGGTCCATGTGGCGCGTCCCGCCATGAACTACCCCACCGGGCGAGCCCTGGAAGTCACAAAAGACCTCTATGACGGTCAGATTTCCGCCGAAACGTGTGACTATCTGAAAGCACAAGGGGTGACGCACTACTACTCGGACAACGACACCCAGGCGGCTGGCTCGCGGTACGGCATCTACATTTGGTTTTGGAATGAACCGAACGCTATCTTTCGTCCGCCCTCGCAGATGCTGCAAAAAATCGCGGAAAACACGGTGGGCACCAGGAGCGGCGAGTTCACCGGTCAGCGTCTGTACCGTGTCAACTATGACACCTGTCCCGGACACGTGCGCTGAACGAATCCGCGCCCCCCGCCCTAGTGCAGTCGATACAAGTCCATCAACCAGAATCAGCAACCTGACCGCACTATTGAGACATAATGGACAGTATGAAGGTTGCCATTGTTACTACGGAATATCCCACGATTGAATCACCCAATTCCGGCGTGTTCGTGCGTATGAATGCCCAGGCTATCGGGATGAATCACCAGGTGACGGTGGTGCATTTGCGTTCCGAAGCGGCTGGTGGTGAGGAAAGCCACTACGCTGACGCCAACGTGGATGTGCGGGGCTTTCCGAACACAATGCGTGCCCCGGAGGACTTCGAACGGGCTGCTCAGATTGTGTACGCCCTAGCTCCCGGTTTCGACATTATTCACACCATGAACCAGCGTTCCCTGATTCCGTTTGGGTTGCCCGAGCGGGAGAACGAACAGCTGGCTTGTGCCTGGGTGCATACCGAGCCGTGGCAGCTGACCAGCCCGATGGATTGGCCTCAGGAAGTCTTGCCGGTGGAGGAAATCTTGCTGCGACCTGACGGATTGACCGCCCCGGCAGTGAAAATGCTCGAGAATATTGCTGCCCGACGCTTCGCCTCCTATACCGCCGCGGTGCCCTATATCGTGCCTTCCCCGCTCTATCCCCCGGTGCCGCAGCTGGCAGGGGTGCCAAGCCCCGCTCCTGCCAATAGTGAGTTTGCCCCACGTCCGCGCGTGGCAGGTCAGCTGCGCTTGGTTTCGGTCGGTGCGGTCAACGCGAAACATCAGCCAGAAGTGGCGATTCGCACCGTGAAAACGCTGCGCGCCGCCGGGGTGGACGCGACCCTGACCTGGGTCGGTGAAGGCGTCGCGAAGATTCGGAGCCAGGAAAAGATTAAAGAACTGAAACTCGAGGAGTATGTGCGTTTCGTCTCTGCTGCCGAGGTCGGCGTGACGGAAGCCCTCAACGCTGCGGATTTGTTCATTGGTCCCACCAAGGAAGAAAACTTTTACGTGCCTGCCCTCCAGGCGCTCCTGGCGGGTCGCCCCCTGGTGCTGGGCGAAGGCGCCCGCGATTTGCAGTGGATTGGCGCGGATACCGAGCGGTTCGTGCGCATCGTGTCGGAAAAGAACTCGAAGTTTTGGGCCCAGGCGTGCCAGGAGTTGCAGGCGGCGACCGCCGCGATAGAACCCCGCGAGATTGCCGAAACGGAAGGGGACCGCTATTCGCCGTCCGCCATCGCTGCGGAATACGACGAGGTCTACGCCGAAACGATGGCAGCCAGCGGATTTGCCCGCTGACCGACCGACCTCGCTCTGCACGTGAGGAAAAACCCACTAAACTATTGATGGCTGAAACAGCCACGGAACAGGGAGGAAATACGCGATGGAATACCGCGAACTAAAAATTGCTGGCGCTTGGGAGATTACCCCTAAACAGTTCCCCGATGAGCGCGGGGCGTTCATGGAAATGTACAAGATGGGTGAGTTTGCCGAGGTCGTGGGGCATCCGCTGAACCTGGTGCAGGCGAACTGTTCCATTTCCAAAGCCGGGGTGGTGCGCGGGATTCATTTCGCGGAAGTGCCGCCCAGCCAGGCTAAATATGTGATGTGTCCGCGCGGTGCCGTGTTGGATTTTGCGGTCGATATTCGCGTGGGTTCCCCCACCTTTGGTCAGTGGGACTCGGTACTGCTGGAGGGCGAGCATCGCCGGGCTATCTATCTTTCAGAAGGCTTGGGGCACTGTTTCGTCGCGTTGGAGGATGACTCCACTGTGGTTTACCTGTGCTCGGAGGGCTACAATCCAGGGCGTGAACACGGGGTTTCCCCAGTCGATCCCGAGGTGGCGCTCAAGTGGCCGGACCACGACTTGGCGGGTCGACCGCTGGAGGTCATTCTTTCAGAAAAGGACACCGCCGCGCCGAGCCTGACCGAGGCTCGTGAACAGGGTCTGCTGCCGGACTACCAGGAGACTTTGGATTACGTGGCGTCGCTGGGGCGCTAGGCTGGTCAATCGAGTTTCTGCACTAGCCGGTGTCCGCGGACAGAGCGCGGCTGACCCGGTGGGCTGATTGCTCACGATTAGTTGCCCCTCGCGGTGGCTACCCGAAGGCGACGTCGCGAACTGCTTGTAGATAGGTCTTACCGAATCTTTGGGTGGGCTCGAGAATCGCGCCTTCTGCCCACTCATTCCAAGCATTGATAAACACGATGCGTTCCGGTGCTGGTCTATCCAGTACAGAGCGTGCTGCAGCAGCTAGCCAGCGGCGGAACAAATAAGGATTGGCACCATACCAGACATCGGGTTTCCATTGGCGTCTGGCGGTGTTATCAAAGTTAACCATAACTCCGGGGGATAATTCCCTGGGCAGGCGGCGTAATTTTTCGGTAGCTACCTGAACCAATGCGGGGTAGGACAGCACCGAACCGCGCATTTTCCGGCGCATTTTTACGCTTCCGGCGGGTGCTCCCTCCCAGGGCAGGTTGTGTGGAGGAAAACCTAGAGAACCGTCCAGACCGAGTTCGGACACGGAGGCTCCCAATCCGTCGAATTCGGTGGCTACGTCCACACTCAATAACCACAGTTCGCCGATGCCGAGCTCACGAGCACGTTCCCGCCAGTGCTTCACCACGTCGGTAAAGTTAGGAATTTGGGCGGGACGGTAGATAGCCAAGATGGCTTTGCCTGCGACGCGCATGTAGCGTGAATCGCGCAAGAACTCCACCACATCGTCGATAAATTTTTCGGCTGGAACGTCATCGTAATGTTGCCCAATCAGAATATCTTTGTTTCGTCCATCCCAACTGCGGGTCCAGTTTTCGTTGGCCCACATGAGGCAGAAGGGCATGTTGACCGTTGCGGGGTCAGCGCTGTGCAGACGTTCCACCGGCAGATTTAGCAAGCGTTTGCCGGCGAACCAATAGTAGTAATACATGAAACCGTTGATTCCGTGGCGGGCGGCCAGCTCTGCCTGAGCGATTCGAACCTCGTCCAATCTGAGATCGTAAAATCCCAAATCGGAAGGCAATTTTGGCTGGTCGTGTCCTTGATAGACGGGTTTGGCAGCGGTGACATTCGTCCATTCCGTGAAACCGGTTCCCCACCAGCGGTTATTCTCGACAGTGGGGTGAAATTGTGGCAGATAAAACGGGATAAACCGAGCAATGGGCTGAATCTGTGAGGTCGGGTTGAACCGCTGCCAAGATTGCTCAAGATAGTGGTCAGTGCCTGGGACCGCGTGGTCATTACCGGATTTATCCATCGGGAGAGCGAGCTGGTTGGTCTCACGCAGTTTCAATCCGGCCTCGGTGGTGAGGATTCCGATAGCTCTCTCCAGGGCATGAGCGGTCGTGGCGTCAATCTGCCCTGCCTCTGTCTCGAAATCTGTGGCAGAAAGACCCAGTGACCGCAATCCTTGAATCACGAAGCCACGGACCCAGTACATTGAACCGGCGGCAAATTTGAGTTTAGAAGGCTTCAACTGCATTTCCAGCCGGCGCAGCAGTTCGGCAGTCAGGGCCTGATCTCCGCCCCAAAATTGGGGTCCCACGATGTTACCGGGAGCAGTCACCAATCCCAGCCAGGGGTCAGAGCCAAATGCGCTCATGATTTTTTCTACGGAATCTTTGCTTCCCAGCAGTGCGTCTAAGAATTCGTCCTTCCACTGGGCTCCGGAACCTTCCAAATCGGGGTGGCTCTCCCGCCAAGCGGATTTCTTGGTGTGGACTTTCAAAATTAACTGGTAGGGATCCAAAGCCCCGAAATTTACCAGCTGAACCAGTGGGAAAATATCCCGACCATGATTCTCGACCGGGACCACTACCAGGTGTTTTAACAGGGGCAGACGCTCGTGAATCTGCTGGGGGAGCAGCGGTAAATCCGCGCCGCTGGCATTGGTGATAAACATGTCAAACTCGACGGGGATATTACTCAGTCGTTGCACGATTTCTGTGACCAAGTCTGAATAGTAGACATGCATGACTACCGCTAGGCGGCAGTCAGTCTCAAAATCGAACTGTGAGTCCACCCGCCAGGCATCCGGGTGCCCCGAATCGCGTCGTCCCGCTCCCCGCGCTACCCAGTCTAAATAGTCGACCGGGGCGTGTTTTTTGTTCCAGAGTTGGCTGAGTCGCCCGTCCTCCATGGCGTTATACACGCGTACCCGTGCAGCCTGCCGGTAGCGTGCCAAGGTTCGACGAACTCTAGCGGGGGTGGGAAACTTTAAACGCACTCTAGACTTCTTTCTGTTCCGGTAGTTTCGCTTTCGAGATGGTTACCCAAGGTTATCGGCGGCGAAGCTCAAACCCAATCTTCTAAATCTTCGTTGTAACGGTAATGTACGAATTCCCTGAGGGATTCACCACCGGGGGCAGTTGACGGATCTGTATAAATCGTTCGCTTGATAAATGGAAAACCTTTCTCTACCAAAGCTGACCACGACACTAAGGTGGGGTTGCCACCTCCGGAGTTCAAGTCGGTGGGAAGGAACAGTTCCTTATGGGAAAAACCATTTTTGACACAAACGTCGTGCATCCCCAACTCGTAAGAGAGCACCACACTCATCTTGTCGCTCTTTTCCTGGATGGAATCAAAAAAGCGTCGCCACGGCTCAGCATCTAAAATACCGTTGTGAAAACACACGAAGAAAGATTGGAAATGACCGCTGACCTGGTAGGAAAGCGTTGCGGCGGTGACGTCAGGTCCGGGCTCTTCGGTCAGGCGTAGCAAATCTTGGAGTGGCTCGAAAGGTCCAATCATGGAATCGTTCGTAATCAAGACGTGCGCAGCCTGACGCACTTGTGGGTAGCGATCCAGCGCTAGCGCCCACGAGCCGAAATCGTATCCCACATTGGGGCGACGCAACACTATCGTTTGCTGCGGAATTCCGTGGGGAAACTGCAATTTTCCGGGAGCTTCGCAGGTAGAAATCAGGACGGTTGCGTAGCCGTTTTTCGCGAGTTCTTGAAGATAGACAGAAACGGACTTGCTCGCCGTGCACTCTTTGCTCCAGGAGGCGACCAACGCAACCTTTTCGGCAGTCGTCAAGACTGTTTCGTCGCCGCGTTCCACGGTGATTTGGTCTCTACCGGATTGCACAATAGTTGGTCCCGAATCTTGCTTTCGCTGCTTCGCATCGTGGGATTTACGGGATAAAGCTCGCAGCGGTGCGGTGACGCGCCAGGATTTAGAAGCCCGCATTTCTTGCACTTGACCAATCGCTGTGGCTGCGAACATCCGCTGGTGCTGCAGTTCATCTTGGAGTTTTTCAACCTGCTCGCCGGCACGCGCCAAATCTAGCTTCGTCTGTTCGAGTGCCACGCGCAGCAGCCTGTTTTCTTCGCGCAAATCTGGGTTCTCGGAATCATTCATGACTCAGCATCCTTTCCGGCTAAAGAATCGTTAATCTCGCGGCTCCACTGTCCGTTGAGGCGAACCAGACCCGGATCGGGGATGGCGCTTTCGCTGCGGATAGTGATGTCGAACTCCCGGTCGGAATAATCATAGGGATGTCCAGAATCAATAAAGGAAGTGGATACGCCGTAGGTGCCGGGTTGAATCATCAGCGCCGGCCAGTGAAAATCTACGAAAGAATCACCGATTGGGAAAGAATACTTCACCTTTTGCATTCCAGAATTTGGTCCTGCCAAGGTCATCCCATCTTGATGGACGAAAGCCAGACCGACCTCCACGTCGGAGACTGGTTCTACCGCATGAGCCCAAATCCGCAACGTTAGCGGTTTGCCAAACACCGCAAAAGGCACTGATTTCCCGGCTTCGTCGATAATTTCGACTTTGGACATCCGTACTTCGCCGGATCCTTGGCGTGGAACGGGCGCTAAAACATCCTGTTTCTGCACGGAGGCTTTTTCAGCTTCCGCAGAATTGACCGCGTTGAGATAGCTGTCAATGACTTCTCTGGTCTTACCTAATTTTTGAGTCTTACCGTGATCGAGCCAGATTGCCTCATCGCACAAATCCTGAGCCAAGCCCAAAGAATGGGTAACGAAAGCTATGGTGCAGCCCTTCTTGCGAAGCTGATACAAATGGTCAAAGCATTTACGTTGGAATTCTTCGTCCCCAACCGCAATGATTTCATCCACAATCAGGATTTGGGGATCCAAAGTCACCGCCACGGCGAATCCGAGCCGGACATACATTCCGGAGGAATAGACCTTTACCGGCTCGTCAATAAATTGACCAATGTCGGCAAACTCGATGATTTCGTCAATAGAGTGTTCGATTTCTTTATGGGTTAAGCCCAGAATCGCGCCGTTGAGAAAGATATTTTCACGCCCCGTCAAGTCTCCGTGAAAGCCCGCTCCGAGCTCCAGCAAAGCCGACACTTTCCCGTTGACCATGACGCTTCCAGAGGTGGGACGATACACGCCTGCCAGCAGTTTGAGCATGGTGGATTTGCCTGAACCGTTGTGCCCTATCAGTCCGAAAGTCGACCCTTTGGGGATCTGGAAAGAAACATCATCTAACGCTCGGAAAGTTTTCCCGCCTTTAGACCGCCCCTTTACCAGGCGTTCCTTGAGGGAATCACGACGTTCGTTCTGGAGGACGAATTCTTTCGTGACGTGTTCTACTGAAACCGCAATATCGCTCAAATTCTCTCTCCCAAATCGCGACCTTTTCTGCTTAATACCCACCACGCTAGCAGCATCATCACGATGGCAGTACCGACGCAGACCGCCCACTGACCGAGGGAACCCGGGTTCAAGGAGTAAACCAGATTACGATACAGCTCGATGTACTCGGTGAGGGGATTCAGCTTGATTATGAACGCTAAGCTGATTCCTTTCCATGAGGCATTGACCATGGAGAGGGGATAGATAATCGGTGTCGCGTAAAACAACAACTGCAAAGCAATAGCGATGAGGTGAGCCAAATCACGATAGTAAATGTTGAGCACTGCAACAATCACCGCGAAGGCTTGGCAGGCAGCGATGAACAATATCATCCATAGCGGTACCAACAGCCAGGTCCAACTCATATTTCCCAGGACAATCATCACCAGGACATAAATCCCGATTTCTATCAGCGACTGCACGCCGACAGCCAAGCCCGCTCCCATGACGGGGGCATAAGCGGGGAAGTACACTTTTTGGAGCATTCCGCCGGAGCTGGTCAGAGCTGCCATGCCTCCGTTTACCGATGATGAAAAAAATGTCCACGTGGTCAGACCCGCAAACAGCCAGAGAACGAAAATAGTTTGACCATTTCCCATTGGTGGAGGAGCGCCACGAAAAATCACACTAAACACCACGGTGTAGATGCCCAACGTGGCTAAAGGAACCAGCAAAGACCACGCCCAGCCCAGAAAAGATCCCTTGTAGCGCGCTTTCAAATCGCGTGTCCCAAAAGCTCTAATGAGGTTCCAGCGGCGAGAAATCAGATTAGTGTCGCGGACATCGTTAAACTCGGTCTTGCCTGAGCTCATGCTTAGCAATCCTCCAAAAGCTATCGAGATGCCTTGAAATGAGACATCGAGAAAGTATATCGGAAACGCTTAGCGGCTGGCAAAAGTCTGATTAGACATCCCTCCTGAGGGCTTCTTGAAAAATATCTAAATTTTATCAAACCGCCCTCTGTGTATGCAGAGCTACTTTAGAATGCAGTTTAAATCAAATCCAAACCCCAATCTTAATTTCTGGAGGAAATATGGGAAAGTTGCGGGATGTTGTCGTCTATTTCAGCGCATTTGCCTGTGCGGCAGCACTAGCTGCTCCGGCTTGGGCTGCCAATAGCGTCACCGAAAGAATCGCTGGAGCTAACCGAATCAGTACCGCAGTTAACGTGGGCTTGCATTGCTTCCCAAGCACTGCCAAGCACGTGTATTTGGCACGTCAGGATGTCTTTGCAGACGCCCTCGCCGCCGGAGCATTAACGGACGGTCCGACACTGCTGGTTCCGAGATCAGGCACTGCCCCGGTGGAGGTTCGTCAAGCGGTAGCGCGCATGAATCCTGAGAGCGTCGTGGCTTTGGGCGGCGAAGGCTCAGTCTCGAAAGCAGTGCTGGATTCCGCCGCGCAAGGTCGAAAGACCGAGAGACTAGCCGGCAAAACCCGCTTCTTGACAGCTATAGAAATTACTAAACGAGCCTTCCCCGCCGCGAAGCCCAGTAAAGTTCTCTTGGCAGACGGGTTAGGACCTGACGGGACCGGCTCTCCGGATGCAGTAGCGGGAGGAACCGTTCCCGGAGCTGCAATTCTTCTAGCTCCCCGCACTGACGGCGCTGATGCCCAGGCGGTAAAGGCAGAAATTGAGCGTTTGGGCGGTAGCCCGGTGCGTTTGGGCGGAGCTGCCACGTTTAACAACTTCCAAAACTCTCACTACGGGATAGTTTCGGCATTGCAAGGAAATAATCGTTACGCCACTTCTGTAGAAATCGCGAAAGCCAGTAATCCCAATCAGGTTTCCCGGGTTTACCTGACCCGCGGGGATATTTTCGCAGATGCGGTTGTGGCAGGATGCCTTACCGATGGTCCGGTGCTGCTGGTGGCGCGCAGCAATACCATTCCGCAAGCTGTCGCTCAGTACCTATCTAGCACTCGACCCCAGCAAATCGTGGCATTGGGCGGAGAAGGCTCCGTGCCGGCAGCAGCTTTGCAAGACGCAAAACGTCTGGCAGAGGGTCGGGCCAAACCCGACAGCAAACCTGCGACCGGACAGGGTGATCCCAAGAAACTGCGCCAGATTAGTGCGGGCGGTGACCACACCTGCGCCGTTGCCGAATCGGGAAACCTGTACTGCTGGGGTTCAAACCGTTTCGGTCAGATTGGAATTGGCAACGCCTCGCCGAATTATGGCTTTAACCTAGCCACTGATCCGCTGCCGGAAACGTATCACTCCTTTACCGGTCACAATGCGAACGTGGGCAAACCGGCTCTGGTGTCGACACTGACCAATGTGGCGGAAGTTTCTTCGGGCTTGACCCACAGCTGTGCCTATGATGCCGCCGGTCATGCCTTCTGCTGGGGGTCCAACGTTACCGGTCAACTGGGGCAAGGGGACACCAACTCCCGCACCACCCCCGCTCTGGTGCCGTCGCTGACGGGAGTAACCTCCATTGCCGCGGCGGGAGAAACCAATGGTCCTTGGTCTATCCGTAAAGACAGGGCGGACTGGATTCCCACCGGGACGGGACATTCCTGCGCAGTCGCGAACGGCACGGTCTATTGCTGGGGCGACAATAAGTGGGGTCAGCTGGGTAATGGCAACAAGATCTCATCACCCACGCCTCTAGCGGTTTCTGGAATACCTCAAGCTGCAAAGAAAGTCGTGACTGGAGAAACCTATTCTTGTGCGCTGACCAACAATGGTGACGTGTACTGTTGGGGGACGTTCCGTCATGACTGGGGTCAGGGCACGAATAACCAGGTGGCTGGGCAAGGCTATCCCTGGCTAGCCAACGTCTCCTATGCAGATTCACTGACCCCTCGACAGGTGACCTCGGTACACGGGGCGACTGAACTGGAAACCGGGTCGTACTATGCTTGCGCCAAAATGGGGAATTCCATGCATTGCTGGGGATACAACTCTCGCGAGCAGTTCTTTGAAGACATTAATCCGGCGACGATGGCACCGACAAATGGACAATTCCCGGTGCATCGTCACGCGCAGTCTTATACCGCTTCCGGTTGGGGCAGTATCAAAGGGTTTAGCTTGGGACGTAACAGCTCATGTGCTATTGGGCCGAATTCCAGAGTCTATTGCTGGGGGCTCAACGATGCGGGTCAGGTCGGCAGGAGTCAGTCAGCTAAAGATAACGATGACTCTTCGGTGCGGATTGGTATCGTAGGCTCGATAGACACCCATGTGAAAGCCATTTCAGTAGGGTGGGCGCACGCCTGCGCCATTACCGGTGACGGTGGCGCGCGGTGCTGGGGCTACAATCCCGACGGTCAGCTGGGCAACGATCAAGTGTTCGGGGCGCGCTGCACCGGCTGGCAAGTTCCCGGTTTAGGAAGCAATCCGTACGTACCGCGAGATCCGCGTATTTACGATTGCAACTAATCGCAACTGTCTGTGGTGGGGACTGCAAAGTCCCCACCACTGCTTTTTACCCCTAATCGCGCCAGCCGACACCAAAAAATCTCTGAATGTTGATTAACTTGCGGTACCTGGCGGACTCGATTGACCGTAAGCCCCATCCTGCTGCAGCTTTCCCTTACAATGAATAAGCTATCTTTACCGCATTTAAGGAGACACTTTGAGGTCCGAAGTTTCCCATCCCGCGGCGCGGTTTGCGCAGTTTGCGCAGTCTGTGCGGTGGCGGTGCTGGGGCGAATTGCTAATTCTACCGCTGCTGTTTTTCCTGATTCTGGTGCCGTGGGCGGTGGCTGCTCCGGTGGGAGGCACGCCCGATGCAGACTTTCACTTGAATTCCATCCTGTGTTCTGCGCAGAACCGTGGGGGAACCTGCCGTCACTCCGCGACCGATGCGCGCATTGTGGAAGTGCCCACGAATACTGAAGCGGTGAACTGCTACATTAAAACACCCACCGATTCTGCAGCCTGCGTCGAGTCTGCACTGAAATCCGGCAACGCTGAGATGCACCGGACGAAGCGTTGGAATTCCGAGGGTGCCTATCCGTCGTTTTATTACAGATTCCACAGCTTGTATGCCGGGAAAAACCTCGTCTTGACCACCATGTTGACCCGCCTGGTCAATGCAGCCTTGGCAGCGGTACTGACCGGAGCGGTTGCTGGTCTTTTGGGGAGGAACCGGCGCCGTAACCTGTGGCTGACCGTTTTGGTCACCCAAGTTCCCTTGGGATTGTCCCTGCTGTCTTCCCTCAACCCCAGTTCCTGGGCGACGCTGGCTCCGGTATTGGTATTCTTTGCGATTTGCGGAGCTATGGAACGGGACTCAGCGAGTGTGAAGCGCCGGGCAGGTTTGGTGATTCTGGCGGTGGTGTCTTTTATGTACGGTTCTGGGGCCCGCTGGGACTCCGTCGTCTTTTGTGGTTTGGCTCTCCTTGCGGCATTAGCTTGGGGATTGGATTTTTCGGCGTTACGTCGCCGATTCCGGGGGGCAGGCACCATCAGCGGGGTGGCAGTTTCCCTGGTGGTGTTTTTGCTGGTGATTATTGCCGTGTCCGCTCGTTTCCTGCACTCAACCGTGCTGGGGGATTTTTTTGCGGCGGTATTGGGACGCGATGCAGCGGAGAGACAGAGCCGTCACGATATCTTCATGAATCTGCTCAACATCCCAGATTATTTCCTGGGCGTTTTCGGGCTGTGGCCTCTGGGTGCTCTGGAAATCGACCTGCCTCGAGTGGTGCCGTTCTTGGGTTTCGCTGTCTGTTCCGGGGTGCTATTTTTAGCGCTGTGTCAGGCGTCGCGGCGAACTAACCTGATTGCGTTGGTATTGCTGCTGTTTTATGTGGCGATGCCGTTACTCTTGTTGTTTGAAAAACACGCTACCGTCGGTGTTTATGTTCAACCGCGGTACCTGTTGCCTTTGCTCACACTAATTGTGGGGGTGTGGCTTTATCCGTTCAATCGCTCTGCCCTGATGGTTTCTGTGCAGCGGTGGGTAACCGGATTGGGGACGACCGTGTCTGCGTCTGTCGCGCTCTATGCGGTGGCGATGCGCTATTGGCGTGGCACACAGTATCTCCTGGGGGAATCGACCTGGTGGTGGAAGGGAGTGCCGGGTCCCCATTTCTGGTTGGTCATGGAAGTGCTAACCTTTGGAATCTGGGCAGTAATCATTTTGCGAGAATCGAGACAAAACCAGCCGGAAAGCGCTGAAAAGGACCTCAGAACGGAATAACAGCGGCGAGAGTGGTTAAAATCTCTCCAGTACCACGGTAGGCTGAGAAACGTAGAGAGACGAAAGAAGGAACTGAGAATGCATGTTTTAGTCACCGGCGGAGCCGGTTTTATTGGCGCTAACTTTGTCCACACTACTGTAGAGGATTACCCGGATGCCACCGTGACGGTGCTGGATAAGCTGGGCTATGCCGGCAATCCTGCCTCCATTGAAGGACTGGACCGAGTGAACCTGGTGGTCGGTGACCTGGCCGACCGTGACCTGGTGGACTCCCTTGTGAAGGATGCTGACCTGGTGGTTCACTTTGCTGCCGAGTCCCACAACGACAACTCGCTGGTGGATCCCTCGCCGTTTATTTACTCCAACCTGGTGGGTACCTTCCACATTCTCGAAGCCTGCCGACGCCACCACGTGCGTCTGCACCACATCTCGACCGATGAAGTCTATGGCGACCTGGCGCTAGACGACCCCCACAAGTTCACGCCGGAAACTCCCTACCTGCCGTCCTCACCCTACTCAGCTTCAAAAGCGGGGTCCGACATGTTGGTTCGTGCCTGGGTGCGTTCGTTCGGGGTGGAGGCGACCATTTCAAACTGCTCAAACAACTATGGACCCTATCAGCATGTGGAAAAGTTCATTCCGCGCATGATTACGAACCGTATCGACGGGGTGCGCCCGCGCCTGTATGGAGATGGGTTGAATGTCCGGGATTGGATTCACGTGTTGGATCACAATACTGCCGTGTGGGCGATTATTAACCAAGGTCGGTTGGGCGAAACCTACCTGATTGGTGCTAATGGTGAAAAGAACAACCTGGAAGTCGTGCAAGCCCTGAACCGCATGATGGGATTCCCCGAGGATGATTTTGACCATGTGAAGGACCGTCCCGGTCACGATCGACGCTACGCGATTGACAACACGAAGCTGTGCGAGGAAACTGGCTGGACCCCGCGGTTCACCTCGTTCGAGGAGGGGTTGCGCGACACCATCGAGTGGTACACCACCCACGAGGACTGGTGGCGAGGAGCCAAGGTCGAAACTGAGGCCAAATATGCTCAGCAAGGTCATTGAACACTCCGTACAAAATGACTGAGAGCACCCTTGGACGCAAATGCAGATGAGCAGCAAACCGGGACAGGGCTGCAAGCCGCGAGAACCCTGATTATCATTCCTGCCTGGAATGAATCGGTGACCTTGCCGGTGGTCTTGGACCAAGTGGTAGCGGCAGATTTGGGCGCCGACATTTTGGTGGTCAATGATGGCTCCACAGATGCCACTCCCGACATAGTACGCAATTATGGTCCACCGGTGGAGCTGCTCGATTTGCCCTTAAATCTGGGGGTTGGCGGAGCGATGCGAGCCGGTTATCGCTACGCGGTGGAACATGACTATGATTATGCGATTCAGATTGATGGCGATGGGCAGCACGATCCGCTGTATGTGGAAAACCTGTTGACAGCCTGTCAAGAACAAGGTGCTGACATCGTCATCGGCGCTCGTTTTGCCGGTCGCGGAGACTATCAGGCACGCGGACCCCGGCGTTTAGCGATGCGTCTGTTAGCAATAGTGCTCTCCCGGGTGTGCGGGACAAAACTCACGGATACGACTTCAGGATTTAAACTGGTCAATCGCCGGGGCATGGAACTCTTTGCGCGGGAACTCCCCGCCCAGTATCTCGGTGACACCATCGAAGCTCTGGTTATTGCGGCAAAAGCGGGACTGCGCATCATGCAAGTGCCGGTGGAGATGCGCCCGCGCCTGGGGGGAGAGCCTTCCCACAGTCCGGTAGCTTCCGCGGTGTACCTGCTCCGGGCTGGTTTGGCATTGTTGGTAGCATTGTCCCGGCGAAAGGGAGGAAAGTGATGATGGGTGGCACGTACCTAATCGGGGTGGTTTTTTCTCTCCTGGTGTTCCTGATGATTATCTTGGCGCTGCGCAATTCGGGGATGAAAGAAAAATATTCCGTATGGTGGTTTTTGGTTGGCGTAGCGGTATTGGTTGTGTCCATTTTCCCCGGTGTCTTGACGTGGGTGGCAAAGAGTCTCGGTGTGGTAGTGCCCCTGAACTTGGGGTTTTTCCTCTCTGGGGTCGTTTTACTGCTGATGACTTTACAGTTTTCGGTGGATTTGAGCCGCAGTGACGCCGAAAAAAGGCATCTGGTGGAAGAAGTTGCTTTATTAAAACAGCGGATTGAAGTCTTGGAACGGAAAACCGGCGTTACCAGACATCCGCGAGCAGGGGCTGATGCGACTGATTTCGCTCCGGATGAGGACGCAAAGGAGAACAAATCACAATGATTACTTTCATCGCAGGTACTACCGCCGAATACATAAAAATCGCCCCCATCTTGCGTGAACTGCGGGAACGAGGGGTGGAATACCAACTATGGGCCACTGACCAGCATGTCGAAGGCGCCTCCGAGGTCCTGCAAGACTTTGGACTGCCTCCGGAAGACGCGCACTTTGTGCCGTCCTCGCATCGTCAAACCGTGGCGAGGACCGGTCAAGTCATCCCGTGGTTAGCCCGCATTGCTGGGACTTTTGTGCGTTTCTTTCCGGAATTTCGCAGGCGGTGTGACCGAGGGATTGTGGTGGTACATGGTGATACCTTCACGACTGTTATCGGCGCGCTAATGGGACGACTGTGGGGTTGCCGGGTCGCTCATGTAGAAGCGGGGCTGCGCAGCGGAGCCTTGTTTAATCCTTTCCCAGAAGAAATTAACCGGCGTATCGTTGGTCGCTTAGCGCAGCTGCATTTCGCCCCTACAGAGCTGGAAAGGGATAACCTCGCGAGTTCTGTGACGCGGGGATCGCGGATTATCGTGACGAAAGCAAATACGGTAGTTGATGCGTTGCGTTACGCGATTAATCACACCACCCCGCGGCAAGATTTACCTGAACATTTTGCACTCGTTACCCTGCATCGTTTCGAACTGGTGCAAAATCAGAACGACTATACGACGATATTGCGCAGAGTCGAGCGTCTCGCGGAGGATATGCCCGTGGTGCTGATGCTGGGACAATCCGAACGGGTGCTGCTTAAGAAATATGGTCTGACCTCTATCTTGAACGGTAACATCACAGTTTTAGAGAAAGAACGCTACATAAACTTCATGGCGATTTTGACCCGCGCAGCTTTAGTCATCACGGATTCCGGCGGACTGCAAGAAGAATGCGCGGTACTGGGAGTTCCGACCGCGGTGCACCGGGCGCACACCGAAAGGCAACAAGGCTTAGGTCGTAATGTGGTGTTGACCAAGATGGATTTAACAATTTTGGATGATTTCCTAACTCATTGGAGAGAATATCAGTTTGATTCACTGGTGGAGGCTTATCATCCATCGCGAATCATCGCGGACACCCTGACGGAGAAAGCATGAGCGAATCGAACCTCCCCGCCGACCGTGTCGAGCCGGCGCCAACATGTTCTGGAACAGTACAGATTGGTGCCACCCCCGCTACCGAAAAACCCATAGGGGGCATGCGGAGAAAGTTTGCCCAAATCGGACACTGGGCTGTTGCGGCTCCACTGTGGCTGCGCGCGGTGCTGGTGTTGATAGCCGTGGGAGGGTTTCTGCTCACCGGTTTCGCTTGGTCATTAGCCTCCCCGCCGGGAGGTTCTCCGGACGACGATTATCACCTCGCTAGTATCTGGTGTCCACGACCGGTGGAAAGTTCCGGATGTGCCACAAAGACCATCGACGGCAAACCCGCGGTGAAGGTTCCCGCCCGTTTCACCCAGTTGACCTGTTTTGTGACGAAGTCAAAGGTTTCAGCGGCTTGCAGCGAAGACTTTGACGGCGAGACGGCATTTACCAATCGTGTTGATCGTGGCGACTATCCCTGGGGTTACTACCAGCTACAGCATCTCCTGGTGGGAAAAAACGTGGAGGTTTCCGTGGTGGCAATGCGGATGTGCAACGTGGCTTTGGCGGTGCTGCTGCTCGGGGTCATATTGTTACTGGCTCCACCGCGATTCCGACCGTGGTATTTCCTTGCTTTGGTGGGGTCGTGGGTCCCGATGGGGATTTATTTAATCGCCTCAAATAATCCCTCCTCCTGGGCTCTGATAGGAGTCGCGGGATTCGGGCTGGGGCTTCACGCCGCGGCATTCAGCGAGCCGCGCCGCGAAGTTTTTCCCGCCACAACGCCCGCGCGTCTTCCCGTGTCGCTGCGGTGGCGGCAAATAGTCTTAGTGGTGCTTTCTGCCCTGGGGTGCCTGATGGCAATGGCGTCGCGCGCTGATGCCGCGTTTTATATTTTTGTTGTGTCGTTGAGCATCTGGATGCTGATTCCGCGCTGCCCACGCCGCCGTTGGCTGCTAATCTTTTCAATCATTGCTTCGGTGCTCGGTCTGATAGTCACCGCTACCTCCGGACAGAACGAAGCCCTGAGCGATTCCGGCGATAATGATCGCGAAATGCCTGGTCTTTTGGGGAAATTGTTTGGTTTGACCATGTCGCTGCCCCGATTCTTTTTCGGTTTGTGGGGTGCCGGATGGGGGCCGGGATGGTTTGACGTCAACCTGCGCCCTGAAGGAGTTTTTGCTTCTGCCATCGCGGTGGGAGTGCTGATTTCTCTGGGCTTGTCCACGTTCACGGCACGAAAATTCTGGGGCATCTTTTTCAGTTTGGGTGCATTGTTGGGAGTACCTTTCGTGGTGATGTTTTTGCAAAACTACGTCGACATCAACCGCTACCAGCCCCGATACATGCTTCCGCTGCTGGTCATCGTGATGGTGATTTGGCTGTTACCGCCGGTCTGCGCGGAGCCGGACCAACCTGCCCACAAATTCGTGACCAGTACTCTGTGCTATGAAATTTTTGTGCTGCTCTTTATGTGCTGGGCAAATCTGCAATCCCTCTTTGCGGTGGTAGGACGTTACGTTCGTGGCGAAACCTGGAAAGGCGGAGTGAATCTCAATAGTAAAATCTCATGGTGGTGGGATTTTCCCGCTCCGCTACCTCTCCAGACCTGGATTATCGGCGCGCTGACCTTTATCTTCGCGGTTTTCGCTACCTTGTGGTTGGTTCACGTTTCGCCCGCGCACCGGGGCACTCTTACCGAAACAAACTCTGGTGAACTTGAGGTATCCCATGCCTGACTTTACTGAGCTAGACGTAGTTATGCCGGTATTTAACGAAGGCGACCATGTTTCCGATGCAGCCGCTCATCTGCAAATTGCTGCTGCCCACGCGGGGATTAAAACTCGTCTCATCGTGGTTGATGACGGATCCGGTCCGGCGGATGCTGCCAAACTCGATGTCTTGGCGCAGCAGGGCGAGATTTTCTTGCTGCGTCAACCAAACAGTGGGCGTTTCTTGGCGCGTTCCCGGGGGCTTGCCGCGGCGCAAACCCGTTATGTCCTGCTCCTTGATGCCCGAGTGAACCTTGCCGCGGATGCGCTGCGCCGACTCAGACAGGAACTGCTCGCCAGTGAAGCCTCTCATCAGGTTCGGGAGGTCTGGAATTTTCATGTTCAGCTGGCTAACACCACCAGTCCCTGGGCAGCGTTTTGGTCTGGACTGACAAAAGTCTGGTGGCGTCACTACTGGATGAACCCCCGTCCCGTCACTATCAATTCCGCAAACTTTAATAGTTATCCCAAAGGCACCGGTGCTTTCTTTGCGCCGCGGGAACGGCTTTTAGCAGCGGTTGGGGAATTCTCCTCCAGCTTTGACAACCCCAAACTTGTTTCGGATGACACCGGTTTGCTGCGTTCCTTGGCGGCTGTGCCGGGTATCAGTCTCGATCCGGCAGTGAGCTGTGATTATTTCGGCAAAGACACACCCCGAAAGTGGTCGAAGCAATGCTTTTACCGCGGCACCACTTTTGTGGATTCTTATTTGGGAAACGTGCCTTGGTTTGGCTTACTGGGAATCCTTGCGGGGGCGGGAAGTGCTGCCCTGGCTGGATTTGCGCTGCTGCACTGGCATCCTCGTGTGGTGGCAGGGCTGGCATTAGCTGGTAGTGCCGCGGCGGGAGGTGCCGTGAAGGCTTGTGGGGGAACCAAGGGCGAAGCCTGTGCGGTGGGTGCTTTGACTCTCCCGTTCGGAATCATTTTCGGAAGCGGATTTTTGAGGGGTTTGGCAATGGGATGCCGTGCCGGCTACCGAAAACAATCGCGCCCCGAGGAAACCGCCGCGTTTACACCGCAATTCTTCGACCCCACGGTTTCGCAGGGAGAATAACCGTGAAACGAGTGGGAATAATTGGGGTGGCACTGATAGCAGCCAGCCTGCTCGGAATCTTGCTGTTGGCATGGGTGGCACGGTGGCTTCCCCCTGATGAAAACGCTGCGTTTATCGCCTTGTGGGGAGTCCTTTTCGCCGGGGGGTCGGCGCTATCCCTGGTAGAACAGGAAACTGCGCGTCAGACCGCCCTAGCCCACTCTCGCGGACAGAACCCTCCGGCTTCGATATGGCAGCTTAACCTTGTGGCTCTCGGATTTGCTTGGATGGTGTTGCTGCTTGTTGGGGTCACCCCCGGAGGGGCGGTTTTGTTTGGGAGTGATACTTCGGAGTCTCGCACCAGTTCTTTTCACTGGATTACGCTGGCGGTGTTGGCTTTTGCTTATTTAGGTTTTGTGGCGCAATTTTCGATGCGAGGTCTGGCTTTGGGGAGTCGGAGGGAAGGCATCTACGCGGTGATATTGGTGGCTGAACCGGTGTTGCGCCTGCTGGGACTGTTGCCTTTCGCGATTTGGCTGACCGCCCCTTCTCTGCTGTGGGCATTAGTCGCGACCGCCTTGGGCTCCTATGGTTGGATAGTGGCTCTGGGGCGCTTACGGGTGCATCCATTTGCCCCAGACTCACGAGAGCCGTGGCGGACCGTAGCGGGACGGGTGCTGACATTGGGGGCGGCAAACGCCCTTTTAGCTGCTATTTTGACTGGATACCCGGCTTTGGTGACCGGATTGTTAGGCAGCTCACGCGGTCTTGCCGTATTTTTTGCAGTGGTGACGCTGTGCCGTATCCCGCTGGTGCTGCTGTCCCCGATTCAGGCGCTGGTCATTCCGGAGACTACCCGGATACTCGCGGCGGGACGCGCTGCAGAACTCTATACCCTGCTGGGAAAGGTCTTTTTCGCGACCGTGTCGGTAGCGCTCACAAGTTTTGCTCTGGGATGGTGGTTGGGGCCGTGGGCAGTAGCCCTGTTGTTTGGTCCCGCTTACGTGGCTCCCGGCTGGCTGGTGGCGGTCATCCTCGCGGCGACGGTGGTCTTGGGGGCAGCTTTGCTCCAAGCCGCAGTTTTTGTTTCGTTGCAAAAATATCTCTATGCGGTGCTGACCTGGGCAGTGACCTTGGCTGGAACCGTAGCGGCACTGTGGGGGACTCCCGGTGAGGCGCTTTCTCGAGGCACTGCCGGTTTCGTGGCGGCTTCGCTGCTGGGATACCTTCTCTCTGCTTTGTTGCTTCGCTTCGCGCTGGGGCGTCTAGGCAGAGAGCAGGTCGCGAATCATGGTTAGCCAGCCGCGAGAGTACCGGCTGTAGTTGCCCCGGATGGCTTCAGCAACGATGCCGGGAATCCGGGCTAACCGATGGTGGGGCAGGTCACTGCGGTTTTGCTGGTGTGCCAATGCTTTCACCAGGTCGTGGCGTTGCGGGGGTGTGCCCAGCTGACGTGTGTCGGCAGCTTGAGCCAAGGAACGCGCGCGGGTCAGCCGACGTTGGTTATCCGATTCATTCCCTGCGGTGAGCTGTTTCCAACGGTCTCGCAAGGTAATTTTTCGAGCCCCGACCGCGTTCCCTCCGTGTTGGCGATAGTACGTTAGTGGGTGTTGCACAGAAGTCTGCACCAGGCGTAACCGTCCGTCTAATGCCGCCATCATGGCCAACCATTCATCATGCAGCAGTCCCGGTGGGGTCGGCATATTTTCGCGGGCGAATTCTCCCCGCAGCGCCACCGTTGCCCCGGTGATGAGATTACGTTTCAAAAGTACGGAAAACGCATCTCCCTCGGTCAAGTGCTGCAGTTCTGACGGCGAGGCTTTTAGTTCGCGCAACAGGGTCTTGGGACGTTGCGGATTTCCCAGGGGTCGCCCGTCGGAGCCGGTCAAGACCGCATCGGAATGCACCAGCTCCGCGTCGTGCAAAGCGGCGGTTAGTACCGTGGTCTTTTCGGGACCCCATTCATCGTCCTGATCGGAGAGAAACACAACATCAGTCGTGGTGGCACTGATTGCGTCAGAAAAGTTGTCGCGAATTCCTATCCGGGGACGGTGTAAGCGCCAGTTGAGACGAATCGGATGGGCGGGATGTTGACGATTAAAATCATCCACCAGGCTCTGCACAATCTCTACGGTGTTGTCACCAGAATCGTCGTCCCCGATGGTGAGCTCGTCGATAGGAAGTTGTTGATTCAAAATGGAGCGTACCTGCGTGGCGACAAAACGGGAACCGTTACAGGTCGTCATGGCCACCCCCAAGGTCGGGTGGGGAGGGAGCGGGGTGAGGTCGCGGCGCCAAATCTGGGTACTCATCTCTACCATTATAAAAGCCCGCCGAAAAAGCCGGGTATGATGAACACGGAACAAGACCCGGTAGGTTTGGCTCGCGAAAGCGTCCCAAAACAGTCCTGATACTCAGGCGAATCAATGGAAGGGAAACAAAATGCGGTGGATAGTTGTGGGAGCGAACGGAATGCTCGGTCAGGATTTGGTCGAGATGTTGCAATCCCAGGGGGAGGACGTGCGCACTTATGACCGTCCGGAAATCGACTTGACGGTGCAGTCTTCCGTCAAAGAACACGTGGTGGAGGCTGACGTGGTGGTTAACACCGCCGCTTTTACCGCGGTTGATAAGGCTGAGGAACAAGAACGCGCGGCCTTTGATATCAACGCGACCGCGGTGCAGTATCTGGCAGCGCAGTGCCGTGAAATCGGGGCACGCCTGGTGCATATTTCTACCGACTATGTGTTTGATGAACCGGCAGACCGAGAGACGCCTTGCGAAGAGTACGCTCTACCGAAACCGGCAGGAGCCTATGGACGGACCAAGCTGGCGGGTGAATGGGCGCTGCGTTCCCTCAGCGAGGATTACCTGATTGTGCGTACTGCCTGGCTGTATGGCGCCAAGGGCAATTGTTTCCCCAAGACTATGGCGCGTTTAGCGGGGGAACATGACCGACTGACAGTGGTGGCAGATCAGTATGGCCAACCGACCTGGACTTGTGACCTCGCAGATTTGATTTGGCGCCTGATTTCAGCGAAAGCGCCCAGCGGAATTTATCACGGGACAGCTCAGGGCAAGACGAACTGGCATGGTTTCACGCAGGCTATCGTACGTTCCCTGGGCAAGGATCCGTCGATGGTCGTTCCGGTCACCACCGCTGATTTCCCGCGCCCGGCCCCGCGCCCGGCTTTCTCCGTTTTGGCGCACAAAACTATCCGTGACCTGGGATTGGAGCCAATCGGTCCCTGGGAGGAACGCTGGGAAGTAGCAGCTAAAGAGATTTTGGCTGATTACTTGGATTGAACCCCGCGTTGCGGGGCGTCAACGCGCGGAGGCACTATGCCTCCAGCAGCCCCAGCAGGTAATCCCCGTAGCCGGATTTCCGCAGCGGCTCGGCGCGTTTGACCAGCTCCGCGTCGCTCAAAAATCCGCGGCGCCATGCGGCTTCTTCGGGGCAGCCCACTTTCAGGTCTTGCCGCTTTTCCACGGTTCGCACGAAAGCGGTTGCGTCCGCCAGGGAGTCAAAAGTGCCGGTGTCCAGCCAAGCCGTGCCGCGCGGCAGGACCTCGACCTGCAGTTTTCCGGCTTCGAGGTACACCCTATTGACGTCTGTAATCTCGTATTCCCCGCGGGCGCTGGGCTGTAGGTTCCGAGCGATCTCCACCACGTCGTTGTCATAGAAATACAGCCCCGGCACCGCATAGTTTGACTTGGGCTGCGCGGGTTTTTCTTCAATAGAAATCGCGCGGAAGTTTTCGTCGAACTCCACCACCCCGTAAGCCTTGGGGTTGTGGACGTGGTAGGCAAATACAGCCCCGCCGTCAATCCCCTTGAAGCGTTGCAGCTGGTCGCCCATGCCCGGACCATAGAAAATGTTGTCCCCCAGCACCAGGGCGGCTTCTTGCGAACCGATGAAATCCGCCCCCAACACGAACGCTTGAGCCAGCCCATTGGGCACCTCTTGCACCTGATATTCCAGGTGAATCCCAAACTGAGAACCGTCACCGAGCAGACGATGGAAAGACGGGGCATCGTGCGGGGTGGTAATGACCAGGACGTCTTGAATTCCTGCCAGAATCAAAGTCGTCAAAGGGTAATACACCATCGGCTTGTCATAGACCGGCACCAGCTGTTTCGAAGTGCCCAGAGTGATGGGATGCAAACGAGTGCCGGATCCGCCGGCCAAAATAATTCCACGCATGAAACTAAGCCTATCAACCAAAAGCCTCCCGAAATGACTTATGAACGGCGAAAACCTCCCTAAAATTAATCCCAGACCAGTGAAAGGGGAAACACCGTGGAACGCATCGGAGGGATTGAGAAACGCTACGCCTGGGGGTCAGATAGCGCTATTCAGGAGCGCTTTGGCATTGGTACGCCCGGTCAGACGCTGGCAGAAGTGTGGTTCGGCGCTCACCAGCTGTCGCCTTCGGTTTTGCTTGATGAGTCCGGTCAGGCAGAGGAGGACCCCTTAACTTTGGAGGACTGGATTGCGGCTGATCCGGTCGGTACATTAGGGGCTTCGGTGGTGGAGCGTTTCGGACCGCGCCTGCCCTACCTGATGAAGTTCATAGCCCCGAAACGCCCGTTGTCTCTGCAGGTCCACCCGGACAAAGCCCGTGCCGAGGCCCGCTACAAAGCTGAGGATTTGGCGGGCATCCCGCTGGATTCCCCGCAGCGGCTGTACAAAGACCCCAACTATAAACCTGAACTCATCTATGCGATTACGAAGTTCGAGGCACTGGCAGGGTTTCGGGCGCCTCGGCGCATTATCGAGATTTTTGCTGACTTAGACACCGAGCTAGCGGTGCAAATCGTGTCCATGCTGCGGGTCAATACGTCTCCCCAGGGCATCCGTACGGTGGTGGATCGACTCTTATCTCCCCATACGACCCCACAAGCTGCGCAGGTCGAGGCTACGGTGGCGGCGATGTCGGATCGCTTACAGGCGGGAACTTCTCCGTCCGTGCGCGTGGACCGGACCGTGATGGGTTTGGCACGTTCTTATCCGGGGGATGCGGGGGCAATTGTGGCAGCGATGCTGAATCCGGTGACGTTGCGCCCGGGGGAGGTGCTGTTTACGCCCCCCGGCGGGATTCACGCCTATCTGTCCGGATTGGGGGTGGAAGTGATGGCCAGCTCGGACAATGTGTTGCGGGCAGGGCTGACTGAAAAGCACGTGGATTGTCAGGAGCTGTTGAACTGTCTGGATTATGTCGCTGCCCCGCCGGTGCGCATCGCTCCGGAGTGGGTGACGGAGTCGACCCAGGTGTTCTATGCTCCGGTGGATGATTTCGAGTTTTCGGTGACCCGCCTGGATGGGCGGGAACTGGCGTTGCCCGGTCACGGGGGGCGCCTGATTCTGTGTTTGGAAGGTACTCCGACCATGCGTGATGGGGCGACTGCCGGTCTGGTGTTGCACCCGGGAGAGGTTGTGTTTGTCCGGGCAGATAAGGTTCCAGTCTATGCTGCCGGAACCGGGGTAGTGCTCCAGACTGATATTCCTTGAGACGAGTAGGTAATTATTCTCAAACCTGCTTTTGTGGCAAACGTTCCAGGGGCGTGTCGAGCTCATGTGACATATCTCACATTTGCGCTCAAACTGTGCAGTTGGTGGATTTTCGCGTGCTTGAGCCAAACGCTGAGCCTGAACCCACTTGAACTCTGGAATCACACACGTGTAACTTAGAGGTAACGGTTCTTGGCCCCTCTGAGACGCGGTGCCGAGTCTACAGAAGTTGTCCGAGCGAATGAGGTGAAGGGTCCTTGTGGAATCTGTTTGGTGAAGGCGATCTCGATTTCGCTGATACAGCCCCAGAGATTGACGAAATCCTCAACGGACCACTCGCTTGGCAAGCTCAGGCGCTGTGCGCTCAAACCGATCCAGAAGCCTTTTTCCCGGAAAAGGGCGGTTCGACACGGGAAGCAAAGAACGTCTGCTCCTGCTGCCCAGTAAAGGCTGAATGCCTGCAATATGCGCTGGAAAACGACGAGCGCTTTGGGATTTGGGGTGGCTTGTCCGAGCGGGAACGCCGTCGTTTGAAGCGTCGCGTGTCCTGACTCCAATAGGGAAGTAATATCCTTAACTCTGTGCGCACTGCAGTTACCGCCCTCATCGTCACTTCCGGGGAGACGCCCTATTTGGCAGCGACCCTTTTGGCGGTTTCGCGGCAAACCTTGGCGCCGCGCGACGTGTTCGTCATCGACGTTTCCAGCTCCGGGGTGGCGCATCGTTCCGGCACAAAAGTCCTGAAAACGCCGGGAGTTCCCAACTTGGGCGAAGCGCTGCGCCAAGCTACCGCGCAACCCGATTTTCCGACGCCCCCGCCGGGACAACCCCACGCCCTGTGGATTTTGCACGATGACTCCGCCCCCGCTCCTACCTGCCTGGCTGAACAGCTGAAAGTCCTGGAATCTGACTCTGCCATCAAAGTAGTGGGAGCGAAACAGCGACTGTGGGACAAAGCCAATCAAATCGTCGAGGTCGGCATCCACGCGACTCGCTCCGGGCGCCGTCTGCAAGAAATGGACACCGGTGAAGTCGATCAGGGGCAATACGACGGTCGCGGAGACGTGCTGGCAGTGGGCACGGCGGGAATGCTGGTGGACTGGGACACATTTCGCCGTCTGGACGGTTTCGACCCGCACTTAGGACCTTTCGGTGATGGTCTGGAGTTTTCCCGGCGGGTTCGCCTGGCGGGGTATCGGGTCATGGTGGCGCCGCACGCCGTGGTTTATCACAAGATGGCAGGCTACTTTGGGCTGCGCGGTCCCGATGGAGGACGTCCCGCGCGTTCTGCCCGCAGCTTTGACCCCACCGGGCGCGATGCGGATGCCAACGGCAAGCTGGAACCGAATCCGAAGCGTTCCTTTGCTGCCCGGCGCACCGCCCAGCTGCACAACTGGATGGTGGCAGCGCCCTGGTGGCAGTTTATCTTCCTCCCCCTGGCAGTTTTGGTACTCGGCGCGCTGCGGGTGCTCTGGCGAATCATCACGAAAGAGCCAAAACTGGCGGCAGGAGAAGTGAAATCCACCCTGGTAACGGTGTTCCGACCTTTTGCAGCGTGGCAATCCCGATTGCGACGGGCACGACAAAGCAAGATTAGCCCCCGCACCCTGCGACCCCTCCAAGCGAAGTCGTCCCAAATCCGCCAAGCCAAAACGACTGCCCGGCGCGTCGCGAAGGATCAGCGCCGTCCCCAGATTCCGGACGGGGTCGCACGACGTAATTTTTATACCGAAAAATCCTTGGATCGCACCCTCGTGTGGAGCGTCGCTGCCGCTCTGATTCTGGTAGCGCTGGTGGGCTGGCGCTTTGCCATCGGCGGCGTGTCTGGGGGAGCATTGGCGAACCTGCCGGCCAGCAACCGGGACTTTTGGAATGACCTGATTTCCGGGTGGATTCCTGCCGGTCTGGGCTATGGCTCAACAGTCGGGGCAGCGGATCCCCTAGGGCTGGAAGTGGCGAGCCTGGGACAGGTCGCCGGTCTGGTCGGAGTAAAAGGGGCGGTGGTGCTGGCAGTCCTGTTGTTTGCGACCCTGCCTCTCGCCTGGCTGAGCGCGTGGTGGGCTAGCGGAGTCCTCACGGACTCTCGCACGTTGCGTGCCCTCGCTGCCTTGTCCTGGACTTTGAGCCCGAACCTGCTGGTCAGTATGGGGCTGGGGCAGTTGCCGGTGTGGATTTTGGCAGTGAGCGTGCCCCTTTTCGTTGGTTCACTAGCGCGGGGCACGGGGATGCCCGTGACTCGCACCGTGATGGGAGAAATCGAACCGGTCACCGTCAGCGTGCATTCTGCCGCGATTATTCAGGTTGGTATTGCTGCCCTCACCGGGTTCCTGACAGTGAGTGCGTCCGTGATTATGGTCATTCCCGTGGTGCTGCTGGTGGGGCTGGCGATGCTGAAAGGAGTCGCTAACCCGCTTTATGTCGGCGCGCAAGCGGAGACGAGAGCTTCTACTTTTAGCCGCATTCCTGCCCGTTTACGGCTGAAAGCCGTTCATGCTCTGATTGTGTTGTCTCCCGCGGTGCTGCTGGCTTTGCCCACAGCGATGCGCACGGTGAGTTCGCCTGCCCAATGGTCGCTGTGGCTGTCCAGTCTGTCGGTGCCGCTGCCCGTCTCTATGCCGAACTGGTGGGATTTGCTCACGGCGTGGCCGCTTGATGTGGCGGCGACAGCCCTGCCCATTGCCCTGCCGGGCTGGCAAATTCTCGCTTTCCTGCCCCTGGGGTTGTTGCTGCTCACCGTGGTGGTGGGGGTGATTATTCCGGGTCGTTCCACCGGGGCGCACTGGAGTCTGCTGTTTGCGCTGGGGGGCGTGGTGACGGCGTGGCTGGCGAGTTCCACCCCGGTTTCCGTTTCGGGAGCTGACGCCGTATGCGCGTGGGGCGGACCGGGGCTGGCGGTGTTTCACGCGGGATTGATTACGTCCGCCCTGTTCTCGATGGGGCGTCTCGAGCTGACAATGCCGGTAGAGATTGCCAACTGGAGCAATCGCAGCGCTAAAGCCGTGGTGGCAGCCGCGCTGTTGATTCCGGTCTTGGGTGCCACCCCGGTGTTGGTAAACCAGTTTGCGGCTCCTGCCGATTCCGGCTTTAACGCCCTGAAAACGTTCCGGGAGGCGAGCCTTCCCGCTACGGTCGCGCAAGGGCAGTCTTCCCCGCGCCACCTGCGGGCGCTGAACCTGGAGGTCGCCAGCGCCCCGCACCAATCCACCCTGGTGACGGCGAGTCTGTGGCGGGACTGGCGAGACACGACTTTTGAGGCTTCCCCCTATCTGAAACTGAAAAATTACCGTAACGTGACCGGGTCCCGTACCCCCGATGCGGCTGACGCGGTGCTACAGACCACGGTGGCAGCGGTGCTGGGGGGTTCCACTCCGAAGCTGGGCGAACAGCTCGCCCAGTTGAACGTGAACTTCATTATCGTGCCCCCCAGTCGTGATGCCGCGACCACTGCCCTGGTCAACACGTTGGATTCGGCAGCGCCACTGGAACGGATTACCACCACGGAGGCTGGCACGGTGTGGCGTCTGGCTGATTCCGCCACGGCGAGCCTGGCTCGGATTGCTCCTGCCCAGTGGAAGGGGGGACACCCGTCCTGGCCGACTGGTGAAGTCAAGGCGCAGGCTCTCAACGTGCGTGGCGGGAAAGCTCGTGTCCCGGAGGGACCGGCGGGGCGCTTGCTGGCGTTGAGTGAACGTGCTGATAGCAGCTTTACCGTGCGGTTTAACGGCAAAATTATCGACCCGGTAGAAACGGGTCAGTGGAATGCGCTCTATCAGCTACCCCCCAGCTCCGGCACCGTGACCATCACCTACGCTTATCTTCCCCACCAGCTGTGGGGTGCGGTGCTGCTGGTGTCCCTGCTGATTGCCCTGGCAGCAGCCCTACCGCTGCGTCGGGTGTCGGAGGTGAGATTGTGAAACTCGAAACGGTTGAGGATACGCTGCCAGAGGCGGAGTCCCCAGAAGTGAAATCGGCGGACTCCCGTTACGCGACGGTCAGCCGGTGGGAGCGGGTACGTTGGTTCCTCGCCACCCTGCTGGTCGTGACCGTGGCCGGGCTGGTGGTCGCCATTGGTTTGACTCGACCGGCAGCTGCTCAGAAGCCGCACTATGGCGAGCCGGTCCCGGTTCCTCCCGGTCAGATTACCTTGGCTTGTCCTCAGGTGCCGCCTACGGTGAATCCGGCAGCGGTCGATGGGGAGGGCAAGCCGTTGACCCCGCCCAAAATCGCGGGGTCGATGACCTCCACCGTTTTGGCTCGCACTGATAGGGTTCCGGAAAAGGCTGTCTACCAGCCCCTGGGCTCGCTGGGACGCGCCCCGCAGCCCGCCACTCCGACTCCGGCAGAAACGACCCCGAACCAAACTAAGTCGCATCATGCCGGGACCGCGCACGCCTCAAAAAATGACCCCGAAGAAGTCGCCCCGCCCCCGGAGAATCCCCGCAACGACCTCGTGCTGACCCCGAAATCGGCGATGCTGTACGGCAGTTTTTCCACTCCGGTCAGCGGTTTCCTCACGGCGCAACCGTGGGATGGCAAAGTTGCCCTGGCGGCGGCTGACATCGAACAGTCGGTGTCTTCGGGTGACTATCGTGGTTTGGCCAGTGCGTCCTGTCAACCGGCACAGTTGGAATCCTGGCTGGTCGGCGGTTCGAGCGAGGTCGGGGAATCGAGCGTGTTGCAGCTGATGAACCCCTCCGCCAATCCGGTGGATGCCAAGGTCGAAGTCTGGGGAGACACCGGGAAACTCGATTTTCCCCGCGGGGACAAAATCAACGTGCCTGCACATCAGCTGCAAGCCATTCCCCTGGAATCCCAGGTGGGAGGGAGCCAGCGTCTGGTGGTGCGAGTCACCGCAAACGGAGCCGGTCTGGCGTCTTCACTGCAGACGCACAGTTTGCTGGGCTTGACGGCGGGGGGAGTCTCCCTGGTACACGCCTCGACCCTGCCGCACACCACCCAGGTCATTCCGGGCGTGGCGATGGACGGGAGTCTTGGCGCGGTGCGCCTGTTAAATCCTGGTGCGGATACGGCACGAGCCAGCATTGAAGTCGTCAACGAAAACGGTCGTTTCCCGCTGCCGGGAGGCAAAGACCTGGATTTGGATCCCGGCGCGGTGCTGGATTTCACGCTGGGTGGCTTGCAGCCGGGCAACTATGCGGTGGTTGTCAACGCCACTCAGCCCGTGGTGGCAGGAGCGGTCATCTATCGGCAAGGCTCGGTTTCTCCCACGGACCCGGACAAATTTGTGCGCGATGTGGCGTGGCTGCCCGCGCTGTCTACCGGCGGAGGAGTGGTGATGGGACCCGCCGCAACCCAGCGGCAGCTGCTGGTCACAAATCTCACCAACAAACCTCAGGAATATCGGATTGCGGAAACCACCCATGTCGTCAACGCGATGACCACGGCGGTGATGCCCCTCAAGGAAGAAACTCCGCAGCTGGTAGAAGCCCCGGATTTGTATGTAACCCAGCTGGTCACCACGAACTTGGGTGACGGTGATGGGATTGATGCCCTAGAGCCGATTCCCGACCTGGCTGTGTCCAGCCAAATCTATGTCCATCTCACCAGCTGAGCAGTGGTTTAAAAGCGAGGGCGAGACGCTAAATCCCGTATCGCGAGCCAGACACCGCGGAAAGTCTCTGTTCCAAACGTGCCTGAATCGCAGTGTTCGTGCGATACTCGGCGTCCCGGCGCAGCACCAGGACCGCGGCGATGAAGCGCTCTGGGTCAGTTCCGGGGGGCGGTGGTGGATACACCCTGTTCACCAGGGCGGTGGCGAGCGCTTGGGCGGTGCGCTGACGGTGGATTGGGTCCATCTTGGTGGCGCTTTGCAAAAACCGGCGTGCTGCTACGGTGGTGACCCCGTCAAGCTCTCCGACGTTGGCGTCCCCTGCCCAATCTGCCAGCTCCGGAGCCATCAGCAGCGGTCTACGGGTCACTCCGGACGCCTCGGAAACGGCGTAAGTTCCGGCGAAAATATCCCCGATGCGTTTGCCTCTCCGGTTCGTCCATGCCGCAATAATCGCCCCGGCACCCATCGTCATCCATAGCTCGCCCAAGCCAATCAGGGTGCGCACGAAAGCATGGCGCAAAGTGATGGGACCTCCGTCATCACGAACTATGCGCGTCCCCACGATGAAACGTCCCAGCGATTTGCCGCGGGTCAGCGTTTCGACCAGCATCGGCACCAAAAACAGCCATACCGCCGTGACTATCGAGATGAACGCGGCGACTTGTGCCTCGTTGGAAAAAAATGGAATCTCGTCGCCGTCACCGCGCAGCTCCATAATCAGGAACAGGATTTCGTAAGTAATAATCATCCCTAAAATCACGACGATGGCATCGACAATAGCTGCCGCGACGCGCAAAAATAGTGACGCCGGCTGCACCAGCAGGGCGATGGCTTCACCGGTGATGACCACGTCGGGTCGGATTTTCGTTCCGCTAAATTGTTCCATTGAGTATAAATTAGCAGCATGGACATCGATGCGTATACCGCAGGGCGGACTGAGGACTGGAAACGCCTGGCGGCGTTAAACCGCAAACCCCGTCTGAGCGGGGCAGAAATCGACGAACTGATGGGGCTATATCACCGCGCTAGTGCGGATTTGGCGACTATCACTTCCGTACCGACTGACCCGGATGTCGTGTTGGATTTGACGAATCTGGTGTCCACGGCACGAGGGCGTATCGGGGGGACACGCCGAACGTTTCGGGAGTCCGTGGGCGGATTCTTTACCGTGACTCTGCCCCTGGCGCTGTATCGAATTGGACCGATTTTCCTGGCGCTACTGGCGCTATCGCTGATTACCGCGGTGTTTACGGGCTTTTGGATCTATACCCATCCCGAGATTCTGCTGGCGCAGCAAACCGAGATTGAGATGCGCCAATATGCCGAAGATTCTTTCAAAGCCTATTATTCAAACTATCCTGCCCCGGATTTTGCTGCCCAAGTGTGGACCAATAACGCGACGATTGCCGTGATGATGGTGGCTATGTTCTTTACCGGTGCCTATCCGGTCTACCAGTTGTTGATGAACTTCGCCAATGTGGGGGTGGCAGGAGCCATCATGGCAAAGTACGGTGATTTGGGGATTTTCTTCGGGCTTATCACCCCTCACGGGTTGCTGGAACTGTCTTGTATCGTGTTGTCTTGCGCCGCGGCGCTGCGGCTGTTTTGGGCGTTGTTTGTGCCCGGTGAGGATCCACGCATGGTGTCCTTGGCGCGGGCAGGTCGCCAGTTCGGTCCGGTGGCAGCCGGGCTGATTATCCTGCTGGGGATTTCGGGGCTAGAAGAAGCGTTCTTGACGCCGTCTGCGTTGTTGACACCGGTAAAGATAACGGTGGCAGTGGTGGTTTATGCGGTTCTCGTGGCGTGGATTGTGGTTTTCGGTCGACGCGCGCAGCGCGCCGGTTTGACTGGGGATTTGGACGAATCAGCTGCTGGTTACGTGGCGTAGCGGACCGGCGGACTTACGGGTGCGTCACCACCGTGGTGTTGGTGTCCGCCCAATCCCACATCCACTTGGCGTCGTCGGGACGCATATTGACGCAGCCGTGCGAACCGGTATCGGGAGTATAGACGAAACTGGTGCGCCACGGTGCGGGGTGGAGGGCGAACCCCTTGTGAAAATACTGGATATAGTTCGCCGGCTCGGAATACGGTCCGTCAAACCCGATCCCGGTCATGTCTTGGAACGGAACTCGTGAATAAATCTTGAACACGCCCTGCACGGTGGGGGCGAGCCGGTGTCCGTGAACGACCGGGACTGGTCCCATGACCAGCTTATCGCCTTCGTAGGCTGCCAAAGTGTGGGTGGTCAGGTTGACGTCAACCCATTTCTCATTGGGTTGGGGGTGGTAGGTCAGCGGCGGATCTGCCACCACGGTGTCATCGAAACCGGCGTGGCGGGGAGACAGCTTTCCGGCGACTTTCACGTTGCCGGTGCTGTTGTGCAGGGCTGTTTTAATCTGGGTAACCAGGCTGTTCGGGTGGTCTACCGTCGCCCCATTGACCGGATCTTTCAGCAGGCTCACCAGGCGACCCGCACTGTCTACCTGTCGTTTTCCGTTTACGGCGGTTTTTTCGACTTGGGAGGTGCAGGAGTGTACCCACTGAGTAATTGCGTCGACGTTGAACTGGGGCTTGGGCAGCGGCTGAGGGTTGAACTGTTTGGTGGGTTGCGGTACCGGCTGCAGCCAGGAGCAAACCTGGTCGGGCTTAGCTAAAAAGCTTTTGCTCCCCAGACGCAAAGTGACGCTGCGCTGACACGCTGCCTGGCGTGCAGCGCTGATTTGGGCAGACTGCTCCGGGCTCCACACCGGCGGGTGGCTAAATGTCAGCCAGCTCGCTCCGAACACCAGCAGCAACGCTGCCCCGAGCACGAGTGAGCCGGGGTGGGATGTGAGCGAACCACGCCGATGCTGCGGCGTCAAATGCGTCGGATGATACGGGAAGGGCATCCATGGAACCTTTCGAATACCTAGAGGACCCCAGCCCTGTGGATGACCACCGGAGTTCCCACTCGAGCCCAGTTGAACAGCTCTTTGGCATTGGCGGGCTTTAAGTTTACGCAGCCGTGTGACCCACCGTAGTTCGTCTGCACCCAATTCCAGCGAGTATTGGTGCCGTGTACGGCGTAGTCGCCGTGATAATACATGGTCCAGGGGCTCCACGTGTCATAAGCGCCGTCCCAGGCGTTATCGTTTTTCATGTGGGCGTTCACCAGTTTGGTTTGGACGTGAAAAATTCCGGGATAGGTCGGGGATGGCAGCGATCCGTGGACTGCTTCGACGGGTCCCCACACAACTTTGTCGCCTTCCCAAGCCGCTACGGTGTGGTTGGTCAGGTCGATACTGATGAACTTTTCCCCCGGCTTGGCTTTGTAGGGCGGGCGGGGCAGGTTTTCGTCCACGACCGTGTCGTGAAATTTGCCTTCCTGGACTGCCATTTCAAAAACGCCGCGATAGTTTTGTCCGGCTTTCAGGGCGGCGGTGATTTCGGCGGCGATGGTCTCATTGTTCGAGACTTTCTTGGAGTCCAGAGCCATTTTGGTCAGGGTCAACAGGTAGCCATCTTTCGTCATGGTGCGTTCGCCGGGACCATGGTTCACGTCGATTTTTTCGTCGGTAAACGTTTTTAGCCAATCCAGCACTTTCTTTTCGCTGATGACCGGTCCGTTCTCGGTGACTTCGACCCATTGGGCTTTGTCTGCCGGGGGAATGACGTGCCCGACCTTGCGACCAATCAGGTTTACTTTCGGGGCAATCAGTTCGTTTCCGGTCTTTGCCCAAGTTTTCAGCTGTGCATCCGGGGCGATGGGGGAAACTTTGGTCAGTTTCACCTTGAGGGTTTGTTTCATCTGGGTCTTCCAGGTTTTTTGAGCGGCGGCGATGACGATTTTCGGGTCGACGCCTTGCCCAGCGCTGCCCGCCTGCACCTCAAAAGTGCCGCGTTCACTGTTAAATCCCAGATGCGGGTCAACGACGGTGTCGGGTCGTCCAGCGGTCAGGGCACGAGCGGCTTGGGTGGCGACGACTTTATCAAGGGTGAAAAGGGGGGTGACCTGGCGTTCTTTGACGGTGGACGCCAAGACTTCGCCCAGGTTGTGGTTGGCCTTCATCACGACAGCGGCGGTGCCGGGAACGTCGCAGTCCAAACCCATCTGTCCCAGACTCAAGGATTTTTGGGGAATGTCTCCGCTAAAGGTGACGCGCAGATTTTGGCAGTTGTCGGTCAAATGGCGTTTCAGTTCATCGGGGGTCATGCCCCCGACGTCGAGTTTTCCGACCGTAGTGTGGGGCAGGGCCAACTTGGAATAGTGCGCGGCGTAAGCCCAGCCGCCACCGGTCAAACCGAGGGCGAGAACCCCCGCGCTGACGCCGACCACGATGGACCAGCGGCGTTTTTGCTTGACAACACCACGAATCTCTAAAGTGGGGTTCAAATTGTCTGCTGTCATTGCCACCTCTCCATCCTCGTTAATCATAGCTGAAACCTGTTGTTCCCCAAGTGAATGATTGTCTGAGCACTTTGACGTTTCAAGTGGATGATCTGCGCTATTTATTTCACTGGGATCACTTACAGTCTGTCATCTGACTGACTGTAAGTGGATGGTCGCTGGGCATACTTAATCAAATAATTAACCCTAGTTTTCAACGGAGAATCGCGCTACAATGAAATAGCGCAGGAGGTCGGCGGCGTGTCTCGTTCAGCGCGTTTTTAAGCCATCCAACGTTTAGGGGGAAATTTTATGAAATCCCTGATTTATGGAGTGGTGAGCATTTTAGCTTTGAGCTTAGCAGCCACTTTGCCAGCACAAGCCGCTGAGTACCGCGAGGTCACGGATTCCCTCACAGGAGCAACTCTGAAAATTTGGAACGAGGGTAATTGCGAGTCTTTCCGTGTCAATGAGGTGGTTCGAAACGATAGAAATGACAGAGTCGTAAAGCTCGCATATGATATTGATGCTTCTTGCAGGGTTTCGAACTTTACCAGCAGCTTTGAAAACCTACCCGCTAAGACGCAGCTGACCAGCAGTACCCGGTCGGGCTACCAGTGTAAGACGCTCTACACCAACCATTATTTGAAGGATCCCGTTGGCTTAGTTATTTCAAGTCTGAAAATGAACAGCTTGATGTGCTGGAACGGGAGTATGAGTTATTTCAGTGCTCCCAGATACGCCAACGCAACCGCGCCATTATCCTGGAACCATGTTGTGAATAATGCACGTTTTACCTCGATTGGAGACACTGTTGGTAGGAACGCGCGAATTAGTGCAGTCGCGGATTTTAAAACTGACTTTGTTACCTGCAGGGGTAAAACCTACAACATGAGCAATTCGGCTACTTCTAATCCCAACGGCAGTTATTCAGCTGGTTTTTCGCATGATTTGCGAGGCTGCATAGTTGATACGGTACACGCAGAAACGAGTCATTATGCGCGCTAGGACTGCTTTTGCTCTGGTTGGATTGGCGCTAATCGTTTGCAGTGTCATTCCCACCCCGTTCTTCTCGAACGCTTCACTGCCCTCAGTTTTCGCACATTCAGGGGTTTCCCTAGTGTATTTGCTAGGAATACTTTTGGTTTTGCCCTTTGCGTGGCGTGTTCCGTCTTCACCCTTTCGGGGTGCAGTTCCGGTATTTGTACTCACGGCAATGGTAGGACTTTATCTGATTGCTTGCGGAATCATGCTGACACATTTTCAAATACGTCCTGACATAGAGTTTCTACCGGCTACAGTAGTTACTCTCAGCAGTTTATTGGCAGCTTTTGTCCTGCTACTGGTGATGTTAGTGCGTTTTCGTGATCAACTGGGCAAATGGATCGGATTCATTTGCCTTCTCTGTTCGGCAGGGACAATCCTAGAGATGTTCACTGGATGGGTAATCACACTGCTTGCTGTCGTGGTTTTCCTGACCCAAATGGCTCACTATTGGCTTACTGTCCGACGTGTTCCTGCAATTACGGTCAACGACGCTATCTAGGGATTCTGGCTAACCAGCGGGTGTTGCTGCACAGTCTCGGTAGCGCTAGTTGGTGTGACTTTGTGGATTGTGGCATAATAGACCCTTGGTTTTTCCGGTTCACCCTAAGCCTCCGCCGCGGGACCCGGAGCCTTTATACCCAAGGAGTAATCATGAAACAGGGAATCCACCCCGAATACGTATTGACCGAGGTCACCTGCACCTGCGGAAACAGCTTTACCACTCACTCCACCCTGACTTCCGGTCAGATGCGTGTGGATGTGTGCTCGGCTTGCCACCCGTTCTATACCGGCAAGCAAAAGATTCTTGACACCGGTGGTCGTGTGGCTCGCTTCGAGGCTCGCTACGCCAAGTTTAACGATGCCAAGAAGAAAGCTGCAGATAAAGCTAAGAAAGACGCCGCAAAGGCTTCTGCCGCTGCAGCGGAATAGCAAAACTTTGGCACCGGTCGGTACATTTTACCGACCGGTGTCTTTTATTTGCCAGGGACTTCCCTGGTATTTTCCCCGTACTCACCTCGATTTTGAAAGCGAACTGAAAGGTCCGAAATGAGCGACTTTCCTGAAGAATTTGCCGGTGTGGAAGCCCTGCTGGAGGAGTATCACCAGCTTGAGGTGCAGATGAGCGACCCGGACCTGCATTCCAACCAGGCTCATGCCCGCAAGGTCGGTCGCCGTTACGCGGAACTGAGCCGTGTCAACACCGTGGTGCAGAGCTGGTTGCAGGCGCGTGACGACTTGGAAGCCGGGCGCGAAATGGCAGGCGAGGACCCGGACTTTGCGGCGGAAATCCCCGGTCTTGAAGCCGCTTTTGAGCAATCCAACGCTGATTTGATTGAGGCTCTGACCCCGCGGGATCCTGACGATGCCCGTGACGTGATTATGGAAATCAAAGCCGGTGAGGGCGGCGAGGAATCTGCCCTGTTTGCTGGTGATTTGATGCGGATGTACCAGCATTACGCCGAAAAGATGGGCTGGACGGTACAGGTGCTGGGCTTGACTGAATCCGACCTTGGTGGAGTCAAAGACGCTTCGATTGCGTTCAAAGCGAAAGGCAACCCCTCCCCGGAGGAAGGCGTGTGGGCACACCTGAAGTACGAGGGCGGGGTGCACCGGGTCCAGCGCGTGCCGGTCACCGAGTCCCAGGGGCGCATCCACACTTCGGCAGCAGGCGTGTTGGTCATGCCGGAGGCTGAGGAAACCGGAGACATCGAGATTGACCCTAATGACCTGCGCATTGACGTGTACCGTTCCTCAGGACCGGGGGGTCAGTCCGTGAACACCACCGACTCGGCGGTGCGCATCACCCACCTGCCCACCGGAATCGTGGTGTCGATGCAAAACGAAAAGTCCCAGCTGCAAAACAAAGAAGCGGGGATGCGGGTGCTGCGTTCCCGCCTGATGCAGTTGGAGGCAGAGAAGCGCGAGGCTGAAGCGGCTGAGGCGCGCGCCTCCCAGGTCCGCACCGTGGACCGCTCCGAGCGAATCCGCACCTACAACTTCCCGGAAAACCGCATCGCTGACCACCGCACCGGCTACAAGGCTTACAACCTGGACCAGGTGCTCAACGGCGACCTGGCTCCGGTCATCCAATCCGCTATTGATGCCGACGAAGCCGCCCGCCTGGCGGCAGTGGGCAAGTCCGCCCACTAACCACCCCGGCTCAAACCTCCCCATAGTGCCGGTCTGTCAGACCTGGCAATCCAGGCGAAACAGCAGGTTTGACGCCCGTGGATTCGCCGCATAGGTGTGTATTTCCCCAGACGGCGGAAGGAATTCGATGCAGATACCCCAGCATGCGGCAGCGCGGTCGGCGCTCAATGACGCGGCTTTCGTGTTGAGCGAGGCCGGAATCAACAATGCTCCCGGTGAAGCGCGCCTACTGCTGGAGCACGTGTTGGGTCACCGACCCGGCTACGGCGAGCGCTTGGACGGTGCTACCTGGCAACGGTTCTTTGAGCTGGTCGGACAGCGCGCCACCAGGGTCCCGTTGCAGCACGTCATGGGGATAATGTACTTTCGCCACCTGACTCTGCACGCTCGTCCCGGAGTGTTTGTGGTGCGTCCCGAGACGGAGTGGGTCGCACAAGGGGCCATCGACGCGGCAGCGGATTGGGTGCGGCAAGGGGTGGCTCCGCGGGTACTGGACCTCGGCTGCGGTTCTGGGGCGCTGGGATTGTCTATCGCCTCCGAAGTTCACCAGTCGGTGCTGACCTGCGTGGACGTGTCAGAAGCGGCGGTGGAATTGACGGCGGAAAACGCCCGGTTTACCGGGGTAGCGGCGCGGGTCCTGCTCACTGACGCTACCGACCCGCAAACGCTACGCAACGCCCTTGTGCAAGCCGAAATCCCACCACAATTCCACGTTATCGCCACTAACCCGCCCTACGTGGTCGACCCGGTCACGCAACCCGAAGCCGCTCAAGACCCGCAGTTGGCACTCTATGGCGGGGGCACTGACGGTCTGGAGCGGCCACGGGCATTTTTGGCTGCTGCCGTCGCTGTCGCACTGCCGGGAGCCACCATCGTGATGGAACACGCCGAGTCGCAAGGTGAAGCCTTGGTGAAAGCTGCCGAAGCACTCGGACTCAGGGGCGCGCAAACCCGGTGTGACCTGGCAGGACGCCCTCGTTTCTTGCAAGCTATGGCGTGAAGGCTGAGGGCTGGTCAGGGTTAAATCAGGGATATCCCTGATGGCGAGTGAACCGGGATCCGGGATAATCTGGGACTGTCTCCTCCTGAGGGTTGAGAGCGGCGTATCCGGGCACCGGTAAAGTCTCCTACTTCGGACTGATTTTCCTGGTAACGACGCTTTTGACAGGACAAAATCGTCCCTCGGAGTTTATAGTTTTTCAAAAGCGTTTTTGATAATAAGGAGTTATTGTGAGCGACGAACCTGTGATCACTCCCGTCGATGACCCGACTGTCACCCCTGTCACTGCCGTGGCGGGAGAGGGTTCGGCAAAGTCCTCGAAATCCCTGATTAAGGACAAGAAAAAGCTGAAATTCGGCAAGAAAAAATCAAGCAAGAAAAAGAAAATCATTATCGGGGTGAGCGTGGTGGCAGTCTTGGTTGTCGCCGGGCTGGTTGTTCCGCCGTTGCTGGGGATAGGGGCGCCCAAGTACGACCCGACCGCCGTTTATCGCGGGGACGTCGCTACCGTTACGAAAGACGACGTGACCAAGAGCCTCAGCATGACCGGCACGCTGAAAAGCGCCAAGAGCATGACCCTGTTTTCGTCGTTGAACTCGAAAGTACAGACGCTCAACGTAAAGCCAGGGGACCGCGTGAGTCGGGGGCAGTTTTTAGCGCAGCTGGACAGCTCTGAGGCCATGTCCCAGCTGTCCAGTCAGCAGTCCCAGCTAAACGAGAGTCGCGTCACCCAGCAAAACAGCATTGACGAGGCTGCGCAAAATTACCAAAACGCCAAAAGTGCCTTGGACCAGGGCTTGAACCAGGATATTCGCGGGGCACAGACCGCCCTGCACGAAGCGCAGAACGAATATGTGAAAGCATCCCGCGCTTATGACCAGATGAAGCAGGAAAAGGATAACCGCACCCTGCAAGCTTTGCTGGACCAGGAAAATGCTTTGCGTTCTGCAAATCAAGAAGCTGAAAACGCCAAAATGGAAGCGAACCGGGCTGGGGCCGCGGTGGCAGATGCGAAAACGCAGCGCGATATTGCGGCTATTGAAAGGGACTCCGCTAAGGACGATTTAGCACTAGCGAGGAAAGAACTAGAGCGAATTAAGAAGGACCCGACACTGAAAGCTGATCCGAATAAGCTCGCTGAGCTAATCGAGGCAACCAAGCAACGTATCGCTGAACTGATGTCGGAGGTCGACGCGAAGGACCAAAACGCCGATGCTACCGAGAAAGCCGTCAAGGACGCGTGGTCCCAGCAGGCTCAAGCCAAGCAAAACGCCAACCACGCCAGCGAAAACTTGGGCATGGCACGGCGCCAATTCCGCGCTGCGCTGCGCCAGATTGACTCCCAAATCGCCGATGCGGGCGAAGCGGTCGCCAAGGCGCAAACCGGCGTCTCTGACGCCAAAGTCGCCCTGGACTCTGCCAAAATCCATGCCGCCCAGGAAGTGAACTCAAATCTGCGGGCATTGCGGGCAGCGCAAGCCACTGCCGGCTCGGGCATGGCAGAAGGTCAGAGCGCCATCCAAAAGCTGCGGGCAGACATTAGCTCGGCGCACGTGACGTCCCCGATGGCAGGCATTGTGACCTCCGTAACCGCCAAGGTCGGTGCCGCGCCGGAAGGCTCCCTGATGACGGTGGAAGACGATCAAAATATGGTCATTGAAACCCAGATTAAAGAATCCGGGGTCGCCAAGCTCAACGTGGGTAACCAGGTCACTTTTACCACCCCCGCCACCGGAGACAAGGAATTCACGGGGACCGTGGCATTTATCTCTCCGGCAGCCGTCGACCAGACCGCCGCGCCGTCCGGTCCGGGTGCTGACCAGGGTGTTAACAGCGGGAGCGGGAGTGGAAATACTTCGGTTATGTTCCCGGTGCAGATTACGGTGACGGGCGATTTACAGGGCTTGCGCCTGGGTTCTACTGCCAAGGTTAAGGCGATTATCGCCGGGCAAAAGAACGCTTTGACCGTGCCAAAAGGTGCCCTCATTGACTCTGCCACCCCGGTAGATGGTCAGGACTCGCACTCTCCCAAAGCTCCCGTTTCGGGAGGAATGATGGCGCCGGGGACGTCTGCTGATGATGGTCCAAAGTCCGTGCTGGTGGTCGAAAACCCTGACTCAGAACAGCCGAAGATTCGTGAAGTCCAGGTAGAAGTCCTGGTGGAAGGTAACGGCATGGCAGCAATCAAGGGCAAAGGCATCAAAGACGGCACATCCGTGCTGGATAACGCCATGAACTATCTCGACTTGATTGGAGAAACTGGTCACTACGTCGACACTCCACAGACAATGGAGCAGACAGATGGAGCGATGGGATGATGAGCCTGCCGGTAGGTCATGCTGAGGGTCAGGTGATTGCGCCAGCGTCCCCTCCCGCGCTCGCTCCGCAGGGTGCTGGTCCGTCTGGGACAGCAACAGTGCAGCCGGTCATCCAGTTGAGCGACATTTACAAGGGGTTCTTTCTGGGTACCGACCACGAGCTAACTGTGTTGAAGGGTGTAAACCTGGCAATTTATCCGGGAGAGTTCGTGTCCATCGTGGGGTCCTCCGGTTCGGGCAAGTCCACCCTGATGAACATTATCGGACTGCTGGATCGACCCACTTCGGGGCGTTACCTGTTGGGAGATGTGGATATTTCCGAAGCTGACGATAACGAAGCCGCGTTGATACGCTCGCTTTCCATCGGGTTCGTGTTTCAAAACTTTAACCTGGTGGGACGTACCGATGCGTTAAAGAACGTAGAACTGCCCATGATGTATGCCGGAGTAGGGCGTGCTCAGCGGCGTGAACGGGCGCTGAAACTGTTGGAACTGGTCGGCATGAGCGAACGGATTCACCATCAGCCCAGCGAGTTGTCCGGCGGGCAAAAGCAGCGGGTGGCGATTGCGCGCGCGATGGCCAATGACCCGGACATTATTTTGGCAGATGAGCCGACTGGGGCTTTGGACACCGCCACAGGTTTGATGGTCATGGACCTGTTCCACCGGCTGCACCGCGAGCAGGGTAAAACCATCGTGTTGATTACCCACAACCCCGAGCTTGCCGAGCAAACTCAGCGCATCTTTACCATGGTGGACGGCGTGCTGGGCGAGGGCGTGTCGGCCAAAGGAGGCGCTCAATGACTTTCGGAGAAAACGTGCGCCTAGCCCTGGCGGGACTGTGGGCGAACAAGATGCGAGCCATTCTGACTCTGCTGGGTATCATCATCGGGATTGCTTCCGTGGTGGCGATTCTCACTATCTCTCGCGGGGTGACCAGCGCGGTGACGGACTCGTTGGGTTCTCTGGGAGGGCAGGATATGTACCTCTCGGTGGATACCAAAGAAAACATCGCCAAGAATAAATCTCACGAAGATTCGCCTGGTACGGAAGATGACGGCAGCATGCCCGCAGAGCCTGATGAAGAGGACGAGGACATGTCCGGGAATGACGGTACCAGCTCGGCTGGTGCGGATAGCGACGGCGACGACCAATATCTGACTCCGGAAATCCTGGACCAGATCCGTGAGGAGTTTTCCGATCAAATCAAAGGTATCAGCGTGCAAGGTGCGGGTGGCTACGGCACTGCTACGGGCACGGGCGGAGACGTGGACGCGGATGTGCAAACCACCAACCAAGATTTCCTCATCGGGTCAAACATGGAACTGGTCGCCGGTCGCGGTTTTGAAGACAGTGAAGTGGACAGTGCGGACACGGTGGCAGTCATCACTGACGAAATAGCGAAAAAACTGTTCGGGGGAGCGGCGCAAAACGCCGTGGGCCAGAGTTTCGAGTTCGACAGCGACGAGTCCCAAACGACTTTCCAAGTCATCGGAGTCGTCCGACAGGTGCAAATGAAAGGAGCTGCCGGCGCCCTCCTCGGCGGTGGCGGAGGGGCGAGTGGAACGACCTTTTATATCCCCTACACCCTGGAAGAGGAAGTTACCGGCACCAAAGAACCCGGTTTTAACTGGGCGACCGTGCGTCCGGTTCCCGGTACTGATGCGAAGGCTTTGAAACACGATTTGCAGGAGTTCTTGGATAAAACCTGGGCTGACTCCGAGTATGGAGTGCAAATTGATTCTATGGATTCAATGATGGATCAGGTTAAGAAAGTCTTTTCCACTATCGCTATGGGGCTGTCGGTGATTGCGGGTCTGAGTTTGCTGGTCGGCGGTATTGGGGTGATGAACATCATGCTGGTGTCGGTCACTGAACGTACCAGGGAGATAGGCATTCGCAAAGCCCTGGGGGCGACCCAGTGGAATATCCGGCTACAGTTCCTGGTTGAAGCCATGATGGTGTGTCTGTTGGGAGGTCTTCTCGGAGTGGCGTTTGGTGGTCTCGCGGGATATTTGGGAGCTAACGCGATGGGTAATCCCGCGATTCCACCCCTGGGTGGAGTGCTGTTCTCGCTGGCGTTCTCGCTTGGTATCGGGATTTTCTTCGGTTACTATCCAGCGTCCAAAGCTGCCAAACTCGACCCTATCGAGGCGCTGCGTTACGAGTAGTCGGAGTCTCGTCGACCTGATCCAAAACAATCCTCGGCTCGTAAACCTACCTGTGTGCGGGAAAAATTCCGGCATGATAGTGGCATGTACGAAAGACGCTTTGTGTTTGACCTCGAACAGGACGATGAAGAAATCATCGCCGAGATTGTGCGTCGTGCCGAGACTATCTTGGGACCCCAGGAGCGGATTACGTTCCCGGTGGGGGCGCATCTGACTGAGGAAGGTCAGCCAGTTCGCAGCATTATCCTGGCGCTATCGGGCAGTATCGCGCTGGAACGTTCCTCGGCGAGCGGGGACTTACTGATGCACCACGCTTCGACCGGGCGCATCATCGGGATGCTATCCTCCGGGGAAGAAATCGGCGCGTTCTTTACTGCCGTGGTGACCGAAGAAGTCGTGGGAATTGAACTGACACTCGATGAAATGAACATGATTATCGCCGGGGACTCACGAGTGTCGCTGCTGGTGGCAGCCCTGTTTATGCGCACTTATGACCGCCGGTTGCGGCGTGCCGAAAACCTCCACATTGAGTCGGCAGTGCTGGCAGACCAACTGGCAGTGCAGCGGGCAAATTTGGCAAAGGCCCTGGAAATACTCCGCGAAACCAGGGAGGAAATGGCTGCTCAAGCCCGGTTTGCTTCACTGGGCGAGTTGGCGGCGGGAGTGGCGCACGAACTCAACAATCCGGTGGCAGCGATTCGCCGCGCCGCAGATTACATTCATGAGGATATGCGTATGTTGCTGTCGACCTGCCCGGACCCGACTTGGCGCGACCTGGCTCTGGAGTCCCTGGAAAATGCGGAGGATGCCCCGTTCTTGTCCACCAAGGAAACGCGGGCGCGCAAACGCGAGCTGTTGGCAATCCTCGGAGACGCGAGCCTGGTGGAACGCCTGTCCGTGGCGGGAGTCTACAGCACCGACTTGGCGCGCAACCTCGCCAGAGACCTGCAAGCCGACCCGGACGCGGATCTGGGAGCTTTGGAACAAGCTGCTGCCATCGGCACCAGTCTGCGCAACCTGCGTACCGCCTCGGGACGCATCATTGACCTGGTCGCCTCGCTGCGCTCTTATGCCCGTCCCGATGGGGATCCGGTACAAAACGTCGACATCAACTCCGGGCTGCAGGACACGCTGCGCCTGTTGTCGCATCGCTTAGACAAAATCGACCTCAGCGTGGACTATGGTGAACTGCCGAGGATTTCTTGCCATCCCGGTCAGCTCGACGAAGTGTGGACGAACTTGATTACCAACGCGGTAGAGGCCATGTCCGGCGAGGCTTCTGCCGCTAGCGACGCGGTCGGCAAGCGCCCCACCAATCGAGACGAACTGGCGGGAATAATTGGTCAGCTGACCATCGCGACCAGAGCCCGTGGCGACCAAATCGTCGTGACTTTCCGCGACACCGGATCGGGTATCGCGGCTGACGTCATCGAACACATTTTTGAGCCGCATTTTTCCACCAAGGGCGGCGAAGTGCGGTTTGGAATGGGCATTGGTCTGGGGTTGTGCCGCTCGATTGTGGAAAATCACGGCGGGACCATCCGCCTGGAAAACGTCTCCCACCCGAGGGGCACCCTGGCCACCGTGGAATTGCCAATCGCGGGGACTCCCGTCTCGCTTTAGATTCACCAGCCAAGTCGGGCAGGTTTGCGTGGCTCGTCAGTTCTCGTTTTCTGACGTTTAGGGCAAATTTGTCCAAACTTCACGACGGGATGAAAGAATAGGAGCATCCCCAATGAAGGAGAAACCATGAAACTCGCCATCCTAATTCTTGAAGATGAACCGGAAGTTCGTGCCGCCGTGACTCGTGACCTGCTGGGATTTGCGGACACTTTACGCATTGAGCCGGCGGAGGATGTGCCCGATGCCTGGGAGGTTATCGACGAAATCTCTGACGATGGTGATGTCCTGGCATTGGCGCTGTGCGATCATCGGTTGCCCGGCACGACCGGTATCGAGTTCATGGGCCAGATGATGTCTGACGAACGCACCCAGTTGACCCGCAAAGTCCTGGTGACCGGTCAGGCTGACCTGGCTGACACCGTGCGCGCGGTGAACGAAGCTGGGCTCGATCAGTACGTGGCGAAACCGTGGAAACCCGAGGAGCTGCAAGACGTGGTGCGCACCATGTTGACTGATTACGTAGAGTTGGCGGGCATTGATCCGGTGCCCTATCTCTCAGCCCTGGATTCGGCGCGGGCAACGGAGTTAACCAAATGGCTCAACCGCCCGGAATAGCCGATTGCTGAGCACGTGGGGTGACAGCGCAATAGGTTAGCGCTTCGGGCGCTTTGGCTTATTGCGCGCTACTGCGGAGCTGCACCGGGTATTTGATTTGGTGCCTCGGTCACAAGGGTGGTGGGACTGTCTGTTCCGGTGGTGTCAGCTTGGTCGACCGGGGGACTAAAATCGGCTCTATGAAAATAATTGATGCTCTGACCGGTCCCATTACCCAGACTGACTTGGCAGTGATTGACGCAGCGGTGAAACGTGACGAGCTGCTGGTCATGCCGACCGATACGGTTTATGGAATAGCTTCGGTGCCGTTCGCGCCCGTGGCGGTGTCGCGTTTGCAAAATGCCAAAGGTCGGGGCGAGGATTTTCCTCCGCCGGTGTTGGTTTCCGGTCCGGCAGCACTGGAGGATTTAATGGCGCCGGAACCGCAGGCTAGCGCGAGTCAGCGGCGCGCCGCCCGCTTGCTCGCAGAGCGCTTTTGGCCCGGTGCTTTGACCATAATCGTGACTGCCAACCCGGCTTTGGGCTGGGACCTGGGTCAGACTCACGGGACGATTGCGTTGCGCCAGCCCGACCACCCTCGTGCCCTCGAAATACTGCGTTATACCGGTCCGCTGGCGGTTACGTCTGCCAACCTGCATACGCGACCTCCCGCTACCGATATTGCCGCCGCCACGAACTATTTTGGGGAACGGGTCAGCGTTTACGTGGATGCTGGCGTGTCTCCCTCTGGGCATCCATCCACCATTGTCAGTTTGACACAGGATTCCCCGCGCTTGCTGCGTCAGGGCGATATTCCGCTGTCGGACATCCTCGCCGCCCTGGTCTGATGGCTCCCCTGCGTTTATATAGTGGGATATGGGCAGTAGCTGCCATTATTGGCAGCTGCAGCCCATATCCCACCTTTTATTTAAAACAAACACGAATCCCGCGCCACTAACCCGCTAAACTAAAGCCCGTATGAAGTTTTACCTGTTGATATTCCTGATTGCGGTCGCGGTGACGTACCTGACGGTTCCGCTGGTACGCCAGTTTGCCCTGGCTACCGGGACTTTAGCGCCGGTGCGGGAACGTGACGTCCACGAATTTCCCACCCCGCGTCTGGGCGGTGTAGCCATGGGCGCGGGTTTCCTCACGGCGTTAGCTATCGCTTCGCATACTCCATTCTTGGCAGACGCAGCTAGCTTTCATAACATCAAAGGTTTGGCAGTGGGAGTCGTCCTGATTGTGATTTTGGGTATCATCGACGACATCTGGGATTTGGATTGGTACACGAAGCTGGCAGGGCAAATCCTGGTGGCAGGATTGATGTCCTGGTTGGGCATCCAGCTGACGTCTTTCCCGATTTTCGGTCTAACCATCGGTTCGTCCCGCCTGTCCTTGCTGGTCACAGTGCTGGTAGTGGTGGCTGCAATCAACGCGGTGAACTTCGTGGATGGCTTGGACGGCTTAGCCTCCGGCATGATGGCAATTAGCGCCACCGGCTTGTTCATCTATTCCTATACTTTGACGCGCACGCTCGGTGCTGCGTCGTATGCCTCTTTGGCTTCGACGGTGGCAGCGGCGCTGGCAGGAATCTGCCTGGGATTTTTGGCGCACAACTTTTCCCCCGCCTCCATATTTATGGGCGATACCGGCGCGATGCTGCTGGGCTTACTGACCGTGGCTTCTGCCATCATTGTCACCGGTCAGATTGACCCGGCAGTAGTTTATTTCCGCCAGGCTTTTCCGTCCTTCCTGCCCATAGTTTTGCCCCTGGCAGTGTTGGCAATCCCGATAATTGATATGGTCACCGCAGTGATACGGCGGCTGTATCATCACCAGTCGCCCTTCCAAGCCGATGCTGGTCACCTGCACCATCGCCTTTCCCACGCCGGGCGCTCGCGGGTGCGCGCCGTGCTGGTCATGTATCTGTGGACGGCAGTGTTTTCCCTGGGGGCAGCGTCTCTGACTCTGCTGCGGATGCGCTACGTGTTGGTGGTCATGTTGGTGGCGTCCTTGCTGTCGATGGTGGCGACGATTGAGATTCTGCCCGCTTGGCGCGAAGGCGTACACCGCTGGTTCAACCCGAAATATCGTCAGCCCCACGGTCCGGAACACGCCCTGTACCATGACTCCGCCCTTTCTGATAGCGTGAAGTCGTGAACGAAACGACTCCTTTGTCAGTACCAACTGACGCTTTTCACGCGGCTTCGGTGGGGGCGGGAACGCGCCGGGCAGTGAAGTTTTCATTGCTTGCGATTTCCCTAGCGGTGGTGGCAGTGTTGCTGGTCGCGGCGGGCTTAGCCGCGTGGCTGGTGGGGGCGGCGGGGCTGCGTTCCATTGGTTTATGTGCCGTCGTAGGCGCGGGTCTGGTGGCGGTGACGTTTGCCACACACCTGTTTACGCTGAATCATCCCGACTTGATGATGGCAGGCATGGGCGGGGATTTCGTCTTAAAAGTAGTTGTCATTTTGGTGGCTGTGGGGGTGGCGCGGAAATTGCCGGGGCTGGATGCTGAAACCATCTTTTTCACCCTGCTGGCAATGATTTTGGTGCAAGCCATCGTCTTCCCGGTGGCGCTGACCAAAGCGCGGGTGCCCCTGTTGGACTCGGTCGTGACCTCGTCACAATCTGAAACGGTCGAGGAAAACCCGTCTAGATAGAACAAAAGTGTGTTTTTCGCCACATCTTGTTAAGAGGTGGGTTAATCACGGCTGATTTTCGTGGTAACGTTATTAGGCGAACTCGTGAATTCGGACTCAAAGGAGAACAATGGGAGTGCAGTTGACGCTCATGTCGGCATTGGTGCCGAATTTGGTTCCCGCTACAGATGACTCGTTCCATGCCCCCACCATTATGGACTTGTTCCCCCCGGTAGTTGCTTTCGCCGGAACGCCTTTTACTATTGACCGCGTCATGATGATTCGTCTCATCATGACCCTGCTGCTGGTGTTGTGCCTGGTGCTGTATGCCACGCGAGCCAAGCTCATTCCGGGACGTGCCCAGTACATGCTGGAGTTTGGCTTTAAATTCTGCCAAGAGAGCATTGCTGAGGAAGTCATCGGTAAGGAAATCGGGCGTAAATACACCCCGATTATCACGACCGTATTCTTCTCGGTGCTGTTCATGAACATTGCGGGTATTATTCCTGGCTTTAACCTGGCGGGTTCCGCAAAACCGGGCTTTCCGCTGCTGTTGGCAGTGTTTGCCTGGTTTGTTTTCATTTATGCCGGAATTCGCGAGACCGGTGTGGGTCATTTCTTTAAGTCCTCGCTATTCCCGCCGGGCGTGCCGTGGCCGCTGTATCTCCTGCTGACCCCAATTGAGGCGATTTCCACCTTTATCATTCGCCCGTTTACTCTGTTCGTCCGTTTGTTGGCAAACATGATTGCCGGTCACTTCTTGCTAGCTTTGACTCTGAGCGCCACGAACTATTTCCTCTTTGCGCATCTCTCGGCGCTATCCCCGATAGGGATTCTGACTTTTGCGGCAGCTTTCGCGTTTACCCTGTTTGAAATCCTGGTGGCTTTCCTACAGGCGTACATTTTCGCGATTCTGACCGCGGTGTATGTGAACCTCTCCGTACACGCACATTAGAAAAACAATAGGCTTCTCACGCCAACCGGCATGAGAATAACAACAAATAAGGAAAGAAAACATGACTGGAAGTGCACTTGTTCTCGCAACCATCGGCTATGGTCTGGCCGCCATTGGACCTGGCATCGGCTTGGGCATTCTGATTGGTCACACTCAGGACGCTATTGCCCGCCAGCCGGAACTGTCCGGAAAGCTCACCACTAACATGTTCATCGGTATCGCCTTCGTCGAAGCCTTGGCTTTGATTGGTTTGGTAACGGGCTTCCTGTTCCGGTAAGGAGCACGTATGTTAGGCACTTTGGTATCACTAGTAGCTAAGGCGGGCGATACCCCGAACCCTATGCTGCCAGAGACTTACGACATCGTTTGGTCGGCAATTATCTTCCTGGTCATCTTGGTGGTGGTTGTGAAGGTCGCTCTGCCGAAGTACAACGGACTGGTGCAGGAACGCGCTGACAAGCTCCAAGAGGGTTTGGACGCTACGGCAAAGGCACAGGCGGACTCGGCAGCCGCGGCGCAGCGGATTGAATCTGAACTGCGTGACGCAAAGGAAGAAGCCGCCCAGATTCGCAACAAAGCCAATGCGCAAGCGGAGGACATCGTGTCCCGCGCTACGGAACGTGCTGATCAAGAAGCCAAGCGCATTATCGAGCAAGCTCAGCGCCAGATTGCTGCTGAGCGGGCGGCAGCGGAAGCCTCCCTGCGTCAGGACGTGGGCGATTTGGCTACCCAGCTCGCGGAAAAGATTGTGGGCGAACAGCTGAAGGATGAAGCCCTGAGCTCTCGCGTCGTGGATCGTTTCCTCGACGAACTCGAAGCTCAGCCGGTGGCTTAAAGATAGAGAAGGTAAGGGAAGTCAATGAGAGCCTCGTCGGTAAGGACCTTGGCCGCTATGGTCATGGCTGTCGATAAGACCTTGGGAAAAGCCACGACCAAGACTGGTCCCGCGGTCGCCGAGGAATACTTTGCCCTGTCTGAACTGCTGGAAAACAATATCCGCCTGGCACGTAACCTGTCCGACCCGGCGCGTACCACTGCTGACAAGCAAGAACTGGCACGCACCATCTTGGGTTCGAAACTTTCGGACCCGGCTCTGGCAGGAGTGCTGGCACTCGCTGCTGGACGCTGGTCCAGCGAGCTTGACTTGCAAGAGTCCTGCCGGTTGCTGGCAAACCACGTGTTGCTGAAAACTGCCCAGGATGATGGGCAGCTAGAAGATGTCGAACGCGACATCTTTGCGATGAGCCAGGTAGTATCCCAGAACCGTGATTTGCGTAACTTCTTGACAGACAATCATCGCGCCTCCCTGGATCAGCGTCTGGAGACTTTCAACTCGCTGGTCGGTGAGGGGGTCAAGCCTCTGGCATTGCGCCTGGTAAACGCGGTGATTGCCAAAGCGGCTCCCGGTCGGCTCACTGCTGACCTGCGGGCTTTGCTGGATTCGGCAGCGCGGTTGCGGCAGCGGGGGATAGCGACGGTTTACACCGCTACGCCGTTGAGCGACACCCAAAAGTCCCGGCTCATTCAGTTGCTGTCCACTCGTACCGGCGAACAGGTCGAGGTCAACGTAGTGGTAGACCCGAAGCTGGTGGGCGGCATCAAGATTGTGCAGGGTGACACGGTGATGGATGGCGCGGTCAAGTCTCGCGCCGAGCAGTTCCGGCGCAAGCTGGCAAGCTAGAACGAAACGAAAATATGACCGATAGGGCAAGTCCCTATGGAACGACAACAGAAGGAATGCTGATGGCTGAGCTATCAATAAGTCCCCAGGACATTAAGAACGCCCTGGACAAGTTTGTGGATGCGTATGAACCATCCGCCGCAACTGCGGAGGAAATCGGCTACGTGACCGAAACTGCTGACGGCATTGCCCACATCGAGGGCTTGCCCGGCACTATGGCCAACGAGCTGCTGCGCTTCCAAGACGGCACCCTGGGTCTGGCAATGAACCTGGACGAACGCGAGATTGGCGCTATCGTCCTGGGTGATTTCACGGGGATTGAGGAAGGTCAAGAGGTCTACCGTACGGGTGACGTGCTCTCCGTGCCGGTGGGTGATGGTTACCTGGGGCGCGTGGTTGACCCGCTGGGCAATCCGATTGATGGTCTGGGTGAAATCAAGGACTTGGGTGAGCGCCGTGCTCTGGAATTGCAGGCTCCCGGCGTGATGATGCGCCGTTCCGTGTTTGAGCCGCTCCAGACCGGTCTGAAAGCCATCGACTCCATGATTCCGATTGGGCGTGGGCAGCGCGAGTTGATTATTGGCGACCGCCAGACCGGCAAGACCGCCATCGCCATCGACACGATTTTGAACCAGCGTGATAACTGGAAGTCGGGCGACCCCAACAAGCAGGTGCGTTGCATCTACGTGGCGGTCGGTCAAAAAGGCTCCACGATTGCTTCTGTCAAGGGCGCGCTGGAAGACGCTGGGGCGATGGAGTACACCACCATCGTGGCATCCCCCGCTTCGGATGCGGCAGGTTTCAAGTACCTGGCTCCCTACACCGGTTCGGCTATCGGTCAGCATTGGATGTACCAGGGCAAGCACGTGTTGATTGTGTTTGATGACCTGTCCAAGCAAGCTGAGGCATACCGTGCGGTGTCGCTGTTGCTGCGCCGTCCGCCGGGGCGCGAGGCTTACCCCGGTGACGTGTTCTACTTGCACTCTCGTTTGCTGGAACGCTGTGCGAAGCTGTCCGACGAGTTGGGTGGCGGTTCGATGACCGGTCTGCCGATTATCGAAACGAAAGCGAACGACGTGTCCGCTTACATTCCGACCAACGTGATTTCCATCACCGACGGGCAGATTTTCCTCCAGTCCGACCTGTTCAACGCGAACCAGCGTCCGGCGGTGGACGTAGGTATCTCGGTGTCCCGTGTGGGTGGCGACGCCCAGATTAAGGCTATGAAAAAGGTCGCTGGTACCTTGAAGCTGACCTTGGCGCAGTACCGTTCGATGGCGGCTTTCGCCATGCTGGCTTCTGACTTGGACGCCACGACTCGCAAGCAGCTGACCCGCGGTGAGCGGCTGATGGAGCTGCTCAAGCAGCCCCAGTACACGCCTTATCCCGTCGAGGAACAGGTCTGCTCCATCTGGGCAGGCACCAACGGTTACCTGGACGACATCGCTACCGACAAGGTGCTTCAGTTCGAAAAGGACTGGTTGGATTACCTGCGTAACGAAGGCACCATCCTGGCTGAAATTCGGGAAAAGGGTGCGTGGCCGGATGAACTGGTGGCGCGTTTGGAAACTGCCGTCAAGGATTTCCGCAAGTCTTACGACCTGGTTCCCCAGGCTAACTTGGATGCCGCTGCAGGCGATGCTGAGGCAGAGCAATCCGAGGAACAGATAGTTGCCAAGCGCTAATAGGGATGTTCCCACGGGAGCAACTCGATTAGCAACGAAGTAACCGAACAGAACGTAGGGGAAGGGCAAAGTGTCAGGTTCGCAAAGGGCTCTCAAGCAGAGGATCAGGTCTACTGAGACTCTGCAAAAGATTTTCCGGGCTATGGAGATGATTGCCGCCTCCCGTGTCGGCAAGGCTCGTGCCGGGGCGGAATCCATCACCACTTATGACTCGGCTATCGCAGCAGCAGTCGCGGCGGTGTCTGCCCACGCCAAACTCGATCATCCGCTGATTACCGAACGCACCGACACCAATCGGGTGGCAGTTTTAGCGGTCACTTCCGACCGTGGCATGGCGGGGGCATATTCCGCGTCTATCCTGCGGGAGACGGAGCGCCTGTTGGAGCGTTTGCGCGAGGAAGGCAAAGACCCGGTGGTCTATGTCTCGGGTCGCCGTGGCTTGTCCTACTTCAACTTCCGTGGCATGGAAGTGCGCCGGGCATGGACCGGGGACTCGGACAAGCCGACGGAGGAACGGACGATGGAAATCGCCAAGACGCTTCTGGCGGCGTTCCTCAAGTCGCCCGAGGCGGGTGGCGTGTCCGAGCTGTACATGGTGTACACCAAGTTCCGTTCGATGGTTTCCCAAGTGCCTCAGGTGCGCAAGATGCTGCCGATTAAGGTCATCGACCCCGACGAAGCTATCCAGATTGATGGTATGGGGTTGGGCGAGGGGACCGACAAATCCGTCATGCCCCTGTATGACTTTGAGCCCAGTGCCGAGGAAGTCCTTGAGACGGTCATGCCGCTGTATGTAGAATCGCGGATTCGTACCGCCTTGCTGCACGCTGCTGCTGCTGAGCTTGCCAGCCGTCAAAACGCTATGCACGCCGCGACCGATAACGCATCCAACCTGATTAACACCTTGACTTTGGACATGAACAAGGCCCGTCAGGCCGACATCACCACCGAGATTACGGAAATTGTGTCCGGTGCTGATGCGCTCCAAGATTCTAAGAAATAACCGATTACCAAACGCCGATTAGAGGAAACGAAAATGAGTGAGAAAACCCCAGGAACCGGTCGTATCTCCCGGGTTATTGGCCCGGTCGTGGACGTGGAGTTCCCCCCGGATCAACTGCCTGAGATGTACAACGCTTTGACTGTGGAGTACACGGGCATGGGCAGCACCGAAGCTGGACAGACCCAGACCATGACGATGGAGGTGGCTCAGCACTTGGGTGATAACATCGTCCGCTCCATCGCCCTGAAGCCTACTGACGGTTTGGTGCGTGGAGCCAAGGTCGTGGATACCGGCGCTCCGATTTCGGTGCCGGTGGGCGACATCACCAAGGGGCACGTCTTTAACGTGATTGGCGAATGCTTGAACCTGAAAGAAGGCGAAACCCTGGAGGTCAAGGATCGCTGGTCCATCCACCGCACCCCTCCGGCTTTCGACAAGTTGGAGTCCAAGACTCAAATGTTCGAGACCGGCATTAAGGTAATCGACTTGCTGACCCCCTACGTGCAGGGTGGCAAGATTGGTCTGTTCGGTGGCGCCGGTGTGGGCAAGACCGTGTTGATTCAAGAGATGATTCAGCGTGTGGCTCAGGATCACGGCGGTGTGTCCGTGTTCGCCGGCGTGGGCGAGCGTACTCGTGAGGGTAACGACTTGATTCACGAGATGGCAGACGCGGGCGTCTTGGACAAGACCGCGATGGTGTTCGGTCAGATGGACGAGCCGCCGGGGACGCGTCTGCGCGTGGCACTGTCCGGCTTGACGATGGCGGAATACTTCCGTGACGTGCAAAACCAGGACGTGCTGCTGTTTATCGACAACATTTTCCGTTTCACCCAGGCCGGTTCCGAGGTATCTACCCTGCTGGGTCGGATGCCTTCCGCCGTGGGCTACCAGCCTAACCTGGCAGACGAAATGGGTCAGCTCCAAGAGCGGATTACCTCCGCGGGCGGTCACTCGATTACCTCGCTGCAGGCCATCTACGTGCCGGCTGACGACTACACCGACCCGGCCCCGGCGACCACGTTCGCGCACCTGGACGCGACCACGAACCTGTCTCGTGACATCGCGTCGCGTGGTCTGTACCCGGCGGTGGACCCGCTGGCGTCGACCTCGCGTATCCTTGATCCGCGCTATGTCGGCAAGGAACACTACGAGGTCGCGACCCAGGTCAAACAGATTCTGCAAAAGAACAAGGAACTGCAAGACATTATCGCTATCCTCGGTGTGGACGAGCTCTCCGAAGAGGACAAGGTCACTGTGGCGCGCGCACGTCGCATCGAGCAGTTCCTGTCCCAGAACACCTACATGGCAGAAAAGTTCACCGGCGTGCCCGGCTCGACCGTGCCGATGAGCGAGACCATCGAGGCGTTCAAGCGGATTTGCGAAGGCAAGTATGACCATATTCCGGAACAGGCGTTCTTTAACATTGGTGGCATCGAGGATCTCGAAGCGGCCTGGGCGAAACTGCAAAAGGATATGTGATAAACCATGGCAGACACGCTGAAAGTGGCGGTGGTAGACCGCTCGCGCACCCTGTATCAGGGAGAAGCGTCCCAGGTCATCATGCCTGCCGCAGACGGTGACCTGGGGGTTTTGCCAGGTCACCAGCCGCTGTTGGTCGTGCTGCGGGCAGGTCAGGTACGCGTGGACGCACCGGGCTCGACCGGAAAAGCGGGTTCGCATGAATTCCCGGTCGAAGCTGGGTTTGCCTCGGTGGATAATGACACCGTCACCGTGGTGCTGGAACGCAACTTGGCTGACAGCTCTGCGGAATCGACCCCTGCAGTGGCAGGATAATGTGCAACTTACACGAATGAGTCTGATTGGGATATGATGTCCCATAAGGCTATTCGCTTTCTCCGCGGATTTCTCGGAGATGGCAGTGGCGGGTTCGTCTTTCGAGACGCCCGCCATTTGCAAATTGACCTGATTAGGTTTGGATGTTTTGGCACTTAATGTGAGGAGGAGCTCATGGGTATGTCGACCAGTTTTATGCTGACTGGACTGCTCCTGATGCTGTTCCTGATATGCGCGCTGGCGATTTATTTCCTAGCGCGCTTGCGTTTTAAAGCTCAAAATAATGGCTCTTTTAATGTGGCGTGGCGGGCTCATACCGGTGATCCGTGGCGGGCTGGGGTGTGCCATTATTCCGAGGATTTCCTGAAGTGGTATCGGGTTATTTCCCTGCGTTGGGGCTCAAATCGCCGTTGGGAACGCGCGGATTTTGAGATTTTAGAAGCAGCGATAGATACAGAGCCGGGGTCAGACTTTGCCCTGGCTATTTTGCATTGCCGCGCGCCGCGTCAGGGATTTTCCGAGCCGGACGATTTTTGGCTGGCGATGAATGAACATGATTATTCCGGCTTGGTTAGCTGGAAAGAATCTGCTCCGCCGCGCACCCAGATGGTTTACTGAGTTTCCTGGTTCGCGCGCTTCGGTTAGGCTTGCTGTATGCGCCTGGTCATAGCGGATTGTGAAGTCAATTACTCGGGGCGTTTGGACGCGCATTTGGCAGCGGCGAAACGCCTGTTGATGGTCAAAGCCGACGGTTCTGTGTTGATTCACAGCGACGGCGGTTCTTACAAGCCCCTGAATTGGATGAGTCCACCCTGCCAGCTGCACATTGAGCCGGAAGACCCCGATTCCCCGCAGGGTCCGCAGACGTGGCGGGTGCAAGCCAAATCCGGGGACGCCCTGCTGATTAATATCTCGACGGTTTATCAAGACATCGTCTGCGATTTGGGGGTCGATCCGGGGCTGGAAAAGGACGGGGTCGAGGCGCATCTGCAAAAGCTGCTGGCAGAACAGGTCGCGGTGCGGTTGGGCGAGGGCTGGACTTTGGTGCGCCGGGAATGGCCGACTCCTATTGGTCCGGTTGACCTGCTGGTTCGTGATGCACAAGGGCGTCCGGTGGCGGTAGAGGTGAAACGTCGCGGCGAAATTGATGGGGTGGAACAGTTGACTCGCTACCTGGATTTGCTGGGGCGACAGGCTGACCTGGAGGGAATTACCGGGATTTTTGCTGCCCAAGAGATTAAACCTCAGGCGCGTACGCTGGCTACAGACCGGGGGATTCGCTGCGTCTTGCTGGATTACGATGACATGCGCGGCTTGGATTTTGATGCCGAGAATCGGCTGTTTTAAACCTCGGGGAACCTGCCTCTGACGCTGCCGACCCCCGAAAGATTACCGCAATTCGCGACGCCCCCCACTTGTGCCAGAGGACGACGTGATTGCACGAGCCTGACCGGAGTGTCGGCGCCACGGGGGCTTCAATATCCCCCGGTGGTGCCGGAGCCCCAACAGTAAGTGTGCCAGTGGCGGCGCGCCCCCACACCCGTGTCCACCCCAAAAGGAGCGGTCAGCGGCCACGCCACAATGTGCGGACTAGTGGCGTCGACCGGGTGCCCACAACCGGGGCAGACGTATGACTTCTGACCGGCACTGCCACTGAGACGCTGAACGTGGTATTCCCGTCCGGCGCGCGTCACGACTCGGGGTACACTGGCGAGACGCTGCATGTCCAAGGGACGATAGGGCTGACCGTGACGTTTGGATTTTCGCTGACTGGGCACTGCTGATCCGATTAATTCTTGGGTACGGAAGCCACCAGAGCGCCGCGACGATACACTGCCAGCGGATAGAGGTTCTCGTCCGTGACCAGCAAATCCGCGCGTTTACCAGGGGTAATTTCACCGATGTTGGTCTGTCCCAAAATGCGGGCGCCCTGTACAGAAGCGCAGTACACCGCGTCGGTCAGCGGGATTCCCGCGCCTTTCCACGCCCGGCGCACGATGTCTACCAAGTGCAGGTTGGGCTCGCCCTCGGCGGAGTCTGGTTCGCTAAAGGGCATGCCGGTGTCGGCGGTAGCGTTGCTGACAAACACCACCGAATCGCGTCCGACCAGCTCAAACACATTGCGTACGGCGCTGGGATCGACGTGTTGCCCGTCCGCAATCAGCTCCAGAATGCAGCCCCCTCCGGCGGCATCTGCCAGCAGCTCCAACACCGGACCGGGATGGCGATGATGGAAAGGCTGCATCCCATTAAAGAAGTGCGTGACTATGTATCGAGGACAGCGCAGTTTTTCCGCGGGAGTCAGCCCCAGCTTTTCTCGGGTCCACGCCGCAGCCCCGCGGATAAACTCAGCCGAGGCGACCGTGTGTCCAAAAGCGGGGACCGCCCCATTTTCGATTAAAACTTCTGCCACCGAGCCGGAACCGATGGCGCGTTTGCCTTCGGGTGCCAGCGTCATCGACACCGTGTGCCCGCGGGTGGTAATCATCAGCTCACGGGTCAGCGCGGGGTTTGGTGGCTGTACTTGCGCGAAATCTTGCGAACCGAGGACGGCACGAGCCCGGTCCTCGCGTTCCTGGGCGGTGAGCCCTTCCCCCGGAATGGCATCGGCGGGGGAGTCTCCGGGCAACATCCCGGTCACGCCCAGGCGTCCCGATGCGAGGAACGGACCTTCAAAGTGGATTCCGTCCAGCTCCCCGGCGTCACACAGGTCTGCCAGCATCTGTCCCTGGCGACGCAGGTCTTCTGGGGAAGCCGTAGAGAGTGAACCAACCAGGGTGGTGGTGCCGTGAACCCGATGTTCCCACACGGCAGTCATCATGGCTTCGACCGTGGTGGCAGTAGGAAAGGCGCTGCCGCCACCTCCGTGGCAGTGCGTATCGACCAGTCCGGGCAATATGTAGCGTCCGTCTGTTGGGGAAGGCGCTGCCACCACCTCAGCACCGTAACCTGCTGCTTGCGCCTGGGGCGCTTCTCCCATCCACACTATAGATTCCCCGTCGACGATGACGGCTCCATCAACGATTATGGAAGACGGCGTGACGATGCGTCCGCGTACTGCAAAAGGTTCACTCATGTTCCGATTATCGCATTTTTGCGTTGTTTCAAAGTAATATGTGACCCCGTGTCCTGTCTGTCGCCAGCGGGAGCGACTCCGGTGAGTGCCGGTGGGTTGCTGTTGGCGGAGTTGGCAGGTGGGGCAAAACCATTCGGGTTTACCCGGTATCAGAGGAAATCCTTTAAGATAAAACCATGCTGAACATGATTGCCCGCGACATTATCCCCGGACCAATTGGTCCGACGGTGGTGCTGCTGCACGCTTTCCCGATGGATCACCAGATGTGGTTGCCGACTGCGGATCGTTTGGGTGGGGTGCCACTGCTGATGGTGGATGCGCCCGGATTCGGTCAAACTCCTCCGATGATGGACACCCCCTCGCTTGATGTATTTGCGGATGAAATCGTGGCAAACTTGGGCAAGTTCGGCATCGAGCGCATCATTCCGGTGGGCAATTCGCTGGGGGGCTGTGTGGCTTTGGCGATTTTGGAGCGCCACCCTGACGTGGTGGCTGGTCTGGGTCTGATTGGTACGCGGGCAGACGCGGATACGGTCAGTGAAAAAGCCGACCGTTTTGAAAACCTCATCACCATGCTGGCAGGGGACCGCGCGAGCCTGCTGACCCCACAGATTGAATCTCAGTTCACCGCTTCGACTCGCCGGTCGCGTCCCGAAGTCGTCTCTCAGGCAGTGCAGTGGTCCGAGGAAGCCTCTAACGAGGGAATTTCTTGGGCGCAGCGGGCAATGGCGGCCCGTCCGGATCGGATTGCACTGTTGGAGAGTTTTGACAAGCCGGTCTTGGTCATGCGCGGTGAGGAAGACCCGGTCATTTCCCCGGAGTGCGCCGCCGCGACGGCACAAGCTGCCCGCACGGAAGTCGTGGAAGTCCACGAGACTTCACACCTGGTGCCGATTGAAAATCCTGGCGCCGTCTCGCGTCGTTTGATGGCGCTCTATCCCCAGTGCATGTAAACCGTCCCCAAACGCACCCGCTCGCGGTCACCGCCCTTGTGAACGAACGCCCTGGTGAAGCCTGATAGGGAACCTACCCTGAAGGGCTAGCGTGACGCCCTAGTCCGCGGTCATCGCAGTGACGGCATCGGAGGCGCCCAAAACCGTAACTTTCTGGTTCTGGCTGGCTTTGTTTGGCAAGTTAAACAGCGCCACCACCGTGTGCGTCTCAGTTAGGGTCGAGGCAGCGGTCGTTTTTCCGGTGTAGGCCTGAGCCAGGGCAGAAAGCTGGAGTTTCCGAGGAGATTTCATCGTCAAGTCGTAGTTGAGAGTTGCCATGACCAGGGCTCCGCCGTCCGTGGTGCCCAGCGAGATGAATCCGTCAGTGGCGGGTCGGGCGGTCATGTTGAATTCCAAACCGCGGTTTTGCTGAGAGATAGTGGCATAGTCCGCGCGTCGTTTGGCGAAAGTCGCCGCGAAAGAATCGTTTTCGGTGTCAAAAACGTCTTTGGTACTGTTGGGGTCGTTCAGGTAGCCGGCGTAAGTCCGCGCCAAGGTTCCGGGCGCCATCGCAAAATCTTTGGATTTCGCCGCGGGGCGGGGCGAGCCTACTTCGGGCTTGAACGTCGCGGGGAAACTCGCTTTGGGAAACAGCTTTGTGTAACCCCACACGGCGTAGTTAGCGCGCGGTGAGGATTGGATCAGGCCGAACACGTACAGGGGCTGTCCTTCCGCTGAGGGTGAAACTGTAAAGGCGTAACGTGGCCACTCTGAATCCTGCTGCACCACTGCGACCTGGGGATTTGCCAAGGGGAGTGACCCCAGGTTCGCGCCACGGGTCGCGTTGGTCATCATGTATTCCCCGTTGCGCATCCGCAGAGCCGGGTTGACGAAACGGCTGGTGAGCTGCTGTTGGTCTTTTGCGCCGTCTGCAGCGGTGGCGGCGGCATTTGCCTCCGTGGTGATTTTTGTGATGCGCTGCTGGTCCAAGGCGGGCGGCTCATTGCCGGCTTTCGGGGAGGTCACCAGGGTGGGTGTGTAGGAACAAGCGGTCAGGGCGAGCGCGGTTGCTCCCGCGGTCAGAAGGGCGGTCAGTTTATTCTTCATTAGTGTCCTCCGTCTCGGCGTCTTTCGGTTCCTCTTTTTCCGCGCGACGCCGCGTTTTTTTGGCACGCCGCGTCCGATTTTCGGCCTCTTCCGCCATCCGCAGGGAACGCCGGGTGGGATGGACTGCCGGAATCACGCCGGTATCTGTGGGGGCGTCGCCGGTGACCGCGGAAGTGACCTGACTGGCAATCTGGCGTGCCTGATCCTTTTCCAAAGTATCTAAGCGTTTGGCACGCGAACGTCGTTCGGACAGCACCAGCAGCGTCAGGAAAGTTCCGATGGCTCCCGCGCCGATAATTCCCACAATGACCAGAAGAATTCCCCAGAAACTGGAGGGTTCGTGCTTCAGTTTCCACTTCAGCTCCAGCTGCGGTCCTGCCGCTTTGGGGGTGTGGGCAGTTTTGCTAGATTTGTCGGCTTTGTCCGGTTTGTCAGGAGGATTCACCACAAAAGCCACCGCGCTCCAGCGGTTATCGCTGAGCTGCCAGGTCAGGGAGGCTTTCCCGGTGCCGCGAGCGCTTTGTTTCCAAATGTCTAAGGATGTTAGGTCTGCGGTGTCGCTTTGTGCGGGGGTAGCTAATTGTTGAAAGCCGTCGGGCAAAGTTTGTTCGCCAGGAGCAGAATCAGTTTTTTTCGCTTTAATGCTTCGGGAAGCCAGTTGGTTATCGGCTTTGAAATCGGTGAGTTCTAAGTGGTCGACGGACTTGGCGAAAGCCTGGGCGTCGGCAGTCAGGGCGATTCCTAAAAAGACTTCTTGTTTTGCGGGACCGGTGGCACGAATCGTGACTTTATCTCCCGTAGATTCCAGCAAATTTTTCCCCGTTAGGACTACTGCTGTCCGAGTCGGTTCACTCTGAAACGCCACATTCGCGCTGGGGCGCAGGAAAGTCAGGCGAGAAATCCCGGCGAAAGCCACCAAAAGCGAGAGAAACAGCAGGGCAATGCTGAGATAACGGGCAGTGCGATTCGATGACATGAGTCTCCTCGAAAAATTTGAAACCGGCTACCATTTAACTTTACCGAGAATGGCGACGCACAGCGACTTAGCCATGTCATAAAGGTTCGTGTAAATGGTTAATCAGGGGTTGTTTCGTTATAGACTTAGGGTATCGTTATACTAAGTTTGGCGGGGCAGGTTAATTTGCCCGTTGGTTGACGTCTTTAGGAGGACTCACAAGTGACCGAAGAGCAGACAGATTTTCCAATCGTGATGCGCGGATACGACCGCGTTCAGGTTGACCTGCAGATTCAAACTTTAATGACGGCTTTGGCTGAGGCTCGCCGTGAGGTCGAAACCCTCGACGCGCGTAACGCCACCCTGGCTGGGGATTTGGGTGAAGCTCAGCGTCGTCTAAAGGAAAGCGACAAGTCCAGCTATACCGGTCTGGGCGAGCGCATCGAACAACTGCTGCGGTCGGCTGAGGAACAGTCCACTACCGTCATCAATAAGGCGAATGCTGACGCGGAATCCCTGTTGGAAAAGACCCGCTCTAATACGCAGCGCCTGACCCAGCGCGCCGAAGCCGAAGCGGCTTCGATGCTGGCTGAGGCTCGCCGTGAAGCCGAGGAACGCACCACCCAGGCAGAAACCGAAGCGGAAACCGTGCTTACCAACGCCCAGCACCGCGCTGATGAACTGGTCGCCGCGGCGGAACGTGAAGCCGCCTCCTTGCGCGCCGAGGTGAACACCCAGGTCAACGACCTGCGGGCCACGGCTGACCGGGAAACCGAGTTGCAGCGCGCCCAAGCCGAAAAAGATTACGTCGAGGCTCGGGTAAAGGCTGAACAGGAAACCACCGCCCTGCGCAACGAAGCCGCGACGGAGGTTCAAGAACTGCGCGAGACCGCTACTGCCGAAGCCACCCAGGTGCGTGAACAGGCTCAGCAGATGGCAGAAAAGCTGCTCGCGGAAACCCGCGCCGAAGCCGACAAGATTATCTCTAACGCTCGTGCCGAAGCCGAGCGTCTGCGCGCCGAGTCCGAACAGGCTCGTCAAGACACCGAAACTGAGATTGCCTCCGCTCGTGCCGCCGCTCGTGAAGCCGATGCACAGGCTCACGAACAGGCTCGTGCTGAAACCTCCGCGATGGTCGCCACCGCGAAGGCTCAGGTTGCTGACGCTGAGAAGCACCTCGGTGAGACGTTGCAGCGTGCCGAGCGCCTGCTGACCGATACCGATGCTGTGGTGCGTCGCCGCCAAGAGGACGCCCGCCGCACTGCCGAAGCGACCATCTCGGCCGCGGAAGTCGAAGCCCAGCAGTTGCGCGAAGCGGCACGTGCCGAAGCCCAAGCCGAGCGCGCCGCCGCGCAGCGCACGGTCGAAAAGCTGGAACGTCAGCGCGAATCTGTGGCCGCCTACCTCGACGAAATGCGTGGTCTGTTGGGGTCTCGCGCCGCCGATGCCATCTCTGGCTTGCAGGCTCTGGAAGAGGAAGAAGAGACGCGCGAACCGGTCGAGTTGCCCGCCTACGTGGACGCTTACGCTCTGCCGGAAGAAGCCAGCGAATAATCTTTTTTCATGACACCCCCAAGTTTTGGCGGCCCTTAGGGGTCGCCAAAACTATATTTTGAGTTAAGATTTTCGCAAATAGGTGACTCCCACAGTAGAATTGGACTGTGAAAGCTATACGAAGATTTACTGTCCGATCCGTTCTTCCCGAAAATTTGAAGCCAATTGGAAATTTGGCTCAAAATCTGCGCTGGTCTTGGAACCGGCCTTCCCGCGATTTCTTCGCGTCCTTAGATCCGCAAGTCTGGGAGGAAGTCGGTCACGATCCGGCGGCTTTCCTTGGTTCGATTTCAGTGCAAAAGCTGGACGAATTATCCGCAAACCCGGACGTTGTAAACCGAGCCGCGGAATTGGAACGCGACTTGAGTGATTACCTGGAAAAGCCGCAATGGTTCCAGTCCGAGTTCAACAATGCTGACAAGCCCAGCGCGATTGGGTATTTCTCAGCCGAGTTCGGGGTAACGGCTGTGTTGCCTCAGTATTCCGGCGGTCTGGGGATCCTGGCAGGCGACCATTTGAAGTCTGCTTCTGACTTGGGCGTCCCGATTATCGGCGTGGGTCTGCTGTACCAGGCGGGCTACTTCCGCCAGTCCCTGACTCGCGAAGGCTGGCAGCGTGAATCCTACCCGGTTATTGACCCGGATAACATGCCGTTGACCCTGCTGCGGGAGAACGACGGCACCCCCGCGCTGGTGGACGTGCCTCTGCCCGATCACCGTACTTTGTATGCACAAGTGTGGGTCGCGAAAGTGGGTCGTATCGCCCTGCTGATGATGGACTCTGACGTGGTCAAGAATGACGAGGCTGCCCGCCTGGTTACAGACCGTCTGTATGGCGGGTCGAAAGATCACCGCATGGAACAGGAACTGCTGCTGGGCGTGGGTGGCGTGAAAGCCCTGCGCACCTACAGCCGTTTGACCGGCGCGCCGACTCCCGAGGTGTATCACTGCAACGAAGGTCACGCCGGATTCATGGCGGTGGAACGTATCCGCGAGCTGATGACCGGCGAGGAACATCTCGATTTCGGCACGGCTATTGAAGCGGTACGTTCCGGCACACTGTTCACCACCCATACGCCGGTTCCTGCCGGTATCGACCGTTTTGACCGGTCCCTGGTACAACGCTACTTGGCGCCGATTGAGATTCCCGGCGTGACCACCGATCAGCTGCTGGCTCTGGGTGCGGAAACGTACGAGGGCGGGGATCCCAACGTGTTCAATATGGCGGTTTTGGGCTTGCGTATGGCGCGTATGGCAAACGGTGTCGCCCAGCTGCACGGCAAAGTCTCACGCAGCATGTTCCACCAGCTGTGGCCCGGTTTTGATGTTTCAGAGGTGCCCATCACCTCTATCACCAACGGGGTACACGGTCCGACCTGGACCGATGGTCGCTTGGCACAGCTGGCGCGCAAGCACCAGGAACCCGGCGAACACGTCAATACCTACCGCTGGGCGCGTCCCCCGGAGGAAGGCGGCGTCAGCGATGAGGAACTCTGGAATTTGCGCCGTGAACTGCGTGAACAGTTGGTGCTGGACGCACGTCGGCGGGTGCGTGAGTCTTGGCTGGAGCGCGGGGCGTCTCCTGCCGAGTTGGATTGGACGAACCGAATTCTCGATCCTGACGTCTTGACCATTGGTTTTGCTCGTCGCGTACCGACTTACAAGCGTCTGACGTTGATGATTAACAATCCGGAACGCTTGGCGTCCATTTTGACGAACAAAGAGCGCCCGGTACAGATCATCGTGGCAGGGAAATCCCACCCGGACGACGAACAGGGCGTCAGCTTGATTCAGCGCCTGGTGGCTTTCGCTGACCAGTACGACGTGCGTGATCGCATCGCATTCCTGCCCAACTATGACATGGATATGGCACAAACCCTGATGCCCGGCGTGGACGTGTGGCTCAACAATCCGCTGCGCCCGCTGGAAGCCTCCGGGACTTCCGGCATGAAGTGCGCCATCAACGGAGCTTTGAACCTGTCCATCTTGGACGGCTGGTGGGACGAAATGTATGACGGTCGCAATGGCTGGGCCATCCCCACTGCTGACGGAGTCGACGACCCGGAGCGCCGTGACGCTATCGAGGCCGAAGGTCTGTACAACCTCATCGAGAACACCGTCGCCCCGCGCTTCTATGATCGGGACGAAAACGGGATTCCGCGCAACTGGATGGAAATGATACGTCACACGTTGGCGACTTTGGGACCGCGCGTACAGGCGCAGCGAATGGTCAGCGAGTATGTGGAAAACCTCTACACTCCGGTTGCTGCGTCCAGTCGAGTGCTGAACGGCACGGGTCACCAGGCAGCTCGCGATTTGGCAGCCTACAAGGCGCGGGTGCGTTCGGGCTGGGATCAGGTCGCGGTGAAACACGTTGACGCCAAGGTCGGCGATGTCGCCACCGTGGGGGACAGCGCCTCGTTCTATGCTGACGTGCAACTGGGGCATCTGCATCCTGAAGACGTGGAGGTGCAGTTGTTGCTGGGGCGTGTGACTTCTAACGATGACCTGTCCGGTTTTGAGGTCTTGGCGATGCAGGCAGAACATGCTGAAAACGGCGTGGTTTCTTACCGCCTGGAGACTCGATTGAACAATGCCGGTCCGCTGGGATACCAGGTTCGTGTGGTGCCGACCCATCCCTTGATGGCGGGCTACACCGAGCTGGGTCTGGTGACCAATGCGGAGCGCGCTGCCGATAATCCGGAGACGCACTTCTATTTCGGTAACTAAACTTGCGGGATTGACCGCATTTTGCCCGGTCGGCTGGGGAAACCCAGCCGACCGGGCTTTTGCTATTTCTGCGGGCGTTCGAGTCGCTGTTTGTTGGGGGATACTCGCTGGGGTGTGAATATAAGGTGAAAATAGGGCAGTAGCTGCCAATAATGGCAGCTACTGCCCAAATACCACCTTATAATCTCCGCACACCCCCGATGCCGAGGGATTTTTCGCGAAAACTGGGCAAGCCGGCGCGTCAATGGAACGAACGGTCAAAAATTCGCCATACTGTCGATTAGATGGATTGGCTCACGGAAAGGACCGGCGGTGGGGAAACCAAATCGCGTGGAGATAGTAGGGAAACTGGCGGCTCTGTTTCAGGCGCATGGTTATACCGGTGCGGGCATGGCAGAGATTTCAGCAACGACCGGATTGGGACGTGGCTCGCTCTATCACCTGTTTCCTGACGGTAAAGCACAGATGATGCGGGAAGTCCTGGTGGCAGTGGAACATGACTTTCAAGCCGCCGTGGTGGCACCGCTAGAAGCGGGGGATGTCACCGGGATGTTCACCGGAATCTTGGCGTTTTTTGACCACGGCGAGAAACAGAGCATTTGGGGCAAACTGGTTCATGACGCCGCTGCTCGCGATTTTGCGCCGGAAGTGCAGGCACATTTCAACACGTGGCGTGCAGCGCTGACGAAAGCGCTGCTCAGCCTCGGTGTGGATCGTGGCTTGGCGGCTTCACTGTCGGAACGCACCTTGTCCGGGGTGGAAGGTACGCTCACGCTGGCAGCAGGTTTTGATGATGCCGGAGCGCTTTCCCGCGGTTTGCGTACCATGTCGGCAGAGGTCACGAATGCTATTGCCGCAGCTAGCGGGTCATCTGGAAAAACGTCTCACACCAGGAAATCTGCGGCTAAACCCGCAGCCAAACCGGCGGCTAAGCCAGCGACTAAACCTGCCCGGAAACCTGCCGCTAAGTCAGCTGCTAAGCCCGCGAGCCGAACTTCGCGAAAGACTGCTGCCGCTAAGCCCGCGGCAAAAAAGGCTAGTAAAGCAAAGTAGCCAGCTTCGAACGTATCTGCGGGACCAGCGGGTCATCGCCCAGAATCGCGAAGTACTCGACCAATCGCGCTCGTGCCGCGTCGCGATCTTCGCCGCTGGTTTCTGCCACGACTGCGAGCAAGCGGGACAGTGCCCCGGCGGCATCTCCCGCATTCATCTGGGCATCCGCGGCTTCAAGCTGTGCTGCTACTTCGCCGGTTGCGGTCGAACCAGCTGTCTCGGTGGCAGGCTTGGCTTCTGCCGAGCGGGCTTGCAACCGCACTTTTGCCAGCAGCGGATTCACCTTGCTAGATTCGCCGGGGTTGGCTTTCAAATAAGTCTCTAACGTCTCGATAGCCTGGTCATAGTCGCCCTGGGCTTGAAGTTTTAGCGCGGTTTCAATTTCCTCAGGCATCGCGGACGGAGCGTCCGGAGCCGGGGTGGCAGCACCGGTGACTCCGTTGGCGCCGGCTTGCCCAGCCGTCTCGGCTCCGTCAGTCTCAACGCGACCCGTGACACCTTCCTTTTGCGCCAACGCGATGACCTTGTTGATGACTTCCTGCACGGACGAAGCGGGCAAGGCGCCGTTAAACAACGGTGCGGGCTGCCCGTTCATCAGCAAGAATACGGCGGGAATGCTCTGCACCCGGAATGCCTGACCGATGGCGGGGCTTTCGTCCACGTTGACCTTTGCCAAAGCGACGCGCCCGCCTGCCTGCTGTACCGCCTTTTCCAAAATGGGTCCCAGCTGACGGCACGGAGCGCACCAGGGCGCCCACATGTCCAAAAGGAACGGAACTGTCTTGGAAAGCTCTAGCAGCTGGGAAAACGTTTCATCAGTGACATCACGCACCAGCGGTCCCGGAATTGTTTGCGGCGTGCCGGAACCGCCCGAACCAGCTTCGCCATCTTGACCAGCGGGAATATCGTGCAGTTCTGCGGGAACGTTCATGTCTGTGCCTCATCTTTCCTAAATCGGACCGCGTGACCAATCAATCAAGTCGGTCTAGTTGATATTTAACCCGTTAAGCCTCGACGGTATCAAGTCCAAGCGGGGAAAATCGCGGAGCGCTTAAAACTGTCCGGATATTGACTCCAGCTGGCGGGATTTCCGCAAATGCGCTTCAAAACGCCAGATTTTTTCACAAGTGAGGTTCCGCCCTTGACGTTATCGTCCCGCCCGTCCCGTCCCGCCACGCTCGTCCCGTTCGCCTTGCTCGCCTTGCCCGCAACGCCCTCCGTACTCGTATTTGTTCGCGCTGTCTCCTGGCTCTGCTCGCCTTACCAGGTGCCCCAATCCCCACGTGCCACCCCTCCCGGCGTAGCCCCACCTAACCAAGGAAAGCCTTAGGTTCGTTGAAATAACGCCAAAAACCCCGTAATTTGAAATCGGATAAACAGTACTGGACGGAGATACGGGGGTGGCGCATCATGAGTAATCATTTGGCGCACAAACCTAGCGAACAGTTGCGCGAAGTGGATGAAAAACACGACCAGTCGGCAGTGACTTCCTCGCGTCTCAATCGGCTGCGAGCTGCAGTCCTGGGGGCTAATGACGGCATTGTCTCGACCGCGGGCGTGGTCGTGGGGGTGGCGGCAGCGAACCCTGAAAACATGATGGCGATTGCGACCGCTGGCATTGCGGCGGTGGTCGCTGGGGCATTGTCGATGGCGGCGGGCGAATATGTCTCGGTGTCCACCCAGCGTGACACGGAAAAAGCGGTGGTGGCAAAGGAACGTCGTCTGATTGCCCAGGACCCGGACCGAGAATTTCAGGGTCTGGTGCAAAACTACATCGAAAAGGGTTTATCCCGCGCCACCGCAACCCTGGTCGCTCAGGAGTATTCTGCCCATGATCCGGTCGAGGCTCACGTCCAGGCTCATTACGGCTTGAGTTCTGAGGAATTCACTTCGCCCTGGGCGGCGGCTTTTTCCTCAGCGGTTTCCTTTATGGTCGGTGCGCTGGTGCCGCTACTGGCGATTTTGCTGCTGAGCGGTCCGTGGAAAATCGAAGCCACCTTCATCCTGGTGATGCTGGCTTTAGCGCTGGTTGGCTGGCTTTCGGCATGGCGCGGCGAGGCTCCGCGGCTGCGTGCGGTGATCCGGGTCATGGTTGGGGGTGCCCTGGCGATGATTATCACCGGCGGGGTTGGTCATTTCGTGGGGGCAGCTGTTTAGATTCACAAGGGCGTTGCGCCGGGTTTTCGGGTGGGCTCAGTTTCTCGTGGCGGGGGTGCGCTGGGTGGGGCGGCAACGCTGCCTTCGGCTTTCCGATAGCTGCGTGCGCCCCTACCGGAGCGACCATAATTTCCCAGGTTTTGCTTTAGAATTTCAGATGTGAGTGAGACGACGAATTCTGCGGGCAATTCTGACGCCAAGAAACCGGGGCGCCATTCCACTTCTAACACTCGTCCGGCGACGAAGCCGGCGGCAAAGCCCCCGTCCAGCCAGCCGCGTAAACCGGCTGCCACCCGCAAATCTCGTACCACCACTGCCAAGCCGGCGGCAAAGTCCTCGGGACGCGCCACAAAATCAACCCCGACTGTGGCGAGCGCTGCGGCGGCGAAATCCACCGCTGCAAAATCCGCGACGGCAAAAACCACAATCCCGACCCCGGCGGTTCCGACCCCTTCCGCAAACCTTTACCACCTGCCTGCTGACGCGGAACTAAACCGTATCAGCGTCACCGAGCTGCGTCCCACTGTGGAGAACGGGCTGTTCCCCGCAAAAGCTGCGGTCGGTGAGATGTTCCCGGTCCATGCCACCGTGTTTGTGGACGGGCATTCCCTCTTTGGCGCCGATGCGGTGCTGTTGCGCCCCGTCGATCCGAAACGCCACGGCGAAGGGGGCTATGACCTTTATGCGCCGGCGGGCAGACCCGAGGGCGCTCCTGATCCGGGGGACCCGACCGCTTGGGAAGTCGTGGACCGTGCCCGGATGTATGAAATCGGCACTGGTGAAAACCAGTTTGAAGCCTGGCTCCAGCCCAACACTGTGGGACGTTACGCTTTTGCTGTCGAGTCGTGGATTGACGCTTATGGAACCTGGGTGCATGACGCCAACGTGAAAATCCCGGCGGGCATTGACGTGGAGCTGACCCTAGAGGAAGGCGCCCGCCTACTAGAACGTGCGATTGCAGGCAAAGCGATACCCGCCCACGGCTCGGCTCGTGACACCGCGTCCCCTGCCGACCCGCTGCCCCCGGCTGACGTGGCAGTGCTGCAAGGCGCGATTGCGGGTTTGCGCGAGCAAAAGCGCCGCCCCCAGGTGCGTCTCTCGGCTGCCACAAACGAGCTGGTCGCGAACATTTTTGCAGAGAATCCGCTGCGGGATTTGGCGACGCGCACGAAACTGTGCCCGCTGCGGGTGGACCGGGCACGTTCCGTGGCAGGAGCGTGGTACGAAATCTTTCCGCGCTCCATCGGGGCATATTACGGGTCGGATGGTCGAATTGTGCCGGGGACCTTGCGCACGGCAGCGGAAATCTTGCCCGAGGTGGCTGCCGACGGTTTTGATGTTATCTATCTCACGCCCATCCACCCGATTGGGCGCGCTTTCCGTAAGGGACGCAACAACGCCCTGGTGGCAGGACCTCGCGATCCCGGCTCGCCGTGGGCGATTGGTAACGAGCATGGGGGACATGATGCGGTCGACCCGGCTTTGGGCGGAATTGCAGCGTTTGACGAGTTTGTCGCGGAGGCGCAGCGCAACCACCTGGAGGTTGCGCTGGATTTTGCTCTGCAGTGCTCTCCGGACCACCCGTGGGTAAAGGCTCACCCCGAATGGTTTTCGGCTCGGGCTGACGGCTCGATTGCTTACGCCGAAAATCCCCCCAAGAAATACCAAGACATTTATCCGCTGAACTTTGATAATGACCCGGACGGGCTGTATGCCGAAATCCGGCGGGTAATCGAGTTTTGGATTGACCATGGGGTCACGATTTTCCGCATGGATAATCCACACACCAAGCCGGTGCGGTTCTGGCAGCGCTTGGCGGCTGACTTGCACCAAACCCACCCCGAAGTGGTGATGCTCGCGGAGGCGTTCACCGCTCCGGCGATGATGCGCGGGCTGGCAAAAGCGGGGTTCCACCTGTCTTACACGTACTTTACGTGGCGCAACACAAAGGTGGAGCTGACCGAGTACTTCGAGGAACTGGCTTATGAAACGGCGCACGTGCTGCGCCCGGCGCTGTTCCCCATGACCCCGGACATTTTGACCGACTATATGACGGCTGGGGTGGGAGCGTTTAAAGCGCGTGCGCTGCTGGCTGCCACCGCCGCTCCGACCTGGGGAATCCTCGGGGGCAGCTACGAGTTTTGCGAGCATGTGCAGCGTCCGGGCGTCGAGGAATCCATCGACAACCCGAAATATGAGGTGAAAGTCTATGACTGGGCGGCGCGTGACAAGTACGGCATCGCCTCCCTGTTGCGCACCTTGAACGCGGCTCGCTCCGCGCATCCCGCACTGTTGCAGCTGCGTAACATCAAGTTCCACGCTATCGAGAATGACGCCATTATTGCTTTTTCCAAGCATATTGACGCGGCGCATTCCCCGACCGGCCGGGCGGACACGGTGCTGGTCGTCGTGAACCTGGATCCGCATCACACCCAGTCCGGCTGGGTGCACCTGGATTTGCCGTCACTAGGGTTGTGCCCGGAGGAGTTCCCGGAGATTGCCGCGCCCGGTGAGGGGCAACGCCTGTTTGTGGTGCATGATGAGCTGACTGGCGGTGAATATACCTGGGGATTGGATAATTTTGTGCAGCTCAATCCCTCTACCGGTCCCGGTCATATTTTCAGTTTCAGCCCCATTCCAGAGTGAACCCAAACACTAGCACAGCAAAATGTGACAGAATTACCTCATGGCTAAAATCACCGTTTCCCCGGAACTTTTGAACCAGGTCGCCTACGCGAACTACTACTCTCCGCACTCGGTGCTGGGACCACACTCGGACGGCGAGGATGTCACCATCCGCACCGTGCGTCACATGGCGCAAAGCGTCACTATCGTCACCGAACACGGTGACTTCCCCGCGGAACCTGAACAGGACGGGGTGTGGGTGGCAGTCATCCCGCACGCCGAAGTCGAGGACTACCGGGTGAAAGTCACCTACGGTGATCAGGAAGTCTTGGGGGACGACCCCTACCGTTTCCTGCCGACCTTGGGCGAAATGGACACTTACCTGATTTCAGAAGGGCGTCACGAGCGTCTGTGGGACGTTTTGGGTGCTCATTTAAAGGAGTACCAGGGTCCGCTGGGGGTCGTGAAAGGTGTGGCTTTCGCGGTGTGGGCGCCGAACGCACAAGCAGTGAAGGTCGTGGGGGACTTCAACTTTTGGGACGGGTCGGGGTGCGCGATGCGCAGCCTCGGGGCGTCCGGGGTGTGGGAGCTGTTCATTCCCGGTGTCGAGATAGGCGCACGCTACAAGTACGACATTAAAGGTCCCGACGGGAACTGGCGTCAAAAGGCTGACCCGATGGCGCGCGCGACGGAGATTCCTCCCGCCACCGCCTCGGTGGTCACCGACCAGTTCCATACTTGGAACGATGCGGAGTGGATGGAACAGCGCGCCACGAACGTGGACACCCATCCGATTCATACCCAGCCTATGAGCATCTACGAATGCCATATCGGCTCGTGGAGAGAAGGCTATGGCTACCGTGACCTGGCGGAACACCTGGTGCCTTACGTTAAGGAAATGGGTTTCACCCACGTGGAGTTCATGCCCGTGGCGGAACACCCCTACGGGCCGTCTTGGGGGTATCAATGCACGTCATACTATGCTCCGACCGCCCGGTTTGGGACGCCTGACGACTTCCGTTACCTGGTGGATGCGTTGCACCAAAACGGGATTGGCGTGATTTTGGACTGGGTTCCGGCGCATTTCCCCAAGGATGACTGGGCGCTGGCGGGGTTCGATGGCACGGCTCTGTACGAGGACCCCGATCCGCAGCGCGGTCAGCACCCGGACTGGGGGACACTGGTATTCAACTACGGTCGGCGTGAAGTGAAGAACTTCCTGGTCGCTAACGCCCTGTACTGGATGGAAGAGTTCCACATTGACGGACTGCGGGTGGACGCGGTGGCGTCGATGCTCTATCTGGATTATTCCCGCAAGGAAGGTCAGTGGCACCCGAACCAGTACGGTGGACGGGAAAACCTCGAGGCTATCGCCCTGCTGCAAGAAGTCACCGCGACCTGCTACCGGGTCTGCCCCGGCACGGTCATGATTGCCGAAGAATCGACCGCCTGGCCCGGCGTCACCCAGCCGACTTCCGAGGGGGGTCTGGGTTTTGGTTTCAAGTGGAACATGGGGTGGATGAATGACACTCTGCGCTACTTGGCAGAGGACCCGGTGAACCGCAAGTGGCATCACAACGAGCTGACGTTTAGCCTGGTCTACGCCTTTTCAGAGAACTTTGTGCTGCCGCTGTCCCACGATGAGGTCGTGCATGGCAAAGGCTCGCTGCTGTCCAAGATGCCCGGCGATTATTGGCGCCAGTTGGCAGGATTGCGCCTGCTATTTGCTTACCAGTGGACGCATCCGGGCAAGCAGCTCATCTTCATGGGCTCCGAGTTTGGTCAGGGCGCGGAATGGAATTCGGGGGCATCCTTGGATTGGTGGCACCTGGACATTCCCGAGCATCAGGGGATTCGTCAACTGGTCACCGATTTGAACCACCTGTATGCATCCAACCCGGCGCTGTGGTGTGACGACTATCGCGGGTTTGAGTGGATTGAGCCCAGTGATGCTGACCATAACTTGATTACGTATCTGCGCCGGTCCGTGGCGGAATCGGATCCTTCGGGGATTGAATCGGGTCACTTGCTGGCAGTGGTGGCGAACTTTAGTGGCAATCCTCACGATCCGTTCCGGGTCGGACTGCCTTTCGCTGGACAGTGGGACGAGGTGCTAAACACGGACGCTGAAGTTTACGGCGGCTCCGGCGTGGGTAACCTGGGTCAGGTCACCGCTGAGGAGATTCCGTGGAATAACCGCCCCTGCTCGGTGTCTTTGCGGATTCCCCCGCTCGGTGTGGTGATTTTGCGCCCCGCCGAGGATAACCCGTACCGCCCGCGTTAAGTTTTCACTTCGCCAGGGTGTTGCGGCGCGCGCCCCAGAGGGCGCTCCTGGGATTTTGCGCCTTAGTCAATGAGGTCGGTGCACGAGTGACCGATTTCGCCGGGGAATTCGGGTGAATGTACGCCGCGGTGTCGGTAAAGACGCAGGTGATGGTCATTTGCTGTCCGAGGTTGTGGTCGGGGGTGCGTTGGAATCGGTCGCTTGTGTCGGATAGGGCGTCGCTCTGGGTCCAGGTCTGGATGTGACCTAAATCACACCTATATTTCTCGGTGTTGTGTAAGAATGCCTGGAGCCTTTACATATAGAGGTTGTTAGCAAGGTTCCTGTGTCCCTTTGAGCTGATAGCCACGGGGTGCGCTGGGTTCCTTGGTTCCGGGGAAGTCCTCGGAAGCGTGAGGTCCTATAAACCGCGAGAATTCGCGACTCTGGGTCTTTCGCAGTATTGACAGAACACTTGGGTGGTGTAAACTTTTCCTGGGTGCTTCCGTCCTGGATCACCTGGGTGGTTTAAAAAATTCCACCCTTTATTACCCAGAAGAAGGGTTTATTTGAAGATGAATTTGAAGAAGAAGTTTGTGATTGGTGCTGCTTCGTTGGCGCTGGTTGCTGGCATGGGCGTCGCCCCCGCGATGGCTGCTGATGGTGACAAGATTGTGTTGCCTGGCGGTCAGTCTTTTGATCGTGTTGCTGGTGCGGAGCGTGTGGAGACCTCTTTGAAGGTTGCGATGAAGGCCGCCAAGGATACTCCGGCTAAGGCACGTAAGGTCTATCTGGTTAATTACAAGGCTATGGTGGATGCGGCATCGTCAGGTATTTTGAATGATGGTGTGGTCGTGTTGGTTCCGGCTGATAAGGCTGGACAGATTGTTGTCGGTCATCAAATCAAGAAGCTGATTGGTCAGAACGTACAGGAGTTCACTGCTGTTGGTGGTACCAGCGTGGTTCCGAATGCTTGGATTGATAACGTCGTCGCTGGCTACGATAACGGTGTCCCTACGATTTCTCGTTTGGGTGGGGCAGATCGTTACGCCACGAATATCGAAATCATTAAGAAGGCCAAGGATGCCCCTGGTGCCAACTGGGATCGTAACTACTTCGCTCAGGGCAATGTTGTTGTTGACGCTTTGACTGCTGGCGCGGTTATTAATGGTCCGATTATCCTGGTTCCTCCTACTGGTGATGTTCCTCAGGGCACTGTTGACTACTACCAGAAGAACCTGGCTAACAAGAGTGTTATCGTTCTGGGCGGTACCGGGGCTTTGTCTGATGACCAGGTGAACAAAGTAACCGGCGGCAAGGAAGAAATCAATCCTTGGAAGTACAACACTACTATTGATTCTTTGAAGGCTGATGTTCAGACCGCTGCTGCTAAGTACTATGGTCAGGGAGCTTGGCAGCACATGGATAAGGACGTTCTCGAAGAGCCAACCAACAAGTACTTCGGCTTGGGCAAGGCTGAGATTACTGGAACTTCTGCTAATGAGAATGATATTAACATCAAGGATGGGATTGCAGCTGGCAAGGAAGCTAAGGCTTTCAAGGGCTGGAAGAACGCTAACAATGAGGTAGCTGCTAACCTGGCGAAGATTATGGGCAAGGCAGATAATCCTGCCAATAATACCGTCAACAAGCTCAAGGAAACTATGAACGATGCGCTGGACGCACTTGTTGGTGCACAGGGTGCTGCTCCGGCGAGTGTTGCCGCCGCTCAGTCTGGTTTCCTGAGCGCGTTCAAGGCTTACTACGGTTTTGATGCTCAGAAGCTGGTGGTTAACGGTGATGGTAGCGTGAACCTTGGTGGGTTTACAACGACCGGTGATGTGGTGACTGGTTATGACTTCGCGGCTGCTGACAAGAAGGCTCAGCAGATTGCTGAGTCTAAGGATAATCTGTTGAAGATCGGTGCTGAGCAGTTTACCTATGCTGATGCTGTGGGCTACGAGGCTGCTAATTTCGCTTCTTTCCAGACGAACGCGGCGTCTTCACCGGTTTCTGCTGCTGCTATGGGTATTGCTGCCCCGAAGAAGGCCGCTGAGGTGAAGGCTCAGGCTAACAAGTCTTACAAGGCTTTGAAAGATGCCGTGAACGCTTACAAAGCTGGTCCGCTGCCGAAGGTGATTACTTCCACTGGGACCCATCAGCGTTTGGCAGGTGCTGACCGGTACGAAACCGCTGCTTTGCTGTCTTACTACCTGACCGCAGGTCCGGAGGGCAAGAATAACGGTCAGCTGAGCGGTCAAGGTCGCGTTTACGTTGCTTCCGGTAACGACGCTAACATTGTCGACGCCATGGTCGCAGGTCAGCTCGAAAAGGGTCCGATTTTGCTGCTGCCTTCTACCGGCACCCCAAGCGACAACGTTCTGGCTGAGTTCAAGCGTTTGGGCATGACCCAGGGTAACACCATGAAGGAAGGCTACACCATTGGTGGTACCAACGCTGTGTCTGACGATACCCTGAAAGCTGCCGTGAAGTCCTTCGCTGAAGGTCTCAAGGACCAGCCGGAAGCCGCCCCCGCGGCTCCCACGGCTTCGGCAAAGCCAACCTTGGGTGCAGTAACTGGCAGCCCAATCACTGCCGTAAACGGTACTGCTTCGGTTCCTGTGACTGGCGCTAAGTCTGCGCCTGCCGAGTACACCTGCTCTATCGATAAGAACGAGATTTCTGCTGGTACTTCTGGCAAGGTAAAGTTCGCTGTTGCTTGGGATGCTAGTACAAAGGCTTGCAAGGTTACCGCTACCGACGACTCTCACAATGGTGCTGTCTCTGGCACGATTAAAGTGACGGTCAAGGTTGACGAGGACGGCGCCGCCAGTGCAGCTAAGACGGTTTCCGATGGTGCGGAGAAAGACGTTACTGTAAACATCTCCTAGTGAGTCCTTTGATTCTAGTGAAACCTCAATGGTTTCAACGATAACTTCATAAAATGGTTGGCTCCGCTAGGTTTTCCTAGCGGAGCCACGCTTTTGCCGGGCTGGGCGACCAGCCCGGCAAAAGCTTTTTACAGCTTGCCCGACCGTGAGAGGCTAAATACGTGGTAGCGAGGTGTCCCTGCGAAGTCGGTGGCTATGAATTTCTGCGCGGGGACGGTTTTTGCTTTGTCTTGTTGCTGTTTAGGTGCCCGATAACTTTGAATTAGCTATACCATCCGGAACAACAGGTTGAACAAGACCCCAGACACACATTTTTGCCCAGCCCGGTTTTATAGACACCTGTGCCCCGGACTCCCAGTCCGGGGCACAGTGTTTATTTAGTTTTCAGTCAGTATCCAGGATGAATCCTGGTTTGAGACTACTTGACCTCGGTCCAAGTGGAGTAGGTCTCGGTAATGACCTCGCCAGAAGAGTTCTTAGCGGTAACCTTCACACGGACATAGGAAGTCGGGCTAGGAACAGCAGCGAAGATAATCTTGACCTTGCCATCCTGGTCTACAGTAGTGGTAGCAGACTGCACGGTAGCACCACCCAAAGTGCTGGTAGCAGCCAGCAAATCACCGGTGCCGGCATTGCCGGTACGACCGTACCACTCGATGCTCAGGGTAGAACCGTTAGGCATATCCTTCGTGGTGACAGCAATCTCAGCTACCTTGGTGGCAGATGTATCCCAGGTTCCGAAAGAAACCTTGCCGGAAGCAGCGGTGGCCGGGGCGAGCTTCTCCAGCTCGGCAGCACCGTTCTCGTCAGAGATAACACCAGTACCACCAATGAAAGTCACGTTCTTACGCACGTAATCCACGGCCTTGTCCCAAGCCAGAGCCTGCTCACCAGTCACGGAAGGAACAGAATCCTTGTTGACCAACAACACCGGGCCAGGACGTTTCGAGTTATCAATGTAACCAGCGACAGCCGCGTCAGCGAAAGACATGCCGTTAGCAAAGTAGATACGAGTCGGATCAGACTTTTCGCCCTTCTCACCATAAACGTGATTAGCAATCTTTACAGCAGTCTCGAAACGATCCGCACCACCAAGACGATTCACGTTGTAGTTCACAGCGCCACCATGAATCAGCTTGTCCAGAGCCTCAGAAGCCTTAGTCTTAGCCTTAATCGCAGCAGTATTAGCCTTACCAGCAGCAGCCGCATCAGCCTGCAACTTAGCAACCTGAGCCTTCAAAGCAGAATCCAACACTTTAGTCTGACCAGCGATGTCGGTCTTCAAATTAGCAGGATCCAAACCGATAGAAGTCACGAACTCCATACCAGTAGTCTTAGCAGTCACATCCGGGAACACATTCTGAACATCAGTCAAAATAGGAACAGAACCCAAGCCCTTCTTGCCGTTAGTACCGTCGTTGATGACCTCATCCAACAAAGCATCAGCACTAGCGTTGATAATACCGGTAGCGGCGACCAGCTTGCCCTTCAAGGTGCCAGCTGTGACGTCAGTCTTAGCGTCATCAGCGACCTCCTGAGCGGCCGCGACAGCCTTGGTGGTACCCAGGTAGGCGGTGGCTTCAGCGCCGGACTCGAGCTTCTCCGTCGGGGAAGCATCAGCAATCGCGTTAGCGTAAGTCTCTTTCGTCGCCTGACCATTAGCATCATTCTTCAAATACCATGATTTGCCATTGACGTTGGGGTTGGCGGCTAGGGCAGCGTCGACCTTCGGCCAGGTCGCAGCAATCTTAGCTTTCGTAGTGGGGGTAGCACTGAGAGCGTCAGTGAACTGGTCCTGGGTTGCGCCGTTGACCTTGACCCAGCCATTCACAGCCAAATCAGCCTTAGCGGAAGCCTCGACAGCAGCCTTGTTATCCTCCAAGAAAGAATCAATCAGAATGGTCTGAGACACAGCCGCACTCTTCAAGACCGCATCAGACACAGCACCAGTACCACCCAAAGCGTACAGGGAAGCGCCACCACCAATCTTGTTCAAAGCCTTAGCAGTAGCAGCCGGCAGTTTGTCAGCACCATCAGTCAGCAAAATCACACCATCTTTCAGCTGACCGCCAACCAAGGCATCAACCAAAGTCTGGCCATTAGCCAAGTACACACGATTCACCGACACGCCCTGCTTCTTAGCAGCCTCCGCAATCTTAGCGGCAGTCTCGAAACGATCCGCACCAGCGATACGCTCAGTCGTGGCAGTACCAGCCACAGCCTTCAAAGCCTCATCAGACACGGCACCGGTACCACCCAAAGCGATAACCTTGCCAGCATTGAGCTTCTTAATCGCGTCAGCAACCTTAGACTGCACCGCCTTATCGCCGTTCACCAGCAACATCGGGCCATTCTTCAACACGCCACCAGCGATAGCATCCACCAAGGAAGCACCGTTAGAAACGTAAACCGTAGCAGCGGACGGATTCTCACCATTAGCGTCAGCCCAGCCCTTCAAGGCAACCTGAATAGCGGTATCGTAACGATCCGAACCCGCCCAACGATTAGCCGAAATATCAGCCGGAGCAGCCATCGCCGGGGCGACGCCCATGCCAGCAACCAGCGCCAACGAAGCAGCACCAATCACAAACTTCTTCTTCAAATTCATCTTCAAATAAACCCTTCTTCTGGGTAATAAAGGGTCAGGAATTCTGGGTAAATACTGGGTAAATACCAGGGGTGCAGACGCGCGAGAAATCCCCGTGCCGATACCTGCCAGGGTTGCAGGCACATAGGCATTTTCGGGTAGACACCTGCCAGTGCTGCAGGCAAACCGGGGAGGTTCGGCAAGTTGATACTCAGCGGGAGTGTGAATAACTAGTGGAATATGGGCTGTAGCTGCCAATAATGGCAGCTACAGCCCAAATACCACCTTATAAACCCCCAAACACCGAAACATCCACTCGCCCAGACCCTAAAACCCCGGGCTACACGAACCGTAAAAACCGCCCAGGGAGACTATTGAAAGGTGAAGAATCTCGACCCGATCGACGTAACCCGGGGAGTTTGTTAATGAGGGTATGGTCGCCCGTGTTGGCCGTCTGTCCTGCAAGGCTGAGGGCGTAACATGAGAGGTCAGCGATTGTCAATACCTTTCCTTTTTGGTAAGGTATTGACATGTCTGGATTAGATGATTTGCGCGAGATTGCCCTTGACCAGCACGGATTCGTGACTCGGGGTCAGGCAATCGCTGCAGGGGTGACAGACGCGGATTTGTCCAAGATGGTATCTCGGGGCCGGATTGGGCGTCTGGTCCGGGGTGTTTATCGTGTGCCAGGTGTGGCGCAGACGCCCTGGGATGCTTACCATTTGCCGGTTTTGTGGACAGGAGAGACCCGGGCTTGTTTGAGCCATGAGACGGCTTTGGAGGTGTGGGAAGTCACGGAAAGCCTGCCCGAGGTGAAGCATGTGACGGTTGGTCGGGGGCGACGTGTGCGGCGTTCAGATGGTGAAGGGTTTGTGGTTCATTACCAGGATTTGGAGCCACGGGAACGAGCTTGGTGCCAAGGGCTTCCGGTGGTGGTAGTGTCAACAGCCTTGGTCCAGTGCGTGGACTACGGGGTATCGACACGGGTGCTGAAGCGTGCGGGTGAGTTGGGTTTGCAACGGGGGCTGTTGACCTCGACGCAGCACGAGCTATTTTTGTCTGCTTTGGCACATCGGGACGGGGTGTGAGTCATGGCAGAATTGCGGGATTCCCAGCGTCTGGAGGAACCGGCGGGCTTGCAAGGGTTAGCTGCGCGGCTGGGTTTGTTGCAAGCCAAGAGTAAAGAGCCGTTTTCGGCTCGTGTTTTGGATAAGTGGGTGGAACAGGCTCAAGCGCAGTTGGGGACGCGTGGGCCACGGTTGGGTTGGTTGATTGCTGCCACGGTGGTGACTGGAGTGCTGCAGCGGGCCTGTGTTGCGGGAGATGGGAAGAATTCGGGCCCGTTTTTCTTGCTGAAAGGCGGGACTATGTTGCAGTACCGGCTCGGGGATACGACACGCAACACGCGGGATATCGATGGTCTGGTGCGTACGGATTTCGACACTTTCTTTAATGAATTAGACAAGGTTTTAGTTGAGTCTTGGGGTCCTTTCGAGTTTTCACGCACGGAAGCGGAAGTCATCACGGTGCCCGGGCGTGTGCTGAAACCGCGGCGTTTTGATGTTTTGGTGTTGATTAAGGGTGTTACGTGGCGTCGCGTCCAGGTCGAGATTTCCGCTGATGAGGGTGATGCCGGGCGGTTGGTGGAAAGCGTGGTGGCGCCCTCGTTGGCTGGCTTTGGTGTTGAATCGCCGGCTAGGATTGCGACTTTGTCCATGAGCTACCAGATAGCGCAGAAGGTGCACGCGGTCACCGGCCCGCATCAACCCCCTGAGCTTGTAAACGACCGTTCGCGTGATGTGGTTGACCTGCTGCTTTTACGTGACTTGGTGCAACGTAGCGGGGCTCCAGAACTGGATGAGATTGCAGCAGCGATACACGACGTGTTCGAAGTCCGGGCGCGCGAAGCCGCTAACCTGGGCGTGAAGGTGCAAACATGGCCTGCACGAGTAGTGGCGTGGCCGCACTGGGAAACAAGTTTTACTACAGAATCTGAGGGAAGCGGTGTAAACGGGTCTCTCCAGGAATGCGTTGAGGAACTCAATACCTGGCTCTGTCTCGTCGACGAAGCTAGTTAAGAGCATTTTTGCGTGATTAATGTTTGTCGAGGATTCAATAGTCTCCCCGGGCGGTTTTTACGGTTCGTGTAGCCCGGGGTGAAGCGTA
>NZ_GL622346.1:1316147-1320912 GCF_000185445.1 Mobiluncus holmesii ATCC 35242 | reverse complement strand
ATAGGAAAACTGACGCGTGCTGGAGTTTGTTCTGCTTTTTATACGGAGGTCAGTAGGCTGTCCCTGTGTTGATTATAGCTTGTGGTAAGTTCCTCGGGGGTGCTGTAGCTGTGGGACTTATGGAGGCGGGTTTTGTTCCATCAGTGATCCCAGTTCAGGATGGCCCATTCAACTCCGGTGCGTGAGTGCTAGGCATGGGAATAGATAAGCTCGGTCCTGTACCAGCCATTGACTGTCTCAGCCAAGGCGTTATCATAACTATCGCCCACCGTTCCGGTAGAAGACTTGATTCCGTAATCAGCGAGTTCCTCACTGTATTTAATGCTCATGTATCGCGAACCGTGATCGGAATGGTGAACAAGACCAGCGGAACCCTTGGCGTTCATGATTGCTTGCTCAAGCGCTTCTAAATGACTGCTCGAACCAGGCGACGCAATGACCCAACTGATATACTGAAGCGTCCCAGGTTGCCCGGGGTTTTGTGGGTCTGGGTGTGTGGATGTTTTGGTGGCAGAGACAGGGCAGTTTGTTAGTGGATGCTTATTTGGAAGACCTAGTACACCCCTTTTATTTGTGTAGATATTTCAAGGTACATCGCGTCGTGCTGAAACAGATTTGGACAACGCAACGTCCGGCGCAAAAGACATAGTGAGGGTGGTAGGTGTTATGGTCAGACCACCGCCCTAGCCGGACCCGCTTCTTTTTCCTGACCCAAGGTGCTTTGAAACGGTTAAACTTCGCGACTCAGCTGTACCCTAACGCTTTTGAGATGTCTTTGAAAAGTGTCACCTTATCGATTTGCAGCGCGATGGCCAGCTGGCAAAGGGTTTCTATCGAGGGGAGATTTTTCCCGTTTTCCAGGTTGGCAAGTGATTTTTCTGAGATCCATCCTTTGGGCAGGAGATTAAGTTGCTCAACTCTCTCTATAAAGCCCTTACGAGATCGGGGGAAATCAGTGAGATCCGCCCGGTAGTTGTAAAGGATTCTCCCGACATTTGTCAGGACATTCGATTCTTCATTTCTCCCCACCATTTCAACAAAAAGCCCCTTCCGTCCTGTTCTGGAATCATTCATATGGAACCATGGTTCCAAATGTACTTGAATAGGATTATGCTCCCTAGTATAGTTTAAGTAGACAGAGCAAATCGCCCTCGTCGAGCCGGCAGATGAACGACGGCTTTCGTAATCGAGAAGAGAGGAAAAATCATGATTACGACAAATAATAACAATATTAACCGCAGCTTTCCGATCCGGACGGCAGCGGTTCGAACGATCAAATCCCCTGTAGAGGATACAGATATCACCAGGTACATTGCCTTGGTTAATCTACGCGACGTGCCTGAAGGCCTGCCCACGGAGGTAAATCCCCGCGAAACTAATATGCGGACGGCTACTGCGAGAAAGTTGCTTGAAAGTGTAGAGAGCAGTGATCCGAACTTCGATGTCTATAACCGCGGCATGGTGATGATCGCGAGCGGTGTCAGGTTTGATAACACCCAGTCAATTTTGACTGTAGAGTTTGACTCTGACAATTCACGTTTCGGACTACTCGATGGTGGACACACCTACCGGGCTATTCTGGAGCGCCGTGATGGAATTCCTGATGACGTCAACAAATTTGTCATGATGGAGATCTTGGTTGGAAACGATCTGAGTGTTGCAGACATTTCGGATGCCCGCAATACTTCGGTTCAAGTTAGCGATATCGCCTTGTATAACCTCGAAAATCACCTCAACCCAATAAAGAACGCTATAGAGAAATGTGATTTTGCGAAAAAGGTTGCCTATAAAGACAATGAAGACAAGGACATCTCTGTCTCTGATCTGTTGAAACTCATGTTTACTTTCAACATCAAAAAGTACCCGGATAACAACAGTTTTCCGATTTCAGCGTATTCGGGGAAGGCTATGGTTTTCAAGGATTACAAGGCTGAATACGATGCGTACGGCGATTCGGATCAGAACATTTACATGAGCTTGTCCCTGTTACTTCCCGAGTTGGTGAAACTCTATGAAGCGATTCAAGTGGATATGCCTAAGTTTTATTCTAAAAATCACAACGGAAAAGCTCGTTTCGGAGGGATTCGAGGTATCGAAAGCAAAGGGAATCCTAAGACAGATTTCAACTTTCTTCCTGCTGGATACAAGATTCCGGCCGGGTATCTCATGCCTGTATTCGGGGCATTTCGGGCTTTGCTCGTCAATAAGGCTGCGGAAGGAGAGCCTTATCAGCTCGATTGGGCGTTTTCTCCCTTGGATTATTGGCAAAAAATGGGTCAATCCCTGGTGAAAACCCTGTTCAATTACGGGACATTCCCCAATAACACTGGTAAAAACACCAGTGCTTGGGAGGCTTTGTACCAAGCGGTGAAGAACCAGATGCTTGACGATCAAAAGCAAATGACTGAGGAAGACAAGCTGAAACTGGCAGACCAAAATCGTGAGCTTGAGGATCAGATCCAGAAACTGCAGGCTCGCGTGAAGGAGCTGGAAGGCTAGATCAAATTCACAGGTTTCCCCAGTGGGCGGCGGTTTTCTTCTCAGAAGAGAGCTACCGCCCACGTCTCTATTCGGAGGTGGCGTGATGCAAGGGCGACTGGTTGTCAATACCTTTCCCCTTTGATGAGGTGTTGGCTTGTCTCGGTTGGATGATTTGCTCGAGATTGCCCGTGCGCGTAGTGTCGGCACAACCTCGGCATCAGTCTCTGCCAGAATCTTCTATCCTCTTGAGTCCGGCCGACTCGATCGTCCCCAGCTTTCTGCGCAGCTCAACCGGGATAGACTGCTAGCAATATCTAGATATACATGTTCGTGATATTGCTAATCGCCATCGGGTCGGGTACCATTACGGTAGGTCATGTTTCACAAGCGGGGGTGGGTGATGCAGCGTTTTATCGGGCGTGTCCGCGAGCGGGAAGCATTGGAGCGGGCTTGGGCTAGCAACCGGTTCGAGTTCACCGTGGTCTACGGGCGACGCCGAGTCGGGAAAACTCGGTTAATCAGGGAATACATCGCTGACAAGCCGGCTGTGTATTTTATGGCTTTAGAGGCTGACGGAGCGACAAACTTGGCTGGTATTTCCCGCGTGTTTTCCCAGTTCCAGGCCTCGACCGGGACAGGGTTGGCAGAGTCGCGGGCGCGGCATGCTTCTTTTGAGGACCTGTTTGCTGACATGGCGGATGTGGCTCTCCGGACGCCGTTTGTGCTGGTTATTGACGAGTTTCCGTACTTGGCGGCGAGCTGGCCGCCGATTTCTTCGTTGTTGCAACAGTTCTGCGATTCGAGGTGGGCTGCGACTGGGCTGCACTTGATTCTGTGCGGGTCGTCAATGAGTTTCATGGAACGTCAAGTACTTTCCGCGAAAAGCCCCCTGTATGGGCGACGTACCGGTCAGATACGTTTGCGACCTTTCGATTTTGTGGATACCGAGGATTTTCTCTCTCCGATGTCCCGCGCGGACGCCGCAATACTGTATGCCGCGACGGGTGGAGTGGCGGAATACCTGGACTTCATCGACACCGGTCAGAGCGTTACCCGCAACCTAGCCAAACTGTTCTTTGACCCCAGCGGCAGGCTGGTGGAAGAACCAGGCAACCTGCTGAAACAGGAGCTGCGCGAGCCGAAACGATACAGCTCTATTCTGCGCGCGATTGCTGACGGAGCCTCAAAGCATAACCAGATTGCAACGAAAACCGGGATTCCTACCGGGGCTCTGACCAACTACCTGGATGCCCTGATAGACCTGGGGATTGTGAGCAAACAAAATCCCTGGAATGTGGCGATGAAAACGGGCGGGCGACAAACCATTTACCGAATCCAAGATGGTTGTTTCCGATTCTGGTATCGATTCGTCCAGCCCAACCTGTCGACAATAGAGCTGGGTGCGGGGTCAGCAGCCCTGGAGGTCAACGTTGTCCCTGAACTCAACAGTTTCATGGGGCTGGGGTTCGAGAGGATTGTCGCGGACCTTTTTGACCGGGACAACGCCGCCGGGAAACTGCCCGAGCTGTACCAAAATCGTGCCCGCTGGTGGGGCAACGACCCGAAAACACGGCAATCCGAAGAAATCGACCTGGTCGCTGGTGGCACCAAAACGACCCTGTTCATCGAAGCGAAATGGGTCGGTCAACCCGTCGGTATCGACGTCCTGAAAACCTTGGAAAACCGCAGCCAACTGGTCAAACACCACGGAACGCCCCGCTACGCAATCTACGCCAAGTCAGGATTCACCCCGGAACTGACCCGCAACGCGACAGCCCGCGCGGATGTGAACCTGCACAGTTTCCTAGAAAAATAGCCGCAAACCCGCCACGGCTGTCGGGCATTCACAGTCTAAGGATGCTAGCTCATTCATACACACACTCACAAACGCGTGTCGTTACTCCATCATGAACCGAGCACACGGCGCCGATTGCGTTTGATTAAAACCCATCCCGGACTCCGTGCCCGGCTGCGCCAAATTACCTAACAGAATCCCGCCGTTTTACCTAACGAAACCACGTCATTTACCCTAATCCAAGCGTAAATCGCCTTGTTTCCGAGAAAAAGTCGCAGAGCGGCATGAGGCAAGAATACTAACAACTATTAGTAAAAGAATCCCGACCCAAGCAACTACACATAATGGGGCGCTGATTTTACGGTCTGGTCGGGTGGATTTTTCGGTGTTTGGGGGTTTATAAGGTGGTTTTTGGGTTGTAGCTGCCATTATTGGCAGCTACAACCCAAAAACCACTAGTTAGCCACACCCCTGCCGGGTTGAAGCGTA
>NZ_GL622346.1:1138568-1314862 GCF_000185445.1 Mobiluncus holmesii ATCC 35242 | reverse complement strand
GGTATCAACTTGCCAAACCTCCCGGTTTGACCACAACTCTGTCTAGTTTCGGCACGGGGATTTCTCGCGTGCCTACCCCCTGGTATTTACCCAGTATTTACCCGGAATTCCTGACCCTTTATTACCCAGAAGAAGGGTTTATTTGAAGATGAATTTGAAGAAGAAGTTTGTGATTGGTGCTGCTTCGTTGGCGCTGGTTGCTGGCATGGGCGTCGCTCCCGCGATGGCTGCAGCGGGTCAACCGGTTTTGTTGCCTGGTGGTAAGAAGCTGGTTCGTGTGGCTGGTGATGCTCGCGTGGAGACCTCCCTCGAGGCTGCGAAGTTGCGTATGAAGCAGGGCACTGTTTCGCGTGCTTATCTCGTGAACCAGAATGCTTTGGTTGATGCTGCTACGGCTGGCATGGTCAAAGACGGTGTGGTTATTTTGGTGCCTTCTGACAAGGCTGGTCAGTTGTTGCTGGGCGCGACTATGTATAAGGATCCTCAGCTGAAGAACGTTAGGACTCTTGTAGCTGTTGGTGGCGAAAGTGTTATGCCTAAGGCTGCTGTTGATAACGTAGCGAAGATGAATCCCAGCATTACGGATAAGTCTGAGCGTTTGGGTGGAGAGAACCGTTACGAGACCAACGTTGCTATCGCGAAGAAGGTGTTCCCTAATGGTGGCACAAATAGCGAGTTTTTGTTGGCTCGTGGCGATAACATGGTCGATGCTCTGACTGCTGGGGCGTATGAAGGTGGTCCGACCCTGTTGGTGAATCCTTCTGGCAAGGTAGATCCTGCTACTGTAGCTTACGCGAAGAAAGCGAAGATTAGCCCCAAGTCTGTAATTTTGGGCGGTGAGGGCGTGTTGCCTACCGCTCAGGTTGAACAGTTGTTCGAGGGCAAGGTTGCGGTTGATCCGTGGAAGTATCAGACCACGAACGCGGATTTGAAGAAGGCTGTGCAGGAAGCTGCTGCGGCTTACGAGGGTCAGAAAGTATGGCAGGGTCTTAATGGTAAAACTCAAGATGCCGACGATAACCTGAAGAATTTCTTCGGTCTGAATAAAGGAACTGTTAATTGTACCGAGACTGAGGATGTTACTGATATTGATGTCAAAGATGGTATTGAGGCTAACAAGAAGTGCTTCGTTGGCTACAAGAAGTCTTTGGCTAACTTGAAGGTTAACGCCCAGGCATTGTTGGATGCCAAGAATAATGGCAAGAAGACGATTAAGAACCAGTTGGGTGAGGTAAAGGACGCGGTCGATGCTGCTGTAGCTAGTAACGTGTCCGCGGTGTCCTCTGGTCAGGCTGCACCGAATACTGCCGCCGCTCTGGCTGCTCCAAATAATGCCACTTTTAACACTATCAACACCAAGTTTAAGGCTGCTTACGGCAATGTTGCGTTGACCAAGCCGACTTTGCTGGCTGGCGAGTTGGATAATCCAGGTTCTTTCACTTTCGATACCGATGGCAACCTGACTGGTCTGGATCAGAAGAAGATTGACCAGATTGTCGATAACTACATTGCGGACAAGGGTGATACTGAGTTCATCAAGGTCGACGGTGCCCCTGCTACTGGTGTGAAGCTGTCTGACGTTGCTAAGACTAAAGGTAACACCGACTACGAGCTGACCGCCGTTACCGGTGGTGAAGTTTTGAACTATGCCGCGGTTAAGAAGGCGATTGAGGCTCGTGTGGCTGAGCAGGTGAAGACCACGGCTGATGCGAAGAAGGCTTTGGATGAGGCTGTGACCGCGTACAAGGCTGGTCCTGAGGCTAAGGTGACGGTTGGTACCGGTTCTGGTCTGGCTCGCTTGGTTGGCGAGGATCGTTACCAGACTTCTGCTTTGCTATCTTACTGGCTGCGCGAAGAGAAGAAATTCACTGACGACTTTGTGTACTTGGCTTCTGGTAACGATGCCCACCTGATTGACTCTGTGGTGGCTGGTCAGCTGCAGCATGGTCCGATTTTGCTGGTTCCCACGAGTGGTGACTTGAAGCCGTCTACCGTGTCCGAGCTGACCCTGATGGGCAAGCAGAAGACCCTGCAGGGTGGCTACATCATGGGCGGCACCGGCGCTGTTGAAGACGCCGTCGCCCAAGCCGCAGGCAAGGCCATCGCTGAAGGCGGCAAGTTCGTGAATGCTTCCGCAGCACCGGCGGCTGTGAGTCCGGCATATGGCACAATGGATTTGTCCGATACTAACGAGAAGGTATTTCAGCCTACCAACGGTGCTGCTAATCCGTCCTGTACCGCTGAAACTCTGACACTGGATCCTTCTAGTACTGCGACAAACCCGACCAGTGTGGTTGCCAGTGTTGATGCTCAGTGCAAGATTAAGGTAAAGGATCCTGGCTACACCGGCAGTGACGCAAAAACTATTGTTTTGAAGATTAAGAACACTGGAGCTACGAGTCCTCTCAGCGTGACCGTCAATACCAAGCGGTAATTGAAGCCATAAGGTTTCACCAATAACTTCATATAGTTCTTTGTCGGGCTGGTTACCCAGCCCGACAAAGTGCGGCTCCGCTAGGAAAACCTAGCGGAGCCAACCATTTTATGAAGTTATGCGAAACCGTTGGGTTTCATCATGGTTTACTTGGCGAATCTAGTGTCTGGCTGTGAAACCGGTCACACACTTCTTGGTCGCTATTTCCCAACATCCGCACCGCATTTGTTCTCATATTTACGAGACCTGGTTTTGACTGGCGCGATAGCCGCTGTTTGTTAGCGTGTCGGGACAGCTTTTCTGTGACATCACCCGCTCTGTATCAGCCGTGGTTAGCCGAGGGCGGCCTCGGTTTAAAAAGCGCTCTCGGGCGGTTAGACCGCCCGAGAGCTGGTTATTCAGTTTTATTCAACCAATAAATGGGTTGAATCAGATGCCCATAGCTTTGGCTACTGCCATTACTGCGTCATCGGACACAGCTTCCTTGCCGCCAATCACGTAGCCTTGAATGGTCACGTGCATCTTAGCCAAACGAGCCAATTCAAGCTTGGTCTCATCAGACAAATCCGCACCCGGCACCAACATAATCGAACCATCAATCAGTTGACCTGCAACCACCGAGTCAATCAGGTGATTATCCGCACCACTAGCCAAGTACACGTTCTTCACTGTATTTTTGGACATATCCTTGGTAGCGAAGTAAGAAATCAGAGCAGCAGTCTCGTAACGATCCTTACCAACAATGCGCATCACGCCCTCAGGCTGGGTAATAACCTTAGCCCACGGCCTTGCCTGATAAGCAGCAATCGCGTTCATCAACTTTGCCTTAGAAGCCGCAGTCAAAGCCTTCTGCTTGCTGAAATCAGCCTGCAAAATCTCGTTGAACTTCTCCAAGTTCTTCGGGTCGGCAGCACCGGGGGCCCCAGCAAGAGTGTCGTCTTGAACTTTCAGAGCATTTTTAATCGCCGCGTCTTCGTTAGTAGCGTAGTCCTTGCCGAGCTTAGCAATAAATGCCTTGTTCAAACCGGTCAGGTTGCCGTCCTTATCAACATTGAACGCGCCTTGAACCTTAACCTTCACATTCGGGCTAACACCATCAATTGTGGTGGCTTTAAAACTGCTCGTGCCGTAAAGAGCCTCAAACTTAGCCTTTATAGCAGCCTCAACATTTGCCGCAGCAGTCGGAGCTTTCACCGCATTGTTTACAGCCTCATCTAATTCAGCCTTAGCGGTCTTGTAAAGACCATCAATCTTGGTAGCGTAAATATCGTACTTAGCCAAGGTCGGCTTAAAACCAGCGAACGCCTTAGTCGGATCCGTAATCTTCTTAGCTTCAATCTTACGCGGGTCCTTCTCCTGACCTTCAGTAGCTAGGGAGGCATTATCATCCAAACCGAACAGTGCCGAGGGAGTACCATCAGTATCAAACTTTAGATCGTTTTCCATTCCTTGCCAGGTCTTGTGACCCAAGTACTCAATAGCGGCTTTCTGCAGCTTTAACTTCAGGGATTCCTCAGTTTCAGCATACTTCCACGGAGAAATCGACTGAGATTCACCAACGACCTGCTTGACCTGGGCATCGGACAAAGCAGCTTCGCCACCCAAGACTAGCACTGCACCAGCGCTCTTACCAGTAGACCGGTAGTAGTCAACAATAGACTTATCCACGGTACCAGACGGATTCACCAACAAAACCGGCCCCATCTTACCCGCAAAAGCATTCAAGGAACCAGCAGACAGTGCATCCACCGGATTGTCACCACGGGTCAAAAACACGTGATTAACGGAAACAGCAGCAAAAGCGCGCTTAGCAATGTTCGCCGAAGTCTCGTAACGGTTCTTGCCATCAACACGAGAAGTCTCGGTAATGGAATCATCAAACTTCTTAATGTTATCCAACACGGAGTCCGCCACGACAGCAGTCCCACCCACAGCTACCAGCTTGGAGATACCCGAAAGCTTCGCGTCATCTTTCATCGCTTTGCCCAGCAACAGCTGACCACCGCGATCCTTAGGAGCCACCAGGATAACCCCGTCTTTCAACGACGACGCCGAAGCTGCGTCAACCACAGCATCATAGCCAACAATATACGCGGTATCCACAGTGGACTGCTCCATACGAGCCTTCGCAGCCTCCAAAGAGGTCTCCACACGGTCCGGGCCAGACAAACGCTCTACCTTGTTACCATTCGGCAGATAAATCTCGCCAGCCATCGCGGGAGCGACGCCCATGCCAGCAACCAGCGCCAACGAAGCAGCACCAATCACAAACTTCTTCTTCAAATTCATCTTCAAATAAACCCTTCTTCTGGGTAATAAAGGGTGGAATTTTGCTCAGATGAATTGAAAAGGTCGCCGGAGTGTTTTGAAAAACCGCGCAGCTTCAACGATTGCGGGACGTTTTGGTGGCGACGAAAGCAATTCTACTCGGAGCCGATTTGGTCTTCGAGAGGTCTAGATTCGAGTCCTTCAGGCCGCCGTGGTGATGGGGTTGGTATCTGTGCACGGCTTGGGGGACGCGTCGTGTGACTACAGAAAAACGCCGTGGGTTTAAAGCGCAGCGAGCCGGGATGGTGAATCAGTGCGGGGCGAAAATCACCGGTGCATCGTCAACTCCGCTGTTATGTATGGCAAATCCCCAGTTCGGAGCTATTTGGCAGGGATTTTTGACGATAAAATCGCCTCGGATGTCGGATCGATTCGGTCCGATGCTGGGGGGTAAAACTTCGGCAGTGACCAATGAAAGATGAGAATATAAGGTGGAATATGGGCAGTAGCTGCTAATAATGGCAGCTACTGCCCATATTCCACCTCATAATCTCAGATGCCAACGGCGCAGCACCCGGATTCAGGCGCAGGCGTTGAAAAATCCCGGCAGTTGTTATCTAATATCCACTATCAAACAAGCGGAGTTCCGCAGTTCGGTTTTCTGGCTGCCATCAATTTTGAACATCTGGAGTCTGGACGGGAGCCTCTGCGACATCGACAGCCGGCTGCCGACAAATCTTCGGAAATAGTTGACAGTTCACCGACAAGCCCGCCCGTAAAACCGCCGAGTGCCTAAAAACTCGTAATACTTTTTCGTCTGGGTGCTTTCAAACCTGTGGTGTTTTTAAATCTGGGGCACTTTCCTACCCGGGGGCTTCCTACCCGGTGTTTTCAAATCCGGGTTGTTTTCAAACTGAGCCCTTTGAATCTGAGCCCTTTCAATCATAAGTACTTCCTACCTGGGGTATCTCCAACCGGGGATCCCGTCACACTCGGGGTGCGATGCGGTGTCGGCGTCTTTGCAAAATAGCGCTCAATCTCTGAGTGGTGCGTTCCCACTCGTGCCAGATCTGGCGGTAGCTCAGCCGGGTAGTCAGATATCCAGCGGTGGCGTTCGATAAATCCCGCTCGCGGTCAATCTCAAAAGCGCGGGGATTGTCATGAAACTCCCTCCCATCGCATTCCACTATCCACGAGTTGCCGACCAGCAGGTCCACCCATCCGGGTGCAGTCCGATGCTGGGTACGCACACTGACCCCGCGGCGCTGGAAAAATAACCTGACCCTGGTTTCACTACCGGATTGTGCCCCTCGGTTCAGGAACCGGTACGTTGCCATTTTTTTCTTTTGCACCCGCGTTGCCAGATGTTTTGCTTGGTCGTAACCGATGCATCCTGCCTGCAACGCCGATTCCAGCACAATCAGCCCCGTCTCGGCATCATGATGGCGCATGGCTTGGTACAGGCAATCTTCTAAGCCGAAAACGGGGGCGTGTTGGGTCGCGATACAGCGGTGGAATTCGGCGAATCTTGCAGCGGGCAGGGGAACATTTTCCGGCAAGATTACGTGCGTGTTGGTTTGGTGGGGAACCCAGAGTCCATACTTTGCGCACCCGGACAGGCAACCCAACCGGCCTCCGTGTTTCAGCGCGCGGACGACATCCGGGTCCGCTTCCAATCCGGCGTACCAGCCACGCATAATTCGCACCAGGTTGCCAGCCTTAACTAAAGCCGCAATTTCGCGCGTGGAGTACTCTGTGAGCAGCTGTTTTACTGTGTACACGCCACAGTTTATCGTTTCCATAACCCCACTTTGCGACACGGCCGGAAACAAAATCAATGCCGATTCAGATTACCTGTGGAAAACCCCGGTTTCGCTGTCGCTGTGGATAAACAGTGGAATATGGGCAGTAGCTGCCAATAATGGCAGCTACTGCCCATATTCCACCTTATAAATCCAATGATTAATGAATGCTGGCAAAAAACTTGGCAAATCGCAGGTCAGACCTGTGCATTTGCGTGAAATCCCAGGACGGCGGGTCCCCGACCGGTTGGCGCGGGTTTGGTCAGTGCGCTACCTTCACGGTAGCTTGAAAATGTGAGTTTTCCCCGACGTGCCCGGATGTTTACCGCAGCCATCGCGACTTTATTTGCGCTTTCAGGCGCGGGGGTCGGCGTGGCGAACGCCATCGTTGGGGACTTCAGCGGAATGGGTAATGTGATTCAGGGGGTCATCAGCGGATCTTTTTCCGATTCTCGCTCCCAGTCTTTCGGCTACAACTCGACCTCGGCAAATTCCGCCACGAAAGGCTCCGGCGGGTCGAAAGGTCAGAAAAAGTCGAAAAACGGTGTTTCCATACAAAATTCCTATGACTGGAACCGGGAACTTCGCGAGGCGCTGAAAGTCAAAGTTGAGTCTCCCAAATTGTTTATGAATCCCGCTAAAGGTCACGTAGCGGTGAATAAAGACGTGTATGTATGGGCGGACGCGAAGCCGCAAAAGTTTGTAAAAACAGTGGCATCGCAGACTTTGACCATCATCGCCGTCCCAATACGGTTTGAATGGAAATGGGGTGACGGCAACACCACGGATTCCGGCGCGAATGCGGGAGCGCCCTGGCCAGAGGGGACAGTTACTCATAAATATCAACGTGTTGGCAGCTACACGATTAACTGCCGAATCCACTGGCGGGCGACTTGGGCTATTGGGAAAGACAAACCTCAGGAAATTCCCGGCGATGTCGTCACCGAAAGTACCTCAACTGAGTTCCTCGTCAAATACTTGATTCCCTACCTTTCCTAAATGCCAAACCGTGCGAACCCTTGAATTCCGAACAGTTCCAGGGTAGCGGGTAAATCGCCTCTCGCGCGGAGCCCTCGCGTGGGCAAAGAGACGTTACTAAAATCAGGGTAGGATGCGAATCACTGGGCCACGGCCACGCAATCCCAAAATACCCCGTCGAGAGGAATTTGTAATGGTAGACCAGCCAAAGTATCCCGGCAAAGTGGAAGTGATCAACGGCAACGGTGCGGTTGCCCGCGTAATGAACATGGTGTGTGGAGGAGTCATCGGGTATCCCATCACGCCTTCGACGGAAATCTCGGAAACGTTCGAAGCCGCAGTAGCGGCGGGTCAAAAGAACGTGTGGGGACAGCACCCCTTCTTCTTTGAGCCGGAGGGGGAGCATTCCGCTCAGTCTGGGGCGATGGGCGCGGCGCTGACCGGCGGCAAGTTCATCTCGAATGCCTCCAGTTCGCAGGGGATTCTCTACGGTTTGGAGTCTCACTATGTCACTGTCGGCAAGCGCATCGGCGGTTTCGTGCTGCAGGTTGCGGCGCGCGTGGTGTCCCGCCACTCGCTGAACGTGATGGGTGGCCATGATGACGTATATGCCCTGCTCCCAGCCGGTTACACGGTCCTGTTTGGAGCGAACCCGGAGGAGGCCGCGAATCTGGCGCTGATTTCTTACCGTGCCTCGTCGCTGTCCTTGATTCCGGTGGCGAACTGCATGGATGGTTTCGCGACTTCCCACATGATGAGCGAAGCGCGCCTGCCGGAAGCCGAACTGGTAAAGGAATACTTGGGCGATCCCAAGGGGTACATTCCCTGCCCCACCGCCGCTCAGGAAATTTTGTTTGGTGCCAAAGGGCGGGCTTTCCAGTTTGGTCAGTTCCTGGAGAGCAAAAGGTCGGTGCTGGCGCCCGCCTCCCTCGAGGCGCTGCGGTCGTTCCTCCAGTCTGTTGATAATGCTGACGCCATCGAAAACGATAGCTGCGGAGAGCTGTTTGACCGGGAAATCGCGGGGCATCTGCCCGCGGCGGAAGTCGCCAAGTGGCGTCGCCAGTGGGTCAATGCGCCGGCGCGAGGTACCCGCAAACTGATTCCATCCCTGGTGGATATTGACAACCCGGGCTTGACCGGACCGGTACAAAACCAGCCCGATTTCCAAGCCGGGGTAGCCGACCACCGCACCCACTTTGTGGCGGACGTGCCGCGCCTAGTGCGCCAGGCGATGGACGAATATAACGCCCTGACCGGCAGCGATTACGCCCCGGTGAAAACCTTTAACTGCGAGGATGCCGACTTCATCATGGTTGGGGTCGGTTCGATCTGCGAGGACGTGCGGGCGGTGCTGCCGTACTTGCGCAGTCGGGGTCTCAAGGTCGGTCTGGTCCAGATTGTCATGTTGCAGCCGTTCCCGGAGGCTGACTTGGTGGCGGCTCTCAAAGGCGCGAAAGCCGTGACGGTGTTGGAGCGTTCCGACCAGGCGGCGTTGACCAAGTTCGTCAACAGCGCGCTGGTGAAAGCCGGGCAAAATGCGGCGGCGGTGCAGCGCAATCTGCCTGCGCGCTACCCAGATATTCCGGCGGTAGAGACTGAGGAAATGCCCCAGCTGTCCACCGGGTTCTTTGGCTTGGGCGGTCACGACGTCCAGCCGCGTCACCTCATCGCCACGTTCAAAGCGATGCAGGTTGGTGACTTGGCTCCCGAGTTCTATATCGGCTCGACGTTCTTTGACGATGACGCGACCGGGGAACAAAAAGCGATGCAGGACCGGCTGCGTGAAGCCTACCCGGAAACTACCAAGATGGCTCTTCACCTGGAGGAAAACCCGAAAGACCTGCTGCCTAAGGAAGCGATGCGGATTCGGTTCCACTCGGTCGGGGGATACGGCACGATTGCGACCGGGAAACTGTTGGCAGACATTTTGGCAGAAATGCTGCACTTGCACAGCAAAGCTGCCCCGAAGTACGGTTCGGAAAAATCGGGGGCTGCCACGAACTACTACATCACGTTGAGCCCGGAGACTATCAGGATTACGAACGCCGAGCTGGAGGACGTAGAGATTGTGGTCAGCCCGGACCACATGGTGTTTGCGCACACGAACCCGCTGAAAGGCTTGGCGGAGGGCGGGACGTTTATCCTGCAATCTGACAAGACTCCCGCCGAACTGTGGGCGAGTCTGCCGCGCCGGGCGAAACAAATCATTCGGGATCGGCACATCAACCTGTTTATCCTCGACGCTTTTGGGGTCGCACTGAAACACGCCCCCAATCCGGGCTTGCAAACCCGCATGATGGGTGTGGCTTTTATCGGGGCTATCGCCACCAAAGTGGACCGGATTGCTTCCGGGGCCAGCGAAGCGGACATGCTGGCAAAGATTCGCGAACAAATCGAGCACAAATTCGGGGCGAAAGGCCCGGCGATTGTAGAAGCAAATATGGCTGTGGTCCAGGACGGGGCGAGCGCGACGCAAAAGGTCGATTGGGAACAGCTCGACGTTGATTCGGCGGGCGGGTCGACAGGCGCGACGGCGGGATCCGGGCATTCTCGTCAGGCTTTGAACGCCTCCCTGTCAGCCACAATGTGCCAGCGTGGTGCCAGTGGCTGTGCGTTGACCTCCGGGCTGTTCGATCGGGATTATTTCCGGCGGGTCGTGGCGGAGCCCTTTGCGCAGGGAACTATCAGCGAAGCCCCGGTTTATCCCGGCACTGGCTATTTCTTGCCCCCGGCGTCCTCGGCAGAAAAGGACAAGGGTCTGTTCCGCCGCACTATTCCGGTGTTCGACCCGAGCGTGTGTACCGGCTGTATGGAATGTGCTCTGGCGTGCCCGGATGGGGCGATTCCAAACACAGTGTTCACTATTGACACCCTGCTGGAGACTGCCATAGAACAGACCGGTGACTCCGGCGCGAGCCTGCAATCGCAGGTGGAGGCGATTGCCGGGGCGATGCGCCAGGCACTGTTGGACACGAAGGCGCGTCCGGCAATTGCGGATGTCTTTACCGAGGTGGCGACCTCACAAAATGCCGACCCCGCGGCGGTAGCGGCGGTGGCAGACACGTTACGAACCTTCCCGGTGGCACGCACCCGACCGTTCTTTGACTCTACTGAAAAACGCCAACCCGGTGCGGGAGTCCTGTTCAGCGCGACTGTCGACCCGTGGAAGTGTACCGGCTGTCTGGAATGCGTGGCGGTGTGTGGTCCGCACGCCCTGATTGGTACCGACCAAGACGACGAGGTGCTGGACACGGCGCAGCAGCGCTTTGCGTTCCTGACAAAACTGCCGAACTCGCCGAGCGAATTCAGCGACCCGAACGGCGGACCCAGCCTCGACATGAAACGGATCTTCCTGAACCGCGACAACTATTACGCGACCATTGGCGGGCACGGAGCGTGCCGTGGATGTGGCGAAGTCACTGCCGTGCGTCAAACCATGGCTTTGGCTAACGACATCAACAATGGCAGAGTGTTGCGTCACCGTCAGGAACTTGAGGAATTGGTAGCAGCGTTGGAAGAAAAGCGTCACGCTGTCACCGACACGGCGCTGGGCGAGCTGATTGACAAGGTGCGTGCGCGTCTGGAGCAGCGTCTGTACCGTTACGAAGGACCGGCAGGCGGGCGGGGTCCGGCGGCCGCGGTAGTGGCGAATTCGACTGGGTGTTCCTCGGTTTATGCTTCGACTGCGCCGTTTAACCCTTACCAGCAGCCGTGGGTCAACGGGCTGTTCCAAGATGCCCAGCCTCTGGCGAAGGGTATTTACGAGGGCTTGGCAGCCGATTTGTCGATGGACGTGTTAGCGCTGCGTCAAGCCCGTGCCATCCTCGCGGGCGCGACCGGCGCGGCGATTCCCAACGATGCTCCGGAATGGAAGCACTTTACGGACGAGGAACTCGCGTTGATGCCGGCGGTGATGACCATCGGCGGCGATGGGGCGTCTTATGACATTGGATTTGGGGCGATGAGCCGCATCATGGCATCAGGAACCCCCATAAAGATGCTGGTGTTGAACACGGGAGCCTATTCCAACACGGGCGGTCAGGCGTCCACGGCTTCACTGGAGGGGCAGGACGCGGACCTGTCCCGTTACGGAAAATATTTGAAAGGTAAATCCGAGCAGCGCAAAGAGTTGGGTCTGCTGGCAGCGATGCACCCCAACGTCCTCGTGGTGTCTACCTCCACGGCTTACCAGGGGCACTTCCTCAAGAACGTGTCTCGTGCACTGGCTCAAGTCGACTACCCGGCGCTGATAGACGTGTACACTCCCTGCCAGCCCGAACACGGAATCGGGGACGACATGGCTAGTGAACACAGTCGGATGGCGGTGAAATCACGTGTCAGCCCGCTGTTTGTTCACGAACCAGCACACGCCGAATTTAGTGACCGTTTCATCATCGACGGCAACCCGGATGTAAAGAAGCTCTGGTCACACTACAAACTCAACTACCACGATGCGGACGGAAAAACCCAGCTGCTGGACCTGCCTTACACGCCAGCAGATTTTGCCTACTCTGAGCTGCGGTTTAAGAAACACTTCAAACCGCTGCCGGACAATGCCGAAAACCCGACCCTGGTGGCGGAATATATAGAAATGGATGCGACCGCGCGGGAAACCGCCACTCCGTTTATCTATACGACCGGCGCGGAGGGGAATCTGGTGAAAATCCAGGTGTCGCCCTCCATCGTGAAGCTGACCGAGCAGTGCCGGGAATACTGGACTTTCCTGCAATACCTGGCTGGGCAAGACCTGGCTGCGGCGCGGAAAGCCCAGGCTGACCTGGAAAAGAAGTTGACCGAAACTCGTGACGCCGCCGCGAAGTCGCAAGAAGAAATGATTGAACTCATGGCGAAAGCGATGGCAGAAGTCGCTGCGACCGGCACTACCACGACGCCATTACCGTTCTTGGGTGGATTCGGTGGGGGAGCCAGCTCGACTGGCGGCGCCTCCGGGACTGAAGTGAGCGGTTCCGCGCCCGCAGGTTCCGGTACTCCCTTTCGCTACGAGCTAGAGAAAATAGCCCAATGCACGGACTGCAAGACTTGCTATCAAGAGATTCCCGAGTATTTCGAGGCTTCTACGGAAATCATTGACGGCAAGTCCACCCCGGTGGCGCGGCTGATTCCCGGCTCGCTGGAAAACGTGAAAGTGACCGACGAGCTGCGCGCCCGCATTGCGAAAGTCGTCGCGAACTGTGACGCGGAAATCATCTCGTGACCGGGGGAGGGGAAACCGATGCTTGGCACGATGAACACGGTGCAACTCAACATTTTGGAACGCCGGTTTAACGCCGACCCGAAACTGTTTCAAGCCATGTTTGTGGCTGAAGGCTTGGCGCAGCTGCACGCGGCTTTTGACACCGGAGAGCTGCCCGAGGCGCTGACCCGCAAAATTTGGGAACTGCTGGAACGCGAGGACACGGTGGGACGCATCATGATGCGTTTCCTGTGGAACTTGCCGCTGGGCAAGAAACGCGTGTTCATTCGCGCGATTGACACCTGGTTGTCCGAGCGCTACCCGATGTTTGCGGGTCTGAGCGACAACTGGCCCGCTGCCAGCCACGTCGCTCCCTACGTGCGCCCGGCGTCCCAGCGGGTACATGACTTTGACCTGGTCACGCAAGGGTATTTGGGATATTTGACCCAGGGCTATACCCAGCGGGAAGTCGACCTGTTTGTGTGGCTGGAATCCATGCGGGATAAACACTGCGCGGATCGGCCCTGTGAGCTGGGCGAATTCCTACGGGGGCGCAAAGTCGGGGGCTGCCCGGTGCAGATTCACGTCCCGGACGTGATGCAGGCTATTGCAGAGGGCGATTTTGACCGAGCACTGCGTGTTGTGGAAGAGTCAAACCCGCTGCCGAACGTGACCGGGCGGGTATGTCCCCAGGAGCTGCAATGTCAAGGGGTGTGTGTGCACAAGGCGCGTCCCATCGAGATTGGTCAGTTGGAGTGGTTTTTGCCCCAGCGAGAGAAAATTGTGCACGGCAACGAGGCGATTCTCAAGCGTTTCGAGGGGCGCCCCGACCCGTGGCAAACCGCGGAAAAGCCCCCGATTGCCATCGTCGGCTCGGGTCCCTCCGGATTGATTAACGCGTTCTTGCTGGCGAACCAGGGTTTCCCGGTCACCGTGTTCGAGGCGTTCCATACCCTGGGCGGGGTGTTGAAATACGGGATTCCCGAGTTCCGCTTGCCTAACGAGCTGGTCGACGACGTGGTGGACAAGATTCGCCTGCTGGGCGGGCGTTTCGTGACGAACTTCGTGGTGGGTAAGACCGCGACCTTAGATGACCTGAAAGCAGCGGGTTTTTGGCGCATTTTCGTCGGTACCGGTGCGGGGCTGCCAAAGTTCATGAACGTGCCCGGCGAGCACCTCAACGGGGTCATGAGCGCCAACGAGTTCCTGACCCGCGTAAACCTGATGCACGGCAACCTGCCCGACTATGACACGCCCCTGCCAGAAGTCGCGGGGAAAGAAATCCTGGTGATTGGCGGAGGAAACACGGCGATGGACGCGGCACGCACCGCCCGGCGCTTGGGCGGTCACGTCACGATTGTGTACCGGCGGACCAAGGCGGAAATGCCGGCTCGCGTGGAGGAACTGCATCACGCTTTGGAAGAGGGCATTGTGGTGGCTGAGCTGCGCTCGCCCACCGAGTTTCACGAGGATGAAAACCACCATGTTTGCGGAGCCAGCGTAGGGGTGATGGAGCTGGGGGAGCCTGACGAGTCCGGGCGGCGCCGTCCCCAACCGACCGGGGAAATCCTGGAAATGGACGCTGACCTGGTGATTATGGCGCTGGGTAACAGTTCCAACCCGATTATCCGCGATTCCCAGCCCGACCTAGCGGTGCAGCAGTGGGGTGCCATCAAGGTCGGTAAAGATGCCACTGGCGGTGAGGCTGACAGCGCTGGTGCAGGTACGGCTGATGGGGCTGATAGGGCGGCAGAAACCCCCTCGCAAGCCACCAATCTAGCGGGGATTTACTCCGGCGGAGACGCTTCTCGCGGCGGGTCTACCGCGATTAAGGCAGCCGGAGATGGCCAAGCCGCCGCCCGCCAGATGGGGGATTTGGCGACCAAATTGGAACCGGAGGAAGTCCGCCAGCGGGTGCAACGCGCTTGGGAATACACGCAAAGCGCCGCCTCAGCCTATCGAATCTTGGAAAAACGCCAACTGTCGGAACGGACTTGGGAAATGAAACTGCACGCCCCGGCGGTCGCCCGTGCGGTGCAGCCCGGACAGTTTGCCCGGTTCATGACCCACGAGAAAGGCGAGCTGATTCCCCTGACCGTTGCCGATTTCGACCGGGAACAGGGCTGGATTTACATCGTGGTGCAAGCGGTGGGTAAATCTACCCAGATTATGTGCGCGATGGAGGTTGGTCAAGCGTTTTACGGGATTGCTGGACCACTGGGTCTGGCGTCAAAGATGGAACAATTCGACCCTGCCACCCAAAGTGTGTGTTTTGTGGCTGGTGGAGTCGGGTTAGCGCCCGCCTATCCGATTGTCCGTAAACACTTGGAGCTGGGCAATCACGTGACCCTGGTGCTGGGGGCGCGCCATCGCGACTTGCTGTTCTGGACCGACCCGGATGGGGATCCGGCCGGGGTCAGCCCGGAGCGTGTTGAAGTGCTGCGTCGTCAGTATCCGGATTTGCTGGACGTGGTGCTGACCTCGGACGATGGGTCGTTTGGGCGTCAGGGTGTGGTGACGTTGCCGCTGGAAGAAATGCTGCGGGACGGTCGCAGCGATGGGCGCCAGATTGCGGAAATCACCACTATCGGACCGCCTATTATGATGAAATTCGTCTGCTTGCTGACGGGTAAATATGGCGTGCCTACCGTGGCGTCGTTGAACTCGATCATGGTTGACGCGACCGGGATGTGCGGAGCCTGCATGGTGCCTTTCATTGACCCGGAAACTGGCAAGCTGGTGCGGAAACACGCCTGTATTGACGGTCCTGAGCTGGATGGACACGCTATCGATTGGGATAAATTCCTGCCCCGATTCAATCAGTTCAAGGCTCAGGAAAAAGCTGCCCTCAGGTAAGCAATTTACTGCGGATATTTCGGTCGGGCACGAGGAGTCACTCCGCTAGATATTGGTGCGGGGCTGTCGCTCGGGGGCGCTCGCGAGAGGCGTAAGGGGGAGTGCCCCCTCGCGTTTTGCGCGACTATTGTCGCAAAACGCTCACCCCCCAGCCTCTCGCTGAGTCGCCCCCCCAACGCTCCTCGCCCCGCCAGTCGCCTAAATTCCCGCGGCGCAAGGGTACCCCGCCGGACCAAATCATGTCTATACCCCGGAATGGCTTTGGAGTAGTTGCACTAACGACCGTTTTCAAACCAGAATTGGCGTCCTTGCTGAGCGTTGATTTTCTAAACCCGCAGGTAGGTTAGATTCTAGCAGCGTAGAGACGGCATGGTGCTTAGCGAAATCGGTCGTTCGTGCAAGCCGGACAGGACGTACAGGTTTATCGCAAGGTTTTACGGTGTCAAAATCTCAAGCCCTGAGACAATCCCGGCGAATGCTGGCATTAATCCTATTAATTTGGTTCGGTGTGCCATATATGGCACACCGAGACGTTTAAATAGGCGTTATTTCAGGTTATCCGAGGAATTGAGGGGCTGTCTGCTGCCAAGTTTCGGGGTGTGCGTGGATTTATAGGGTGGAAATAGGGCAGTAGCTGCCAATAATGGCAGCTACTGCCCAAATACCACCTTATATTCACACCCCGGGCAGGTATGCTCAAATTTTCGCCACCATTGGCTTGGTTTTGTTTGCTTGTTTTGGTGCGGGCGCTCGCGAGAGAGGGAGGTGGTGTCCCAGAGAAAACAAAAGTGGGCGAGAGTGGACTCCGTGGTTTTGCTGCGCAAAACCACGTCTCGCTCGCATCGTGGATGCTCGCGCTAGGGCTAAAAACGCTGACGCGTTTTCTTAACGCCCTAGCCCTCACGGGGTTCGAGTCGCTCTGCTGACTGTATGTTTACGCATGGGCACCGCAAGGGCGCCCCCGCGTAAACAAAAGTGGGCGAGAGGGGACTCGAACCCCCACGTCAAAGACACAGGAACCTAAATCCTGCGCGTCTACCAATTCCGCCACTCGCCCTGGCGCCACTATAGTGTAGCGGATTTCAAGCTAAATCTGCGAGCGCGATGTCCGACAGTCGCGGTGTCGGCAGCGCCTGGGGAGAATCCGGGGGAGCCGGGGATGCCTTCTTGGCAGCTAGAATCAAATCCTCCAGCGGTTTTGCATTGCGAATCCACCCCTCGGGAGAAGGCCATTCAGATTGCGGACCGGGCTGATCCGAACCTGCTGCAGCCTTCGCCAACAGCACGTTCGGCGTAAAACACCACTTGGCGCGGTCAAAATCATTCAAACCACGCGAACCCAAAATATCCACTACGGGCGGTAACATCCGCACACAGTTCGCGTAAGCCTGGGCTGAGGAAAACTGCCAAGCCGGGTAAACCCACTTCCGATCCAAAGTCCGAAATCCCAGCAAACGCCCATCCCGCACGGCTTTCATAATCGCTTGGCGAGACACGCCCAGCCAGTCACAAACATTACCGGTCCGGCAGACGGGTCCCACCAGGTTATTGAGCGACGTTGGCGACGCCAGAAAAGCCTGGGCCAAACGCGCCAAGCGGTGCATGTTTTCGCGACTGGCATCGGCGTGGGCGCGCGGTCGAGCCAAAAGCATCGTGCGGATAGTCTCTAAAAATTGTTCCTCATCGTCGGTCAGTTCTCTCCGCACCGCATTCGCCTTTCGGTCAGAATAAGTAAACAAGTTTGTCTGATAGCGTCACTGCTACGACCAAGACTATCAAAAGCAAGATAATCGCGGTAATAAGCCAACGCTGCGCCGTCCAAATCCGGGCAAACCCGGTGCCCGGAAACAACCAGCCGAGCCGCATCAGTGCCGCCCCAAGCTGCACCCACAAGATAATCGTGCAGGTCCAGACGATAAAACAGAACGGGCACAGTTTCGTGAACTCGAAAATGGATTGATGCAGGAAAAACGCAATCAGCACCATTCCTCCGGTCAGCCCCGCTTCAATCAGCACCCCCAGCCAGCGCGGTATCTGCCCGCTGCACCAAGCCAGGAACACACCTGCCAAACCAGCGAATAACCCGACTCCGACCAGCGCGTTCGGGATGCCAAACAATAGGTGAGCCTGCCAGGTCGTGAGCGAAGCCGAACAGCCAATCAGCGGGTTCAGATCGCATCCGAGATGCTCCGCGGGGTGTTTCAGCGTCTGAATTTCTGACAGCACCAGTTCCGCGCTCGCAGCCATAGCGATGAACGTCAGCACTAACAGCAACACCAGGGTGGAGGTGGCGGGTCGACCAGCGCAGTCGTTCAGGGTCGTCCCGTCGTCGGGTTCTTGCTTCATGAGGGTTATTCTAACTTTTATGTCTGCACACTGGTCCTGGTGTGCCGGTACGGCGCGGAAATGGGACCAGACTGGGGAGTTGGCAATCCCGCTCGCAAACTTTGCCCCGCCGGTCCCGTTCGCCAACTTTGCCCCGCCGGTCCCGTTCGCCAACTTTCGTCGGGGCGTGACGCCCAAAAAATCCCAGCATTCACCCCACGCCTGAAACCGGTACAAAAACGCTGAAACCCCCACAATTCCCTGCTGCGCGCGAAACTAAACGGACCGGTGAAAGAACCAGCCGAAAACCTCACGGAAAAACGTATAGAGCTGCGCGTTGAGCTCAGTTTGTCACGAGCGCCAGAATCCTGTAAACTAAACTTTCGTTGCCCCGGTAGCTCAGTCGGCAGAGCGTCTCCATGGTAAGGAGAAGGTCCAGAGTTCGATTCTCTGCCGGGGCTCGCTTCACGCTTGACGGTTCGCGCCGCTGAGCAGCGAGGCGGGGTAGCTCAGTTGGTGAGAGCGCACGACTCATAATCGTGAGGTCGAGGGTTCGAATCCCTCCCCCGCTACGAACCCGAACCGGATAACCGCAGGGGATAAGCGATTAGAAAGAAGTAAAACAGTGGCTGCAAAATCGAAAGACATTCGCCCGAAGATTACGTTGGCGTGCTCTGAGTGCAAGGAGCGCAACTACATCACCAAGAAGAACCGGCGCAACACTCCGGATCGCTTGGAGCTGAACAAGTACTGCCCGCGTTGCCGGAAGTCCACGTCGCATAAGGAAACCCGCTAAGGGTCTTTTCACAAGTTTCCCGGCGTCGCCATTATGGTGACGCCGGTTTTTCGTGTCTCAAGAGCGGGGTCACAAGCGCGGGGCGCGGGGTTCTGCGAGGGTCACAAGTGTGGTATGTGTCTCCGCGGGGCGCGTGGCGCTTTGGGTGGGACCGGGCGCGAAGTGTGCGTGGGTAAACGAGGGGGGGCGGCCGTAGCCGCCCCCCCAAAAAAAGCCCGAAGAACTTACTTCAGCAAGTCTTTGAACTGGTCAACCAGGGAATCAGAGATTACGCCTACGCCACCCAGAGCCTTGAATTTACCAGCCAGCGCCGCATTTGCCGTGCGAGCCGCCTTGGCAAAAGCGGTTACCTCCGCGGAGGCAGAGTCTTTTTGTGTCAGCAGAACCGGACCGGCCAGTTCAGCCTTATTATCGATGAAACCAGCGACGGTGGCATCTGCCGAAGCCATACCGTTAGCAAAGTACAGAGCCTTGGCGTTAGTGCCGTTCGGGTACTGCGCCTTGGCAATCTCGAGAGCGGTCAGGTAGCGATCCGCCCCGGCGATACGAGAAGCCTTGGCTCCCGCTCCGCCCAAGTAAGCCTGGATGGCAGCATCAGTCGGAGCAGCAGTCTTTGCCTTATCAGCAGCTAGATTTGCCTGAGCAATCAGGAGCTGTTTCTCTGCTTTGCTCGGGGCAGCATCGTAGGCAGCCTGAGCTTTATCATAAGCTTCTTTCTTAGCTGTATCAGTCTTATTGTCCTGGTAAGCAGCCTTGGCATTATTTAAAGCTTCCTGCAGCTCTGCTTGAGTCTTGACGTTATTAATACCGACATAGGTCGCTACCAGCTTGCCCTTAGCATTTTTTTCGGTCTGCTGGGGTGGGGCATCGGTGAGGGCAACCGCACCCGGCTTAGTGTCAGACTTCAGAATTGCATCGGTGCAGCCGGTCTTTACTTCGTCAACCTTCAGACGGGGGAACGTCGAGGTGATTAGCTCTTTGACAGCTTTCTTCTCCTTGTCGTTACTAGCCTTTGTGCAGCCAGAATTTACGAAGTCGTCAGCAGTTTTACCGTCAGCCAGGGTGTACCAGCCATCGAGTTTCATATCGGCTTCACGAGCTGCTTTATCTAGATCAGCTTGGAGCTTAGCTTTCGCTTGATCTTTGGTCATCCCAGAGCCGCCGCCAGCACCGTTGGCAGTCGCTGCCGCGTTCAATTCGGCAGGCAGAACCGCGCCTTCGCCGCCCAAAGCGACAACCTCGGAGGGCTTCAAGCGCTTGATTTCATTCAGGGTTGCGGCAGGCAAAGTGCCGGAGCCGTTGGTCAACAGAACCGGGGCGCCATCGGTCATGGTGCCACCAACCAGGGCATCGACCAAGGTGATGCCGTTAGCCAAGTAAACTTTGGCGCTGGTCTTGCCCTCGGGGAACAGGTTCTTGGAAATCTCAGCTGCTGTCCCAAACCGGTCCGCGCCCGCAATTCGGGTCACGGTGGCTTTCCCAGCAACTGCCTTTACCGTGGCGTCGCTAACCGCGCCAGTGCCACCCAGCACCACAACTTTAGTGGCCTTTAACTTAGTGATGGCTTCGGCAACGTTCTTTTGCACGCTGGGGGAGTCGTTGACAAGCAAAAGGGGACCCTTTGGCAGTTTGCCACCGGCGACTGCGTCGGCTTGGGAGTCGCCGCGAGACAGATAAACCACGTCCGAGGTGCCAAAAGCACTGGCCACCGAAATCGCGGTGTTGTAACGGCCTGCGCCAGCGTAACGGTCAGAATCGGTTGCCGCAACCGCGCTCATCGGCACGGTCATAGCCAGGGCAGCTGCAGCCGCCCCGAAAGTCAAAACAGACTTCTTCATAATTGTGTTTCCTAACTTGTTGGGTGGATGATTTCCGTACTCATCCTATTGATTACTTCTGCATCTCGCAGGGGATGGTGAAGTCCTTACGCCCCTAATACGTTTCAAAAGTGGGAATTCTTACAGACACGAATAACTATAACATGCAAGGTTTTTTGAAAATGCCTTTCGTGGTTAGTGGGTTAGACTTAAACGGTGAGTGAAGAAATGACTAAGGATGAAAATAAGGTGCCCAGCGAGACGGAAGTACGCGCTACCTTGAAGGCGGCTCAGGAAACCTCGAAAGCGATTGCAGCTGACATCGCGGCGGGAAATGTCGGAAAGTACCGCATCCTGACCGGGGATCGACCCACCGGATTCCTGCACATCGGGCACTATTTTGGCACCTTGAAAACCAGGGTGGACCTGCAAAACCTTGGCATTGACACCACCGTACTCATCGCGGATTACCAGGTCATTACTGACCGGGACAACCTCGGCAACGTGCGCGAATACGTGTTAAACCTGGTGGCAGATTACCTGGCAGCGGGAATCGACCCCGAAAAATCCACGATTTTCTGCCATTCTCAGATTCCTGCCATTCACGAAATGCTGGTCATTTTCCTGTCCCTGGTGACTGAGGCAGAACTGCACCGTAACCCGACCGTAAAAGCCGAGCTGGAAGCCGCCGCGCGTCCCATGTCTGGGCTGTTGCTGACTTACCCGGTACATCAGGCGGCGGACATCCTGTGCGCCAAGGCGAACCTGGTGCCGGTGGGGCAGGACCAGCTGCCGCACTTGGAACAAGCGCGGGTGCTCGCCAAACGGTTCAACAAACGTTATCCGCAACGCGACCCACAGACCGGTAAAAAGACCGGGCATGGCGTGCTGCCCCTGCCGCAGGGACTATTGGGCCAGGGCGCGATGATTCTGGGCACTGACGGTCAAAAGATGAGCAAGTCCCGGCACAATACGGTGGAATTGCGCGCCAGCGAGGACGACACCGCGAAAGTCTTGAAAAAAGCCGTGACTGATTCTGACCGCCAGATTACTTTCGATCCTGTCCAGCGTCCGGAAGTGTCAAACCTGCTGCTCATTGCTTCGCTGTGTACCGGGCAGGCTCCCGAGGACATCGCCGCGGAGATCGGTGCCGGTGGCGGTGGGGCGCTGAAAGCCCTGGTGACAGAGGCGCTGAACGAACACTTGCGCCCGCTGCGTCAACGTCGCGCCGAGCTGATGCGCGACGAAGGATACCTGTGGAGTGTGTTGGCACGCGGCAACGAAAAAGTCCGCGATGAAGCCAACGACGTGCTGCGCGAAATGAAAGTCGCTATGGGAATGAACTACGGGGTTTGATGGAAACGCAAGACTATCACAAGAAGCCAGAGGACTTGATTCGGCGTCGCGACCATGCTCAGGCTGTGGCAGACCGCATGGTAGAGCGCGCCCTATGGATTATCAATCTGGATCATCAAGGCGCGTCGGTCAGCCCGGAAACCCGCGGTGAGCTGGTCGAAGAAACTACTGACATGCTGCTGGAATGGGCATATGAAGTCGGGGAGGATTCTTTCCGAGCCGGCGAGTTCAAAGGGCGTCCGGGGGCAGCAGGGGAAAACAAACCCTACCCGTCCTCGCTGGCGAAAGCGACGCCGCAAAGGCTGGGGCGTCGCGACTATCTGTTAGACGAGTAGTCGCGTTCACAAGGGCGGGGCGTCGCCTTAGCGCTTTTGGACTTTGCGCAGGGTGTTGAGCAAATCGATTTTTTCGTTCTCGGAGGGGTTATCCGGCACTTCCGCAAAGAAAATCCGCATCGAGAACGGCTCCATTTGGGACTTCATCCCGCGTACCGTCACGGGCAGCTCAGAAATGACTTCTGCCAGACGGATTCCGGACCCGGGGGTGACTCCGACCTCCTCGGCAAACAGCGCGACCGGGTCATTCGTGTCACGAGACTGCGGTGAAGGCACCGCAGAGTTCAAACCGGTCAACAACTGCAGCTTTTCCGCAGCGTTGCCTTCGCGGGCGCTCGGGTCGGGCCAGGTGGAATCCCATACCAGCCTAAACACGCGGGAACGCGCCCGCGGGGGATTAATCTGGACTTCATCCCTGGTCCCGTTAATCATGACCAGCAAATCTACGTCGTCCCAAGGGGCGCCGGAACGCAACATCTGGAGCACGCGGTTACTCGGATCATGCCAGGCGCCGGGGGTTAAAGGTTCGCCTTCGCGGTTGTACCAAGACAGATCCTGGAGTTTATCCCCGTCTTGAGGCATCCCGGAGGCGAACTCATCGGGACGCATGACCGGGTGCTCAGCACGTAAACGTAGCAGGTAGCGGGCAGTTTCGAACAATCCCTTTTGCCAGGGCTGCCAATGCCAATCCAACCAGGAAATCGGTCCGTCCTGGCAGTAGGCGTTATTGTTGCCGTTTTGTGAGTTCCCAAACTCGTCACCTGCCAAAATCATGGGTGTCCCGGAACTGATTGCCAGGGTTCCCCACAAGTTTCGTAAGGCCTTTAGCCGGCTGGTCGCGATTTCGACCGTCTCGGCCCGTTCCAGGGGATCCCCCTGGAACGGGGTGGTGGGATCCATCCGGCTGAATCGGGGGGAGATGCCTTCCCCGGATTGCGGGGTGGGGTCGTCTGGTGTCGTTGTTTCGAGCGAGAGTAGGTCCCCGAGTTCTTTACCTCTGAGAACGTGACCTTCGTGACCGTGATTCCACGAGTTATTGTTGTTTGTCCCGTCCCGGTTGCCTTCCAGATTGGCTTCATTGTGTTTGTGGTCAAAAGTCACCAGGTCTGCCATCGTGAAGCCGTCGTGGGCGGCGATGAAGTTGATGGAAGCTCCCGGTCCGCGGTTGTATTCAGTGATGTTGGAACCGTAGAGGTCAGCCGACCCGGAGACGCGAGTAGCGAGCTCGTGCGGACCGTGCGCGTGACGCTCCTGCGCCAACGCTGCCGCGTCGGTGAGCCAAAATCCCCTGATACCGTCGCGGTAGCGGTCGTTCCAGTCCGCAAAAGGCGTAGGGAAGTTGCCGGTCTGCCACCCGTTCGGTCCCATGTCCCACGGTTCGGCAATGAGCTTACATCCCGCCAGGACCGGGTCGGTCGCCATGCCAACAAAAGAGGGGTGGCGCAGGGCATACTGTTCGCGGTTGCGTCCCAACGTGACCCCCAAATCGAAACGGAAACCGTCCACCCCGACTTCCCCAGCCCAATACCGTAGCGAATCTAGCAGCAGCGCCACTGCCCGGTTGGACGTGAAATCGACCGTGTTACCGCAGCCGGTAAAGTCCACCATTTCGTTGGGGTAGCAGTGATTCCAGATGTAGTAAGATTGCGAATCCAGACCGCGCAAGCTGAGGGAGGGACCCAGGGTGCCGCCCTCAGCGGTGTGGTTATAAACCACGTCCAACAGGACTTCAATACCGGCTTGGTGTAGCAACGAGACCATGCCACGGACCTCGTCCAGTACGGCTTGTGGACCTTGCTGCTGGGCAGCTTCGGTTGCGTAGGTAGGCTCGGGCGCAAAGTAGCTCAAAGTTGAGTAGCCCCAATAGTTCGTGAGGTTACGTTCCGCCAGGAATGGTTCGGGCATCTTGGCGTGAATCGGCAGCAGCTCAATCGCGGTCACGCCCAGGTTCTTCAGGTAATCAATGGTGACGGGGTTTGCTAAACCGGCATAGGTGCCTTGCAGCTCGGGGGGAATTCCGGGCAGTTGGCGGGTCAAACCTTTGACATGCGCTTCGTAAATGACGGTGCGCGGCCATGAGGTGCGCGGGTGGTCCGCCACCGGGAAAGAATGCGTGTTGACCACGACTGAGAGCGCGTTGTAATCCGCGGAATCAAGCGGATCCATGGTCAGCTCGTGGGTGGCGGGCTTCAGCTCGGCATCGACTTGGTGGGCATAGAGCTGCGGGCTGAGAATAGGGGTCCGCGTAATCGCTTTTGCGTAAGGGTCGAGCAGGACCTTTTGCGGGTTAAAAAACAATCCCGCGTCGGGATCCCACGGTCCGTATGCCCGATACCCGTACACTTGACCGGGGCGCACACCGCGAATGTTGCCGTGCCAAATCCCGCGGAATGGTCCGCGCAGCCGAATCCGCCGTTCGGACTGGTAGTGCCCGTGTTCGTCGGGAGCGTCGAACAGGCATAGCTCTACCGCTGTGGCTTGGTGGGCATATACGGAAAAGGCGACCCCGGATTGGGTAATCGTGGGCCCCAAATGATGCGGGTCGAGCTTCGGTTCCTCCGCAATCACGTCAGTTGGGGCAAATGTCGGCGTCGTCCCTTTCTCTTGGACAGTCATAGAGTCGAGACTACCGGGAAAACGCTTCACCTGCCGGATTTTATCAGCTTTGCCTAACTTGTGGCTGGTAAATCGGGCTTTTTCAGGTCCGGAATTCCCCCCGGTTGTCCGATTTCAGGCACTGGAGTTTTTCGTAAATGATTTCCGAGGTCACAAGTCCGGTCCGCAATCCGTAGCGGTGATGGTTGCCTGGGCGATGACTCGGTCCCCCTGGGAACTGTCTTGGTAGAGCACCAGGGATTGTCCCGGCGCCACTCCGGTGACTCCGGCGGTGGGCGGCAGCGCCACCTGCAGTTTGGTTCCGTCCGTGCCGGATTCCAGATGCACGGCCCGGGGCGTGACGGGCTGACCGTGGGCGCGGAACTGAATGGTCAACCCGACCGGGTCCAACTCGCCCTCACCAGTTGCGCCGAGCCCCAGCCTGGTGGGGTCTGTCAACCAGTTCACTGCCGGACCGGCTTGAATTTCCGTGACTGTCAGTGCTTGACGGGGAGCCACGAACACCGTGTTCGTTTCTGCATCCGTGCCTACCACGTAACGGGGAGCACCGTCCTGGTGAGGACGGGGAATGTGCAGACCGCGACGCTGTCCGACCGTGTATTGGAACGCGCCATCATGAGAGCCGACCACTGCCCCGTCCTCATCCACAATCTGACCGAGGGCTGCCCCGATACAGCCACGCAAAAAGCCACGTGTGTCTCCGTCGGGAATGAAACAGATATCGAAAGAATCGCGCTTGCCCGCCACCGGGATTCCCAGTGCCTCCGCTTCTGCCCGAGTGGCGGCTTTGTCCGTCACGTCACCCAGCGGGAACACGGCTCGCGCCAGCGCCTCCGCTCGTGCCCCTGCCAAAACGTAACTTTGATCCTTACCTATCGCTGACCCGCGCAGCAGGGCGAAGTCCGGAAACGCGCCCTCCGCGACGGTCGGGGGGACTCCCACCGGAATCAAGCCTACTTGACCGGGACGCCACAGCCGGGCATAGTGACCCGTCGCGACATAATCGAAGCCCTCCCGGCGAGCGCGTTCGATGACATAGCCGAACTTGATGAAACGGTTGCAATGCACACAGGGGTTCGGGGTCAGACCGTCACGATAGGCTTGCGCGAACGAATCCATCACGACCCGGTTGAAACGCTCTGCCAAGTCCCACACCTGCAGCTCGACCCCCAGGAAATCCGCGACTCGATGCGCATCAGCCAGGGCGTCCACCGGCTCGGCGGAGGTGACAGGTCGCGACCACGGGCGGGAGGGAGACTCCAACTGCATAAAGAATCCCGAAACCTCGTGACCGGCAGCCTGCAGGCGCGCGGTTGCCACTGCCGAATCCACCCCGCCGGATAGTCCCACTAAAATTTTTGCCAAGTTTTTCCTCCTCAATGACCTCACATTCTACCGTTTCCCATTGAGCTGGCACTCGCCGGTCCCGACACCTCGGGAAGATGCCTATTTGAAAGGAAAAACAATGGAAAATCAGCTAATCACCGACTCTCGCTCGCACCTGGAACCGCAAACTTTCTCCGATTTTGGTCGGATTTGGTTAGAGAGCCGGGTCGATTTAAAGCCGACCACCAGGGCTTGCTATCGGTCGATGCTAAACATGGTCAATCTGGAATTTGGGGAACTGTCCCCGAAACAGGTCAGCTATCTGCAGGTCGTTTCTTGGGTCGCAAAGCTTGCGGAACAGGGAGTCAGCCCCACCGGGGTGCGCCAGGCGTATCAAATCGTGGGGCAGGTGTTGGCGTTGGCGAACCGTTTGGGGGAGATAGAAAGCAACGTGGCAACCGGAGTGCCGTTGCCGACAGTGTGCCGTACCGGACGCCATCGGTACTTGAGCGTGTTGCAGCTGGAATCTCTGGCGCTAGAGATTGGGTGGTGGCGTTTGACCCGCGATCCCGCTGGGGTCAGTCTGCCCGTCGGGTGGGGACAAAACGTGGTGTTCTTGCGCAAGAAAGGGCGTGCCGGGTACCTGACACGGCGCAAGTCTCGGGCCGGGGCGATTGACACCGGTTTGGCGTCGCTGGGTAGGGTGCGCGGTGGACAGACTCCCGCACGGGATGGCAACCAGCTGGAGATTCTGATGCGCTTGCTGGGCTACACCGGTTTGCGTATCGGGGAAGCCCTGGCGTTGACCCCCGCTGCCCTCGATTTAGATCGGCGCATTATGCGAATCGAGCGGGCGGTGTCGGAGGTGTCGGGGCGGCAGGTGTTTGGCACTCCCAAGAACGGTCGCACCAGAGTCGTGCCGATTCCGGATTTCTTGCGGCGGGACTTGCGGGTGTTGACCAGGGCGACCCGCGGGGGTGACGACTTTCTCTTTGCCACCAAACATGGCACCCCGCTGCGAGCCTCTAACCTGCGCTTACACTTCGACATGGCAGCCTTGGCGGTCGGACAAGCCGGATTGCACATACACGACCTGCGTCACACTGCCGCCACTTTGGCAGTCTCGGCAGGCGCGAACGTGAAATCGGTGCAGCGGATGTTGGGACATTCGTCAGCTTCGCTGACCCTCGATGTGTACGCAGACTTGTTTGAACCGGACTTGGGAGATGTCGCCGGGGCGCTGAGTCGGATGCGCCAGAGCACCCTGCGTCGAGCCGCTGCCTAGGGCGAACGAGTTATGCACACGGCTTGTGGAAAAACTGTGGATTAGTGAGTCTACGGTGGAAATGTGCAGGTAAAGTCCAGGTTGATAAGGGGGGCGAAAAAATGGCGTAATCTCAGGTAAAGCATTACAAAGCCGCAGTTCAGGGTGGTGTTAAGGGAGGGGTCACGGTGAAGCAGAGCCGCTGGCGGTTTTCCGCACCAAAAGCACTAACCCGTCCCCACCCCTTGTGGATAACCTGTGGAAACAGCGGGAACAGGGGGAGCTTTCGTTCCGATTCTGTTCATCGGCTTTGATAGGCTAAAGCCGTGAATGAACCTTTAGCAGGAACCGGTGGACTGCCCGACGGTCAGTCGACAGACAGCGAGGTAGGCGCAGACGCTGCCTGTAACTCGCAAGGCAGACCCCACAGCACTCGTGAAGAATACGAACGTGTCATTTTCCTGGCACGCGTGGTGCTGGGGTTCACGGTGGTGGCAGCGGTCACGCTGATTGTGATTGCCCTCACGGCGCATCGAGACTATCCCTCCATCGTGGTCAGCCTCGTGATGGTGGCAGCGGCGGTGCTCTATTACGTCAGGACCGCCCGGTCGGTAAAACAGGATTTAGAATCCTGCCCGGAACTGCGGAAATAGGGTTATTCCGGGCGCGCGTTTCCCGCCACCCGACCTGCCCGGCGCGACGAAAGGGTGCGTCGCCCTGATGAAAAGTGCAAGAATGGGGTCATGAGTAAAAATCGTGTTTCTGCGCGCCTTGCCGCCATTGCCCCGTCCGCGACCCTCGCTGTCGATAGTAAAGCTAAAGAACTAAAAGCTGCCGGAAAGCCTGTCATCGGCTTCGGCGCTGGTGAACCGGATTTCCCGACTCCCGATTACATTGTGGAAGCTGCCGTGGCGGCGTGTAAAGACCCCGCCAACCACCACTACACTCAAGGTAAAGGGATGCTGGCTACCCGCGAAGCTATCGCTGCCAAGACCTTACGCGACTCCGGCTACGAAATTGACCCGAATAACGTCATCGTCACCAACGGTGGGAAACAGTCCGTGTTCCAGGCTTTTGCCGCCACCGTCGACCCCGGCGATGAAGTGTTGCTGCCGGCACCCTATTGGACCACCTATCCCGAAGCAATTCGCCTGGCTGGAGGCGTTCCGGTGGAAGTCTTTGCCGGTGCTGATCGGGACTACAAAGTCACGCCCGAGGACTTGGAGGCGAAACGCACGGAGCGGACCAAGGTCCTGCTGATTTGTTCCCCCTCTAACCCGACCGGTGCGGTCTATACCCCCGAGGAACTGACCGCTATCGGTCAGTGGGCTGTGGAAAAGGGCGTGTGGGTCATTAGTGATGAGATTTACGAACACCTGCTGTATGACGGTGCTCAGCCCGCCCACATCCTGAAGCTGGTTCCGGAACTGGCAGACACCTGCGTAATCGTCAACGGCGTGGCGAAGTCTTACGCCATGACCGGGTGGCGTCTGGGCTGGATGAACGGTCCGACCGACGTCATCAAGGCTGCCACTAACTTCCAATCCCACCTGACTTCCAACGTGTGCAACATCGCCCAGCGGGCTGCCATTGCGGCATTGACCGGTCCGATGGATGCGGTGGAACAGATGCGTCAAGCCTTTGACCAGCGCCGTCAGACCATCGTGCGGATGCTGAGCGAGATTGACGGCTTGCAGGTACCTGTGCCGCGTGGCGCGTTCTATGTGTATCCCGATGTGACGGGCTTGTTTGGACGCAGCTTGGACGGGGAGCGTATCGAGTCCTCTTCCCAGTTGGCAGCCATGATTTTGGACAAGGCTGAGGTCGCGGTGGTTCCCGGCGAAGCCTTCGGTCCCAGCGGGTTCATCCGCATGTCCTATGCCCTTTCCGACGCTGACCTGGTCGAAGGGGTCAGCCGGGTGCAGGATTTGTTGGCAAAAGTGAAGTAGGTTTTTTGGATTTCACCGGGGGTGGCGCATTAGTGCGTTGCCCCCGGTTTAATTTTGGGTTTGACTTGGTTTGGTTCGGTTCAGTGTGGGTGCGCTTGAAAGTTAGGGGGGCTTTGCCCTATCATTGAGGACGCTGTGTTTTTCGTTTCCACCTGACGGTGTGAAAGCGAGATTCAACCTAGGGAAGTGGCGCAATTGGTAGCGCAACGGTCTCCAAAACCGTAGGTTGCAGGTTCGAGTCCTGTCTTCCCTGCCAGTAGCTGAAATCGACCATGTTGAGCAATCGAGTCTGGTCGGTGAGCCCCGGACGATTAGCTTTAGGCAGGGTTTTCGACTATAATTTGACTCATCCCCCCGTTAATTTGCTTAGGGTGAAGTGTGCCCTGGGCGGGGAAAAATTGCCTACAGGAGGAACACATAATGGCAGAAACCGAGGGTGCCATTCAGCCGGCGAAAAAAGCCGAGCCGACCCCTAGCGCTGAGCAAGATCTTGGCTTTTTTGCACGTATCGTGCAGTTTTTCCGCCAAGTCGTGGATGAGATGAAAAAGGTCGTCTATCCCACCAGCGAAGAACTGTGGCGCTACTTCTTGGTCGTGATTGTATTTGTGGCCATTATCATGACCGCGGTCGGGTTGATGGATCTGGGTTTCGGAGCCCTCACCGACGTCATCTTTAGCTAGACCAGTTTGGTCTTTTCAACATCGTTACCCCACGAGGAATACAGAATGTCAGACGAAAACGAATTGCAAGAAAACGCCGCTGTGGCTGAGGAAGCCCAGCCGGAACCTAGCCAGCCGGTTGAGGACACTCAGCCCGCCGAGGACGCTTTGGAGGAAGTTCCCGCCAATGTGGACCCGGAAACTGGTGAAATCATCGAGGACGCCGCGGATACTGCGGACACCGAGACGGAAGAACTCGACCCGAAACAGGCCCTCGAAGTCGAGCTGCGCGCCCTGCCAGGCCGGTGGTACGTGGTACACACGTACTCTTCCTATGAGAAGCGTGTGAAACAGAACATCGAACAGCGCGTGGCGAATAATCCCGGCATGGAAGATTACGTCTACCAGGTCGAGATTCCGATGGAGGAACACGTCGAGGTTAAGCCCAAGAGTCGCAAGGTGGTGCAGCGTCCGCGCATCCCCGGATACGTTCTGGTGCGTATGGACATGGATGAGAACTCCTGGCGTTTGGTTAAGGACACCCCGGCTGTGACCGGTTTCGTCGGTAACCAGCAAGATCCGCTGCCGTTGACGCTTACGGAAGTGGTCAATATGCTGGCTCCGACCGCCAAGGAAGCCGCGAAAGTGGCGGTGGAAGACGGTCAGGTCGAGATTTCACAAGCGACGCAGCGGACTGCCCCGGTGGCGGCGGATTTCGAGGTGGGTCAGTCGGTTACTATTACCTCCGGTCCGTTCGAGACGCTCTCCGCGACGATTGCCGAGGTCAACGCCGAAACCCAGAAGCTGACCGTGCTGGTCACTATTTTCGAGCGCGAGACTCCGGTGGAGTTGAACTTCAACCAGGTCACCAAAATCGACTGATTCTTGAGGCTTGGCGGTGGGCGCGGGATTTCCATCCCGCGCCCACCGGGGTTTTTAGGGCTTGCTTGTAAGCCGGGCTGGGTCATCTCATCAGCAGCCGCAGTTAAACTTGGCTTTTCGTCCAGCCGGAGGTGCGGAACTGAACTCTCAAAGCTGGCGGGGAAGGCTGGCTGATTGCGCCGGGAATCCGCGAGGGGGCACGAGGGAGAGGTCGCGCTTAATCTTTAATCTGCGCGCGATTGAGCGGGGTAAAATATCGGAAACTAGCGAGAGAAATTGTTGAAATCGCGATGTTCTGAGTGGTACACCACCAGGGACTCGAACCCTGAACCCACTGATTAAGAGTCAGTTGCTCTGCCAATTGAGCTAGTGGTGCATGCGCTTTAGGCGCGGTTAACAATGTTAACGCTCCGAGGGAAGATTCACAAATTGAACGAGCCGCAATTCTTAAGATTCGTGGAGGCAAATCTGGCGAACTGGCTTTTACCTGCCTATTTGCAGCGATTTTAGGAATCTGCGCGACGGAACTAACGCGCCGCTCGGCGCGACACGGTTATCCCAGGGACTCCAAAGATACGGGAACATTGGCGCTATAACCCATTTTCACCAGGGCGTTGCGCAGTTTTTCACAGCTGGCTTTGATGTCATCCGCGACTCCCGCCGCTTTGGCATCGGGATTGAGTACCTGCATAGAATCGGTCGGAATCACATGAATATGCAGGTGGGGGACGTCAAAACCGGCGACCACTATCAAGGCTCGTGACACGTTAAACGCATCGCGTCCGGCTTGCCCAATAATTTGCGCAACTTGGGACAGATGCGCGATCAAATCCGGGTCGGCATCGAGGTAGTTGTCGACTTCCTCCCGCGGCACCACCAGCATGTGACCGTCACTGCGCGGTTCAATGGTGGCGAACACGACACATTGTTCATCTTGCCAAACAAAATTGCCGGGGATTTCACCGTTGATAATTTTTGTAAATACGCTGGCCATCAAGTTTTCCTTTCGCTTGCAAAAGTCCGGTCGGGCAGTTTTTCCGAGGAACGGGCGCATCGGGTGGGACCGGAGAGCCTTCCCGGCGTCGTCCCGCTTTTATAGTAGGGGAATTTTGTCTTCGAGGGGGCATGTAGAGTTAAAGCGTGGCAACGAAGAAGAACGCTCCGAGAGGCTCCAAGTCGGCTTTTGAACCGTGGTCGCGTGCAGCTTTGGCTCCGGTGGTATTGCTGCTGGGAAAACAACGGGTTTTCGCGCAGCGTGCCATAGCCAGCTTGCGTGCGGCGGCCCTGGACGCGGCAGAGAGAGCCGGGGCGATGGAACCCCCGGAAATCACCGAGGTCAACCCCCGGACTTATGAATCATCCCGTCTGAGCCAACTGACTTCTCCTTCTCTCTTTGGAGGAATGCCGCTGATTATCATTCCCGGACTGGAACAAGCGAACCCGGAGCTGCTCCAGGATTTAGAAACTTACTTGGAAAAGCCCACGGCGGACGCTTCGCTGGTGCTGTGGCACGCGGGGGGAAATCACGGGAAAAAGGTCCTGGACTTGTGCAAAAAGGGTGCCGCAAATGTGTATGCCTGTGACGAACTGCGCTGGCCGGAAGAAAAAGCACAGTTCCTCCAGGCTGAGGCGGGACGACTGGGGCGTCCTCTCCACCCGGACGCAGTAGCGGCTCTGGTGGCGGCGCTGGGGGACGAGTTCGAGGAATTGCTCGCCGTGACCACCCAGCTGCTGCAAACGGTGGGAGATCCGTCTCAGCCGTTGAGTCTGGCTGAAGTCGATCAGTATTTACAAGGTCGGGTGGAGGCGACCGGGTTTAACGTCGCTGATGCGGCGGTGACCGGCAATGTTGGCGAAGCGCTGCGACTGTTACGTCATGCTTTAGCGACCGGAGTGGCGCCGGTATTGATTGTCTCCGCGATGGCTACGAAAATCCGCCAGATACTGACGTCCCTTGCCCCCTCGCTGCCTCCCGCGGTCGCGGCGATGGACCTGGTGGACCCGCCTAAACCCCTGTTTGGACGGATTGCTCAGGGAATCCGTGCGGTCGCACCGCGCTGGGATGACGAGCGGCTGGGGTTAGCCATCCTGGCGGTAGCCCGCGCGGACGAAGCCGTGAAGGGGGCGTCGCGGGATCCGGAATATGCCCTGGAAGCCATGGTTTTGGCAGTGTGCCGATATGCCAGCGGCGTGCGTGAGCCAGTTGGGATGTCACCCACGCGAAACTGAGTGCCACTATCAACAGTCCACCCACTCCTGCCACCGGGTTTTCTAACCAATCAACTTCCGCTCCGGGGCGACTGGCAAAGAATCGCGCCACGCCCGAAATCCATGCGGCAGCCCACCCGGTGAAATGCGCCGCCCCCTGTTCCAATAACCGTACCGGCAGGACGCAAATAGCGCACGGACCGGTCGGGAGTCCCGCCAGAGCCGCTAGGGCAACCAGCCCCAAACCGCCCACGGTCACCAGGGAGGACACCGCTCCGGTTAAGAGATTCGCGGGTAGGGAATAAACTTGCAGTTTCCCGCGCATCACCAACATCAGCGGCGCACAAGCCAGCTGCGCGCTCAGGGAAACAGCCAGTGGCAGCGCCAGCAGGCGCGGCAAAAACCGAGCGCACCAGGCAGACAAGTAAGGTCCGCCGGTCACGATAGCGCCCGTAGCCACTACGGACAGGGCAAAGCCCCAGGAAGTTGCTTGGAACGGCTGTACCAGCAGCATTCCTATAATCGCCGCGGACAGGGAGGACACCGCGCGGGAGGGGCGGGCTATCCCCAACCCCACCAGCGTTAACGCCCCCATGACCGCCGCGCGAGTGACGGAGGCAGAGCCTTCCAACATGGTCAGGAAAGTTCCCATAATCCCTGCCGCCGCCACGACTTGCACGCCACGAGGTTTCCGGGCAGTCAATCCCAGCGCCAGGGCCAACAGGACACTGAGGTGCATTCCAGAAACAGCAGTCAGGTGCGATAATCCTGCCACCTGCATAGACTCCCGATCTAGGGGATCTTGGGCGACAGTTAGACCCAAGCTCATCGCCATAATCATTCCCGCCGTTGATTCTGAGAGACCAGACGTAGCCTGGCGCAGACGCTGGCGCACCGCATTGACAAACACAAACCGTCCGGTGGGAGGTCCGATAACTTCGGGGGTGGTCGGAGACTTCGCATAGCCCAAGTATTGAGTGGATAGGTCCCGACCAGCCAGACCGGTACGCAGACGTACCCATGAGCCGAGCGGGACTTCGTCCCAGCCGGCACCTTTGACCTGCAACCGGGCGCGGGTGGGGTAAGTAAAGCCGTGCCAAGTCAGACGGGTCGCTCTCAAGTCAACGCGGTAGCTGTCTCCCCAGCTCGGTTTCGGAGTGGAAATAACCTGGGCTTTTATGTCAAAGCGGGCGGTTGGATGCGCACCAATTACCGCCAGGTAATCACGCGAGATCAGCTCTAAACGCAGCGTTAGGGTGCCAAAAACGATGGCAATCACCAGGGCAGTAATCAGCAGTGTAGCCAGCCCGGAGCCGCGCGGAAACAGGCGATGACGCCGGCGGGTGGGGGTGTTGGTGCCGCGTGTCCCCACGCGGACAGATGCGTGGTCGGGACGACTGCCTCCCCGCCCTTGTGAACGATTGAACCACCCCAACGCAACCGCTGAAATGACCGCAACCAGAGCAAATCCGAGGCTCACCGCGAGGGCGACGCACTCTCCACGACTTCCTGCCACTAAGAGCGCCCCCCACAGGCTCACTGCCGGAATCGCCAACCGTAAATCCAACGGGGCAGCCCGGTAGTCCTGATCGGTGCGCAACCGTCGGATAATCAGCGATGTTTCACTCGGCGCAGTCATCGCGAATCCTCACACGCACACGTGATCGCGCAGACGCGACATCAGTGCCGGACCGATACCGCTAACCTCGTCGAGCTGATCCACCGAAGCAAAACGCCCGTTAGACTCGCGGTAATCCAAAATACGTTGCGCCAGGGCGGGACCGATACCGGACAGAGTCTGCAGAGTTCCCAGGTCGGCGGTGTTCAAGTTCACCTTGTCGCCTGCGCCTCCCACTGATTTTGTGCCTCCGTCCGGGGCACTGTTCGCATTTCCACCCACGCTCGGCGGAGGAGTCTCTCCAGGTCGAGGCACGTAAATCATTTCCCCATCCGTGAGGGGACGAGCCAGATTCAGAGTGCTCAAATCCCCTTCGGGCAAGGCTCCCCCCGCCACTTCCAGAGCGTCCGCTACCCGCGACGGGTCTGCCAGATGAACCACGCCGGGGCGGCTCACCGCTCCTGCCACGTGAACCACCACTTCGGCGCCGTTTGCGCCAGGAAGATATAGATGCGGGGCAGCGCCCGGTGAGGAAGCACCACCGTCCTTTCGGACCCCTGCTGTTCCAGATTTTCTCTCCACAGCTGCCAGCGCCGCCCCCGGTCCGGCGGAACTGTCTGTTTTGGAATCCGGTTTCCCCGTGGCGTCCCCGGACAGCACCCCGGCAGGCGGAGCCGCGGGGGGAGCGGCCAAGACTTGCCAACCCACCACTAAAAGCCCGCACACCAGCATAAATACTGCAATTAAGGTCGCCACCCGCGGGCTGGGAGCCAGGCGTAACCGCTGTTCACGCTGTGCTACGGGTCTGACCTGGAGGCTATTCTCAAAACCGTGCACCAGGTCTTCGGCACGCCCCGTCAGAGCGCCACGAGCCGGTGGCATCCCCTCCGTGCTGTATTCGGATGATGGTGTGGCGCGGCGCGCGGAGGGGTAATCCGGCGCGGCCTCGTCCAGATAACCCACCCCCGCGGCTCTGGCTCGCTCAAACACCCCGGCCGTGAGCCGGTCACGGTCCGTTTGCCCAAACTTATTTAGCATCCTGGCTGCCTCCTCCGTCACACCGGGAACTGCGCGACCCTCCCTTGTGAAACTAATCGCGACCCGCCGGCGCGAAAACTCCGAAAAGATTTACCTGTGGAAAACCCGGAATTGCCTTCCCTTGTGGAAAACATCTTGAAAGGTAGTTTTTCGTTGCTATCGCTGGGATAAACTAAAGCAGTGAGAAAACAGAAACCGGATTTAAGTAATTCTGCGGCCGCGGTGCGCCAGCCTCGCCTGGTCGAACGAATTATTGGCGCAGCTATTTTGGTCCTGGCAGTGGTGGTGTTGGTGACCGCTACGATGCAGTGGTTTGGTGATACCGCCCGGATTCGCAACAAAGCGGAAGTGAAACAAATCACCACGGTGGCGCCGCTGAAAGAAGCCTGGACCCTGGCGATGCCCGCGAAAATGAAAGATCCGCGCACGGCACAAGTGTGGGGCTATCAGGATGCGCAAGACTCTCTGGCTGCCCAGGATGCCGCTACCGGTGTGACGGCTAAACTGGCAGAAAATGAACAGCTGGTGCTGGTCAAGGGCACTGATGGGAAAGCCCAAACCCAGGCTATTGCGCTGATAGACGAAACCACCGGCACCGCCAAATGGTCGAAAACTTACGATGACCTGCCCCTGGACTATTGCCTGAAACAACTGTGGCAGAGCTCGATTACCTGTGAATCTGATAAAGCCAAAAAGGTGGTGCGGATTGACCCTAGGGGCAATGTCGCGGTGGGGGATTTGCCTAATGATATTTGGGATTTAGCGACCGGCGAGCACGTGTTGGGGGCAATTTTTGACCAGTTCCTGGTGGTTCCTATTGCGGTTGGAGAGGGAAATTCGGCAGGGGCACAAGCGGTTTACATCACGCCAGACTTTGCCTGGAAAGGAAAATTCCCGCTCATGGTGCCGAATGCGCAGGCTGCCCAGCCCCTATCGGTGCAAACTCGGGGGTCAGTGACCCTGCTGGGGGTGACGACTTCGAACCAAGACGGGTCTAACCGGCAAAATACTTGGAGCTATTCTCAGATTATCAATACGAAAATCGGTTCCCTGGACACCTCTAAACTTGGTACTGCCGCACAGATGTCGATGCTGGAAGCCGGATTTTTCGCGTCCGCAGATCCGCAGGGCGACGGGCAGATTGATTGGCAGGTCTACGGTTCTGACGGCGCGATAGTGGGGGAGGGCAAGTGCCCCGCGCTGGCGGCACAAGCCTTGCACACCCAACTGCGCGCCGGACTTCGGCTAGACACTGACAGTGCTATGGCAGCTCTAAAATCCGGGAAAATCCCTGTCCTCATGCCCAATCGGACGTATTTTTTGGCGAACCGCGGGGAAACCTGTGCGTCCTGGCCCGGCTGCGCTGCCAAAACTTGGACCACCGGGGACGGCGTCACCATCAATCTGAAAGCTCCGGGGACTCCGCTGACCTCTGACGCGACAAAAGCCGTGTTTACCGAGGGCAACGGGGGGCTGCTGAGTTACGGTGTCGTCGACGGGAAATTCCTTTGGGAAGGCATCGCGCCGCCATTGAAAGGAGCTGCCACCACCGGGGATACGTTTGTCCTGGGGTCAGGGTTGGGCCAGTTGGCGCAGCTGGGTGACCTCAACAAGGGCAGTGCCAAGGCAGTGTTGCGCTACCTCGGCCTGCCCTAGAGGGGTGCCTCAAGAAGCAACCTGTTGAGGTTCCGGGTCAGGACCGGGGGCGGCAGACTGCGCGCCATGATAGCGCTGCAGACGCTGTTGACGAAGCAAATCCACCAGCCAAACAATCAGGAACAATACGCCTTCAAGCAGCACGACTGTGGCTCCTGACGCGGTATCGAACCAGTAAGAAATATAAGCTCCCAGCACGACACAGGATACGGAAAGCAAAGGAGCTATCCATAGCATAGCGTTGAACCGGTTTGTGAGCAGCCGGGCGGTTGCGCCAGGGGTAATCACCAGTGCCACGATGAGGATTGCGCCCACTGCCTGCATCGCCACCACGACCGTCAAAGACAGAGCTACCAGCAACAGAGTCGCCAACCAGCTTGTAGAGATGCCGATAGCGTGGGCGTGAGTCTTGTCGAAGGCATACAGCACCAAATCCCGTTTTTTGTATAACAACAGCACCAGAGCGAGTGGGCTCAATATCAAGACCTGCCACATATCGGCTCTGGTAATGCCGAGCATGTCGCCAAACAAAATGTGGTGCAAATCAATGTGACTGGGGAACAGGCTGATTAAGACCAGACCGGAGGCAAACATTGTCGTGAATACCACCCCAATAGCGGTGTCTTCTTTGACTCGTCCGCGCCCCCGCACTGCGCCAATCAATCCCACCACCAGCAAAGCTGCCACGAGGGCGCCTATTGCGAAGGGCGTTCCCAAGAGGTAGGACACGACGATTCCGGGAAGAATTGCGTGGGACAGGGCGTCACCTAACAGTGACCAGCCAATCAAGACCAACCAGCAGGACAACACGGCACAAACCGCCGCCGCGACTCCGGTGACGATGATGCCCCGGAGCATAAACTGCTGCGTCCACATTTCGATGAAAGCTTCATAAAAATTCACTGTCCACCTCCTGACGCGGCGGGATTTAATCCAAACGCTTTCGCGAGGTTTTGCGGGTCTAAGGCGCCGGCGGGATCACCTTGATAAACTACGCGACGATACAGCAAAACCACTTCATCGCAGAGCTTTTCCAAAGAAGCCAAATCGTGGGTTGAAACCACCACCGTGGTGCCTTTTGCCGAGATTTTGCGCAGCAAATCGACGATATTGGTTTCGGAGTATTTGTCTACTCCGGCAAACGGTTCATCGAGGAGCAGGAGGGGCGCGCCTTGTGCAATCGCGCGGGCGATAAACACCCTTTTCTTTTGACCGCCGCTCAACGCCCCAATTTGGCGCTGTTGCAAATCTTGCAACTCCACCATTTCTAACGCGGCTTGCACCGCTGCCACGTCTGCAGATTTGGGACGACGGGTCGGTCCCATAAATCCATACCGTCCCATCATGACGACTTGGTTTACGTTAACCGGGAAGTCCCAATCGATTTCCTCATTTTGCGCAACATAACCAATCAGTCGCTGTTTGCGGGCTTGGTTCGCGTCAATTCCGGCAACTTTAATACTGCCCTTTTGATACGAAACGCTGTTGGTGATGGATTTGAACAGTGTTGATTTTCCCGAACCGTTCATCCCTACCAGACCACAAATTTGACCGCGCGACACGGTTAAACTGGCACCCTCCAGTGCCACATTAGCTCCGTAACGAACATGCAAATCTGAGACTTCTAATATAGGCGGGGCTGAATTTGAGCTGGACTCAGCTTCAGCCCCGCCTGGCTCTATGCGGTTGTCGAGAGCATCACTCATTTCTGAGTCAATCCTCGGGTAATCAAATCTGCGTCGTAGCGCAACAGATCCAGATAGGTCGGAACGTCTCCATCTGAGTCTGACAAGGAATCAACATACAATTCCCCACCGAATTTCGCACCTGTGGCTTCCACAACGGGTCGCATTTTGTCTCCCACGGTGGACTCGCAGAAAACTGCGGGAACGTGGTTTTGCTTCACGTAGTCTTCCACTTCCGCTACGCGAGAGGGCGTGAGGGCTCCTTCGGCATTTACGCCCCACAAGAATTTCTCGTTGAGGTTATAGTCGCGAGTCAGATACGAGAATGCTCCCTCACAGCTGACCAAAGTGCGTTGTGACGGGTCGAGCTGGGAAAGTGTGGAAGTGATGTCCTCGCCGACTTTTTCAATCTTGGCGCCATACTGTTTGGCATTTTCCTGGTACTCGGAGCAGTTCTTTGCATCTAAATCGCAGAAGGCTTTTGCCATATTCTTCACGTAGAGGGCGCCGTTTTTCGGGCTCATCCAAGCGTGGGGATTGGGCTTACCCTTGTAGTCGCCTTCGGTAATCGGAATGGGCTCTACGCCCTGCGAAACATTGACCTTTTTGGCATCCAGATCGGCGGTAAACTTCGTGAACCAGCGTTCCAAATCCAGCCCGTTATTTAAAATCAGTTTCGCTTTCTGCGCCGACTTCAAGTCCGAGGGCGTGGGTTGGTAATCGTGGATTTCCGCCCCAGGTTTGGTGATAGAGCGGACTTCCAGATGGTCTCCGGCAACGTTTTGAGCCATGTCCTGCAACACGGTAAATGTGGTGAGAACCAGGGGTTTGCCTGGTGCGGCTGAATCCGAGCTGGAGCTGGGGGTCCCGCCGCACCCGCTGAGAGAGGCTCCCAGGCACAAAAGCGCAGCTACGGTCAAGGTTTCTTTAATTTGCTTGTTTTTAATTCTCTTCATGGGTATAGCCTAAGTTAGGCATACCTAACTTTGCAAGCCCGAAACCGTTGAAATCCCGTAATTTAGCGATTTTTTTGTACTGACAAATCCTAAAAAACCAAGGATACGAGCTTCGGAGCACGCACGATAATCCGTTTCGGTTCGCGCCCGTCCAGCAACTTCACCACCGCCGGTTCCGTCAGGACTTTTGCCTGCAAATCCGCCTCGGAAATCTCGGGGTCCACCGAGACTTTCGCGCGCACCTTGCCCGCCACCTGCACCACGCAAGTGACCTCCTCGGCAGCCAACAGCGACTCATCGGTCACGACCGGGAACGTAGCACGGGCAATTCCGCCCTGGTGACCCAAACGTTCCCACAGTTCCTCCGCAATGTGCGGAGCGATGGGGGCGACCATCACGACCAGCGCTTCTGCGGCCTCACGCGGCACCCGGGGCAACCCGGTCAAGTGATTATTGAGCACAATCATCTTGGCGATAGCCGTGTTCACGCGCAGATTGTCATACTCCACGGTGACATCGTGAATGGTGCGAGCCAGCACTTTCGCGGTCGCCAAATCCGGGGCGTCATCGGTCACGGTGAGCGCGCCGGTGTTTTCATCGACGATATTGCGCCACAGCCGCTGCAGGAAACGCTGGGAACCGACCACCGCGCGAGTGTCCCACGGGCGGGACATATCCAGCGGCCCCATCGACATTTCGTAAACCCGGAACGTGTCCGCGCCGTAATCCGCGCACATCTGATCAGGGGTGACGATGTTCTTTAGCGACTTGCCCATCTTGCCGAACTCGCGGTTGACCGGCTGACCCTGCCAGGTAAAGCCGTCCTCTTCGCTGCCCTCCACTTCGTCGGCCGGGACGTATTGCCCGCGCGAATCCGTATAGGCGTAAGCCTCAATCATGCCCTGGTTAAATAGGCGATGGAACGGCTCTGAACTGGACACATACCCCAAGTCATAGAGGACCTTGTGCCAAAAACGCGCGTACAGCAGGTGCAGCACCGCGTGCTCCACGCCGCCCACGTACAAATCCGTGCCGCCGCTGAGGTTGCCGGCTGCGGGACGCGGACCCATCCAGTAGGCTTCGTTGTCGGGGCTGGCAAAAGCCGTGGAGTTGTCCGGGTCGGTGTAGCGCAGCTCGTACCAGCACGAGCCCGCCCAGTTCGGCATGGTGTTTTGGTCACGAGTGTAGGTCTGCTTGCCTTCGCCCAGGTCCAACTCGACGGTCATCCAGTCCGTAGCGCGACCCAGCGGGGACTCCGGGGTGGAGTGGGCGTCGTCGGGGTCAAAAGTCCGGGGCCGGAAGTCCGACACTTCGGGCAGCTCCAGGGGCAGCATCTCTTCGGGCAGGGCGTGAACCCGCCCGTCAGCGCCGTAAACTACGGGGAAAGGCTCGCCCCAGTAGCGCTGCCGGGAAAACAGCCAGTCGCGCAGACGGTAGGTTACGGTCTTTTCGCCCCGCCCGGTCTGGGCCAGCCAGTCGCTGATTTTCGCGATAGCCTCAGCCTTGCCCAGACCGTTCAGGCTGATTTCACTGTTGGCAGAGTTTTCGATGACACCGTCGCCGGTCCAAGGTTCCTCTTGCACATCCAGGCCGTCCGGACCGGAAATAGTTTGGATAATGTCTAGGTTGAACTTCCGAGCGAAGGCGTGATCGCGCTCGTCGTGGGCGGGCACAGCCATAATCGCGCCAGTGCCGTACCCCATCAACACGTAATCCGCCACGAAAATCGGCACCAGGGAACTATTGACCGGATTCGTCCCGAAAATGCCGGTAAACACGCCGGTCTTTTCGGTGAAGTCGGTTTCCGCAGTCCGTTCGCTGTCGCTCTTGGCACTGGCTTGTGCCCGATATGCCGCGACCGCTTCACGCGGGGTAGCGTATCCGCCGGTCCACTCCGGTCGGGTCCCCTCCGGCCAAGCGTCTGGTACCTGCAATTCCGTGTCCGTGCAGTCCTCGGCCCCCACCAGCGGATGTTCCGGGGAAATGACCATGAAAGTCGCGCCAAACAGGGTGTCGGGCCGGGTCGTGAAGACCTGCAAAGTCTGCGGCTGTGGCCCTTGACCGGCTTCGACCTGGAAGTTTACGGTGGCGCCGAAAGACTTGCCAATCCAGTTGTGCTGCATGGTGCGGACCTTATCGGGCCAGTCAATCGTGGCCAGGTCGGCATCCAGACGGTCTGCATAGCGGGTGATGCGCATCATCCACTGGCGCAGTTTCGTCTTAAACACGGGGAAATTGCCACGTTCGGAACGTCCCTCGGCGGTGACTTCTTCATCAGCCAGCACCGTGCCCAAGCCCGGTGCCCAGTTCACCGGCGCGTATGCCACGTAAGCCAAACGTTCGGCATCAATGAGTTCTGCCTGTTCCACCGCGGAAAGTTCGGTCCAAGACCGTCCATCCGGGGTGGGACGTGTGCCGTCCTCGTACTGTTTCACAAGGGTGGTAATCGGCCGGGCCGCGCCCTTTCCGGAGCCGTCGCGGCGCGGAGCTTCGGGGTCATACCAAGAGTTGAAAATTTGCAGGAAAATCCACTGGGTCCACTTGAAATAGTCCGGGTCGGTCGTGGCAAAAGAGCGCCGCCGGTCGTGGGACAAGCCAATGCGCGCCAGCTGTTTGCTCATGTTGGCAATATTTTCGTGCGTGGTGATGGCTGGATGCTGGCCAGTTTGCAGGGCGTATTGCTCTGCGGGCAGACCAAACGCGTCGTAACCCATGGTGTAGAGCACGTTCTTGCCCTGGGCGCGCTGGTAACGGGCGACCACGTCGGTGGCGATATAGCCCAGCGGATGTCCCACGTGCAGACCTTTGCCGGAGGGGTAGGGGAACATGTCGAGGATGAAGTATTTTTCGCGTCTTGCCAGGTCACCAGCCAGGGGACCGCTGGGGTTATCAGCGTTAAAAGCGCCTGTCTCGTCCCAAATCCGTTGCCATTTTGCTTCCAAATTCCCTGCCATCTGAGCCGTGTAGCGGTACTGCGGGGTGTCTGGGGTATCCGGGGTGTTTTCAGCCATTATTCCTCTTCTTTCCGACAATCAACGTATCCAGTTTAGACCAGGGGACCTACGGGCGAAAAAGTCGTGACCCAGAGGGTATTAAATCGGTGTCGAGGCGACCATGCGACGCTGTAATCGGCGGATTTGATTCATTTACACCAAATATCCGGGTTGATAAAATTGCCGGCAAGCTAGGTTTTTTCTCAACAGTTATTCGGACTCCGGGAGAAATATCATGAATACGTTTATTCGCAATAGTGCGTTGGGGATAGTTGCAGTGACAGCTCTCGCATTTGGTGTGTCGGCTTGCGGTGGGTCCGGCACGCAGCCCGCTGATGACGCCTCGGCGGCTAGCCCGACAATGCAACCGGCAAGCCCGTCTACCAGCGCAACTGCGGATTTCTATACCATCGTGAATGACATGTCTAGTGATATGTGTATGGAAGCTTTGGTAACTGGAATACTGCAGGTTGATGAGCAAGGATGTTTGGTCCTCGAAGGGGATGACGAGGTTCCCGCGATAGTGCCGTTATTGCCCAAAGGAAGCCAGATCTCAGACAAATCTGTAACTCTGCCGGATGGAACTGTTTTGGAAATCGGCAAGAAGGTTTCCCTTGGCGGTGGATTTACCAACGAAGAGCGATTCGTGTCCAAAGCGCGTAAACAGTGCAACACTTCTTCCGTGTACGTAGTTTGCCATGAACAAGGCTGAGCGGCAGCCTTTACGTTGCAGTTGCCCGCTCCTGAGCAGCAATGAACCCTGCCTGGGGTATTGGTTGCCGGTCTTGGTGCGGGGCTGGTACTCCCGCTCCTCGCGCGTATTTTTCGGAAACGGGGGGCGTTAATCCTATTAATTTGGCTCGGTGTGCCATATATGGCACACCGAAGCGTTTAAATAGGTTTTATCCCGGGTTTTCAGCCGCGCGCATTCGCCAGACAATCCGAGTTTCTGTTCCACACCGGGTTTTCTCGTGGGTAAAAGGAAAACGCCCACCGAGGTGGACGTTTTCAAATAGCTTAGAGAAACCGGTTACTGCATGGCAGCAACGCGGGTGGCGAGCTTAGATTTACGCTGAGCCGCCTGGTTCTTGTGGATGACACCCTTGGAAGCTGCCACGTCGAGGTGACGGGTAGCCACCTTCAAGTTGGCTACGGCTGCGGCTTTATCCCCAGCTTCAATAGCCTCGCGGGTCTTGCGCACCAGGGTCTTTAGCTCGGAGCGCACGGACAGGTTACGCAGGCGCGCCTTTTCGTTGGTGCGAATCCGCTTTATCTGAGACTTAATATTTGCCAATGTTCTTCCCTCAAAAGTATTGATTTTCGCCGGTTTTGGCGACACACAAGGTAATATCCTACGTCAATTTATGCCGCATCCGCAAATTAGCAGGAGGGGAGGGCACGGCCCTCTGGTCCGGCATCTAGGCTCGCTCGGCGCGGAATTAGCAGCGGTGATGATTGTCCCCCGGAAATAGATTGGGCAAACGGGGGAAAAATGACAAAATGGAATGTCTAGCGAGAAAGATAAGGAAATCCATGCCCATTCCTGGTGATGCCCTGTTACAGTCGATTGCGCCCGCCGCCACCGACCCGTCCCTGATCCGTAACTTTTCGATTATTGCCCACATCGACCACGGGAAGTCGACGTTGGCGGATCGGATGCTGCAGCTGACCGGGGTCGTCTCGGAACGCGAGATGCGTGCCCAATACCTGGACCGAATGGACATTGAACGCGAGCGCGGTATCACCATTAAATCCCAAGCCGTGCGGATGCCCTGGCAGGTGGGCGACAAAGCCTATGCCCTAAATATGATTGACACCCCTGGTCACGTGGACTTTACCTATGAAGTCTCGCGTTCCCTGGCGGCTTGTGAAGGAGCGGTGCTGCTGGTGGACGCCTCCCAAGGCATCGAGGCGCAAACCCTGGCGAACCTCTATCTAGCCTTGGAAGGGGACTTGACCATTATCCCGGTGCTCAACAAAATCGACCTGCCCGGCGCGATGCCGGAAAAGCACGCCGAAGAACTGGCGAACCTCATCGGGTGCCAGCCCGAGGACTGCTTGCGAGTCTCGGGCAAGACCGGAGAAGGCGTGGAGGCACTACTGGACGAAATCGTCTCCCAGGTCCCGCCGCCCGCTGGACAGCCCGACGCCCCGACCCGCGCACTCATTTTTGACTCGGTCTATGACACGTATCGCGGGGTCGTGACCTATGTGCGTGTTATGGACGGCTCACTCACAGCCCGTCAAAAAATCAACATGATGTCCACCGGCACCACCCACGAGCTGCTGGAACTCGGAGTCATCAGCCCGGAGCCGATTCCTACGAAAGGAATCGGGGCAGGCGAAGTCGGTTACCTCATTACCGGGGTAAAGGACGTGCGCCAATCTCGCGTGGGCGATACCGTTACTGCTGCGGAAAAGGGCGCCGACGAGCCCTTGCCGGGCTACCGCGACCCGATGCCGATGGTGTTTTCGGGACTGTATCCGATTGACGGGACCGATTTCCCGGTGTTGCGCGACGCGCTGGACAAGCTGAAACTAAACGATGCGTCGTTGACTTTTGAGCCGGAATCATCAGCCGCTCTGGGGTCGGGTTTCCGTTGTGGTTTCTTGGGCTTGCTGCATCTCGAAATTATCCGCGAGCGTCTGGAACGCGAGTTTGACCTGGTGCTGATTTCTACCGCCCCGAATGTGGAATACGTGGTGGTGTCGGAGGACGGCAGTAAAACTCACGTCATGAACCCTTCTGAGTTCCCCGAAGGCAAAGTCAAGGAAGTCCTCGAGCCGGTAGTAACCGCGACGATTCTGACCCCCTCAGACTTTGTCGGTCCAGTCATGGAACTGTGCCAAGATCGACGCGGCACTATGAAGAACATGGAGTACTTGAGCTCCGACCGGGTGGAACTGCACTACACCCTGCCATTGGGCGAGATTGTTTACGACTTCTTTGATCAGCTAAAGTCCCGTACCAAAGGCTACGCCTCGCTGGACTACCACCTGGATGGGATGGCTCCTGCCGACCTGGTGCGGGTGGACATTTTGCTGAATGGGGAACAGGTCGACGCGTTTTCCGCCATCGTTCACAAGGACAATGCCTACAGTTACGGGACGGCGATGGCGACGAAACTGCGTAAACTCATTCCGCGCCAACAGTTCGAGGTGCCCATTCAGGCAGCTATCGGCACCCGCATTATCGCTCGGGAAAACATTCGGGCGCTGCGTAAAGATATGCTTGCCAAGTGCTATGGCGGTGACATCAGCCGGAAACGCAAACTGCTGGAAAAACAAAAGGCCGGCAAGAAACGTATGAAAGCCATCGGGCGAGTCGAGGTTCCCCAAGAAGCCTTCATCGCCGCGCTATCCAACGAGGAGACGCAAAAATAATGGGCAAAACGATTCGAGCCGACCTCCCGTCCGGCAGTGACGATGAAATGCCTGACCGTCAACGTCCTTTCCCGCGGGTGCGGACTTTTGCCCGACGTGGCGATCGCATGGGGCAGACTCTGGAAAAGACTTTTGAAAAATTCAAAGACGCCTACTTGCTGGATGTGAAACGCGGGGCAGGACCGACGATGGTAGCCGAAGGGGAACGCTTGGATCCTCGCGTCGTATTTGGTCGTGAAGCTCCCCTCATTGTCGAGGTCGGCTGCGGTAACGGCGAACAAATCACCCACGCAGCCGCGCTGCACCCGGAAAACAATTACTTGGGATTCGAAGTGTGGCTGCCGGGAGTGGCAAAAATCGTGTCCTCGGCGGTGCGTAACTATGACGGCTTGCCCAATCTGAAAGTTGTGGATGTCGACGCCCTGCAAGCCTTGCCTATTCTGCTGGAATCGGCTACGGTACACGAAATGTGGACATTTTTCGCCGACCCGTGGCCAAAGACTCGCCATCACAAGCGGCGTCTGGTGGCGCCGGAGTTTGCGGCAATCGTGGCTGACCTGCTGGAGGATGGGGGACGGTGGCGTCTGGCGACTGACTGGGACGATTACGCCTGGCAGCAGCGTGACGTGGTTGAGTCCACCCTCGGGTTGTCCAATCCGCATGGTGGACAGCGTCCCGATGTCAGCGATCCACAAGGTCAGCGCGGCGGGTTTGCGCCACGTTTCGACGGTCGGGTGGTGACGGCGTTTGAACGCCGGGCGGCTCGTGAAGGTCGCGGTGTGCACGATTTGTGCGTGGTGCGCCTGGCGCGCGGTTCGGCGGCAGAACGTGAACAGACAGCTTCGTTCCAAGTGACGGCACGTTTGGGACGGGTTAGCGAGACGGAGAAGCCCGTCGAGTCCGGGTTCGTCCCGCGTGAGCCGTGGTATGGGGCGGACGAAGCCTGATGGGTTCGCCGCGCACGCTCTCCGCTTACGTGCATGTGCCCTATTGCTTGCGGCGTTGCGGCTACTGCGATTTCAATACTTACTCGAATCTGTCGTTGGGTCCCGGAGTGGGGGGCTACGCGGCGGCGTTGCTCCGTGAAATCGGTTTGTACGCACCGGATTGTTCCGTGTCGGTCGCGGTGTGCCCGGACGGGGGGCACAAGGGTGGCGGTCACGAGGGCGGTGCTGGTGGCGCTGGTCGCCAGGACGGCAGTCACAAGGGCGGCGGTCGCCAAGACAGTCGCGCCCTGACCAGTGTGTTTTTCGGCGGGGGAACCCCGACAGTCTTGCCGGCAACTGATTTGGTACGAGTCTTGCGCGGCCTGAGCGAAACTTTCGGGCTGGTGCCGGGCGCGGAGATAACGACCGAGGCAAACCCCGACACGGTGACGCCGCAGTATTTAGAAGCCCTGGCGGCAGGCGGTTTTACGCGGGTGTCTTTTGGGATGCAGTCGGCGGTTCCTGCGGTCTTGGCGACTTTGAATCGGACGCATCAGCAAAAGCACCTGGTGGCAGGCGTGCGGGCAGCGCGCGCGCAGGGACTCGAGGTCAGCGTGGACCTCATTTATGGCACGCCGGGAGAGAGCTTGGCGGATTGGCGGACCTCGCTGGATGCGGCGCTGGAGCTTGGGGCGGACCACGTTTCCTGTTACGCCTTAGTTATCGAGCCGGGGACCGCGCTGGGGCGTGCCCTCGCGCAGGGTGACATCCCTCCGGTGGACCCCGACGACCAGGCGGATAAATACGAGCTGGCTGATGAGACGCTCAGCGCGGCAGGCTTGCAATGGTACGAGATTTCCAACTGGGCGCGCCCGGGCCACGAATGCCGTCACAACCTGGCATATTGGCGTGACCAAGATTGGTATGGTTTCGGTCCCGGCGCCCACTCACACCTGGGTAGTACGCGCTTTTGGAACTTGCGTCACCCCGCAAAGTGGATGCAGTCCCTGCAGGCGGGACACCGGCCTGTTGACGGCCAGGAAATTGTCACGGGGGACAGCGCCCGCCTGGAGAGACTCCTGCTGAATTTGCGTCTGCGGCAGGGCCTGGATTTGGGTGAATATGCCGGCGAATTCGGGGTTGACCAGGCAGCGTTACTTTCTGAGGCGCGCGAGTTGGCGGGGGAGGGCTTGCTGGACGGCGCATTGCTGCCCGAAGATGCCACGTCGAGGGACCGTGAGTTGGCGCAAAAGAACGGTTCACTATCGGTCGGACAGTGTTCGCAGGGGGACGGACTTCCCCACCAGGACGAGATTTTGCATCAGAGCAGGTCGGCACCCGACGCTCTGACCAGCGGCGCGGGTCGAGCGATGCTGACCCGGCGCGGACGGCTGCTGGCTGACACGGTAATTCAGCGCTTGGCAGGGGTGTCATAGAGAGGTCCAGGTCGTGACCGTCGCACCTGTTGCGGTCGAACTTCCCACTTACTTCCCACTTAACTTCCCCAAGTGTTATGTTAAGTGGGAAGTTCGGGTTAAGTGTCGGGCGTAAAGGGGCAAAAATGGACGCGGAAGAACTCGCCAGAATCATCACGCAGTTGCGTTTAATCGGAGCAGATCAACAAAATGTCGAAGTCAAGACCGGGGTGGGCAAGTCGGTTTTAGAGACCCTCAGCGCCTTCGCCAATGCGAGTGGAGGGCTGCTGATTTTCGGACTTTCCGAAGCGGACGGTTTTACCCCCGTAGACAAATTCGATGCTCTGGCTGCCCGCAACGCGCTAATCGATCGGTGCTCGCAGATTACCCCGTGCCTGCGCCCGCAGGTCGACATCGTCCCTTTTGAAAATATCCAGTTGTTGGTCGCCACCATCGAGCCGGTGCTGGCTAGTGAACGTCCCGCATACGTGACTGAGAAAGGCGTTTATCGGGGCAGTTATTTGCGGGTCGGTGATGCCGACCAAATGATGCGTAACTATGAAGTTGACCGGCTGTTAGAGGAACAGCATCAACCGCTGTGGGACACCGAATATGTGGAGCTTGCGGGCATCGAGGACCTCGACTCGGTGGCGTTACGGGATTTCTTGACGGGACAAAAGTCTTTGCGTCCCAAGACTTTTGCACAAGGCGCGGAAACCGCCTATGCGCGTCTGCACGTTGCCAAGGACGGTCACCCGTCGTTGGCTGCGCTGCTGGCTATGGGGGAGTATCCGCAGGAATTTTTCCCGCGTCTCAATGTGACTTTTGGACTGTATCCGGGCACTTCCAAAGGCGATGTCACCAAGGGTTTACGCTTGCTGGAAAGCGCTAATCTCACGGGCTCTATTCCGGAATTAGTGGAGGCGGTTATCGGAAAAGTGCGTGCCAATATGCGCACGGGTGCGCTCATCAATGACGTTTTTCGTAAGGAGCTGCCCGATTATCCCCTGGTTGCGGTGCGCGAAGCTATTGTCAACGCTTTGTTGCACCGGGACTACTCTCCGACCGCGAGGGGGACGCAGGTGCAGGTCAATATGTTTGTAGACAGGTTGGAAATCACAAGTCCGGGTGGTCTGTTCGGGGGTGTCACGGTGGATTCTTTGGGTAAAGACGGACTTAGTTCGACTCGAAATCAGTGGTTAGCGACTTTTTTGGAAAATGTGAGAACTCCCGATGGGGGATTGGTAGCCGAGAACCGTGGCACTGGTTTCGCTGTCATAGAGCAGTCTCTAGCCGATGCGCTGATGCCTCCAGCAAAAGTTCGCGAGAGTTTGACCAGCTTCACTATTATTTTTGAGCGGCGTCATGTCGCCAAGACCGAGACCTATGCGAGCGCAAAAGACCATGTGCTCGCTATTTTGAATTCGCGCACGACTGGCAGTACCACCGAGATTGTTCAGGCTACGGGGTTAAGTCGCACCGCTGTACAGCGGGCAGTCAACCAGCTGATTGAGGAAGGTTTGGTGGAACCGATGGAACCGGCTCGTAGCCCTAAACAGCGTTATCGGACTCTCTCGGTTCGTTGAGCGGAGCGCATGGGGCAAAAGCGCGCTGTGAAACTTCCCACTTACTTCCCACTTAACTTCCCCAAGTGTTATGTTAAGTGGGAAGTTCGGGTTAAGTACCCGGTGCAAGGGGAGCCAGAGGTCGTTTTACCTGGTCTTATGGCGTCTGGTGTGGTGCAGTTGCCCACTTGTCCTTACCGCGTTCGGCGAAAAACCCTGGATAAAACTAGCGAAAAACTCTGTATAGCCAGGTCGCGCACACCCGGGCGGATGGGGTGATGGTTGTTCCCCTTGCGGCCCTGCGAAACTAAGCCCCGCGTGGTGGTGAGACTTGGCACAGATTCATGAGTGAATTAGTGGTGCGTTAGTTGTATAATAGTGTGCGAGGTGAGTGCAATGGCTACAGCAAATGTGACGATTCGGATGGACATGGAGTTGAAAGTGGCGATGGAAGAACTTTGCCGCGACTTGGGAATGAACATGACCACCGCATTTACAATTTTCGCAAAGAAAGCGACCGGGGAAAACCGCATCCCGTTCGAGGTCTCACGTCCCGACCCGTTTTATAGTGAGTCGAACCTGCGCAATCTGCGCGATGCAAAGTCTGCGCTGGATGCCGGTGAAGGCGTGGAACGCAACCTGATCGAGGCGTGAGGTGCGTCTCGTTTGGTTTGAAGGGGCTTGGGAGGACTACCTGTATTGGTAAACCCAAGACAGCAAGACATTACGCCGAATTAATAAGTTGGTGAAGGATACCCAGCGGGATCCAATTTCTGGATTGGGAAAATCCGAGCCGCTCAAAGGAGAGCTGTCAGGGTGTTTTAGTCGGCGTATAGATGAGAAAAACCGGCTGGTCTATCGTCTTAGAGGAGATACTTTAGAGATTCTGCAGTGCCGAGGACACTACCAGGATTAGCGCTGTCGAGTGGGACCGGAAATGTCGCGCACACCCGGGCGGATGGGGTTGTGGTCGTCCCTCTTGTGGTCCTGCGAAACGAAGCCCCGCCTGGTGGGGCGTGGGGCAACGGACAGGATTTGTTCGGACATGGTGGTCAAGATTTAGTAAAGCGAGGAAAAGATTTGCGCATTGGCAGTCGTATGACCTGCGCTTTGAGGTGCTGACCTGCAATTATGGAAAATCGCTGGGATGTGTGCGAGGTTTCGCTGAAATGATGCTAAAAGTCTCACAATTAAAGGTAGCTAGCCGAACTAAACGCCTGAGTATTCGGAATACTATGCTGTCATCATCCGGAGGGTGCAGCGAGCGAATCCATGGATGGTATTCGAGGAGGAAAAAGTGGAAACATACGGCTACGTCGTTGTGAAGAAAATGCGCCGCGCGGGCATCGTGGGTCTATTTGCGCTCGGTTTAGCTTTTGCGGGCGTCGCCCCGGCGAACGCTCTGCGTGGACCAGACTGGCAGACCAGTGACTTGGGGAAAAATGGCGCAGCGGTGGCTCAGATCGCAGTGCCCCTAGGGGGGAAAGATTTAAAGTACAAGACCTGTACCGGTGTGTTGGTATCCAAAAATGAGGTGTTGACTTCCTCTGACTGTTTCTCCTTTTCTAACGATCCGTATGGAGATATCTTCAACCGCGCTAAGACCAAAATGGAAGATTTGGCTACAAAAACTGCCCGGGTGACATTCGGCAAAGATGCCACAAGCACGACTGATGCGGATAAGCGGGTTTATTTCTCTGTCCGGGTGGAGACTCCGACGCAAACCACTTACGGGCTTTCCATTGTGCAACTTGACCGGGACGTACAGGGAATCTCGCCAGTTACAAAGGCTACGGGAGTCGTGCAAGACGGAACCAGAGTGAACATGGTGGGCTGGGAAACCACAGATTTCGTACCCGCTCCCGGTGCTTCTGCCATCACTATAAATACGAAGGACAAACAGATTGCTTTCCGAGCCACGGGCAAGTACGAGGTGTCCCCGATGACCTGGGAACATTTCCAGGAAACCTCCGGGGCAATTCCTCGGCTCGACATTCCCAGCGCTAGCGATAAGAATGATATTGTCCCGGCCTTCAAGATTGACGGGACTCGCGTATCCAAGGACCCTGTGAAAGAACTGGGTACTCCGGTCATCACTGCAGACGGTAAGCTGCAAGGTCTTTTGGTGGGGTATTCCACGGAGGGTGCTCCAGTATTCATGGACACTGGTGAAGCTAATGTCTCGGACTGGATTTATCGTAAACACGTGCAGCGTGTTCTGGAAAAGAAAGCTAAAGCGTCCAGTGAGGCAGATTTAGTCAAGCAGTACACAGATTTGCGGGATGCACTCTGTTCTCAAGTGACTCCGCCGCCAGCTGGTCCGATAGACGATTTTAAGCACTACGCTGAAACGAACCAGTCTGATACGAAGAACTCGGTCATTTCTCACAACGAGTACATCACTAAGCTTGCTGGTGCGTATCCGACCGTCGCGGGCGAAATTAATCAATCGCTTTACAAATCCCCTACGACTTTGGCTCCAAATTATGAAATTCCGGGGTATCTAGACCCTAAATACATCAAGGATATCGCCAAAGAACCGGCTGAATTGTTGGCAATGTGCACCTCTGCTGATGGTGCTAATCCTCTGGACATGTCGATTATGTACCAGCGCGCCTTAGCTGACCAAAAGGTTTATGACACAGAGCGTGCTGCAGTCCAGAGTAAAATAGACGAAGCTGAAAATGCCAAGAACGAAGCCCAAACTACCTACGACAAGGCTAAGACAACTACTGCGAAAGCTGAGGCGATTTATACTGCGGATCCCGCGGATGCCGCGAACCGTGACGCGTGGAAAGTTGCTGCTGAGGAGGAGAAAAAAGCCAAGGAAGACCTAGATAGCAAGATTAAGGCCTACAAGGTACAACTTGAGATAAAGGAACAAATAGTCAAGCATCTCGATCCGGTTGTGAGTGATGCGGTGGGAGCCGTTAAATCAGGTCTTAACGAAGTGCGTGACAAGGTGGAAACTGCTCAGAATAATTGGCTGAAGGAAGACGATGCCTTTCGGACTAAATACGCCCAAGCAATGACCAACTACCTCAAGGAGCTGAAAAAGCAAGCAGACAATGTGGCTCTCAAAGCGGACAATGCGGCTCACTGCCATGTTGATTCAGTAACGTCAAAGACTGTCTGTGATGCTGGGTATCCAAAGAAGCCTGTTCCAGTTAATCAGACTATTCTTGATAATAACCCCTATAACACCTACCTGACCAAAGGCGCCGCCGAATCAGTAGTACCGCGCAAACTCGATTCCTACTACAAGGCGCTCAACGAAACTGTGCCAATTATGTTGGAGGCACGTTATCAGATTTGGAATATGAATCGGATGACGGAACTGCTTAAGAAGGGTGGGACCCTTAATGATGCTGACCGTGAGGCTATGCGTCAGGAAATCAAGGGCATCTTGGCGAAACAGGCGGATTTGATGAAGCGTATTTCCAATGAATACGGTCAGATGCAGGGATATCATTCCGACTTGGTAAAGATGTATGAAGCTATGCCGGAAAGCTTCAAAAAGATGATGCATGACCAAGGCTATGAGAAGGCAATCAAGGATTATAACAACGCAAACCTGGCCTATAACGGTGCAGAGAGCGACCAGAAAAATTTGCGCGAAGTTCGTGATGAACTGGCTGATCCAAACTTAACGGCTCAGGATATGGACCGTCTGCTTGACAAGACCAATAAGGCCTTCTTTAACCTGACGGATATTCTGAATAAAATTATCAAGTCCTCCGAGGACATGAAAAACCTCAACTCCTACGGAAAGTTAGTCAACGATAAAGTTGTCAAACCCGACCCGAACGACCCGACTGCGGGCATGTCCCCCAAGGAAAAGGAGAAGTACGAGGCTCAGAAGAAGAAGGAAGAGGAAGCCAAGAAGAAGGCCGCTGAGGCTGCGGCGAAGAAGGCTGCGGACGAAGCTAAGAAGGCTCAGGCGGAGCGGGACAAGAAAGCTAAGGCGGACGAAAAGCGCCTGGCCAAGGCCCTGTCGAAGAACACCCTGCGTGCTGAGGGCAGCAACCGGGTATTGAGTGCGATAGCGGCGTGGAAGCTCGGTAAATTCCCTGGGGATTCCATCGTCCTGGTTGATGGGAATGTGGCTGCTGACGGTTTGTCTGCCACACCGTTTGCTGCCGGGTTGCACGCGCCGATTCTGTTGACCACTTGGAAGACCGGCTTGGAGCCCGCAGTTATGGACCAAATTAAGGCTTCGGGCAAGAAGAACCTTTACTTGGTGGGCGGTCAGGTACCGATGACGCCTTACGACGAGTTTGAACTGCGCGATGCCGGGGTAAACATCCACCGTATTGCCGGACCGGACCGTTTCAACACCGCAGTGGCGGTCAACCGTGCTACGGAACCTCTCATCGGGGCAGCCCCGCACAAGCCGCTGAACCTGTTTATTGCCGATGGCGTCGGCTTCCCGGACGCATTAGTCGCCGGGGCAGCAGCTGGTCGCACTGGTTCGCTGATGCTGCTGAGCAAAGGCAACACCTTGGATCCTGCCACCTACAGCTATATCTCAGAGTTGGGTCAGACCCGCCCGCTGCAGATTACTGCGGTCGGCGGACCGGCAGTGCGCGCGGTGCAAAATACCCCTTGGCCCACGACTATGTCGGTGAATATCAAACCGATCATGGGCAGGGACCGCTATGAAACCGCGGCAAATCTGGCAGCGTCGCAGCCTGGTAGCACGGCTGCGGTACTGGTCAGCGGCGAGACATTCCCCGATGCCCTTTCTGGCGGAGCATTGGCAGCGGATCAAAATGCGGCATTGATTTTGACTCGTGCCAAGGAACTACCGGAGCCGTCCTACCAGGCATTGCGCCGTCACGGTTCGGAAAAGACCATCGTGGTGGGCGGTCCGTCCGCGGTTAGCCCGAAGGTTGCTGAACTGGTGAATGGTGCCAAACTGAACAACGATGCCTCCAAGGTCGTGGAAGGCTCCCTGGCAGAATCAGCCGCCCTGGAAGCGCAAACCAAGGCTGCGGAAGAAAAGGCGAAGCAAGATGCTTTGAACCGCGTCAGGGGGATGATTAAGGACACTGATTCTCTCAAGACCGTAATGAGTCAGCTGGGAGTTTCCGATTTGGATGCCCTGGCCAAGGCATTGAGCGGCAAAACCACACCATCCACTGGAAAGAAATAAATCCGGAATAACTGAATAACTGGGTCGGCGACGGTGTTAACACTGTCGCCCCCTTTCATTTGCTGAAAAATTCGGGGTTGAGACTCAAACACTAGGAACGATAGGGGCTTTCCGGATAGACTCGAAAGGTGAGTGAAAATCAGCCAACTGTACCAGTCTCGAGCGCAGCCGCGAAAGATTCCGCTGTGCCGGGTTCGCTGTGGCTGCGTCTCACGGGACTCGTCGTGATGTTACTGTCCGCGGTGCTGGCAGTAATCTCCATTTTTCATGGAGCGAGCCGTATCGCCGTCCTCGGGTGGGGCGGTTTTCAGCTTCCGTCGCCGCAAGCCTGGTTAGGTTCCGCTGCGGATCCTGTCAAAATCTCGCTTTTTGCCGTCGAAGTGTGGGGCGGAGTCCTGGCGGTATGGGTCACCTATCTGAGTTTGTTCGTCGCGCTTACGGTGTGGGGCTTACCGCGTCTGGGGGATCCAAAAGAACGCACCTCCCTGCAAAATCTGATTGGGGAGGCGATGGGAGTGCTATTTGCTCTGTTAGCTACGGTGGTAGGGTTTGTCACCACCATCAGCGTCAGTAGCGAAGAAATAAAGTCTCTCGGTGTCTCGATGTCGGTGCTGGTCATACCGGTGTTTATCGGCGGAATAGGGATGCTGTACACCACGCTGCGTTCGTTTATCGGGGCATATCGGGTACTTAAAGCAGAGAACCCCACGCCCTCCCCGGCGCCCGCCACCAAAAAACCGTCCCCCCGACCTTCTGCGACTCGCCGGGGAAAGACCGAGAAGTCTCAACCCACAAAGCGAGGCAAAACGCCCAGCAACACAGCGAAAGTCATTCGAGTGCAGGCGACGGGTCGAAACGTCCCGCGCAAATCGGGCTCTGCGAAAGGCGGCGCGAAATGACAGCAACCGTAATCGTCGTTTTAGCTGTCCTGATAGCGGTGCTGCTCCTGGCTATCCGAGTACCGATCATGTTTGCCCTGGGGGTGCCGGCATTGCTCGGAAATCTGGCGCTCATGACCGGTAACCAAGTAACGGGAGTGGGACTGCGGTCCCTGGTGGGGGCGTTTAATCTGTATTCTTTTTCCGGGGTCATCCTGTGGATGATCATCGGCGGAATCATGGTGGAATCCGGGCTGATGGAGCGGTATTTGTCCGCTCTGCACACTCTGCTGGGACGCCAGGTCACCTGGCAGCGACGGGAGGCCTGGTCCGTTTCGATTCACGGTCTGCCTCTGACCACCGTAGCGTTGTTGCTGGTAGTAGCGGGAGCAGGGTTAGTCGATGACCATTTCCTGCTGTTACTGATGCTGGTTTTGCTGATAATTTTGGCGATTTTCGCGGGACTGGTCGCGATTCTCTCTGCGCCACAGGTCAGCCAAATGACCATGAAAAAAATGCGTTCCGCGGACGGGGAATCTTGGAAACAAACTGCCAAAGCTACCGCGGAAGTGACGGCGGAAGGCACCGTTCATCGCAGTTCGTCAAAGACTCACGCTGCCCTCATCCTGTTGTCTCCCTTCCTTCTGGTTCTCATTTCCATCGTTTTGACTCTCTCCACGCCGATTGGTTTGGCAGATTTGGGGGGAATCGTGTGGGTGGTAGTCATGGTTATGGCGCTGTCTACCAGTGGATATAAGTGGTTGGCAGATGCCGGCTTGCAGGCGGTCTTGAATGTCGCTTACGTGGCATCTACCGCCGCTTCTGCCCTGTGGATGGCTCAGCTCATTAACACCGCGGGCGTCATCCCTGCCGAAGCTGTCTCCAGCGGCTCTGCTATCATCTGGCTACTGTTGGGGGCGGCAGTGTTGTCTTTGCTGCTGGGTGAAGTCCTCGGCTCTGAAGCTGGTGCAGTCATGACGGTAACGCTGCTGGGTCCGTTCCTAACAGCAGGGGTTAACGCCACCTCCGTAGCGACCTCCGTGTCCGGTATATTGCTGACTATGCTCGCTGTCGCTGCCGTCATCGGCGGCATTTTCGCACGAGTTCTGCCTCCGCGGACATCGCCGTGGCCGTTGACTGTCTCTCCTTTGCACTAGTGAGGTCGGACCGGGCACAGGAAAGTCTGGGCTTGGTCGGTTGGCAGGGGTCTGGGATGGGAGTTTTGCGCCAAAGCGGGGTAAGATTAGCAATCGGAGGTTGTGAGTGCTAAGGCTCGTGAGTCAGCATGGCGACTGTCTGGCAAGCTCAGAGAGAAACAGGAGGAACGATGGCAGACAAGGCGGCGGATCGGCGTCTGGGAGTGCTGCGAGCCATCGTTTCTGACTACGTTGAAACCCAAGAACCGGTCGGTTCGAAGTCTCTGGTAGAACGGCACTCACTGGGAGTTTCCGCCGCGACTATCCGCAACGACATGGCGCAGCTGGAGGAAGAAGGTCTGATTCGCCAGCCCCACACTTCTGCCGGTCGTATCCCCACCGACAAGGGCTACCGCTACTTTGTGGATCAAATCGAGGCCATCAAACCACTTTCCGCACCCGAGAGAAAAGCCATCACCGAATTCTTTACTTCCGCGGTGGGACTGGAGGACGTGATGGAGCGTACGGTGCGCCTCTTGGCGCAGATGACGCACCAGACGGCAGTAGTGGAGTTTCCGGCGTTCAATCCTTCCGGGCTGCGCCATTTGGAGCTGGTGCGTTTGGGGGCGGGACCGGACTGCAAAGTATTGGCGATTATTATTTCCGAAACGGGACGGGTGGATCAGATTCTGGTGAACCTTCCTCACGAGGTTAGCGAGGCAGACCTCAGTTCTATCGGCACTCCGCTCACCTCCGTGTTTGCACAGTCGGATATTCCTGCCCAACAGGCTGCTTTGCAAGAATGGCTGGCTACTGTGGGCAATCAAGCCCTGCGAGAAAATGCTACTATTTTGGCACAAAACATCGCGGCGGCCTTGGAGCAAGGTGCGGTAGAGACGCGAATCGTGATGGCAGGAATGGCGAACCTGTCGCGCTCAGGTGCGTTTAACGAAACCCTGACCGCTTTGGTTGAAGCCCTGGAAGAACAGGTCGTGCTGTTGAAACTGTTCGGCGAGATGCGCGAAGCCGAGCCAGTGAGCGTGATTATCGGTGAGGAATCTGGTCACGAGGTGTTGAAAGATACCGCCATCGTGTCTTCCAGCTACGCTCCAGCAGGAGCCGGTCAAGCCCACGTGGGGGTGATTGGACCCACTCGCATGGACTATCCTAGCTCGATGAGTTCGGTACGGGCAGTAGCTAGGTATCTGTCACGAATCTTAAACCAGTAAACCAAAGCTATCCGGACCAGTAACCGAGAGAAGCGGACGAAAACAGAGACAAGCAGGAAAGAAAAACTTTGAGCGACTACTATGAAACCCTCGGCGTGAGCCGTAACGCTACACAGGACGAAATTAAGAGTGCCTACCGCAAACTAGCGCGTAAACTGCACCCTGACGTGGCTGGTCCTGAACACGAGGAAGAATTCAAAGAAGTCAGTGCTGCCTACGATGTGTTGGGCAACCCAGAGAAACGCCAGCAATATGACCTGGGTGGTTCCGGGTTCGGTGGGGGCGGATTCAGTGGATTCAATGGAGCCAACGCTGCCGGATTTGGATTTGCGGACATCCTCAATGAGTTCTTTAGTGCCGCTTCGTCCACCAGTGGACCTACACCGCGCGGGGGGCGCGGGCAAGACATCCTGACCACGATTGACGTGGAGCTGAAAGACGTCACGTTTGGCACCGAGCGGGAAATTAAGATTAATACCTTTGTGAAATGTAAGACTTGCAAAGGTAGCTGCTGCGCGACGGGAACCCGCCCTAAAACCTGTTCTACCTGTGGCGGGACCGGTTCTGTGCAACGTATGGCGCGGTCTTTCCTGGGGCAGGTAATGACTACCGCCCCGTGCGGAACCTGTAAAGGTCACGGCACCATCATCGAACGCCCTTGTGCGGATTGCTCCGGGGAAGGACGGGTGCGCGCCACGCGCAACATTAAGGTGGAAATTCCAACCGGGGTGGAAAACGGCACGCGGATTCGTCTCTCTGGTGAAGGCGAAGCGGGACCTGCCGGGGGTGCGTCAGGCGACTTGTACGTGGAAATTCACGAGCTGCCGCACGAAGTCCTGCAGCGCCGTGGCGACGACCTGCACACTTCCTTACGAATTCCCATGACTGCAGCAGCACTGGGCATGGAATTTTCCCTGGAGACCCTGGACGGGACCAAGAAAATCACTGTCGAGGCTGGTTCTCAGCCCGAGTCAGTCATCATTATGAAAGGCTTGGGGGTCGGTAGGCTGCACCGCCAAGGTCGCGGTGATTTGTATGTGCACCTCAATATCGAGGTCCCCACCGGGCTGGATGAACGTCAGCGTGAGCTGCTCAGCGAACTGGCGCGGTTGCGTGGCGAGGAATCCCCGATTCCTGCCGACAGCTCCTCCGGGAACACTGGCGGAGTGCACCGGAAGGGTCGGAAATGACCCGGCAAACGTTCTGGTTTTCGGGTGATAGCGCGGGGGAAGCGGGCACATCACCAGCCACTGAATTTGCGGGTTTGCGCGGTTATCGCAAGGGGGAGGAAATTTCTATAGTTGGCGCGGAGGCTCATCATGCTACGGTCAAGCGACTGCGGTTGGGTGAGGTCGTCGATGTGGTCGACGGGTTGGGCTGGCGCGCTGGGGCAGAAGTCGTTGCGGCTCAGAATTCGAGGTTGCGGTTGCGTCTGCTTGCGGATGCGGTGGCAGACCCCGTGCCGCCCTTGCGTCTCACCCTGATTCAGGCATTAGCCAAGGAAAAACGCGATTTACAGGCGCTGGAATCCGCAGTGGAGATGGGTGCGTGGCGAGTCATCCCCTGGGGGGCTACGCGCTCGGTTTCACGCTGGGATACCGTCGCGAAGCGTGCCAAAGGTCGGGAAAAGTGGCGTAATCTGGCGGTTTCTGCTATGAAACAATCACGTCAGGCGAGGCTGGCAGAAGTGTCAGAGTACCTGGAAAGCGGCGGGGACATTGTGCCGGAACCTCAGGGGGCAGAAACTCAGTCGGTGAAACCGGCTGCGAACACGATTTTTTCTGAAGTCGAGGCGATGGTGCAGGGCGGGACCGCAGTGTTCGTCCTACACGAGGTCGCCACGGAGCACCTGGCGCAAATGCTGATTCCTCTGGCACGGGCAGGTCAGACCCCGGAGGACATTGCGGTCATTGTGGGACCAGAAGGTGGTATTACCGCTCCGGAGTTGACGGCTTTCACCGCAGCGGGGGCGCGTCCAGCACTGCTGGGACCGACTGTTTTGCGCTGTTCTTCCGCCGGACCTGCGGCGCTGGCGGTTATTCAATCCCAGCTGGGATCTTGGCGGGGCATGCCGCCAGAGAGTAGGTGACTATGGTCCAGAAACGAGTCACGGTTGAAGTTCCGGAGGAAATCCCGATGATTCAAGTCCTCGGGGTGAATGATGCCAACCTGTACAAATGGGAAGAAGAGTTTCCCATGGTTAACTTTTGGGTTGCCGGGAATGAGATTTTTATTCAAGGTCCGGACGTGGACCTGGAACTGGCGGTGCGGACTGTGCAGACACAGTTCACTAAGACTAACAAGATAAAACGAATTATACCGGATTATGGTTTGCAAACTAATCAACGCGCTCGGCTCGCTCCGGCACTTTCGGAGCTGCCCGCACGGGCTGCAGACGCCCGGTACCGAGCGGTTTTCGTCAGCCGAGAAAAAGTCATTCGTCCGCAAACGGAGGGTCAAGCCCGCTACGTCAACGACATTAACTCCCACACCATCACTTTTGGTATCGGACCGGCAGGGACAGGAAAAACCTACCTCGCAATGGCTCGCGCCGTAAAAGCGCTGCTGGAAGGGGAAGTTACCCGACTCATATTAACCCGCCCGGCTGTGGAGGCAGGGGAAACCCTGGGGTTCCTGCCCGGCACCTTGACTGACAAAATCGATCCTTACCTGCGCCCGCTCTATGATGCTCTGCGCGAAATGCTCGATACGGGCACCATTAGTCGCATGATGAGCGACGGCACCATCGAAGTCGCTGCCCTGGCGTATATGCGCGGACGCACCTTGAACGGCAGTTTCATCATCCTTGACGAAGCTCAAAACACGACCAGTGAACAGATGAAGATGTTCCTGACCCGCCTGGGCTTCGGCTCCAAGATGGTCGTGACCGGGGACATTACTCAGATAGACCTGCCGTCTCGTCAGCCCTCCGGTCTAAAACAGGTCAGCGAAATCCTCAGCGATGTTCCTGACATTACGTTTAGCTACCTCAGTGCAGCCGACGTGGTGCGTCACTCGCTGGTCGGGGAAATCATCAACGCTTATGACACCTACGAAAGCCAAACCGTATTGCGCAGCCCACAGGGCTTGGGAAGGAAATAACCATGAGTGTGGAAATCAATAACGAAACCGCGTGGGAACTGGAGATGAGTGAGTTCGTAGACCTGGTGTCGTATTGCCTGGAACAGCTCTATGTGTCTCCTGCCGCTGAGGTCAACATTATGTTTGTAGATATTAAGACTATGACTGACCTGCACGTCAAGTGGATGGATTTGCCCGGTCCCACCGATGTGTTGAGCTTTCCGATGGATGAACTGACACCGGGGCGCGAGGGGGTGCCCAGTGCCGCCGGGGTGCTGGGGGACATTGTGCTGTGCCCTGACGTCGCCGCGGAACAGGCCCGTGACGCCGGGCACGCTCCTATTGAAGAAATGTTGCTGTTGACGGTTCACGGATTGCTGCACCTGTTGGGATTCGATCACGCCGAGCCGGAAGAAGAAAAAACCATGTTTACCCTGCAACGCAAGCTGCTGTTGAACTTTCTGGCGAATCGGTAGGGGCACTCATGCAGTTTTCCTACATAGCTGGGGTGGTGCTCACCCTCATCGCGGCAGTGTCTTTCGGGCTGGCGATGCCACTGAGCTTGGGAGGAGGTGCCGTGTCGCGGCTCAGCATCGCCTCGGCGGAAGATTTGGCTGAAGAAGGCGCGAAGCACTCTAGGGAAATAGAGCTGCTGGCGGAGAATCGCCGGGTAGTGCTCTCATCCTTGCGGGCTTGCCGTGCTTTCGTGACGACCGCGGCGGTGGGATGCGGAGCGTTGCTGGGGTCACAGCTGCCTCTTAGCTGGTGGCTGGTGGCGATTCTGGTCGTCGGTGTGGGGACATTATTGCTGGTGGTGATGACTCTGCCCTGGAATCGGTTGGGGCGGCGCTATCCGAACGTGACAGTGCGTTACCTGGCGCCGTTCCTGGTGACGGCATGGAATGCAGGGAAACCCTTCGGGATGCTATTGAGTATCGCGCGGGGTCCCTCCAGCCAGACCGACCAGGAAGCTCGCGATGAAGTCGCCGAAGACCTGCGCGAAATGGTGGATCAAATGGGAGAGCCTGACACCATCGAGGATGCTGACCGAGAGATGATTTGGTCTGTTTTCGAGATGGGGCGCACTTTGGTGCGCGAAGTCATGGTACCGCGAGTAGACATGGTTACGATTGAATCGGAAAAGACCCTGGACAAGGCTTTGACGTTGTTTGTGCGTTCCAGCTATTCACGAGTGCCGGTCATTGGCGAAGACGCGGATGACATCCGCGGAATCCTATACCTAAAAGATGTATTGCGTCGCGTCAACTCAGATTCGGCGGCGCGACAGATGACCGCGGAACAAGCTATGCGCGAAGCCAAGTTCATTCCCGAGATGAACCTGGTGGATGACACCCTGCGCGACATGCAGCAGAACAGCTATCACATGGCGGTGCTGGTGGATGAGTATGGTCTCATCGCGGGTCTGGTCACTTTGGAAGACCTGGTCGAGGAAGTCATTGGAGAAGTCTCGGACGAGCATGACCACGCAGAGAAGGAGCCCGAATTGCAGCCCGACGGCAGTTGGATTGTCCCGGCGCGGCTGCCTCTGGTCGACCTCAACGATTTGCTGGGCACCGAGATTGACGATGAAGACGTGGATACCGTGGGCGGTCTGCTGACCAAAGCCGTCGGAGTGGTGCCACTGGTGGGGGCGAGTGCCACTGTTGAGGGATTGGAACTGTGTGCGGTCGAGGCAGAAGGGCGCCGCCGCCAGGTCTCAGCTATCTCCGTTCGGCTCGTCCCTCCAGCGCCGGATGAAGAATAGCTACCAAAACCAAAGTTTGAAAGGCAAGAGGATTTAAACCATGAATCAGATAAATTTCCCGGATTTGGATGCCATGGATACCATGGGAGACAACGATACATCTGATTTGGCAGCTTCGGGTCTCTTCACTCGAGATTGGCCCGAGGATTTCCGTGCTGGTTTCGCCGCGGTGATTGGGCGACCCAATGTGGGCAAGTCCACTTTGATTAACGCGATGGTGGGGCGCAAGATTGCCATCACTTCCGACCGTCCGGAGACGACGCGGCGAGTGGCGCGCGGAATTGTGCATCGCCCGGATTTTCAGCTGATTTTGGTTGATACCCCCGGCATTCACCGACCTCGCACCCTGCTGGGACAGCGTCTGAACGACATGGTGGACGACGCTTTTTCGGAAGTCGATGTCGCGGTCTTTTGCGTTCCTGCAGACCAGCCTATCGGTCCGGGCGACCGGCGCATTGTGGAAACCCAACTGAAAACTGCGCATTTTCCCGCTATTGCTGTCGTCACCAAAACCGACGCCGCCTCCCGAGAACAGATTGCCGAACAACTATTGGCAGTTTCACAATTGCACGACTTCGCCGAAATCGTGCCCATTTCAGCCCACCAAGGTACCCAGGTGCAAACGCTGATTGACTTGCTGGGGCAGCGCCTGCCCTTGTCACCGCCACTGTATCCCCGAGACCAGGTCACCGATGAGGACGACACCGCGATGATTTCCGAGCTGATTCGAGAAGCTGCGTTGGAAAGCCTGAGCCAGGAACTGCCTCACTCTCTCGCGGTGCAGGTGGAGGAGATTATCAAGCAACCCGGACGCTCCGGGGATGGGGAATTCTGGAAGATTCACGTCAATCTGTTTGTGGAGCGTGACAGCCAAAAAGCCATCGTCATCGGACGTAAGGGTGCGCGGCTCAAAGAAATCGGTACTAAGGCTCGTCCGCAAATTGAATCCTTGGTGGGACATCACGTGTATTTAGATTTGCATGTGCGGACCGCTAAAGAATGGCAGCGCAATCCTAAAATGTTAAACCGTCTGGGTTTCTAACGTCCTATCGCGCTGCTACGTGAGATTTTATCAGGGGCGGAGCTGATTTTCCGTACCCTTGCAGCACGGCTATACCTGAATCCGTATAATTATTTCTGCCACATTGTGCTCACTATGTGGGCAAAGACCCCTCTGGTTTCGCCGAATACGCGACGGATAATTAAAATAACTCCGAGTATTAAAGCAACTCGTTAAGGAGACACCATGACTCGCAAACTCAACAGCGCAACGTCTACTACCGGGCGGAACATGGCAGGCGCTCGCTCCCTGTGGCGCGCTACCGGCATGAAAGATGACGATTTTGGCAAGCCGATTGTCGCGATTGCGAACTCCTTTACTGAGTTTGTGCCCGGTCACATTCACCTGCGCGAGGTTGCGAAGGTCGTAGCTGAAGCGGTGCGCCAAGCTGGTGGCGTGCCGCGCGAATTCAACACCATCGCCATAGATGACGGGATTGCGATGGGTCACGGGGGGATGCTTTATTCCTTGCCCAGTCGCGAAATCATCACTGACTCAGTGGAATACATGGTGCGTGCGCACACCGCGGATGCCCTGGTGTGCATCTCTAACTGCGATAAAATCACCCCCGGAATGCTCAATGCGGCGTTAAAACTCAATATTCCCACCGTGTTCGTCTCGGGTGGTCCGATGGAAGCCGGCAAGGGTGTCCCGGCAGAAGACATCGTCGGACCGTCACGAGGAGGTCGGGGGAGCCTAATTACCGTGATGAACGCTACCGCGAATGACGACATCGACGATGCGGAACTGCACCGGGTGGAAGAAATATCGTGTCCGACCTGCGGATCTTGCTCAGGAATGTTTACCGCAAACTCGATGAACTGCCTGACCGAGGCGCTGGGCTTAGCGCAGCCGGGCAACGGCTCCACCCTCGCGACCCACGTGGCGCGCCGGGGACTCTTTGCCCGCGCCGGACAACTCGTGGTGCAACTCGCGAAGCGCTATTACGAAGACGAGGACGACTCCGTGCTGCCCCGCTCCATTGCGACTAAGGAGGCGTTCGCCAACGCGATGAGCCTGGATATGGCGATGGGCGGCTCCTCCAACACGGTGCTGCACCTGCTGGCAGCTGCCCAGGCAGCCGAACTAGACTTCACTCTGGCAGACATTGCCCAGATTGGACGCACGGTACCGACCTTGGCAAAGATTGCCCCTAATCACAACGACTATCACATGGAGGACGTCCACCGGGCAGGCGGGGTACCAGCGCTACTGGGCGAACTCGACCGCGCCGGTCTCTTGCAACACAATGTGCACTCCGTGTGCTATCCAGACCTTGCCACCTGGTTGGCAGACTGGGACGTGCGCGGTGGCACACCCAGCGCGGAAGCCCTCGAATTGTTCCACGCCGCACCTGGTAACCAGCGCACTATCCACGCGTTTTCTGCCACCGCGCGCTTTGACACGTTGGACACGGATGCGGCTACGGGCTGTATCCGCGACGTGGCGCACGCCTACGTGGCGAAAGGCGGGCTGACCGTGCTGCGCGGAAACCTCGCTCCAGACGGTGCTATCGTGAAAGCTGCAGGTATCGACCCAGAGCTGTTCCACTTCGAAGGTCGCGCCATCGTGATGGAATCTCAGGAAGAAGCGGTAGAAAAAATCCTCGACAAGACCGTGCAGGCCGGAGATGTGGTCGTGATTCGATACGAAGGTCCCGCGGGTGGTCCGGGAATGCAAGAAATGCTCTATCCTACGTCTTTCTTGAAAGGTCGGGGATTGGGTAAAACCTGCGCGCTCATTACCGACGGTCGATTTTCCGGTGGCACTTCCGGGATTTCCATTGGTCACATTTCCCCCGAAGCAGCCGCGGGCGGGCTGATTGGGCTGATTGAGGACGGGGACAAAATCATCATCGATGTAAACCGCGAGGAACTGACCCTGGATGTGCCGGACGAAGAAATCGCGCGACGTCGCGCAGCGATGGAGGCGAGCCCGCACCCGTGGCAACCTCACCGGGACCGGAAAGTCTCCGATGCTCTCAAGCTCTATGGAGCCACCGCCCTCTCTGCCGATAAAGGCGCAGCTCGTGACGTGAAAGGATTGCTGGCTCGGCTCGGTATGTAAAAGGGTAATTTCGCGAGGACTCAGGTGGTACGATTTTTCCTGAGATATACCTAAGGAGAAAAGCAATGACGTACCCTAATCCTCCTCAATATCCCGTTCAACAGCCGATGGCGTACCCGACGCCACAAAAATCCTCAACGAACCCCGTCTTAATCGGTATTGCCGCCGGTTTGGGAATTATCATCGTGGCGTTGGCAGTATTCCTCGTCGTGCTAATTCTGGGCGGACACAACAAGTCTGGAGCTGAAACTAATGCGGCACAGCCACAGAGCCAACCAACGTCTACTGTTACCGTTAGCCCGGCGCCGACCGTAACCGTGCAGCAGCAACCCACCCAAACCCAATATGTGAGCGGGGGGCAGATTCCTTGGCCGCCCAGCGGCGCTACTGCCACGTGTGGCTCAACTGTCGCGGTTAACAACGTGACCAGCTGCGATTTCGCGCAAAATGTGGCGGACGCCTACCGGTCAAGTGGTACGGGAGCCGTCTATGCGTACAGCCCAGTCACCAACGTAGAATACAAAATGAACTGCCAGCTTTCCCAGGCCAGCGTGGTGGTTTGCACCGGCGGCAAGAACGCGGTGGTTTATATCCAACAGTAGCTCAGCCTACGGCAGCGACGAGCTTGTTCAACACGCCGATACCGCCCTCAAAAGAGCCGGCTTGGGCGGCGATAGCCAGGGGTACCCGCTTGCCTTCACTGTTTTGGTACCATCCCATTTGGCGAACCAGGTAGCCTCCGCTGACGCCCGGTCCCCAACCGCCTTTGAAGGTCGCGCCGGGTAGCCGACCCATTCCCCAGCGCTGGTCGCCACTGACTTGCCCCATATTGGACACAACTGGACCTGAACCTGCTAAACAGGGCAGTTTCATCATGAAACCAACTTGGGATGCGGTGGTCCAGGGAGTTTGCCCAAAAACTGTGAACCCGGAACGTAGCCGTGTGGAAGGAACCGTGGTCGAGTTATCCCCGGTTTGACGTAAAACTTGCGTGGTGACCTGAGCCCGAGCGGCATCGTTTGCGCCCAAAGATTGCCACAGCGCCTCGGCGGCACCATTATCCGAGTGACGCAAAGATGCTGACATGGAGCCAGCCATAGCCCTCGCCTTCCCCGCCTGAGAGACTGCCACGGAAACTGGAACTTTCGAGGTCGACCATGCCACCCACGCTTGTGCAGATCCGGCAGTTTCAATCTTGGAGCTGGTCGGGTCAAACCAAGCCACAGAAATTGTCGCGCCCGTGTCTCGACCGACTTTTTCGAATGTCGCGCGCAAATCTTGGCTGCTGAGTCGCCCGGCGGCGGGAGACGTCAGCACCGTGCCATCACAGCCCTGGACTTGGGCGCCACCGGGAGACTGGGGGGCGGGAGAATCGCTCGGGCTTGCATCTTGAGTGGAAGGCGAAGCGGAACTGTGCGGATTAGTTGCCGCTGAATTAGTGTCTGAACCCGCAGAATCCTCTGGGCGTTGCGAGGTGAGGGAAGGGCTGGGCGACGCGCTCACCTGAGGCTGACGAGCCAGCTGAGTAACGGTCACGGCTACCGCGCCCGTTACCAGACCCCCGGTCAGCAGGGTTATCCCTAGTGCCACTAAGCCACGCCGGACTCGGCGCCGCTGCTCGCTGGCGGCATCGTAATAGGGATTGTAATGTTTCGGGGTGTAAGACATCAGATAGACAAACTCTCAAATTTTTGGAATGGTCAAATGCACACCGTCAAAGTCCGAAGAAGCTGAGGTTACAGGGACTTCGCGTCCATCCGGGAGACGCACAAAGACCTGATCATCCGCGCCTAGGGGGCGCGACGTGGCTACTGTTACCAGGTATCCCGTGGTAATCGATTTACGGTGCTGTTGGGCTTCGAGTTTCGCAATAGAAGCCGGTTTTACCCGCGAACCGCTCTCGTCGAGGGAGCCATACACAGAAGTGAATGTGTCCAAATTCGAGCGGTACCCAGCCAAGAAGTGCGGGATGAAACGTCCGTCCGGATCGACTTCCGCCAGAGGCTCCTCGCCTTGCAGCATGGGGCGCGGGTTGGAATCCTCAGGGAAAATCGGTGTCGGTTGACCCTTTGTAGATTCATTATCCTCAGATTGGGTATCAATCATGGGGATGTCCGCTGCGGTTTCAGGGACCGACGCAGCATTCTGCGCTGCCAGTTCCTCTAGCCGCGTCGCCGAAAGATGTTCCGTGACAGTCCCGGTCGGTTCCGGTTCGGTCAGTGCTCCCGCGGCGGGTGACTCGGTAGGCGACTCGGTAGGCGGCAAGTCCGTAGCGCTGCGGGTGGGAGTCATCAACACACCCGGCACATCAGCCAGCTTTTGTTCCGATTCCGCCGAGGAATCTGCCTGTTCAGGGGCAAGTTTTTCGCGAATCTGACCCAAATCCAGCCCCACTCCGGGGGTCGGCAGCGGAGGAGCCACCACGTCGGTCAGTGGGGCTTTCGGAGTTTCTGACGGAGTGCTGTAATCAGCGGGGGCGAACTCTGCATCGTTAACTTCCGCGGGCGCGACTTCGTCCTTGCCCAGTTCCACGGCTTCGAGCTGGGGCATTTGGAAAGTCGAAAAGCTAGGCTCGGCGGGTTCGGCAGCTTCAACTGGCTCAGACAGTTCTGTCGGGGCATCGAGAGTTTCGCTCGTCGGCTCAGGCTGTTCCATCGCGAGTTCCTCCGGCATTTCCGGAGTGGCAGTGGCATAGGCTGGTTCATTTGCCGAAAAGTCCGGGACGCCGTACTGGTCGGTAGGCTGCAAGTCGGGTTGCACGCTGGGTTGCTCATCGAGCTGCTCGTAAGCCGTCGGTTGTGGGGTCCCATCCCACTCACTCGGGGCTAAGCCCTCTGCCTGGTAGGGATTTGGTGTCTGCCACGAGTCCGTGGCGTCAGGCTGTTCCGGGGTCGCATAAGTTAACGGGTCAATCGTGGGTGACTCCGGGGCCGCATAAGGGGGTTGCGGCTGTTCAACATAGGGTTGAGACATCGACTCGGGTACAGATTCTGGGGCATAATATTCGGCAGGTTCCGCCGCGACGGGGGCGACCGGCGTTTCTTCCGGGGTAGCAGGAGCGTAAAAATCCTCTTGCAAAGCGGTGGAATCAGCCTGAACGTCGGTCGTTTCTACCGGTAAATCAGGGGCATCGTCCAGCGTGATTTCCTCGGGATAATCATCGTCCAGAGATTCTTCTAGGTCGTAGGGTTCTTCTTGATCCACAGCAAAGGTCGAGTCGTAATCAGGGGTCTCCTCCGAGGATGATTCGTCTCCTTCCGGGTATTCTCCCGGTTCATAGTCTTGCGCATACTCAGACGGGACCTCGGTAGGGGGTGCAGTATCAACCGGTGCAGCGGGAGTGACCGGTATCACCATCGTGGTATCTTCGGGAATGAACGCCTGGTTTTCTCCCTCCGCCTGTGGCGGGTAGTCGTAGCCCTCCGGTGTTGCCGCGCCATAGGGCGAGGGGTATCCAGCTTCGGCAGGAGCCTCCGGATATGGCTCGGAACTGCCCTGATGTTCAGCGGGAGCCGTGCTCATCGGTTGGTCGTAAGCGTCATATTCGTAGGGCTGGTAAGGGTCGTATCCGGGCTCAGAATAGGTTTGCGCAGCGGTTGCGTCCGGGGTCTGTGGCTCCGGCGCGTCTACAGGATACTGCGGAACTTCACCCCATTCATCGTCAGGCTCAGGGAGGGGAACTGCCGGAGCGGTTTCTCCGCTGGCTGCGATAGATGGTGCTATCGGAGTCTCCGTTTCGGGCAGGGCGGCACTGGCGAAATTCTGTTCGGGGATGCTTTCGACCGGGGACGCATTTGTACCAGTCTCGGGCATTTGCGACTGGGGTGACATCGCCGCGTTGAGGGGAGGAAACAGGGGAGAACTCGCCGTGCTGGTGGCGTCAAATTCATGACCAGCCGGCGACCCGTCCTCGTGATTAGTGAGCACTGCCTGCTCGAAAGGAACCGGCTGCGTCACCGGAATCGACCCGGTGGGAGTACCCAGGATAGAGGAACTTACCCCCAAGTCCTCACTCGGAGTTGCAGCGGGGGTCACGGGGAGCGGGGCTGCGCTAGCAACGGTTTGCTCCGCGGGTTGGCTCGGGGGAGTTTCAGCCGCAATCTCAATAGGAGTCACAGCTGCATCTTCGTTAGGCGCACTGCTGCTGGGTAGTTCGCCAGAGGCAGCGGCTTGTTCGGCGGCTTCCGCTTCTAATGCTGCTCCATCCACCTGTAGCACCTGGTAACGCTGGTCTGAAGGGGGGATGCCGTAGAGTTTTTCGTAAGCCTCCAAAGTAGCTGCTACCTGGTCCAAGTAGTCGTCCACGGCATCTTGGTCGTATCCCACGCGCATCCGGGTGTAGTCGAAATCGACCTCGCGCACGTCTCGACCGCGGACCGTGATATAAGCCAAATCCACCTCGGCTTCCGGGGAAGCATTTAACGCTTCATAGTACGAAAGGACACGCACTACTTCATCAAGGTAGTCGTCAATCTGATTCTGGTCGTACCCATCACGAAATTTTGTTGCAGGGAACTGGGCAGAAAAAATATCTTCACTGGTCAGCAATTGCGGGGCAGCCTCGCTCATGTGCCGGTCCTTTCCATTCTTCACTGTCAGCAGCGTAGCCGGCTGCTTTCCAAACAGAGCCGGATTTTGCGCATACACACTTCAAGGGACGATTTTACCCGGAATTGCGGGAAATCTTTGGCGATTAGGGGGGTTGGCAGTGATTTGAGCTGTTTTAGGTGACCTCCAAAGATTCTCGCTAGGATATAAATGTTCTTGGCTGTGCCCAGGCGGGCCAGATTCGACACGAAAGGAAAAGTCATGCGCGTACACATTGGTACCGACCACGCCGGATTCGAGTTGAAACAGCATCTGGTTACTTGGCTGCGGGAACGCGGCTATGAAGTTGTTGACCACGGACCTGCCGCCTACGACCCTGATGACGACTACCCAGGCTTCTGCATTGCTTGTGCCCAAGGCGTGATAGCTGATGAAGGCTCTTTGGGCATCGTGTTGGGCGGTTCGGGCAACGGTGAACAAATCGCTGCTAACAAGGTAAAAGGTATCCGCGCGGCGCTGGTGTGGAACGAAGAAATCGCGAGTCTTGCCCGCCAGCATAACAATGCCAACGTGATTTCCTTGGGTGCCCGCCAACATTCGATTGAGGACTGCGAACGCTTCGTGGAAGTGTTCCTGACTACGGACTTTTCCAATGAAGAACGCCACTCTCGGCGCATCGGTCAGCTCAGCGATTACGATAACCAGCGCTAATTCGGCACTACCACGGCGCTAGTTCCGGGTTCGGTAGTCGTTCAGAGTCGTTCCCACAGTCCCAGCGGCAGCCAGATGGGATGAAATGCCTCGTTGGAGGCCTCCGGATCTACCAGTGCGTAAAAGCCAAAGTCTCGGTCGCCCTCTCCATCGACGATGGTTAACTCTGCCAGCCAGAGATTTTCCGGGATACCATTGGGTGAAATGCTCGCCTCCGCGGGCAGGTCAGCCTCGGTGGGATGGGTGATGATACGGAAGTTGCTCTGGTGACGTGCTTCCCCGACGGTTTCCATGAAGTCGTGGGCATCCCAATAGGCTCCCAACTGTCGATCCCAGCCAGCTTCGGTAATCGGAGGAATTTCTGCCAGTGGTCGAGACACGCCACCCTGAGTTGAGCGCAGTTTCGTCTCCATTGCACTGAGCCGCTCGAACTCATCCCCACCGAGCATATCCAGCCAGGGAAACAGTTCTCGGTGCAGCTCTGTGCCGAGTTTGGCGGGGTTGAGGCGGTAGTCAAAAGTTCCGTCGGGACGTTCGCCAAAAGCCCGTTCGGTTTCGTCCTGCCCGCTGGCGGAGGTGGTCCCGTCCAGATTTGCCGTTTTGCGCAGTTCCGGGTTTTCCAAGAATTTCCATTCATCCAGCAGGGATGAGTCGACTCTGTCGATAGTATCGTTGAGCCAATCGAGAACTTCGATGAACCGTTCGGTTTTCAACGGTTCGGGCACGATTTGGGTCAGCGCGCGCCACGCGTCTGACAGGTAGCGCAGCAGTACGCCTTCGGAAAACTCAATCTTTAAGCTGGTTTCAAAAGCTTGGAATGTTTGGCCCGTTTCTACCATCTCGCGGATGACGGATTTCGGGGAGATGAAATATCCGCGCGCCCACGGGTTCGCTTTCACGTAGGTTGCAAACGCGGCTTCAAGTTCCTGGCATAAGGGCTTTGGGTAAGTCGTCTTTTCCAAGGCAGCTTGCCGTTCGTCATAGTCCGCCCCGCTTGCTTTCAGTTCCGAAAATACCCGGTCTTTGGCGGCGCGTTCCTGGGCGCGCAAGATAGCGTTGGGGTTGTCCAAAACGGACTCCACCACGGAAATAACATCGAGGGTGTCTCCGAAAGCACTCTCGACAGCGGGCGTATCCGCGCTGGAGGAGCCTGTGCGGCATGTAAACGCCTGCAAATAATCCAGAGCAAACGGCGCCAAGTCTTGATTCAGGGCGAAAGTCTCGGGTAAATCCGCGGTTAAAGTCCAGTTTCCGTGCTGCGGATGCCCCTCACCGCCAGCGGAGCCAGAACCTGATTCGCTGCTGTCTCCGTGCACAGGCTGTCTCTCAGAAATGACCCCGGAATCCTCTAGGGATTCCAGGATGTGCTGCAGCGTGTCTGCAAAACGATTGCGGTCCTTTGCGGGTCCGGTGGCGCGAAGCACGTTGTGGTTGCGGTACGCCAAAGCGTTGAGGTTTTCCGCCTGGTCGCCGGGTCTTTGCAGGGTATTCAGCACCATTGCGTGCGTGATTTTCCACCGTGGCACCATCGCTTCCGGGGAGCTTTGTGCCAGACGGTGGAACGTTCCTTCCGTCCAGGAAGTACGCCCTTCCGGGGCTTTCTTTTTCTTGATTTTCTCAAGTTGTTTCGCATTCCCATCCGCTCGAGCGAGCGCGATAGCGTTGTCGATTTCCCACTCCGGGGCTTGTGCCACCACGTATCCCACGGTGTCAAACCCGGCGCGACCTGCCCGCCCGGCAATCTGGTGGAACTCACGAGAATTCAGGTGACGCTCCTTGTTTCCGTCAAACTTCACCAGGGAGGTCATGACGACAGTGCGGATGGGGACGTTGATACCGACCCCGAGGGTGTCGGTCCCCGAGATGACGCGCAAGAGCCCGGCCTGAGCGAGTTTTTCGACGAGCCGGCGGTAGCGGGGCAACATTCCCGCGTGGTGGATTCCGATACCTTTTAACAGCAGTGGTTTTAATGTCTTTCCAAACGAGGAATGAAACCGCACGGTGTTCACCTGGTCTTTTAGCCGGGCGGCAGTGTCGGAATCCAGACCCAGGCGCAAATCTAGGCTGGCGATTCGCTCGGCTTCTTCCACTGCGGCGCGTTGACTGGGGTGCACCACGTAAGCCGGTAGCCGGTCCTGATTAGCCAGCCCCTGCAGAATTTTTTCCAGTGGCTCAGCCGCGTAAGACATCTCCAGTGGCACGGGGCGTTTGGCAGAATCGAGAACCGCGACCTCGCGCCCGGTGACTTCCCGCAGATTCTTTGCAAACCACGAAGTATCCCCCAAAGTGGCGCTCATCAGCACAAACCGAGTTTTCGTCAGAGTCAGCAGGGGAGCCTGCCACGCCCAGCCCCGCTCCGGGTCAGCATAGTAGTGAAACTCGTCCATCACCACGGTATCGACGTTGAGGTCGTCTCCCCAGCGCAGCGCCTGATTCGCGAGGATTTCCGCTGTGGCGCAAATAATTGGCGCATCGGCGTTGACTGAGCCATCGCCCGTGACCATACCCACGTTAGCGGCACCAAACAGGTCCACCAGGTCAAAAAACTTCTCGCTGACCAGTGCTTTTAAAGGTGCGGTGTAATAGGAAACACCGCCTCTGGCTAGTGACCACAAAATCGCAGCCACCCCAATCAGGGACTTTCCTGAGCCGGTGGGTGTGGGAGCGATGAGGTGCTTATCCTCCAAAATCAGGCGCTCGGCAGCCTCCTGCTGGTGAGGATACAGGGGACGACCGGTGGACTCTGCCCATTCCTGAAACGCCAGCAGGACCTGCACAGGGTCCGTGAGCGCGCCGCGATCCTCCAGATCGTCCAGCAGTTTATTGAGGGCCTCCATCAGCGGCGCACCGGGTTGCTCAGCTGTCCCAAGCCCTCGATTTCGCAGGTCACAGTGCAGCCCGCAGTGAGCGGACCGACCCCGGCAGGGGTGCCGGTGAGGATAACGTCGCCGGGCAGCAGGGTCATGGCTTGGGAAATGTACGTCACCAGTTCGCCCACCGGGTGCATCATATTGGCAGTCGTGTCGTCTTGGCGGACCTCGCCGTCGACTTCGCTGCGGATGCGCAGATTTTGTACGTCGAGGTCAGGGTTCACGGTAATCCAGGGTCCCAGCGGACAAGCGGTGTCAAAGCCTTTGGCGCGGGTCCACTGTTTGTCGGCTTTCTGGGCGTCGCGAGCGGAGACGTCATTACCGATGGTGTAGCCAAACACATAGTCTTTCCAGTGCTTGGGGTCAATGTCTTTCGCGACGTGCTTGATGACCACACCGAGCTCGACTTCATGATCGACATGGTTGGACCACTTCGGCAGGACGATAGGCGCGCCGGGACCAATCACCGAGGTGTTGGGTTTGATGAACAGGATTGGGGCATCAGGCACGGCCGAACCGAATTCGCGGATATGTTTCAGGTAGTTTTTCCCCACGCACACGACTTTCGAGGCGGGAATGACCGGGGCGACCAGGCGCACGTCCTCTAACTGCAGAATCTGACCGGTTGGAGTGATTTTGTCGGGACTGTACAGGGGATTTTCCGCCAGAACCGTAATCCGATCGGAGTCGTCCTCCATCACACCAAAACCGTAGGTATCGTCGCCTTTATCAAAACGTATAACTCGCATGAGGGTAGTTTATCAATCGCGGAACGCGGCTGATACTTGCCTTGAGCGTAAACAAACAGTGGGATTTGGGCAGTAGCTGCCAATAATGGCAGCTACTGCCCAAATCCCACCCTATAATCCACAGATGCCTCGAAAGCCACCAAACGGCAACCGTCAAAATTACTCGGAACCGCGATTTGGGGTTGCTCTGAAACAAGCATTGACACAGAGATATATGATTGACTCTGTGATGAATACTGATTTGCCTGAAGTCTCTGCAATCCCTGTGCCGCCTGCGGACGGACCGAAGACCCGCGTGCGGTTCTGTCCTTCTCCGACCGGCACCCCCCACGTCGGCATGGTGCGCACCTGCCTGTTCAACTGGGCTTATGCGCGTTCTCAGGGGGGAACTTTCGTGTTCCGCATTGAGGACACCGACTCGGCGCGGGACTCCGAAGAATCTTTCAACCAGATTCTGGAATCCTTGGACTGGCTGGGATTGGATTGGGACGAAGGCATCAACGTGGGCGGTCCGCACGGACCCTATCGCCAATCACAGCGCATGGACATTTATCGCGAAGTGGCTGGTCAACTGCTAGAGGCTGGCTTTGCTTACGAATCTTTCTCGACGCCCGAAGAAGTGGAGGCACGCCACCGGGAACGAGGCGAGGACCCGAAGCTCGGCTACGACGGCTTCGACCGCGACCTTACCGCTGCCCAGCGCGAGGCTTATCTCAAGGAAGGCCGTAAACCCGTGCTGCGACTGCGGATGCCGGACGAGGATATTACCTTCACCGACCTGGTGCGCGGCGACATTACCTTTAAGGCTGGCTCCGTACCTGACTACGTCATCGTACGCGCCAATGGAGAGCCGCTTTACACCCTGGTGAACCCTATCGATGATGCGCTGATGGAGATAACTCACGTCCTGCGTGGTGAGGATTTGCTGTCTTCCACGCCGCGTCAAATTGTGCTTTATCGAGCGCTTTATGCACTCGGAGTGGCGAAATTCATGCCTTATTTTGGGCACTTGCCGTACGTCATGGGGGAGGGCAACAAGAAGCTTTCCAAGCGAGACCCGGAATCGAACCTGCTGCTGCACAAACAGCACGGCATCATTCCCGAGGGCTTGGTCAACTACCTGGCGCTACTGGGCTGGTCTTACGCTGCGGACAACGATATTTTCAGCCGTGAACAAATGGCTCAGGCTTTTGACATCCGCGCGGTCAACCCGAATCCGGCGCGCTTTGACATTAAGAAATGCAACGCGATTAATGCCGAGCATATCCGCATGCTGGACGCTGACGATTTCACCCGTCGGACGGTGCCTTTCTTGGCAGAAGCGGGTGTGGTCGACGCTGCAGAATATGATTCCCTGACCCCGGAGCAGCGTGCTGTGCTGGATCAGGCAGCCCCCCTGGCGCAAACCCGTGTCCAGCAGCTAGACCAACTTCCCGCACTGATTGGATTCCTGTTCCGGGATGATGTGGAATACGACGAAAAGGCTGTCGCTAAACTGAAAGGTGAGCCTGTTGCGATTCTGCAGGCAGCCGCGCAGGCATTGGAAACTGCCGGCGCGCCTGCCTTTGCTGATGCGGAGACGATTCACGAGGTCTTGAACACGGCTCTCATTGACGGCTTGGGTGTCAAGCCGCGCGTGGCTTTCGCACCGCTGTTCGTGGCAATAACCGGGACTAACGTATCTATTCCAGTTTTTGATTCCATGTGTATTTTGGGGAATGAAGAAACCCTGCGAAGGATCAAAAAATTTACCGATTTCTTAAGTTAACTTTCCTTACAGGCGGAGTTTTTTTCTTGGTAAATCTCTAAAAGCCCTAATTTTCACTAATATTTTAATATACTTAACTCCGATAGTCTGGCACTATCCGATTGGCACAAATGTGAATAATCAGGAGTTACAAGTGAAAACAAAGAAGCTTTCTGTCTCGATGAAGACCCATATCATAGCACTGCTCGCAGCGGTGCTGTTGGGTCTGATGCTCATCTATATGATCATATCGCTGCAGGCATACCGGGGGATATTCCAAACTGAAGTTGCTAGTTTCGATGAAGTAGAAATGGTGGAAGACGCCAGGATTAACTGGTCTAACCTCCGTTCCCAAGACATTATGCTGCTCACTCAGCTGCAGTCTGGAAAGATTGATAACTTGAGCGGTTCTGGCGATGCTATCAACGAGGTCAATGAACTGCTGGGGAAAGTTAATGATCGTCTCAGCGAAATGGAAAAAGCCTCTTTTAGCAGTGAGCAAAAAGCCCTGCTTGCGGATATGCATGGCGCAGTGGAAAACTATACCGCTGCTTGGGGTGAATTCACTCAGAACGCATCCGGGAATAAAGCTAAAGCTCTGCAGGCGGCGCACGTCTTTGCGCAGTTCCAGGAAGAAAACGGTTTCACTTTTGCGGACAAGTCCCGTGCCCTGTTGGACACTTACGAAGCCGAAAGTGAGGCTTCCGCGCGGGCACAGGCGACTACTGAAAGCACCACTATCGTTGTTTCCATCATTATTCTCGCCATTGGTGCCGCGTTAGTATTCATGCTGGTTCGTATGCTGGTAGCTCCTATGATTAAGTCTGTTCACGCTCTTTCCGCGGGGATGGAAAAACTGACGCAAGGCGACTTTACCGCCGAGGTGCAACGTCAGAGCCGAGATGAAACCGGCGATATGGGAGACCGCTTCAACGATGCTATGAGCGGCTTGCGTCAAAGCCTCGCCGTCACCGTTGGCGCAGCTGAGAATGTTGGCAAGATTACCGAAGGCATTGGAGAAGGCTCGCGTGGTGCGGTGGCTGCGACTCAGAAGGCTACCGACTACATCAACAGCGGAGCGGCAGCGGCAGAGCAGGTTTCACGCTCCATTCAAACTGTCGCTGCCGGTGCGGAAGAAATGAGCGTCTCTATCAAAGAGATTTCTTCCAACGCCAACGCGGCTGCCGGAGTCGCCAAGGAAGCCTCGGAAGTCGCCCAGCAAACGAATGAAACCGTAGCTAAGCTCGGGGAGTCCTCCCGCGAGGTTGGTGAGGTTATCGAGACGATTACGGCGGTAGCGGAACAGACGAACCTGCTGGCTCTGAACGCCACTATTGAGGCCGCCCGAGCTGGAGATGCCGGGCGAGGCTTTGCCGTGGTCGCTAGCGAGGTTAAGGACTTGGCAGCGGAAACAGGACGCGCTACTGAGGAAGTCGCCGTGAAGGTCGAACAGATTCAGACAGACACTCAGGCCGCGGTAGCTGCCATCGAAGAAATCTCCAACATCATCGCCTCCATCAACGATTACCAGACCACTATTGCGGCCGCGGTGGAGGAACAGACCGCCACGACCAACGAAATGAGCCGGTCGGTTTCGGAGGCTGCTGATGGTTCCACCACCATCGCGGAAAATGTGGCTGACATTGCCCGCAACACCAACAATTTGGCGGAACGGTTCGCTGATGTGGACCAAAAGATGGGCGTACTGGCTACGGAGTCACACGACCTGGTGACCCGACTCAATGAGTTCAAGTACTAGGGAGGACGACTGTGACTACGGATTTAGAAAGTACAGCGAGCGCGAATACTGGAGAAAAGAAAATGAGTGATGCGGCGGTTAAGAAAGCAGATAAAGCGCGGGTTAACGCCAAAGGCAAGAAAATGCCGCGGCTGCCCTTGGTAGTCCAAATTGGTGCCATCGGTGCATCCGGTGTCGCTGGTCTGTTGGTGATGCTGTTGATCTTCGTGGTGGGGGTGCGCTTCTATGGCAATTCCACGCGAGACTTTGTAGTTGAGCAGACTCAAGTCGAGTCGGCGCAAGCGTTGCACTATGACATGACACGTCTGATTGCTGCGGAACGCGAATTGAAACGCATCGGCACTTCCCAGACCATCAGTCCTGCAGAGCGCGAAGCCTCAATAAAGGCGACCACCGAGGACGTTAACCACTTCATGGAACTGACGGATCAGCGCTTGGAAGAAATGTCAAAGATTGATGACCAGGTTGTCACCCCGCTGGTGGCTCAGGCTACAGATGTAATGAAGAAGTTTGAGGCGGAAGTAACCAAGATTACCGAGCTGGTCAATCAGGGTAAGGGCGAAGAAGCCGCGGCTATTGACGTGCTGGATCAGGGTAAGCAGCTCAGCGACCTGGTTCCACAGATTGTTAACGGTTTGGAATCTAAGATGGATGCCGCTACCGAGCAGTCTGAAACGGTGGCAACGGTGGTTTTGATTGTTATGGCAGTCGTTTACCTGGTGGTGCTGACCATTGCGCTGCTGATCGGGGTATTTGTGCGTCGCATCTTGCGTAAGACCGTGGCGAACACCGGCGATTCTATTGAGTCTCTCTCCAAGGGCGACATGACGGACGAAGCCGAGATGCTGATGAATGATGAACTCGGCGACATAGCGATGAAGCTCAATGAAAGTTTGGCGAATCTGCGTCAGGTCGTCGGTTCCGCTGCCGCGACTGCGCAAAAGGTCAATTCGGTGGCGAAAGCGGTCGGAGACGGTATCGACGAGGGTCACAAGGAAACTGAGGAAGTTATCACTCAGACTCAGGTGGTGGCTGGCGCTGCCGGGGATGTGACCCAGTCCATTCAAACCGTGGCTGCCGGTGCGGAAGAAATGGGTGCCTCGATTCGAGAAATTTCTTCCAACGCTAACGAAGCTGCCAGGGTGGCTGGAGAGGCGACGGAAGTGGCGCAGCGGACCAGTGAAACAGTTTCTAAGCTGGGGGTCTCCTCACGTGAGATTGGAGACGTGGTAAATACCATTACTGCCATCGCTGAGCAGACCAACTTGTTGGCTTTGAACGCCACTATTGAGGCGGCGCGTGCCGGTGATGCCGGCAAAGGCTTTGCCGTGGTAGCGGGTGAGGTTAAGGATTTGGCACAGGAAACCGGTAAAGCTACCGACGACATCACCGCCAAGATTACGGCTATTCAGGCGGATACGGATGGAGCGGTGGCAGCAATCGAAAAGATTTCTGACATCATCAACCAGATTAACAACTACCAGACCACCATCGCCGCAGCCGTGGAAGAACAGACTGCCACGACCAACGAAATGAGCCGGTCTGTAGCGGAAGCGGCGACCGGTTCGGCTTCTATTGCGGAAACCATTTCACAGTACCAGCAGATTGCCCAGGAAGCCGGCAAGGGTGTGGAAACCCTCCAGCACGCTTCGGACGAACTGGTGGAAGCCTCGCAAGGAATGTATGACAACATCTCGTTGTTGGTCTATGAAAAGAAAGGCAAATCTGACGACTTGCCAAATGCCTAGCTATTAGGGTAACCTTGACACTCGGTGCGGAAAGCTCGTCAGAGTTTTTTGTATCGAGTGTTATGGGGTATGGTGTAACGGCAGCACTAGTGATTCTGGTTCACTCAGTCTAGGTTCGAATCCTGGTACCCCAGCGCCCCCATCGTCTAGCGGCCTAGGACATCGCCCTCTCACGGCGGTAACACCGGTTCAAATCCGGTTGGGGGTACAGCCTTGAAAAAGGTCTGCAAACTGAATATGTGGTTCCAAACTGCGCGGTTTCCGCGCAGTTTTTGGTTATACCACTCCGTCCAATCCCGGCGCTGCAACGTGGAAACCAATTGAAACCACTAAACCTGTGCAGGCATGTCATCTTTGGATAGACGGAAGAGAATCGGTAAGGCAAAGAAGTCTGCTAACACGTGGGGTTATTTAACCGGGTTTATTCCTCGTCGCGGCGCAGGAATTCGCTCAAGCGGTTGGCGGCGGCGACGACGGCGGTGCCGTGGGCACGACCGGGCTGGCGTCCCAAGCGCTCGATAGGTCCCGAGACAGACACGGCAGCAACCACGCGACCGGTCGCACCGCGTACCGGGGCAGACACGGAGGCGACGCCGGGCTCGCGTTCTCCCACCGATTGTGCCCAGCCGCGCCGACGCACTTCTGAAAGCATAGTGGCGTTGAACGCCGCTCCCCGCAGCCCGCGGTGCAGGCGTTCCGGTTCCTCCCACGCGAGCAAGATTTGGGCAGCTGATCCAGCCTGCATAGTGAGGGTGGCTCCCACCGGAATCGAGTCGCGCAAACCAATGGGGCGTTCGGCGGCAGCCACACAAATTCGTTGGTCGCCTTGACGTCGATACAGTTGGCAAGACTCGTGAGTGTGGTCCCGTAGGGCAGTCAGCACCGGTGTGGCGACGCTCAACAGTCTGTCGTCCCCGGCTGCTCCTGCCAGTTCCGCTAGACGGGGACCCAGGGTAAAGCGACCTTGGATATCGCGGGTCAAGAAGCGATGATGCTCCAAAGCGACCGCCAGTCGATAAATCGTGGGTCTCGCCAGATGCGTAGTGTCTACCAGTTGCGCTAGGGTCGCGGGACCGGCCTCTAACGTTGAAAGAATCAGTACTGCTTTGTCGAGTACCCCTACTCCGGAATTTGCGCTAGACTTGTCCATACCTTGATATTGCCATCTCACATTGTGAAATGCAAGTTGGCTGGTAATGCCGGGTACATATTGGTAACAAGAGGAAAACCAGCGGAACCCCCGCGCCGTCCCCAACGGGCGAACGGTTCGAGCTGCGCGACGAAAAGAGGCAAAATGGGTGAGACGCTTGCACAAAAAGTATGGCGCGACCACGTGGTGAAAAAAGGTGAAAACGGAGCACCAGACTTGCTCTATATTGACCTGCAGCTGTGCCATGAAGTGACCAGTCCGCAGGCATTTGACGGGCTGCGCCAAGCCGGACGTAAGGTGCGTCGCCCCGAACTGACGCTCGCGACCGAGGATCACAACACTCCGACACAAGACATCGACCGTCCCATCGCCGACCCGACTTCCGCACTGCAACTTGAAACCTTGCGGAAAAATGCCACGGAGTTCGGAATCCGCCTGCACTCTCTGGGAGACGCTGACCAGGGCATCGTCCACGTGGTTGGTCCGCAGCTGGGGCTGACCCAGCCGGGAATGACCATCGTCTGCGGCGATTCGCATACGTCTACCCACGGGGCTTTTGGGGCGCTGGCTTTTGGAATCGGCACTTCGGAAGTCGAGCACGTGTTAGCGACCCAAACCTTGCCCCTAGCGCCTTTTAAGACCATGGCAATCAATGTTTCCGGGCATTTGAAACCGGGTGTGACCTCGAAAGACTTGATTTTGGCGATTATTGCGAAGATTGGCACTAACGGTGGGCAAGGTTACGTCCTGGAATACCGCGGTTCCGCTATCGAGGATTTGTCGATGGAAGCGCGGATGACGATTTGCAATATGTCTATCGAAGCCGGGGCGCGTGCCGGCATGATTGCGCCGGACGACACGACTTTTGCCTATCTGAAGGGTCGCCCGCACGCCCCCGCGGGAGCTGACTGGGATGCAGCTGTAGCGTACTGGCGAACCCTGCCGAGCGACGCCGACGCGGTCTACGATGCCGAAATCGAGATTGATGCCGACGCCCTGGAGCCGTTTGTGACTTGGGGGACTAACCCCGGAATGGGGGTGGCGTTGAGCGGGGAAGTGCCCGATCCTGCCACTCTGAGCGATGAAACGGCGCGGCTGACGGCTGAAAAAGCCTTGGCATACATGGATTTGCGGCCGGGTACAAAAATGCGTGACGTGAAAGTGGACACGGTATTCATCGGCTCGTGCACGAACGGGCGTTTGGAGGATTTGCGTGCCGCTGCCGAGGTCGTGAAGGGTCGTCACAAGAGCCCGGACGTGCGTGTGCTGGTGGTTCCGGGCTCCGCGCGGGTGCGGCTGCAGGCGGAACGGGAAGGTCTGGATCAAATTTTCCGCGATTTCGGTGCCGAGTGGCGCAACGCGGGGTGTTCCATGTGCTTGGCGATGAACCCGGACAAACTCGTACCCGGCGAGCGTTCAGCTTCGACATCCAACCGCAACTTCGAGGGACGGCAGGGCAAAGGCGGGCGCACCCACCTGGTGAGTCCGCTGGTGGCCGCCGCTACCGCGATTCGTGGCACGCTCAGTGCCCCCAACGACCTATAGAAACAGCCTGGAAAAGAGGGAAACAAATGGAAAAGTTTACAAAGCATACCGGTGTGGGAGTTCCGCTGCAGGTCACGAACGTGGACACCGACCAAATCATTCCGGCAGTTTATTTGAAGCGTGTGACAAAAACCGGGTTTGATGATGCGCTCTTTGCCGCCTGGCGCACAGACCCGAAGTTTGTGCTGAACCAAGAGGCTTACCGACCGGGAACCGTGCTCGTGGCAGGTAAGGACTTTGGTACCGGTTCCAGTCGTGAGCACGCAGTCTGGGCGCTGCGCGATTACGGTTTCAAAGTCATCCTCTCGCCGAAATTTGCTGATATTTTCCGCGGCAATGCCGGGAAACAAGGTTTGGTGACCGGGGTCATCAGCCAAGATGACTGCGACCGGCTTTGGGAGCTTCTGCAAGCGCGTCCAGGCGCGGAAGTCTGCGTAGATTTAGAGGCACGCACCGCCAGCGTCGGCGATTTCACCTGCAGTTTTGCCATAGATGATTACACGCGCTGGCGTCTAATGGAAGGTCTGGACGATATTTCGCTGACCCTGCGCGATGAGGAGACCATCGCTGCCTATGAAGCGCGCCGTCCGTCATTTAAACCTCAGACCCTGCCGGCGAAACACCTGCCGCCACAGCCGGTTCAGTCTGCTCGCCCCGTTAACTAGGCGCCGGACGCGGCGCCCCTAACACGGGGTGCGAGCGTCACGGGGTAAAATAGGGGGACCCTATTGAGTTGACGGAAGGAAGCCGATGTCGGTTTTGCAGGTGAATGGCGGGCGACCGCTGCAGGGCGAAATAACCGTGCGGGGAGCCAAGAACCTGGTCCCCAAAGCTATGGTGGCCTCGTTACTTTCCCCGGAAACATCCCAGCTGGCGTCGGTGCCGGACATTCGTGACGTCGAAGTGGTCACGAAACTGCTGAACTTGCACGGGGTCGAGGTCGATTTCGACAAAACCGAGGGTGTGCTGACGATGAATCCCGCACAGGTCGTCGCGGCTTCCGTACATGACATTGACCGGCACGCCGGTTCGTCGCGTATTCCCATTTTGCTGTGCGGACCCCTGCTGCATCGGTTGGGCGAGGCGATTATTCCTAATCTAGGCGGCTGCAATATCGGCGGACGTCCCATTGATTTTCATCTGAATACGTTGCGGGCCTTCGGGGCGGAAGTAGAGAAACTCCCTAATGGGATTCACCTTTCCGCCCCCAACGGGTTGGAGGGTACGAAAGTCGAGTTGCCCTACCCGAGTGTGGGAGCTACCGAACAGACCCTGCTGACTGCGGTGCGGGCGCGGGGCATCACTGAACTGCGCGGGGCAGCGGTGGAGCCCGAAATCATGGATTTGGTCGCCATTCTGCAAAAAATGGGCGCGATTATTTCCGTGGACACCGATCGAGTCATCCGCATCGAGGGAGTTGATGAGCTGCGCGGATTTACCCATACCGCCCTGCCGGATCGGATTGAGGCGGCTTCCTGGGCTTCCGCGGCGCTGGTGACTGGGGGAGACATCACGGTCAAGGGTGCCCGCCAGGCTGACATGATGACTTTCCTCAACACGTTTCGCAAGGTTGGCGGGGATTTCGACATTACTGAGGATTCGATTCGGTTCCGTCACGGTACCCAGGGCGATTTGAAATCGATTGTGCTGGAAACTAATGTCCATCCCGGTTTCATGACTGACTGGCAGCAGCCTCTGGTGGTGGCGCTGACGCAGGCTCAGGGTTTGTCGATTGTGCACGAGACAGTGTATGAAAATCGTTTCGGTTTCACCGAGGCGCTGCGTCGGATGGGGGCGCATATTCAGGTCTATCGCGAGTGCTTGGGCGGACTGCAGTGTCGTTTCGGGGCGCGGAACTTTTACCATTCCGCGGTCATCTCGGGACCGACCCCGTTGCATGGCACAGATATCGAGGTTCCGGATTTGCGTGGCGGTTTCTCGCACCTAATTGCAGCTTTGGCGGCGCAGGGCGTATCGAATGTTTCCGGAGTGGACATCATCAATCGTGGCTATGAAAACTTTATGAACAAGCTCAGGGCGTTGGACGCCCAGGTGGAGCTGCACTCATGACGAAATTTTCTGGTCCTGACCGCACCAGGCTGGTCGCGCAGTTTTCCCGTCCTTTTCGCCTGAATCGGGCGGGTCGTCCCGCGATGGGGTGGGTGTATTTTTGGGCTTCGCTGCCGGTGCGCGGAGCGCTGATAGCGCTGATGAAGCGGCACTACGCGGGGGTGGAACACCTGCCTGAGAGCGGTGGTTTCATCGCTGTGTCCAACCACGTTACGGAAATCGACTCGGTCACGTTTGCGCAATTCTTGGTGGCTAATCACTATTCCCCGCGCATGTTGGTGAAAGAAGAAATGATGCACTGGCCGGTGGTGGGTTTTTGTGCCCGACACTCCCGGATGATTCCGGTGTTCCGGGAGACCTCCCATGCGGCGGATTCCTTGATTGCCGCCAAAGCTGCCCTGAAAGTGGGAGAGTGCGTGGGAATGTTCCCGGAAGGTACCCTCACTCGTGACCCCGACTTGTGGCCGATGAAAGGTCATACCGGCGCGGCTCGTTTGGCATTGGAAACTCACGTCCCGGTCGTGCCCGTCGCCCAGTGGGGGTCGCATAAGACCTTGGCGCCTTATGGAAAACTGCACTGGCCGCCTCGCGGTCGGGTGTCGCTGGTGGCAGGTCCGCCCGTCGACTTGAGCGACCTCTACGGGAAACATGACGAGCCCGAGGCTGTTACTGAGGCGACCCGGCGGATTATGGCAGACCTGACGGGACTGTTGCGGAGTCTGCGACCCGGTGAAGAACCTCCCGCGAAAGTCTGGGATATGAAGGTTGACGGCGACCGCTACGGACGTAAGAAAAACCGCGCTAAGAGCGGGAAAAAATCGCGCTAGACCTGACCTTGCTAAACATCCGGAGATGAAAGGGGGGGGGCGAGTGTTGCGAGACTCCGAAGATGACGCCGACGAGGCTAAAATCTGGGACCGGAAAATGAAAAAAACCATGATTGGGGCTTTCGTTTTCTTTGCTGCCGGATTGCTGCTGGCGTGGGAATTTGGTCATCTCAATGGCAACCATCCAGAGCAGCGCTCCGCCGATGTTTCCGCTCGGGAACAGACCTATTGGAAACAGATTACTTTCCTGAACCCCGGTTTCCCACCCGAACTGCGCAAAGAGGTCACCAAAATGGGGTGGCGGGCGTGCGGAAAGCTGGAATCCGGTTGGAATCCGACCCAGGTGTTGGCGTTTATTTCCGAAAGTGACAGCGGCTTTGACTCCGACAAGCTGCCGATGCCCGCAACGCAGGTGCAATTCTGGATCGGGGTCGAGCAATCCGCGGCGATGTCCCTGTGTCCCAAACAGGAATCTAAATTGGACGGCTGGCTGGAAAACTTTGCCCCCAAACCGGCTCCCACGCCTACCGTCACTGAGCCAGCCTAGAGAAATTCAAGAAAATCCACTGAAAGGACTAAAGTTTTACCCATGAGTAAAGGCGAACAAAAGACCAGGGTAGCGGTTATTTTTGGCGGACGCAGCGGGGAACACTCGATTTCTTGCGCCACCGCAGCGGGAGTACTCGACCATATCGACCGCACACGTTTTGAACCGGTACCGATTGGAATCACTAAGGCCGGAGCGTGGGTGTTGATGCCCGATGAGTCCGATTCGCTGCGTCTGCAGGATGGTCAGGGCGCTGAAATTGAGGATAACGGGACTTTTGTGGCACTGGTGCCACAAAACCAGCATCTATTCTTTTGGGATTCCCGCACCCCCAGCTCTCCCATTAAGGACCTGGGGCGCATTGACGTGGTGATGCCACTGTTGCACGGACCTTATGGGGAGGACGGGACCATTCAGGGTCTGTGTGAGATGGTTGGCGTTCCCTATACCGGGTGCGGGGTGGGAGCCTCCTCTAACGGTATGGACAAGGGGTGTGCGAAAGTCCTCTTGGAGCACGGGGGAATTCCGGTGGGGCGCTACCACGTCATCAGCGATTTCGATTGGCGTCACCGTGCGGACGAAGTCCCGACCCCGATTTTGTCTTGGGGTTTGCCGGTCTTTGTGAAGCCGGCACGTGCCGGGTCTTCCCTGGGGGTCACCAGGGTGGACTCGTGGCAGGACTTTGAGGCTGCGGTCGTCGCGGCACGCCGTCATGACCCGAAAGTTATCGTGGAAGCCGCGGTGCAGGGCGCTCGTGAAATTGAGTGTGCCGTGTTGGAAGGTCGTGCCGGAGGAGCCCCCCGAACCACTCCACCGGGGGAGGTCGTGATGGTTTCCACCCCTGGAATGTACGATTTCCAATCCAAGTATTTCGCGAATGAGGCGGTGCAGCTGCAGATTCCCGCCCAGATTCCCGCCGGGGTTGCGGCGCAAATTCAGAGCTACGCCCGCCAGGCTTTCCAGATTCTGGGTGGCGAGGGGCTGAGCCGAGTGGACTTTTTCTACGTGCCTGATACCGGGGAAATTATCCTCAACGAAGTCAACACTATGCCCGGCATGACGCCCTATTCCCTATATCCGGGAATGTGGGAGAACGTCGGGCTGTCCTACACCGACCTAGTCACTGAGCTGATTGAGCTGGCTTTGGCTCATCCGCAAGGGTTGAGGTGAGCCGCGGTCCAGTTATTGTCCCGCCCGGAGGGGACCCGTCAACCAAAACTACAGATAGAATGAATGTAAATCGAAAGGACAACGATGTCAGACAATAAAGTCATTTTGGTAATGAGCTCCGAGACTCCCCACGGGCTGGAAGGTGACCAGTACTTGTGCGATGCCTTGCGTGACCACGGTATCGAACCCGTCTTGCGCAACTGGGACGACCCCAGTGTGGACTGGTCAGAAGGTCGTTTCGCTGTGTTGCGTTCGACACCGAACTATTCGCACTGCCATGAGGAATTCCTGAAGTGGGCGCATTCCGTGCCAAAGTTGCTGAACAGCCCCGAAATCCTGGAATGGAACATAGATAAACATTACCTGCGTGAGCTGGAAAAGCTGGGAATGCCCATCATCCCGACCATTTGGCTGGAACCTGAACAGAACTTAACTAAACACCAGGTACACTCCCGGTTTCCCGCCTTTGGTGACTTCGTGGTGAAGCCGACCATCTCTAGCGGGGGGCGCGGGGTGGGGCGCTACACCTCGACCTCCGCCGATTCCCGACGCGAAGCTATCGAACATGCTATGGATCTGCTGGCGAGCGGTTCGGGTGTGATGATTCAACGCTACTTGGAGCAAGTCGATACGCAAGGCGAAGTCTCCCTGGTGTACTACAACGGGGTCATTTCCCACACCGTGCAAAAGACGGCTATGTTGCACGCCGCCTGCGATGGTCCCGAACCGGAACAGATTGTCACCGCTCGTTATCCCAGCCAGGAAGAATGGGGTTGGGGCGAACGGGTGCGCCGCTATGTCCACGACTACATTAAGCAGACCTCAGCGCACGATACTCAAGTACTTTATGGTCGAGTTGACTTGGTAGCAGACGGCAAAGGCTCCTACTATGTCATGGAAATATCGCTGGTAGAAGGCAACCTGTATCTGGAATCAACGGGCGAAGCCGTGGATAACTTCGTGGACGCCATCGTCCAGCGTTACTACTGGTAAGCGATTCTTTCGGTAGCCGTCGAGGTTCACCGAGCGTCCTCGTCAACCCAGTCAAAAGTCCGGGTCACGGCTTTCTTCCACAAGCGCAGGGTGCGGTCTCGTTCTGTCGGGTCCATAGTGGGGTTCCACCGGTAGTGTTCCTGCCAGTTGTTGGTGACGTCCGCGGTGCCACTCCAAAAGCCGACGGCGATACCGGCGGCGTAAGCTGCTCCGAGAGCCGTTGTTTCGGCGACTGTGGGCAACACCACCGGTACGCCCAAAATATCGGACTGAAACTGCATCAGCAGGTTGTTTGCCGTCATCCCGCCGTCAACACGCAACTCGCCGAGGCGCACTTGAGAATCTGACTCCATCGCGTCCAAGACTTCCCTGGTCTGGAATGCGGTGGCTTCCAGGGCGGCACGTGCCAAGTGTGCTTTCGTGTTATAGCGAGTCATGCCAACAATCGTCCCGCGAGCATCGCCCTTCCAGTAAGGCGCGAACAGCCCGGAAAATGCCGGCACGAAATAGACTCCACCGTTGTCTTTCACGGAGGAAGCCAAATCTTCCACGTCATCGGAAGCCGCGATAATGTTCAGATTGTCGCGCAGCCATTGAATCAGCGAGCCGGTCACGGCGATGGACCCCTCCAACGCATAGACGGTCGGCTCGTTGCCAATCTTGTAGCAAACCGTGGTGATCATGCCATTTTCCGAGGGCATCGGGGTGGTGCCGGTATTCATCAGCATGAAACAACCGGTGCCGTAGGTATTCTTTGCCATTCCTGGTTCGAAACATGCCTGACCAAAGGTCGCGGCCTGCTGATCCCCCAAATCTCCGGCGACCGGCACTCCTGCCAGTAAACCATCCTGACGGCACTGACCGTAAACTTCTGACGAGGAACGAATCTGGGGCAGCATACTCAAGGGAATCCCGGCCTCCTGGCAGATGTCCTCGCGCCACTGCAAAGTGTGAATATCCATCAGCATGGTGCGCGAAGCATTTGTCACGTCGGTGACGTGCAGACCGCCGTTAATCCCCCCTGTCATATTCCAAATTACCCAGGTGTCCGGGTTTCCGAACAGTAACTCGCCTCGTTCGGCACGCTCCCGCGCTTCGGGCACGTTTTCCAAAATCCACATAATTTTCGTGATAGACGCATAGGTGGACAGAGACTCGCCAACAATCGGACGCCACCGATCCGGCCCGCCGTTTGCTGCCAACCGATCCACCAGGTCTTGGGAACGAGTATCCTGCCACACAATCGCGTTATAGACGGGCTGACCGGTGTTTTTGTCCCACACAATCGTGGTTTCGCGCTGGTTGGTGATGCCCAGGGCGGCGATGTCGTGGTGGTTGAGCTCCATTCCAGTTTGTTTCGTGGCATTAGCCAGGGCACGCCCCACGACTTCCCGCACGTTGAACCAGATTTCGGAAGCATCGTGTTCGACCCAACCGGGAGAGGGAAAAATCTGTTCATGCTCCATCTGACCGACCGAAACTATGCGACCGTAGTGGTCAAAAATAATGGCCCGAGACGAAGTCGTGCCCTGGTCAATCGCCATCACATATTTTTTCTGAGACATCGTTGTCTTCCTTTCATATTGTTTTTTCGTCAGACTGAGGCGTTTTGGGGGAGCATTCAGGGAGAACCGCTTGCGCCTTGACCTGGCAAGCCCAGCGCGCGAGCGAGAATCTCGATGGGGTGAACCACTTCGGCCCCGGTGCCTTTCCGGATTTGCCACCGGCATGTCTCGGTGTCACAAGCCGCGAGGTGGGGATTTACGGCTTTAATTTTTGCAAATAACGGCTTACCGATGGCTTGCGCCACGGCGAATTTTTCTTTTTTCAGACCGTAGGTTCCGGCGATACCGCAGCAGGGCTGTCCAGATTCCACCACGTGTACGCCGGGAATGGTTTCCAGCATCCGTATCGCGGGTTTGCCAATGCCTTGGGATTTTACTTGGCAGGGCTGGTGATAGGTCAGAGTCAGATTCAGCGGTCGCAAGTCAGCTTCTGGGAATTCGCCCTCGTCCATCAGGTGCGCGATGAATTCGGAAGTTTCAAACAGGCGCGCGCCCACGTCTTGTAACACGGCATCGTTTAGTCCCATGATTTCGCGGGCTTCGTGGCGCAGCATTCCCGCGCAAGATCCGGAGGAAGAAACAATTTGTAGGTCTTTCCCGGCGCGCTGCAGTTGGCGTGCCAGCTGCAAGACACTGCGTGAAGCCTCATTGAACAGTCCATTGGACTGCGATGCCAGCCCGCAGCAACCCTGTTTCGGGACGATGACGCGGTACCCCAGGTATTCCAGCACCTCGACTGTCGCAATGGAGGTGGACACTTCAAAGTACGCTCCGGCGCAACCATGGAAGAACACGATGGGACCGCGATGCCACCTGGCTTCAGAAGGCAGGTACCTGGTTGACTGGGCACGATGCGGGACATAGGGACCTCCATAGACCGCCTTTTCGTGTTTCCTCCACCAGGTCAAGAAGCTGGTGGATTGAGCGACCGGGGTGGGAGCGTCGGCGTGAACACCGATGAGGGCTTGCACAAGTTTGCGAATCGGGCGGTTCCCTAGCGCTGCGTTCGCGAGGGGAGCCAGCGGAGTTAGCAGTTTGCCTTCCAGTTCTGTTTGGGTAATCAGTCGGTCGCGTACAGGCATGTGGTCAGCTTTCATGACGGCACGAGCCTGGGCGTTGAGTTCGGCAATTTTCACCCCCTGTGGGCAGACGGTGGTGCAGATGGAACAGCCGGAACAATAATCGAGGGACTTATCCACTGACTGCCCCTTGCGGAACCGTTCCGCTTGCGGACCCACGAACTTGGGTCCGGAAAAGTTCGGAGTAACCCGCAGGACTGGGCATTGCGTCTCGCAGATGGTGCATTTCAGGCACTGATCCAGAGAAGTGCGCGCTAAGTTCGCTTTGGCATAGTCGAGTGCAGTGTGGTGCGTCATGAATGGCTCCTCTCAGGGGACGCCAAAGCTTGCACAGCTGCCCAGGCACTGCCTAAGGCGAGACCTTCCCCGGACAGCTCGCGCCACGGAGCGCAGGCTCCTAGCATTTCTCCCAAGCAAAACACGTTTTCGTAAAGTCGGTGCCCGGATTCGTCAACGGGACACATCGTGGCGTCGACCGCTACTCCTGACATCAGAATTCTCTCTAGCTCCTGGCGATTTATTCGGTCAATTTGGTGAATGGAATTGATGTAGCCGGTAGCCTCTGGAACGGGGGTGAATACAGGAAGATTAAAGACCTTTTCTTGGATATTTAAGTGTGAGTCTCGCTCAAAGTTGCCCGACGTCAGCCCACCCGCTGCGTCCAAAACCGCGTCAATTTTGACTTCGTCCACGCCCCCGGCGCGTGCGACCCGCAGCGCGGACACAGTACCGTTCTGACTGGCTGCTGACAAAACCTCGCAGTTGGTGCGGATGTCCACCCGAGCCTCGCGACAGCTGTTTACCAGGATGTCGTAGGCGCGCCGACCCAAGATAGACGGTGGAACGGTGGGAACTTCGGCGACCGGCGCGTGAACCAGGGCTTGAAATTCGCGAAAAGTTTGCGGGTTCAATCCCAGCAGAGCAGGAATGAGGATTGTTTCTCCGCTTTTGACCGTGTTATTCAGCAGGGTCGCAAATTTTTGACGCAGTTTACCGGCTCGCTGCGGATCTAGGTCAGCGATGTCCAAGTTTCGGGCATAGTCTGTGGCAGTGACATCGGCTTCATCTCCGCGACCGCTGAAGTCCAGGGTCACGGCGCGGGCGGAAAGTGAGAACCGCTCAGCACGATTGAGGTTGTCTGCGATGAGAGTTGCGGGAAAGTCTTTGAACTGTTTCAAGCCTACTACCAGCAGTTTCATCTGGTCGTGCAGCGCCCCCGCGGCGCAGGTTTGGGGAACCAAGTAAGTAGGTCGGACGGAACCGAGGGCAGAAGCTAAGAACGTGTTTGCATTCGCGGTGTTGGCAGCAGCCCAAAAATCGGGCAGGGCTTGACGATACCACTCCATCCCGGCGCGCAAGTGCGGTGTTCCGATTTGGTGATAGGGATGGTTGTCTGGCAGATTCGTAACGGCTTGGTAGGGGTTGTCAACGATTGGGTTGGGGCCATTAGGGAGGTAACCCAATAAGTCACCGGTACCAGCAGAAAGCGTCATTCCGCCGATACCTTTAGTGTATACCGTAACTTGGTATCCTTTTTCTCGAGCCATGAGCGCGGCGCTTAAACCTGCCAGACCGGCACCGATTACTGCGATTTTCATCGGGCACCTCCTGTCGGTTCGGCATGATCTGTGCCGTGATTCAAAGCCAGGTCGCCAGTGGCTCGACTAGACTCCGGGGTGGGACCGGGCAGATGTTCCAAGTCTAAGGTTCCCATAATCCATCTCTGCAGAGCCATTTCGCGCGCCAATGCTCCGTAGAGAATCGGAGTAATTCCTCCCAAGCGGTTGGACAGGAACAGGTTCAGCATGGTGGTGCTGACGTCGGCACGCAGTGCCGCGGGGCAGGTGGTAGCGGCAGAGATAACGGTATTGGAAGTGGGAGAATCTGGGGGAGTTGCCACCGCAGAAGTGGGCGGTGTTGGGAGATTCTGCAAGCGAAAATCGTGGATAATGCCCGCGGTGCGTGCCCCGCAAAAACTGCCTTGGCAAGGTCCCATACCGATGCGCAGATGGCGGCGTAAATCGTCGATGTTAGCCAAAGGATTTTCAGCCAGGGTCTCCAGAATCATCCGTTGGTTGACCAGTTCGCATTCACAAATAATGGGGTCGTCGTGGCGGTCTGTCTCTCGGGCTTGCAGCCGGTCAGACAGGTGACTGAAACGGCGCGCTTGAGCGGAGGGGACTGGCTCTTGGGCAGTGGTGCAGACCCGATTATCGCCCAGTTGGTGACACATAATGTTGACGACTTTTTCTGCCATTAGGCGGTAAGTTGTGAGTTTGCCACCCGCGATGGTCAGGAAACCGCGGATGTCATCGCGTTCCTGGTGGTCGAGGATAGCCATACCCCTCGTCATGTGCCGAGTGTCATTAGCGCTGACGCGACTATCACGCAGCAGCGGGCGAGCGCCTGACCAGACGTGCAGGGTGCGAGCTTGACGCAAACCAGGAACCAACTGCTCACCCTTGTCGAGCATTTGTTGGACTTCTTCCGGCTTGATGTCTAGGAAATCTGGTTTATCCGCCGGCTGGTCGGTGGTGCCAATGATGCAGATTGGGTGAGCTGGCACCAAGATGTCGCCGTCACCGGAGAGGGCACAACGGTTGATGACATGATGTACCAAGCGTTGATTAAAACCAATCATTATACCCCGACCGGGTATAATATCTATATTATCGGCACCTGCCAGTTTAGCGATCTGACCAGCCCAGGGGCCGGCGGCGTTAATTATGAAGCGACAATCAACGTGAACCTCCGCGCCGGTCTTTTCGTTTCGTGCTGACACCGCGCAGACTGCGCCGTCTCTAACGACGATTGTCTGGACTCGATGGTACGGCAGAATTTTTGCCCCGTATTCCCGTGCGGATTCCAGGGCTCCCCAGATGAGTTTCCATCCGTCAACTGCGCCATCATTGACCCGGAAAGCGCGTTTAATCTGTGGATTGAGTCGCGGTTCCATCTTAAAAGCGGTGCTGAGTGGGATTTCTTCGCAGGTTACCCCTGCTTTGAGGGCGGCTGGTAGGAAACGGTCTGCATAGTCTTCGGGGTCGTCGGGGGTCAGCACGAACAGACCACCGACGTCTTCCAGCGCATCAGCATTGATACGGCGCAAAATAGCATTTTCATCGGCGCATTGAGTCGCAGATTCGGGGTCCGAGATGACGTAGCGTCCACCCGAGTGCAGTAGTCCGTGATAGCGGGCAGACGTTCCTTGCCCTATATCGGCTCGTTCCAACAGAATGACATCGTAGCCGCGCATTGCGGCATCGCGAGCCACCCCAGCGCCGGTAGCGCCACCCCCGATAACAACGAGGTCAGCGTGCAGGCGGGTGACGGAACTCATGGTAAAAGCCTAGCTGATGCAGACGGCACTGGGGGCATTTCGCGCTGGTGGCGCCGCCTGACCGGGGTTTCTTGGTGGAGTTGGTTGCACGAGTGACCGATTTTAGAGTGTTCAGGCAGAATTTATCCTGATTGCAAATTGTGTATGTGCAGATAGGGGCATTTTGCCAGTGACAATAGGAGAATTCTGGGAAATGAAATCGGTCGTTCGTGCACATACAGAGAATCGTGGCGGCATATATGCGCCGGGTGTGCCGACCGATGGACAGAATTCCGCGCTGGAGATACAATGGGATACTTGCCTTTGGCAGAGATAACTGAATAGCGGGGGTGATCGGTTTCGACGGTCGGTAGTGTCTTGAGAGAAGCGGGTCGAGGAGGTGTCCTCATCTCGTAAACGACGGATACGAAACAATAAGTGCTGAACGTAACAGTACTGAATCCTTCGCCTTGGCTGCTTAACCCAAGGGAACTGATTCCGTCAGCCCGCAGTTGCTCTAGCTGCGGATCCTGGCGTCGTTTTTAGAGCCACTGGAATCGCCTGGGTTACTTAGGTTGATTCGAGATTTTTAGGTAACTTTAGCCCGATGTAGCCCGGTCTGTGGGCGGCATGGGGTCGAGAATCTAATACAGACTGCACCCGGAGAAGAAGCAAGTATTCCCGATCGGACGGGGGTTCAATTCCCCCCACCTCCACGAGCGGCTAAACCCGCAGGTCAAAGACCTGCGGGTTTAGCCGTTTAAGGTGAGAGCGGCGGGGAATTGAACCCCCGTAGCGCGATGGCAGCGGCGGTAAGCCGCGTGAGCCATCGCGCAACAGTTGCGGAGGCGATTAAGCGAAGGCAACGATTTGCCTTCACCGCCGGAGCGCCTCTAAGCGTGCTTGCGCGCTCGTTCCCCCACCTCCACCATTAGGACGCTCATTTTGATACAAAGTATCGAGGTGGGCGTCTTTTGTTGTGCTAGCGGTGTTTGTGCTTGTTAGGGTGCTGTTCGGCGCGTCACTGTAGCGTGTTTCGGGGTGTTTGACGGGGTTGTGGCGGTAGTTTCGCATCCTCGCGTCGGTTTATGCGGCTTTGGATAGTGAGTTTCAGTTCAAAGCACAGATCGCCATTTGTGGTGCTCGTAAATGTTGAGGTCGTGTCGGTGGCTATTACGCCTTGACAAGTTAGGTAAAGCGTGCCTTATAATACTGAACGATGATTCAAGATTGTCAGGAGGTGTATGTGCCACAGGTGTTGAAGGAAGAGGTGCGTGACGGCTTGGTTGCTGCTGCCTCTGAAGTCTTTTTCGCCAAAGGTTTCGCTAGGGCGCGCCTTGCTGACATTGCAAGTAGGGCTGGAGTTTCAACAGGGCTGGCTTATTCTTATTTTAAGAATAAAGAGGCGCTGTTCCAAACTGTTATCTCACCGCTGCCGCTTGATTTTGAGGCAATAGCACATGAGGAAGAAGCCATTGAAAAAGGTTCACCCTTCGATAAATATCAAGAGGTAGCCGCAGGGTATATCGAGACTATTCTTCGTCACCATCGAGAGTTTGTAATTTTGATTGACAAAAGTCAGGGCACGGCTTACGAGGGTGCTAAAGAATCTTTAATTGCTTCTGTGCAGTCACATATTGAGCGTGAGTTCATAAAGAATAAAAAAGGGCCTTATCCGGCGCTGCTACCCCACATATTAGCTAGCAATTTTGTTGCAGGGCTGCTAGAGATTGCTCGGCATTACGAGAGTCCTGAGCAGGCGAGAGAACTTTTAGGGCTGGTTATTGGCTGCTATTACAAAGGGGTGAACTCCCTTTGAAGTGTTTAACTCTTGTCTATGGTGGGAGGATTTATTTTTTTGCCTCAAAACTGAATATTAATTCATTATTGAGGGGTGGGGTATGTCTGCTAGCAAGAAATTAGTTGACAGGGTTCGCTCTGAGAGTCTTTTGTCTAACTTGCTGACCTGTGTCAGTACGGTTCTTGGTCTTGTCCCGGCAGTTGCGGTTGTGTATTTGATTGGTAGGCTTTGGCGCGCGCAGTTAAGCACGCCTGACCTGTGGATGGCTGCTGGAGTGTTGCTACTTGTGTTGCTGGTAAAAGCGCTGGTGACGTTTGTGGCCACGTGGCAGGCACACCGGGTTGCATATGGGTGTTTGACTGATTTGCGACAAGAGATTCTTTCGCATCTTCGTCGGTTGCCGCTGGGGTTTTTCCAGACTAGAAAAGTCGGCGATCTTGCCACTGTGATGAAAAATGATGTTGAACAGGTCGAGGTTTATCTAGCTCACGGTCTGCCTGAGACAGCGTCGGCCATGGCTGTTCCGGTGGCGGTGACTATTGCGATGTTGGTGCTGGACCTGCGGTTAGCACTAGCGATGGTGTGTGGTCTGCCAATCATGATGTTCATCAAGAAGGTTTCGGCTGCGAAGTGGGCTAAAGGGTTTGAAATAGTCGCTAAATATAACACCACCTTGCAAGAACGTTTAACCGAATACGTTTCTACCATCCCGGTCATTAAGGCGTTTTCTAAGAGTGAGGATAAGACAACAAAGGTTATTGAGGCTTCAGATGATTACGTGACTTGGGTGACCAGGTCTATGAACACGATTTCCGTTCCGATGGGGCTTATTGGTTTGTGTATGGAATCGGGGCTGGCGGCTGTGGTGGCTGTAGGTGCCTGGCTGTTACAAAACGGTCACATTGGTGTGGAGAGCCTGATTGTTGCGATAGTGCTTGCTGGTGCCTTCACTTCCTCTGTGGCTAAAACGACCACGCTTCAGCATTATAGGGTGATGTACAACCAGGCGATGTCAGCGATTAGCTCCATAGTGGAGGCACCTGTCGGTCAACGCCCCACAGTAACCAAGATTGCTAGCTACGGTGATCTGGTTGTTGATGGAGTGAGTTTTACTTACCCGAACAAAGACGTTGAATCCTTGAGTGACGTGAACCTGGTTTTTCCTAGTAAAACCACCACGGCTTTGGTGGGGGCGTCCGGGTCTGGGAAAACCACGTTAGCTCATCTTTTAATGGGCTTTTGGGATCCAACCCAGGGGAGAATCACGCTCGGTGGAGTCGATTGTACTCAAACCAGTCAGCAGGATTGGTCGGCTCTTTTCGCTATCGTGCAGCAGGACGCGTTCATGTTTAACCTCTCTTTGGAGGACAACATTCGTATCGGCAATCAGGCAGCAACTTTTGACCAGATTGTTGCGGCAGCTAAAAAGGCCCGGATTCATGAGTTCATTGAAAGCTTGCCTAAGGGATATGCCACCTTGGCAGGTGAGGCAGGAAACAGATTTTCTGGTGGGCAAAAACAGCGGTTGTTTATTGCTAGGGCGATACTGAAAGACTGCCCAATCATCATCTTAGATGAAGCAACCAGCGCCCTTGACTGCGATAACGAGGCATTGATTCGTGAGGCTATCGACGAATTAGGTAAACAGAAAACGATTATAACCATCGCTCACCATCTGGACACGGTAGCAACAGCAGATCAGATAGTTGTCATGGATGCTGGGCGGGTACTTGCTACGGGTACTCATATAGATTTGTTGGCGCACTGTGGGCAATACCGAAAACTGGTTTCCGCTCAGCATCTTGTTGATACCTGGGACATTAAGCAGGTGCGATGATGGTCAGACGCATATTCCAAACAATGAGTGCCAGCGGACGAGCAATGATCATCCGCAGTGTTTTAGGTTTTGTGATTTATGCATGGTGTGGTGTAGCGATTATGCTCACCGCTCTTATCGCCATCAAATCAGCATTAGATGGCACCATGAATCTTGCCATAATTAGCGCAATTATAGCGGGATTACTTGTAATAAAAACAGGTGCTGGAATCGTTGCAGATAAGCAAAAACATCAGGCTGGGTTCGATTTAACTTTCCAAATTCGCTGCCGTATCGTCGCTAAACTCAAAAAACTCTCCCTGGGGTATTACACGAAAAGCAGACTAGGAGAAATCAGCGAAATCATCCACAAAGATGTGGACAATATGGAGTTAGTCGTCGGGCATTTATGGACGCGAATGTTTGCCGACATTATCGTCTTCATAACCATTCTTGCCGGTCTTAGCTATTTTGACTGGCGCATGACGCTACTTATGATTGCGGCGCTGCCGGTGGGCATAGTCTGGCTAGTGGTCGGGCTGCATCATGCACGACGTTTGGAAAAAGAAGTGGGCAACGCTGGGGCAAACGTAGCTAGTCTGTTCGTTGAATACGTGCGGGGTATGCCCGTGCTGAAAGCATTTTCACGAAGCCGTAGCTTGGATGAGCTGCTATCGAGTTCTGTAACCGATTTCGGGGTGGCCAGCACCCGTGCGGCACGTAATCGGGTCTTCGTGCTCTCCATCTACAACCTTATTGTTGACGTATCCTTCGTTATCGCCATCACAGGCGGGTTATTTATGGCACTAGCGGGGAAACTGGATATTTTTTCTTTCTTGGTTTTCGTCGTTGTGGCACCTGAACTGTACAAACCGTTCTTTGCCTTAGAAGGCCATTGGATGAACTATCTGAAAGCTGTTGACTCTTTTACAAGAATCTTGAAAGTAACCGAGGCTCCAGCCGTGAGCGAGGTTGAAAACCCGACTAAACCACACAGTTTCGATATCGAATTTGACCACGTCACGTTTTCTTACGACGGAAAGAATCTTCCGACATTAGCAGACGTGAGCTTCACGGTGCCGGAAGGAAGCCTGTGCGCCTTGGTTGGTGAGTCTGGGGCAGGGAAAACAACAATAACGAATCTGCTGCTTCGTTTCTGGGATGTCGATGCTGGTGCAATCAAAATAGGTGGCGTAGACGTGAGAAATATGCGCTATGACGACCTGCTTGAACAGACCAGCATTGTCATGCAAGACGTGAAACTTTTCGCCGACACGGTGGCAGGCAATATTCGTATCGGCAGGGCGGATGCAAGCGATGAGGATATTGTCAAGGCAGCAAAGGCAGCTCGACTACATGACTTCATTACAACCCTACCTGACGGCTATGACACGGTTCTGGGTGAAAACGGGGTGGGGCTTTCCGGTGGTCAACGACAACGCCTGTCCGTGGCCAGAGCCTTCTTGAAAGACGCTCCCATAGTTGTATTAGACGAACCCACAGCCAACGTCGACCCAATCAATGAAGCCTTGATGCAAGAAGCGATTACTGCTTTAACAAAAAACCGAACCGTTCTTGTCATCACCCATCGTCTTTCCACTGTTCAGTCAGCAGACCAGATACTGGTTCTTCACGATGGACGCATCATACAAAAAGGCACCCATCAACAACTCCTAGCCTCACCCAACGGACCCTACCGTCTTCTGTGGGACAAAACCCGCACAGGCAAGCATGCACCCTTAGAACCCCAAAACTTGGGGAGTGCCCGATGAGCGAGGCTTTGGCAATTTCATGTAAAGACTTGGAGTTTCGTTACGCAAACTCATCGACCAGCACTATTTCAGGAATAAACCTGGACATCAAAAAAGGTGAATTCATTGTCATATCCGGGCCTAGCGGGTCAGGAAAAACCACGTTTGCCCGCTGCCTGAACGGTTTAGCTCCCCGTTTCTGGGAAGGTGAAATCTCTGGCACCATTAGCCTCAACGGGCACGAGATCGCGAGTTTAGATATTGGAACAATTGGTGCCAGGTTAGCCACAGTGTTCCAAGATCCGCGCTCGCAATTCTTCATGACCAACACAGACAGCGAAATCGCGTTCGGCTGCGCGAACCAGGGCATGAGCCGGGAACAAACGCTGACGCGGGTTGCCGCCGCCTATAAGACAATGGCAATGGAAGATCTCAAAAACCGTAGCCTGTTCACGCTCTCCAGTGGGCAGCTACAAAAAATCGCTATCGGGTCTTGCTACGCAACCAATCCGGATATTTACCTGTTTGATGAGCCTTCAGCCAACCTTGATCTTGGGGCGACAAAGAAACTGGCCGAAGTTTTACGCACCCTAAAAAACAGAGGCAAAACCATAATCGTCATCGAGCACCGTCTGTTTTATCTCACTGACCTGCTCGATAGGTTCATCGTGTTTAACCACGGAGGTATCTCAGCCACCTATACCCGCACCCAGACTCACGCATTAGACGAACAATCCTTAGCGAATCACGGATTGCGGATTTTTGACCTTCGGAAACTATCTTGTAAAACCTCTAAATCCCAGACCGGTACTTCACAACTATCAAGCGAAGCAAACGGCATCGGAATTGACAATCTACGTTTTTCTCGCGCCCAGCGAAGCAACAAACCAAGAGCGTTCACACTAGGGCCGATAAACGCTAAAGCAGTGAGCGGTGAGGTCATTGCCATTGTTGGTGATAACGGAGCCGGGAAAACAACACTGGCAAGAATCTGCTGCGGTCTAGAAAAAGAATCCGACGGAAAAATACTCATCAACGGCAAACACCACACTCCCACCCATCGGCTAGGGAAAGCCACACTGGTAGTTCAAGACTCCGACTACCAACTATTCTCAGATTCTGTTGCTGATGAATTATCTATGGGAACGCAGAAACTAACAAAGACCCGGCAAGAAATCCTGGCTCAGCTCGGCCTAGAACAATTTACCGACACCCACCCGCAAGCGCTTTCTCGTGGCCAAAAACAACGCCTTACTATTGCGTGCGCAATAGCCAGCCAGGCGCAAATCCTTTTCCTGGATGAACCCACCAGTGGACTAGACAAACACAACATGACAGTAGTGGCACAACTGGTCAAAGACATGGCCAGTAGCGGACGCCTAGTGTTCCTTATATCTCACGACTTTGAGTTCCTCTGCGCGTGCGCAACCAGAATCTGGGTCATGCACGAGGGAAAAATCATAAAAGACCAATCTATGAGTGACCAGGCCATGGCTGTGCTTCGTGGGCAGTGGAACGAAAAAGTGAAAACAGGAGGGCTGTCGTGACTAAAACCCTCGATCCGCGCACAGTTCTAATCGTCGCAGCCATTATCGGCAGCCTATCCGTTTTCGCTAATCACCCCACCTCGGCTCACATAACTTTCGCTTTCGCAACACTGCTAGCGCTCGCTTTTGGTACCTGGCGTACCGCGCTCATCACAGCAGTAATCTACCTCGTGGCACAATCCCTTTCACACGCTGCCTGGCTTCTGGGAGGCCCCGCGTCCGTAGCCCTTGTCATGCTGGCCTACATGACACAAAAACTCTTAGTACTGGTCCTACTGGGATCGTTTGTATCTAAAACAACCACCCTGGAAGCTATCAGTGCAGCATTGGCGAAAATGAAAACACCTAGAACAATCACCTTGCCGCTGATGGTAATGTTCCGTTTCCTGCCAACCATCCGCAGCGACATACGCGCACTAACGGACAGCCTCAAAACCCGCGCAATCATCGATTCACCGCTGAAGTTATTTATCCATCCACTGCGATGGATAGAACTAGTCGCTGTCCCTCTACTGATGCGCGCAACCAAGATTTCCGACGAACTCACCGCGTCCGCACTCACCCGAGGACTAGGGAAAACCAAAAATCCCGCAATCATCTACTCGATGGGTTTCACCATCGCGGACCTTGCCCTATCAACCTGCGTCCTGCTAGTGACAGCTGCTGTCGGGTGGCTGCAAATGCAATCCAGTTAACACAACAAAATAACCCAATGAAAAGAGGAAATAATGCCAGACAACAATAAAACTACAGCTTTCATAGGTGTCAAAGATTTAGTCACCGTAGGTGTTTTCGCCGCAATCTCACTAGCAATATTCATCATCATAGGTGGCATCGCAGGCATGACCATCTTCGGAACCGTAGCCAATATCCCCATCGTCTGCCTTTTCACAGCCATTCCCTACCTGCTGCTCGCAGGCAAAGTAAAAAAGAAGGGCACTTTCCTAATCATGGGGACAATAAACGTGTTGCCCGGACTCATGGTAGGAAACTTGATTGGTGTGGTCCTTTGCATTGCTGGATGGGCCATAGCAGAAGCAGTAGCCACAGCAGGAAAATATGCAAGCACCAAAACCCTAGTGGCAGCCTACACCGTAGGTTGCACCATCCAATCGGCCGGCTTCACCTTCCCCATGTACTACTCGAGTGTTGAATACCTAACCGACCGAAAAGAAATGCTGCACCTATCTGAGGAAATGCTCAACCAATACCTCAACCTGTTCTCATGGCCGCTCTACGGCGCAATGGTGGCACTGACCACAATAACCGCACTCATCGGATCTCTATTCGCCCTACGCCTACTCAAAAAACACTTCGTGAAAGCCGGACTACTAGACACGCGTGATTAGCGTCTTCTGTACTCTCCAAGAGCGAAGAGCGCCAGCTGAGCATTTGGGAAATCAATATGCAACTAAACTGAACTTTCAGCTGCACCCACGCCCACACAATTTGCACCCAAAAAGATGCCCCTGCACCCAAAACTGCATCTCTGCACCCAAAACTGAACTTGTATCAAAATGAACGTCTAAGTAACAACGTTCAAAACCTCAGCGTTTGCTGAGGTTTTGAACGTTTTAGTTTGGGGAATTGAACCCCCGTAGCGCGATGGCAGCGGCGGTAAGCCGCGTGAGCCACCGCGCAACAGTGCGGAGGCGATTAAGCGAAGGCAACGATTTGCCTTCACCGCCGGAGCGCCTCTAAGCGTGCTTGCGCGCTCGTTCCCCCACCTCCACCACGCCCCTGTTGAAGTCAAAACAATTTCAGCACGGATTTTTATGCCCTTTTCGGCTAGTTCCGGTTGTAGAGGAGCGCGCCGCCCGGTTTGCCCCCGGTTATCCTGGTGAGGTGCCGCTGGGTGCAGTCAAAGAGTTGTGAGCCGGGGGATGATGACGCGGTCTACCAGTTTCATCAACTCGGTTTTGTCGACTTTGCCGCGCGTCAGGATGTCCGCCAGCAGCAACAGCATCGGGAATCGAATGTAAGACGGATCCAACACCGCTTCGCTCAGTTCGCCGCGCGCTATTGCTGCCCGATAGAGACGAGTGACGGCTACAAATCCGGGGTGAACTGTTACGGCAGAGAAATGCTCACGTTGTTGCGGGCTTGCCTCCGAAAGAACGCCCAGCACGGTGACGATTTCAATATGTTCCATCCAGCGTTTCATGACGTTAATCAGATTCATAAAGTCCTTGCGCAGCGATGTAGAATCCTGCAATTCGGTCAGAAAGGCGGGTGCGGTGCGAACTGCTGCAAATGTCACCATTTCCGACCGTGTAGTGAATCGCCGATAGAGGACGGGTTTGCTGGTTTTCGCGCGGCGTGCCACTCCCTCGAAGGTGAGGTTTTGGTAACCGTGTTCGGTAAGTTCTGCCATGATTGCTGCGGCTAGCGCGTCAAGCAGTTCCTCTCCGGTGCGGCGTTTGGATTGCATACCTCGATTGTAGGTGATTTTTCTACATAGATACGCATCGTTTCTAAATCTGTTATGATTAGTAAGAAACGTTCCGTGTCTGCAATGGAGGTTTTGGTGTCGCTCAGAGCCACACTCGCTGAACTTGAAAACTTCCGTGTGCGCGGCGTAGTGCGCGCACTAGCTGGGGCATTACGCGCTAATTCCGGGGAGGACAGCAATGAAAACCGGTGAAACACCTGTCGTGTCAGCTGTGGTCGTGGATGACTTAGTGGTTACCCGCGGCAAAGGCAAAGCTCGCAAAGAAATTTTGCACGGCATCTCTTGTGAGCTGCCCACCGGGTCGATAACGGGGCTGCTCGGTCCGTCAGGGTGCGGCAAAACGACGTTGATTCGCACGGTTGTCGGTGCCCAGCACATCACTTCGGGCAGCGTGAGGGTTCTGGGCGAGTCTGCCGGCACCCCTAGGCTGCGCCGTCTGGTTTCCTATACGAGTCAAAATCTCTCGATTTATCCGGATATCTCGGTAGCCGATAATGTCACGTATTTTGCCCGGCTGGCGGGGGCGGGCAGCTCCAGCGTGACTGAGGCTATCGAAACGGTGGGGCTCGACGAGCAACGCGACCAGCTGGTGTCCACGCTTTCGGGCGGTCAAGCCTCGCGCACTTCCCTGGCATGCGCCCTGGTGGGAAAGCCGCAGCTGTTAGTCTTGGACGAGCCGACTGTTGGCCTCGATCCGCTCACTCGTGAATCCCTGTGGACCACGCTTCGCAATCTTGCCAATCGCGGGGTGACCTTGCTGGTTTCGAGCCACGTGATGGACGAAGCGCGGCATTGCGACAGCGTGTTGCTGATGCGCGATGGGGAGTTCCTCGCCCACGAACCTATTGCTCACCTGCAAGAACGAACCCGAACAACCAACGCGGAGGACGCCTTCTTGGCGCTGGTGAAACAGCAAGACCACGAGGAGGCAAACCGATGAAACTCGCTACCGTTTCGAGGATTAACGCCCAGTTGCGTCATGACCCGCGCACTGTCGCGCTTGTGCTGGTCGTACCCGCACTCCTCTTGACGTTGCTATATTTCGTGTTTGTCGATGTTCAAGTGCCCCCGGGAGCGCCAGCACCGTTTGATCGGATTGGGTCGATTATGCTCGCAGTGCTTCCCATGTTGATGATGTTCATCATCACTTCGGTGGTGATGCTGCGGGAACGCACCATGGGTACTTTGGAACGATTGCTGACCACGCCGGTGAGCAGGTGGAATCTAATAGGCTCGTATGCGCTGGTATTTTCGCTGCTGGCGTTGGCGCAAGCGGTTATTCTCGAGGTGTTGATTCTCGGGGTGTTCGGGGTGGAGATTGAAGGCAGCTGGTGGACGTTGCTCCTGGTAGCGGTGGGTGACGCTCTGCTTGGCGTGTCGTTCGGGCTGTTGGCGAGCTCTTTTGCCACCACCGAGTTCCAGGCAGTGCAGTTCATGCCGGTTTTCATCGGTCCGCAACTGCTGCTCTGCGGACTCTTTGCCCCCGTGGACTCCATGCCCGATGTGTTGGAGGTGATTGCCCGGTGCTTGCCGATGACCTGGGCTGCTGACGTGGTAAATACCGTCATTGAAGACGACGCTCTCGCCTGGGGGGAATGGATTCGCCTGGGAGGGCTCTTTGTGGTCTCGCTTGCCGTTCTTTTTCTCGCTTCTCTCACGATGAAGCGAACGGTGAAGTAGCCGGGGCGGGGACGTCCCGGGCTCGGTGAAGCCCCGAGTCTGGTGGTTGCGGTTCGATTCACACCCGAAGAACTGGCGAGGCTTGATGCCCGCGCCGAAGCCAGGCATGTGACTCGTTCGGCCCTGATTCGCGAGGCAGCCTTGGCGTGAGCCTCAATATTTGGAAAACCGCTCGCAAACACGCTAAAAAGCAGCTCATCAACGACGATGACATCCTGCAAGTTGCCACGTTTCCACACGGGATTTAGCCCCTCGATGAGGAAAACCCGCAGCGGAAACTGCGTCTCGGTTTCGACACCAAAGGGCGCGTCTTGGAAGTCGTTGTTTTAACTTTCGACAGCGGCAACGAACTGATTATTCACGCCATGAAAGCCCGTGAGCCATACCTCACGCTCCTAAAGTGACACCGCAGCCCTTCATGCTCTCACGCGCCACATCGAAATCGGCACTGGTGTGCCGTTCTAGCCCTAACCCCGTTTACGGTTAATATCCGTAATCGCGCACATGAACTCCCGCTCGCCATCCAGACCAATCTTCAAACCAAAACCCTCAGCCATGGTTTTTGCCCTACTTTACCTGCGTGATTATGAGAAAATGCAGGTTGATAAATAGCACTTTTTACACTAAGGAGATGCCCGATGGAGACTGCTGCGATTACTGAGTGGATGTTCATTGAAGAAGTGCCGATTCCCGCCGATGTAGGCGAACTGCTTATTCAAGGAGAACAGCCTTATGCGGCATTTAAGACCTTTAGAGATTCGGCAATCTTTACTTCAAAGCGGTTAATCGTTCGAGATGCTCAGGGGATGACAGGCAAGAAAGTAGAGATTTACTCCTTGCCTTATAGCGTAATCAATATGTGGTCAACCGAGAACGCTGGAAAACTTCTCGATTTAACTTCTGAAGTTGAACTATGGACACGTGCAGGACACATCAAAATCAAACTCGGCAAGAAAATTGATGTCCGCCGTATTGACTCCCTGATCGCCAACTTCGTCCTCAACCACTAAATCCCGAGCTGAACCACGTCATCAATCATCAAATGTTGTGCTGGTTTGGCGAGACCATTTTGTCGCCAACATTCGATTAAAGGTACGCGACGGTTTTCTCGGTGTTCTGTGTGGTCCCCGCTTCAGCGGGTGAAGAGTGTGGCGATACCGGACAGGACAGACGCCAAAAACACTACCCATACCGTGCTGAGCAGCCACTTTTTGCACTTGTCGCGGGCTTTGATGTAGGGCTTCAAATCCTCCGTACCGGGGATGACCCACGCATCGGTACGCCCCACCCAGTATTCATCGATAAAGAAACGGTCGATGAGGCCCATGATGAACAATATTGCCGCTATCTGCCAGAATCCTGCCAGAAACCCTCTGGCGCCGTTGATTGCATAAACGCAGACCAGCGCGTAAATGATGTAGCCGGGAATACAAGTTGCTTTGAAAATCACGCGGTCGCGCTTGATTCTCTCGGGCGTGGTCAGTCCCAACTTCACGCACCGTTCCCGCACTTCGGGAGGGTAAAGATACACCATATTCACCGGGCTTTTGCGGATGCCGACGACGCAGACCAGAACCAGTAGCGCGCCCAAAACGAGCCCTTCTAAGACAATTTGTAAGACCATCGTTGCCCCTCCGTTGCGCTATCCAATGCGGGTTTTAATTCTAATCATGCGCAAACCTGCTGCGGATCACTTCTTGTAGCTGCCGTTCGGGTTAAGAGGGTCTCTTTTTGTGTGAGGGGTTTGGTTTAGACATCATAAGTGATGTGTTGAGTGCGGAAAACCCCACCAAAGAACGACCGAGAGAAGCGCGATGGTGCAGACGACTAAACTTCAAACGAGCTTCGGAAACGCCGAGTTTCAGACAATGATAAAACATGATTCTGGGCAGTTCCTGGTCTTCACGGCTGAGGCGGGCGAGGGCATTGAAGTGCGTTACCAAGACGGCACGATTTGGCAGACGCAAAAGCTGAGGCACAGCTATTTGATGTGGATGTGAGGACTATCAGTGAGCATTTGGGAAACATTTTTGTTTCCGGGGAATTGCAGGAAAATTCAGTTATCCGGAAATTCCGGATAACTGCCAGTGATGGTAAATCATATGTGACGAAGCATTACAACACTGACTGAAGAAGCAACTATTGGAATTTTTCCAATAGTTCGCCAAGAAGGCTCACGCCAGGTCGCGCGGCAGATTCAGCACTACAACCTGGACGCGATTATCTCGGTCGGCTACCGCGTGAACTCCATTCGCGCCACCCAGTTCCGCCAGATGACTTCCGATTTTGCCCAAAACGCCAGCTATCGGTCCGACTTCGACAAGTTCGCTGCCAAATCCTTGAAGGTTCGCAGCCACCGCGATGAGTAGAGGAGAAACCCCATAAGGTCGCGGCATTCACCCAACCCCAAGCCCCGCACGTGACTTGTGCAACAGTCTCGCGTCCGGCTCGTACTTCAGCTCCCGCCTGCCGGCGCAATCTTTGCACCCAGCAGCGCGGTTATTTACCGTCTCTGCCAGGATTTATCCTAGGCAAGGCTTGAACGTGAACTGTTTGGTGCCTTCCTCGTCGACCTCGGTCGCGGTGACTCCATAGACTTCATGAATGAGCTCGGGGGTGAGGATTTCTTTGGGAGCGCCTTTGGTGTAAAGCTGCCCGTCTTTGATGATAATTGCCTGGTCGCAGTATCGAGCGACGAGATTGAGGTCGTGCAAAATGATGACCGCAGTATCACTCACGGTTTTAATAATGCTCAAAATTTGGTGCTGATATTTCACATCCAGATGGTTGGTGGGTTCATCTAAGAGGATGCATTTGCACTGTTGAGCGAGTGCGCGCGCGATGAGCACGCGTTGGCGTTCCCCGCCGGAAAGCGTGTCGATGTAACGGTCTGGTGCGTAATTCATGCCGACCGCACTAAGCGACTCCTGCGCAATCTCATGGTCAGCTGCACAATAGCCCTGTACATCACGAAGATGTGGGGCGCGCCCGAGTAACACTACGTCGATGACGCGAGTTCTTTCCATGTCAGGCTCGAACTGGGAGACGACCGCGATACGCCTGGCGACTTGACCGGGGCGGAGCTTGTCCAGATCCTGACCATTGAGGACGATTCTCCCCTCAGATAGCTTTTGCGCTGCGAACATGGTCCTCATCAGGGTAGTTTTCCCAGAACCATTAGGTCCCGCAATGCCCAAGATTTGTCCGGGCGGGACATCAAAGGACACTTGGTTGAGGACGAACTTCTCGCCGAAGCGAACGCTCGCATTTTCTATCTTGAGGGGAAAATCAATCATCTGTTTACTTCTCTAGTTTTTTCAACTGGTCAGCCAGTTCGAACGTTCCGTAAATTGCCGTGGGAGAGGCGTATGCGACTGCTGATTCAGCGTAGATAATGTTGCCATTTTTGACGGCTTTCATGTCTTTGAAGCCGGGAATCTTTTCCAGTCGTGCCAGCGAACTTTCTTTGGTGGCGCCACCCATACCCGTGAGCAAGACAATGACATCGGGATCGGATTTAACAAATGCCTCAGGCGCGATTGGACCTTGGTGCGGGTGATAGTTCGGGTCGATGGCAGTAGTTAAATCAAGTGTCTTATTGATTTCTCCCATGACCCCTTTATTGCCGTAGCTGAATAGGTCAGCGTCCTCGCCGTAGTAGTAGGCGTAGGAAACCTTGCGACCGTCACCAATTTTCTCTTTGCTAATTTGCGCCAGCTTTGATTTGAGTTCAGAAACTGTCGCATCAGCTTTTTCGGAAGTTCCCATGACTTTTCCGAGCTGGGTAATTTCACCCAAGATGGTGTCGAACGACTCGTCATCTTTCTGATCTGGATAGAAATAGGAGCACTCGCTCGCGTCCACGACGGCAGGGATTCCCTTTTCTGCTACGGATTTCGGGGCAGTGTTTTCGGAGCTGAATCCGCCACCGTAAGCCAGGTCTGGCTTTCGCTTCATAAGTCCTTCCAAGGAGATTGATTCCGTAGACAGCACTTTAATCTGGTCGGCTTTCTTTCCAATCCACGCGGGAGGTTCCTCACCCCATTCATTAGCCCGACCAATGATGGATTTCTCTGCCCCGGCAGCATACAGGTAGGCGAGACCGGTCACACCCATCGAGACGACCTTCTGCGGGTGAGTCTTAAAAGTTGTTTCAACACCACAATTTTTGATGGTTATAGAATCGTCAGAGCTACCGCTGGCGGAGTGATGAGCTCCCGAGCAGCCTGCCATCATGCTGGCAGCAAGGCATACGCCGAGTGCGCCACCAACGATTTGTGTTTTATTCATGGATATTCCTTTCTATTTAGAGTATTTCTTGATTAAAGCCATCAGCATCGGGGTTCCCACCAGCGCGGTCAAAATTCCGATAGGTATTTCAGCAGGGCGAATGACTATGCGGGTACAGGTGTCTGCAATAACTACGAGTAACGCACCACAGAGAGCCGCGATAGGTAACGCCGCCCTGGTGGAGGAGCCGACAAGTTGTTTAGCGACATGGGGAACCACAAGTCCGACGAACCCGATTGCGCCGGTCAGCGAGACTAATACAGCGATGCTCAGGGCCACTATGAGAAACAACAGGTTTCGATAAATCCGTGGACTGGTCCCCAGCGAGATTGCCGCGTCGTCTCCCAAATTGAGGATGTCGACTCGTCTGCCCCAAATCATGAAACTCGTTATTGCAGCCGCTACCACAATGCCGGCAAGGGCGACGTCATGCCAGCTTGCGTTAGAAAGTGATCCTAAAGTCCAGAACATTACGGATTTGGTTCCCGCGGCAGTCTTAGCCATGAGAGTAATGAGGCTGGTTGCCGCAGAAAAGAAATAGGTCACCGCCATACCGGCAAAAATGATGCGGGTAGGAGTGATTCTCCCCCCGGCAGAAGCCAGCAGCGTCACCAGGAAGATAGAGATTAGCGCCCCCAAGAAAGCACCAATGGTGATCCCCAGTGCGGAAAGGATGCTGCTTGACGCCCCGAATACAATCACAGTTGCCGCACCGGTGGAAGCCCCCGAAGAAATACCCAGAATGTAGGGATCCCCGAGGGGATTACGCAGCAATGACTGGGTGATTACGCCGCAGGTACCCAACCCGGCGCCAACGATTGCCCCGAGAACCGCTCGGGGGAACCTCACTTGTCCGATGATTTGAGTATCAACATCATCCGTGGCACGTCCCGTGAGCGTAGCATTGATGCCCTCCAGGGCGGCAGATAAGGAAACGTCGGTGGCGCCTACGATGACCGCAACTACGATGGAGCAGGTCAAGGCGACTATCAGTGCAATCCCCAAAATCAGACGTTGCCTGTGTTTCGTCAACATGTTGCGTGGATATCCTTCGAATTTATTGGCAATGCAGGCGATTGGTCAGCATCGCAAATCACACTGGTAACCGATGGTGTCGGGGGATTACATGCGGTTTACGCCCAAACGATAGTGGGAGATGGGCAATAGGTCTGTCCTCGCGTGGTGTGAAAACGGTTTTCCCACCGAACCTCCTCTGGTTCTAAACGTTGTGGTGTCTCTCGAGGTCTAGGAGAAACTGCGTGAGCTACGCTAAGGTTAGCATAACCTAAGCAATACTTAAAGGTAAGGTTGGGTTGATAGAAAGGCAAGCGTAATGGATGCGCTCGGAATCGTTAGAGTTGGAGAGAGATAGGCAATCGTGTTTACCAAGCAACGTTTAGTGATGCGCGCCGCAGGAGTGTCCGTGTGGCTGCTGACCCCTGCCGTCTTGGTCGGAGTCCTGGTTTCCGCAATATATATTTCAACCGCGATTTGCAACGCGACGCTATTCAATGAACTTCTCGATACCCGACGCGTTCCCACCATTGTGGGATTGATTATTGCTATAGCAATCCTCTTGATAATTCGCCCGATGCTAGAAGTCTCAGGTCAGATTTTGCAAAATCGAGCCGGTTTGGTGGTAAAAAGTCGATTACGCCAAGCTCTGCTAAAGGAACTTGATGCGCGCGGTCCGATGCGGGGCGGGCTGGGGCGTTCGGGGCAAATCCAGTCGGTGCTCACTGACGGGGTTGAGGCGATAGAACCCTATTTTGTCAAATATTTCACCCAATTAGCAGTCACGACGATAACTGCGATAGCGCTAACTGGAGCTATAGCCAGTATTAGCCCTGTAATCGCGGGAGTACTGTTAGCTTGCGGGATTGCTATTGTCGCTATTCCGCGGTTGTGGGATAAAGCCTTGGCTGACCGTGGGCAATCGCATTGGATAGCATACGAAAATCTCAATGCTGATTTCGTAGATGCCATGATGGGAATGCCTACTTTGAAATCATTCGGGGCAGCGAAAAATCATGGCGAACAATTAGAGAAGCAATCGAGTCAGCTGTTGAAGACAACCATGGGTCAGCTGCGACTCTCGTTGGGAGAGACAGGTCTGTCCGGAATGATGAAAGTGCTCGGTCCTGCCCTCGGACTGGTGATAGCAATCTCTTTGATTCGCTCAGAAGCGATGCCAATCAGTAACCTGTTTGTGATTACGTTGTTATCCATTGAGCTATTTCGTCCATTTACCGCATTATCTTCGTGTTGGCATGAGGCTTTTTTTGGAATTTCCGCCCTGCCCGCTATGAGCGAGCTATTTGACCAAACCTCAGCCCAGCCCGTCAAAGTTCACACTGACCAAATCGTCCCGGAAAGTAGCGCCGTCGCCTTTACCAACACCTCTTACACGTATCGGGGCGCCACAAAACCGGCACTTGTGAAAGTCACGTTCGCTGCCCCTCCGGGAAAAACCACCGCATTAGTGGGGCTATCGGGTGCCGGGAAGTCCACCGCACTAGGGTTATTGATGGGGTTCGACCGTCCCGATAGTGGCACCATCACCATTGGAGGTGTTCCGGCAGATGGCTTAGACATTGCCCGCACGGTCACTTTGGTTCCACAAGACCCCATTATTTTCCCCGGCACGGTAAGGTCAATCCTCTCTGAAGCTAACCCAAAGGCAAACGAAACCGAGATGATGACGGCACTCGACCTGGCTTGCGCCACAAACTTGCATCCCGATTACGATGCGGAGGGGGAGAGCGCCAGCATCCTTAATCTCAATATTGAAGAACACGCTAAAAACCTGTCAGGAGGGCAAAAACAGCGCCTGGCAATTGCCCGAGCTCTCATTCGCCAATGCCCCCTGTTGGTGCTGGATGAATCAACCTCTGGACTCGACACCCAGACGGAAACAACTGTGCTGGCAAATATCCGTCGCGCCTATCCCGATCTAACTTTAATTCTCGTCACGCATCGGATTGATGCGGCGAAACAAACAGACCATGTCGTGGTAATGGGGGAGGGTCAAGTGCTTTGCGCGGGTAATCCCCGGACCCTGTCCCAGGAAGATAATGCCTGGTCACGATTGATTAGTGCGCAGTTAGGAGAGTAACCCGCGATGAACTCGGTGTTTAGTGATTTCCTCGTCCTGATGAAGCGGTTGCGCGAGTGCGTCCCGCTTTTCATCGCTGCCACCATCGTGACCGCGCTTGCACAAATTAGCGTAGTGGGCGTGGCGGTTAGTTCAGTGTGGATTTCGACGAAATTCATACTAAACTCAACGACCCCCCTGCACCTGCTATTCGTGGTGATGTTCACCCTGGTAGTGGTACATGCGGCGAGTACGCTTTTTGAGATTTGGTGGTCGCATGAAGTGGCGTATCGAATTCTGCATACTTTGCGGGTACATATTTATAACGCCATAGAACGCATCGCCCCCCTGGGACTGCAGGGAAAGCGCACCGGTGACGTCGCCTCGGCAGCCATGAACGATGCGGAACAGCTGGAATGGTTTTACGCACACACGGCTTCCACCGCGATTTGCGCTATCTTTACACCTACATTATTCACTGCTGTGCTGGTGACTTTGATTGGTCCGCTGGGGCTGATAATGCTGGTGGTAACCGCAGCCATGATTGCATTTCCTTTCGCTCTGATGTCCATTCAGCGTAGACAAGGCAAAAGACTGCGCAACCAGCTGGCGCAGCTGCGCGTAGCCGTACTGGATTCTATTCAAGGGCAGCGCGAGTTACGTTCTTTAGGGATGGTGGATAAACAGAATGAATTTATCCTCGACTTGACGCGGCAAGTGCAGGATACGAAAAATTCCCAAACGATGCGGAAGTCTTGGGAATCAGCCTTTTCCACCACCGTAACCACGATAGGTTCGACGATACTGCTGGTAGTCCTGACCGGATGGGTGCTGGTAGGAAAAATAGACTCGGCCTTGCTGCCAGTAGCGGTAGTTTTGGCAGGGTTAATCCCCACTCCCGCGACAACGCTGGTAGGAATGTTGGGACGGGTCGGGGAAATCAGCGCGTGCGCCCGTCGGATCAATCTCATTCTCGACGCGGTGGATCCCATCCCTTCCCTGCCGGAAACGAATCACCCTATTCATGAGTCAGAAGCAAATCACCTTGTCGTTGACGATGCGGAGTTTGCGTATCAGGATGAGACTCCGGTCATTCATAAAGTGAGTCTGACGGCGACTCCCTGCCGTTCAATCGCCATCGTCGGTAAATCCGGAGCCGGAAAAACTACGCTCGCGAATCTCGCAATGCGCTACCTTGACCCGCAGCAAGGTGAGTTGCGTTTTGATGGAAAGAGCCTTCGTGCCTATCAACCAAACCAATATCGCGAAAGGCTCGCTCTGGTTCCACAAGACTGCCACATATTTGCGGGAACTGTCCGCGACAACCTAGCTTTAGCTAATCCCCACGCCTCTGATGAGGATATTTGGGCAGCCCTGAGCGAAGCTGACATTAGTGAGCTAATCACTGCGCTAGGTGGGCTGGACGCAAGAATCGGCGACCGAGGCACCACTCTCTCTGGCGGGGAACGTCAACGTATCGGCATCGCCCGTGCTTTCCTCCGCCACCCGGACATGCTCATACTCGATGAGCCGTTAGCCAACATCGATCCGTTCCTGGAAGCATCTATTGCAGCCAACATCAGACGTGCCAGAGCTGACCGCACGACTATCGTTATCGCACATCGGCTCGCTTCTATCCGCATCGCTGATTACATCATCGTTCTAGACGATGGTCGGGTTGTCGCACGAGGAACCCATGAACAGCTTAAGCGTGAACCAGTCTACAGAACGCTTTTGGGGCAACAGATTACTTAACTGAGGTTTTCCCCTGATAGCCGCGCGAACATCCTGGTGAACGCCCGTGACTACCCTGGTGCATCCACGAACCGCCCTGGTGAACACCACGAATGACCTTAGTTTGCAACCCGATGGTGCGCGGGATAGCTGCCAGGGGCGAGCGGCAGGAAGGTATATCCGTTTTGCTTGCCCCAGTCGATGACCTGGGGCATGGCGTCGACGGTGGTGGGATGGGTGTCGTGGCAGAGGACTACTGACACCGATTTTCCTGGCACTCCGGCAGTAATTTTTTGAAAGACCGAAGCGCTGTTGGTGTGACCCGAAGCGTCCCCACTATCTACGTTCCAATCAAAATAGGTGTAGCCTTTCACACCCATGAGTTTGGTCAGGCGGCTCATGATTCCGGGCGTGTAGTTGCGGCTCACGGTGTTGGAGCTGCCTCCGGGGAACCGCATAATCTTGGTGTCCTGCCCGGTCTGGTCGCGAATCAGCTGTGCTATGCGGTCGAAGTCTGCCCAATAAGCAGCTTCGCTAGAGTAAATCTGGGAATACTGGTGAGTATAGGTGTGGATTCCTATCGAGTGACCTTCTCGATAGGCGCGTCCAATCAGGTCGGAGTGCCCCATCATATTGGTCACAAAGAACGTTGCTTTCACGCCTTTATCAGCCAAAATATCCAACAGGTGTGCCGTCGCCGGACCAGGTCCATCGTCGAAAGTCAGATAGATAGCTTTGTCCAAGCCTGCCGCCGGGTCGGCGTTAGGGGCAGCAGACGGCATCACGGTGACCTGACGGGTTGCCGTGCCTAGGTTTCCGCTGGAGTCAGAGACTTGATAGTGCAGTGTGTATGACCCCGCCACGTTTACATTGACCTGACCGCCTACCTGGACTTTTGCGGTCAAATCGCCGTCCACATTATCTGTTGCGGAATAGGAGTCCTGCCAGGGAATGCCATAAGGTAGTTTGATTTCTTCCCCACCGTCGATTGTGATGTCGGGTGGCTGGGAATCCCGGACGATAACTTTGCGAGTCTTTTTGCCCTCGGTTCCGTGGTATTTCGCTGCATAAGTGATTTCATAAGTGCCGATTTTGGAAGTATCGACTTTGCCGGTGCGATGTAGCTTGAGGTCATCGTGAGTAAACGTGAACAGGGTGCTGGTCCCATAAGCGGTGGCGCCGGGGTCTTTCCAGGCGTTGCCGTATTCAACAGTGCTGGTGGAATCGCCTTTTAAAGCAATGACGACTTCCCACTTGTTAGTCAGATACATGGTGATTCCGCCGACCGCGACGGCGACAGAAATGACTGCCAGGATGCTGGCAATCCAAATCTTAGATTTCTTGCTCACTTAGCTACCCCTAACGAGCAACACTTTACCAAAGAACCATGCCCCGATTGCCGGATTTCGCCCACATCCGCTTTGGATTTGGAAATCTGGGTAGGGGTCATGAGTCTGGCAGATTCTCCAGAGGTCACGAAATCTGTATCCGTTACGGCGTTGAGATGTTCTCATGAATGAATCTAAAAACCTGCAGATGCGGGAGTATATTACAGCTTGGCACTTAATGGTGTCGTGACAGTGACCATGGCTTCGTGGGGTGTTGACATGGTGAATGAAAACAATGAGCAGGACCGGGGGGTCACCAGCGCTGAGATTTCCGAACTGAAACAACCGATTGGGGAAAAGCACACGCTGTGACTTAGGTTAGACTAAGTAAGCAGTTATTGCTCACGCAGATACACACAGGACGGTAGTTCATGAGTCATCATCAAGAAGGTCAGGATTCTCGCAATCCTCACGAGTTGTGCGGTTCTAACGGGCATTCAGCGGGGCATTCCCACCCTCATGCCCACTCTCACGCTCACACTCATACACACTCTCACGAGGCCGGTCGCGGACAGCTCCGGGCAGCTCTGGCGGTGACTTTCACGGTGTTGCTGGCAGAGATTGTCGGCGCAGCCCTGACCGGCAGCTTGACCCTGCTGGTGGATTTGGGGCATATGCTTACCGACTGTGCGGGTCTGACTTTTGCGCTGGTGGCAGCCAGTTTGCAGCATCGTCCAGCGACGGATCGTCTCACGTGGGGGTGGCGGCGCGCGGAAGTTATTTCTGCGGCATTGCAGTCTCTGCTGCTGATTTGCATCGGTGTGTTTGCGTCTATCGAAGCCATTAAACGCCTGATACACCCCGAAACCATCGAAGCTCAGGCGCTGCTGGCAGTGGGTATTATTGGTCTGCTGGGCAACCTCATCAGCCTGACTATCCTGTTGAGTTCTCGACAAAATAACCTGAATCTGCGTGCTGCGTTCCTGGAGGTCTTGAATGATTCCCTCGGTTCCGTAGCGGTTATCATCAGCGCAGTGGTGATGCGCTTGACCGGGTGGATTCAGATTGATTCCGTGACGGCGCTGGTAATTGCTGCGCTTATCGTGCCTCGTGCCATCATGATTTTGCGTCCGGCGGGGGCAATCTTGTTGGAATCCACTCCTCCGGATTTGGATTTGGATCAGGTCCGGGCACACCTGTTGGAGCTGCCGCATGTCTTAGCCGTACATGACCTGCACGCTTCTGCAGTTTCCTCGGATTTGCCGGTGTTGAGCGCTCACGTAGTGTTGGCTGATGAATGTTTCCATGATGGACATAGTCTCGAGATTTTGAGCGAAATTGAGAACTGCCTGCAGAATCATCACGGCATCTCGATTTTCCACACCACCGTCCAGTTGGAACCGGCGTCACGCGCCCAACTGCACCGCGATAACTGGCACTAAATCCCGCCCCACCTGGCTTAATAGAGAAAATTTGAACGCTATAACCCCAAACTTGTGGCGCTTATAAACCTAAATTTAGGGCTACGACAATCAATAAAATGTGGCGTCTAAATTGGTGAGAGCGATATTCTGTCCATCGCGAACGCGGCGGACAGAATATCCCCAAAAGCTAACATCTCTAGAACGCGACTTTGCCGATGAGAGCGATGGCGCACAAAATCACTGCCACCGGTACGTAGATGAAGCGCCCCACCGATAGCCAGAAAGTCCCTCGAGGTCGCGCGGCGCCTCGATTAATCGCTTCCAACAATTCGTCCTTTTTCATGACCCAGAACCAGGTGATTGCGCCCAAGGTTGCCCCGAGGGGAATGATGTAAATCGACACCAAATCCATCCACGGACCCCAGGAGCTAATCGCCTCCATGCCCAAGCCCACCCCGAGAGCGAGCACGCACAAGACAACCAGTACCGCCACGCGGTTCAGGCGTGGGAAACGGTGCAGCAGTGATTCACCCACGACTTCAAACATATTCTGCAGTGAGCTAACCCCGGCAAAAATCATGGCAACATACAGAATCACAGCGAACAATTGACCGAGCGGAATATCTTGCATGATGGCGGGCAGGGTCACGAACAGCAGCCCTGGTCCGGCACCCACGTCGGTGTTAAAGGCAAAACATGCGGGAATGATGACCAGTGCTGCCACTACAGCCGCGAGAGTATCAAAGAAACCGGTACGCTGCGAAACTTTCACCACGTCCTCGTCATCAGGCAGGTAGGCGCCGTAAACAATCATGCCGCTACCGGTAATGGAGAGGGAAAAGAACGCTTGTCCCATCGCCCACACCCACACGATAGGGTTAATGAGTGCCTCCCAGCGCGGGGTGAACATAAAGATATACCCTTCGACAACGCCAGGCATCAGCGCCACACGAATCGCCAGAATCACAAAGATTACAAAGAAAACTGGCATCATAATGCGGTTGGTTTTCTCGATGCTTTTCGCGCCGAGAAACAGGGTAACCAGTGTACCTACCACAACGATGATGTGGAACGGCACGACCGAAAAGCCAGTTCCTGAAAAACTTTCAAACCATTTTTCGGTATTAGTCTGCATCAGATTTCCGGTCAGGGAATCAAACAGAGCTTTGCACACGTATGCCACAATGACGGCGTAACCGATTGCAATACACAGCGAGCCAACCAAAGGTAACCAGCCCAACGCACTTCCGACCTTGGCTGCCCGATCCCCACGAGTGGCCCAAGCGGACCGGTAAGTACCCAACGTTCCGGTACGAGCACGCCTCCCGTTAGCAAACTCAGCGGGCAGACCCACGTAGGTGAACAGCAAGACAAAGAAAATATAGATAAGCAGGAAAGCGCCCCCGCCATTATTGCCGAGCTTATAGGGGAAGCCCCACACATTAGCCATACCCACAGCGGAACCGACCGAAGCCAGGATGAATCCCCAGTGGGTAGCGAAGCGGTGCACAGTCTGAGCGCCGTGGTGACCGGGCACAGGCGGTACGGTGCTGCTGGGCGCGGTTGACTCGGAAGAGGAGTGAGGAGTTGTCACGAGGTTTCCTTATCTAGCTCAAAATCCGGTGAGGCGTGATTATGCCAAGGTTTTTCCTTATCGTAGTCGAAAGGGTGGTGAAACAGGGAATTTCTGCCGTCTCGGGATTGGCTGGGGTGAGCGGAGGTCTTGCCATCGTGCTGGGTTGGAAGGTGCGTGCAAAATCGCTGTTCTGCGGTTTATGGAGCGAGCTGATAGCCTGAATAGGTCGATTCTATGTCTGAATCGGCGAGATGAAAGGAAAATATTGATGGGACAGCTCATTGGAATGATTGTGACCGGCGCGGTGATTGGTGCTTTGGCGAGACTCTTTAAGCGCGGAAAGCAGCCCATCGGTATCTTGTGGACCATCATCCTCGGGGCGCTTGGCGCGGGTATCGGCGGTTGGCTGGTGCGCATGTTTGGCTACCAAAATGCCAATGGTGGGGTGCAGTGGATTCAGTGGATTGTGTCTGTTATCGTGGCCATGATTCTCATCGGGATTTATATGGGTGTTACCGGGAAAAAGAAATAACACTGCAGTGAGCCGGCAAAAGGTCAGTAAATAATTACGGTGGGGAAAGCTAGGATAGCTTCATGAGTGATTTCCCCCTGACTTTTCCAGTACGCATCTTGCTGCTTGGCTCGGGTGAGCTGGGCAAAGAACTGACGATTTCCCTGCAAAGGCTGGGTTGCCACGTCATCGCTTGCGATTCTTACGCGGGGGCGCCAGCGATGCAGGTTGCTACCGCAAAGCGCGTGTTAGATATGACCGATACCACCGCCCTTGCCGCTGTGATTGAGTCGGAGCGTCCTGACCTGATTGTTCCCGAAGTTGAAAAACTCGCCTCCAGTGCATTGGTAGCGGCGGCGAGGCAGGGAACACGGGTAGCTCCCTCCGCACGAGTGGTGGAACTGACTTTTGACCGCCAGGGCATCCGCACTTTGGCAGCCACGACGGCGCAAGTCCCGACCTCACCTTTTGCCTTCGCTGACTCGTTGGCGGCACTGCAAGAAGGAGCCGCAAAGGTCGGGTTTCCCTGTTTCGTAAAGCCCACTATGTCCTCATCGGGGCACGGTCAGTCTCGTGTCGAACGCGCCGAGGATTTGCCCGCCGCGTGGAGAGAAGCCTGTTCCGGGGCCCGCGCCGATACTGGAAGGGTCATTGTCGAGGGCGAAATCGCTTTTGATTATGAAATCACCCTGTTGAGTGTACGCCACCGGGATCCGAGCGAACCGACACAGGTCCGCACCAGTTTTTGCGCACCCATCGGACACCGCCAGTCCGCGGGAGATTACGTGGAATCCTGGCAGCCCCAGGCGATGAACCCGGAAGTCCTCAAGAAAGCCCAGAACATTGCCAAAAAAGTCCTCGATGCGTTGGCGGAGGATACCGCACGGGCGGCCGCAGCGAGCGGCAAGTCAGCAAACGCAGACGGCGAAAACCCGATGCTGGGCATTTTTGGGGTCGAGATGTTTGTCAAAGGAGAGGACGTGTACTTCTCGGAGCTTTCCCCGCGCCCTCACGACACCGGCATGGTCACTATGATTACCCAGCCGCAAAACGAGTTTGATCTGCACACCAGGGCGATTTTGGGGCTGCCTGTGGACACGTCCATGTTTCCCGAGGTCGCCGCGGGCGCATCTGCGCCCTTGAAATCTGCAGTTGAATCCGCATCGCCGTGTTTCACCGGGGTGGACGCGGCTTTGCGGACGAGCACGGATGCGCAGCTGAGAATTTTTGGAAAACCAGAGGCTCACGTCGGCAGACGCATGGCGGTGGCCCTGGCTGTCGGAGCTGATACCGACCGGGCGCGCGCGAAAGCCCGCGAGGTCATCAGCAAAATCACCATTCACGAGGGGTGAACGCGACTTTTCCGGTGGGGTTTCGCGGGGAGCGCGAGCGTGCGCGGTGTTTTCATGACGGGCGCATAGGCAGCTGAACTGACCGGTCAGTTCAAATTTTATTACGCACGGAAGTAAGCCCCGTGCAGGGGCATAATTTCCTGAAAACCGGTGGAAATCAGTTCCTAAAGGAATGGACCGGTGCGGGAATCCGCCCGCCCCGAGCCGCAAAGTCAGCGGAAGAAAACTGGGAAACTCCCATCACCGGCGCCCACCCCAACAGACCTCCGAAGTTGGCGCTGTCACCCACGCTCTTGCCCGGAACCGGGATGACCCGTACCGCAGTAGTCTTGCCCGAAGCGATACCAATCGCGGCTTCATCAGCGATTAAACCGGTAATTGTAGCGGGGGAAGTATCGCCGGGAATTGCAATCATATCCAATCCCACCGAACAAATCGCCGTCATGGCTTCGAGCTTTGCCATTGTGATGGAGCCGCGCTGCACCCCGTTAATCATGTTCATGTCCTCTGAGACAGGAATGAAAGACCCCGACAAGCCGCCCACCATCGAGCATGCCATCAACCCGCCCTTTTTCACCGCGTCATTGAGCAGGAACAGGGCGGCGGTAGTGCCCGGCGCGCCCACCGCGGAGACGCCCATTTCTTCCAAAATTGCCGCCACGGAATCGCCGACTTCCGCCGTGGGAGCCAGCGACAAATCCACGATTCCAAAAGGCACAGACAGACGCTGCGCCACGGTCTGCCCCACCAGCTGACCCATCCGGGTAATCTTAAATGCCGATTTCTTGATGGCTTCGGCGCATTCCTCGAAAGGGCGCCCCCGCACCGTCTGCAAGGCGCGCTGCACCACTCCCGGTCCCGAAATCCCTACGGAAATGACCGTATCGGGCTGGCTGACCCCGTGGAACGCCCCTGCCATGAACGGATTGTCACCCACCGCATTGGCGAACACGACCAACTTTGCCGCCCCAATCCCGTCAGCCGCGCCGGTTGCTTGTGCCGTATCCACGACCACCTGACCCATCCGCCGCGCTGCCGACATATTGATTCCCGTGCGGGTAGAACCGATATTGACCGACGAACACACGATGTCCGTGCTGGCCAGAGCCTCGGGGATGGAATCAATCAGCGCCAGGTCACTCTGCGTCGCACCGGCATCCACCAACGCGGAATATCCACCCACAAAGTCGACCCCGACGGCTTTGCCGGCGCGATCCAACGCTTGGGCAAAAGGCAGCGGATTCGAGGTACGGCAAGCGGCTGCCACCAGGGAAATCGGCGTGACTGAAATCCGCTTGTTGATAATCGGCACTCCGAACTCCCGCGACACCTCTCCAGCGGTCGCCACCAGGCGAGACGCGGCCTTGACGATGCGATCTTCGATACGGGCACAGGCGCGCTGCACGTCAGAATCGGCGCAATCCAGCAATGACAGCCCCATCGTGACGGTGCGCACGTCCAGTTTGTCCTCGGAAATCATCTGAATGGTTTCCATGATTTGTCGCTCGGTGTCTAAGCTCATTTGTTTTGCTCCAATAGGGGGTCAGAAGGGTTCCCGGTCATCTTCCGGGCGGGTACGGAATTCGTGGTGGGATGTTAGCAATTACAGGGTGTGCATCGCGTTAAAGATGGCCTCGGCTTGCACCCGGATTTCCAAGTTTTGAGCCTGTTCCACCGCGTGCATGGCCTCTTGCAAATTAGTCAAAGAGGTGGGGGTGTCATCCAGTTCCAGCTGCATAATCATCGTGAAGTACGAGCCCATCAGCGTCTGGGATACGTTGGTGATATTGGCTTTCTGGGTAGCGCAGGCATTCGCCACCGCCGCGATAATTCCGGTGTGATCAATCCCGGTTACAGTCATGATTGCTTTCATAGCTTAATTATGCCCTCCCTGGACCCTGCGGGGGTATCACGTGCGCTTGAATCCAACATGAGGTGCTGCGATGTTGCAAAAATGTCGATTATTGACCGTGTGGTGTGAAAGTTCTGGGTTAAATTAATGCCTCCGTCCTCACCACGTCCATGCGGCGCAAGAGGTGGACATGAAGATTATCCCCTGGGTATCGTTGGTGAATATCCTCTGGGAGAGCCGATGCGACGCTCTGACGCCACTACCACAGTGGCTCAGTCAGTTGTGGCTGGGGGCGCTGCCTGTCCAGATTCGTAGGGAAGGTAGGCGAGGCAGAGCATAGCTCGCCATGAGGACAAACTGAGAGGAAAGTGGAGCAACATGACGATTTATCGCGCAGACACGCTATTCGATGGCAACCAAGTGTTGGGACCCGGTGCGGTGCGGGTGGAAAATGATCGTATCGTGGAGGTCTTCAGCGGACCGGCGGTCGCACAAGTCCGGGCTGACATAGACTTTGGGTCGGCAATCCTCGCTCCTGGATTCGTAGACATTCATTCGCACGGTGGCGGGGGAGAGGCTTTCACCAACGGGGTTGAAGCAGCCCGTACCGTCATTGCTACCCACCTTTACGAGGGCACGACCTCTATCATGGCGAGCCTGGTCACGGACACTTTGGACCACTTGGAATCCCAGATTCAGCAGTTGACTCCGCTCTATGATGCCGGCGAAATTTTGGGCGTTCACCTGGAGGGTCCGTGGATGGCAGAGGAATACAAGGGCGCCCATGACCCCCAGCTGCTGCGCGACCCGGCTCTGGACGAAGTACAGCGCCTCTGCCAAGCCGGTCCGGTTAAGATGGTCACTCTCGCTATCGAGCGTCGTGGCGGGTTAGAAGCCGTGCGCTGGTTGGTGTCGCAGGGAATTATTGCTGCCCCCGGGCATATGAACGCTGACTATGACGTGATGAAAGCTGCCCTCGCCAGTGGCGCACAAAATGTCACCCACTTGTTTAACGCGATGAAACCGATTCATCATCGCCAGCCCGGTCCGATTGTGGCGGCTTTGGAAACACCGGGATTACCGGTAGAGCTCATAGCTGATGGGGTGCATTCCCATGCTGCCACCGTGCAATTCGTGTTTGCTGCCAAGGGGCGCGACACGGTTTTGGTTACTGATGCGATGGCGGCCGCGGGCGCCCCTGACGGGGATTACCTGCTGGGACCCCTGGAGGTAGAAGTGCGTGACGCGGTGGCGCGGTTGAAATCGAACGGATCTATTGCTGGCTCAACCCTGACTATGTCGCGGGCAGTCCGTTTTGCGACCTATACCGCAGGAGTGGATATTTGGATGGCGCTGCATGCTGCCACGGCTCGACCTGCGGCGGTGTTGGGCAGGACGGACATCGGGGTAGTGGCGCCCGGAGCCTATGCGGATTTGGTGGTCGAGTCGAGCGCCTTGCGGGTGCAACAGGTATTTCGCCGTGGTCAGCAGGTGAGGTGAGACGTCATGGGAGACTTAGTGGGATAGCGGGGAGCAACGGAAGGCAATCATTATGGAAATCATCATTAAACCAACTGCGGCTGAATTGGCAGTCGTTGCGGCGGAGGCAATCTGCGAGGTTTATGCGGACAATCCTGCTGCTGTACTGGGGGTGGCGACGGGTTCTAGTCCGCTGCCGATTTATCAGGAGCTGTCGCGTCGAGTACAGGCGGGAAGTTTATCCCTGCGTCACGCTAAGGCTTTCCAGCTCGATGAATATGTGGGACTGCCTCAGGATCATCCCGAGGCTTATCACAACTTTATTCGCCGCGAGTTTGCGAGCATCACGGATATAGACCCGAGCCAGGTATATGGAGAGGATGGCTTGGCTTCTGACTTGTTAGAGGAGTGTCGTCGCTACGAACAAGCCATTGTCGATGCCGGAGGAATTGATATACAGATATTAGGTATCGGGGTGGATGGTCATATCGCCTTCAATGAGCCGGGTACGTCCCTGAATTCCTTGACGCATCCCGCGGTGCTGACTGCCCAAACTCGCCGTGATAACGCCCGGTTCTTTTCAAATGACATCGACAAGGTACCCACTCATGCGCTGACACAGGGTGTTGGCACCATTTTGCGAGCCCAAAAAATTGTGCTTCTGGCTACTGGTGCGAATAAGGCTGACGCGGTTCGGGACATGGTGGAAGGTCCGGTTTCTATCTCTTGTACGGGTTCAGCTCTGCAGTTGCACAACAATGTTAAGGTTCTGTTGGATGAGGCTGCAGCTGCGAAGTTAGAACGCCAAGATTTTTATCGTGAGATTTACGCCAACAGACCCCAGGGGGCATGGTTGGGACTCTGAGTAAAACATACTTAGGTAAGTCTTATCTATAGAGCTGGTGTAGTTTTCTGGATAGACTACCAAACGTGGATTTTTCTGAACTGCTGCAAGCTCGCTACAGTGTGCGAGCTTATCTTGATAAGCCCGTCGAGCCTGAGGTTTTACAAGCCGTTTTGGATGACGCCCGCCACTGTGCCTCCTGGTCAAATACACGCGGATACGTGTTGGCAGTAGCTACGGGGGAGCGTCTGGAACGCATCCGCGCGGACTATGCCAGTCATGCGGAAACTGGATCAGGAATGCTGCGCGGTCGACTCTGTGCTTACCTGCGAGCGCTATGGGAGGGAAAATTGCCCCAAGCCGACTTTAAAACCTGGGGCAAATACCCTCCTGAGCTGCGACAACGTCAGGTAGCGAACGGAAAACGCTACTATACACACCTGGGGATTGAACGCGGGGACGAAACCGGCAGAGTCCAGCAGCTGCGCCAAAACCTCGAAATGTTCCAGGCCCCGGTGGGAATCTTCGTGTTCGTACACCGTGCGTTACTGCCCTTTTCCGCTCAAGATACCGGGCTGATGCTGTCTACCCTCATGCTGGCAGCTGCAAATCGGGGGCTCGGCACCGTCGCGATTGGAACTCTCGCAACCTGGCGGAAGCCAGTTGATAAGGAGTTTCATATCCCCAAAGATTACGGGCTAATCACCGGGTTAGCGATGGGTTACCCCGATCCGGATGCCCCCGTAAACGCGTATCGCGCTGAACATCCGCCGCTGACGCTTGCCGAGCCGCGCCACGTATGATGGAATCAAGCTGTCACACGATTCCACTATCAGTTGGCGCCATCGATTCGTTTGCACCTTTTCAATTTTTATGGCATTGTCCAGCGGCAGAAACATTTGCTTCCGCATCTCTGTGGATAAAAGAGGTGCTGGAAGTGGTTTGCGCTGGGGACACAAAGCTGGACGGATAAACATGTGCCGCCTAGAGCCATCCGGCGAGGATGAGCACCCCGAGCAGGATAAGCACACTCGGAAAGAGCACCGCCTCGAATCGTTCCAGAACCTCCGCGAGCCCTAAACGTCCGGTAATGAACCACGCCAGAGCCAACAGCGCACCAGCCAGCACCAGAAACACCGCGCAGAACATAGCGACTTGCCACCAGGCCGACAAGGCAAAAACCGGCAGATAAACACCGATTTCGTCGCCTCCGTTCGCGATGGTGACCAGGGCGACCGCGCCAACACTGACAGGTTTGCCTTCCAGCTTTGATTCGGCTGACTGTGCGTCCCTGGAATCGTTCGACTCCCGGCGTTCCAAAATTTCCCCAATGCCAGCTTTAACTCCCAGAATCAGCGGTATCAGACCCAACAGATGCAACTGAGCTTCGGGAATGACGAAACCGGATATCAGATTCAGGATCACGGTGGCTGCCAAAATAGCGCTGAAACCGAGGTATTGACCTGCGCAGATACGCAACGTTGTGCCGGGGCGCTGATGACCGTGGACAAACCATAAAGTCAGCAGTATCAAGTGGTCGATGTTAGTGACTGCAAAGAGCACCAATGCTTGGGCGAGAGTGGAAAGAATCAGGGAAGCGTTCACGTGTCAATTATCACCGAAAGGTGTTCAACAGATAAAGTCAACATCACCCGGCGGTAACCTACCGGCGACCGGTCGCACCGAACTTGTGCATCGGCCGAGGACGCCGAACCGCTCAATCGAGCCTGAGAGAGACGCTAACGGTAGCGGAACTTCGAATTTTACTAACTTTTTTGCACCTTTCGCTCCGGAGCCTTAGACTGGAGAGCGATAAAGCATGACGGAGGCGCAACCAACATCATTAACTTCCGACAGGGCGGGGAAATCCCATAGGGATGCCCGGGAGCGAAAGGGGAGGTTGCCGAGGATGTGAATCGTTCCCAAAGATTCACATCCGGGCGAACGGAAAATATCCGTTCGACTGTCGCTATCGCGGAGAGCTGTCATGACGCATACGCGCAAATGTATGGGGTCATGGAGCATGACCCCATTTTTGGTGTCATGTTCGAGCTTTCGAAAGTTGTTTGCAACGATTGAAAGGACAAATGATGAACAAGATACTGAGTGGTGCAGCGCTCTTAGCTGCGGCCTTTTCCCTCGCCGCCTGTGGAGCTGGTTCCCCAGCTGCATCTGGTGGAGACACCGCAATTCCCGGTTTGGAGGACGGAGTATTCACCGTCGGTATGGAAGCTGCTTACGCTCCCTATAACTGGGCACAACCCGATAAATCCAACGATGCGGTGCCCATCAAAGATTCCGCTTTGTACGCTAATGGCTACGACGTGATGACCGCAAAACAGATTGCAGACGCCAACGGCTGGAAACTCGAAATTAAACAGCTGGAGTGGGATTCCCTGATTCCAGCGGTGCAATCCGGTGAAATCGACGCCGCGATTGCGGGTCAGTCCATGACTAAAGAGCGCGAAGAAACTGTGGACTTTGCCGGACCGTACCTGTACGCCCGCATCGTCGTGCTGACCAAAGCGAATTCCAAGTTTGCCAACGCGAAGGGTTTAGCTGACCTGGCGGGAGGTCGGACCACCAGCCAAACTGGCACTGTTTGGTACGACACCTTGATTCCCCAAATTAAAGATGCCAAACGGCAGGCTCCCGCAGAATCTGCGCCTGCGATGCTGGTGGCTTTGGAAACCGGCAAAGTCGATTACGTGGTTACCGATATGCCCACCGGTCAAGGTGCTATCGCGGCATACCCGGATATGAAGATTCTGGACTTCCCTGATGACGGTGACGACTTCCAAGTTTCGGATGAGGACGTTAACATCGGTATCTCCGTCAAAAAAGGCAACACCGCCCTAAAGAATGCCATCAACAAAGCTCTGTCGGGCAAGACCGCTAAAGACTTCGACGCCCTGATGGCAGACGCGGTGAAGATTCAGCCCCAAGAGGATTAATCCCCCGCGGTACTGAAACACGTCAGGAGAGAAAATGCTGTGGACACTGTGGCAGGACATCGTAACCCTGCTGAATAAGTACGGTGGCGTGTACTTGACGGGTATCGTCAACACGGTACTGCTGGCGATTATCGCCACCTTACTGGGCTGCGTGATTGGGTTTGCCTGCGGAATCTTGAATACGATTCCTCACCCTTCTACCGATCCCTTGCTCAAGCGAGTTGTTTTGGCGATTATTCGGGGAATCATCCGCGTCTATGTGGAAGTATTCCGGGGCACCCCGATGATTTTGCAGGCGGTATTCATTTACTACGGTCTGCCCTACTTCACGAATAACGCGCTGCAGTTCCAATCCATGTGGGGCGTCTCGATTTTCGTCGTCTCCATCAACACTGGTGCTTACATCGCGGAATCCGTGCGCGGTGGCATCATCAGCGTGGATCCGGGACAGACCGAGGGAGCCAGGGCGATAGGCATGACTCACTTCCAGACCATGCTCTATGTCATCTTGCCCCAGGCATTGCGGAACTTGCTGCCGCAAATCGGCAACAATTTCATCATCAACATAAAAGACACTTCGGTCATGTTTATCATCGGTTTCTCGGAGTTTTTCTCGGTGCACAAGATGGTGTCGGGTGCTGTTTTCAAGTACTTCCCTTCCGCTACTATCGAGATGGTGGGATATTTGACGTTGACTCTGCTGTCCTCCTTCCTGTTGCGGAAGCTGGAAAAGAAGATTGACGGAGACGATGCCTACGAACTCTTGCCCGTTGCGGAGGGACAGGAGCAGCGCGATTACGAGTTAATGAACGAAGATCAGCTGGTGATGGCTGCTGGAAACTACACTTTCCGTGACCCTGCCAAACGTCAGTCACGAAAAGTCAAGCCTGCCAAGAAACCAGCGACAGGTAAACCAGCAGGTACCGAGGGAGGACAGCACTCATGAGTGAAGTGAACACGACTGACAACACCAGGGACGAAATCATCACGGTACGCCACCTCTCGAAGTCTTTTGGCACTCACGAGGTGCTCAAAGATATTAATTTTTCGGTGCGTCCTGGTGACGTGGCATCCATTATCGGAGCGTCGGGTTCCGGGAAATCGACTTTGCTGCGCTGCATCAACTTGTTGGAAACTCCCACTTCGGGCGAGATTCTGTATCACGGGACGGACATCCTCGATCATTCCATGAAAAAGGCGAAATATCGATCCAAAGTGGGGATGGTGTTTCAATCTTTCAACCTGTTCAACAACATGACGGTGCTTAAGAACTGCATGATTGGTCAGATGAAAGTCTTGGGTCGCTCTCGGGAGGAGTCGCGAGAAAAGGCATTGCACTACCTGGATAAAGTTGGGATGAGTCCGTTCTTAAACGCGAAGCCCCGGCAGTTGTCCGGTGGGCAAAAGCAGCGAGTGGCGATTTCTCGTGCTCTGGCGATGGATCCGGAAGTGCTGTTGTTTGACGAACCGACTTCGGCTCTGGATCCGGAAATGGTCGGTGAAGTCATTGCGGTGATGAAGCAGTTGGCTCAGGAGGGCATGACGATGCTGGTGGTGACGCATGAAATGGCGTTTGCCCGCACCGTCAGTAAGAACGTGGTGTTCATGGCTGATGGTGTCATCGCGGAACAGGGCGCTCCGGAACAGCTGTTCCAGCATCCGCAAAGGGAACGAACCCGCGATTTCCTGGCACGTTATCTCTGATTTCTCGAGGTCACATGTTAGCGGTGATTTTCCGCTAACAAAACTATTCCCTTATATACACCTCAGGAGTATAATTTTCGCATGGAACAGAAATTTATGGCGCTACGCGATTTCCGACCCGGCGCTTTTTTGCGGCTGCGCCGCAACGTGCTGGGCTTGACCCAGGCGGAGCTGGCAGGCATGTCCGGAGTTCCACAATCCCATATCAGCGCTTTTGAAAACCATAAGCGGCGTATTTCCGAAGCTGAGGAAACAGCTTTGGCTAAAGCGGTAAGCGTTCCGGCGCACACCCTGATGGGTATGAAACGCCATGTGGTGCGCGGGATTTTTTCGCGGCACGGCTATGATGAGATTTTCTTGTTTGGACCTGTCTCTACCGGTCAAGATGATGCGTTTACCCCGATTGATTTCCTGGTAAGCACCTCGAAGCCCCTGGGAATGCTGGATTTGGTTGGCTTGCAAAATGAACTCGAGAACGAGCTGAGCACCACGGTCTACCTGTCTATTGATACCGGACTGGGCAATGCCAAGGTCGACCGAGTTCCTCGCGAAGTTACGCGGCTTGATGAAAAGACTAAGTTCGAGCCTTTACTAGTGGATTTATACCGATCCGGGAATGTTTTTTCGCCTCGTGAGATTGAAGAATATCCCTATTTCCAAAAGTGGGGATTCCACAAATCCTTCTTCCCCTACGATGTCTCAGCTGCCCGGTGGCGTGTGGATGACATGTCTCGGACGTTGGACGTAGGCATGGGCATCGCCACCGGTGACCCAAAGGCTTATTTTGCCAAGACCCCGGCGGGGGTGCAGTCACGTTTCGCGGCGTATCACTCCATTTCGTTGCTGGTGGAATCGGCAGCAAAAATTCACTCCGATGTAAAGGAAGTCAACCCGGAAATCCCGTGGGCAATACTCTGCGAACTGCGTTATCGGTTGATGCAAACAGTAGACGAATTAGACGCCAGCATTGCCTGGACCACCTTGCACCAGGATTTCCCCAAAATTCTCGATGCCCTCAGTTCAATTACGTACCCTGGCAGCGGCACCGAGGAGACTGCGTAAGTGGAAGATAATGCCCGCGCGCGCGTTTTTTTGCAGCGTCGTGCTGCCGAAGAACACGTCGTGTTGCCGCCCCTGCTGAGGACCCCCCGCACTTGGCGCTGGCCCCTGCATAGCCCTCAGGGCGAACCCGCCGTGTACCCCGCTGACCCCCACCGCTATGCCCGAAAACTCGTTCGCTCTATGGGTGGTGTGCTCGCGCTTGGTTCCCTGGTGGCAGGACTAAACTATGCGCTATCGGTCAGTGTGCCTTGGGCGCTGGGAATGGTGTTGGATGCCGGGCTAGAACACGGCATGACCAGGGAAATCTGGATTCGGTTGGCGGTTCTCGCCCTGGTTATCCTGGGCGTGGCGCTGACTCAAATGGCGGGACAGCTCACTGAGATTGCAATCCAAATGACGGCGGTGGCGACTCCCGCGCGGGTAGCCGGTCGAAAGTTAGCTTCAGATGGGCGCGCTGTGAACCGAGAACTGGAATCCGGTGATGTAGTCACTTCGATGCTGACAGATGTGGACCGGATTGGCCGAGCGGCACTGTGGTTCCCCGAAATGGTGGGCGCTATTCTCTCCACCGTCATGATTCTGGTCATCATGTTTCGCGCTTCACCGCCGTTGGCTTGGATGGTACTAATCGGATTACCCATCGTATCGCTGCTGATAGGGCTGTTGAGCAAACCGCTGCAGCGGCGTCAAACCGAGAATCGCGATGAGCAGGGCAAACTGACGGAAATCTCGGCTGATGCGGTGGCGGGGCTGCGGGTCCTGCGTGGCATCGGCGGTGAGGATGTGTTCGGACATCACTACCAGAAACAATCGGCTCGGGTGCGTGACGCGGGGATTCGGGTTGCCCTGCCCGCGGCGTTGCTCGGCGTGCTGCGTTCGGTCATACCCATGCTGTTTACCGCTCTGGTGGTGGGTATCGGGGCGATTCTGTACTTTCACAATGAACTGTCAGTAGGCAGTTTGGTTGCGTTCTTTGGATTCTCACAATTTTTGCGCAACCCCATCGTGGTCGCCACCCGGTCGTTGGAAGAATTCACCAGAGCTTGGGTCGGGGTTCGCAAACTTGCGCGAATTCAAGGCGTTGCCTCCCTGGTGAGCGAGGATTTGGTGGATGTTTCCGGAGATGCGCCGCACCAAACTGCCTCATTGCCTGCGCAGTGGCAGGAAAAGGATTTTGTCTTGGCACATCTCACCGACACGGTTAGTGAGGTGACGGTGAAGCCGGGTTTGATTACCGGCTTGGTCTGCGCCAATCCGGACACCAGCGCCGCAACCGCCCGGCGGCTGGCGCGCCAAGAAGACAGCACCCAACCGACCCTTTTGATTGATGGAACCGACGCGAGGACGTTCCCCCTCGACCTCGTGCGCCGCGCCATCCTACTGTCAGACACCGACCCGCAGCTTTTTGCCGGAACTTTGCGGGATCAGGTGCGCGGAGCCAATACGCCGGTGCCGCGTGAACGGGGGGTGCGCGAACTCGTATGGCGTGACGTCATCGAAAACGCGACTCGGCAGGAGGACTCGCTCATCTTTCCCGAAGATGATGAGCACGATTCGCGATGGTTGGCAGCGCTGCACGTGGCAGATGCCGATGATGTGGTGGAATCTGTGAATGGCGGTCTTGACGGGGCAGTGGCAGAAAAAGGGCGCACTCTCTCCGGCGGTCAGCGCCAACGCGTCGCCCTGGCTCGCGCGGTAGCCGCCAATCCGGCGGTGCTGGTCATTATTGAGCCGACTTCCGCGGTCGATTCGCACACGGAATCGCGTGTCGCCCAGCGTTTGGCACAAGCGCGGCATGGGAAAACCACCGTCATTGTCTCGGCGTCAGTGCTGGTGCTGGAGCATTGTGATGAAGTCATTGTGCTCGACGATGCGGGGCGGGAAATCGTCCGCGGCTCGCACCGGGAACTTCGGGAAAGAGCTCGGACGGGGGATCCCGCGGTCGCTTCGTACCTGGCTATCATCAACCGCTCGGTGCTCAGTGGTGGTGAGCCGTCATGAAACTGCCTTTGGCCAGCAGAAAACTGGTGGTGCGTGGGGTCAAAGACCTGATTCACGACTATCGTGGCGCAATCGGGTCAGTGGTAGGGCTGCAGCTGGTGTCGTCCCTGGCGGGAGTGACCCTCCCGTGGCTGCTGGGACGCGTCATTGACCGTATTCAAGCCGGGACTGCCAGCCGCGACTGGGTCGGTCAACAAATAGTGATTGCCCTGGTAGTGGTCGCGGTGGCGGCGATATGTTCGTTCTTGGCAGAATACCGTGCCCGGGTGATGGGCGAGCGGATTTTTGCCCACCTGCGTGATGGCCTGGTCGATTCTGTCATTCACCTGCCGCTGTCGACCGTGGAAAGTGCGGGCACCGGGGACTTGGTGGGGCGCACCACGCGAGACATTGAACGCCTGCAATTCATGATTCGCCAGGGTATCGCGGCGATTCTGATGATTACCACAACGTTGGTGGTGACGTTTGTGGCGGCGTTTCTGACCTCCCCGCAATTGGCATTTGTGCTGCTCATTGGACCGCTGGGGGTGTGGTCGCTGATGGCGTGGTATTTACCGCGGACCGTTCCCGCTTATCGGTCCTCAGCCCGGTCTTGGGCGGATTTGTCCGGTTCGGTAGCGGAAACTCTGGATCAGGCAGACACGGTGGATGCTCTGGGGTTGTCAGGGAAACGGATTGCTCAGCTCGATGTCATTATTCGCGAAATCTGGCGTCAGGAGCGCTACAGTACCTGGATGCGTTCCTGGTTGTTCTTGGGAATTGTGTGCGCCACGCTGTCTCCCTTGATAGTTATCGTGTTGCTGGGAGCCTGGTTGGTGCCCAGCGGAGCCTTGACTATTGGGGCTGTTTCTACGATTGCGCTCTATGCCTATCAGGTTCGCGGACCGGTGTGGGAGGCGACTTTTTGGGTAGACATTTCCATGGAGGCTTACACGTCTCTGGCCCGGATTTTTGGTGTCGCACAAGTTGAGCCGGACCGGGAGGTCAACGCCCACGCGCCCGCCGGTGCGCCCGCGATAGTGGCCCGGGACGTCTGCTACGCCTACCATGCGGGGCAAAATGTGCTGCACGAAGTGTCTCTGGAACTTCGCGGGGGCGAAACGTTGGCGATTGTCGGACCATCGGGTGCCGGCAAGTCCACTTTGGGGCGAATGCTGGCGGGCATTCACCCGCCCACCAGCGGGTCCGTGACAGTTGGGGGAGTGCGGCTGGTGGACTTGCCCGAAAGCGAGCTGCACCAGCAAGTCGCTTTGGTCACGCAAGAACAGCACGTGTTTACCGGAACTATCGCCTCCAACCTGCGTTTAGCGCGACCCGACGCAAGTGATGAGGAACTGTGGTCGGTACTCGACGCGGTGGGTGTGGACTGGGTTCGCGGACTGGGCGGTACCGGGAGCCAGACCTCTGGCGCATCATCCGGTCCGGAGGGAAAATCACCGGCAGAAACGGAAAAAACCGGGCTATATGCGGAAGTCGGCGGTGCTGGAATGAAACTGAACCCGGCGCAGGTGCAGCAGCTGGCCCTGGCTCGAATCGTGCTGTTGAACCCGCACACCTTGGTGCTGGACGAGGCAACTTCCCTGATGGATCCCTCTGCAGCCCGCTCGCTGGAACAGTCGTTGTCGCGAGTGTTGGCAGGACGCAGCGTTATCGCTATCGCTCACCGGCTCTATACCGCCCACGATGCTGACCGAGTGGCAGTCATGATGGACGGGAGAATCGTGGAATTGGGCACGCACGATGAACTCGTCGCTGCCGGCGGTGAATATGCCTCACTGTGGGCATCTTGGCAGCAAGACTAGAGCCTGAAATTATCCCAGGAAACGGGTTTCGAGACGTTCCTCTACGACTTCGTCGTTATCTTTGGTGACGACCCAGGCTGACTTTCCCGGCACTTCGCTGACTGCTTCTGCCAGTTCGGTGCCGCGGTAGACTAACCCCACGTTGTTATCGGTGCAATAGGTTTTCCCCAAGACACCCTCGGCGACCAGGCGATGCACCGTGGGACGGCGGCGCTTTTCAACGTCGTAATGTACGCCGTTATCGTAGGGAATCAGCCCGAGACCGTTGGTGACGGCGCGAAGTTCGGGTCCGAAAGAATCCGTGGTGCCGCCCCGGTGCCAACAGATAGAACCGGCAGACACCCCTGCCAGGACGACGCCAGATTCCCAGACTCGCCGGAAAATCTGATCGAGTTCGTGAACCCGCCACACTGCCAGCAGGTTTGCCACCGAACCCCCGTCGACCCAGACCGCATCCTGTTCCATGAGATAGCCTTCGATGTCCTCCACGTTGGGCATGACGAACAGTTGCAGCGGGTTCAGCTCCACACCTGCCAGACGTGCGGCTTCATAGCGTTGCGCCAAACGATAATGCTGGTCGCCGGCAGCGGTATCCAAGTAGCCCAGTTTCGGTTTGGAACGGGTGGTGCCGGACAGTTCGAGGGAATACTTTACCAAGTGATTGAACTCGGTAAAGATTCGTTCTCCGTTTTTGTATCCACCGGAGGTTGCCAAAATAGTTGGGGTTTTGCTCATAGGAACCATCCTAGTCGGGGGAACCGCACGAGTCATCCGAGCAATTGGCATTCGGGGTTTGTCCGGCACCGCGACTGGACCTGGCATAGGATTAAACCCGAGAAAAGAGGCCAAGTGGTGCTGGAGGGTACAACCTGTTTAGGCTCCTAGCTTTGCCAAGGAATAAATATACTGAAATTCGGATAAATAATGAGTGATACGAAAAACCTGAATATAGCAATCAATGTGATGGGTGACGAGGTCGGTGGTGGTCTGGGGAGAGCCCGAACTATGGCGGTAGCAACCGTCAACACCGCCGACGAGATTACAGCCTGGCAAGAATTTGTGGTTGGTTGGGACATCTTGCATGAGCAAGGACCTCACGGTAGTCTGCACGCGCAAATAGTGGGTTTCATGCGGGACCATGACATTGTGGCAGTGGTCAGCGGACACATGGGACCGCCGATGGTCAAGACCATGATGAAACTTGGCGTTCTGCCGCTATCCGCGACTGGCGACGCTCGTCACGCCGCTACAGATGCCGCGAAACGGGTCCGTGCGGTTGATTGCGGAAATACCACCGTCCCCGATTCAGCCCCCAAGGGGAACAAATGGATTCTTCCCGTCATTCCGTTATAGGACTTGCTGGTATTGAAACTGAGGATGGCGAGAAAGGCTAATGGAAATGGTGGATAAAGATGTCGTAGACCTCATTTTGGAGCTGCAGGCCATCGGTCAGTCTGGAGAGTTCTATGGTCACGACGATTATGACCGGGACCGGGCAATCCAAACTCGGGAACTGGCAACGGAACTCTTGGTGCGCTTGACGGGCAACAATCCCGAACAAGCTCGGGAAGTACTGCTGGAGGATTATGGCTACCGAACACCGAAAGTAGATTCGCGGGCTGTCATTTTTGGTGACGGCACGGGACGTCCAGGGGCAGATGGAGACAAGATTTTGCTGGTACATGAAGGTCTGGATGGGCGGTGGTCCCTGCCGGGAGGTTGGATTGACGAGGGTTTGAGCGTTCGGGAAAACACCATCAAGGAGGCTTATGAAGAATCCGGGATGCAGGTAAAAACCGGCAGGCTGTTAGCGGTAATTGACAAGCGCAAACATAATCCCAGTAAAGGTATATTTCATGTTTACACATTTTTCGTAGAATGTACCCTCTTGGGAGGAACCTTTGCGGAAAACCTCGAAACCACTGAGATTGGCTGGTTCGGAATTGACGAGCTACCGGAAATGTCCCTGGGCAAGACCACCCCTGAACAACTAGAGATGTGTTTGGAGGCGCATCACAATCCCAATTGGCAGGTCATTTTTGACTAGGTTTAACCTGGTTATTGAATTGCGTAAATCGGGATAAATCGGGCATAATGAAACGTTGTACTGGGCTTTGGTTGCCGCCCTCTCGTGACCATGGCCTCGGATTTTGAGCAAAACAAGGCTTTAGTGTTTCCCTACCTGGGGTTTTGTAGGCTCGCGACATGAGTTACAAGGAGAGTCACAACAGTGGCAGTACGTATTCGTTTGAAGCGAATTGGTAAGATTCACCACCCCATCTATCGAGTGGTCGTGGTCGACAGCCGCAAGAAGCGCGACGGTCGTGTTATCGAGGAGGTTGGCAAGTACGACCCCAACCAGCAGCCGTCTTTGATTGAACTGAACTCGGAACGCATCCAGTACTGGCTGGGTGTAGGGGCTCAGCCCTCCGATGCGGTGCACCGTTTCCTGGTGTTGTCCGGCGACTGGGCGCAATTTAAGGGCGCCAAGGTCGTTGAGAACCGGATTCAGGTAAAGGATGCCGGCGCTGACGTAGAGGCAGCTGTGAAGGCTGCTGATGACGCTGCCGAAAAGGCCAAGGCAAAGAAGGCTGAAGCCGAAGCCAAGGCAAAGAAGGAAGCTGAAGAAGCCGCGAAGGCTGCCGAAGCTGAAGCTGCGGAAGACGCTGCTGAAGCCCCCGCCGAAGAAAAGGCTGAGGACACTCCGGCAGAAGAAAAGACTGAGGAAGCGGCAGAATAATGTCGATGCTTGCAGATTCTTTGGAACACCTGGTTAGCGGCATCGTCGACGAGCCAGAGGCCGTGCGCGTGAGCGAAAAATCTTTGCGTCGCGGCAAGCTCCTGGAAGTACACGTTGCCCCTTCGGATTTGGGTCGAGTCATCGGTCGTAACGGTCGCACCGCGAAAGCGCTGCGTTCGGTGGCGTCCGCACTGTCTACCCAGGGCAGCGTCCGTGTCGATGTTATCGATCAAGATCGGCGCTAAATAGTCATTTGGTTTGACCCCTGCCGATAGCAGGGGTCAAACTTTTTAACGCACTTATCAGACAGGAAAGGGGTCAGCGGTGAAACTCACGGTGGGAATTATCGGGCGCGCCAGTGGCGTCCGTGGTGAAGTCCGAGTCGCCCTGCGCACGGACGACCCGCGCTCTCGATTTGCACCCGGCACTGTCTTGTTAACCAACCGAAACAGTCCCGCTGCGCTGACAGTAGACCAAGCACGGATGAGCGGTAAACACTTCGTGGTGTCCTTTCAGGAAATTCCCGACCGCAACGGCGCCGAAACCCTCAGCGGGACAAAACTGTACATAGAGACCGATGCCCCACCCTCGTGCACCGACCCCGGAGACACCCCAGACACCACTGCTGAACCGGAGGCGACTGACTACTCGGAAAACACTGAGGGCGACGACGGCTTTTACCGTCACGAACTGGTGGGGCTGCGGGCGATTAACTTGGCAGGTGAAACATTAGGCACCATCAGTGACCTGCTGCTGGCGCCTGCCCAAGACTTGCTGGAAGTCACCACCGCGGAGAGGGAAAAAATCCTGGTGCCTTTTGTTTATGAAATCGTCCCCGATGTCGATTTGGACAATGGGTTGGTCACCATGGATCCGCCCGGAGGGCTATTCCCCTCGCACTAGGGCGGTTTGACGTTTCCCGGAGGTGCCGGGAGAGACTTTCTGAATAAGGGTGAGGACGATGCGTTTTCAGATTCTGACGATTTTCCCCGAGTTTTTTGAGGTGCTCGGTCTGTCGCTGCTGGGCAAAGCGGCGCAGAACGGGGTGCTGAGCTGGGACGTCACCAATCTGCGCGATTTCACTGATGACCCGCATCGTTCCGTCGACGACACACCGTACGGCGGGGGCGCTGGCATGGTGATGCGGGCTGACATTTGGGGCAAAGCCATTGACGCGGCGCGGGACAGGCTGCGAGACCAGTACGCGGGAAGTGACCCGGAAAACCGCCCGACCGACCTTGTGAACCCAAAAACTATCCTGGCTATCCCCACGCCCTCTGGAATTCCACTGACCCAGGCGAAAGTTCGGGAAATTGCCGCGCACGCAGACAATGTCATTATCGCTTGTGGGCGTTACGAAGGCATCGACTCGCGAGTCGCCTCGCACTACACTGACCCGCAACTGTATCCCGACCTGGAAGTGTTTGAATATTCCTTGGGGGATTATGTGCTCAACGGTGGGGAAATCGCTGCTGTGGCACTGATTGAGGCAGTTGGGCGGCTCCTTGACGGCATGGTGGGTAACCCGGAATCTTTGGTTGAGGAATCATACGAGGGAACGGGGCTGTTGGAATACCCCTGCTATACGCGTCCCGAAATCTGGCGTGACCTGGCTGTTCCCGAGGTGCTGAAAGGTGGAAACCACGCGGCAATCGAAGCTTGGCGTCGCGAACGAGCCATTGAAAAGACCTGTTCGCGGCGTCCGGATTTGCTGGCAGGGCTGGATGTCGGACGGTTAAGCAAGCGCGGGCGGGAAAAGCTCGCTTCGCTAGGATGGCTTTACGTGTCCCCACAGGATTTGGAGGCTATCGGGCTGTCCCGGCTGTGCGAGACGCGAGGCATCGGTGGTGCGCAGAAGAATACCGCGGAGTTGCTGCCGGTGCCCTTGCGAATTCGTCAGCCGAACCGAGAGGAGGCGCTGGCTTTGTCCGCTTTAGGGTCGGAGACATTTCCTATGGCGTGCCCGGCATACCTCAGCAACGATGCAATTGCCCAGTTTATAGCCGTTGAGTTCGACACCACGTCGGTGAAAGCGCGTCTGAATACACCTCAAGAAAACCGCTACTGGGTGGCAGAACTGGGCGGTGAACTGGTGGGATACACTTACGCAAAAGTGGGGCTGGGCGAGTCAGAAGTCGACCAGGCGGGAATCGTCGCCGGAGACGCTTACCTGTCAAAGTGTTACGTGCGCGAAGCCCTGCATTCCACCGGATTGTCCGGGGCGCTGCTGGAAGTGGCGGTGCGGGATTTGGCTAGTACCAGCGATGCGCCGGGGGTGTGCCTGGGGACTTCGATTTATAACAAGCGTGCTCAAAAATTCTATAAGCATCATGGGTTTCGGCGTATCGGCAAACGGACATTTACGGTGGGAGACGTGCAAAACCAGGATGTGGTGATGCGCCGAGTTTTCGACCGTGACAATGCCTGAGAGACGTCCGATCGTCGGACGTGTCGCGAGGGCGTGTGATGCGCAAACCAGCGACGGATAAGCACATTGAGAAGCGCTGCGTAGCGTCCGGAAGGGCAAAAGTGGCGTTTCTGTCCTGATTTGTGGCAAAATGGTACGGCTTCGCGGGCAACCTGCCACAGGGGGACCCGATAGCGAAGTGAAACACCATCGGCACTGAAGGTGCCCGCAGTGAGACGTTTTTGACCTGTGGCAGGAGCGTCAAGGAGAAATAATGCAGAAGCCTCTGGTTGAGGAAATCGGCAAAGCCGCCATGCGTGAGGATACTCCGGAGTTTCGTCCGGGAGACACCGTAAAGGTTCACGTAAAGGTTATCGAAGGGAACCGTTCCCGTATTCAGATCTTTCAGGGCGTAGTTATCGCTCGCCACGGCGGTGGAGTGGGCGAAACGTTCACTGTCCGAAAGCTGTCGTTCGGAACCGGTGTAGAACGTACCTTCCCGCTGCACGCCCCGACTGTGGACAAGATTGAGGTCGTGACCCGTGGTGATGTGCGTCGTGCCAAGCTGTACTACCTGCGTAATCGCCACGGCAAGGCTGCTAAGGTTGCCGAAAAGCGGTAACTTACAATGATTTGTGGCAGTCGCCGCGCTGGGGTAATACGAGATTCGTGAGACCAGCCGGGCAGTCGAAAGACAAGGCGAGTGCTGCCCCAAAAATTCATCCTAAAGGAAGCCCAAACCGGAAATGTTTGGGTTTCCTTTAGCCTTTTAGGCTATTCTTTTTTACTATGACGAAGCCCCAGCAGCCTGAGAACGCCAATCGAGACGCCCCGTCCTCGGGCACGTCTCCGGATGGCTTCAACACGAACCCGCAATTTGCTGGAGCTGGGACCATGTCAGAGTCTTTTCCTCCTGGCTATGAAGGTTTCCCCGGTGGACCAATGCCCGGTGAAGGAGCGCCATACGCGCCAGACGGCATGGGAATGCCTTTTCCTCCGGAGGCTTTTCCGGGAGGCTACCCCCCGCAGCCCGCATTTCCAGATGGGGCGGAATTTCCTGGTATGGACCCCAATGGGATGCCGCCAACGCAAATGCCGCCGGGTTTCTCGCCCCTGGGAATGGAACCGTATCCGGGAATGCCTTACCCTCCGTACGGTTCTATACCTTTTCCAGGTATGATGTTTGATAATGAGGAAATCCCTGACGTTTCAGGGAAAGATGGCGCCTTGGCGGAGGACGAAACCGACTTCAAACTTGATGATGAGGACGGCGAGTTCAAGTCGGGACGCGGCGCCGGGATGCCTGGATTCCGGGGCATGAATGCCTTGCCACCGGGGGTGCGGGGCAATCTCGACGGTCTCGAGCGTCCACATTTAGCTCTGGACCTGCCCTGGTATTTTGAGTTTATCGCGGTGGTAATTACGGCTCTGGCAATCAGCTCGCTGGTACGACTGTTCCTGTTACAGCCGTTTTACATTCCCTCGCAGTCTATGGAAAAGACCTTGATGATTAACGATTCTGTGCTGGTCAACAAATTCTCTGCCCGGCACGGAGACATTAACCGTGGCGATATTGTGGTCTTTGAAGACGTGGAAGGATGGAGCCAAACTGCTGCGGAGCAGCTGCGTAAACGTCCTCCTGACCGTACTCCGTTCCAGATTGCGACCAAGGTGAAGAATTTCGGGATTTTCGTGGGTCTGCTGCCGGAAGACTCTCAAGGTTATCTGATCAAACGCGTGATTGGAATCCCTGGCGATGATGTCTCCTGCTGCGACGAGGATGGTCTGATGACCATTAACGGCAAAGCTATTGATGAGGACTATATCCCCCAAACCGGAGTCTCTTCAGATATAGAATTTTCTGTCGTCGTGCCGAAAAATTCGCTGTGGGTCATGGGGGACAATCGACCTCATTCTGCTGATTCCCGCTGGCACCAAGACAAACCTTCGCATGGATTTGTTTCTGAATCGAACGTGGTGGGTCGCGCTTTCGTCGTCGTTTGGCCGGTCGAACGTATGAAATTCATCACTCCCAGCTGCGCTTTTTATAACATTCCCAAGCCTGCCACCCCGAATGATGAATTCAGTTCCGAAGCCGACGAAGCGCCGCCCCCCACGCAATGAGGCTACCGCGGTGGTCGATTTATCTTGGGAGACTGCGGCTCTGGCAGAGTTGGCACAGTGCGGGAGCTACGGTCACGAAGGACGTCTACCGCTGATAGGCGGGATGGACGAGGTCGGTCGTGGCGCGTTAGCAGGTCCGGTGTGCGTGGGGGTGGCAGTGCTGGATCAACGCAGCCTAGAGAATCCGGATTTCCCCCAGGGCTTTCCTGTCGGATTGAACGATTCTAAGCAGCTCACCGCCCGGCGTCGGGTAGCGCTGCAAGACCCCATTCAGGCGTGGGTCAGGGATTTTGCTATCGGTCAGGCTTCGAATACGGAAATCGACGAATTAGGGATTATGTCCGCGTTGCGTTTGGCTGGATGGCGTGCTTTAAACGAGCTGGATGCCAGGGGACACCTGCCCCAGAGGCTGCTGCTGGACGGAAACTTCGACTATCTCGCCTCACCGCGGCAACCCGACCTGTTTGCCGGGGCGGGAAACCTGGTGAGTTCCCCCGAAGTCAGCGTGGAAACCCTGGTGAAAGGGGATGGGAAAGCAGCTGTAATCGCTGCCGCCGCGGTACTGGCTAAAGTGTATCGGGACGCCTTCATGCGCAGCTTGCATGACCCCGGATATGGCTGGGCCCGGAACGTCGGATACGGGACTCCTGCTCACAAAGCAGGTCTGGCTGAATTGGGTGCGAGTGTCTGGCATCGCAAAACTTGGAAGCTCCGGTAGGGTAGAGGAATACGAAAGGTTACGTGATGGTCAACAACGACGATATTGAGTCCTATGAAAATGGGCTGGAACTGGATTTATACCGAGAATATCGCGATGTGATTTCCCTGTTTAGCTATGTGGTGGAAACCGACCGGCGCTTTTATCTGGCGAACAAGGTAGACGTCACCACGCACAATAATGCCGGCGGGGACGTATTCTTTGAGATTACTTTGGAGGACGCCTGGGTTTGGGACGTCTATCGCTCCTCGCGCTTCGTGCAAAACGTGCGGGTGCTTACTTTCAAAGACGTCAACGTTGAGGAACTCACCAAGCCTGAAATCGAAATTCCCTAGCTTCGATTTCGTCAATAAATTCGTTAAAACCGGTTGATTGGCGGATTTTCGCCATTTATAGGGCTGTGGATAAGTCGGTTTTCCACAGGTAAAAATGTTTGGGCTTGGTCAGGGCGGTCGCGCGCGCAAAGCTGAGTTCATGAGCTACGCAAATACCGTTGAAACCAGTCATAAAGCCAGTACCGAGACGAACCCTCGATGCCACGATACAGTCGGTGACTCCGCACTGCGGACAGTGGGGCAAATTGTCTCACCACCACGGAACAACTTACACAATCGTCAGCTGGGCATGGCTGGAGAGGAAGTGGCTGCAGAGTCGCTCAAAGCTGCGGGATATGTAATTGTGGATCGGAATTGGCGATGTCGTGCTGGGGAAGTCGACATAGTCGCCCTCAGCCCCGAGGGAGTTCTGGGGTTCGTGGAGGTTAAGACTCGTTCCAATCATCGGCACGGGTTGCCTATTGAGGCCATCACCATGAAAAAGCTGGCGCGGATGCGCCGGGTTATGGGGGCATGGTTAGCGCAACGGGATATTGTCCCAGTCCATCGAGCGGTCAGCCTAGATTTGTGCAGCGTGGATTGGGACGGACACGGTGAACCCGTGGTGAAACATCTCCAGGGGTTGAAATGAGTTCAGGATTTGCTTGGTCGATTTGCTTGGTAGGGATGCAAGCACGTCCGGTGCGGGTCGAGGCTCATATCTCCGATGGAATGACCGCCTACAGCTTGGTCGGGCTGCCGGACACGGCGGTGCGCGAGGCCAAAGACCGGGTGCGCGCTGCGGTGACCAGCTGCCTGTATGAATGGCCGGGAACGCGGATTGTGTTGAATCTCTCCCCGGCATCACTGCCAAAGACCGGCTCTGGCTACGACCTGGCGATGGCAGTCAGCGTTTTAGCTGCGATGGGGGTCATTTCCCGCAGCCGAGCTGGGCAATGCATCATGTTGGGAGAGCTGGGGTTGGATGGTCGTGTGATTGGAATCCGGGGTATTTTACCCAGTGTCATCGGCGCCATGAAGACCGGAAAAACAAAGATTTTGGTGCCACAAGCGAACCTTGCTGAAGCTTCCCTGGTTCCTGGGGTGGATGTGGTAGGGGTGCATCACCTGGGGCAAGTCATCGAGTTATTGGGGGGAGACTTGATGATGCCGCTGCCTGAGCCGGAAGAACCGGCGGAGGCAGCGGAGGGGGACACCACCCCGGCTCCTGCCTGCAGTCTGGGCGGGGATTTTTCGGATATTCGCGGACAAGCCGCTGCCTGTCAGGCGATGGAAGTGGCGGCCGCGGGAGGTCATCATCTGTTGATGATTGGCACTCCGGGCTCGGGAAAAACCATGCTGGCATCGCGGCTGCCTGGAATCCTCCCGCCCCTGGAACTGGAACAGTCCGTAGAAGTCACCGCCTTGCATTCCCTCGCCGGAACGTTGTCTCCGCTGGACGGATTAATTCGTCAGCCTCCCTTTCAAGCCCCGCATCATTCGGCGACGCTGGCAGCGATGGTGGGAGGAGGCTCGGGAGTGCCGCGTCCCGGCGCCGCCTCCCTGGCTCACCGGGGAGTGTTGTTCTTGGACGAGGCTCCCGAGTTCGGGGCGCGGGTCTTGGATTCCCTCCGAGAACCGCTGGAAAACGGGGAGATTACGCTGCATCGGGCGGCGGGTGCAGCCCAGTATCCGGCTCGATTCCAACTGATTATGGCGGCTAATCCCTGCCCCTGCGGTAACGCCGGTAGTCGGTGTGCCACCTGTACCTGCACACCCTATTCACGCAAACGATATCTGGAACGATTGAGCGGACCGCTGTTGGACCGGATGGACATCCAAATCCAGGTGGAGTCTCCGGGGCGAGGCTCGCTCGCGGGAGCGAAACCCGCTGATACCACCACGGTGGTCGCCGCCCGTGTGCAACGTGCTCGTGATGTGCAGCGGGAACGGTGGAAGGGGCGAGGATGGGATTTGAATCGGGAAATTCCGGGACCATTTTTGCGACAGCCCGAAGGTGGTTTCACTCGGGAGCTGATTGGGCGGGTCGACACCGTGGTGGAACAGGGGCGCCTGTCCATGCGGGGAGCTCAAAGGGTCTTGCGCCTGGCGTGGACCGTTGCCGATTTGAGCGGAAAAACTGTTCCGGGGTTGCCCGAACTGGGAACTGCCATGACACTACGGCGCCAAAACGAAGGATTCTGTCTGTCCTAAAGAGAGGAAGTTATGAAAACGTTAAGCCTAGCTGAGAACGTGCCCTTGAATGCCCCGAAGTCCCCACCGGATGTGGTCTCGGAAGAACTGTCACACTCGAACGAAATGGTGGCGTTACCATCGCGTGGAGACCCTGTCGTGCTGCCACCAAGCCCAGAAGATCGCCAGGCTCGTGCGGCATGGACCGCGATTTCCCAACCGGGAGAGCCTGTCGTGGGTCAGGTCATCGAGCATTTTGGGGTGAGGGAAGCCCTGGAACGCGTGAAATTTCTGGCGGCAAAGCTGCCGGAAATTGACGACATGATGATTCGCACTGTGTTTCAACCGGTTCAGTTGCCCGCGTCGGTGGCGCAAATCGAAGGCTGGGCTTTGCGACTGCGGGAGCTAAACCTGGAGATGGAATATCAGCTGCTGAGCCGGGACGGCGGCGCACTGGTGGTGCCTGGCGACGCGGCTTGGCCCGGGATAGTCGATAGTCTGGGCGCTGTGGCGCCACTGGCGTTGTGGGTGCGGGGTAATCCCCAGGCTTTGCAAGCGCTGGCATCTGAGGGTGCAGTGGCGCTGGTCGGGGCACGTTGCGCGACTCACTATGGAACCGATATAGCCCAAGAAATCGCGTATGAACTGTCAGAGCGTGGCATCTGGGTCATCAGTGGGGGAGCTTATGGGATTGACGCTGCTGCGCATCGAGGGGCTCTCGCTTCGAGCGGTAAGACCATCAGCGTGCAGGCTGGAGGGCTGGGGAATCTCTATCCTGCCATGAATGCGCGACTGTTTTCCCAAATCCAACAAACGGGGGCGATTGTCAGCGAAGCCCCGCCCTCACAGCGACCTGCTAAACACCTGTTTTTGACTCGTAACCGCATCATCTCAGCCTTGTCTCAAGTTGTAGTGGTGGTTGAGGCGGGGGAACGTTCCGGGGCGATGTCCACCGCCAACCATGGGGCGGAACAGGGACGTCAGGTTGCCGCGGTGCCCGGAGCGGTCACTTCCACCGCCTCCGTCGGATGCCATCGACTGATTCGGGAAGGCGCTGCCCTGGTGACGAACGCGGCAGAAATCATGGAACTCATGTTTCCGCTGAATGTGGCGGGACAAAGTTTGTTTGGAGTCGGGGGATCAGCAGGAAAGGGCATCTCCGGGGTGGTATCGGCTTCGCCCCAGCGCGACTCGACCGGACAAATCCCGGCGCCCTCGCTTTTTGCTGGATTGAGCAGTGACGGCGTAAAAGTCATTGATGTTTTATCGAAAACGGCTTGGAAGTCCTTGGAGCAGGTGTCGCGTGCCGCCGGTTTGGGCACTCGTACGGTGCAAAGTGAGCTGGGGTTGATGGAACTGGATGGCAAGGTTGAAACCCGAAAAGGGAGATATCGCCTGAGGTCGAAAGCAACCGCCCGGTAGAATCAAGAGGTGAGTGAAAATAACCCAGCAGCGGTCTTTGCCCGAGAAATTACCGCAGATTTTGGGCAATGGCTGAGCGTAAACCGGGGGCTTTCCCCGCAAACCGTGCGGGCGTATCTCACGGATTTGCGAGAATTAATGACTTTCCTGGTGGACTCCGATTCCGGGGATGGTCCCGCGGCGCAGCAACTGCGTGCAGATTTGGCTAATCCTGCCCGGATTCGGGCGTGGCTGGGAGCAATGAGCCGCGCGGGGATGAGCCGCGCCACGCTGGCTCGTCGAGTGGCGTCCTTTCGCACTTTTGCCTCGTGGGCGCAGGTCCGCGGCATAGTCCCGGGCGATGCTGGGCAAAACTTGCGGGCTTCGCGGCCGGATAACGCCCTGCCCACGGTTTTGTCTGCCACGGACGCGGCACACCTCTTGGAAACGGCACGTGCCGCCGCTTATCCTGAAGCCTCTACCGCTCCCAATCCGGTGAAACTGCGTGACTGGGCAGCCTTAGAGCTGCTTTATGCCACCGGCATTCGGGTCAGCGAGCTGACCGGGTTAGAACTGGGCAACATTAATAAAAGCCAACGCACTGTCCGGGTGACGGGAAAAGGTGACAAACAGCGAGTCGTGCCGTACGGCATTCCTGCGGGTCTGGCGCTAGAAGAGTACCTGGAAAAGGGACGCCCCGCCCTGGTGAATCCGGAAAAGCCTGCGCTGAACCGGGTATTTTTAGGGGCAAAAGGCGGAATGTTGGATACGCGGATCGTCCGCGGAATGCTGCATCGACTGACGGCGCAGGCGGGGGTACCGGACTTGGGGCCGCACGGGCTACGTCACACCGCTGCCACGCACCTGTTGGATGGAGGGGCGGATTTGCGCAGTGTCCAGGAGATTCTGGGTCACGCCAGCTTAGCCACGACCCAGCGCTATACACACCTCTCGATGGATAAGCTCCGTGCGGTGTATCTGCAGGCGCATCCGCGGGCCTAAAGTCCTAATTTAAATGTTTCCCCAAAAAATATCTAAAGGCTAGAAAAAAGCAAGCCTGTGAGCTGGGAAGATAGTGTCCCTGGAATGTCTTTACAAAACTGAGAAAAAGCTGGATTGACTCTATGAATTTCCTCCTAAACCACATACAATGAATCATGAAAAGCAAGGTAATGGTGTCTCGGGAGGAGCGTCATGGTCGGAAAACTGCGGATTTTGCAAGCATCGCTGATGATGCTGTGCTCCGCCGCAGTGTTAACGGGATGCGGTACGGCGGTTACTGCTTCCGGATCCGAGAGAACTGCGCGCGAGATGATGACCGCGGATATTCCCTTGGTCGAGCCTGCGGCTCCGAACACGACTAAAGACCCGGTTTCAGGAGAGCCAGCGCCGAGTTATACCGCGACGGTGAAAGACAACCCTTCCCCCGCTGAACTCAAAGAGATTCCTGCAGATCAGATGATGAAAGTGGCGCCGTTTGATGAGCCGAAATTCTTCCACGAGTTCTCCGTGGACGGTGCTGCCACCGTGGTGAAGTACTTTACCTATGCGATGTATTACAGCTTTGCGTCGAAAGATGCGCATTTCGTAAACCAGGTTTACACCGATGCGTGCACGAAGTGTCAGGAGATGTCGCAGTGGTCCGTTGACTTCACCCGGAAGTATTCTCACGTAGAGACCGGGGTGCCACGCACGGAAATCCTCGATGTCTCCGCGGGAAAGTCCAAACAGAATCAATCCATTTTTTGGGTTGTGGCTCGCAATGCGGAACCGCCGATTATCGCGCGCTCTGAGAAGGGCGAAGTCCTGAACTACGATCCCCCTTCGAACACCGTATCCCAGTACCGGGTCGAGTATATTCACGGAAACAACGTGATTACCGGCATCTATAAAGCTCCCGCCAAGTATTCCGATACTGGTGAGTGAGCGGTAGCGCCGCGGCGTGTTCCCCGACTCACCTAGCTCACTGGGTACAGGCGAATCCTTCCCCCCAACAGACGCAGCGGATCCACGTAGCCGTCTGGGCCGTCCTTGACTCCGAAATGTAGGCAGTCCCCAGGGGAACAGTGCCCTCCCAGTGCCGTCCCAATGGCCTGACCGCGAGTCACTTCATCCCCGACTGCGACCGCGGGTTCTACCGGCTCGTAGGTATAGCGCCGCCCCGTCGTGTCTTCGAGTGAAATCACGGGACGTCCCGCCAGATTACCGGCATAGAGTACCGTCGCGTCAGTCGCGGCAAAGACAGTCTCACCGGGGCTGACCCGCAAATCGATACCGCGGTGCCCTGCCAACCATTTCTGGGCGGGCGGGTCAAACTTGCGCGGTACTGCGGTAGGGTGACCGGTGGGCCAATAGAGGAAATCCCGTATACCTGACGTTTTCCCTGGTGAAAAGGTCGTTAACGAGGCTGGGCTGGTGACCGCAGGTAAGTTTGGGGTGACGGTGATTCCGGCGGCAGGTGAAGCAGGGCCTCCCACCAGACTCAGGGTCAGGCAACAGCAGAAGGTGATAAAAACTTTTCTCATGACTGCAGTGTGACGTGAAAGAAACGCCCGCACCAGAGAACAAACTTTCACCTGTGGAAAACCCCGATTTGACCCCGCTTGTGGAAAAACCACAAAACCGCGCCAGGTCGCGCCGAATTAGCTTTTCTGTAGGAAGTTTTGGTAAAGTTAACCCTCGCAGCTGCCCATGCAGCTGACTTCGCGTGTTCGCAATGGCGGCGTTGCCGGTGTTACTGCCAGCGTAGCCGTGATAAGCGCAATCCTCCAGGTCCCTATGGGGTGGGGAAGGCGAGCGAACACCAGGCATTAACCGAAACTGGACGTAGACGTCTCCGGAGCGCTTGTGCGCCGGGACAGCTGTGTCCCATAACTGAAAGAAGGACGCCACATGGCAGTCGTTACCATGCGCCAGCTTTTGGAAAGCGGCGTGCACTTCGGGCACCAAACCCGTCGCTGGAACCCCAAGATGAAGCGGTTTATTTTGACCGACCGTTCCGGCATTTACATTCTCGATTTGCAGCAAACCATTGCTGACATTGATATTGCTTACGAATTCGTAAAGGAAACCGTGGCGCACGGCGGCACGCTGCTGTTCGTGGGCACCAAGAAGCAGGCTCAAGAGTCCATTCAGGAACAGGCTACCCGCGTGGGGATGCCTTTCGTGAACGAACGTTGGCTGGGCGGGATGCTGACCAACTTCTCGACGGTGCACAAGCGCTTGCAGCGACTGAAGGAACTGGAACAGTACGACTTTGAGGACACTTCCGCTTCGGGATTGACGAAGAAGGAACTGTTGATGATGCGACGTGAAAAGGACAAGCTCGCCAAGACCCTGGGCGGCATCCGCGACATGGCGAAAACCCCTTCGGCTATCTGGGTGGTTGACACCAAGAAGGAACACTTGGCGATTGCGGAAGCCCAAAAGCTTGGGATTCCGGTCGTTGCCATTCTGGACACGAACTGTGACCCTGACGAGGTAGATTACGGCATTCCCGGCAACGACGACGCGATTCGCGCAGTCGATTTGCTGACCAAGGTGATTGCTGACGCTTGTGCAGAGGGTCTGCTGGCTCGTTCCAAGAAACAGCTGGGCGAGAACCCGGAAAGTGCCGAACCGATGGCGGAGTGGGAACGCGAGCTTCTGGCAGGCGATGACGCGAAGGCTCCTGCCGCGGATAAGCCGGCGGAAACTGCACCCGCTGCGAGCGAAGCTACCGACGCAAAAGCCGAGTAATCGGCTGCAGCTGAGCGGGGAGATAACACTTCAACGCTCACTCAAAAGGATTATCGGGAATATAGAAGTTCCCGGTGCATGAAACTTGCTCTGAAACTGGAGGAAAAATTGGCTAAATATAACATGCAAGACCTCAAGGACTTGCGCGAAGAAACCGGTGCGGGCTTAGCTGACGTTAAGAAAGCCCTGGAAGAAGCAAACGGCGACCGCGAGGAAGCCCTGAAAATCATCCGAGTCAAGGGTCTGAAGTCCCTGACTAAGCGCGAAGGTCGCTCCGCCGGAGCCGGTCTGATTGCTGCCAAGGTCACCGACACCGAGGCTGGTCAGCGCGGCACCATGGTTGAGGTCAACGCCGAAACCGACTTCGTGGTCAAGACCGACAAATTCATCGCGATGGCAGACAAGGTGCTGGAGGCTGCTGCTGCATCCGGTGCGGCTACCGTAGAGGAACTCCTGGCTGCCAAGTCTGCTGATGGTACGGTCAAGGACACCATTGAGGCGGTTGCGGCGATTATCGGTGAGAAACTGGAAGTCGGCAACGTGCGCCAGGTTGAAGGTGAAGCCGTCGATGTCTACCTGCACCGTTCTTCCCAGGATTTGCCCCCGACCGTTGGCGTCATGGTGGCTACCGACAAGGCTGGTGCCGAAGTCGCTCACGATGTCGCGATGCACATCGCTGCCTACAGCCCGGAGTACCTGAGCTGCGAGGATGTTCCTGCCGAGGAAGTCGAAAAGGAACGCGCCACTCTGACTGAAACCACCAAGGCTGAAGGCAAGCCGGAAGCTGCTGTGGCAAAGATTGTGGAAGGTCGGATGAAGGGCTTTTACAAGGACTGCGTGCTGCTGGAACAGCCCTTTGCGAAGGATCCCAAGACCACGGTCGGCAAGATTGTGGAAGCTTCCAAGGGCAAGGTCACCGCTTTCGCGCGTTTGCAGGCTGGCGAGTAAGCCCGAAGGGTTCGTGAAACCCATCTACACTAGGTAAATGCCCCAGGGTCGATGAAGGCTTTGGGGCATTTGCGTATAATGACTAAGGATGTTGGTCTTTCAAGGGAGAAGATAGATGAGCGACAACGGCTCTGTAGCCCCCGGTAAACGCCGGGTTTTGATGAAACTTTCCGGTGAAGTCTTTGGTGGCGGGCAAGTGGGGTTGGACCCCGATGTCGTTTCCAATATCGCTCAGCAGGTCGCTGCGGCGGTGACTCAGGGAATACAGGTTGCCATTGTGGTTGGTGGCGGAAACTTCTTTCGTGGCGCGGAGCTGAGCCAGCACGGTTTAGATCGCGCACGAGCGGATTACATGGGGATGTTGGGTACCGTGATGAACGCCCTGGCTCTGCAAGATTTCCTGGAACAAGCCGGGGTGCGCACCAGGGTTCAGTCTGCCATCACGATGACCCAGGTCGCTGAACCTTATGTGCCGTTACGTGCCATTCGTCACCTCGAAAAAGGGCGCGTGGTCGTGTTCGGAGCGGGTGCCGGGATGCCGTATTTCTCTACCGACACCGTTAGTGCCCAGCGTGCCCTGGAGACACATTGCCAGGAACTGCTGGTGGGCAAGAACGGGGTGGACGGGGTCTACACTGACGATCCGCGCCAGAACCCGGAGGCTGTAAAGCTTGACGAGGTTAGCTATGAGAAAGCGCTGCGCGACGGTTTAAAGGTCGTAGATGCGGCTGCTTTTTCCCTGTGCTCCGAAAACAAACTGAAGATGCGCGTGTTTGGCATGTCCCAGCCGGGCAACGTCACTAAGGCATTGCTGGGCGATGAAATCGGCACTGTGCTGTACAGCGAAAAGTAATTGAGATAACGAAACCCACCGGGGAACCTGTGGAGAAAGCAAAGAATAAAAGGAGAAACTCGTGATTGAAGACACCCTCAAATCTGCCAAGACCATGATGACAAAGGCACTGAGCGCCACCCAAGACGAATTCGCTTCCATTCGTACCGGTCGTGCTAATACTGCTATGTTTGACGGCATTATGGTCGACTACTATGGCGCCCCCACCCCGTTAAAGCAGTTGGCTTCCTTTAACATTCCCGAGGCTCGTACCGTCATAGTTCAGCCTTTTGACAAGTCAGCCTCGCAAGACATCATTCGTGCCATTGCGGAAGCAGACTTGGGCGTGAACCCCACTGATGACGGTAAAACCATCCGTATCGTCCTGCCTGCCCTGACGGAGGAACGGCGTAAAGAATACGTTAAGATTGCCAAGACCAAAGCCGAGGAAGGACGCCAGTCCGTGCGTTCACTGCGCCGCAAAGCCAAGGACGAATTCGAAGCTATGCTAAAGAATAAGGAACTCGGCGAGGACGAAATCAAACGCGGGGAAAAGGAACTTGATTCCATCACGAAAAAGTTCACTGATGAAATTGATCAGCTGCTGGCTGCCAAAGAATCAGAGTTGATGACTATTTAGGCGCCGTCGACCCGTTATTACTCGTCATTACCTGGGGCTGCAAGAGCATGGTTGATACCGAAAATTTCCAGCCGCCGCGATTTTCCGAAGCATCGGTGTCGCCGGCGACCCCGGAAACTGGGGTGCATCCGGTGACCCGACCCAGTCGCCGCGAAAATCGCGCGGCAACGCAACGCCGTAAACTGGGTTGGGGTATTCCCTCTCTAAAAGTGAAGCCCCAACCGGTGACGTCTTCGCGAAGCAAATCTCGGAAGGGTGGCCGTAATCTCGCGGCTGCCACCGGGGTGGGGGCGGGTCTGCTGGCGGCTTACGGACTGACCCTGTTCCTGGTGAAACCGCTGTTCGCAGCCTTGTGCGTGGTGACGATTGTGGCATGTCTGATTGAGTTTCGCCACGCCATCCGGTTTACCGACCGGCATTTGGGGATGCCCATCGTCGTCATCGGCGGGATTGGTATTTATATCTGCGCCTGGCAAGTCGGTCTGGAAGCCATGCTGACCGCGACTCTACTGACGATGGCGGCTGCCCTGCTGTGGCAGTTAGCGGGTCCCTACCGCGGTGAAGATGCCCTCAAGAACGTTACTCTCAGTACTCTGACCGTGGCGTATATTCCTTTCCTGGGGTCCTTCCTGGCTTTGCTGGCGGTGGAGTGCGGGGCTCCCGCGACGGCGGTGTTTGTCCTGTCCGTCACTTTAGGTTCAGACACCGGCGGCTATTTATGTGGGCGTTTCCTGGGACGTCACCATATGTCACCGTCTATTTCTCCGCGCAAGACGTGGGAAGGGTTTGCCGGTTCGGTCTTATTTGCTGTCACCGTGTCCGTAGCGGGCACGTTCTGGATGGGGATTCCGTGGTTTTACGGGATTATCTTGGGCGTTTTGATGGCTGTGGTGGGGACTATCGGGGACTTGAGTGAGTCACTGATGAAGCGGGAACTGGGCATTAAAGATATGGGTCACCTCTTGCCGGGGCACGGCGGTCTGCTGGATCGGATGGATTCCATCCTGATGGCAGCGCCGGTGGCGTATATCGTGTTGAAATTCGCCATTTTTTCCCAACAAGGTCCGGTGCTGTCCTAAACCCCACCCGGACGTTCTCGGAAAAACCGTTAAACTTAGACTTATGGAAAGACAGGTTCTGCCCCACCACCAACCTCCGGTCGGGGCTACGCACGCGGGAGCTACGGCAGAACTCAGCTTTCGAGCTCATGCTCGTGGTCGCGCCCCGCAGCATTTCGCGGACTTTGATCCTCAGCAGCGTCGTGAAGCGGTAGTCGCGGCAGGAATGCGCCCGTTTCGTGCCGACCAGGTGGCGCGCCACTATTTTGGACGTTTTGAAGCTGACCCCGCCCAAATGACAGACCTCGGTCCCGCTGATCGGGAACGCGCTCGGGACCTGTTGCCCGAGCTCATTACCCCGGTCGTGACTCAGGTCGCGGATAAGGGATGGACCCGCAAGACCCTGTGGCGGCTGTTCGACGGCGCCCAAGTGGAATCCGTCCTGATGCGCTACCCGAAGCGCGTCACCTTGTGCGTATCCTCTCAGGTCGGTTGCGGTATGGGCTGTCCATTTTGTGCGACCGGTCAACTGGGTTTGACCCGAAACCTGTCGGCGGCAGAAATCTTGGAACAAGTCCGGCTCGCAGCTAGGGCAGCCCAAGACGGGGAACTTGGCAGCCCCGCCCGGCTGTCTAACCTGGTGTTTATGGGGATGGGCGAGCCGCTCGCCAACTACAAATCCCTGCTGCACACGATTCGGACCCTCACTGCGGAAGTCCCGCAAGGCTTTGGCATCTCGGCGCGTAACCTGGTCGTTTCCACCGTCGGTTTGGTGCCCGGAATACGCAAGCTGACTCAGGAAGGGCTGCCGGTCACTTTGGCGGTATCCCTGCACGCCCCCGATGATGAGCTGCGTAACGAACTGATACCCATGAACCGGCGCTACCAAGTCGACGAACTGTTGGACACCGCTTATGCGTATTTTCAAGCCACCGGTCGACGTGTTTCTATTGAATATGCCCTGATTAGGGACATGAACGACCACCCGTGGCGAGCGCAGCTACTAGCGGATAAACTCAATGAACGGGGTAAAACCTGGGCGCATGTGAACCCGATTCCGCTCAATCCCACCCCTGGGAGCATCTGGGATGCGTCTCTGCCGCGTGTCATGGACGAATTCATGGAGATTTTACGGCAAGCTGGAATCAGCACTACGCTACGAGATACCCGTGGCTCGGATATTGACGGAGCTTGCGGGCAGCTCGCGGCGAAAGCGAAGCAGTCTCCCGCAGCCTAGGGAACACTCCGAAAGCGCGTGGACAGACTGTTGAGAGCATGGAGAGACAAAGAAAGGGCCGGAACGTGAGCGACACGACGTTTCGCACCGCTAAACTCCTCGGCAAGGGTTACGACCGCAACCAGGTCGACAAGTTCTTGGCGAAGGCACGTTCGGCATACGAAGGCAATGGTGGACCAGCAAATTTCGGGGCGGCACAGGTGCGCGCCCAGGGATTCAACGTGGTGCGCGGGGGATACAACTTTGTCGAAGTAGACGCGGCGATGGACCGGCTGGAATCTGCCTTTGTGGCGCGGGCGCGGGCTGACCATATTGCGGTGAACGGGCAAAAGGCGTGGATGTCGTTGGTGGCGGAACAGGCCACGACCCTCTATCCGCGACTGTTGCGTCCGGTGGGGAAACGTTTTGCTCATCCCCAGGGTCGCCAGCGCGGCTACCGCATTGAGGACGTGGACGCGCTGCTGGATCGCCTGGTCGCATATTTCGATGAAAATAAGCCTCTGACCAGCAAAGAAATCCGGGACTCGGTGTTTGCGGAGGCGAAAGGAACCAGGGCATACCTGGAAGGTCCCGTTGACGCGTACCTGGCTCGCGCGGTGGAAGTGTTGCTGGCAGTCGAGTGATTTTGCCTTTCACGAGGGCGTTGGGGCGGCTTCGTCCGTCCCCTGGCGGGGTTCCGGGTCGCTATAAATGAGCGAAAACTAAACTTGCCGTTAGAATGAACTGGTGCAAGACATCGTAATTTTGGGTTCTACCGGCTCAATCGGAACTCAGGCTCTGGACATCGTTCGCGCTCATCCCGGACATTTTCGGGTGCAAGGTTTGGCTGCCTCCGGGCGGCATCTGGATGTGTTGGCGCGTCAAGCCGTCGAATTTGAAGTCCCCATGGTGGCAGTCGCGAACGGCTCCGTGGGGGAGCTGGATGAGGCAATCCGGGAGGCAGAAATCCAGCTGGGCAAGTCTCGTGCCAGCCATAACCTGCTGACCGGTCCTGCTGGGGTCGAAGCGGCGGCTGGATTTGTGCCTCAGGGCATCGTGTTGAACGCCATCGCAGGGATTTCCGGTTTGCACGCGACCCTGCGGGCGTTAGATTCCGGGGCACGGTTGGCGTTGGCAAACAAAGAATCCCTGGTCATTGGCGGTTCCCTGGTGCGGGACGCTTTGCGGCGACCGGGGCAAATCGTGCCGGTTGATTCCGAACACAGCGCGATTTGGCAAGCACTCCGCTCCGGCAAGCACGAACGCGGCTTGTGCTCGCCAACCGTCACCGGCTACAGCGAAGTGGAACGGCTCATCTTGACTGCCAGTGGCGGTCCGTTCCGGTCGAAAACCCGCGCGGAACTGGAACACGTTACGGTAGAGCAAGCCCTGAACCATCCGACTTGGGACATGGGTCCGCTGGTGACCGTCAATTCAGCCACCATGTTTAACAAGGGGCTGGAAGTTATCGAGGCTTCGCTGCTGTTCGACATTGAACCGAAAGACATCGACGTCGTGGTACATCCCGGATCGATTGTGCATTCTATGGTACAGTTCCGGGACGGCGCGACCCTGCTCCAGGCCTCCCCGCCCGATATGCGTATTCCGATTGCCCTGGGTCTGTCCGCACCCGCCCGGCTGCGTGAGGTAGCCCCCGCTTGTGACTGGAGCAGTGCCGCTACCTGGCAGTTCGAGCCTCTCAACGAATCAATTTTCCCGGCGGTCAGCTTGGCTCGATACGCTATCTCTGCTTCTGATACCCACCCCGCGGTCCTGGCTAGTGCGGATGAAATTGCCGTTAATGCTTTCTTGGACGGACGTCTGCCTTTCCTGGGCATCTATGACGTGGTGCAGCAGGTCGTGAGCGAACACCACGGAGTGTCCGACCCGGACCTGTCCGCGTTGGAGCACATCTTGGATTGGGCCAAACAGCGAGCCGTTGCGCTCATCGAGAACCGCTAGACACGCTACGGGAACCGTCACTGCTATGGATTATTTAACTGGAATCATTGCCCTCGTGCTGGGTTTGCTGGTGTCTATTGCCCTGCACGAGCTGGGTCACCTGATTCCCGCAAAACGTTTCGACATCCTGTGTACCCAGTATTTCATAGGGTTCGGACCAAAGATACTTTCGCGCCAAATCGGTGAAACCGAAGTCGGAATGAAGTGGGTGCTGCTGGGTGGCTACGTGAAAATGGTGGGGATGTACGCGCCGGGGCATCCGGGGCGGCGCACGATAAACCGCAAAGGTGAATTGACCGCGGCGGAAGAAGCCCGTCTCGCCTCGAACGAAGAAATCCCTCCCGGTCAGGAACACCGGGCGTTTTATGCCAAGCCCATCTGGCAGCGTCTGATTGTGATGGTCAGCGGCACTTTGGTGAATTTGGCGTTGAGTTTCCTGTGCGTGCTGGTGGCGTTAAGCGCAATTGGCTATGAGCTGCCCACTCGCGAAGTTGCCACGGTTTCTCCGAATTCTCCCGCTGCCGCGGCGGGGGTGATGCCCGGAGACATTATCACGGGATGGAACGGTAAACCTGCAAAGACCTGGGACGAAGTTATCAGCCAAGTAGCGGTGAGTCAGCCGGGGAAACCTGCCACTCTCACGGTTCGGCGTGACGGCAAAACCCAGACTATCCAGGTGACTCCCAAAGCTATGGACGGGCAAAAACGTGCCGTCATCGGTGTCATTGCTGCCACCGAACGCCACTATGCCACCTGGGGAGAAGTCGCTAACTACCAGTGGGAGACCGGGAAAGGCACCGCGAAAATCCTGCTGGCGCTGCCCGTGAAACTGTGGCAGACCACTATCGGGCTGTTTCAACCGAATCAGCCACGCGACCCGAACTCGCTGATGGGAATCGTCGGCATGGGGCAGGTCGCGGGTTCTATCGCTGCCAGTGATTCTGTCGGCTACGGTTTCCTGGAAAAGTTGCGGTCTTTCCTGCTGTTGTTCGGCTCGTTGAACATGACCCTGTTCATGTTCAACCTGATTCCGCTGATGCCCCTCGATGGCGGGCAAGCCGTGGGTGCGATTTATGAAGGAATCCGCAAGCGGGTGCGCCGGGCGCGGGGTCTGGATGATGGCGGTCCGGTCGATTTGGCAGCAATGCTGCCCGTGACCGCTACGGTGGTTATCGCTTTCATCGCGATGACGGTGTTGCTGATTGTTGCCGATATTTTGAAACCGGTACTGTGAACATGAAACCGGGGGACACCGTGCCGTCCGCGAACGAACCTGCTGAACCGGAAAACCAAGCTGTTGAATCGGAGAATGCGACCGCTGAAGCGGAGAACCAGCCCCTGAACCGCCGGATTTTGTCCCTCGCTGTGCCCTCCTTGGGATCGCTGCTGGCTGAACCACTCATGGTGATGGCGGATTCTGCCATGATTGGGCACGTGGGTACCACTGAGCTGGCAGGATTGACCCTCGGCTCGTCGGTCAACGTGTTTTTGGTAGGGATTTGTATTTTCTTGGTCTATACCACGACCGCGGTGGCGTCCCGTCAGCTGGGTGCAGGGAATCGCCGTGGCGCGGTCAAGACCGGGGTGGATGGTGCCTGGTTGGGGCTGCTGGTGGGAGCGGTGTTGGCAGCAGTCCTGTGGGTCGGGGCGTTGCCGATTGTTTCGTTATTTGGAGCTGCCGAGCCGGTTAATATCCAGGGAGCGGCGTATCTGCGCGCGGCGGCTCCCTCGATGCTGGGAATGATGCTGGTACTGGCAGGAACCGGCGCGATGCGCGGGATGCTGGACGCCAAGATTCCCCTGGTGATTTCCGTGAGCGGGGCTATCGCTAATGTGGCTTTCAACGCCACGTTTATCTACGGTTTCAAGCTGGGTGTCACCGGGGCAGGAATCGGCACTTCTCTCGCCGGTATCGGCATGGGGGTGGCATTTGCGCTGAAAATTATGGTCGGAGCCCGGCGCGCCAAAGTCGCGCTGCATCCCGAGTTCCGAGCAATCTTCGCGGCTCTGACCGGGGGCGTGCCCCTGATGATTCGCACCCTCACCATACAGATTGTTGTTCTCGGCACCCTGTGGGTGGCGGCGTCTCAAGGGGAAGTTGCCATTGCCGGGCGTCAGATTGCCGCGAACACCTGGAGTTTGGGGGCGAACCTGCATGATTCGCTGGCTATCGCAGTGCAGGCACTGATTGGTTTCGAGCTGGGGCGTGCCGACCGCCGGGCAGTGCGCGACCTGATTCACCGGGTGACACTGTGGGGATTAGGTTTGGGTGTCGTGCTGGGGGTGATTATTGCGGTTCTGGCTCCGCTCTGGCCGCGGGTCTTTTCTAACGACTCCGAGGTTCTGGCTGCCGCCGCACTGGCGCTGCTAGTATCGGCGTTCTTCCAGCCGCTCGCGGGGGTAGTTTTTGTGTTCGACGGGGTCTTGATTGGTGCTAACGACACGTGGTACCTGGCTCTCGCGGGTCTGATTAACCTGGTCGTCTATATCCCGGCTCTGGTGTTGGTGTGGCGTTTCGCACCTGACGGAATCCTGGGATTGGCGTGGCTGTGGGGATGTTATTGCGGGGTGTTTTTCCTGGCAAGAATGGCAACCTTGGGTTGGCGCATCCGCCAAGACCAGTGGATGAAACTCGATTTTGCAAAACCAGGTGAAATCCGCTAATTTAGAACTTCGGTGCTTCTTGCGCATAGTGAGGGCACAATTGAACGAAATACATTCAGAAAAGCGAGTTTCGACGTGGTATATGCAATCGTTAAGGCCGGCGGTCGACAGGAGAAAGTCTCTGTCGGTGAAGAGCTGCTGGTAGAAAAGGTAGATAAGGCAGTGGGAGAGACGATTGAGCTGCCTGCGATTCTGTTGGTTGACGGCGCCAAAGTGACGTCCCAGGCTGCCGACGTGGCTAAGGTAAAGGTCAGCGCAGAAGTGTTGGGTGCTGCCAAGGGTCCCAAGATTTCCATTGTCAAGTTTAAGAACAAGACTGGTTATCGGAAGCGTCAAGGTCACCGTCAGCCGTTGACCCGCATTAAGATAACTTCCATTAAGTAAGGGGCGTAACAATGGCACATAAGAAAGGTCTCGGTTCCTCCCACAACGGTCGCGATTCGAACGCACAGCGCCTAGGCGTCAAGCGTTTCGGCGGTCAGCTGGTCAACGCTGGTGAAATTTTGGTACGCCAGCGCGGCACCCACTACCACCCCGGCTTCAACGTGGGCATCGGCAAGGACGACACACTGTTCGCCCTTAAGACCGGCGAAGTGGAGTTCGGTCGTCATCGCGATCGCCGCATCGTGAGCATTAAGGAAGTTGCCAACGCCTAAATGTTGGTAGTGACTACTGTTGTGAGGGGGCTCGTTCGAGCCCTCTTGCTGTTTAACGTAACGATGGCTCTCTGAGAGAGCCGGAGGAGGTCAGCAGCCCAAATGGTCAGCTTTGTGGACTACGTAAAAATTTTTGCCCAAGCCGGAACTGGTGGCAACGGCTGCGCGTCCATTCGTCGCGAAAAGTACAAGCCGTTGGCGGGACCGGATGGCGGGGCTGGCGGTCACGGAGGATCCGTCATTTTGCGTGTCAACCCGCAAGAGACGACCCTGCTGCCTTTCCATCATCGCCCGCACGTGAAAGCAGAGAATGGTCAAGCGGGGATGGGCGATTACCGTGATGGACGTCGCGGTGAGGATTTGTTCTTGGACGTTCCCCAAGGCACGGTCGTCACCAGCGAGGATGGCGAGTTTTTGGCAGATTTAGACTCCCCGGAGGCGCAACTGGTCATCGCTCGTGGCGGGGTCGGGGGCATGGGCAACTACGGTCTGGCATCCGCGAAACGCAAGGCGCCGGGCTTTGCCCTGTTGGGGGAACCCGGTGAAGAACGCACCGTCATCCTGGAACTCAAGTCGATGGCAGACGTGGCGCTGGTGGGATACCCTTCGGCGGGAAAATCTTCCCTCATCGCTGCTATGAGCGCGGCGCGTCCCAAGATTGCGGATTATCCTTTCACGACCCTGGTGCCGAACCTGGCAGTGGTGGATAATCCGGCGGCACGCTACACCGTGGCGGACGTGCCCGGATTGATTCCCGGTGCTGCCCAAGGCAAGGGACTGGGACTGGATTTCTTGCGTCACATCGAACGTTGCTGCGTGATTGCGCACGTGGTGGACTTGGCGGCGTGGGATCCGGAACGTGAACCGCTGGCAGACATTAAGACTTTGGAGCGCGAACTGGCGCATTACGCCAGTTCCCTGGACCGGTATCGACCCGGCAGAGACTTCCTACCACCCCTGATGGAGCGCCAACGCGCCATTATCCTCAACAAAATCGATGTCCCGGACGGGCGAGATATGGCAGCCCTGATGGAAACGGAGCTTGCGAAACTTGGCTGGCCGGTCTTTGAGGTTTCGGCGACCACTCACGAAGGCTTGAAAGAACTCGCTTTTGGGCTGGCTGAAATGGTCCAGGAATACCGTTCCCACTTGCCAGAGAATGACCCCGAGCGCCCCGTGCTGCGTCCGCAGCCGAAATCGGCTCGCCCCGCCAAGACCTACACTATTGAGACAACCACTATTGAGGGCACGCCGGGATTCTCGGTCCGTGGCGAACAGGTGGAACGCTGGGTCAAACAAACCGACTTCACCAATGATGAAGCAGTAGGCTACCTGGCTGACCGCCTGGCAAACTTGGGAGTCGAGGACGACCTGCTGAAAGCCGGAGCACAAGCGGGAGACACCGTCGTCATCGGGGACCTCGATACAGGTGTGGTCTTTGACTGGGAGCCGACTCTGCAAGCCGGGGCTGAGCTGCTGGGCGCGCGCGGCACGGACTCGCGACTCTACGAAAACACTCGCCGCACCAACCAGCAGCGTCGTATCGACTATCACGCTTGGATGGACGCCAAGAAACGTGCTCGTGAGGAATTGGACGCCGAACGTGAATCGGGTCTGTGGAATGATCCTGGGGAGACTGACTAAGCGCAGAATGCACGTGTCAGTCCCGGTTACAGATTTCCTTGCCATTTTCAGGAACCACTCAGGTCTGGACGGGTATAATTTCATAAAGGAAGTTTTGCGCTCATTTTGGAGCACCAAATGATCAAGAAAGGCCGTCATGGAGTCTCGCACGCACAGATGCGTTTGGGCGTTGGATTCCGAGAATTCGGTCAAGTTAAACCAGCGTCGGCGTCGTATTGGGGTGATGGGTGGCACTTTTGACCCGATTCACCACGGTCACCTGGTGGCAGCTTCCGAGGTTCAGGCGGTTTTCGGTCTGGATGAGGTCATTTTTGTGCCCACTTTTAGACAGCCATTTAAGCTGGGATGCCCAGTCACGGAAGCGGAGCATCGCTACCTGATGGCAGTGATTGCGACCGCTTCTAACCCGCGATTTTCGGTGTCTCGTGTGGATATAGACCGAGCTACCACGACCTATACGATTGACACGTTGACCGACTTGAAATCCGCTTTAGGTGACGTGGAACTATTCTTTATCACCGGGGCTGACGCCATTTCTGACATCATGCGCTGGAAAGATATCGACCAGCTTTTCGAGCTGGCGCATTTCATAGGGGTTACTCGACCGGGGCATTCCTTTAACCCGGTCAACCTTCCGGCACAGCATGTCTCTCTGGTTGAGGTTCCTGCCATGGCAATCAGCTCAACCGACTGTCGGAATCGGGTAAAATCGCACCAACCGGTGTGGTACTTAGTGCCCGACGGTGTCGTTCAATATATTGCTAAATACGGACTCTATGCTGATGATGCGCGACTGCAGTCAGATTCGGGGGATGCGTCTTACGCTGTCCCCAAGGCGGCTTTGACGGCGGTGGCTGTCAATGATGCAGCTTCACCAGAGGAATCCGTAATGACCTTGTCGAGAGGGGGAATGTGAGCGAGGGCAAGCCAAGACCGCGCCCCGTGCCGGTGCAGTCGATTAATCTTCCAGGCTTGGGAGCCAGTGCTCCTAGGCCTGGACAAGTGCTGCCCGGTGCCGGTCCGACCGGTCCTGCTCTGCAAGTCCCCAACACTGCCCAAGCTGTGCGTGCTGTTGACAAGGACGGTGCGTTGACCGGCATGATTCCGGTCGTTGGTAAAGCCCAAGCAGTGAGTGCTGCGGGACCACAAGTCGCTGGAGTGAAGCGCCCACTCGTGCATGGCACGACTCCAGTGGTGCCGGAAAAGCCGGCGGTTCCTGTGGGAAATCGTCCTGCGGACACCCCGGTTCGTCAGTTGCCTACTCCGGGGACTCCGGTGCCCCCTTCTACCACGGGTATGATTCCCACGGTGGCACCGAACTCGACAGGTTCTGCGAAGCTGCCCAAGACAGGTGCGAACCCTCCCGTTCCGAGCAGCCCGTCCCGTCCGCCCTCGTCCGCTCCGACCAGTTCCACCCCGCACCAGCCAGGGGCTTCTGGAAGTGGTGCGACTCCGCAACGTCCGCGGACTCCAGGACCTGGTGGGGTGCCATCTCCAGCAGCAGCACCAGCCACGACGCCTGGTACACGGTCGAATCCTCCGGTGCCACGCGCCGGTCAGCTGGGTTCCACACCGCGTCAGCAGCCGACTTCTCCGCAGGCAGCTCCCGCGCAGTCGGGGCTGGCTGGACAGCAGCGAGTTAACCCTGCGGTTCCGGGAATGACACCGGGCTCTGCAGCCCGTCCGCCCCTGTCGGCAGGGCAACCGAAGCAACCGGGACAGACTCACCAGCCGGGTAAGCCGGCTCAGCCAGGGCAACCCAAACAAATGCCCAGGCAGGCGCCCGGTCAAGCTAGGTCGGTGCCCGGTCAAACTGGGCATCCAGGGCGTCCTAGCCAGCCGGGTCAGCCAGGGCAAATGCCGGGTCGACCGGTGCCGACCACTCAGCCAGGTAAACCGGTGCAGCCAGGGCAGCCCGGGAAGTCAGGGCAGCCCGCCCAATCGGTTCAGCCTAATCAGGGACAGCAGAATCAGCCCAGTCAACCTAAACAATCTGTTCAGCCAGGTCAGCCTGCCCAGCTGAGACAGCAGCCTAAACAGGCGCTCGGTCAAACTGGTCATCCAAATCAATCGCCGCAACCGGGTCGGATGCCCGGTCAAGCCAAGCCGGTGCCCGGTCAAACTGGTCAGACAGGGCGTCCTAGCCAGCCTGGTCAGCCGGGGCAAATGCCGGGTCAACCGGTGCCGACCACTCTGCCAGGTAAACCGGTGCAGCCGGAGCAGCCCTCCCTGCCGGGGCAGTCGAATCAGCCCAGTCAACCTAAACAACCTGTTCAGCCAGGGCAGCCCACCCAGCCGGGTCAGCCAAATCAGGGGCAGCCGAATCAACTCAGCCAACCTAAACAGCCCGGTCAGCCGAATCAATCGTCGCAACCGGGTCGGATGCCCGGTCAAGCCAAGCCGGTACCCGGTCAAGCTGGTCAGTCGAATCAACCACGGCAACCCGGACAGATGCTGGTCCACACTTCGGCAGGTCCGTCCGGTAATCCGCGAACGGCACACCAACCGGGACAAATGCCGAACCAGCCGGGAATGTCGAACCGCCCCGGAATGCCTGGTCAGCCGGGACAACCAGGGCAAATGCCGGGACAGCCGGGTTCTCCCTATGGCATGTGGGGGCGTCCGAACCCTTACGGTCGCCCTGGGATGCCGGGAATGCCCGGTATGCCAGGAATGCCGGGTATGCCTGGGATGCCCGGTTATGGGATGCCACCCATGCCTTACGGTCGCCCCGGAATGCCGGGTATGCCTGGGATGCCGGGAATGCCCGGTTATGGGATGCCACCCATGCCCTACGGTCGCCCCGGAATGCCTACTCGTCCTGGAATGCCTAACTTGTGGAATCCGCAAGAAACCCGCTCGGCTCGCCGTGAGAGCCTGGAACAGGCAGAGGCTCGGCAGCTTGAGGAACTTAAAGAAGCTGAAAAGAAGTTCCATGAGGCCGACGTGGAGGTTTTGCGTAAGGAACTCGGCGATGACATCACCGATGAAGAACTGGAAAACATCGACTGGGAAGAGTTCGAGTTTGAGGAGTCCTTAACCGAACGTTTAATTCGCAAGTCCGGGCGTTGGGGCGAAACTTTGCTGATGCTGGGGCAAGCAGCGCGCTGGGCGTTGGTCGTGTTGGTGACCGTCCTGGTTGTCGCCATGCTCATCTTTGCTCTGGACAAGAACGCTGCGGTTACAACTGCTTCGGGAACAACGCTAGAACCGGGAGTTACGCTGAGCGCAACAGCACCAGACCCTCCCGCCGTCTCGCCGGGACAGACTTCTTTACCCGATTCCACCATTGAAATGAGGATTTTTTCTGTATGAGTGCTGACGTTAAGTCCATCGAACTCGCCATAGCAGCAGGTCAAGCCGCAAAATCAAAGAAAGCCACGGAGGTTATCGCTCTGGATGTCTCTGAGCGCTTGGTGCTGACCGACATGTTTGTGTTGGCTACGGGCAATAGCGACCGTCAGGTGCGGGCGATTGTTGATGCTGTTGACGAAGCGATGACGAAAGCTGGTTTAAAGTTGCTCCGCCGGGAGGGGCTGGAGCAGGCTCATTGGGTGTTGCTCGATTACGGGCTGCTGGTGGTGCATGTCCAGCAAGAGGACGACCGGCAGTTTTATGCGCTGGAACGTTTGTGGGCGGACGCGCCCCTGATTGAGGTACCTGATTCAGAAGTGCCGGTCACGCAGAGTGACGGTCCGGCACCTTCCAGTGCCACCCCGCAGATGCCTCAACCGATCTCGCCGCTGGACCTCATTGGCGAGGATTTTTCCTAAACACGTGGGTCAGGGACTTATGCGCCGACCGAACAGGAGGACAGGGCGATGCCGAAAACTTTGGTGATGTGGCGGCATGGGCAAACCGATTACAACAAGCTGCAACGGATTCAGGGACAGATTGACATCCCTCTCAACGAGACGGGCATTGCACAGGCTCAAGAAGCCGCAGCCGGGTTGGCTCGGTTTCCCTTCACAAGGGTGGTTTCCTCACCTTTGGGTCGTGCCTTCGACACCGCTCACGCACTGGCAGATCGGCTTGGTTTGTCCATTGAGATTGACGAACGCCTGATGGAACGGTCTTTTGGAGATTGGGAAGGGCTCAACGCCACGGAGATTAAGGCAGGCTGGCCTGACGACTTCACCTCGTGGCGTGATTTTGGCGATCCCGACCCGGAGGCTACGAAAGTAGAGCTGCGTCACGAGGTCGGGCTGCGTGTGTCCCAGGCTTACCGCGACTGGGCTGACAAAATCGCTGATGGTGAAACGATTTTGTTTGTCTCTCACGGGTCTGCCACTTCGCAGGGAATCGTGAGTTTGCTGGGGCACGACCCCGCCCAGTGGTATGGGCTGCACGGCTTGGATAACTGCCATTGGGCGGTGATTCAGTCCGAGCATCGCGAGCCGTACTGGCGGATTGATTCCTATAACGTGGGAGTGTCGGACACCGCGGTTAGGGCATAGCCGTTCGGTCGGCTAGCGCATCTAGCATTTCTTCATAATAATCCTCGTCAAACACTGGTTCGAGGGCGAGGATTTCGTCAAGCAGTTCTGAGGGAATGCCATTTGGGTCATTCTGTACCACAGCGCTTATACCAGCCAGAGCAGTCAAAGTTCCGTCATACTTAATGGCGGTACACATGCCCGTAAACTCTTTTTCGCTGATTATTTTGTGGTCAAGCAGGTGCTGGAGAACCAAACGTATTTCCGCTTCGCCCTCATCCATTTTAGTCCTCCGTCCGATAGAAAGTAGTCACCCTTATTTTACCGCGTTCTTGAAGCGTCCCCGGTTTTGCGTAGCCTTGTTTATGTGGTTCATGTGACCGTATTTAATCTCCTTGGGAAAGACATACCGCCAGGAACCAGACGAAACATCGAAAAATAGTTAGCCGGCTCTGGGGAAAGGATAGCTCTCACCCACTTATGGGATAATCGGTGAAAACGCTTCCGGGGGGGAGGACGCTTATGAAAAAGAAAAACGTGCGAACACGCCACTGGCTACTGTTGTCAACAGTTGGACTGTTGCTGGCAGCTATCTGTTTTGCTGTTCTCGGTGTCACGCATGTGGTTTCACCGGTTACCGCTATCGGAAATGTCGCTGGTTTCCTGGTAACCAGCCTGGTTATAGGGGTTCTCGCGGTGCGTAAATGAGTGATTTTCCCAAAGTTGTGTTCTTGCACGGGTTGGGTGAGACCTGTGAGGTGTGGAATCCAATAGCCAAGCGGCTACCGCAAACTGAGTGCGCAGGTCCCGAGGTTTTAAAAGTAAAATCGCCGATGGCTGACTGGTCACTAGAGGAAATAAGTAACGAGATTGCTGATACGCTCACTGAACCTGTGCACCTGGTCGGGCTCTCACTAGGTGCAGTGATAGCTTTACAAATCGCCATCTCTCACCCTGAAAAGGTCGTTTCGTTGTTTATTTCGGCTCCGCAAGCCAAGCTGCCCAAACTGTTGATGAGCCTGCAGCGCGTGCTGATGCGACTGTTGCCCGCGAAGTGGGTCTGTCCACCGCAGCTGAGTAAAGCTGACCTTTTCGGGGTGCTCGATAGCTTGAAATATTTAGATCTCACTGCGCAGCTGCCAGCTTTGCGGATGCCGGTAACTGTGGCTTGCGGTAGCAGAGATAAAGCGAACCTGCCGGCGTCGCGTAAAATTGCTCGGCTTATTCCTGGGGCTCGCTTCACAGTCGTTCCGGGAGTGGGGCATCAGTGGCATGCTACGCATCCTCAACTATTTGCCGAATATCTGCAGCGTGCCGGGACTGCTCAAGAAACAGATGGAAAAGAATAAAGTATATGGCAGCGGCGGGTACCAAAGTTCTAAATTGGCAGCTATTTCCGACCCCTTGGATTTTATATCATCTTCCGAACAGATGGGTCTACAGGCTGCCAACCTGATGCTTTACATATGGCAGCGAAATTTTCACGTACGTCAAGAGCCGCATCCTCGTGCACAATTCGTCCTGTTTGATGATTTCTCTTGTTCACGGGTTCGTTAGGCGTTTTCGCGAGGCAAGATTGCTATCTCTAAACCGGCGAGTACGACTTCTATGATGATTTCAAAGTATTCCTGACTCATGCGGTCTTCGTTTTTCGGATTGGCTAGCGGAATTAAGTAGCCTTGGATGATGTCAGCCAGCGTTGTGGAGCAGGCAGCTAGGGGCTGAAGTTGGGTAATCATTTGGTCTAGGTCGTGGCGCTGTTCCTGCTTGGTTGGGCTGCGCAAGTTGCGGGCAGTAATGCTCCACAGCATCGTGTTGATGATAATTGAGTATGCGATGTGAATGTACTTGCTAAAACCAGCGTCCCGTAGTTTTTCGTAAGCCACCTCCAAGATTGGTATCAACGCGGCGTCCATATGTCCATACATCAGTTTGTCGGTGACTCCGGGGAATTCAAGAAAGACGGGTCTGACATTTTCTGCTAGGGAGATGAACCAATCTTTCCATTCCAGCTGCTCGTCCGGTAGCTCGATGGTGCTAGTGATCTCGCCTATTACAGAAGCAGTAATGGCGTCACGGTTTTGGTAATGGTGGTAGATGACAGAGGGAACTACTCCCAGACGCTGCGCAAGGTCACGAATCGACCATTTTTCTAGACCGCACTCTCGGGTCAGTTCCATTGCGGTGTACATAATCTTTTCCTGCGTCAGCCAGGCGCGTCTACCCGTGTTTACCCGTTTGTCTTTATTTCCCACGAAAACAGCATACCCTCAACCTCGACAATACTAGAACATTGTTCTAGTATTGTTTCAGCTTGATTGGCTGCTCACTTTGGAAAGGATGTTTTAATGTGCGCCACTAATGAACGAAACGAGAAAGTCGAATCAAAAATAACGGGACTGTTTCCCCTGTTTTTGACGGTGTTACTGGCATATATGGGGCAGATGATTCTTAATCCAATTCTGGCTCCGCTATCGCGCGAAATCGGGTTGAAGGAATGGCACATTGGCGCCACCATTTCGTTAGCTGCCATAATGTTTTCTCTTACCTCCACCAGGTGGGGACGGATCTCATTGCGATGGGGATCTCGGCGTATCTTGCTTATTGGCATGCTTGCCGGAATCCTGGCGCTAAGCGGATTCGCTATGGTGGTGTGGCTAGGATTTAAGGGTCTGCTCACCGGCATAGCGTTGATTCTAGGAGTAGTCATAACTAGGGGAGTGCTGTACGGCGGTGCCATCGCATCAGTTTCCCCAGCCGCGCAAACCTACGTTGTGACTCATACCTACAATGAGACGCAACGGGTAAAAGGTCTGGGAGTCTTGGGCGCTGCACAAGGATTCTCGTCTATTCTTGGAGCCTTATTGGGTGGCAGCCTTGCAGCTATAGGAGGTTTCATGATGCCCTTGCTGGTGATGCCTCTGGTCATGCTTTTGGGCGTTGCCGTTTTGCTGCTAACATTCAAACCCACAGGTGGCGAAGAAAAAGTCGCTCAACCGGCAAAAGTTTCCTATTTTGATTCAAGAGTATTCGTGTTCCTGGCTTGCGGTTTCCTAATGTTTACCGCTTTTTCTACCGTGGCTACACTTTTCGGCTTTTTACTGCAGGATGTTTTGAAGCTAGCGGCCGGCGCCACAGCAGGGCTCACCGCTTTGTGCATGTCAATAATGGGTGTGGTGATGATACTGGCGCAGGCCTTGGTGGCTCCAAGGTTAAACTGGGGTGCTAAAAAACTCTTTAGAAGAGGATTAATAATCGTTCTTCTCGGGTTACTGCTCTTGGTTTATCCACTAAATCTTGGACTGTTCATCGTGGCCAGCATCTTGACAGGCTTTGGTCTAGGCCTGGCGATGCCTGGCTACAACACGGCGCCTACTTTGCAAATGAAGCCCGAAGAACAAGGTGGACTGGTCGGGTTGATTAATGCTAACAATGGTGCAGCCTATGTAGTGGCACCGATAGCCTCCACCGCACTTTACGGACTCTCTCCGTGGCTACCAATGACATGTTGCACAGTCCTGATAGCTGCGGCAATTTTGCTGAGTTTTTACCATCCCGAGTTCCGCGAATAATCTCTTTATGATTAGAAGCAATAACCATAAAAATCCCTGCTAAAGCGGTGTTGACTTAAGCCGAACTATGATGTCTAGTCGCTACGAGATTCAAACAAACTCAAACGTCTCAAAAACCCCATGCAAACACGGGGGCATTCAGCTCAATCGCTTGTAATGGTGTGTATGTCCTTCTTGGTAATGACCCTGAAGCTATTGAGAACACCTGGTGCTATATAGGCAAGACGGAAAACTTTGTTGAGCGTGTCGGCATAGACGATACTTACGTATTGGGATCCATAATCTGAGTGAGATGTATCAGACCCGCAGTTTCCTTAGCTGATACGACCGCCTGATTGAGTGCCTGCAACGGTAGGGATTTCGTACGCATCGAATCCGATAGCGCCCAACAAACAATCTTGCGGGAAAACACGTCAGTTACGAACGCTGCATACACAAATCCCTTGACTGCGTGAGCATAGGTAATATCTGCTACTCACAAACGATTCGGGGCTGGCGCTCTAAAGTCACGCTTTACCAAATCAGGACGGGTATCTTCCCTACTTGCTTTCCGGGTAGTTATCGGGCATTTGCCCTGCATCTTCCCTCTCGAATCTGCTAGACGCATTATGCGAGCTGTTTGCTCACGACCAATACTGATACCCTCACGGCGAAGATCATGCCACATCTTAGGTATCCCATAAACACTGTATGAAGTGTCCCAGGTGTTGTTCCTAGGTTTTTTGAGAGGATTGTTTCATGCCTAGGAATTATTCGCAGGAGTTTAGGGATCGTGCTGTCGGGCTGGTGTTTGACCGGCTTCGAGACGATTCTGGGGTTTCGAGATGGGCGGTTATCAGCGATATCGGACTGAAACTCGGTGTCAGCCGGGAATCACTGCGCCGCTGGGTGAATCAAGCTGAAATAGATCAGGGCGAGAGATCCGGGGTCACTCGAGAGGAGTCTGCCGAGATACGACGTTTGCGTAAAGAAAACGCAGAACTCAGACGTACGAACGAGATTCTGAAGCTTGCTTCGGCTTTTTTTGCCAAAGAGCTCGACCAGCCCGGGATGAGATGATTGCGTTTGTTGATTGAGTGTCGTGATTGTTTCTCGGTCGAGTGTATTTGCCGGGTCTTGAACGAGCACATGGTTGGCGGGTTTATTACTTCTCGTGGCTATCGTCTGGTCAAGAAGCGACCGCTGAGTAGCCGAGCCTTGCGTGATGAGGTTTTGGTTGGTGTGGTGCGCCGGGTTTTCGAGGAAAATTATCGGGTGTACGGGGTGCGTAAACTGTGGCACGCGATGCGTCGGGAGGGCTGGAATATCGGTCGTGACCAGGTAGCACGGTTAATGAGTGTTGCTGGGATTAGTGGGGTTCGTCGCGGTCGTAAACCGGTCACTACCCGACCATCGCCTACGCTTGATACTCGCCCGGACTTGGTTCAACGCCGGTTCAGCTCCAACGCGCCGAACCGGCTGTGGGTTGCGGACATCACCTATGTGCCTACCTTGTCCGGGTTGGTCTATACGGTCTTTGTGACTGATGTTTATAGCAGGAAAATCGTGGGTTGGGCTACCAGGTCGACCATGCAAACCGAGGAACTTCCGCTAGAAGCCCTTGAGCAAGCAATCATGAACGCTAAAGATATCGCTGGTCTTGTTCACCATTCCGATCATGGTTCGCAATACACGAGCATTAAGTACAGTGAGAAACTCGCTGATTACGGAATCAAGTCTTCTACCGGAACCGTGGGCGATAGTTATGATAACGCCCTGGCCGAGACAGTCAACGGCTTGTACAAGACCGAACTTATCTATTCCCATGCCTAGCGCTCATGCACCGAGGTCGAATGGGCCACCCTGAACTGGGTTCACTGGTGGAACAATGAGCGCCTACACGAAGCACTCGGATACCGCACTGCAGCCGACATCATCGATATGTATAATCAAGCTCGGGTCAGCGAACTGACCCCCGTATAAGAAGCGGAACAAAACCCAGTACGCTTCATGTTTAACCAAAGAACAGTTCGCTAAAGTACACTAGTAAAGGAGGGAACTGAGTGTCTAAACCTTCACGAATCGTGGGGCTTGATGTAGCGCGTTCACTCGCGATCATCGGAATGATAGTTATCCACATGGCCTCGCTACTTTGGAGTACCAAAGTAATACTCTCTGGTCTACCCGCATCATTATTTGCCATCATCGCCGGCGCGACGATGATGATTATTGGACGAAACTACACCAGCGCCACTTTCTTGCGGCTGATAGCCCGAGGCGCTTTAATCATCCTCATCGGCCTGGCACTACTGCCCGTGGGTGGACAAATCCAAGTGGTTCTCATCGTAATGGGGCTGGTAATGATCCTAGTTTCCTGGATGCCCGCATTGGGAACGTGGTGGAGGCTCGGTCTATTTATTGCCGCCACAATCGCCGCAACAATCGTTTACGCCCCCATCGAACTGCCACAGATTTATCCGCTATTGGCATGGATTGCATACTTCATCGGTGGCATGCTTCTTTTCGATGTGTACCTGCGCGGCCGACTACATCGCAACCCCGATGAGAACAGCAACCCTAACACTCGACTGAGCTGGATCGTAACCGCTATCAGCGTTGTCATCGCTGGTATCGGCATCTACTTCCGATTTGACCCAGACATTCCCAGCTGGCTCAGCTTTACCGGTCACACCGGTGTTGCCGGAGAGATTATCCTCTCCGTTGCCGTTGCAGCCGTAGTGATCCACCTATGTGTGCTCATAGGCGATCTCTCTTCAACCTTGGTTTACCCTTTCGCTGCCATGGGAACAATGTCGCTAACCATTTACATTCTGCACATTCTCACCGCTTTCTACTGGCAGCAAAATGTCGCGTTGCATTCCACTTTGTCAGCAATCGGTTTCATCGTATTCTTCCTCGTCGCAGCCAGCCTCTGGAAGAAGTTTGCAGGACAGGGTCCTGCTGAGAAACTCGTTGCCACCACGATCAAGGTCATTGTTCCTTCTAAGAAAGGGAATTAACCGTGAAAAAATCACATTTTTCGTTCGCTGCCATTGTCAGCGCCACCCTGCTAATGACTGCCACTCCGGCTCTCGCACTCGAATATGGAGATCCGGCGCCCGATAATGCGGAAAGCAGTTCCGTTGCCGCGCTCAAAATGGGCAAAATCGGCAGCTTTGGTGACTGCACAGGCACACTCATTGCCGACCAGTGGGTACTCACAGCGCGCCACTGTCTAGAGTCAGTCAACAATGAAGGCACCCAGGCACGCATCGCTGGAAAGGTCTACAACGCTGATTCCTGGGCTCTTTCGCCCACATCTGACGCGGGGTTACTTCACCTGACTGAGAAAGTGACTAACGCAACCCCCGCAAAAATCTCCCACGATATTCCAACCCCAGGTCAGACGGGAACTCTTTACGGTTGGAGTAGCAGCTCGTCAATGGCACGATCTGGACAGCTACCAATGGCCAAAATGGTTGTCAAAGAGCTACTAGGTGGCGCACCTTCCGGTTCTGACACGCCGAGTGCTCCCGAAACTCCTTCCGATTCCAAGGCACCTACCGGCGCTGATGCGTCTACAGAGACTGCCCCGCCACAGGCTCCACAGTCAAAACCTGGAATGACAGAAACTGGCCAAACCGAGTCTAATCCTGAGGGGATGTCGGAAGTCCCAGCCGACAACTCCATACAGCCTAGGATCGAAACCTCTATCTTGGATGTGCAGTCAGTTTCTGGAGCTGGCATGCAGGGCGGTGACTCTGGTGGCCCGTTCTTTGTCGACGGAAAGCTTGCGGGACTTGCTACCGCTGGAACTGCCAATGGGGATCCGGACCTTCCCTCCCCTAGTGCTGCAATCACCACAGTTGCAGGCACCGCCGAATGGATTGACAACATTATCTCTGGCCGCGACACCCAAAGCGTTCTAACTGCAGAAAACACTCCTGCACCGCCAAAGAACATTCAAACCAGTGGCGATAATATTTGGGGTTACCTTGCGATCGCACTCGTAGGCCTTGCGGTGGGAGCAATCGGCTCACGTATCCGCAATGCGCGCCAGTAAGGATTCCTACTGGACTGTCTAGCGAATAGCATTTCACCCTTTGAAGCCGTCTCCCAGAAAACTGGGTGGCGGCTTCAAACATTAGCTCTTTTACAGTCATGCGACCCGTATCTGACCCCCTTGCCTACTGAAGTTCACAACCGATCAGCATTGCTGCTGAACCAACAGGAAGATCATAGAAAGCCAGTAACCGAAACCTGGCTCAATCCGTGCTCGGGTCACGAAACACGGGCGTTAAAAGTGTACGGCTCCGTTAGGCCGTGTACTGGAGGGCTATGCGATCTTCCGGATGACGATCATTCAGATAGAGGACGGCCAGGAAGAACCACTCCGCTGGTTTCATCAAAAACCACACAGCATCAGCCGCCCACTGCGATCTGATTAGCTTGGCAATCGGGAAGCCATACGTGTCATATAAGCGCCGAATAACCCGATGGGTTCTGGGCACACGCTCTTCCAGCATCTGCTCAAACGCATTTGCCACAAGCAACTGGCGATTGACAACTACCGGCCGTCCATGACGCAATCCCATGCGAATCGGCTTTACCACCGTTCGGTGTCCGCCAGCCGCCACGGTGCAAAGGTAGTGTTCGTCAAAATACACGTTTTGCGGGGCAACCTGCTGTGACAGGTTCCAATCACTGGTCTCTGTAAACGCCCTCACCACTAAGCTCGGCGATTGGCCAAACAAAGCTAGAATCCCGACCAGCACGGCAAGTAGCGGGAGCGCCGCTACAAACCCCAGAACGGGCCAGCGTTTCGCATCAGCCACCATTGCATCCAGTTTGCTCAATATTGAGGAGCCATCAATGCGGCCTCGTCTGTCTTCATCAGCTTCGTAGGCTCGAACTTGGATCGCAACTATTTTCACCACAATCGCAAGCACAGCCAGCAAAGGTAGAACTAACAGCGCGTCTAGGCGCTTTTCAAAGGTTGTGATCTGAATAGTCCACGCCAGGCCGAACGCGACACCCAAATAGAGCCCCGCAATCGCAATCACAACTACTAGGGGCGGCAACTGCTTGGCCTCGTTGAAGCGCAAAATGAGGAACCCGAATACGAACAGTAACGAGATGAACAGCACGTGTGGCCATGCCCGCGTGTAAATCGGCGCATGAGTTTGATAGTTTGCCAGCTGAACGTGCCAGTCCGCAGTAGGCACAACCTCTTTGAAGAACCCTAGGTATCCGAACTCATAAACCGCTAAGACGCACAGGGTCCAAACGTCCAGGCCCGCATCGAGAACCGGCAGGTCCTTACCACTCCCCGCTTTGGCCGCACGGATTATTTGGCTGACAGTCAGCGCTACTGGGTAACCGGCCGCGAGCGCGACGAGGGCTCCTCCAACCAGAATCTGCCCGAGAATCTGACTTGCGCCTGAAGGAGGTAGGGATACGAGGTAGGCAATCGCTCCGGTGATTCCGATCAACAGAGCCAAAACGATTCGCGAAAAAGAGGGGTGCTTGCTGGCGTAGCGGTACAGCTTCACTTGTCCTCCTCTCCTGCAAAACACGATACACGCGTTTTCTAGACCCTTGAACTAGCGCAGGACTTTACCGGCCATATAGTGCTTAGCTCCGTTGATGTCGCACACGTAACGGGCGCGACCCCAAATAGCTCGAAGTCGCGCCCAGTATATGCGCGTGGTTAGCGAATATTGTCGATTACTACTATAAGTAGGCTTGTCAAGTTGTTTGTGTAAGTGGGGGTTTATAGGTGGGGTTCCATGCGGTCGGGGAATGAAGTGTCCCAGGTTTTGTTCCTAGGTTTTTTGTTTTTTGTGAGGGTTGTGTTATGCCTAGGAATTATTCGCGGGAGTTTAGGGATTGTGCTGTCGGGTTGGTGTTTGACCGGCTTCGAGACGA
>NZ_GL622346.1:1000730-1137845 GCF_000185445.1 Mobiluncus holmesii ATCC 35242 | reverse complement strand
CCTGGCCGGGATTCATGGGACACACCGAGGCCGTAAACCGGTGACTACCCGGCCTTCACCCCGCCCGGATACACGCCCGGATTTGGTTAACCGCGATTTCACTGCAGATAGACCAAACCGGCTGTGGGTCGCGGATATCACTTATGTCAGAACTTTGTCGGGTTTCGTGTACACAGCTTTTGTTACAGACGTGTATTCACGCAAGATTGTGGGCTGGGCTACCAGGTCAACTATGACCACTAAGGCGTTGCCGTTAGAGGCCTTAGAACAGGCGATAGGCTGCGCTAAAGACAATCTGGCAGGACTAATCCATCACACTGACCATGGTTCTCAATACGTAAGCATTAAATACAGTCAACGACTAACAGATGCAGGGATTAGATCATCGACCGGAACTATTGGGGATTCTTACGATAACGCGCTAGCCGAGACCGTCAACGGGCTATACAAAACCGAGTTGATTTACTCCCAGACCTGGCGCTCATGCACCGAAGTCGAATGGGCGACCCTGAACTGGGTGTACTGGTGGAATCACCAGCGTCTCCACGAATCGCTAGATTATTCCACTCCCGAGGAAGTGATAACCCAATATAATCAAACCCGTGCTAAACAACTAGCACCCGTATAAGAAGCGGAACAAAACCTGGGACGCTTCAGTAATTATCCCGGTGTATCTGTTTGACCCGCTCAATAACAACCACATCACGCAAAGCGCGAGCACTTACCCCACGAGAGTGGGATTGCCGATAACCACGAGAGGTAATGAAACCACCCTCACGACGAGAGTGCTGCACCCACTGGCGAGTAGTATGCCAGGAAACATCAAGCCTTGGCGCAACCACCTGACACGCCTTCTGCAAGAACAAATTCTCCGCAAGAACCCGATCCTAAATAAGGCGAACCACACAATCCTTCGTATCTTAATCAAATTTCTTAGGCATAACCCAGATTTTCCCATCTACTCAAACGGAACAAAACCTGGGACAGCTCAGAGAGCGTTTGTGCTAGTGGAACATAGGGGATTCCATGATTTTCTGCGAAAATCGTGTCACGCTCGGAATCTTCGATTCCTCGCGCTGGCACCTGAAAACGCTGTCGCGTTTTCGGGCGGTGCCAGCCCTCTCGGGGTTCGAATCGCTCTGCCTCTGAAATGTCAAAACACGAACGAGACAAGCTCGTCCGTGTTTTGGAATCGTGGAGCATAGGGGATTCGAACCCCTGACCTCTTCCATGCCATGGAAGCGCGCTACCAACTGCGCCAATGCCCCGAAGTGCCTAAACAGTATATATAACCTGGGCTAGGACAGCAAATTAGCGATGTAACCGGGGACGTGTTTAGCGCAAGGGCTGGGCAATGTCGTAGGTGTGTATGATCGCCGGGGTATTGTGACGATTAAAGACGGCGGGGCGCCGTATATATACGGTGCCCCGCCGAGGTTCGTTTTAATCCCGAACCCGTCTTCTGTTAATCCTTATTATCAAGCCACCGGTTGCGGTGAACAAAATTGCTGCATAGAGATAGAGCAGCGAGTTCGCGCCAGTCGCCGGAAGATTAGCCGGATTCGACTTGTGCAGCTGGTCGGGACTGATGGGCGCAGACGGTGCTTGAGAGGGGGTAAGGCTCCGACCGGGGAGCGCAGGTGTAGCCGGTTTTCCCAAATTATCAGGTGAACGCGGCGGTGCCGGCGTTTCAGGCTGGCTCGGTTCGCTCGGCTGGCTCGGTTCGCTCGGCTGGCTCGGCTTAGGGGTAGTCGGAGTGCTTGGCGTGTTGGGCGCTGGCGAAACCGGAGTCGAGGGACCCCCTCCACCCGGAGTTGGTGCAGGCGAGGTAGTCGGACCCGGAGCCGGCGCAGGTGGCGTGGTTGGACCCGGAGTCGGCGCGGGCGGGGTAGTCGGACCCGGAGCCGGCGCGGGCGGGGTAGTCGGACCAGGCGTCGGCGGAGTAGTCGGCGTAGTCGGATTGGGTGTCGGCGCGGGTGGTGTGGTTGGACCCGGTGTTGGTGCGGGTGGTGTGGTTGGACCCGGTGTTGGTGCGGGTGGCGTGGTTGGACCCGGAGTCGGCGCCGGCGGAGTCGGAGTCGGAGCCGAGAATTGCGCAGTAAAGACATGAGAACTGTCGTCAAGCGTGATGACCGGAGAAAGCGGGTCTTTGTCCCAGTTTACAAAATTCCTGCCTGCATCCGGGGTGATATAGTATTTATCGGCATTGCGAGTACCGCCTCCCAATTCCTGCGGAACAGGAAGCTGGCTTGATTTAGTACCCTTGAGGACATCGTAATGCAGTTCCGTGATGGGGTGCCCTGTGGCATCCGAGCCAAAGGAACCGCCCTCACTGGCCTTAAACGTGACTCGCACATATCCGGGAGGAGTCACCCCTCCCTGTGGCACCTCGATGATTCGAACATCCCGGTAAAAGAAGGTGATTTCATCAGAACCAGTGCCGTTAATTCCGAGCAACTGATTAGTGTCTTCATCGACATCGTAAAAGAGCTGCTGTTGTGGGGCAGAGACCAGTTTCCATCCGGAGATAGGTTTGTAGTTCCGCGCATCGTAATGGCGTGCTTGGCTAGAGACCTGTTCCTGATTGAGGAGGCGGTATTTGTTAATAATGGCTTGCTTCTGGGCATCCGTGGTGGCTGTCCGCAATTCCGCCTGGGCTCTTTCGTCCACATAGTTAACTTTGTAGTGACGAGTCCGGAAAGGAACATAGAAAAAGTGAAATTCGTTGTTCTTATATCTGGGATTAGGTACGGGATGACCATTTTCGATAATCTGTTTCGGCTCCACCCTAAACAGTTGGAAACCAGTGTTTTCGAAGCCTAAACGGTTGTTGTATTCGGTGTAGAGTGCCTTAAGCTGCTGATCTTTAGTCTTTAGCAATTCGTCATGTTGGGCAAGTAACCAATCTTCGCTTTGTTGAGTAGCGAGTGCCATCGTATATTGTCCGGCGCGTTCCTGCTCTAAGACGATGACTTTAGGATTATCTGGGATGCTTGAGTCGATGCGGTATTGGCTATCTAAGAAATGGTGATACACCGTAACCTTTTCAAAGTCGTTCTTTACCCAAATAGCCTTGAGATAAAGGGAATCTACCACCTCATTTCCAAAAGAATACAGTTCCGGGACGATATATCGCTGACGATAAGAATTGTCAATCTCATCGGTGTATCTGCCGTGAGCATCTTTCTTATAGTGCAATACTTCCCATCCCAGGAAAGAATAGTCGTCCCGCGTGGGTTTGATAGGCTCTACCAGTTTCTGTCGATGCAATACGGTGAATACTTGCTTGTCTGCTGGAGTAGCGCCCGGTGCATCTGTTTTCTGGGGGTAGGTAACTTTACTCAAATGTGCGCCAGCTGCCTCCCGAATGGTCTTTGTCTCTGTCGCGAGCTGTGCGGCGTCAATCTGCGGCAAAGTGCCACCTGCCGGGTCAAAAGTGACCTTCCACTTATAGTCAGGTTCTTCCCACTTGGCGTAGAGGACCAGGTTGTGAGCGGGCATGGTTTCCGTGCTGTCCGAAACCATTTTCCGTCCGGCAGGGTCCAGAGCCCAGCCTTTGAATACCATATCGGGCGCGAGTCCGGCGGGTCGTTTAACTTGATAGTTTCCGTGACTATCCCGTTCTAAAAGACCTTTTAGACCCATGCTCAATAAAGTATCAACGTCATCCAGATTCAAATCTTGTAAAGGTTTTTGGTAAAAGATATCTGTTTGTTCGTCATCATGATAATCGTTGTCGGCTTTAATAGTGGCAGGGTCATTATTGAAACGCAATTTATACTTATTACGCTTGTAATAGAAACGAATATAACCATTTCCGTCGAATGGCTCAACTCCGTCAGCGTCACCAAACTCATCGGTATCATTGTAAAAGTAACTTATAAAATTCATACGACCCTTGGTGACAGGATTTCCGTAAGGGTCCATTACCTTTTCCGTTGGGAGTGGCGTTATGTCATCCCGCTCATCGTTTAAATCTTCAAATTTGTCTTGGTCATACATGATTGTATGTACAGACTTTTGATAAGGAGTAAAGCCTTGGACTACGGGAGCCTTATGACCGTAGTTGGGAGCACTTGTATCAGCTTTGCTTCTATAAAGATCGTAGTCAATAATTTTTTTATATTCTTTTTCGGGATCCCTGCCATCCCAGGAGGGATCTTTTTCAAATCCATCCATCCAAAAATCCATGTGGTGAGGTATCGGCGCGCCTCTATTTGAACCACCTTCTTGCGAGATACCAAAAGAGAGCGTGGTGAAAGTTTGTGGATTGGCCCGCAGATTAACCGGGATAGTGACACCCTCGCCAGCATAAATTTCGTTGGTGTATGCGTTAACCGATATACCTTGTTCCTGAACATCCACGAACTCATCAGCCGATAACCGGTAAGGAGGAGTGTCGCGCCATATCCAACGCGGTTCTAAGAAGTTGGGCCCCCACCCAAAGCTTTGCTTACCTTCATCAAATCCCTTAGTTTCTAGGGCATCATTGGGCCAGTCTAACATGCGCTGGTTAAATCTGGCTTTGAAGTGGTAGGGGGCTGGGGTTCCAGGTCCACCCAATTGTTCGCCATGTCGCCAAATTTCAGGATAGAAAGTACTATTATCATCTCTAGAGTTGGATTTTGTAAAGTACAGGTCATAGACCTGTCGGTCGAAATAGATGTTATAGACGGTCTTGCCGGTAGCAGAAACAGGCTTTACCTCACTGGGTGTATTCGGATCAGCATTTTCGTTATCAGTTAAAGTCTTATTGTACTTGTAGAACTTATTGAGATACAGGAAGCGACCATTGTAGAATTTCTCCCCTTTCCAGATTCTAGCTAAACGTTTTTTATCCAAGTCGGGGAATTCCACCCCTTTGATGGTCTCTTCCTCCAGATTCGGACGGTAACCTGTATCCTTGTTCCGGTACACGTGAGTGCCCACGAATTCGTACTTTCCTAAAAGAGAAGCTCCTTGGGGATAATCAGATTTCTCTGTCCAAAATTGAATCGCATAATCAGCCTGCGGATTATCCTCCCAAACCGCGGTGAACTTTATATGGTGGGCCGGCATGATTAGTTTGGCGTTTAGATCTTTGAGAGGGGCTCCGGAGCTGTCTTTAATGATTTCATTAGCTCTAAATGTAGTTTCTGTCCCATTCAAAGTGCCGTGCAAATCGACAGATGGCTTCCAGCCTATTAACTTAGCTCCAATTCTGGTGGGGATATCAGTGCTCTTGATGGCAGGAATTTCTTGTCCATAATACAGGGTACGACTGGGCACCGCAGTCCCATCCTGGGTGTCATATGTCACAGCAAAGTAGGCGCGATTATAACGCATTTCCACGCTGCGACCTCGTTGCGTAATTAAAACCCTCATCTCTTTATTTTCGGGCACAAAACCTGCTATTTCAGCAGCCGGTAAGGGTTTGATGAGAGGTTTGTCGCCAACTTGTCCGGTTTGCGTAGTGATAATGTCGGTGTTAGTTCCCGGCTTTCTACTGTATTCATTAATTTTTCGTAATTCCTGAAACACGTGCTTTACCGTGACGGTTCCAGGCAGACCTTTATATATATACTCTTTTTTCGCCTGGTGTACTTTTCCATATTCGGCGTCACCAGTGGTGCTCCCAGCTTGGGCAGCATCCACGATTCGTTGGTAGTCGATGTGGTAGTTATTGACTGGATTATTTGCACTATCCGTAGGCTTGTTATAACCGGCAAACTGCGGCAGCTTGATGGTCTTGTCGACTTTGTTCTGTTCCTCTGTGCTAGCGGCTGCTCCCACGGTGGCTACGTAGGGTTGGTAGTTGATGATATTTCGTCCATCTTTTGCAATCTCATAGTCGCTATGCAGGGTAAAAATATCTGGCTGCGCGGGGTTCTTGATGACATCCGCAGCAGTTTCGCTGCCTGACAACTTTACCGGTTCAGCGCTCAGAGAGTCTGCGTAAGCGCTGTGTTCGGCGGCGCCAGCTTCCCCAGGCGAGGATAAAATCATCGCCCCCGGAAGTACCAGTCCCAGCGCAATTATCCCTGAAACAGCTTGCTTAAAGTAAACACTCATAGAATTTTCCCCTCCCCGATACTCACGACATGTTCAAAGAGAGAATGTTTTACAGCGTGAATTCGGAGCTTATTTTCAAAATTTAAACGTTTTTCATTATATGAAATCACAGTTTGAAAAACTAGTTGACGGCTTACCCTGATCCCTATCTATGACACGAGCCCATAGGCGGCTACGGCGACGCGTCATGCCCCGAATCTGCGCGCGCTCGGTGCAGTTGAGCGGCGCTAGACTCAAGCCGCGTCCGGGAACGTCACTTCGATGCGTGTACCCTGGTCCAGAGTCGAGTTCACCGTAATCTCTGCCGAATGCAGGCTAGCGGCGTGCTTGACGATAGATAGCCCCAAACCGGTCCCCCCGGTCTGTCGCGAATGCGACTTATCCACCCGATAAAACCGTTCAAACACGCGCTCCTGATCCTCGTAAGGAATCCCGATACCCGTGTCGGTCACAACCAGCTGGGGTCTGCCCAGATGCGTCCCCGCCCAAACATCCACCTCACCACCCTCGCGATTGTACTTAATCGCGTTGTCCACCAGGTTATACACCATCTCACCCAGGAGCGGCTCCACCCCGGTGAGCGTCGTGTGCGAGCCGGACAAGGTCAGCTTCACACCGAAAGACACGGCGCGAGGCTGCAGCCGCTCCACCACCGTACGGCACAAACCAAACAACTCGACCTCCCCCGCTTCTGCTGGCAGACCGCCCTCGTCCAGTCGGGACAGTTCCATAATGTCGCCAATCAGGTCTAATAGCCGGGAAGACTCCTGGTGAATGCGCTCGGCAAAACCCGGAATATCCTCGTCTCTCACCAAACCATTACGGATAATCTCGGCATATCCAGAGATGGAGGTCAGTGGGGTTTTCAACTCGTGAGACACGTTAGCGGAAAACTCACGGCGGGAACGCGCGGCGGCTTCCTTGTCCCGATTCTGATGTTCCAGACGTTGCAGCAGCGGCAAAAACTCGGGGTAAATCGGGACCGTTCCGTGGTCCTTGCCGTAGGCCCGGAGCATAGCGTGGGGCAGGGGAGGCTCCGCAGACTCAGACCGGTCCGATTCCTCGTCCACTGGCGTGTCGGTGTAGACCCCCGAACCGAAAACTCCTCCGCCGCCGAAAACGCTGGAGTTCCCGAACACCCCGGTGTGTTGCCCGATTTCGCGCAACCGGTCGCGGTCAAAAGGAGTGCCCGAGAGCGGGTGGTTCAGGTCAATCTGTTCCAGCGGCGCGACAATCAGGCGGGCCTGACGCCGCGCAATCAGGAAAGACAGCCCGAACACACCCAAGGCGATGCTGCCCAAAATCGGCAGCCCGGACAGAGCTGTGGCATAAAACGTGCGGACGGGGCGCGCCACCCGGACAATTTTGCCCGACGGGATAGCTCGCGCGTAATAGCACATATCCTCACCGAGGGTGTCAGAATCACGCACTTCGATATCGGAGCCCAGCCCGGAAGCCTGGCGTTTCCGAGCCGAAACAATCTCAGGTCGATTCGCATGGTTAGACATCTGAGCCGGGGGAACTTCGGAATCATAGAGAACCTCACCGTCACCGGCTACCAAAGTCAAGCGAACCCCAGGGGTCTGCCGGTGAAAGTCGGTGAGCATCTGGGTCTGAATATCATCGGTGTGGTGTTCCAGGCTCAGCGCCAACAGGTTGCCCTCTTCGGTCAGGGCGTTCAAGATGTTGTCGCGATTGACCTGGTAAAAGAACAAAACGGAACCGACATAAGCAAGCACCAGGGCTAGGGCAGAAATACCTGAAATAGCCCCCAGAATCTTGCGTCGCATATTAATCTCCCTTGATTGGATGGCGGTTAGGCTAACAGCGCCCTCACTCGGAAATCTTGTAGCCGACGCCGCGCACGGTTTCAATGTGTTTCGCGGCCGGGCCGAGTTTCTTGCGTAGAGTGCGAATATGCACGTCGACCGTGCGCGTTCCGCCGTGGAAACTGTATCCCCAGATGGAATCCAGCAGTTTGTCGCGGGAAAACAGTATCCCCGGCTGGCTCATCAGCTCCTCCAACAGCTGGTATTCCTTTAGAGTCAGCTTCACCTCCCGACCCTCAACCGCGACCGTGTGGCGGGGAAGGTTCAGGTCGATAGTGCCGATGGTGAGGATTTCCTCGTCCTCAGCAGTGGGGTCGGTCAGACGAGGCACGCGGCGCAGCACTGCCCGGATGCGCGACACCAGCTCCATCATGCCAAAAGGTTTGGTGATGTAGTCGTCCGCACCCAAGTCCAAGGACTTGACCTTGTCGAACTCGGCGCCTTTCGCCGTAACCATAATGACCGGAATGGCCTTGGTCTCAGGATTAGCCCGAATTCGACGCAAAATCTGGATACCATCAACGCCCGGAAGCATAATGTCTAGCAAAATCATTTCCGGGAGCAACTCCATCATCGCTTCGCGAAATTCCTGGTAATCAGCGAAACCTCGAGCGGTAAACCCGGTGGAACCGAGGGTGTAAACGACCAAATCCCGAATGTTCAGGTCATCCTCGACAAAATAAATCACACTTCCATTATTCCAAGGAGCGCCCGATTCAGGCGGATTTTGTGTCGAAGCTGACATCGTGTACCCCCAGAGCCTGCGCCTTAGCGACTTCGCGTGGCGGATTTTGTGTCGAAGCTGACATCGTGTACCCCCGTAATCGAGAAATCAACCCACTCGGCGAGGTTCGTGGCGTGATCCCCGATACGTTCCAGATATTTAGCAATCATGATGACATCGATAGCCTTTTGAGCGTCCGCAGCATCGGCATGAACAATGAAATCAATCATCTCGGTGGTGACCTCAGCAAACATCCGGTCTACCGCGTCGTCCGCCGCTTGGGTGGCGGTAGCCAAAGCCAAATCGCGGTCGACAAAAGACTGGACCGCATCGTGGACCATCGTGGCAGTTTTCGCTGCCATCTGGGGAATCTTGGGGAATCCCCGCACCAGGGACGTATCCGTAGACTTCACGATTTCCGCAATATCCGCTGTCTGATCGCCGATACGTTCCATGTCGGTAATCATTTTGAGAGCGGCGGAAACTTGGCGTAAATCCCCCGCTACCGGCTGTTGCTGCAACAGCAATTTCAGACACAGGTGCTCGATGTCCCGCTCCATCTGATCGATGTGGGCATCAGCCCGGATGACTTCACGGGCGATTTCATCGCTGGAACTGGACAGAGCCACCATGGTCTGGCTGATGGCCTGTTCGCAGAGCTCTCCGGTTTGCACCAGCATTTCGTTGAGCTGCGTGAGTTGTTGATTGAATCGGGATCGCATTAACTCTCTACTTTCTGTTCCATAATCCAGAACGGTATTTCGCTGCCGCGCGACAGCGAGGTCCGCCGGGGCATGCGAAACCAGCTCAGCTGAACCGACCCGTGATGTAGTCCTCGGTGCGCTGGTCCGAAGGTACGCTGAACAGGGTTTCCGTGTCGTTGTACTCCACCAGTTCGCCCAGCAGAAAGAACGCTGTGTTGTCGGCGATGCGCGAAGCCTGTTGCATGTTGTGGGTCACAATTACGATGGTGTAATCACGAGCCAGGTCTACGACCAGTTCCTCAATCTTGGAAGTAGAGATGGGGTCGAGGGCGGAGGTCGGTTCGTCCATCAAGATAACGTCCGGTTCGGTAGCCAGAGCGCGGGCGATACATAGGCGTTGCTGCTGACCCCCAGACAGCCCCACGGCGGACTTGTTTAAGCGATCCTTTAACTCGTCCCAAATCGCGGCTTGACGCAGGGAACGCTCCACGATTTCGCTCAGCTCCCGGTGATTGCGAATCCCGTTGATGCGCGGTCCGTAGGCGATGTTATCAAAGACCGACTTGGGGAACGGGTTGGGCTGCTGGAACACCATGCCCACTCGCTTTCGCAGGGCGATGGCATCCATATCCTTGAAAATATCCGCGCCATCCAGCAGTACCCGACCGGTGATGCTAACCCCCTTGACCAGGTCATTCATTCGGTTCAAGGTTTTTAGGAAGGTCGACTTGCCGCAGCCGGAGGGTCCAATCAAAGCCGTAATTTTGCGGGGCTCAATGTCGATGTTCACTCCCTTGAGGGCCTCAAAATCGCCGTAATGCAGGTGCAGGTCACGCGCGGAAAACTTGGCGGTGGTGGAAATCTTGGGCGCCGTGGGGGACTCCAGGACGTTGGTTTGCGCAGTCATGAGTGATTATTCCTTTCCTTTATCAGTGTGGAAACGGTCGGTGAAGTTCGTAGCGTCAATAGTTGATTTGGGGCGATTCATCGTGTCAGTAGCGGGGGCGGGAGGTTCAGCGTTGCCCCGGCGCCACCTGCCTGTACCGCCCTGGGAAGCCGGGTCAGACAGACCCGCCAGGGCGGCGTGAATCCGTTTCGTGATGGTGCGAACCAAAATCGAGAACAGCAGGGCAATCAGCACCAACACCGCCGCAGAGAAGTTAGCGATGTCCACCGCGTTGGGTTCCACCGCTTCGGTACGCATCGCCCACACGTGCAACGACAACGTCTCGCCGGGGCGCATGGGGTTGAATGCATTGGTGGGGGAAGTAATGTCCGTGGAGGACCAGTTGATGTTGGTGGACATACCGGCTGTGTAAAGCAGGGCGGCAGCCTCCCCAAAACCGCGTTCAGCCGCCAGCACCACTCCTGTCATCAGGTGGGGGAGAGCTGCTGGGAGCTGCACCCGCACGATGGTGGTCCAGTGGGTCGCACCCAAGGCCGCCGAACCGTACTTCAGGTCCGAGGGCAGTGCCCGGAGAGCCGACTCGGTAGACGTGGTGACCAGGGGCAGATTCAGTATCGAAACCGCCAAAGCGCCTGCCAACAGGTTCCATTGTTGCCCCACCATGAGGATAAAGACCAGGTAACCGAACAGACCGACCACGATGGAAGGCAGGGAGGACAGCGACTCGATAGAGATGCGGATGAACCCGGTCCAGCGGTTCTCTGGAGCGTATTCAGCCATGTAGATTCCGGCGGGGACACCCAGAGCAACGGAAACAATTAGGGACAAAAACACCAGGTAAACGGTGTTGAACACTTGGTTCATGATGCCGTCATGGCTGAAACTGAGGAACACGGGGTCAAAACTCAGCAAACCGCGAACCATAATGTATGCCGCCAGCGCCACAATCAACAACAGGAAGAAACCCCCGATAGCGCCAAAGACGCCGGTCATCAGGTTGTTGACGCTCTTGGCGCGACGAATGCGGTGTTCCATCTGAGCGGAAAGCCCCGAAGCGGTAGTCGTAGCGATATTCATTGATTCTGCTTTCTCTCAGTGCCGATGAGGTGAATCACAAAAATAAAGAACATCGAGATGAGGAACAGCAGCAAAGCCATGGCCCACAATGCCGAGTTGTGTTCCCCGCCGTTGGTGGTGTTGCCCATGTCGGCGGTAATCGCCGTGGTCAAGGAACTGGTCGGAGAGAGAATATCGACCGGCAGAGCGCGAGTCTTGCCGATGACCATCGCGACCGCCAGAGCCTCGCCAAAAGCCCTGGCTAGACCCAAAATAATGCCGGTCAAGATGCCTTTCCTCGCGGCAGGCAGGACAATGTGGCAAATCGACTGCCAGCGGGTAGACCCCAGACCGTAGGCAGCCTCGCGGTAGTCGTAGGGAACCGCAGTAATTGCGTCGGCAGAGACGGTGGTGATGGTCGGGAAAATCATAACCGCCAGGACGATGCCCGCCGCCAGGACCGAATAGCCGCCCAGGGAGGCGTGAAAATAGTCACGAATAAAAGGCACCAGAACGGTCAATCCGACCCAGCCGTAAACCACGGAAGGGATACCGAGGAACAATTCCACCGCGGGACGGAACAGATGCTCGCCTGCGCGCGGAGCGATTTCCGTGATGAACACGGCGGCTCCTACCGCGAAAGGCGTAGCAATGACCAGACCCAGGAAACAGGTCATCAGCGAACCCAGAATAAAGATTAGGGCGCCGACACTGCCACGCAGAGTCAAGTCCGGGCTGTCCTGCGGATCCCAGTCCGGGGAAAACAGGAATTCCCCGATGGAATGCTGGAACGCGGTAAAGGTGAAAGAACCCTTGTACAGCAGGAACAGACCAATCACGACCGTGAGCGCGATGAGGGAAATGCCCGCAATCGCCACAATGGTCCCGCCGATTTTGTCTGCCAAACGGAAACGTTTATCCGCCCCGTTCGAGTCGAACCGCGGTCGAGCGGGAGATAAGCCCGCCCCAGCTGCGGAGTTGCGCGTTTGCGGGAGCGCTGAATCTGTGGAGTTGAGACGAGTAGACACGTCAGGTTCAGTCATCTGCATTTCCATCGATCCAGGCTCCCGCACCGAAAAAGCCGTGGTCGCCATTAGTACAGTCGCGCCTGAGTCTCTTTAGTCCACGGGGTCAGGGTGAGAAGCGGCGGCCTGGGCGGACATTTTGGAGGACACGCCGTAGCCCATTTTTTCCAGGTCGGCAGCGAACTTGTCGCCCATCATGTAGTCAAGAAATGCTTTGGTCACCGCCTCAGGGTCGCCCTTGGTGTACATGTGTTCATAGCCCCACACTTTGTATTTACCGCTGTAGGTATTTTCCAAGGTCGGTTTCACGCCGTCGATAGCGACCGGCTGCACTTCGTCCTTGCCGACCAGATAGGACAGTGCTACATAGCCGATAGCGCCCTTGTTCTGGGACACGGTCTGCAGCAGAGTACCGGAGTCGTCGGTCTCAAGGGACTGGTTGGAGGCTTCCTCGGCACCCCCCAGTGCCCAGGTCTTAAACAGGGCACGAGTACCGGAGGAGGACGGACGGGTGACCAACACAATCTTTTCGTCCGGACCGCCAACTTCCTTCCAATTCGTAATCTTGCCGGTAAAGACGTCGGTCAGCTGGGTGGTAGTGAGGTTCGTTACCCCCAAATCTTTGTTGACCACCGGAGCCATAGTGATGGTGCAAACCTTGTGGTCGACCAAGTCGGCGGCCTGGGTCGCATCGAGCTTTTCACCAGCGAAAACGTCAGAGTTACCGATGTTCACGGAACCGGCAGCAACCTGTTTGAGACCTTCCCCGGAACCGCCGCCGTTCATCGTTACGGTCACATTGGGGTTATCCTGCATGAAAGCCTCGGCCGCGGCTTTCGCCAAGGGCAGCAGCGCGGAGGAGCCGGAACCAGTGACGGTGCCACTCAGAGTCGGAGTCGCTGCACTGGACTCGGCGTCAGTACCGGAGGCGGTCTGATTGCCACCGCCCGCACAGCCGGTCAACAAAGACATGGAAAGCAAGCCAGCGCCAAAAATCGCGCCAATACGAGAGATTTTCATGGTGTTCCTTTCATACCTCGAACTTTTACTCTCAAGTCAGATAGTAAGAAAGGATTGTTAAGGCTAGCGCGGGGCTAATGTTAAGACTGTGTAAAATAATTTTACTTTAGGGCAATTTCCCTGTTGCTTTACGATTACATGAAATTTTGATTAATCTCGCCGGGTAATCTTGGAAATAATCCTGGTGGGCGCCACCACCATCACCCGGTCAGCAGGGGACAAAATCGTTTTGGCGTGAGCGGTCTCCCAAGTGTCAGCGGGGGATTGAATCGCCACAATAGAGAATCCATCGCGGCGACGTACGTCGAGTTCACCCAAGGTCTTTCCGCAGTAACGCGGTCCCAGACTGGTGATAACCAGGGCAAACCCATGTCCCAGGTCGATATAGTCCTCGAAAGACTGGGCGACCTGGTGGGCGGCACGCAAACCCATCTCGGATTCCGGGTAAAACACGCGGGTGATACCCATCTGGTTGAGGATTTCGCCCTGTTCCACGCTGGAGGCCTTTGCCCACACCTGAGGACAGCGCAGGGTCAGCAGGGCAGAGGCACTCAGGATGGAGGCGGCGAGGTCGCCACCAATCGTCACCACCCCGCAGGCGTACTCATCGACTGCCAGCTGGGCTAACGCCTCCTTATCCGTGGCATCCGCCCGTACCACGTGACGAATTAGCGCCGAAGCACGCTGCACCACTTCTGGGTTACAGTCGATGCCCAGCACCTCCACGCCACTGGCTTCCAACTCGGTCGCCATGCTCAAACCGAAGCGTCCCAAGCCAATGACGACCGCGCTTTGTGGATTCCCGGTCGGATGAACGGGGGGCTCCGGGGCAGAATTCGTATTAAATATGCTCATTTGTGTCGTCCTAACCGATAAGGGGATGATCCCGAGGCAGTTCGTAAGCTACCGGTCGTCTCCGGGTGGCGAGGGCCGCTGCTAAGGTCAACGGTCCGATACGTCCCAGAATCATAAATATTATGACCATGAATTGCGCCGCGACAGGCAACAGGGGAGTTATTCCAGTACTCAGACCCACGGTCCCCAAGGCGGAACAGATTTCAAACAGGCACTGGTTGAGGTTGAAAGGGGTAAAGAGCATCAGCAGGAAAGACCCCACCGCGACCAGCCCGAAAAACAGCGAAAGCACCGCCAAGGCTTGCCGCTGTGCCGAACGCGCCAGGCGCCAGCCCAAAATATTAATAGCGTGAGCACCCCGAATCTCGCCCCAAAGAGTCGCCATCACCACAATCGCCGTAGTAATCTTTAGCCCGCCCGCAGTCCCGGCAGGACCCCCACCAATCAGCATCAGCCCATCGGTGATTAGCCAGGTTTCGGGGTATTGCTGAGAAATGTCAACAGAGTTAAAGCCCGCGGTGCGCGGGGAGACTGAGCAAAACAGCCCGTTGAGGAAACGCTGCGAAACCGGCATCGCCCCAAAAGTATGCGGATTGTGCCATTCCAAAATCGTGATGGCTACCCAGCCGAACACAATCGCCGCCAAGGTACCCAGCAGCATAATCCGGGTGGTCATGCCCCACTTCCACCAATGCCAGCCGTTGCGGTAAAGCATCAGCCACACGGGAAATCCTAAGCCTCCAATCACGATGAGCACCCCCAGACTCAACAGCAGGAAAGGCTCAGTACTGAAGCTCATCAAAGAATCCTGATAAGGAGCAAACCCGGCATTGTTAAAAGCGGAACCCGTGAGGAACACCCCGTGTGCCAGCGCCTGCAACGGTGAGGTGGCATGGCCGGAAAACCACAGATAGAGACTATTGAGGAAAGCAAACCCCAGCTGCAACAAGAGCGAAGCCGCCACAATTTGCCCCACGGAATGCCGGACTTCCCGCGGAGTCAAGCCGAACCACACTTTGGCAATCGCGCGATCCTCAAAAGTGGCGCGTTTGCGCAACGCCGAAGCGAACAGTGTGACCATCGTCATGGTGCCGATACCGCCCAACTCAATCAGCAGGAAGATGACAGCCTGACCAAAAGCAGACCAGTAGCTGCCCGTGTCCACCACGATTAATCCCGTCACACTGGTGGCAGAGGCAGCAGTGAACAAGGCAATCGACAGGGGAGCGCCGCCCGCAAACGCTGGACCAAAAACAGGAACCCCGGTGGGGATAGCGTGGGGAGCAACAACATCGAAAGTCGTGGCGACCACAGTACCGCTCCGGGATGCCGGAAGCATCAGCAATACCGTCCCCACCAGGATAGTTATCAGGAATGCTGCTGAAATCTTGCGACCGGGATTAAACTCGGAGATACGAGCCACTGGACAAGTATAAACCCGGTAGTGCGCCACGTAACTTATTTGGGAACCACAGCGGATTACCAGTAAGGTAAAAAGGTGATTTCTCCCGATGATTTTCAACCCCTGATTGAGAAACTGCGTGCGTCTTTCGCGACAATTTCAGCGGTGATGGACCCAGAACTGTTGACGCAAAAGATTGCTGACCTGACGCAACAAGCCGCCGCCCCGGACTTGTGGGACGACCAGGAACACGCCCAAAAAGTCACACAATCACTTTCGGCAGCACAAGCCGATATGCAACGTCTGCAAAAGATGCGTGCCCGTATCGACGATATGGAAGCCCTGGTCGAGCTGGGGGCAGAAGAAAGCGGAGAGGACCGGGACGCCATCCTCGCTGACGCGGAACAAACCTATGAAACTTTGAAACAGGACCTGGACGCGATGGAGGTAAAGACCCTGTTGAACGGGGAATACGACGAACGCTTCGCGGTCGTCACCATTCGTTCCGGGGCGGGCGGGGTGGATGCCGCCGACTTTGCGCAGATGCTGCTGCGGATGTACCTGCGGTATTGCGAGAGACACCACTATGCTACAAAAGTGCTGGATACGTCCTATGCGGAAGAAGCGGGGATTAAATCGGTAACATTCCAGGTTGATGCCCCCTATGCGTACGGGATGCTATCAGTAGAAGCCGGGACGCACCGGTTGGCGCGGGTCAGCCCGTTTAACGCGGCGGGCAAGCGCCAGACTTCCTTTGCGGCGGTAGAGGTCATACCCCTAATTGAAACGACCGACCATATCGAAGTGCCCGAAAGCGACATTAAGATAGACGTGTTCCGTTCCTCGGGACCGGGCGGTCAGTCCGTGAACACGACGGATTCCGCGGTGCGCCTGACCCACCTGCCCACCGGCATCGTCATCTCCATGCAGGACGAAAAATCCCAGATTCAAAACCGCGCCGCCGCGATGCGCGTGCTGCAGTCACGCCTGTTAATGCTGCGCCACCAGCAAGAACACGATAAGAAAAAAGAGCTGGCAGGGGATGTCAAAGCCTCCTGGGGCGACCAGATGCGTTCCTATTTCCTCTATGGGCAACAGCTGGTCAAAGACCTTCGAACCGGCTATGAATCGGGCAACCCCGACAGCGTTTTCGACGGTGACCTGGACGGATTTATCGATGCGGCGATTCGCTGGCGCAAACATCAAGAAAAACACTGCGACCAGTAGGTGCCGTACCCGGAACGAGCCGGGGGAGTCACCCCGCGCAGACGGTCAAAGCAACCGGATTAATCGCAGATTTCCCGCTGATTGCGCTTCTGCGGGTGTCACTCCGTTTTTATCGTTTTGTTATAAATAGACTGGTATCGTACCTGAAACTGAACTGGGGAGCAGAAAAGGTTGATTACGTTCGACAACGTCACCAAAATTTACAAGCGGGGAGCGCGACCAGCGCTGGATCACGTGGGTCTCACTATTGAACGGGGCGAGTTCGTGTTCCTGGTCGGGACCTCCGGATCGGGCAAGTCCACGTTCCTGTCGCTGGTCCTCGGCGAAGAAAGCGCCACGGAAGGGAAAATCCTGGTCTTGGGCAAGGACTTGGGGCGGCTGTCCCGGTGGAAAGTGCCGGCGTTGCGCCGCCAAGTGGGCGTAGTGTTCCAAGATTTTCGCCTGTTGGAAAACAAGAACGTGTATGACAATGTCGCGATTGCTCTGCAGGTCATCGGCAAGCCGCGTCGGATTATCCGCCGGGTCGTCCCCGAAGTACTCCAAATGGTCGGCTTGGGTGGCAAAGACAAGCGTTTCCCCCACGAGCTCAGCGGCGGCGAACAGCAACGCGTGGCAATCGCCCGCGCTATGGTGAACCGTCCGCCCATCCTGTTGGCAGACGAGCCGACCGGCAACCTCGACCCCGCCACGTCCTTGGGCATCATGAGACTACTGGACCGAATCAACCGCGCGGGAACCACCGTGGTGATGGCGACCCACGACGAAGAAATCGTGAACCAGATGCGCAAACGCGTCATTGAACTGGACGAAGGTCGGGTCGTACGCGACCAGGCACGTGGCATTTATGGAGCCTCAGCGCCAAAGGGTGGCGTCGACACTGCTGAAAGCTCGGCTGCGGGCTTGGGCGCATTTCCGAAACCGAAAGGTGTGGGCGCGGCACGGAGAGGAGGTCGGAAATAATGCGACTAACTTTCGTATTATCCCAGGTCGGTCAGGGCTTGCGACGCAATCTGGCGATGACGGTCGCGGTGATTATCGTGACCTGTGTGTCCCTGCTGTTCGTAGGGTCAGCAGTGCTGGCAGAAATGCAGATTAATAACCTGCGCGATACCTGGTACGGCAAAATCGAAATTTCCGTGTCGATGTGTACCAAAGACGACGTGTCTCCCAACTGTAACGGTCAAGAAGCCACTGAAGCACAGATTGCGGCGATTGACGAACAGCTGAAGTCCGAACGGCTCAGCAAATACATCGACAATGTGTATTTCGAGACGAAAGAAGAAGCCTTCGAAAGTTTCAAAAAGCTGGCAGGGACCGAACAGTATTACCAATATGTTAAAGCAGACATGATGCCTGCATCGTTCCGGATTAAGCTAAAGAACCCGGAACAGTACCGGGTGGTCGTTGAAGAACTGCAGGGACGCGACGGGGTTGCCCAAGTCATTGACCAAAAGCAGATTCTGGAAAAACTGTTGACCGGGCTGCATCAGGCGACCTACCTGGCTGTCGGGCTGGCAGTAGCGATGATTATCGCCGCGGTCCTGTTGATTACCACCACAATCCGCCTTTCCGCGATGAGCCGGGAACGCGAAACCTCCATTATGCGCCTGGTCGGAGCCTCGAACCTGTTTGTGCAGCTGCCATTTATGGTGGAGGGCGCGGTCGCGGCGACGATTGGTGCCCTCGGTTCGGTAGCGATTCTGTGGGCAAGCGTAAAGTTCCTGGTCGGATCCTGGCTGTCGGGACTCTCCGGGGTAGTCGAGCTGATTTCGCCCAACGATGTGCTGCTCATCGCGCCGTTCCTGGTGCTAGCAGCCATTCTGCTGGCTGTCGTAGCTTCGGCAGCATCCCTGAACCGCTACACCCGAGTTTAGGGCACCGCGGGCGATGTTTCAGACGGGAAAAACCTCGGTATTTAGCTAAACTTTTAGCACAGCGCGTTACCGGGAAAACCGGAAAAGGAGGTGAACACGTGCGAAGCAAAATGAGAGCGCTCATGGGGGCACTGGCGGCAATCGGAATTGCCTCGATGTCCACAGCGTCGCTCAGCTATGCCAACGCGCCGTTCACCCCCGCAAACGCTACGGTCCCGAGAGCGAGCGCGACCGGACTCGTGCGGACAGACAAAAACTCCGAAGAGCGCAAGAAACTCGAAGCGCAACAGGCTGCCTCGAAAAAGAAACAAGCCGAATTAGCGTCCCAGCTAGAGGGAGTCAACGCGAATCTGGTGCAGCTGGCAGTCGCCCTGGAACAAACCAAGGCAGCTATCCCCGTGGCGCAAACTGAAGTTGCCAATGCGCAGGTTAAACTGGCAGACGCACAAGCTAAACATCAGCAAATCCAAAGCCGGCTGGCAATTGCGAATCGTCAAAAAACCGAGCTACGCGAACAAATCGCCCAGGGTGAGCAAACCATTGAAAAAACCCAAGTCGCTATCGGTCAGATGGCACGCATGGCATATCGCGGGGCGATGCTGGAAACCTCGCCACTTTCCCTGCTGCTGGATTCACAGTCCCTGGATGAACTCACGCTGCGTGCCCAGGTGGCAGCCACGGCGACCAAATCGCAAAATCGTGCCATCGTGGAAGCTCAAGAAGCCAATGCAGCCAATAACAACGCCCGTGCTCGCCAAGAAGCCGTGAGTATCCGCATCGGAGAACTGGAGACACAGGCTCAGCAGGCGGTGCAAGCTGCGGATGAAGCCCGCGCGGAACAACAGCGCAAACTGGGCGAATTCCAGGAACTGCAACAAAAACAGGTTGCCCAGCAGGGGCAGCTGAACAATCAGCGGGCGGCATTTGAAAAGCAAATCGCGGAAGAACAAGCCACGCAGGCGGCGGCAGCCGCGCGAATTGCCGCGTTGAATCAACAGCCGGACACTATGCCGGCACGCTCCATCTCGGGAGGAATTTTTGGTGCGCCCCTCTCATCGCTATCGGTGACCTCGCCTTATGGATACCGCGTCCACCCCATTACGAAAACGCGGCGGCTTCATGCCGGCACGGATTTCGGGATTGCTTGCGGAACCCCGATTTACGCCTCACAGTCCGGTACGGTGACATTTGCCGGCTGGGAAGGTGCCGGCGGTAAATCCACCTATATCAATCACGGCACCATCAACGGTTCCAAGTGGCAGACCACGTACCGCCACCAGTCCCAGTTCAAAGTTTCCGTCGGCGCTTCTGTGCAAAAGGGGCAGGTCATCGGGTTGGTTGGTTCCACCGGCGGTTCGACCGGGTGTCACCTGCATTTCGAAGTATGGCAAAACGGGAAAACTATCAATCCAATGGGCGTGCTGTAGACAGCGAATGACCCGACGTGGGGAGTACTCACGGTACCGGGGAAAAGTTGGCAGACCACGCTTTTGCGCTAAAATTGCACACTATGGGTAAAAAAGCTGCTAACGGGGCGGGTCAATCGGGGAAACTGACCCCCTCTCAGCGTGCCAAAGCAGAGTCAGATGCCAAGAAAGTCATCGCCCGGAACAAAAAGGCTGCGCACGATTATTTCTTGGAGGACAGCTACGAAGCGGGACTGTCACTGACCGGCACTGAAGTCAAAGCATTGCGGATGGGACGGGCTTCGCTCTCAGAAGCCTGGGTTGAAGTGGACCGTGGGGAAGCCTGGCTGCAAGGCGCCAACATCCCGGAATACTTTTATGGCTCCTGGACGAACCATGCCCCGAAACGGAAACGCAAACTGTTGCTGCACAAGCGCGAAATCATAAAGCTGGAAGGGGCTGTGGCGGCAAAAGGCTACACGATCGTGCCAGTAGAGCTGTATTTTGTGGGCGGACGTGCCAAAGTCGAGATTGCGGTGGCGAAAGGCAAACAAGAATGGGACAAGCGCCAAACCATCCGCCAGCGCGAGGACGACCGCGAGGCGCAGCGAGCTTTGCGGGAGGCGAACCGGCGATCCCGGTAACCACTGTGGGGCAGGAAACCCAGCGTGCCGAGACAGCGTAGGGGAGCGGCTCTCCCCGCGCGACGGGGTCAATCTGACGGCGCGGACTTGAGATATTGATGCTCGGCACGGATGGCTTTGACCAGCTCCGCATGGGCATTGGCGCCATACTTTGCCGAGAATTCCTGCCATTCCTGGACCGCCTGAGGATCCAAGTGCATCATGGCGCGGAGGTTCCCGGCGCTGTCGCTGGCGGTAATGGCCTCGCCGTCCTCTGAACCTGCCCATTCCCGAAACACCCGGTAGCCCTCGGCGCGGAATGCCTCCGTGTAGGCAGCTGCTGCCGCGTTGCGATCGGCGCGATACGAGGCGACTTCCGCATCAGGAATCCAATAGGCGTCAACCAAGGTCATGCCATTACGGTGGGTCTTTGTGTCCCCTGGCGCCAGCTCGTAGTCCTCAGGATGCCAGGAATCATCGTCCGTCTCGGTCCGGGCGATTTCGGCTTGAAACAGCTCCAGCGCTTCCGGGGAGAACAACACAAAGTACACGTTATCTATCGGGAGCGCGGTGTCTGGGGTCTGGTCTTGGGACGCAGCAGCGTCCGAAGCGATGTGAGGGGGCTGCGTCTGGGCAGCGTACTCGCGCACGGCAACCACACCGATGCGCGCGACTTGTGCCATATCCCAGCCGTAGACACCGCCAGATATAGCGGGAAACGCCACGTCACGGGCGCCTACGCGTGCAGCTTCACGCAGAGAATTCGCAAAAGCGTCGTGCAGCAGTTGCGGGTCAGTTTGTCCCGCGTGACGGTTGGGTCCCACGGTGTGAATGACCCATCGCGCCGCCAGATTGAACCCCCTGGTGGCGACCGCCTGCCCCACCGGGAGACCATCGGGAAAGCGCGTCGCCCGCAACTTGTGACATGCCGCCAGCAGCTCAGGTCCCGCCGCGCGGTGAATCGCCCCGTCGACGCCACCTCCACCCAGCAATGCGGAATTCGCGGCGTTAACAATCGCGTCCACGTTCATTTCGGTGAGGTCTCCGCCAATCGCATGAATCTGCATATTCGTTCCCTTTCGGCTAGGTTTTCAGTCTAGTGTGAAGCGAGATAAACGTCGCGTGGGGTGCGGCGGGGTGAGTGTGTTCATTGTTGTTTCTTTCCGGTTAGTGGGTGGGTTGGAATACCATTAAGACACGCCGAAACTTTTTCGCTTACCCCACGTAGACCCCACGGAGGGATTTTGCTCGACACCTTGATGAGCGTTTTTATTGCTATTGCAAAGTTTTGAGCGGTGCCCTGTGTGGGGCTTGAACCCACGACCAACGGATTATGAGTCCGCTGCTCTGACCGACTGAGCTAACAGGGCGTAAACATCCTAACAAGTTCCCGTGCTGAGGTGGTATTTCTGCACGCCGGGAATTAAAACTTTTCGGCTACGGAGGCCAGAATCGGCGAAATATCGCGGAGGGAAAACGTGACTGTGCCAGTTAAAAACAGGTAATCTCGCAGCGAGTGGACATTTGTGAAAAAGTTCTGTTAGAATCTAATCCGCAATCCCGCGTAGCTCAACGGCAGAGCGTCCGACTGTTAATCGGCAGGTTGCTGGTTCGAATCCAGCCGCGGGAGCTTTTCATACCCAAGACCACCTCGCGGGGGAGTTATCAAATCGTGAATTGACAGGTTAAGCAACGTAGCTACCGCGTCGAGTTCATCGAGTTGCCAAGCGCTAACGCCTTTCCAACGCCTAGTAAAACGCCCTGGACATTAAGAGACGTTGAACGGCTACGCGCCGCGGGTGTACCTATCACTCTGGATGGTGTGAAGTGCTAAATCCAGTATTTGGCTACCCAGGTGCCCTCTTTTGGCCAAAAGGCGTACGTGGCTTTGGCAGTCCAGCCGTTTCCCTTGGGTGCTCGTGCTCGAATCGCGGCTTGACCTTCCTTCGGGATGTACCCGAATTGGATTCCCGAGGATATGCACGCAATCGCGCCAGAATCCTTGGGGTTTGTAGGCTCAGGCTTGATAATCCCTTTAAGGAAAAATGCTTGCCCGCGCTGTGGATCGCCCCTCATGCCCTCACTGGCAAGCAGGAGCTTAATCTGCTTTTGCCTGAAGGTAACGCCCGCGACATAGCGGCCTTTGTCCCACGTATCCCAGTTAATCGGTTGCGCGCCGCGCTGGCGAGCTTTGGCTTTCGCGTCCTGTTCTACCTTTTCGCCCGCTTCAGCCCAGGCTTGGCGAAGTCCATCAAAAATGCCCATGAGGCTACTTTACTGAGAAAGGCACCTAATAATGATTGAAACGAACACTTTAACGCCTGTGTATGAATCTATTGCGGTGGGTCGTGCGGGGCGGCATTTGAGGGCGGCTTTGGTGGAGGCTCGGGAGGCGCTTGCGCATTGCCGGGGTCTGGAACCGCTCTAGCTTACCGACCCACACGCAACCAAAAACCTGATGAAGAGGTGGAATAAATGCCGACCTGACTCACCGACCTGCAAGGCATCGGCGCTATCCTGAGCGGTATTATGTGAAATCAACAGCAAAAGAAATGAAACCAAATCATGGGTCTTCCATGCGCGACGCTATCAACATGCTAGACGACCGTATAAAAAGCCTAGGACACCGACAAGGCGAATTACACGACGATTTGCAAAACCTTACAGCAGACGCGAGAGAAAACCACACTCGCCTATGGAAAGAACTCGAAAAAATCCAGCGCGGACTTATTTAGCGCGCTTTAAGTCGGTACGCGCCCCGCGTCCAGGGCGATTGGCTAGCCAGTGGTCGATAGTGTCGGTAGACCAGCCGTAGGCTGTGACTTTATCGCGCATACCGATTGCAACATCAGGTTCAGGGAGATAGCCTCGTGCGAAATAGGCCTTGATAGTGCCATAGGCAAGCCCGGCATACTCAGCCACGCCCTGCAATGAAAGAAACATGATAGCCCCCTTGGTGAATTTCAGAGGAAGCCCCGCCCCCCGGTGAGGGGACGGGGCGACTTCCTAATCTTCCTTGCTGTTCCGGTGCATCTTCTCAAAAATGAGAATCAGCGCTAGAATAGCTTCAGGAAGGGAAATCAGGATTTCGATGAATGCGATCATCTCAATCTTCCTTTCCTCTCAGCCCCAAGTTGCAGCTTGGGGCTTTATTATTGCTAGGGCGGTTGCCCTAACACTCAACACTCTACATGAATATGCCTGTAAAGTCAAGTTGGAACACCCCAGATCTTTTTAATTTGTCATGTCAAAGTTGCGCGGTCTGTACCGCCCGTGCCAATGGATCCAAATCCAGCCTAATATAGCGCTTAGTGGTGTCAGTTTTCACATGACTCATAACAGCTCCTACCGCTAGCAAATCGTGGGTTGCCCGGTACGCGACAGTTCCGAACCGGTGGCGTAGGGAGTGCCCTGTAACGCCTGGAGGCAGTACGCTACCCAGTAGCTTTGCTGTGTATTGCGCGCTCAAATGCCCGTCAATACGTCCGGGGAATAGCCAACCTGGACAATTCTCTAGGCTGTAAATCAGCGTGGAATCCTGCAACGGAATAACCCGAACTCTTCCACCTTTGCCCTTTACTCTCAGCAGTCCACCATCCCAGGCGTTTCCTCGCAAAGTGCAAATCTCACACGCCCTAAGCCCGCAAAGCGCCGCGAACCTAACCATGAGCGCGGTTCGCTTTGGCGCATTTTGTAGCGTGTGCCTTACGGCTGATTCCGGCGCGGGGTGGGGTACTCCGTCAGGTACATGGACGAGTTTAAGAAATTTAGCTGGCGAATCTTTCAAAATGCCATCTTCGACCAAGAACTTGAAGAATTGGTGAGCTACACCTTGGGCGCTTCGTCTTGTTTCCGGTTTCCAATCATGCTCAGCAAGCCATGCCTCAAGCCTTTCCCGGGATACCAACCCGGGGTATGGGGCGACCCACGCATGACTTGCAGGTAATAACGGTGGATCCGAATCGTGCCTTTGGCGCGCCCGGCAGCTTTTAGATGCTGTAAATATGCACTAGCGCAGTTTTCCCATGTTTTAGATCTCATGTGCTATTTAATAGAAGCCGCCTTAACCACATCCCAAGCAGGGAAAAGAAGTAATCGGCAGGTTGCTGGTTCGAATCCAGCCGCGGGAGCTTTTTTGTATCCGGTGCATCGAGGTCTTTTGAGCCGTTTTCCCCCGTACCTATCTCAGCACTGGGTGCAGGCGTATAACCGCGTCAGAGGAATGCGCTCTCAACGGTGTAAAGCAGACCGGGACGCCTCAAGCTGAACGGGCATTACTCCTGTTCCGATTTCCCCAACCAAGCCATCACCGCGGCTAGAACGGCTTCGATGCCCGTGGCTAGCGTGGGTTGCATGACCGGTGCGAACTTGGGGTTATGGTTAGGAAACTTGGGGTCATCGTCACGGAAGCCACCCAAGCCCCAATAGCAATAGGGAATCCCGAACGCGTCCGGGATAGTGCTGAAATCCTCGGAGGCGGGAACCTCACCGCAATCGCCTACCCGTTCAGCACCAAAGTGGGCAAGAAATGCCTCCGTCACTTTTTTCGTAACCTGCGGGTCGTTAGCGGTCAGGGGATAGGAATCATAAAGCTCAAACTCGGCAGGTTCCGGACTGCCTGCTGCGGCACACTCGGCGTTAACAATCCGCTTTATGGCTGTCAGTAAGTGTTCGCGCACCGCTACGTCATAAGCGCGGATATTGACCAAAAGGGTGGCACGTTCGGGAATGATATTCGATTTTGTGCCAGCTTGCACCGACCCCACAGTCACTACTGCCATTTGGAAAGGATCAATTTCGCGCGAGACGATAGTCTGCAACCGCATCACAATCGTCGAGGCGAGTACCACCGGATCAATGCCCATATGAGGCATAGAGCCATGTGAGCCCTTGCCATGCAACGTAATTTTCAAGGACGCGCCCGTAGACAAAATTGCTCCGACATGGGTGCCGACCGCGCCGGTGGGCATGGGACCGGTCAGGACGTGCTGACCGAAAGCCACGTCGGGGCGAGGAATTTTATCGACCAGACCCGCTGCTACCATGGATTTTGCGCCCTCGGCAGTTTCTTCACCGGGCTGAAATAGGGCGATATGGGTGCCACTCCAGCTATCACGATGCGCAGCTAGCACTCGTGCTGCCCCCAGACCCGCAGTAATGTGTACGTCGTGCCCGCAGGCGTGCATCACCGGCACTTCGTTTCCGTCCCGGTCGCGTCGAGTGATGGTGGAGGCATAAGGCAACCCGGTTTCTTCTCTCACCGGCAGACCGTCCATATCGGCGCGGAAAAGCGTGGTCTTACCCGTGCCATTGCGCAGTATTCCGACCACGCCCCCACCGATTATTTCGGTCTGGTAGCCAAAGTCCTGCAGCTGTTTCTCGATAAAATTACAGGTTTCTGTCTCTGACATCGAAAGTTCGGGGTGTTGGTGGAGCCATTGATAGGTTTCGTCCTGCCAAGAACCTAGTTCGGTGACCGCTGCGTTAATATCCAAATTGCTCATGATAGCTCCTCAAATTCTTAAGCCAGAATACCACCGGCGACCCCTGGACCGTGAGGGCAGGTTGCCGGGGATTGCCTAAAAATTAGGAAGTGTGAAAAATAAACGGCGAATTAATAACCTCAGAGATGATTAATTATTCGAACTAATCGCCTGATTTGCTTTCTCTCTGGCCCGGCGCGCCGGAACTGAAAGTGCGACGTGCAGGATAATCATGATGACAAATAAGGCACCGCTAATGTGGTGGAAGCGAGCCAACAACCCTGGATCCATGGTGTGGAAGGGCAGCACTGGTGATGAAATCCCCACTGCGCCAATACCGCTGAGGAACGCGAATATAAATACAATGGGGAGGAGCGCCCAAGACAGCACACAATAGGCGGTATATATGGCGACTTCTTGCCTGGTGGTTATTTCTTTTAAGACAGGAATTCTATAACCAAAAGGTTTACGTTTTGCGCTCGGAGCAAAGAGCTTTACAACCAGAGCTTCGACCCCGCTGATAACCAGACCTATCATTAAGAGCCAGGAAGACAACTTATGTATAACGATTACGGCTGTTCCTGAATTATGGGCTACTAGCATAATTAGAGAAGTAATGAGAAGGGCTACAAAACCTACAATTGCAATCATGTGCACAATGAAGAAAGGGTAGGGTTTGTTTTGATAGTACTCTTCCAGGTGTGTCATGATAATCATTCAACCGAATCGAGAGGCTCGTAAGCGCGTTTCCCTTGGGTGCGATAATATGCAGCACACCAGGGACACAGTTTGTCATCACATACTTTCACAGTGTGATACCAAAAACCCTTTTGTTTTGCGCGAGCAGCCTTGCAACCAGGGCAAAGATTCATGCAAAAATTGGTGCGTCGTTCATCAATTTGCTTTTGAAGGTCTTCTTTTTGAACATCTTCTGACATTACATTTCCTTTGTCCTGATAATAACGTTGTAAGGCTAGCCTAACAAAAACTTAAATATTTGGTCAAATTTCCGCATCAAAGACTATGGAGATGTTTTTCCGGGGTAATCATGACCGCTTGCTAGCGTAAATAGAAATCTGTAAATACCGGGTACTCAACCGTCGAAATTTTTATATTACCCCCTCACCCTAGAATGGGGCTGTGAAAGAAAACCAGATGCCAACCAGTAAGCCAGGCAAAGCCCCGACCAGACAGATCAGCTCAACTAAGAAGCTGCTGGTGGGCGTCGGGGTGTTGCTTATTCTGGTAGTGCTAGGCAGCGGGATGGGCTATAAACCCAACGATTCAGCTCCCGACTCCGCCACTTCCACCAGTCCCGCCACCTCCCCCAAAGTGCCACGCGTCACCGGTGCGCCCACCCCCACCTCTTCTGACTCTTCCCCCACACCGACCCCAGAAATTACTGTTGAACCCAGCCCGACCACGCCCACCCCGGAAACCTCAGGGGACGCTGCGGCAGCGCTGGCGTCCCTGCCCGTGAAAGGACGGGCGCCGAAAACCGGATATCGGCGGGCTGAATTCGGTCGGCGATGGCGCGATATTGACCACAACGGCTGCGACACCCGCAACGACATTCTGAACCGGGATTTGACCAACAAGACCTGGAAAGCAAACACCCATGGATGCGTGGTACTGAGCGGAACCCTGACAGAGCCATATTCCGGCGAAACTAAGTATTTCCACAAGTCACAGGCGGCGGCTATCCAGATTGACCACGTCGTTGCCCTGTCCGACGCCTGGCAGAAAGGCGCCCAAGCCTTGAGCGCCGCGCAGCGCGAAACCCTGGCGAACGATCCGTTGAACCTACTGGCTGTGGACGGTCGGCTCAATCAGCAAAAATCAGACAGCGACGCGGCGACGTGGCTGCCACCGCGCCAGGGTTTCCGATGTGCTTACGTCTCTCGCCAGATTGCGGTCAAAGCGAAATATCGGCTGTGGGTGACTCCGTCAGAACGCGATGCGATGGAACGTATCCTGAGCAATTGCCCCGGTCAACCGCTGCCTGCCAGCAGCGAGTAGACTGGGGGAATGGATAAAATGCGCGTCGACGTGTGGCTGTGGGCGGTGCGACAAGTGAAGTCGCGATCACTTGCGACCGCGGCGGCGCGCGCTGGACACGTGAAAATCAACGGGGTAAGCGCGAAAGCCTCCAGCGCGGTGCGGGTGGGGGACGAAGTGCGGCTACGAGTCGCGGGTTTTGACCGAGTCCTGAAGGTCATAGCCCTGATTCCCAAGCGTGTAGGAGCGCCCGAAGCCGTGAAATGCTATACAGACGTCACTCCGGAACGCTTGACGAACCCCGCTAATGCTGCCGTTATCTATCGACCGCGTGGCACTGGACGTCCCACCAAAAAGGAACGCCGTCAGCTTGACGCCTTGCGCGGGCGGACGTCCTTTTGAAGTGGTGCGCAAAAGCGTCCCCGGTCAGCTTCTCGGGTCGGGTTTAGCCCGCGTTAGAGTCAGCATCGTGGGGTGGTTGCGCCAGGGCGGTCGGGAACACTCGCGGCTCCGCCCCCGGCTCCGGGAGCTTGGCTGCTGACTCAATTCCTAATCCCAGTCACCCAGGAAATGGCTGCGTTTGGGGAACTGGGCGCGGTAGTCATCAGCGCGCCGACCCAGGAAATACCCCGGCACACACAGCACCAGGAACGTCACACCAAACACAAAACCGGGGGCGACGTGCATCCCTGCCACAACGAAAGCTGCCACCGACAGCGCTGTCCCCAGACCGACACCTATCGCCCACAACACTTTTGCGGAAACAGAAAACGCCAGGTGAACCAGCCCGACGGTGGCAGCCAGCACGCAAGCTCCCGCTGCCATCAACATGACGGTCGCTCCGGTGGTCAGCGAATTCGGCTGTTCATAGGCTGAGCCGGCATAGGTCAAGAAATACGACGCTAGGGCACATCCGAAAGATCCCAACACGAAAGGCCACACGTCCGCCGCGGAGCGCCACAGCGATTGTTTCGGCAGCGCAGATTTTCCGGGTTTGGGAGGAGGAAATTTCCCCGCCCGAGGGGTTCCCTCCGGATTTGCGTGCGCGGGGGACTGGTCGGAATCGTCGGGTTTTTCCTGTTTACCAAAGTTGTGCTGGGACATGCGTACCAGTCTAGTAAAATTGGGTCACTATGACTGATTTGAAACCTGTTGCCGATCCGCTTCCGGCGCTTCCCGCAGGTGCTCCCGGCGCGGACGTGACCCTGGAGGACGGGGCGATTCGCCGGACGATTTTGCCTGGGGGAACGCGCGTTATCACCGAGCAGATGCTGGGCACCCGCGCCGCTACCGTGGCGTTGTGGGTCGCGCGCGGCTCTCGTGACGAGGTCGAGGGAGCGCGTGGCTCCACACACTTTCTGGAACACCTCTTGTTTAAAGGAACCACGCGGCGCACCGCCCATCAGATAGCTATGGAATTTGATGCGGTCGGAGGCGACTCTAACGCCGCCACCGGCAGAGAATGCACCCACTACTACGCAGAAGTCTTGGGTGAGGACGTGCCGATGGCGGTTGACGTCCTGATGGATATGGTGTGTGCGCCCTTGCTCAACGCTGCCGATTTTGAGATGGAACGTGGCATTATCCTCGACGAGCTGACGATGGCGCTGGATAACCCCAGCGAACAGGCTTTTGACGAATTTACCCGCCGAGTCTTTGCGACTCATCCGTTGGGGCGTCCCATTGGCGGCACGATTGAATCGGTAAAAGCCGATACCTTGGAGGCGATAGTGGCTCACTACCAGGTCGGATATGCTCCGGATCGCCTGGTGGTGGCTGCTGCGGGAGAAGTCAATCACGATCAGGTGTGTGAACTGGTGGCGCGGGCGCTGCACCGTCCCGACTCTCCGTGGTCGCAATGGCAATCCGCGCCTGACCCCGCCCAACCCGCCTTAGATTTCAACACCGCGGTAGCCGTCCCGCTGAACAGCTCCGCTGACCGTTGCGGGAACAGTCTCAACGCAGCAGGTCAGGGCGCTTGGAAACCTGAGTCTGGAGTCTTCATCGTCGACGGCAAGTTTGAACAGAGTCGCATCATCATCGGCGGACCGGGACCGGGAGTGGCGGATGAACATATGCCCGTGATGAATGTGCTGAATACCGTCCTGGGCGGAGGGATGAGCTCACGCCTGTTCCAAAATATCCGGGAAAAGCGCGGTCTGGCATACACCACCTACGCGTTTAACTCGTCTTACCGGGACGCAGGTAGTTTCGGGTTAACCGCGACCTGCAATCCGGCGAATGCGGACGAGGTAGCGGCGTTACTGCGCGCCGAACTGGAAGAAATTGCCACCGACCCAATCCCCGCGGACGAGCTAGCTCGAGCCAAAGGGCAGCTGCGCGGAGCCACCCTGCTGAGCCTGGAAGACAATACCGTGCGTGCCAATCGTCTGGCTCATGCTGAAATCCTGCGCGGGGCTTATATCCCGTTAGCGGAGAAGCTGGAACAGATGCACGCCGTCACCGCTGCACAAGTCCGGGACTGGGCGGCTGAACTGGCGAAACGCGCCACTATTGAAGTGCGGTTAGGACCGGGGGAATAAACCGTCCCCGTTATTTCCGTCAAGACACCGACGTTCACAGGGCGGACAGGGGGTCCGTCAGGTAGACGAAATGTCCCGCAGTGCCACAGGCGACCGTGAATGCACTCGGTTTGTTCTGTGACAGGCACGCCGGGCGGGTGCGTCAGCCTGGAGCAGGGCGAAACCGCTAAGATAGGGGCGTGAGTGAAGATATTTTTCAGCTGCCCCAACCCGGACCTGCCCAGCCCGATGTCTTGCGAGTGGTGCCCTTGGGCGGTCTGGGTGAAGTCGGTCGCAACATGACCGTTTTGGAAACTGAAGGCAAAATCCTCATTGTGGATTGCGGGGTGCTGTTCCCCGAAGAAATCCAGCCGGGAGTAGACCTCATCTTGCCGGATTTCACCTATATCCAAGACCGGATGGCGGATGTGGTAGGCGTGGTGCTGACCCACGGTCACGAGGATCACATCGGGGCGGTGCCCTACCTGTTGAAACTGCGCGAGGACATTCCCGTCTACGGTTCGCACCTGACACTGGCGTTCGTGGAACCGAAACTTATGGAGCATCGCCTGCCGACCACAAACCTGCGGGTCAAAGCGGAGGGCGAGCGGCTCGATTTGGGACCATTCCACCTCGAGTTTTGCGCTGTGAACCACTCGATTCCAGATGCTTTGGCAGTGATGGTACGCACGAAAGCCGGTTCCGCGCTGATTACTGGGGACTTTAAAATGGATCAACTGCCCCTGGATGGGCGCATTACCGACCTGCGCGCTTTCGCGCGCTGGGGTGAAGCCGGAGTCGACTTGTTCTGCGTTGACTCTACGAATGCCGAGGTACCCGGCTTTATCACTTCGGAGCGTGAGATTGGGCCGGTGCTTGAGGACGTATTCCTCCACGCTACCGGTCAGATTGTGGTTGCCTCGTTTGCCTCTCACGTCCACCGGGTGCAGCAGGTCTTGAACGCTGCCGCGAAATCTAACCGGAAGGTCGCCCTGGTGGGGCGGTCCATGGAACGCAACATGACCATCGCCGCGGAGGCTGGCTACATGACCGTGCCGGATGGCGTGCTGATTGACCTTAAGGACGTCAATTCCCTGCCCCCCGAACGTCGCGTGTATATGGCTACCGGCTCGCAGGGCGAACCGATGGCAGCCCTGTCGCGGATAGCCAACCGTTCGCACCGGACAATCTCTATCGGTCAGGGCGACACGGTGGTGTTGGCGTCCTCCCTGATTCCCGGTAATGAAAACTCGGTGGGGCGCGTCATTAATCAGCTCATTCGTCTGGGCGCGCAGGTCGTGCACAAGGGTAATTCGAGGGTTCACGTGTCCGGTCACGCCGCCACGGGTGAGCTGCTCTATGCCTATAACATCGTGAAGCCAAAGAACGTGATGCCCATTCACGGCGAGATTCGCCACTTGGTCGCCAATGGGAAACATGCCGTAAAGACCGGAGTCGATCCGCGTCGCGTCATGCTCGCCGAGGACGGGGTCTGCGTGGAGGTTAAGAACGGTGAGGCACAGATCGTGGGTCAGGTGCCGTGTGACTTTATCTATGTGGATGGCACGTCCATTGGTGAGATTGGGGAGTCTGAACTGTATGACCGTCGCGTCCTGGCACAAGAGGGGTTTGTGGCGGTTTACGTGGTGATGGAGATGAGCACCGGGACTATCCTCGCTGGTCCGACCGTTATCGCGCGAGGAGTGGCAGAAAATGATGACGTGTTTAGAGACATTGAACCGGCTATCGCTGACGCTTTGAGTGCAGCAGCTGCGGACGGACAAGCCAACGTGCGGGATATGGAACGGGTCGCGCGCCGGACCTTGGGACGCTGGGTGTCCAAGCGATTGAAGCGCGCGCCCATGATTGTGCCCCTGGTGTTGGAAGCTGACTAGCTCAGGGAGAATCGCTGTGGCACGTTTTATCTCTACCCAATCCATCAACTTGGAGCTGCCCCTGCGGGTTGACCATCTGCCCGATCAGGGTGCCGAAGTCCGTGCTTCCATCATGGAAGGGGCTGTCGTAGCAGGAGGTTTCTACGTGGTCGCCACCGTGGCGCGGCAAGGTGTCGCCGCCTGCGTGACCGCCCCACTGGGAACCGGTCCGAACTCGATTCAAGCCCGACACTCCTTGGGACGAGAAGGAATTTCTGTGCTCTCCCGCGAAATTGTGGGGGACATCGGGTTGCGGATTGCCGCCATAGACTCCGAAGGGGTACGCAGTGTGATTACGTCCCCTGGCGTAGAAGTCGAGCCTGACCCGCGTGACCTGGCAGGGATAATTTTGCGGGGAAATGACTATGTCTTTGTCAGCCTCAACGACCTGGCATATCCGCAGCTTGCCGAGATTCTCACGAATTGGATTGAACAACTGCCGGAGAATCTGTACCTCGCGGTGGCGGGGGGTCCGTTGGTGGGGGAAGTCGATTTAGATGTGATGGTGAAAGTCCTGGCCCGGGCGGATTTATTGACTCTAAATAAGCACCAGGCAGATACGATGCGGATGCGGTTGGGGCGCGGTCCTATTGCTGAGGTACTGCGCCGTTACGTGAAACCGGAAACTGCGTTAGTGCTGCGTGACGGGCAAAACGGGGCAATCATTCAGGAATCTGCCGGGCAGACTCCACGGGGAGTCCCTGCTTATCCCACCGATTTGATGGATACTACTGGAGCTGGAGAAGCCCATACGGGGGTGCTGCTGGCTTCGCTCATAATGGGGTCGTCGCTGGAACAGGCTTGTGCGAGAGCCAACGCAGCAGCCGCGCTGGCGATGGGGCGGCGGGGCTACTACCGAATCCCCACAGCTTCTCAAATCGACAACTTCCTGGCCACGAATCCCCGGCTCTAATCCCGCTTTTTTCGGCGTGGGAGTGCCAAAAAAGCTCTGCCGGCGGATAGTCTAGAAACGCTATGAGTGCGACCAAAAAACAAGTGAAAACTAACTCTCCGAAGCGCGGGTCTGTTGGCGGTAACCAAAAATCACCCAGCGCGAGCAATCAACCCGAGCTGCCCCAATCCACTTTGGACCCCCAGGTGAAACGCGACATTTTGGGGCTGTGCCTGATTGCATTAGGGATTTTGGTCGCGCTGCGGGAATGGTTTGGACTGTCCGGTACGGCAGGGAACGTGATTCATCTGGCTGTCGCGGGACTTTTTGGGGTGTTCGCCGTCATTCTGCCCTTTGGATTAGGTTTCCTCGCCATACGTTTGTTCCTGCGGGGACGGTTCTTTCCTGACCCCGGCAATGACGGCGTGACCGAGGCAGAAGCTGCGGAGGTCACCCGGTCCCGCGGCGCGCGGGAAACCCGAATTCTGGTGGGGCTTTCCGTCATCTTGGCGGCGCTGTCGGGAATGGTCCACGTGGCAAAGGGCTTGCCTTGGCCCTCTACAGGTTTTCCTGAAATCATGACGGCAGGAGGTCTGCTGGGGTGGTTTTTCGGTCACCCCATCGGCGTGTTATTTTCGCCGTGGGGCGCGTTCCCGCTGCTGGTCATCATCATGCTGATTGGCATCCTCATCACTGGGGGAATTCCGGCAGCCACCCTGGTTTCATTGATACGTCAACGCTTTGCCTGGCTCAGCCCAGAACCTGCCACCAGCGAGGAGGAGCCGGAGACGGTCGACCTCACCGGTGCCACCGAAGTCATGACACCTTCGCGGATGCCTTGGAAACGACCGCACCCTCAGTCTGGACCGGAGGAAACTAAGGTTATCGAGCCGAACGTGGCTCCGTCAGCGCAACCCCCCGTCCCTGCTGCGACCCAGACTTTGCCAGAGTCACCTGCTACGGGTGCCACGGAACTGCTGCCGGCACGGAAACAATCAGGGCGGCACAAGGCAGAAAGCCGACCCCCAGAGCCGGTACTTCCACCTGAGCCCCCCGCCAAAGCTGAGGACAGCCTGCCCGAACGCGTGCACACCGGCTTGGGACACGATATCGACTACCACCTGCCCTCTTTAGACCTGTTAAAAATCGGACCTGCGCACGTGACACGGTCCCCAGCGAATGACCGTGTCATCGAGTCTCTGACCAACGTATTTCAGCAGTTCGGGGTGGCAGCTGAGGTCACCGGCTTTTCACGGGGACCGACGGTGACTCAGTACGAAGTGACGCTCGGTCCGGGAGAAAAAGTCTCTAAGGTAGAGGGGCTGTCCAAGGACATTGCTTATGCGGTAGCGTCTCCGGAAGTGCGGATTTTGTCTCCCATTCCTGGAAAATCCGCGATTGGGATTGAAATTCCCAACGCGGACCGCGAAAACGTTTACCTAGGCGACGTGCTGCGTTCCGAAGCAGCCTCGCGCCTCACACATCCTCTGGTCACCGGGGTCGGCAAAGACGTGGAGGGCGATTACGTCCTGACCAACATTGCCAAGACCCTGCACCTGCTGGTCGCCGGCGCGACCGGATCGGGTAAATCTTCGTTCATTAACTCGATGATTACTTCCATCATGATGCGAGCCACCCCGGAACAGGTCCGGCTGATTCTGGTCGATCCGAAACGAGTGGAGCTCACCGCTTATGCCGGGATTCCCCACCTGGTCACGCCCATTATTACTTCAGCAAAGAAAGCCGCGACAGCTCTGGAATGGTGCGTCAATGAGATGGATATGCGCTACGACACCCTGTCGAACTACGGATACCGCCACGTTGATGATTTCAATCAGGCACTGCGTGCCGGCAAGGTGCAAAAGCTGCCCGAGTCACGCTTTGAGCCAGAATGGATGCCCTACCTGCTGGTGGTAGTGGACGAGTTGGCAGATTTGATGATGGTTGCACCACGGGACGTGGAAGCCTCCATTCAACGCATCACGCAGCTGGGTCGCGCGGCAGGAATTCACCTGGTGTTGGCGACGCAGCGTCCCTCCGTGGATGTGGTCACGGGCATTATCAAAGCGAATGTGCCCTCTCGGTTGGCTTTTGCGACTTCCTCCAACCAGGATTCTCGCGTGATTTTGGATCAGTCCGGGGCAGAAAAACTCATCGGACAGGGCGATGCTCTCTACCTGCCCAGTGGTGAATCCAAGCCGCAACGAGTGCAGGGAGCCTGGGTCTCGGAGGAAGAAATCATGCGCGTCGTGGCTCACGTCAAGGCACAGATGGAACCCGTGTATCGGGAAGACGTCACCAGCGAACAGAGCAGTGAAGAAACCAAGGTCCCCGAAGAAATCGGTGATGACTTGGACGATGTGTTGGCAGCCGCCGAGTTGGTGGTTTCCACTCAGTTAGGCTCTACTTCGATGATTCAACGTAAACTGCGCAAGGGGTTCGCCAAAGCTGGTCGGTTGATGGATATCCTCGAAACATACGGGGTGGTGGGTCCCTCGGAAGGCTCCAAGCCACGCGAAGTCCTGGTCACGAACGAGGACCTGCCCGGTGTCCTCGCCATGCTGCGCGGCGAAACCGACTCCATCGCGGACAGTTCGTCTGCAGCGGACCCGACTCCCTCGGAGACTCTCGATGAACCTGCTGATGACGAGGAGGCTACAGAACAGTTACCGTCAGACGCTGGTGACACCGACTCACACCCCCTTGACCCCACGGTGGCATTTTCCGATGGACCCGACCCGGCGACCCTCCCGTATCCGGCACCACCGGCGACACCGCAAGTGGGTCACCAAGAGCTATACGATAAAGACGACACCGAGCCTTTGCCCTTCTGATTAGGATGGATTCATGACCGCAAACCTGCAGGGCGCGCCGCAGCCGCCCGCGCCCCCGAACTTTAACATCGCCAATGTGCTCACGGTCATCCGCCTGATTTTGGTCCCGGTATTTATTTGGTTGATGCTGTTGCCAGGGGTGAAGGCACAAGTGTGGGCTTTTGCGGTGTTCGCCGTGGCTTCCGCGACCGACAAGTTAGACGGGACCCTGGCTCGGCGGCTGAACTTGGTCACTGATTTCGGCAAACTCGCCGATCCCATCGCGGATAAAGCCCTGGTGCTCAGCGCGTTTATCTTGCTCAGCCTGCACTGGTCGGTGTTTTGGGCGGTCACTATCCCGGTGTTGGTGCGAGAGCTGGGGATTACCCTGATGCGTCTGGTGTTGGCGCGTCGGGGGCGAGTCATGCCTGCCAGCCGCGGCGGCAAGTTGAAGACCGTGACCCAGATAGCGTTGATTTTGCTGCTGCTGATTCCGTGGGAAGCCTTGGTTCCCACGGCGTGGTCGGTGGTGCGCATTGTGGCAATAGTCCTGTCGGTACTGGTCGTGTGCATTACGGTGTTCACCGGGGTTGACTATGTGCGCCAGGCAATGCATCCGGCTGCGGAACGCTAGCCGCGCCCCTGAAGACTTCTAATTGTGGTGTCGCCTCGGTTAGGGGTCGGTCAGGGGAATAAATACCTGACAAAGTTGGTTAAACTGATTGTGATGAACAAAACAGCTACCTTTTCCAACATGAAGTTGCCTTACGCGCTGCGTCCAGGGACCAGCTTGGGGCGTTCGGTCAGACCGGCGAATCGGGCGGGGGTGCGAAACGCGCCTAAAAAGCGGTATTCTGAATCCATGATGCGGATTCCTCCAGTTGCTAAACCCTCTACGCCCGTATTGCGTCACGAGCTCGGAGAAGTTTTGCGTCAGCTGCGCCAAACCCGCGGTCTGACTCTGCGTGATGTGTCGGCAAAGGCGCGAGTATCCTTGGGGTACCTTTCCGAGGTGGAACGCGGTCAAAAGGAAGCCTCTAGCGAGTTGTTGGCGTCCATCTGTTACGCGTTGGAAGCGCCGGTGTCTTTTGTGTTGCATGAAGTTGCGGATCGTATCGCGGCGGTTGAGGGCGTAGTGGTTCCGGAGCTGGTGCCCGATGAGTTGTTGGACAGCATCGACTGCGCCCCGATTTCCTGATGCCGGCATTCCAAGGTGGTCCGGTGCAGCGCGGCATGACGCGCTCCCAGTTTAAGCAAGCACTGGCAGAAGTATTTCCGCACGGATTGGGTGAAACCCTGGTCAGCGATCAAGTATTGACCGAATGGGGCATGACGGCGCAACAGGCGTTAGAACGCGGCGCTGATCCCTTAGAGGTGTGGCAAGCCCTGTTGCGCGCTACCGATCGAGATACGGAAGAAAACCTGTTCTGGCATCGCCGGGATTTGCACACATCGCGCCACTAGCGTGCTACCCGCGACTCTAACCGCGCGCGTTGGTGCGTAAATCCTGAGGTCGGGATGGTTTAATCTTTCAGCAGGTTTCGCGGTAAAGTTGAGGAATGCTTACAAAAATGTCCTCTTTCTTTGTCCGCACCCTGCGTGAAGACCCGGTCGAAGCCGAAGTTGATTCCCACAAGTTACTGGTACGAGCCGGTTATATTCGCCGCGCCGCGCCAGGAATATACACCTGGCTGCCACTGGGGTTGAAAACGCTGCGGCGCGTGGAAAACATCGTGCGTGAAGAGATGGACCGCATTGGGGGACAGGAATTGCAGTTCCCGATGCTGCTCTCCAGCGAGCCTTACGTGGCGACGAACCGCTGGGAAGAGTTCGGTCCTTCACTGTTTAAGCTCAAGGACCGTAAAGAAGGGGATTACCTGCTGGCTCCCACCCACGAAGAAATGTTTACCCTGGCAGTAAAGGATATGTACACCTCGTACAAAGACCTGCCGGTCATTCTGTACCAGATGAAAGAAAAGTACCGTGACGAGGCTCGTCCGCGCGCGGGAATCATCCGGGGTCGCGAGTTCGTGATGAAAGACTCCTATTCCTTTGACCTGACGGACGATGGACTGGAACACTCCTACGCCCTGCACCGCGGGGCATACCGCCGGGTCTTTACCCGTCTCGGGCTGGATTTCGTGATCTGTCACGCGATGAGCGGTCCGATGGGCGGTTCCGCCTCCGAAGAATTCCTGTTTCCCTGCGCAATCGGTGAGGACACCTTCGTGAAGTCTCCCGGAGGTTACGCCGCCAACGCGGAAGCTGTCACCACCATCGCTCCTGAGCCCCTCCCTTATGACGACGCCCCGGCCGCGGAAGTGCGCCCGACTCCTGACGCCACCACGATTGAAGCGTTGGTTAACCAGGCGAATAAGCTCTATCCGCGCTCGGACCGACCTTGGGAAGCCAGTGACACCCTGAAGAACGTGGTGGTGGTCGCTGACTATCCTGACGGACGCAAAGAAGTGCTGGTCATCGGCGTGCCCGGCAACCGCGAAGTTGATATGAAACGCCTGGAGGCGAGCCTGTCTCCCGCTGACGTGCGTATGGCAGAAGCCAAAGACCTGGAGGCCTACCCGGATTTGGTTCCCGGTTACATCGGTCCGCAGGTCATCGGTCCGAACTCGTCGAAACGCACCACGGATGCCGACGGTAATCCTGTCGGTTCCCCGCGCTATCTGATAGATCCGCGAATTGTTCCGGGCACACGCTGGGTGGCAGGAGCCAACCAGCCGGGGATGCACGTGTTCAACCTGGTGTGTGGGCGCGATTTTACGGCAGATGCCACTATAGAAGCGGCGGAAGTCATGGAAGGCGACCCGGCTCCCGACGGCTCGGGACCGTTGACATTGGAACGTGGCATCGAAATCGGTCACATCTTTGCGTTGGGACGCAAGTATGCCAAAGCCCTGGGACTGAGTGTGCTGGATGAAAACGGGAAGTCACAAGTCGTGACGATGGGGTCGTACGGTATTGGTGTGTCGCGTCTGGTGGCGGCGATTGCCGAAGAAAACCACGACGATCGGGGGCTGATGTGGCCGCTCAATATCGCCCCGTTCCAGGTTCACGTGCTGGCCACCGGCAAAGATCCAGAGATTTTTGCCACCGCGGAAAAGCTCGCGTGCCAACTGGACGCGGCGGGTCTGCAGGTGCTGTATGACGACCGCCCCAAGGCTTCCGCTGGGGTAAAGTTCAAGGATGCGGAACTGCTGGGGATGCCATATGCACTGGTCGTGGGCAAGGGCTTGGCTGAAGGCAAGGTCGAAATCCGTCAGCGCCGCGAAGGCACGACTCAGGAAACGACCCCGGAAAGCTGCGTGGAGGAACTTTTGCAAGCCATCGAGAAAGAGGCGGCGAAAACAGCTTTCTCCCTAACTTCGATGGAGCTGATTGGCGAGCCTGATCAGTGGGAAAAGGATCAAAACTAGGCGCCCCGGCGACGGCAAAGAGAGGTCAACATGGCATTTCGAGAGATTCGCGTGGTAGGAGATCCCGTGCTGCGCACCCCTTGTGACTGGATTACGGACCCGCGTGACCCCGGCGTGAAACAGCTGGTCGAGGACCTGTTAGAGAACGTGGATGAGGACGGTCGCGCTGGGCTGGCAGCGAACCAAATCGGGGTCAGCCTGCGGGCATTTTCCTGGAATATTGACGGGGAAATCGGCTACGTTTTGAATCCGAAACTGGTCGCTATGAGCGAAGATGAATACCAGGACGGTGATGAGGGCTGCTTGAGCGTGCCAGGGCTGTTTTACCCTACAAAACGCGCTTGGTATGCCCGCGTAGAGGGCATCGACTTGGATGGAAAGCCACTGGTGGTAGAGGGCGAAGAGCTGATGGGGCGTTGCCTGCAGCATGAATGTGATCACCTGGAAGGTCACCTTTACCTGGACAAATTGGAGCGGAAATACCGCAAGGAAGCGTTGCAACAAATCCGGAAAATGGGTCTGTAGATTCCAGATTGACGTGCAACTGTCGCGCGTTTAGCGCATAATAGGAACATAAGTTACCTCGTTGTGATTCGGTGTTCGGAGGGGAAGCCGCAACACCGGCCCGTTGAGCTGTGACTCAACTCCCAAACAACAGGAGGTAACCATGAACCAATACACGCGGGGTGTCCTGTTTATTCACACGGCGCCCAGGGCGCTGTGCCCGCATATTGAATGGGCGGCGGGGACGGTACTAAATACCGAGGTCAATTTGGACTGGACGGTCCAAGAAGCCGACCCTGCGTTTTTCCGCGCCGAATTTTCCTGGGTGGGTATGGTTGGCACCGGTGCTAAGTTGGCTTCAGCTCTGCGTGGTTGGGAGCACCTGCGTTACGAAGTGACCGAGGACGCAGCTCCCGGCACGGACGGCGGACGCTGGTCTCACACTCCGGAATTGGGAATTTTTTATGCCCAAACCGACAGCGTGGGTAATGTGGTGGTACCCGAGGGACGGATTTTGGCAGCTTTGGAACACGCGGATAATCCTCTGCAAATGCGCCGTGAACTGGACTTAGCTTTGGGGCGCGCGTGGGACGAGGAACTTGAGCCCTATCGTTGGGCGGGGGTCGGTGCCCCGGTGAAGTACCTGCACAAGGTCGTTTGAGCCTGTTTCCGGGAGAGTAACTTTGGCATGGTGGGGATAGTCTGAAGTAAATTCCCCACGGAGGCATGGTTTCATATATCCTAAACTTATGACGAACAAGGCTTCCGCCCCTGCGGAACAAACTCAAAAGGATCGCGTAAACAAATCTCAGCTAGGTCTTGGTTTCGCCAAAGGGGCGATTATCCAAGAATTTTATTATGACGATGACGTTGACGAGGGGCTGCGTCATACCATCGAGGACTTCCTCGGAAACGAGTTGGTAGACGAGGACTACGGGGATGTCTCGGACGGGGCGCTGATTTGGTGGCGTGCCGAAGACGGCGAAGTTGATGATTTGGCAGATTTATTGGTTGATGCGTCTGGGAATCTCGACGATGGTGGGCTGATTTGGGTCATGTCTCCCGTGTCTGGCAAGCCGAATTCGGTGGATACCCAGTTCGTCGAGGAGGCTGCAAAAACCGCAGGTCTGCGGGTCATGTCTTCCTCTCACGTGAGCCCCGATTGGCTGGGAATCAGCCTCATGGCGCGCGGTGCAAACCGCTGAGATTCGCTTTTGCGAAATCCTTGCCCCACCCTGGTTTTAAGTTTCGGAAAAAGGGGCTAATGTCGTAAGATTTAGAAGCTTATGAAAACCAGGCGGGTCGGACTGTCCGGCAGACCGCATAAACGAACGATTTTGGAGACAAAGTGAAGAGCACTGTTGAAAACCTCAACCCCACAAAGGTCAAATTGGCAATCGAGGTTCCTTATCAGGAATTCAAACCCGAAATGGATAAGGTTTTCAAGGAATACGGCAAACAGGTCAACATTCCCGGTTTCCGCCGCGGACACGTTCCGGCGCGGGTGCTGGAATCCTACATCGGTCGCGGTGCGGTCATTGAGGAAGCGGTCAATCACGCGCTGCCGGAATATTACGGTCAAGCTGTGCAGGAGCATAAGATCGCTCCGATGGGTCAGCCTGACGTGGACGTGACCGATACCCCCAACGTAGAGGGCGCCGCCGGTGGCGATTTGAAGTTCACGGTGGAAGTGGAAGTACGCCCCGAGGTTAAGCTGCCGGACTTTTCTCAGCTGAGCTTGGAAGTTGACGCGATTAAAGACGACCCGAAAGCCCTGGAAACTGAGCTGGAGAACCTGCGTCGCCGTTTCGCGACTCTGAAGACCGTAGAACGCGCCGTTAAGCAGGACGATTTCGTCACTCTGGACCTGAAGAGCGAGATTGACGGCAAAGAGGTCGATTCCCTGAATCAAACCTCCTATCACGTAGGTGCTGGCGGGCTCGTCGAAGGTCTGGATGAGGCCTTGAAAGGTCTGAAAGCTGGAGAAACCAAGACATTTGAGACGCAGCTGAAGTCTGGACCGCACGGGGGAGAAACCGCCCAGGTGACGGTGACTGTGGATTCCGTAAAGGAACAGGTCCTGCCAGAAGCGGACGACGAATTCGCCATGATGGTTTCCGAGTACGACACCATTGCTGATCTAAAGAAAGAACTTGCGGAAAACGTGGACCGACAGGCTCGGGCAACACAGGCTATGGCAGCTCGTGACAAGCTGGTGGAAAAGCTGCGCGAAGAGCTCGAATTCCCGTTGCCCCAAGGGATTTTGGATGAAACCGTGGCGGCACAGCTCGGAGAGGACGCCAGCGAGGATGACAAGAAGAAAGCTCAGGAAGCTGTTGAGCAGGATTTGAAAGTTCAGATTATCTTGGACGCTCTGGCAGAAGAGCGCCAGATGAACGTGTCGCAGCAGGAGCTGCTGGAGTTTGTGCTCCAGACCGCGCAGGCTTACGGCATGGACCCCTCCATGTTGTTGCAAAGTGCTGAACAGAACAACCGGATTCCCGCATTTATTCAGGAAATCGCTCGGAACAAGTCCATCGCGGCGGCCCTCGGGGAGGTCACCGTAAAAGACACGAACGGTGAGGTCGTGGACTTGAAGGACTTCGTTGGTGAGGACGAGGACGCGGAAGAAGACACGGACACCGAGGAAAAGTAAATCTTGAGCAAAAGGCGGGTCCCGGCACAGACTGGGACCCGCCTTTTGCCATACCCGCCGTCGCCCCCCGTAGAGGCAAACTGAAGGAAAAACTGTGGGACCAGACTTGTGCAAAAAAGTGAATCAAATCGGCTAACCCCCCGACCGGGCGCATCCGGGCAAACTTGGGCTTAGCCCATAGCGAAACCGGGTGAATGCAACGCGAATGACGCGCAATTTTCCGTTAGGGTTAAGTGAACCAAGCGAGGAGGAAACGTGACCGTAGTTAATCGCGACGAAGATACGCCCGATGTACCCACGGGTGGGTTTATTTACAAGCGCCTGCTCAAAGAGCGCATTATTTGGCTGGGCGATGAGGTCAGCCAGGAAAATGCCAATGCGATTTGCGCCCAGATGTTGCTGTTGGCGGCCGAGGACCCGGATTCTGACATCTACCTATACATCAATTCTCCCGGCGGCTCCGTCACCGCGGGCATGGCAATCTATGACACCATGCAGTATGTGAAGCCAGACGTGGTGACCGTGGCGATGGGAATGGCGGCATCTATGGGACAGTTCTTGCTGACTGCCGGAACCAAAGGCAAGCGTTTCGCGACGCCCCACGCACGCATCCTCATGCACCAGCCGCTCGGTGGGGTGCAAGGCACTGCCTCTGAAGTGCGGATTAACGCTGACTTGATTCTGGCGATGAAACACGAATTGGCACAGATTACTGCCGAACGCACCGGTCACACCCTGGAAGAAATCACCAGGGACGCGGATCGTGACCACTGGTTTACCGCTCAAGAAGCCCTGGAATATGGGTTTATTGATGCGGTGGTAGAGAGCGCTGCTGCGGTACAAAGCTCAAATAAGGGGGAGTAATGAGGCATTATCAAGGTAATTTAGGAATGACCGGAGCCGGGATTGCTGCGGTTTCGCCCATGAATGCGTCTGTCCCCGCGGGGATGGCTCCGGCAATGCCCAGTGCGCGCTATATCTTGCCGACTTTCGAGGAACGCACGGCGTACGGATACAAACGCCAGGACCCTTATGCAAAACTGTTTGAGGATCGGATCGTGTTCCTGGGTAACCAGGTCGACGATGCTTCTGCCGACGATGTGATGGCGCAGCTGCTGGTGCTGGAGAGCCAAGATCCCGATTCACTCATTACCATGTACATCAACTCTCCTGGCGGGTCTTTTACCGCGATGACGGCGATTTATGACACGATGCAATACATTAAGCCTGAGATTCAGACGGTTTGCTTGGGTCAGGCAGCGTCCGCGGCGGCGGTGCTGCTGGCGGGGGGCGCTCCGGGCAAGCGCCTGGCGCTACCCAACGCGCGGGTGCTAATTCACCAGCCTGCCATTCAGGGCGCCCAGGGTCAGGCTACCGATTTGGCGATTATTGCTGAGGAAATCGACCGGATGCGGGCTTGGTTGGAGGAAACGCTGTCGAAGCATTCCAAGCGCAGCGTGGAGCAAATGCACGAGGACATCGACCGGGACAAGATTCTCACGGCTCCCCAGGCGCTGGAATATGGTCTGATTGACCAGGTGCTGGAACCGCGCAAGAGTACTGCAAACAGCTAAGTTATTTCAAATCTGGCTATGCGCGCCCCTGCTATTTTAGCGGGGGCGCGCATCACTAATCAGTCGGTCGACTCGCCGCTGGGTCGAGTTTGCTGCTGCTGCTGCTGCGTAATGAATCTCTCAGTTTGATATGTTTGCGTTAGTAAATGCACTCCTAAACGTCAGTATTTAGCCACCGACGAGAGTAAATCTGGGACTTACCCGTCAGACGCCAGAAACCTCGCGCGGTGCCGACGCAAGATTCTTGCCTGAAAAGCTCTATTGAACACCAAAACCCGCCGAGCGGCACCCCAGAGTCGTCTGATTGACCCTCAAAGGCGTGTTAACGAGAATAAAAACCTCTAAAACCATAGAATCGTAATCAGCCCGAACTCGTCTATGAGAGGAACTCATGTCACGCACTGCCGAATCGGTCGACCTGCTGAAGTGTTCTTTCTGTGGAAAGTCCCAGCGTCAGGTTCGTAAGCTCATCGCCGGTCCGGGCGTATATATCTGTGATGAATGCATCGAACTGTGCAATGACATTATTGCCGAGGAGCTCGAAGGCAGTCCCTCGGGCGGGTTGGATGTCTTGCCGACTCCGCATGAAATCTTTGATTTCCTGCAGGAATACGTGATTGGTCAGGAAAACGCGAAACGCGCCCTGTCTGTGGCGGTCTATAACCACTACAAGCGCGTGCGCGCCCAACGCCACGGCGAAGACACGGGCATGGAGCTGACGAAGTCGAATATCCTGTTGCTCGGTCCCACCGGAACCGGAAAGACGCACCTGGCGAGGTCTTTGGCACGCCTGTTGAAAGTCCCGTTCTGTATCGTGGACGCTACCGCCCTGACCGAAGCCGGCTACGTGGGCGAGGACGTGGAAAACATCCTGCTGCGCTTGATTCAAGCCGCCGATGGGGACGTGAAAAAGGCCGAACGCGGCATCATCTATATCGATGAAATCGACAAGATTTCCCGTAAGGGCGAAAACGCCTCCATCACTCGTGACGTGTCCGGCGAGGGCGTGCAGCAGGCTCTGCTAAAGATTATCGAGGGCACGACCGCCTCCGTGCCGCCGCAGGGCGGGCGCAAGCATCCGCATCAGGAATTTATCGAGATTGATACCTCCTCGATTCTGTTCATTGCTGCCGGGGCGTTTGCGGGTCTCGATGAAATTGTGAAAGCTCGCTTAGGGCAGCGCTCCACCGGGTTTGGCTCGGACCTCAAGTCCGTAAAAGAACACGGCGACCTGTTTGCTAAAGTGACCCCCGACGACCTGCATAAGTTCGGTTTGATTCCGGAGTTCATCGGTCGTCTGCCGGTCATTACCAATGTGTCAGCCCTGGATGTTGACGATTTATCACGGGTCTTGACCGAGCCAAAGAACGCCATCCTCAAGCAATACCAGCATCTGTTTGAGCTTGACGGGGTGAAGTTGACTTTCACCGATGCGGCGATTCACGCGGTGGCCGAGCTGGCTGAGAAACGCGGTACCGGGGCGCGTTCGCTGTCGACCCTGATGGAAAATACTCTCTCTCAAATCATGTTTGACCTGCCTTCGCGTGACGATGTGGCAGAAGTCATTATCGAAGCGGAGTGTGTGTTTGAGGGCGCAGAGCCTACCTACGTGCTACAGGATGTTCCCGGTGGCTCGGTCGCAAAGACTGCCTAACGTTTAGGTCACCAGGGTCCTCGGCGGGTTCTCGCGGAAGTGGCGGTTTCGCGGGGGTGACTTCGTTTTGCGATTTGAGATATTTTCCTGTGGTGTGGTGACCCAGTAAAGTGAGAAGGGACCCTAGTAAAGAGGCAAAAATGAACACTGCGCAAGCCGAAGCTATCGCCGCGAACCCGCCGCAAACCCCTGCTGAACTTAAGGAATATCGCGCCACCATCGACAACATCGACGCGGCGCTGGTGCATCTGCTGGCAGAGAGGTTCCGTTGCACCCAAAAAGTCGGACAGCTAAAAGCACGGCTGGATTTGCCGCCGGCTGACCCTGAGCGCGAGGCACAGCAGGTGGCGCGGCTCCAGGCTTTGGCGGTGTCGTCGGGATTGGATCCAGAGTTTGCCAAGAAGTTCCTGCGGTTTATCGTTGATGAGGTCATCCGGCACCACGAAGCGGTGCGGGAGACACCCTCCCGCTAATATTTGGACGCGATTTTCTGGCTGGTCAAGGCGGTTTTCCCGGTAATTAGGTAAGGCGAGCCTTGCTAATTGTTTTGTGCTATGTCATGATTGGCAGCGTCATTAAATCGTTAAGGAGAAAATCCCATGAAAGATAAAATCATTGGTTCACTGCCCACCATTGTGTTGGGACTGCTCATTGCCATCGCGCCCCGGACTTTTGCACCGGTTTGCGAGTTCGCTGCCAAGCATCATTCAGGCATGGAACATATGTCCGGGATGAAAGACTCCGGTGGTATGGAAAATATGGATCACATGGAACACATGGATCATATGGGTCAGGCTGGTAAGGCTATGGGTGAAGCTCATGACCACATGGCGTGCTACTGGACTGCTCAAGCCAGCTTAGGGATTGGAATCCTCCTGTTGGTCATCGGTTTGATTGCGTTTTTCGTGAACGCTCAGATTCGTACCGGTCTGAACATTAGTGCGGCGCTCATCTACGTGCTGGAAATCTTGATTGTCACCGTGCTGATTGGCGTATGCAAGAACGAAGAGATGTCTTGCAGCCTTTACGCCAAGCCGACGCTGCTGGCGTTGAGCTGTGTGGGCATCCTGGCAGTTGCTGGGGCGATATTCCTGGATCAAAAGAAGCGCCCGGTAGCTCAGAAAGCGGCGGCCTAATCCGTCATGCAAAGCAGCCAAATCACCTGGGGCAAACTCCCTTTTCGCAATCTTAAATATTACCGTTATCGCAGCTTAGGACTGTTCTTGGTAGCGGTCCTGCTCAGCGGGATAACGTTTGCGGCGGGGATGGTCTCGCTGAACCTCAGTCAGGGGTTGTCATCGGTCAAAGAACGCCTGGGGGCGGACATAATGGTCGTGCCCTCTCAGTTTGAGCAATCCGCAAAGGATATTTACCTTTGCGGGGGCAAGCCGAGCGGATTCCTGCTGCAAGATGATGTGGCTGATTTGGTTGCTAACGTTGCCGGTGTAGAGCGGGTAACCACGCAGACCTATATTGCTTCTCTGATGGCAAGCTGCTGCGAAGTGAGGCTGCAAATTATCGGCATCGATCCGGACACCGACTTCGTGATTAAGCCCTGGATTCAAGCCACTTATTCTCGTGGTTTGCAGGACGGGGAACTGGTCGCAGGGTCCAAAGTCCAAATCAACGCCCAAGGCAAGATTCGCCTGTTTAACTATGAATTCCCCGTGAGCGCGCGGCTGGCTCCGACCGGCACGAACCTGGATTCTTCCGTGTTTGCCAATCTGGCGACCACAAAGATTTTGGCGCGCCAAGCCGAAAAGGTGGGACATCCGGTCTTGCCCACAGATGAGATTGGACATCGGGTTTCTGCCGTGATGGTAAAGGTCAAGCCTGGTTACGCTCCGGAAGAAGTGGCGCAGTATATCTCCAAATCTCCGCAGTTGGAGGGACTGGGCTTTGTGTCCGCTAACGGGATTAGTTCCCGGCTCAAAGAAGGAGTGGGACACATTGTGGGTGCGCTGCAGATTTTTCTGATTATCTTTTGGGCAGTTTCCCTAGCAGTGCTGGTGACTGTCAACTGGGTCAGCGTCATGTCGCGGAGCAAAGAACTGGGTTCGCTGCGAATTATGGGTGCGACGAAGCGGATGCTCACCACAATGCTGCTCAAGGAAAATCTGTTGATTAGCGTGGGCGGCAGCATACTGGGGTTGGGCTTCAGCGCGGCGCTGATGCACCCCTTCGGCAACGCTATCCAAAAGGCTTTGAAACAGCCCTATCTGCAAAGTGACCTGTGGAGTCAGTGTTCTCTGGCTGTCCTCATCCTGGTGACAGTGTGTCTGGGGGCGGCTCTGGCTAGCGCGGTTTCAGCGATTCGCATCTTGCAAAAAGAAACCTACAAGGCTGTGCGGGAGGGTCAATAGATGCTGCTGGAACTGTGTGCGGTTACGAAGAAGTTTTCGCGGCGAGGACGCGATTTTAACGCGGTAGACCAGGTCAGCCTGGAGATAGATGCCAATCAGTTTGTAGTCATTTCAGGCAAATCGGGTAACGGGAAAACGACCCTGCTAAACCTGATGATGGGTTTGCTGCGTCCCAGTTCCGGAACGGTTCAGGTGGCAGGGCAGGACTTGTCCCGCCTCTCGGATCGGGAGCTGTCCCAACTGCGCCGGTTTCGTTTGGGGATGGTTACGCAACAGCAGACCCTGGTAAGTTCCCTCAACGTGTTGGATAACGTGGTGCTGCCCGCGACTTTGCCGGCACAAGGGCGTTCCACGCGGAAAAAGTCTCCCGTAGCGGTGGAGTCGTTGCCCGTCAATCGTGCGTTAGATTTACTGGAAAAGCTCGACATTGCAGACCTATCACACGCTTGGCCCGCGGAGCTGTCCGGGGGAGAGATGCGTCGAGTCGCTATCGCTCGTGCGCTTATGACCCAACCGGAGGTTCTATTAGCAGACGAACCTACCGGGGATTTGGATGAGGCTTCCACCGCGGCGGTATTGCGACTTTTCCGGGAGCTGACTCAGGAGGGGCACGCGGTTGTCATGGTCACGCACGACACCGCCGCTTATGAATACTGTAACCGCAGATTTACTATGCTTAAGGGCTGCTTGGAAGAGTCACGTTAGACCGCGAGGAGCGACTGCAGGGAAATCTGTTTTACACCGTCCAAGGTTGCTATATAAATAAGGCAAGGCTTGCCTGATTAATTATTTTTTTGTAGCCTTGACATGTTTCGATTTGGAAAGAAGTTGATGGAATCGTGAACGCAACCAGAAATCTGCCCTCCCCTTGGGCACGAGGACTACGGTTTATTTTAGGCTTTTTTGCTCTGGTAGTGGCACTGGCGTTCGGGGGTCTGATTTGGCCCAGCGCAGCCGCATCCCAAGACTCCGACCTAGGTAAATGGGCTGACGTGGTGGAAGTAATGCAGGAAAAGCTGAACGCGGTTCCAGAAGCGGGAGACCCGAGTGCGGTCCAGACTCTGATTCGCCAAGCCTACTATGAGAACTACCAGACAAGTGGTTTGGAAGACCAGGTTAAACACGCATTGGGGCGTGATGTCGACGACCAGTTCGTCGCCGAACTATTAAACTTGCGGAATCTCAGCCGTGACGGGGCGAGCCCGGAGCAACTCCGAGAAGCCAGCGACAAAGTCGTCGTCTCCCTGAAAGATACGGTAACTAAGCTAATCAAAGCTCCGAAGGTGTCTGATCAATGGAGCAGGGTAGCGGAAACAATTGCGCAAACTATCACCGATGCGCAAAGCGCCTATGTCAAGGGGCAGGCTAATCGAGCCTTCACCCTGGCTACCGAAGCCTATCTGGGGCATTACGAGGCTGACGGGTTTGAAAACAACACCATTGTGCATAAAGGATTCAGCCGGGTAACCGAGATCGAAGGCATGTTCAGCGACTTGCGACAGGGCTACAAAGACGGTCGCAGCCAAGATCAACAGGAGAAACTCGGGAAGGATTTGATTTCGAAGCTCGTTGAGGATGCACAGTTCCTGGATGAAAAAACGCAGGACACCGGACCGCTGGGGATTTCCGGTTTCTTTGCTGCTTTCCTGATTCTGTTGCGTGAGGGCGCGGAGGCGCTGCTGGTGGTGGCAGCGTTGGTGACTTACGCGTTGAAAGCGGGACGGCGTGACCAGCTACGTGGAATCCTGGTGGGTGTGATTATCGCCGTGGTCCTTTCTATCGGTTTGGCTATCCTGTTTGGTCAACTCAGCGCCAGCGTACAGAGCGGAATGGGGCAGGAACTGCTCGAAGGCGTCACCGGTCTGGCGGCAGCCCTCATGCTGATTTACGTGTCCAACTGGATTCTCAGCAAGTCAAGTGGCAAGCGTTGGGAAGAATACATTAAAGCGACTGCGGGTGAAAAGACTGCCTCGGGAGGCGTTTTTGCCCTGGCGTTTGTGTCTTTCCTCACCGTAGCCAGGGAGGGCGCCGAAACAATCCTGTTCTTTTACCCGATTGTCGCCGGGGCGAAGACCCACAGCGATTATTGGTATATCGTTGCGGGTGGCTTGACCGCGGTAGTCATCCTGGCAATTCTATTTGTGCTGGTATGGCAGTTCGGGGTACGTTTGCCACTCAAGCCTTTCTTTAAGTGGACGTCGATATTGCTAGCGTTGCTGGCTATAGCTATCGTGGGTGGGGCGATTAAAGAGCTGCAAGAAGCTGCTTTGGTCGGGGCACACGTGGTGCCTTCCGTTCCTACCGTGGTGTTCTTGGGAATCTATCCCACCGCGGAAACCCTCGTCGCTCAGATTATCGTCGCCGCAGTTTTGGTCGGTTTGGCGCTGCTGCAACGCCACCAGGCAAAGGCTGACAAATCCACGACGGGTGCAGACCAGACTCAATCCGACACCTCGGTCGCGGATAATAATGATAAAGCTCCCGAAGAACACTCTTCGAGGGAACACACACAAGACGCTGTCGAAGCGCACAGCGGAAAGGAAAAATAATGAAGAAGAAGCTACTGGCTCTGGCAGCCGTCCTGGCGTTGGGAGCGAGCCTCAGCGGTTGTGGCGGAAACTCTGCAAACAACCAGGCTAAGCCTCAGGATTCCAAACCGGCGGCCTCGTCTGAGCAGGAACAACCGGAAACCCCCAGCGATCCCAATGTTGTGGGTATCAAGGAGATCCCGGTCGGCGATTCTGGCGAGCAAAGCAACGGGCCACTGAATGTAAACGTCGTTTATTTCCAGGCTGTCGATATGGAACATGGCTCAATGAAGATGCCTCCGGCTTCCGAGTCCGATATGCACTTTGAAATTGACGTCTCGACCAATGAAAAGGCCGAAGAATTCGGCTACCCGGCAGATACTTTCATGCCTTACCTGGATGACCTCAAGGTCGTGGTTAAAGATCAAAAGACCGGTGAGGAAACTGACCTGGGCACCATGATGCCGATGATTGCGGTCGATGGTCCCCACTACGGTAACAACATCAAGCTCAAGCCCGGTCTGTACGATGTGACCATCACCATCCCCTCTCCGGCAGACAAGTTCATGCTGCACACCGGTAAGGACTCCTCTGCAGTGAAGGGACGCTTCTGGAAGGAACCGCTGAAGTTCGAGTTCAAGAACTGGCAGTGGGACGGGCAGATTCTCTAAGTAGATTTCATTGCTCAAGTTATTTGTTGTCGCCCTCCGCTATGGGCTGCCACTCTTCGTGCCGCTGGCAATTCTGCTGGCAACACGACCGCACACGCCGATGGAACGCCGAGTTGTTGCTCGGATTACCACCGTCGTGCTGGTAGTGGCAGCCCTAGCGGCGGCGATTTTGGCATGGTTTCGACTGAATACGAACCTGATAGATGTTCCCACCATGAACTTCTATCTGGTTCCAGTAATGCTGATTTGCTCTCTGGGCTTCCTGGGGATGTCTTGGTGGTTTGGTGCGGCCGACCTCTATGACATTAAACAAAGCGCTAAGCATCGGGCGCTGCTGGTAGTCTCGCTGTTGACTGCGGTGAGTATCATCATCAATTTCGGCTTTGAATACGCATTTTCTACCGATGAAATCGTGCTGATGGGGTCCTCCCCATTAGAAACTGAATCGCTGGCACGATTTGCCGGCTTTGTGTTTGGTTCTTTGCTGGTGGTCATCGCTGGATGGGCGTATGTACACGCGACCAAGCTGGTTCCCGCGATGGTGCGTTTGGCAATTACTACCGCGGTGTTTTTGGTAGTCATCGGTCCGCGCTCTATCCTGCTCTATCAGCAGCTCGCCGCTCGTGGTTTCCTGCCCCGCTCGCGGACCATTTTTGAACTCGTGTTGTGGATTCAAAATGCCAACACCGTCATGCTGCTGACTCTGGTGGTACTCACCGCCATTCCCGGCATCATCGCCATTTGGTTCAGCTCCAAACCCGTCAATGTTTCCGGACCGGAAGCACGTTTAGCAAAAGCGGATCGAATTTCTCGCCGTCACTTTTTGGAGCTGGCATTGGGGGGTACGGTCGTCTTCGTTTCTGCTTTGACTGTCGGTAAACGTGTGGCAGAAGCCGTGCCTGAGCTATCCCCGATAGAGCCGTCCACTGTGAAGGGCAATATCGTTTCCGTGAGCCGTGAACTCGTGTCTGATGGACACCTGCACCGGTTTGCTTACGTGACCAAAGACGGCACCCAGGTACGTTTCATCGTCATTAAAAAGAACGCCGTGGCTTATGGCTGCGGTCTCGATGCATGTGAAATCTGCGGCGAATCCGGTTACTACGAAGACGGCGGAAAAGTCATTTGCCGACGCTGCGGAGTAATGATGAACATTCAAACTATTGGTTTCCCCGGTGGCTGCAATCCCATTCCGATTAAGTATGAAGTGGGCCCGAAAGAATTGCGGTTTTTTGCTGACGAGCTGAACGGGCACGCCAAAATCTTTAAAACCAAAATAATCTAAGGCTCTAAGGTAAAGTTTCCATGTTCTTTTTCAGGATGATTTTCAAGGCGTTACGTCGGCAGGTCGGCAAGCGCCTCATGATTGCGGTGACGATATTCTTAGGAGCGGGACTCACGACTTCCATGCTGGCAGTCATGCTGGACGTGGGGGACAAAATCAAGCAGGAACTCGGTTCTTACGGTGCCAATATCCAAGTCCTGCCGCAAGGAAAATCCGTCGTTTCCCAACTCTATGACTTCGAGGATACGGATAGTTCAGCAAATACCCAGTCCGGAGCGCTACAGGAATCCGAACTGGCAAAGCTGAAAACCATATTTTGGGCGTACAACATCGAAAACTTTGCCCCGTTCCTAGAGACCAAGGCGGAGTATTCCGGTCACGATGTCGATGTGGTCGGTACTTGGTTTCGCAAGAAGCTGGCTATTCCCACGGGGGAAAAAGTCGATACCGGCATGGCAGACATGCGCGACTGGTGGGAAGTGAAAGGCAGCTGGCCGAAGGCTCCCGACGAAGTCATGGTTGGAACGAAACTGGCAAAGCAAAACGGTTGGCACTTGGGGGATTCACTCACGTTGCAACCGCCACCCGGGATATCCGGCTCCGCGCCCAGTCCCACCCTGACTATCAGCGGCATTTTTACCTCCGGTTCCAATGAAGACCGGCAGCTTTTCGCTGATTTGAGCATAGCCCAGACACTGTCCAATCGTCCGGGGCAGGTCGATAGGGTTGAGGTCCGGGCTATCACCACGCCAGAAAATGACCTGTCACGTCGAGCTGCCCGCGATCCGAGCTCGCTGTCACTGGATGACTGGGAGACGTGGTATTGCACCGCTTATACTTCCTCAATCGCCTATCAAATTGAGGAAGTCATGAGCAATGCCGTGGCCACTCCCGTCCACCAAATCGCCGACAGTGAGGGCACGATTCTGGAGAAAACCCAGCTAATTATGACTCTGGTAGCAATCTTGGCCATGGCGGGATCCGCTCTGGGCATTGCTAACCTGGTGACCGCTTCAGTGATGGAACGTTCTGCCGAAATCGGACTGATGAAAGCCCTAGGAGCGCGCAATCTGTTCGTGGTGCTGATGATTTTGACGGAAACGTTCCTCGTGAGCCTGGTTGGAGCCGCCTTCGGGTGTCTGGGCGGCATCGGGCTGGCACAACTGGTCGGTCACCTCGTATTTGGGGTCAGTATCAATATCCGCCCGGTGGTGTTCCCCCTGATGGCGGTCATCGTAGGCATGACTGTTTTGCTGGGCTGTTTACCTTCCATCCGGGCGCTGGTGACTTTGCAGCCGGCACGAGTCCTGCACAGAAAGTAGGCGGGAATGAATTCACACAAACGAATGTTCGTGCGCATCATCTGGAAAGCGTTCGCGCACCGTTTCTCACGAGTTTTAATTGCTTCCCTAGCAATCGCCATGGGCGCCTCTACCCTCTCCGGGCTGGGGCTGGTGGCGGTGACGGTTCCCGACTATATTGCCAAGGAATTGCGCTCTTTTGGAGCAAACCTGGTGGTGCTGCCGCAAGGTTCCAACGTAATTACCCCCGAAACCGTGTCTGCCATAGACCGGCAGTGTGGCGAGAGCCTGTTGGGGCGGGCTGGATATAGCTACGGTAACCTGCTCTATGGACAACAGCCTGTGCCCCTCATGGTGACGAAATTCGCCGATGCTCGCTCGGTTCGTCCCTACTGGTCAATCGAGGGGAAAGTGCCGCAGGGCAGCGAACAGATTCTGTTAGGTGTGAACCTCGCAGACAAGTTCCGTCTGCACGTTGGTGACCTGATTGGACTCAAGGTGGCGCAACTGCGGGAAAGCAACAATGCGGAGAACTCAGGAGACTCTAACCATTCCGGCAAACAGTTGGAAATTTCCGGGCTGCTGCGCACCGGTGGTCCCGAGGACGACTTGGCGGTGTTAAGCCCGGATAGTTACGCTGCCATGGGTGGTGTCGCCGACCACTACAGTTTGGTGGAATATTCCCTGAAAGGCGACACGTCCCAGCTCAGTACCTTAGCGAAAACCATTGAGAAAAAGGTCAGCGGGATTGACGCTGAGGTGGTGCGCCGGACTACGCAAAACGAAACGCGCATCGCCCATACGCTCAGTAACCTGATTTGGGTGGTCAGTATTATTATTTCCGCCCTAATGCTGATTGCGGTATCCGCAACACTGAGTTCGATTGTGTCGGAACGTTCTCGAGAAATTGGACTGAAAAAGGCTTTGGGTGCTTTGAGCAAGGACGTGTTCGAGGAGTTGATTGGAGAGTCTATACTGCTTGGGCTGTTCGGAGGCTTCTTGGGAGTGCTGCTGGGAATTGGACTGGCTGATTACATATTGCAAAAAGTATTCCTGGCGCGAGTAGAAATTAACTGGATAATTATTATCCTCACGATTGTGTTTTCGGTAGCGGTAGCGGTTATCGGCTCTCTCTGGCCGGCTAAACGCATTGCCCGGATTAATCCTATAAACGTTCTTGGTGGAGAGTGAGAATGCTATGGCAGAAAATGTTGATAAACAACTGATTTATCGAGTAGAGAATGTGTCACGTAAATATGGCGAGTTGGCAGCGCTGGATAACGTTAGTCTGGACGTGACCAAAGGCGAGTGGCTCTCCGTGGTGGGACCTTCCGGTTCAGGCAAGTCAACCTTGATGAATATCTTGGGATGCCTGGATTCTCCTACCGAAGGACTGGTTTATCTGGAGGGGGAGCGCCTGGACAAGATGGGTGAGCTGGAATTGGCAGCTGTCCGCCGTCGCAAGATTGGTCTCATCTTTCAACAGTTCCACTTGGTCAAGCACCTTTCCGCGGTGGAGAACGTGATGATGGCACAGTATTACCACTCCTTACCCGATGAAACCGAAGCAATGGAGGCTCTGGACCGTGTGGGCATGTCAGCTCGCGCCACCCACCTCCCTCATGAACTGTCCGGAGGGGAGCAGCAGCGCGTGTGCGTGGCTCGTGCCCTCATCAATCACCCCTCCGTCATCCTGGCAGACGAACCGACCGGTAACCTCGACGAGGCAAACGAAAACATCGTGATTGATTTCTTTTCGCAGCTGCACCGAGAAGGTACCACGCTGCTGGTCGTCACCCACGATGCCAATGTCGCCCGGCAAGGTCAACGCCAAATTATTTTGGAACATGGCAAAATCACCAGCGAAGTCCACAATAAGCCGCAAACTTCCGCGGCAGGCACGCCGGAGGCGCCGGAAACAGGAGGTAAAGATGCGTAAAACCACCGCGGGGGCATTGCTCGCCATCGGCATGGTCGCCCTGAGCGGCTGTGCATCTTATCCGGCGGCCTCAACTTTGCCCGATGGGCAATACGCGGGAAGCTCACAGCCCGAAGAAGACGGTACCGTTGGCAAAGTTCGCTTCACGATTAAAGGCGGTCAGGTAGTTAACGCCGAGTTCCGTCTCTACGACAAAGACGGGACGCCGCATGATGAAAATTACGGCAAGACCGCCAGTGGCACGGTAGACACGGAGTTCTATCAGCGCGCCCAAGACGCTATCAGTGCTGAACAGCGCTATGTGCAGCAGTTCCAGAAAACCGGAGACCAAAATAAGGTCGATAGGGTGGCGGGGGCGTCTCTGTCGCATCGGTTATTCCTCGACGCGGTAGAGGCGGCTATGGATACCGCGCAAAAGTAGGCGTTGTGCACCTCACGCCGGCTCCGCAAGAAGAAACCACGATTACCTTTGCGGCGATGGGGACGCTGGTGACGGTCTCGTGGCGCAGCACTCCCCAGGTCGCGGAAGTGCTCCGGGTGAGCCTGCCGCAAAGGGTAGCGCAGCTGGAGGATGATTTGTCGCGGTTCCGGGCAGATTCCCCCGTGAGCCGGCTGGATACGGAGTGGATTAATGTCGGACCGCACTGTGCTGCGGTGTTTCACGCGGCAAAGGATTGGTCGCAGCGTACCGGGGGGTTCTTTAAACTATTTCCGCGCCTGGGCTTGAGCGCCGAAACGTTACAGCTGCGAGGCGAGCAGGCTCGTCTCACGGTTCATGCGGGGGCGGGATGTCTGGATTTAGGAGGCATCGCTAAAGGTTACGCTGCCACGCACCTGGCTTCCCTCATTGCAGAATCGGGGGGCAGCGACATCTTGGTTTCTTTCGGGGGTTCGTCCATTGTGGCGCCTGACCGACAGGCAACCATCAAAGTGCAATCACCCTGGATTGGCTCAGAATTCCTGGGAAACTTGCAGATAGAAAACGAGTCCCTCTCTTTTTCGGCGCTACCGCAAACAGAAATTGTCCCCACCCTGGTGCGCAGCCACATTCGCGGTCTGGACGGACAGCTGGCATTTACTGATATATGTGCGGCTCTCGTGGCGGGACCGGACGCGATGAGCTGTGAAGCCCTCTCTACCGCGCTGATTGCGGGGGGTACCCCCCTGCTGCACGATTTGACTCAAAAGGGCGTTTTGGGCGCGGCGTATCGTGCCCTCGCCATGACTTCCAACGGGAGAGTGTTTTCCGATCCCGCGCTACAGTTGCACATCACGCTAGATTTACCCGAGCCACTGCCACTGAGCGACACGCCAAAAGCCTAACGCCATCACGGACTTGGTGCCGCGGCGACTTTTGCCCCCCGCCGATAATTAAACCAAAATTGCGTATAGAACCTAGAATTTACCTAACTATTCCCCAGGGGGGGCAAGAGACACAAGAAGTGGACTGAACGATAAATGTGTGACTGTGCAGAAAACCCGGTGGTGGTGCCGGACGCGGCGGTGATTTTGGCAGGAGGTACCGCGAAACGTTTGGGTGGGGTGTCCAAACCTGATTATCTGGTGGGTGGCACCAGGCTCATTGACTGGGTTTTTGCCGAAATCGAGCGCACCAGGTTCTCCGGTCGCCTTGTAGTGGTCGCTCCCGCGCGCCTGTCGATTCCCTCCGGGGTAGTGCTGACGTTGGAAGATCCCCCTCTGGGCGGACCACTGGCGGGTCTCAATGCTGGGGTGTCTCAATTGGGGGACCTGCCGGATTCTGCGATGGTGGCAGTCATGCCCTGCGACGCGCCACTGACTCCAAGGCTGTGGGGGAACCTGTGCACGCATCTGGAGGGCTGTGCCGGGGCGGCACCGCAGACCGACGATTGTGAAACGCGACTTCAGTACCTGCACGGATGCTATCGACTGGGCACTTTGCGGGGATTGAACCAGGTTCGGAACCGGTCAATCCGCAGCGGTTTTTCCCGCCTGGAGGTGGTCGCAGTGGCAGACCCGCAGCATTATTGCATGGACGTCGACACGCCCGAAGACGCGCGCGAACTGGCAGCGCGCTTAGAAATTCCCCCCGCCGTTGAGGTTTGATTCTCAGAAACCGCTTTCTATTTTTGAAGTACGGTTCATTTTTTATCCAATTTCGATGGATTTATGAACTATGGTTCATTTTCTGATGATAGTCCCCGCCACGGCTCGCTCCCGGGCGGTCCTCCCGGGCGGTCCTCTCTCAGCTGACCCTTATGCCTGGGTCTGGTCAAGCTGTTCAATGATGTAATGCAGCAGGGGGAGCACCACCTGCAAGGCATCAGCGACCCCGCCCGAGGAACTGGGGCAGTTCACGATGACCGCCCCACGAGAAGTCCGGGAAGTCACTCCAACTACGGCGCGAGACAACACCGATTGCGGCGTGTTTTTCAGCCCTACGGCACGAATCTGTTCAGCAATCCCCGGCAACTCCACATCGCACACCGCCAGCGTGGTTTCGGGCACGATATTTCGGGCAGAAACCCCGGTAGAGCCCACAGTCACGATGAGGCGCGCACCGACCTGTTGTGCCCGTTCAAACTCGGCTCGCAGGGGAGCGGCGAGGTCGTCGATGACCTCCTCACGGACTACCGCAATTCCGAAGTCTTTCAGCAGCTCACGAGCTTTGGCAGCACCCTTCGGTGGTTTGTCGCCACTGACCACTCGCGAATCGACAGTGATGATGGCTGCGGTAACCTGAGAATGCTCAGCCATAATGACCTCCTGAACGAAATCTCCATTTACGCATCTGCTACGTAACTAAATTACCATCAGTTTATAGCTGCTCACGTCACGTTTCTGGCACATTTTATCGATGAACCGAGGTTGATTACCTGGTTAAACGCGGTTCCATGACTTGGATTTTAAAATCTGCCTAAGAATCGTTTAACTCTGTTAGCTTTTAGACAGGTGTTCAATAATCGCCGGAGTGGTTTATGGATTAAGGAGAGACATGACCGCAGAGACTCAGAAACTAGATGCCTCCGGAAAACTGTTGAAAAACTGGAATCCCGAAGATTCCCAGCAGTGGAGCTCAAAAATTGCCTGGACGACCCTGGTGGTTTCCACCTACTCGATGATTATGGCGTTCTGCGTGTGGTTCTTGGTGTCGGCATTGGCGCCAAAACTCAATGAAATCGGCTTCGGACTCAGCAAAGCGCAGCTGTACTGGCTGGCAGCGATGCCAGGCCTGTCTGGGGGCTTGATTCGTTTCATCTACACTTTCCTCCCCCCGGTGATTGGAACGCGCAAGTTGGTGGGGATTTCTTCAATCCTGTTCACCATTCCCATGTTCGGTTGGTTTTTCGCGGTGCAAGATCCGGATACACCTTACTGGTGGCTGCTGGCTCTAGCTTTCATGTGCGGTATTGGCGGAGGTTCTTTCTCGGGATATATGCCGTCAACCGGCTACTTTTTCCCCAAGCGTCTGTCCGGAACCGCGCTGAACCTCCAAGCCGGTATCGGAAACTTGGGTATGTCCATCATTCAAATCGTCGGGCCTATCCTCATGGGATTCTCCCTGTTCGGTTTGTCCTGGCTAGCTCCGCAAAGCGGCCCCAACGGCGATATCTGGGTTCACAACCCTGCCATCTTCTTTGTTCCGTGGTCCCTCGTGGCAGCTATCCTCGCGTTCACGCTACTCAAAGATGTTCCGGTGAAAGCCAACATTCGGGAACAGATGGACATCTTTTCAAACAAAAACACTTGGTACATGACGCTGCTCTATGTGATGACTTTCGGGATTTTCTCGGGCGCCTCGGCTCAGTTCGGTTTGCTCATCAACAACAACTATGGACCAGATTCAACCTTGCATCTAGCTGTGCAGGGTGCCACCTATGCCTTCCTCGGTCCGCTCATCGGCTCCATAGTGCGGGTTTTGTGGGGACCTCTGTGTGATAAGTTTGGCGGCGGCATCTGGACGTTTGTTTCCGGTGTCGGAATGGCTGTCACACTGGGAATTTCTGGATTTTTCTTGATAAATCCCCAATCCACTGCGGACTTCAACGGGTTCCTCTGGACGATGCTGATTATGTTCTTCTTTGCAGGAATCGGAAACGCTGGCACCTTTAAACAGATGCCCATGATTATGCCCAAACGCCAAGCCGGCGGAGCCATCGGTTTCACGGCTTCGGTAGCTGCGCTCGGACCGTTCCTGGTCGGGGCGGGTCTTGCTGTTATCCCGGCGGCGCAGTTCTTTTTTGGTACCACCGCGTACTGCATTTTCTGTTCGGTTCTGTGCTGGGTACTTTATGCCCGCAAGAACGCTCCGTTCCCCGGTTAGACCTTGCCAAGTGGAGGTAGTAAACGATGAGTGAATCGAAAATCCAAGGTGGGGGATACAAAGACGTTCCCTCGGGAGTATTCGCGCTGGGCTCAAAACTGCGCCGCGGCGAAATGTCTGGCGATTCCCGCCAGCTGTTTATCGAAGGTGGCCGTGACGCTGACGCTTTCTATCGGCAACGCTGGTCCTACGACAAGGTCGTGCGTTCGACTCACGGGGTGAACTGCACCGGGTCTTGTTCGTGGAAAGTGTATGTAAAAGACGGCATCATCACCTGGGAATCCCAAGCCGTTGATTATCCCTCCACCGGGTCGGAACTGCCTGATTATGAACCGCGCGGTTGCCCCCGTGGAGCCGCCTATTCTTGGTATGAATACTCTCCGACCCGGATTCGTTACCCACATATTCGAGGAGTCCTGCTGGATTTATACCGAGAGGAACGAAAATCGGGCAAGGATCCGGTAGAGGCTTGGGGAGCAATTGTGGAGGATCCGCAAAAAGCCAAAGACTACAAATCCCAGCGTGGTAAAGGCGGCATGGTGCGAATCGGTTGGGATGAGGCCAATGAGATTATCGCCGCGGCCCACGTCTATACCGTCAAAGAATACGGTCCGGACCGGTTAGCTGGGTTCTCGGTGATTCCCGCTATGTCGATGATTTCATACGCCGCCGGATCGCGGTTTTATGAATTGCTGGGCGGGGTCATGCTGTCTTTCTATGACTGGTACGCTGACCTTCCTCCCGCCTCGCCGCAAGTTTTTGGCGATCAAACCGATGTTCCCGAGTCTGGCGACTGGTTCAACTCGCAGTACCTCATCATGTGGGGTTCGAACATTCCCTTGACCCGTACCCCAGACGCTCACTTCATGACCGAAGCCCGCTATCACGGGCAAAAAGTCGTGGCGATTTCGCCTGATTATGCTGATAACACCAAGTTTGGTGATGAGTGGCTGCGGGTAAACCCCGGCACAGACGGGGCTCTGGCACAAGCTATGGGTCATGTAATCTTGAGCGAGTTCCACGTTAAACGCCGGGAGCCATTTTTCCTGGATTACATGTCGCGCTACACGGATGCGCCTTTCCTGGTCAAACTACAGGAAACCGAACACGGAGTGGTGCCCGGCAAGTTCCTCACAGCTGCTGATTTGCCTGCTGACCTGGCGGGAGACTTGAAGAATCGGCCTAATCCGGAGCATCGCGGACTGGTGCTCGACGTGGATGGAACCATCAAAGATCCCGGCGGGACTCTGGCTGACAGGTGGGGTGAATCCAGCGGCAAAGGTCATTGGAATTTAGCTCTGGACGGGGTCCAACCAGCGATTTCGGCGCTTGACCGACCTGATGCCACAGGCATTGAAATTGTATTGCCACGTTTTGACCTGCCGAGCTCTCAATCCGAAACGGTAGCGATTGGTGCCGGTTTGGTGAAACGCGGAGTTCCCGCTTTCAAAGTTGGCTCGGATTACGTCACGACCGTCTACGATTTGTTGCTGGCTGAATATGGGGTGAAACGCGGTGACCTGCCCGGTGAATGGCCACGCGGTTACGATGACGGCTCTACCCCCGGAACTCCTGCCTGGCAGGAAGAACATACCGGCGTACCCATGCACGCAGCCATCCGGATTGCCCGCGAGTTTGCTCAGAATGCCCTCGATTCAAAAGGTCGATCCATGATTGTGATGGGTGCGGGGACGAACCACTTTTTCCACTCCGACACGATATATCGCACTTTCCTGGCTCTCACAACCATGTGTGCCACCCAAGGGGTGAACGGCGGCGGTTGGGCGCACTACGTCGGTCAAGAAAAGGTCCGCCCGATTGCGGGTTGGCAACAATACGCTATGGGTCTGGACTGGTCCCGTCCTCCTCGGCAAATGATTTCCACGGGATTCTGGTATCTGTTGACCGACCAGTGGCGTTATGACGGTTCTCTGGCTGGTCAAGTGGGGTCCCCACTGGCTGACTGGAAAGGCTTGACGAATGCGGACACGTTAGTTGAAGCCTCCCAACGCGGCTGGATGCCCTCCTACCCGCAGTTTGACCGTTCCGCATTGGAAATTGGTGAAGCAGCCAAAGAAGCCGGGATGAAACCTGGCGAATACGTGGTGCAGGAGCTCCAGACAGATCGTCTGCACTTTGCTTGCACCGATCCCGACAACCCGCGAAACTTTACCCGTATTCTCGCTAACTGGCGTACGAACCTGATGGGTTCCTCAGCCAAAGGTGCGGAGTACTTCGCGCGTCACATGATTGGAGCCGACAACGCAGTTACAGCTGATGAACTCGCGCCAGAATGCCGTCCGAAGCTGATGAAGTGGCGGGACGACCCGGGTATCGGCAAACTTGACCTCATGTTCACGGCTGATTTCCGGAACACTTCAACCACACTGTATTCAGACATTGTGCTGCCGGCAGCCACCTGGTATGAGAAATACGATATTTCGTCAACCGATATGCATCCGTTCCTGCATTCGTTCAACCAAGCGGTAGTGCCGCCGTGGCAAGCTCGCTCTGACTTTGAGGTGTTTCGGGATTTGGCATATCTGGTGTCTGAAATGGCGCAGCGTCACTTAGGTACCAAACAAGATGTGGTCATGGCGCCGATTGCGCATGACAGTCCTGATGAGATGGCTTTGCCACATGGAATCGTGGAGCCCTTGCAGACGCGTGAACTCATCCCCGGCAAAACCTTGCCAAAGTTCATCCCGGTGGAGCGTGACTACACCATGATTTATGAAAAGTTCACCACTTTAGGTCCCAACGTGGAAAAACTCGGTTTGCCCATCAAGGGAATCACTCTGAAACCAGATCGGGAAGTCGAAGTGCTGCGAGGGATGAACGGGGTAGCTACCAGTGGTATTGGGCAAGGGCGTCCGCTCTTGGATACTCCGATTAAAGCGGCGGACGCGGTGATGCAGATGTCCGGCACCACAAACGGGCGTATCGCGGTGCAAGGCTTTTGCCAATATGAAGCCCAAACCGGTCAAAAGCTAGCGCAGTTGGCTCTTGGTGACGAAGAAAAACGACTGACGTTTAGAGAAATTACCATTCAGCCCCGCTCGGTCATCACCTCACCGGAATGGTCCGGTTCTGAACACGGTGGAAGGCGCTATTCTTCTTTCGTCATCAACATTGAACATCTCAAGCCTTTCCACACCTTTACGGGGCGAATGCATTACTATCTGGATCACGACTGGATGATTGACATCGGTGAGTCTTTACCGGTGTATCGCCCCCCGTTGGACTTGGCGCGGATTTACGGAGATGCCGTGGTGGGCGAGCTTTCCAAAGATGACGACGTGGCACAAGTTGCGGTGCGTTACCTGACCCCCCACAACAAGTGGGCCATCCACTCCCAGTATTACGACAATCTATATATGTTGACTCTGGGACGGGGTGGACAGACTATCTGGATGTCTCCCGAAGACGCTGCCAAGATTGGGGTCAAGGATAATGACTGGGTCGAAGCCTATAACCGTAACGGTGCTGTGGCAGCGCGAGCGGTGGTGTCCCACCGGATGCCGTCAGGAACGGTGTACATGTATCACGCACAAGAGCGGGTCAGCGGCACACCTATCTCACAAAAGTCGGGTTTACGCGGAGGTATCCATAACTCACTGACCCGAATTTTATTGAAACCAACCCATATGGCAGGTGGGCACGCCCAGCTGACCTACGGGTTTAACTACATTGGTCCCACCGGCAATCAACGTGACGAAGTGACGTTGATTCGTCGGCGTACCACGGAGGTGAAGTTCTCATGAAGGTACTTGCCCAAATCGCAATGGTGATGAATCTCGATAAATGCATCGGATGTCATACCTGTTCAGTCACCTGTAAACAAGCGTGGACGAACCGGGAAGGCACGGAGTACGTGTGGTTCAACAACGTGGAGACCAAGCCCGGTGTGGGATACCCAAAAGAATGGGAGAACCAAGGAAAGTATCGCGGTGGCTGGAAACTCACGTCTTCTGGCAAGCTCCGCCTTCGTGGCGGTGGTCGGTTACATGAACTGACCAAAATTTTCGCCAATCCACAGATGCCCACCCTAGATGATTATTACGAGCCTTGGACCTACGAGTATGAGAAGCTGTTAGCGGCTCCCAAGGACTCGAAATATTTACCGAGTGCCCGTCCGGTGAAACAAATTACAGGTGAACATATAAATCAGCCTAATTGGGGTCCCAACTGGGACGATGATTTGGCTGGTTCGCTGGAAATTTTGCCCCGGGATCCCATCTTGGAACAAATGACAGTGCAGATTAAGACCCAGATTCAAGATACTTTCATGTTTTACCTGCCCCGGATTTGCGAACATTGCCTTAACCCAGCCTGTGTTTCGGCTTGTCCGGGAACCGCGATGTACAAGCGCACTGAGGACGGCATCGTGCTGGTAGACCAAAATAAATGTCGCGGTTGGCGGATGTGCGTTTCAGCTTGTCCGTACAAGAAAGTCTATTTCAACCACCTAACCGGAAAAGCAGAAAAATGTACCCTTTGCTACCCTCGCTTGGAGGCGGGGGAGCCCACGGTTTGTTCCGAAACTTGTGTCGGGCGGCTGCGCTACTTGGGTGTCTTGCTCTACGATGCGGACCGAGTTGGCGAGGTCGCCGCGGTCCGAGACCCCCAGGACCTGTACCATTCCCAGCGTAGCCTGCTGCTGGATCCTTTTGACCCAGAGGTGCGGACCGCTGCGGAGGCAAACGGGGTGCCGCATTCCTGGATTCAGGCAGCTCAAGAATCGCCGGTGTATAAGCTCATTTCAGAATATGAGGTGGCTCTGCCGCTCCACCCGGAATATCGCACTTTACCGATGGTTTGGTACATTCCTCCGCTGTCCCCAGTGGTCGATGCGGTGACGGCTGCGGGTGCCGATGGTGAGGACGCCAAAGTCCTGCTGACCTCTATCGCGACCATGCGGATTCCCCTGGAATATCTGGCTGGGTTGTTTACAGCGGGAGACACCGTGCCGGTTGAAAAGTCCCTGCGTCGCCTGGCGGCTATGCGCAGTTATATGCGTGGGCGCCACCTCGGGGAAGAACCCGATACCACGGGAGCACAGGCCGTGGGCATGACCGGGGAACAAATGGAGGAAATGTACCGGCTCCTGGCTATCGCCAAGTACGATGACCGTTTTGTGGTGCCTACCGCCGGGGCGGAAACCCCGCGAGGCTTGCGCGAATTGGGCTGCTCACTCGACGTACTGGGTGGGCCTGGTCGGGGTGGTGAGGGCATCCCTGCCTTCAGCAAAACCGGCTCCACCAAGACATTCGTCCCACTGGAGGTTCATAAATGAGCCAGGTGCAGTCGGACCTGCCACCCCGGGAGGCTCTAAATTCAACGGAGGCGGGACGGTTGCGGACCGCCCAGATGATAGCCTCTGTCCTGTTGGACTATCCGAGTGAGGACTACCATAATCAGCTGTCCATCATTCGGTTGGAGCTGGACAACGTGGAGCCGGAAGTTGCCGATGAGTTCCAAGCCTTTCTGGATTGGGCAGACTCGCACAATCTGCGCGAAATCGAGGATTTGTATGTGCGAACGTTTGACCAGAAACGCAAATGCAATCTGTACCTTTCTTACTATTCCACCGGGGACACCCGGATGCGCGGCTCCGCTATTTTGGCTTTTCAACAGGCCTTTGAGGCGATGGGCTGGAAAGTCTGTGGGGGAGAACTGCCGGATTATTTGCCCGCTGTGCTGGAGTTAGCCGCCCGCAGCGGCGATGAGCTAGCTGAGCATCTGATCAATATCCACCGCGACGGTCTGGAAGTGCTCCGGGCAGCCTTGGAATCCTTGCAAAGTCCCTGGTCCTCTGTCGTTGCGGGGCTGATTTTGACGCTAGACCCGCTGGACGAAAAGGCAAAAGCAGCGTTCCGTAAACTTATCTTGCAAGGTCCGCCCGCCGAGATGGTCGGCGTGCAGTCACAACCGTTCTTTTTGGCACCGAAACAGGAGGCACGCTGATGAATCCCTTTGAGCTTTTCTTGTGGGCAGGGTTCCCGTATCTAGCATTGGGCTTGCTGATTGTAGGCCTGATTTGGCGTTACCGCTACGACAAGTTTGGGTGGACCTCGCGTTCCTCCCAGCTTCACGAGTCGGCTTTGCTGCGGTGGGCTTCGCCGTTGTTCCACTTCGGAATTTTGTTCGTGGGGGCGGGACACGTGATGGGGTTGCTTATCCCCAAGTCTTGGACCACTGCCTTAGGGGTTTCCGAGCACGGATATCACCTGATGGCCACCATTGGCGGCATGGCGGCGGGGGTAGCCGCGGTCGTTGGCCTGCTGGGGTTGCTCTATCGGCGTGTCGTCAATAAATCGGTGCGTTTCGCCACCACGAAGAACGACATTTTCATGTACATTCTGCTGTGCCTCCCGATTGTCTTGGGCTTCTGGGCCACTTTGCAAAATCAGGTGCTGGGCGGGGCGAATGGCTACGACTACCGGGAAACTATCAGCCCCTGGTTGCGCTCAATCCTGACTTTCCAACCCCAGCCGGAGCTGCTTGCGGGGGTACCTGGCTCTTTCAAAATGCACATTATCGCCGGGCTCCTGCTGTTCGCGATTTGGCCGTTCACCAGGCTTGTTCACGTAGTTTCCGCTCCGGTTATGTACCCAACGCGTCCCTACGTGGTCTATCGTTCCCGCAAGGAAGGGATACGGGGAGCAAAGACCCCGCGCGGCTGGAAACCCGTCACGACTCGCCCGCAACCGCGAGATTCACACTCTTACGGGGCTTAGTCTACCCGCTGACCCTCCCTGCAGAGGTCAGCAGGGAGGGTCAATAGCGCCGCTGCGTCGTGACTTCATCAGCGGGGTCGGGTCTCAGTTACTTCGCCGGTTTTGTCGGTTTCGCCGGGGGCTCGCCCAGCTCAGCTGCGCTGACTTGCGGGGATTCAACCTCGCCAGCGACTAACTCCAGATTGCCCTCCACGTGGTTGGCTGCCATAAGGTCAGCTCGAGCCGCCTCGGCGCAGGCAACTGCGGAGGCGGGGAAAGTCACTGTAGCGTGCAAGAACGGGGTGCGTTGAGACACTTTGGCATCCGACTTGACCTTACGGAGAACCGACAGTGCCCCGCCGGCTGCCTGCAGCACCTCGGGATTGCCACTCACGCTATCCAAGCCGTCAGTGCTGGGCCAAGCTGCTCGATGCACCGATCCGGTGCGATACCAGGACCACACTTCCTCCGTCGTGAAAGGCAAGAACGGTGCGAGCAGACGCACCACGCTATCAATAGCCAGTGCCAGGGTCGTGCGCGCGGAAGCGACCGCGGCGCTGTCGGCCGCCGGATCCTTGCCGTAAGCGCGATCCTTTACCAGCTCCAAGTAATCATCACACAAGGTCCAGAAGAAACTCTCGGTCACCTCCAGGGCACGAGCATGGTTCATTTCTTCAAAAGCCTTGGTAGCAGACGCGATAACTTCCGCTAAGGTAGCAATTAAAGACCGGTCTACCTCGACGGTTACCAGCGCCGGATCCAAGACCAGGTCGGCGTCCCCGCCCATGGAGAGCGCGAACTTCGACGCGTTCAACAGCTTGATAGCCAAACGCCGTCCGACCTTCATCTCGCCTTCGTCAAAGGCCGCGTCCGTCCCTAACCGGGCTGAGGCTGCCCAATAACGCACCGCGTCGGAAGAATGTTTTTCCAGCAGTGCCATCGGGGTCACCACGTTGCCTTTGGACTTAGACATCTTTTTGTGGTCAGGATCCAAAATCCAGCCCGAAATCGCGGCTTGACGCCACGGGAGAGTATCAAACTCCAGATGCGACCGCACCACGGTAGAGAACAGCCAAGTACGAATGATGTCTTGACCTTGAGGACGCAAATCCATCGGGAAAGTCGCGGCAAACAGCTTTTCATCGCGTCCAAAACCGGAATAGATTTCGGGAGTCAGACTGGAGGTAGCCCAAGTGTCCATAATGTCGACTTCTGCCACGAAACCGCCCGGCACGCCACGCTGAGATTCAGTAAATCCGGTGGGGGTATCCGTGGTGGGATCGATGGGCAGCATATCCTCGCTGGGCAAAATCGGGTGGTCAAAGTCTGTTTCGCCAGAATCCTTAACGGGATACCACAGAGGCAGCGGCACCCCGAAGAAACGTTGGCGGGAAATGAGCCAGTCGGTGTTCAAACCGTTGACCCAGTTCTCGTAGCGAACCCGCATGAAATCAGGCACAAAGTCGAGTTCACGACCGCGCGCCAACAGTTCCTCGCGCAAATCTGTGCCCCCCGCGGTGCGGGAATAGGGACGACCGCCATTACGGATATACCACTGGCGTGAAGTCACGATTTCCAGGGGCTTGTCGCCTTTTTCGTAAAAGTTCGTCATCCGCTGGGTCGGTTTCGGATCCCCCAGCATTTCCCCGGATTCCCGCAACGCCTCAACGATGGCTTTGCGGGCAGAGAACGTCGTTTTTCCAGCAGTTTCCTGATACAGCGCCCGACCGCGCTCGGAAGTTATCCAGTCTGGCACGTCAGGAATAATCCGACCGTCCTTGCGCAGGATAGCCCTGGTCGGCAGTTGCAAATCCCGCCACCAATCCACATCCACCAGGTCGCCGAAAGTACAGCACATGGCGATACCGGAACCCTTGTCCATCTCCGCCTCGGGGTGAGCCAATACGGGAACCCGCACATCAAACCCTGGTGAAGTCACGTAGGTGCCGAACAAATCGGTGTAGCGTTCGTCATCAGGGTGGGCAATCAGCGCACAGCACGCCCCCAGCAGTTCCGGACGGGTCGTTTCAATCACGATGTCGCCCTTGCCGTCTTCGCGATGGAACGCAAAAGAATGGTAGGAACCGGGATAGTCACGCGCCTCCAGCTCAGCTTGCGCCACCGCGGTCTGGAACGTGACATCCCACAGACCTGGCGCTTCGGCAGCGTACACCTCGCCACGGGCAAAGTTACGCAGGAAAAACGTCTGTGCCACCTTTTGCGCAGGCTTGCCGATAGTCTGCATCGTGTAGGACCAGTCGATTGACAGTCCCAGCGTGCGCCAGAGCTCCTCGAACTGTTTTTCGTCCTGAGAGGTCAAGCGTTCACACAGCTCCACGAAGTTTTTGCGGCTGATTGGCACCTGGTCAGCATTCTTAATGGACTTGCCTTCCCCGCCCTCGTACGGTGGGGTGAAATTGGGTACATAGGGCAAGGATGGGTCGCAGCGGACCCCGAAATAGTTTTGCACCCGACGTTCGGTGGGCAGACCATTGTCGTCCCAGCCCATCGGGTAAAACACGTTCTTGCCGCGCATCCGCTGATAACGCGCCACCACATCCGTGTGTGTATAGGAAAACACGTGACCGACATGCAGCGAGCCAGAGACAGTGGGGGGCGGGGTGTCGATAGAATAAACGGCTTCCCGCTTGGTGTCGGGATCAAAAGCGTAGGTTTGTTTCTGTGTCCATACCTCGCGCCATTTGTCCTCAATGCCGTCCAGGGTTGTCTTTTCAGGTACTCTCGGAGCTTTCAGTCTCTCGGTCATCGTTTTCCTTTTATCGTTGTGATTTACCTGCAATAGTTTACCCGCTTGCGTTCCTGCTGCCCTAACGCATTTGGCGGGGTGGGGATTATTTCTGGGTTGCTTTGGCATCTCCTGCCATCGCGCCCTCAACCATGTGTGCTACGGCCCGGGAGAATCCGGCGTCTTCGCCTGCCAGCAGACCGGCAATGGTGGAGCCGCCAGGGGAGCACACTCTATCGATCAGTTGACCGGGGTGAGCGCCCTTTTCCAGACCATCTTGCAGCATGAGGGCAGAGCCTAACAGCATCTGGGTCGCGGATTCGATGGCCGCCGCTTTCGTCAGACCCGCCGCCACACCGGCTTTTGCCAAGGCTTCCACGTAGGTATAAGTCCAGGCGGGGGCGCAACCAGCAATAGCGGTAAATGCGGGGAACAAGGATTCTTCCAGCTCGACCGTGCGGCCCACCGCGTTGAACAGCCCCAGGGCGTACTGCTTTTGTTCCGGGGTTACCGCCGCGTTCGCGCACAAGGCCGACATGGCGGCGTTGACCTGGGCGTTCAGGTTTGGCATGACCCGCACAATGGGGGTGTCCGGGGACAGCCGGCCCTCCAGATGGTCCAGCCCGACCCCTCCGGCGATGGAAATGACCAGCTTTCCTCCCAGCTCCGGGGCAATTTCGGTGAGGACTGCGCCGATGTGTTTCGGTTTCACGGCGACGACCACCGCGTCAACCGCCGCGACCAGTTCCCGGTTAGAAGCCGCTTGTGAGGCTCCAAACTCTTTGGTCAGTGGATGCGATCCCGGAGTCACACTGGCATCAGAAAAACTCAGGTCGCAGGCTTTGACGAAGCCGCGCCGCAGGGCTCCCGCCGCAATTGCAGAGCCCATGGCACCCATGCCAATAAAACCGAGTTTCATCTTGCCTCTTTTCCTGGTGTCCGCGGTTTATTCCCCGCGTTGGAAAGGAACCGCTGGTGTCGTTTTCTTATAGGCTAAGTCTATAGCGTGCCCCCGTAGCCAAAAATTCTGGAAAGGTGAGCGAAAATGAGCTTCACACCCGGACCGGTAAAGCCGTCCGCACAGACTCTTGACCCTCAAAGTTTTGGAATCGCATTCCCCGAGACCCGCCCGGCTCGTCAGCCGGGACGAGTGCTGGTGACCGGGGCTTCTACCGGAATCGGGTGGGAAACCGTGAAGCGGCTGTGCGCCTCTGGGTGGGACGTCCTGTCAACCTCGCGGCGCGCCGAAAGGCTGGCAGCGCTGTCTCATGAGACGGGTTGCGCGGCTTTTGCTGCCGACCTAACTGTCCCTGAGCATGTGCAGGCGCTGTTTGCGTGGGCTACGGCAGAGGGACAGGTCGTGGACGCGGTGGTCAATAATGCCGGGGGAGCCAGGGGCACTGACACCGTGATGGAGGCAAAGCTGGAGCGGTGGAAAACCATGTACAGCATCAATGTTTTGTCTTCCCTGCAGGTTACGCAGGCTTTCCTGCCACACATGCTGGCTCACGGGGGCGGGGATTTAGTGTTCGTCACTTCAACTGCCGGTCACGAGACATATCCGGGAGGGGCGGGCTATACTGCCGCCAAACACGCCGAGGCGATGCTGCCCGAGACGCTGCGCCTAGAGCTGGTGGGGAAACCGATTCGCATTATCGAGATTATGCCGGGGTTGGTACAAACCCCGGAATTTTCCCTCTCTCGTCTGGAGGACCGGGAACAAGCTGCAGGGGTGTACGGCGGAGTGGATTATCCGCTGGTGGGGGCGGACATTGCCCAGGCTATTGAATGGACCCTAAGCCTGCCCGCGCACGTGAATATCGACCAGCTTAAAATCAAACCTGTGGAACAAGCTACCAGCACTATCAAAGTTCGACTGGAAAAACCGGCTAAGTGAACCATGGCGCGGATTGTAGTTATAGGCGCGGGTTGGCGTGCCGACAGCGAGCGTAGCGAGTGTGTGTCGGCGCGTGGTGGGGTGGAGCCGATGAAAAAACGTTGCGGGGCAACGTTTTCGGCGGAACTCCTGAAAAGAAAAGGATATTAAGATGGCGCGGATAGTTGTCATAGGCGCAGGAATGGCAGGTCATTCGACAGCCCTCGGCTTAAAACACCGCCTGAAAGACGATCATGACGTCATCGTTATCAGTCCGAGTTCAACCTGGACGAATCCCGATGTCATGGCGCAGATTGCTTCCGGCTTGCAGTTGGCGCAGCGTCAAACTGTCCAGCTCGGTCCGCTTTATCGGCGCAAAGGTATCATCTTCCATCAAGGCATGGCTACCGCGGTCTACCCCAAGGGCTACCGGGACGACCCGCGTCCTCAAGTCCAGATGACTTTTACCGGCTCGCACCTCGAGGGGCAGGTCGCGCGCGTGCCCTACGATTACCTGGTCATTGCCACCGGGCATGACATTGATCGGGTGGCAGGCATTCCTGCAGAAGCCACCACGGTGCCGACCTGTGTCCTGGATCGTCTGGATAGCGCCATCGCGGGGGAAGCGGAGCTTCGCCGCTTGCTGTTTGAACTGCAGGATTCCCCGGTGGACGACAAGCCGAAAGTGATTGCTATCGGTCGTTCCGCCCGCGGTATGGGTGGGTTTTACGGGGCGCTGGAATATGCTCTGTGCGTGGACGAGGTGCTGCGAGCCGCTTTTCTGCGTTCGCGGGTGGAACTGCACTTTTTCGATGCTGGGCGACCTTGGATGTACGGTCACACCGATGAACCGAAGATGGAAGAAGACATGCAGACCGCGCTGGTGCATCTCATTGAGTCTCACCGCCTGATTCTGCACCAAGATATGCGCCTAGCATCGATAAATGGGCGGAGGGTGCGTTTCGTTCCGGTGCATGGCGAGGGTCAGCCCGGAGAAATGGAATGCGATTTGGTGGCGGTGGAGGCAGCGCGGGTGCTCACCCCCCTGTCAGTGTATGACGCCAACGGAGCGGATTTGCGTGGTGACTTGTACGATGGCTGGGGGCGGCTGCGGGTGGATGCCAAAACCCAGCAGAACGGTTCCGGCCAGGTGGTGACTCTGCTGCCGCGGACTTTCCGCAATCCTACTCATCGCAATATTTTCGGAATTGGTTCGGCTATTGCGATGGACACGCGCGAACTTGTGGAAGGTAAAGATTCTGCCCCGACACCTGTCCCCATGCAAACCCGCGATATGGCGCATTTAATGAGCCGACAGGTTTCGGACTTGATTATCGAAGAACTGACAGGTCAAAAAAACAAAGTTTTGCCCGAAACTCTGGAAGAAATCGAGACGGTGTTGAGCTTATGTTGGGATTACGGGTTGATTTCCTCGCGAGGCTTTTATGCCGAGCTGACCTACCCAAAGAAAAGCAGTGACGCGGCGCGACAGGTATTGCGAGTGCGTCACGGCTTGGGACCATACTGGGCGGTACGGACGGAACGTTTCTTGGAACGTTACCGGGCGAAAGGTCGCGCCCTATGGTGGATGTTGCCCAGCTAACGTTTATTCGGAATCTTCGTCCGGTTGAGGCATTGCGTTGGGTAGCTGCTGTTCCAGCTGTTCAAAGAAATCCTCGCTGGACTCCAGTGCACAGCGAACCTGTTCGTCCAGCTGCGCATCTGTCAGGCCGTTGCGCCAGCTGATTGGCAGTTCCGTATGCACATAGACTTCGCGGTCTTCGGTGACCCGTGCGTAGGCTTTCGGCCAGTAATACTCGGTGTTCCAGCGGTTACAAATCGAGTTAATCAGGATGAAGTCGTCCAGCTCCGGTTCCCCGCGCCAAGTGCCGCGTACACAGAGGATGGTGTCTTTTTCGCCGGTGACTTGAAAATAATAGATACCGTTTTGCCAGGCTCCGCCCACATCCCCGTCATGATTGACCTGGTAGCTCCACTTATGACTTTCCAAGACTTTTTTAACCCGGTCGCGGGTCAGGTTGGGCAGCCGATTAACCGAAAAAGGCACGCTGTCGAAAGGAGACTCGAAAGGATTATCGAAAAGATTCCCGCTATCCCCACTCATGATTCGCCTCCTCCTGTATGGCTGCAGCTTCCATTTTAGCCGACTGCTCCAGGTCCGGGCGTGAAATTTCACTGGAGGTGAAAGCGCCGAGACACCCGATTTCGGCTGGTTATTACCGGCTGACCTGCCCACAGTAGGATGGAATGGTGCAGGAAAAATCCCCGGAACTGGCTTTGACATGGCGCGGAAAACACGAAGTGGAACTGGTGACACCTCGACCTTACGTCCCTGCCGAACGGTATCGGGAAATGTTAGGGATTGAAACGGCGGTATCAGGGAACGAAAATCGCATTTATGTCGGGGAAAACCTGCAGGTCATGAGTGGATTGCTGCCCCAATATGAGGGCAGCGTTGACTGTATCTATATTGATCCACCGTTTAACTCCGGGACAGATTATGTGCAACGAATTCGGACCCATCATCGAGGTGACTCGAAACGCACCATCACCGTGAAACAATACGGCGACCGTTGGCAAACCGCAGATTACATACAAAATCTTTACGAGAGACTGACATTGCTACGCCAATTCATGTCGCCAACGGGGACGATATTTCTCCACTGCGATTGGCATTCCTCCGCTGCGCTGCGCTTGGTCATGGATGAGGTATTCGGGGGGAGCAACCTCATTAATGAGATTGTGTGGGCTTACGCTTCGGGCGGGGGGTCGCGGCGGGCTTTCGGTCACAAACACGACACTATCCTGTTTTATGCCCGCGACCGGCGCCGCTACTATTTTGACCCCGATGCGGTACGTGTAGCGTATAACGCTGCCATTTCTCCCAAGCGTCGCAAGCTGTTTAATCCGCAGGGCATGGTTGCACCCGATGTTTGGCAGATTCCCCGGCCGCCAAATCATTCTGATACCTGGGTAGGGTATCCAACTCAAAAACCGCTGGAAGTCATGCAACGCGCTATTGACGCGGCGTGTCCGCCGGGGGGACTGGTGATGGATTGCTTTGCCGGCTCCGGTTCCACCCTGGTGGCAGCAGCTCAGCTGGGACGACGTTTCCTGGGGATAGAACGCAATAGTTTGGGGGTGCATTTGGCGCGGCGGCGCCTGGTGCAAACCGGGGTTGGCTTTGGAGTTTGGCGGGAAACTGCGTCCTGGAATGCGCACCGAATCGTAGAGAACTTGGAATTGCTGGGGCGAGAAGTTGCCACCAGCGTCGCAAAATTGGACGCCACCACGGTAACAGAGCCCCCAGCTAAGGTCGAAACAACCGGAAATTCCGACCAACTGGATTGGATAGAGCTGGTGGATTGGGCAGCTATTGACCCGAATTTTGCCGGTTTTTCCGATGGTGTTTTCGTTCCCCGCGCCGTGATGGCGCCGTCACGAGACGCGGTCATCGATTTCGCCGACTGTGGGGAGAATGCTCGTGGGGTGGCGCTGGTGGCAGATGTGACCGGACAAGATTACTTCGTTAGGCTGGAAACATGAGCAAATTGGACAAAATCGGTCAGGGCTTCACCCCGGAGGAAAATCCCGGTCTGGAACCGGAAACTCCGCAGGTCGCACCGTGGGACGGGTGGTTCGGCAAGAGCTCGAACCGTAACCAGCGCGGACGCAGCCTGGCTCTGGTAGCGTTCGCCGTGGTGGCAGTGACCGGTTTGGGTACCCAGTTTGTCGGGGATGACGGCTGGTTCTTCGGGCTCCTCGGCGGTGACCGGACCCATTCCACCAGCCAATCCGGGAACGCCGGAGAACGAACTCGTGACGCCGCCGGGAAAACAACGGGAACCCTCGCCAGGGACGTGTTGGACAAACTGGAAGTACGTGACAAAGATCCTTTCCACGATTTTGACCGCGAGCGACTGTTCGGCAAGGGGTGGCTGGACCTCGACGGCAACGATTGTAATACCCGCAACGAGGTGCTGGCTCGCGACCTAGAGAATGTGCAATACCGGGCGGCTACGCCCACCACCCCCGCGCACTGCGTGGTGCAAAGTGGCGTCCTGCACGACAAGTACACCGGGGAAACTATTGATTTTAGGCGGTCACAGGAAACCTCCGACGCGGTCCAGATTGACCACGTGGTGGCGTTGGGTAACGTGTGGCGTACCGGCGGACAGCAGCTCAGCCAGCAGGAACGGGAGGCTATTGCCAACGACCCGCTGAACTTGGAAGCAGTAAAAGGTCAGGTAAACCAGGATAAACAATCTCAAGATGCGGCTGCATGGCTGCCACCTGCGCGAGATTACCGCTGTGCTTACGTGGCGCGTCAGATTGCGGTGAAAGCGAAATACGGACTGTGGGTGACCCCGGCAGAGAAACAGGCCATGATGGGGGTGCTGAAAGAGTGCCCCCGGGAGCCAATTCCATAGATATCAAACTGAGATTGGGGATTATAAGGTGGGATTTGGGCGGTAGCTGCCAATAATGACAGCTACCGCGCTATTTTCACCTTATATTTCCGCTTCTCAAAAATTTAACGCGGATACACCGTAATTTGCGTGGCTTTGACCTCAGCATAAATGGGTGAACCGGGAGCCAGATGCAGAGCATTGACTGCCTGTGGGGTCAACACGGCTTGAATGCTTTGCCCCCCTGCTAGATTCAAACTGATCCACTGCACCGCACATCGCGGCGTGATGTCCGTGACGCGCGCCTGCCAGGTATTGCGCGGAGAGCCAGAAACGGGTGTGTCGAACAGAGCCACAGATTGCGGGGCAAAAGCGGTGAGAGCTGGGGTTTGGGGACCCGGATGACTGTTTCCTTGCCACAGTCCGATCAGTTCCACCCCATTGGCATTAACGGTGGCGACCTCGTCGGATTCCTCAATGACCCCAGCCAACAGGTTCATTCCGGACAGATTTTCCAAGAACTTCGTGGCAGGCTGACCCAGCATTTCTACCACGGTGCCTTCCCCAATCAAATGCCCGTTTTCAATGGCGACTACGTGATCAGCCAGCATCCATACATCGAGGGGATCGTGGGTCACAAAAATCACCGTGGGTCGCGGCTCTTGACGCAGCCGCTTTGACAAAACTTCCCGCATTTTCGCAGAAGTTTCAACGTCAAGGGCGGAAAATGGTTCGTCCAACAGCACGACTTGCGGGTGCGTCGCCAGAGCACGAGCCAAAGCCACGCGCTGCGACTGCCCTCCGGACAGAGCCGTGGCAGGACGATCCGCCAGTTCCAAAGCGCCTACCGCCGCTAACTCTTGGCGCGCGATACGCCGTGATTCAGAACGTGACAGATGCCGGGCGCGGGGACCAAACGCCACGTTTTCCAGCACGCTCAGGTGAGGAAACAACAGAGGCTTTTGGGTAAGCATCGCGACGGGACGCTGATGGGGCGGCAGAGATTGGGTGGCATCAGCAAATACCGTTTCTCCGCTGCGAACCTCGCCCGAATCGGGAGTCAGCAGCCCGGAAATCATCCCTAAAATAGTGGACTTGCCGGCTCCGTTCGGTCCGACGATGGCGGTAATCAGCCCCGCCGGAAAAGCACACTGTACGGTGACATTGCGTTCCGTGATGCCCGCGTTCACCAGGACTTCTCCTCCGGCCATGGGGGCAGCGGGGTGCTTCGCAGAGTTTGCTGCGGTCTCAGAACTAGAAATCACTGGTCATCACCATTTTCCAGTTGCATGGTGAGCTGTTTGGTGCGGCGAGTGGTAAAAATGGCAGACAATCCCATCATGGTAGCAGCCAGCAGTACCAGCACTACAGACAGCGTTAAAGCCAGGTCAGAGTCGTCCTCGCGCAACAAATAGATTGCCTGGGGGAGGGTGCGGGTCACCCCCTGCAGAGAGCCCGCGAAAGTCAGGGTCGCCCCGAACTCGCCCAAGGCGCGGGCAAAAGCCATGGTGGCGCCCCCGACTATGGCAGGGGTCAGCAAGGGCAACGTAACGCGGCGCAAGACATAAGTCGGAGACGCCCCCAAAGTCGCCGCAATTCGCTCATAACCGGAATCAAAAGTGCGCAGCGCGGACTCTAAGGACACCACATAGTAAGGCATTGCCACGAATGTTTGTCCCAGCACCACGGCGATGGTGGTGAACCCAATCTCAATACCAGCTAGAGACAGATATTGACCTACTACACCGCGCCGTCCCAGTGTCACCAAGAGCGCTAAACCAGCTACGACCGGTGGCAACACCATGGGTAGGACTGCAAAAGTGCGCCACACATACGCCCAAAAACCCTCGGTGCGCGAAATCAACAACGCCAGGGGCGTGCCGAGAATCAGCACCAGAACCAGCGACACCAGGCAGGTGCGCAGACTCAACAGCAGAGCATCACGGGACTCGTCGCGGGTCAGGATTTCTGCCAGACGGATCCACGGCACCCGCACCATGAGCCCCAAAATTGGCAAAACGACCAACAGTAAGGCTATCCCCGCTGGCAAATACAGCCAGCGGGGAAAACCGTGGTTATTAGCGTTCAACGCGAAACCTTACTTAGCGGGGCTCATGAACCCGTACTTGGCAAAGACCTTTTGCGCTGCATCAGACAACACAAAGTCCACGAACGCTTTCGCTGCAGCGTCGTTGCCATTTTCTGCAGCCATCTTGGTGACCATAATCGGGTAAGCATTGACCACGGTGTCAGAGCCAGGAATCTCGATAGTGTTCACCGAGTCCTTTTCTGCCAAAGCGTCGGTCTGGTACACCACGCCCGCGTCGGCTTCTCCGCTGACGACCTTACCCATCACGTCCTTGACCGAAGTCTCTTCGGACACGGCTTGACCGGTGAAACCGACCTTTTGCGCCAGTTCACGGTAAGCATTGCCACAGGGAACCCCGTCAGCGCAAATTACCAGCTTCTTGCCGTTGAGAGAGTCATTCAGACCGGTGACCCCGGCTGGGTTTCCTTTCGGGACTGCCAGAGTCAGGGTATTGTTCACAAAAATGCTGGGCTCGCCGGCGTTCAGACCCGCGTCGGTGGCTTTCTTCATGTTCTTTTCGTCAGCGGAGGCGAACACGTCCGCTTTGGCGCCACCTTGCATCTGATCGAACAGAGAGGAGGAGCCGTCGAAGTTGAACTTTACGGTAATGTCGGGGTTTTCCTTTTCGAAGGCTTCCCCCAGCTCAGAAAAACTGGCCTTGAGAGAAGCCGCAGCAAACACCTGAATCATCTTGGCGTCGGCGGTTTTACTCGGTTCGGAGTCTGCAGGTTTCGAGTTGTCCGAACCGCAAGCCGTGAGACCGGTTGCAGCCAGGGTGAGGATTGCCAAGCCTGCTCCGAGACGTGCGAATTTTTTCAACATTTTTCCTTTCGCAATAGCCGGTTCGGCGATTCTCCGGTTCCGGCAGTTTCATCGTGGTGAGCCTAGGGTGTCGTTAGGTTTTCCCTAAGATGCATCAATTACGACATTCGTGGCTTTGACTCGGGCGGTGGCGACCGCGCCGGGCACCAGTCCGAGTTCTTTCACCGACTCGGTAGAAATGAGGGACACCACGCGGAAGGGACCGCACTGCAGTTCCACCTGACTCATGACTTTGTCCGAAACAACTTTGGTGACCAGACCGCGGAAATGGTTGCGGGCAGAGATGGAACCCGTGGAATCCGTGTCACCGAAATCTTTGGCTTTATCCTGGGCTAGTATCGCCAGTTCAGCCCCGTCTACAACCTTGCGTCCCGCGCTATCGGTTCCGGCACTGAGATGACCGGCGTCTATCCAGCGTCGCAGCGTATCATCGCTGACACCCAGTAAATTCGCGGCATCCTTAATCCGTAACTGAGACATACTTGCCACCTTATCTTAAATTCTGCGGATATTTTCCGAGGTTTGACCAGAATTTGCGGAAACCGCCTTGTGGCTGACAGTGTCTGTGTAGTTTCAATCCGCGGGGTACTGGGCGACCAGGTCGCGAAGTTTGGCTACATTCACAGCCGCTTTCTCTATATCTCCACCCGCGGCATATCCGACCAGGAAAGCCGTCAGGGGAGCCCCCGGACGAGACGGTCCATGTGCGACTTCGCTGATGAGATTCAGCAGTTCCTCCTGGACGGGGGCAATAGTCTCTCCGGGCAGCTGGAGCTCTCGGCTGGCGGCTTGTAGCCACGCTGCCATTTTTGCCATTTTTTCTGGGTCGTCCTTGCGATTTTCTGTTGCCATGTCTGCTCCTCGACTCATGTGGTTAAAAATATGCCGAGCCGTTTGGCTCGCACCTTTCAGCATAATGGTAAAAGCAACAGGGAGCGAGGACGAACCGAAAATGCCTAGTGAACTGGAATAATCATGGCGACGCGATAGAATGACCTGATACACCCATCGCTGAGGAAGTAGGCAGGTTTGACGGAGACGCTAACGCGAGTCAATCGTGTGAGCCAGGTGGCTCCGCTGACCTCTGCTCGGACTGTGCCACTGCGAGACAGCTGGGGACGGACGGCGCGTGACTTGCGCTTGTCGGTGACTGATCGCTGCGACTTGCGCTGTTCGTATTGCCTGCCGCGCGGGGGTGTGAAATGGGTGCCACGCCGGGAGCTGCTGGACGCCTCGGAAATTTTGCGTTTAGCGGGTATAGCAATACACCGTTTGGGGATTACTCAGGTTCGTCTGACCGGTGGGGAGCCCCTGTTGCGACCGGATTTGTTAGAGATTGCAGCTGGCGTTCGTGAGTCTTTCGTCTCAGCAGGTCTGGATCCCCAGTTGGCACTGACCACGAATGCACGTAGCTTGGCGCCGCTGGCCGCGGCATTACGGGCGACAGGAATCCGGCGCATTAATATTTCTCTGGATACGCTCGACCCGAACCGGTTTGCCCAAATTGCCGGGCGCGATGAGCTCGCGAAGGCTCTGGCAGGGATAGATGCTGCCCTGTCCGCCGGCTTTCAGACGGTGAAAATGAACACGGTGATGTTGGACCGCGTCAGTCTGCGGGAAGCTCCGGAGTTGCTGCGATTTTGTTTGGAGCGGGGTATCGAGTGGCGCGCCATTGAATACATGCCATTTGGTCCACACGCGGTTCGGGTCGACTCCACGCAACAGCTGGATTTTTCTCAACTGCGTCCGACTTTGGAACGTGAGTTTCACCTGGAGCCGGTGCGAGACAACGTTGATATTCACGCCCCGGCGACTCGTTTTGTCGTGTTTAACTCCGCCCGCACCCAACGTTTGGGGACGATGGGGATAATTTCCTCAGTTTCGGCGCCTTTCTGTGCAAACTGTAATCGAACCCGACTTTCCCCGACCGGGGTAGTGCGTCCCTGTTTGTTCTCTGACTTGAGCTGTGACCTGGGGATGCTGCTGCGCAGCGGGGCTAGCGATGATGAACTGGCTCAAGCGTGGGCTGGGGTGACCTGGGAAAAACCTTCCGGACACGGCTTGGGACAGCAGGATTTTCACTCTCCCACGATTCCGATGGCTCAGATTGGGGGGTAAAGATGCGGGAAAATGACGGTGACACGGTTGGGGTGCAAGTGCGGTTTTTCGCGGCCGCGGCGGAAGCGGCGGGTACTGATGTGGCGACGGTACAGGTAGCGCGGGATTTGAGTGTGGCGGAGACAGCGGCTCAGGCTGGCGGATGCGGCAGTGACTTGAATCGGGTGCTTTCCATTTCGTCATACCTGGTGGGGGGGCTGCGCGAATCGGGACAGAAGCGCCTCGCGGACCTCGATGATCTCACCGACCTCACCATCGATGTTTTACCGCCGTTTGCTGGCGGCTAGCAGAGCGCGGAGCGCTCGTGAGCTAGCCGTTGGAGTCGCTCGCGGTGTGCGAATGCAATGGTTTGCATTCGCAGCGAGCGTTCCTTAATAAAATATAAAGCAGAGCGCGGAGCGCTCGTGAGCTAGCCGTTGGAGTCGCTCGCGGTGTGCGAATGCAATGGTTTGCATTCGCAGCGAGCGTTCCTTAAAAAGGGAGTGCCCCTGAACCGCACATCCAACTAACGCAAAAATCAATTCATAGGAGACTCTTTGGCGACCATACTGCAAGCGGACTTGACCAATAAGCCTTTAGATCCAGCGCGGTTCGAGGCGAACTTCACCGCGCCTACCGCAGGCTGCCAGCTCGTGTTCATCGGTCGGGTGCGCAACCATGACCAGGGGCGCGGGGTGGAGGCGATTACCTATAGCGCTCACCCGGATGCTGCCGGCGAATTGCAACAGATCGCCAGTGAGGCCAGCGCGGTTCCTGGTGTCCAGGAGGTGGCGGTGCTGCATCGCGTGGGGCACCTGTCGATTGGTGAAGTAGCTGTTTTGGCGGGGGTTTCTGCCGCGCACCGACGGGCTGCTTTTTCTACGGTGTCTTGGCTGATTGATGCCGTTAAAGACCGGGTTCCTGTTTGGAAGAAACAGGTTTTTTCCGAGGGTGATGCGGTGTGGTCGAACGTCGATACGGACTTTCAGCCCCAGAGCCGCTACGCTGCCCACTGTGCGATTCCGGGGTTTGGGGCGTCCGGTCAGGATCGTGTTATGAGTGCAAAAGTCCTGGTGGTTGGCGCTGGCGGGCTGGGTTCACCCATCATTGCTTACCTCGCTGCTGCCGGGGTCGGCCTGTCTGCAGCGGGGGGAGCCCTGGGGATTGCTGACGGTGACACGGTGAGCTTGAGCAACTTGGGGCGCCAAGTCATTCACCCGTTTAACCGCCAAGGCGAGCTAAAAACGGCTTCTGCCGCTGCCACCGTCCGCGCGTTGAATCCCGAAGTGAATGTCAGTGCGGAGCCTTCGTTGGATGCACAGAACGCCGCCGCGATTATCTCTCGATATGACCTGGTGGTGGATGCCACCGATACGTTTGCTTCGAAATACCTGATTTCTGACACTTGCGCGAAGTTATCCCGCCCCCTAGTGTGGGGCTCCGCAGTCGGAACAAACTTCGAGGTCAGTGTGTTTTCCCCAGCGGTCGGGACGTGTTTGCGCACGTTGTATCCGACTCAGCCCCCGCCCGCGAGTACTCCAGACTCGGCTACAGTGGGTATTCTCGGCCCGGTCTGCGGGCAAGCCGGGTCGCTGATGGCTACCGAAGTCCTCAAAATGGTTGCCGGTTGGGGGGAGCCCCTCATCGGACGCCTGGTTATTGGGGATGCCCGCAGGGGCAAATGGAACGTGGTGGATTATTCGACTCGCGCTGCTGCCCAATTCCCGAACCCAAACTATTCCGAAACCCTGTCCGGTGAGACTGGTGACCGTAAAGGAGAGAAATCATGAGTAACACCGAAAAATTGCTTGATTACCAAGACTTTTTGGCGAGTCTCCTGGCTGAAATCGTTCCCCTAGCCCCGCGGGAGCTTCCCGTGGGCGACTCTTTGGGGCTGACTTTGGCAGAACCCGTCATCTCCCGGCTGTCGGTTCCGCCCTTTACGAACTCGGCGATGGACGGCTTCGCTTTCAACAGTGCGGGGCTGCCGGTTGACGGTTCTGTAACATTGCCGGTGGCGGGCGATATTCCGGCGGGCACAGATCCGAGCGCGGATTGCCAGCCGGGTCAGGCGTGGCGGATTATGACCGGCGCAAAAATGCCTGCGGGGGCGGACACGGTGGTGAAAGTGGAGGACACGGATCAAAAGCCCGGTCCGGTTCCGCTACCGGAACAGGTCACTATTCATCGTGTTCCGCGAGCTGGGGCGAACGTGCGTCGGGCAGGTGAGGACCTGCCGGTGGGCAGCGAAGTCCTGGCTGCTGGCGAGGTCATGAGTCCGGGGGCGATTGCTTCGGCTATCTCGGGAGGCTATGCCAAAGTTACGGTGTTCCCACGAGTGCGGGTGGGAATTATTGCCACCGGTTCTGAACTGGCAGGGGCGGGGGCATCGCTGGAAGGGTCGATGATTCCGGATTCTAACTCGTCTCTGGCAGCAGCCTTGGCACGTGTGGCCCAGGCGGAGGTGAGCTTTGCAGGACAATGCGGGGATGATGTGGCACAGTTTAGAGAAACCTTGCGCCAGGTTGCAGAGACGAGCGACTTGGTCGTGACTTCGGGAGGGGTTTCTGCCGGCGCGTATGAAGTGGTGAAACAGGGCGTCAGTGAATGGGGATTCCATTTTGCACGAGTTGCTTTACAACCGGGCAAACCTCAAGGTTACGGCTTCGTCGAGGTAAGTGGGGGGCGCCGCGTCCCGGTGTTGACCCTGCCGGGAAACCCGGTTTCGGTTTTTGTTTCCTGGCATCTGTTTGTGCTGCCAGTTCTGGCGAAACTCAGTGGTCGGGATCCTGACCAGGCGCATGTCTGCCGGGAAGCGACCGTAGTGGAGGAGTGGACTTCGCCACGTGGGAAAGTCCAGGTGGTGCCCGTCCGTTTGACGCCGGGACAGCCGGGGGAAACCCCCACGGTGCAGCGTACTCACCGCTTGGGGTCGAAGTCTCACTTGGTGGCTTCGCTGCATAAAGCGAACGCCTTGATGCTGATTGACCGGGATGTTGAGTCTGTGGCGCCGTGGTCGATTGTGAAAGTCATCGAAATTTAACCTCGGAGAGGCGTGGAACCGTGGGACTTAGGTAGCGTTCCGGGAACGGAGCCAATCGTGGAGCGCCGCGATTCCAACCGCCAGGAAATACAGTGCCAGCAGGGCGCAGGCCTGCAAAATGACGGGCCACGGAGTTGGCAGTGGGTTGGCGATAGCCGAAAAAATAAACGCCACCATGGTTGCCCAACGCCAGCCCTTTAACATGGTGCGGGCTTTGAGCACCCCCAGGAAGTTCAGCATGACCAAAATCTCGGGAATCAGGAAAGAAATCCCGAACGCTAAAACCAGGCGAATATAGAACTTGATATAGGAATCTGCCTGTAGCAGCATCGCCGAATCCGGGGGAGTGAACGAGGACAGAATCGACACGGCTCGCGGTGCGGTCCAATCGCCGAAAACTGCTCCGGCAGCGAACAAGATGACACCAGCGACACCGAATATCAACATCCACAGGCGTTCTCGGCGTCGCAGACCGGGCCAGATGAAAGCCACTAGCTGAAAAATCCACCACGGTGAAGCCAGCAGCACCCCCAACCACAGGGACACGCGGATTTTCAGGTCAAACGCCGCGCCGATAGTTTGAAAGTTTAGGTTCGCGCCAGCGACGTCTTTCATGGGGGCAGTGATGTGCGCCAGCGCGAATTCGTAGAGAAACCATCCCCCAATTGTCGCCAGGGCGATGCCCACAAATGACCAAATCAGACGTCTGCGCAGCTCAGCGAGGTGAGCGGTGACTGACATGACGCCTTCAGAGCGGGCATCACGTTTCTTGTCAGGTAATTTCTCAGCAGGCACGCGCGGGATTACTGAGCGGCACCGTTGCCAGAAGTCGGGTCAGTTTTCGCGGAATTGTCCGCAGTGGTGTCATTCTGACCCTCAATTACTCTGCCGTCAGATTTGGTGTCCTCGGTCAAATCGTTGAGTTCTTCTTTCAGGACTTTCGCAGACTTGCCTACGTTGCGAGCAATCTCCGGCAGCTTCGAGGCACCAAAAACCACGACCAAAATAATGATGACAGTAATCCACACCAAGGGGCTTACGCTGAACAACATCACATGCGCCGGAACCATAAGTTTCTCCTTTTTAACTGGCTAAATCATTACCAGCTTACCAGTTTACGCGGGCTTTTCTTGCCGGGGGGCAGCTGGTGGCTCCGTGGGGGAATCGCCGGGGGCAGAGTCAATCGATGGTTTGGGGGTGTCTGTGGATTTTTTCGTCACAAGGTCAGTGGTGACGGTTTTCTCGGTGCTAGCGGCTTTTTCTATGTCAGCGACTTGTTCCATCCACAGCTGCATTTCTTCGGCGACGGCGTCTTTAATCATCTTGCGGGGGTCGTATTCTCGTGGATCAAAGCTGCTTAAGTCAACGCTCAAGCCGGACTTGGTGAAATTTGCTTCTTCGCGTAGCCGAGCGGACCATTCCCGCAACCACTCGATGACTTTTTTGAACCAGAGCAGAGCCTGAGCCGCGTTCCGTGGACCAATGACGATGACGCCTACGACTAAAATGAGCAGCAGCTCCGAACCGCTTATCCCAAAAAATTCCACGTGACAATTCTAGTCAGGGAAACAATTTCCTGCATATATTAAAAGGGTCAGATGAGGAAACAGACCCCGAACCGGGGTGTCTACGGGGAGACTTGTGATGGAAAATACCCTACCCATGAACCACCTGAACGAACACGGCGAGGCTCGGATGGTGGACGTGTCAGCGAAAAATGAAACGTTGCGCGAAGCGCGTGCGCAAGCCATAGTCAGCGTGTCGCCCCAGGTAGCCGCGGCTTTACGCGATAATCGTGTCCCGAAAGGAGACGCCCTAGCGGTGGCGCGCATCGCCGGTATCCAGGCGGTGAAACGCACCCCGGAGCTGCTCCCGCTGGCACACCCCTTGGGGATTACCTATGTTGCCCTAGACATCACCTCGGAAGGCAACGAGGTGATTCTGCGTTCTACGGTGAAGTGCGTAGAACGTACCGGAGTTGAGATGGAGGCTCTGACCGCGGTAACCGTGGGAGCATTGGCGCTGGTGGACATGCTAAAAGGGGTAGATCGCCAGATTACTTTACGGGAAGCCTTCGTGACTTATAAGTCCGGCGGTCGTTCGGGGACCTGGGAGCGAGAATCATGACTCATGCTGCCCAATCGTTACCGCCGGAGACACCGGCTTACGTCATTACGGTTTCTGATTCCGTTTCTGCGGGTGTGAACTCGGATCGGTCCGGTCCGTTGGCGGTAGAAATGTTGTCTGAACTGGGATTTGTGGTGAGCGGGCCGATGGTGGTTCCTGATGGTGTGGATTCTGTGCACCAGGCCGTAGCGGCAGCGTGCCACAGTGGTGCGCGATTAGTCTTTACGACGGGAGGGACGGGGATTAGCCCGCGTGACCTCACTCCTGAAGCTGTGGAGAGCCTGGTGGTAGCACGTTTAAGCGGCGCCGAAGCCGCGCTACTGGAACGTAATCGGCAGGCTGCGCCTCTGGGGATGCTGTCTCGTCCGGTGGTGGGGATTTCCACGCGGCAGGCGGGAGCCGCACTGGTGGTGTGCGCCCCCGGTTCTCCGGGTGCGGTGCGGGACACGATAGAGGTCCTCACACCGGTATTGGGGCATGTCTTGGAGATTTTAGACCGGACAAATTCCTGAAAATATTCTTATCTTTCCACCCCAGCGGTACCATGTTAATGTAAACATCGTAGACTGTTTCCCCTGGGGAGGAGAATAAAGATAATGAGGTCTGTAATGAAAAAAATTTCGGCAGCAGCGGGTGCTGTTCTGTTGGCAGGAACGCTGGCATCCTGTGCGGGTTCGACCAGTGCAGCTGGCGTTAAATCATATAATTTTGATTCCATTAAACCTGACCCTGAGATTGTGGCGATGGTTCCGCAGGCAAACCGGGAGACGTTACGCGTAGCGATGGATATTCCTTATTCCCCCGCTATGTTTCTCGACGACAATAATCAGCCTACGGGTTACGAGGTAGATGTCTTAAAAGCCTTGTCAAGGCTGATGGGGGTGTCGGAACTCAAAATTAGTGATGAAGACTTCGATGCGATTATTCCCAAAGTTAATGACGGAACTTATGACCTTGGTATGGCATCCATCACCATTAAGAAGAGCCGGATGGCTCAGGTTAATATGATTTCCTACATTCAGGCGGGATTTATTTACGGCACGCAGGGGGGAAACCCTAAGAATTTCGATCCCGCGAATCCCTGTGGACTCAAGGTAGCCGCTAAATCAGAAACCAGCCAAGAAAACGCACTGCAAGATGTAAGCGCATCATGTTTAAAGGCTGGAAAACCAGCTATACAGATTGTTTCAAGTGATAATCAAGAAGATTTGATACAGCAGGTTGCGGCGGGAACGTTGGATGCCATTATTGGGGAGAGTCCGATTATGGCTTATGCCGAGTCGCGGAATCCAAAGTTTGCCACCGTGGGCGAGGCTTTCCACGTGGCTCCCCAGGGTCCGGCTATTGCGAAAGATAATCCAGAACTGGCGAAAGCCGTGCAGGCCGGTCTGCAAAAGATGATTGATACGGGGTTGTTAAATAACGTTCTTTCCACGTGGGGGGAAGAATCCATTGCACTGCACTATGCGACGCTAAACCCGCCAATTGCGTGAATTCAAATTCATATTCCATACTTTGGGATACTATAGGCTAGTAAAGTTTAGGTGGTTTCCTCTCTGGGAAGGAGAGCAGAGGCAATGTGGCCCTCGCTGAAAAAAATTTCGGCAGCAGCGGGTGCTGTTCTGTTGGCAGGAACGCTGGCATCCTGTGCGGGTTCGACCAGTGCAGCTGGCGTTAAATCATATAATTTTGATTCCATTAAACCTGACCCTGAGATTGTGGCGATGGTTCCGCAGGCAAACCGGGAGACGTTACGGGTAGTGATGGATATTCCTTATTCCCCTGCGGAGTTCCTGGATAGTAACAAACAGCCTGTCGGCTACGAGGTTGATGTTATGAAAGCCTTGTCAAAGCTGATGGGGGTGTCGGAACTCAAAATTAGTGATGAAGACTTCGATGCGATTATTCCCAAGGTTAACGATGGTACCTATGATGTCGGTGTGACATCTATGACCGCCACGAAGGCGCGGATGTCACAGGTCAATATGGTTACTTACATTCAGTCCGGGTACATCTATGGAACCCAGGCGGGCAATCCTAAAAATTTTGATCCTGCCAATTCCTGCGGATTGAAAGTTGCCGCCCAGTCAGGCACCACACAGGCTGAAACTTTACAGGCGAACAGTGATTCATGCGTGAAAGCCGGAAAACCGGCGATACAGGTTGTTACTGACGAAGATCAGGAAAAGTTGATAGAGCAGGTCGCGGCGGGAACTTTGGACGCCATTATTGGGGAAAGCCCGATTATGGCTTATGCCGAGTCGCGAAATCCAAAGTTTGCCACCGCAGGTGAGGCTTTCCAGGTGGCGCCGCAGGGTCCGGCGACCGCGAAAGACAACCCGAAATTGGCGAAAGCCGTGCAGGCCGGTCTGCAAAAAATGATGGACACGGGAATGCTCAAGGAAGTCCTCGCGCCGTGGGGTGAGGAATTCATTGCACTCAACTATGCGACCTTGAATCCGCCGATTGCCTAGGTCAGGGAGGAAATAAAATGCGTTTTTCAGCAATGATTAAATTCACCATGATTGTGGTGATGGCGTTGGTAGTTTTCGGTCTCATCGCCCAAATCGGCACCATTGTCACGACCGGTCAGGTCAATCAGGCGCAAGAAGAATCGAACCAGCGCAATAACGGGATTACCTACATTAAGAATGCCCGGACAAACCTGGCTGACAATGCGCGGGACTTTGTGGTTTCCGGTCTGGAAGAAGCCATGATGGATTACTTCAACCAGATTTATGTGAATCGTGATTCTGAGTACGGAGCCCATCTCATCGCCGATAACGACGGTACGGCAGATGAAAACAAACTGGTGCAGCAGTCTCTGGAAGCGGCAAAAGCTGCCCAAGACACTGAAATACACGCGATGGCTTTGGCAGCTCTGAGCCGTGGCACTGACTTTAGTACGCTGCCTGCGGATTTGGAAAATTTCCAGTTCTCTGCAGAGGAACGGGCTATGGATCCCAAGACACAGCTGCAAACTGCTACAGACATGGTGTTCGGGGAAATCTATTCCAATTCGTACAAGTCTGTAATGTCGCCATTAAACAGGTTGAATCAAATCGAAAACGGCTCTGCTAATGCCGCGGATACGCAAATGGGGCGGGCGGCCTCCCTACAAAAGGTCACCATCTATATTCTGATTGCGATATTCATTGTTCTGGCAGTGACGGTGTTGCTGTTCTTGCTCGCCGCGTTGCGCACTGTTCGCCTGCCCCTGTCACGGCATACTGAGGCTTTGCAGAATCACGACCAGTATGATTTGAGTTTCCGGTTGCGTGACGATACCGGAGTGCCGGAGATTCGGGATTTGGCCAAGGCTTTCAATGGGCAAAATGACCAGGTCAACGAGCTGATTGGGGAAGTTAGCGGAACGTCCAAAGGCTTGCATGAACATGCGGGTAATCTGGCAGATACGGCTGCTGAGCTAGACCAAACCGCTCAGGACACTCGTTCTCAGGCAGCGGGCGCGGCTGAACAGGCGCAGCTGCTGGCGACCAATATGGATACTTTGAGCACGGCGATGGAAGAAATGCAGGCGGCTATCCGCCAGATTTCTGAGTCTGCCACATCGGCTTCGCGGATTTCAGAAGAAGCGGTGGAGTCGGTCGGTTCTGCGACGAAAGTTATCGATACCCTGGGCGAGTCTTCGCAGTCTATCGGAGAGATTACCAATTCGATTACTTCGATTGCAGAACAGACGAACCTGCTGGCGCTCAACGCGACGATTGAGGCAGCACGAGCCGGAGACGCCGGTAAAGGCTTCGCGGTTGTTGCTGGTGAGGTAAAAGATTTGGCTGCGCAGACCGCAGTGGCGACGGCAGATATTTCCGAGCGGGTCAATTCTATCCAGGAGGATTCCACGAAGGCAGCTGAGGCCATCGCGCAAATCAGTGAGGTCATCGCGCGAATCAACGATTCCCAACAGACGATTGCTTCGGCGGTAGAGGAACAGACGGCAACGACAAATGAGATGTTTGGTGTCGTTAGTGGCGCCGCACAGACGACTCAGGACATCGTGGGCACGATTGAGACGGTTTCGGCTAAGGCTGAGAAGTCCGCTGCGGGCGCCCGCACGACTCTGGAAGCCGGTCAGGCGGTCGCTGACTCATCCAGCCAGCTCAGCAAGCTCGTCTCCCGCTACCATCAGTAAGAGCCGCGTTAAATCATCCCGACGAAGGTGCCGCACAGAATCTTGGTAATCATCGCGACGGGATAAGCCATGGCATAGCCCAAGGAAACCCGCGGGTCGGTGTTAGTTTGATCATTAGCGAATCCCAGCACCGCCGGCTGGGTTTGGGCGCCGCCCATGAAGCCGGAGAGTTTCGTGCCCCCCATCTTGGCTACCACACGCATCAAGATAAACAGGGCAAGTCCAAAAATGTTGGTGATGATGAAGCCCAGAAGCAGAATCTTCCACCAATCTCCACCGGTGAACGCGGTTTGGATGGAACCTCCGGCGTTTGTGCCAGCTTGGGCTAGGAACAGCAGCAGCCCGATTTCGCCCAAGACTTGACCCGTCGTGTAGGGCAGGGTGGTGACAAAGGGACCGATACGTCCGATGCGTCCCATAATCAGTCCCATGATGATGGTTCCAGCGGCATACCCGACGCTGAAATATCCGCCTCCGGGATTGGGGATGGGAATTTCGCCGATGAGGAACCCCAGGGTCATCCCAATTCCCAGTGCCACCGGGTTAAGGGAAGTGAGTCCGCGGGTGGAATCACCCAAGTATTTGGTGATGGTAGCGATATTAGATTTTGGTGCTACCACGCGCAACCGGTCGCCTAACTGCAAGGTCAAATCCGGGTAAGCTACCATATCCACATCGCCGCGACGGACGCGAGAGACAGTGGCACCAAAGCGGTCGCCCATGTTTAGCTCTGCAATCGTCTTGCCGGCTTTGGTGGCATCGGAAAGGGTAATGCGTCGATAGTCCAGGTAGGTGCGGTCGGTCTGTAGTGAATGGGAGGACGAGTGCCCCAATTCTTCAATGATGGTGTGGACCGCTGAGGCTTCACCCACAATGGTAATCAGGTCACCGGGGTTGAGCGTATCCGACATGTTGGGACGGGTGATGGGTCCCTGTTCACCGCGGCGCAGACGTGAAAAAGCCAATTTTTCGTCGAAACGCTCGAAGATTTCTCCCAAGCGAGGTTGGGTGTCGATTTCCACTCGGATTGTTTTGGACACGACGGGGCTGGGCGCATCGCGGTCATTTTTGCCTTTTTTCAGTGCCAGCGAGGCAAAAAAAATCATTCCCAGGACGCCGTACAGGTAAGCAATAGAATAACCGACCGTGGCGGTGGCATTGTCTCCAGAAGTTTCCCCTCCTGCTTCGAGCATCGGAGTGTTAGTCAGTGCCCCCGAGAGGGTACCCACAATTTGGCTGACAGGCATTCCCAGAAGGGTGCCGATACCCACCGCGACAGCGCTGACTCCCACATAGACACCGACCAGCAGGAGGATGGATTTCCAGGCAGTCTGAAGGGTTGCAAAAAAGTTCGAACCAGAGTTTGAACCAATACAAAACGCAAACAGTGAGAGCCCTAATACCGCGATTTCTTTTGGAATCATGAGCTTTATGCCCGATGCACTGGCCCACGCCGAGACGGCAATCGCGAGGAACAGTACCGCTGCTGCGCCCAAGGAAACACCTTTGACCTTGATGTGTCCAAACGCCATGCCTATACCCAATAAAGCAGCTAAAAGGACAATGGGGTGAGCTGCGAAAAATTCGAACAAAATGCCCTCCAGAGACATCGTGATAAATCAACTTTGTGGTCGGGAAAACCAACAAAGTCAGTCTATCAACGCATACTGAAAGAATCGTCAGCGTCGGCGTGGAGGACGGGGTGGGTATCAACAATTTCCTTGTCTTGCAGCCAGTTTCGATCCGTTAGCATCCGGGCTGTGGAAAGTCCGATACCAATCGCCAAAATGACTATAGACACCTCGGTGAGGGAGGCAATAGCCCCCATAAAATTCCCCTCATTGAGGTGTACCAAGGCTGAATAGAGGGGAACCCCCGGAACCATCAGTACCGCTGCCGGCACGGACAACGAGACTCGTGAGTAGTTAAAGTTTGACAGGCGAGAGATAAAGTCTGCCAGCAGCCCGATTGCCAGCGCCTCCAGTCCTACGGAAAACTGCCAATTTAGCCCTGATTCCACGACGAAAAAACGCAGCGGATTGACCAGGGCGCATATCAGACCGGCATAAACGCACAGGCGCCGGTTCGAGTTAAACAGCATGGCGAACCCGGCAGAGGCCACAAATGAACAGACCGTGCGAGTCAAGTAGAGCCAGTTTCCCTCCAGAGGCGGGTTCACCGCGGGATCAACTGCCCAATGGAAGGTGAGGGACACGATCCACACGCTCACGCCGGCGGAAATAATCAGCATCAAGGTGTATACCAGGCGGGGTATCCCGGCGGAAAGGTCCATGCGCACCAAATCGAGCATCGAGGTAATGAGCGGGAAACCGGGAACTAAAAATAGAACCGCAGACACCACTCCCACCCGGAATCCGAGAGGATCAGCAGTAACCCAAGGCGGTATGGTTGCCAGGACCGCGGATGAATAGACTCTCCTCAAGCACGTTTCCAGGAGCTCGGCGCAGCAAATATAAACCACTGAGGCGGCAAAACCGGCAGTCATCCAGACTGCAAAATGGTTCGTTTTCTTTGCCATCATCATCCGGCGCACGCTTTGCCCGAATCCCGCAGCTAAACCTGCCAATATACACTCGATGAGCCCGCCGCGGTTCAGGAAACAGAAGCAGGCGCAGGCAAATCCTGCTGCCAATGTATTAGCAATCTTATTGAATTCAGGTTTGTAGGACTCAATGCGATCCATGAGCCGGTTTGCTTCGCTGACGGGGGTATCCGGCTTGATGTTTTGAATAAATAGCCGCAGCCGATCGAGTTTCGCGGCGTTGGTTCCAAAGTCCCTCTGCTCTGAGATTTCGGTACGGGAAAAGGGACGCAGATAGACGGTGGAGCTGATTTCGCCAAAGGTAACTTGAACATGGTGTTCATCGGCGCCCAACGCGGTAGCTAAGCGAGCCATCGAAATCTTAATGCGGTAGGCAGAAGCTCCGCAGGACTGCAGCATGTGACCTAAGCGCATAATTGTGCGGGACACTTCTGTGAGCTGGATACGAATCTTTTCGTACTCCACCACACTTTGCGTACTGACTTCAATAGGGGTGTCGGTCGATTTTGGCTTGGGGGTAAAAGCGTGGTCGCGCTCGCCACGCAGTCGTTCCAAGTGCTTTGACAGAAACATTGCGGTCTGCTCTTTCACGCGTCGGGGAAAATTTAGATTCAATGACACAAAAAGATTTAACCATCTGGTGGACGCCATTAATCAGGACTAAGGGCACAGCTGGAGAAAATAATTTGGTTTTCCCCGGTTTTAGGACCTACATAGAAGCTATATTTTTGGGGTGGGGACCGGGATCTTCCCCGGCTTCATCCGTCTCACTATTCGGTCGGAAATCCACATAGTGAGATTTTACCCTTGCGAGTTTCGCTCTCATTTGACCCAGAGTTACATTTGAGGGCATGAGCGAACCAGAAAAGAAATCCATGGGCGCCTATGGCCCGGAGGAGACCCCCAATGAAGTTGATCCCGCAGCTCGCGGGGAAGTCATGACCGGTGCGAAAGCAATCATTCGTACCCTGGAGGAACTGGGCGTGACCGATATTTTCGGACTCCCCGGTGGGGCGATTCTCTCCACTTTTGATCCGCTGTATGACTCCCAGAAACTAAACTTCGTACTTGCCCGCCACGAACAGGGCGCAGCCCACGCCGCGGAAGGCTACGCGAAATCCACCGGGAAAACCGGGGTCTGCTTGGTGACCTCGGGACCTGCCGCCACGAACCTTCTGACCGGTCTGGCTGACGCCATGATGGACTCGGTTCCGATGGTGGCGATAACTGGTCAGGTCGGAGCGGAATCAATCGGTACCGACGCATTCCAGGAATCCGACATTGTGGGAGCCTCAATGCCCCTGACCAAACACAGTTTCCTGGTCACGCGTCCCGAGGACATTCCTTCGCGCCTCGCCGAGGCTTTTTTCATTGCAACTTCCGGTCGTCCCGGACCGGTGCTGGTGGATGTCACGAAGACTGCCCAGAACAAAAAAATGGCTTTCACCTGGCCCCCGCCGATGGAACTACCCGGATATAAACTGCCCGGTAAACCTTCCAAGCAGCAAATCGTGGCAGCCGCGACCGAAATCGCGGTGGCGCATCGTCCGGTACTTTATGTCGGCGGTGGTGTGATTGGCGCCAATGCCGCTCCGGAACTGCGGGAACTTGCGGATGCGACGGGGGCGCCCGTGGTCACCACCCTGACCGCGCGGGGTGCTTTTCCGGATGACTCCCCACAGCATATGGGGATGCCGGGGATGCACGGACACGTGTCCGCGGTGCTCTCTATGCAACAGGCTGACCTGTTGATTGCGCTGGGTACCCGGTTTGATGACCGGGTTACCGGGGATGTGAAATGCTTTGCGCCGCACGCCAAAGTCATTCACGTTGATATTGATGCGGCGGAAATCTCAAAGATTCGTCACGCTGATGTTCCCATCGTGGGAAACCTCAAAGACGTCATGGCAGCCCTGCTGCGAGCCTTGCCCCAAGCCTACAAACAGTACGGCAGACCGGACCTGACTCCGTGGATGAAGTCCTTGACTAAACTCAAAGACAAGTATCCCGTCTACTTTGACGATACCTTGGACGGACTGGTCAGTCCCCAAAAGGCGATTAAGGTGCTTGACGAAGTCAGTGACGAGGACGCAATCGTGGTCACCGGCGTTGGACAGCATCAGATGTGGGCGTCCCAGTTCATGACCTACCGTTACCCGCGCACCTACATTTCATCCTGCGGTCTGGGGACGATGGGATTTGGGGTTCCTGCCGCGATGGGCGCGAAAGTCGCTAATCCGGATCGGGAAGTCTGGCTCATCGACGGGGACGGCTCGTTCCAGATGACGAATCAGGAACTGGCTACCTGCACACAGTTGAATATCCCGATAAAGGTGATGCTGATTAATAATTCCTCGCTGGGGATGGTGCGTCAATGGCAGACCTTGTTCTATAACCAGCGCTATTCTCAGACTGATCTGCATGATGGGGTCCGGAACTTCGCCGAGGCTGACCGGGTGGGAATCCCCGACTTCATGCTGTTGGCGAAAGCCTACGGAGCCGAGGGAATCCGAGTAACCAATCCGAAGGATTTGCGAAAAGCTCTGGAAACGGCTCACCAGATTAACGACCGTCCGGTCGTGGTTGAGGTGCTGGTCAGCCCCGACGCTATGGTATTCCCGATGGTTCCCGCCGGGCAGACCAACGATAAAGTCATTTATGCCCCTGACAAGACTGTGACCTGGGAGGACTAAACATGAACATGACGCATACCCTGTCGGTGCTTGTCGAAAACAAGCCTGGTGTTTTGGCGCGCGTGGCGGCACTGTTTGCCCGCCGTGCCTTTAATATTCAATCCCTCGCGGTGGGGGAAACTGAGAAACCGGAGATTTCGCGCATCACCATCGTGATTGATGTGTCCGAAGTGTCCCTGGAACAGGTCACCAAACAGCTGAACAAGCTGGTCAACGTGCTGAAAATCGTGGAGTTGGATCCCGAACGGGCAGTCGAGCGGGAACTGGTGCTGATTAAAGTATCAGCTGACGATACGAATCGAACCGCGGTGCTCCAGATTGTAGAACTGTTCCGGGCACATGTCGTGGACGTGGCGCGAAGCACCTTGGTCATCGAATCTATTGGCTCCCCAGCGAAACATGCGGCGCTGCTGCGTGAATTGGAGCCTTACGGAGTTCGGGAAATCGTCCAATCGGGCAATGTCGCGATAGGGCGCGGCTCGAAATCTATCACCGATCAAATTTAGGCGCAGATTAACAGGATTTTGCTTATTATTTGCACAGATTGAGCCCTATATCTTTTTCAATGAAACACCTCTACAATTATTAAGGAGAATAATCATGGCAGAAATTTATTACGAAGACGACGCTGACCTGTCGCTCATCCAGTCTCAAAAGGTAGCCGTAATTGGTTACGGCTCGCAGGGGCATGCCCACGCGCTGAACCTGCGTGACTCCGGGGTCGATGTGGTCGTGGGCTTGCGTGAAGGTTCCTCGTCCTGGGCGAAAGCTGAGGAACAGGGCTTGTCGGTAAAGCCCGTGGCAGAGGCGGTGAAAGACGCCGATGTGGTCATGATTTTGCTGCCGGATCAGGTGCAAAGCGCTGTCTACCGAGCTGAAATTGAGCCGAACTTGAAGCCAAACGCTGCCCTGTTCTTTGCTCACGGGTTCAACATCCGTTTCGGATACATCCAGCCCGGTCCCGGTCACGACGTATGCATGGTGGCTCCCAAGGGTCCGGGTCACGTGGTGCGCCGTACTTTCGTTGCCGGTCAGGGCGTCCCCGACGTTATCGCCGTGGAGCGTGACGCCTCCGGTCACGCTTGGGAGCTGACGAAGTCCTACGCGAAAGGCATCGGAGGGACCCGTGCGGGTGTCATCAAGACGACCTTTACCGAAGAAACCGAAACTGACCTGTTCGGCGAACAAAACGTGTTGTGCGGCGGAATTTCCCAGCTCATCCAGTACGGTTTTGAAACTCTGGTTGAGTCCGGTTACCAGCCTGAAATCGCCTATTTCGAGGTATGCCATGAGATGAAGTTGATTGTGGACCTCATCAACGAAGGCGGTCTGTCCAAGATGCGCTGGTCTATCTCTGATACGGCTGAGTATGGCGATTACGTCTCCGGTCCGCGCGTCATTACTCCTGATGTTAAATCCCACATGAAGGACGTCTTGGCAGACATTCAAAACGGCAGCTTCGCCAAGCGGTTCATGGATGATCAAGCTGCCGGAGCTCCTGATTTTAAGCGTCTGCGCGCCGCTGGTGAAGGTCACCAGATTGAAAAAGTTGGTGCTCAGCTGCGTCAGATGTTTACCTGGAATACCAATAAAGACACCGATTATGTGGAGGGTCACGCCGCCCGCTAATCGCCCAGCACAGATAAGGACCTCGTGATGAAAAAATTAATCCCCATTTTTGCGTTGGCTTTAGCTTGCGCTGCGTGGGGGTCAACTTTTTTCATGGTAAAGGATCATGTGTTGACTGAGGTTCCGGCAGCCGACTTCCTGACTGTGCGCTTTGCGCTTGCGTCTGTAGTGGCGTGTCTGCTGTGGTTTCGAGAACTGCGTACGGCAGGTTGGAAGACTCTGGCGCTGGGCTTTGGGGCAGGGGTTCTTCACGGTTTGGGGCAACTGTCACAAACGTGGGGATTAAACATGACTACCGCCGCGACTTCAGGGTTCATCACTGCCATGTCTGTGGTCCTGGTACCTTTTGTGGCAATGATTCTGTTCCGGGAACACTTCAAACCGATTACCTGGCTCTGGATGTTGCTGGCTACGCTCGGTTTGGCGGCGCTTTCCTTGCGGGGATGGTCCTTCGGTCTGGGGGAGCTTATAACCCTGTTGGGAGCAGTGTTCTTTGCGGCTCACGTGGCCTCCCTCGGTGTGATTTCGCCGGGACGCTCGGCAGGAGCACTGGCGGCGATGCAGATGGTAGGACCCGCGGTGGTGAACGTGGTTCCGGCGCTATCGGATGGGGAACTTACCTTGCCACCCAACGCTATCGTCTGGGCTGACTTGGTTTATATGGCTCTGGTTTGTGCCCTGGGCACTCTGTTCGTCCAAACGTGGGCACAAGCGCGGATGTCCTCTACCGAGGCAGCTTTGATTATGGCGTGTGAACCGCTTTTTGCCACTCTCTTTTCGGTGGTGTTTAGCGGCGAAGCCTTGACCTGGCGGCTCCTGGTGGGTGGCAGCCTCATCATGGTGGCTATAGTGGCGGCTCAGCTGAGCGGGGTTCATCCCGACGAAGCTGAGCCAGTTCCGGTCAAAAACCACGAAGCTGCCCGAAAAACTGCGAATCTGACCGGAAAAACTGACAAAGTTAGAAGTAAAAAGAAAGTTGGCATGACATCATGACGAGCATTGATTTGGCTCTGATTCCGGGGGATGGCATCGGTCACGAGGTCGTTCCCGAGGCCGTGAAGGTTCTCAAAAAGGTCCTGGACGGGGCAGGCGTTGACTTGAAAACTACCCTCTACGATTTAGGGGCAGCACGGTACCATCGCGATGGGGTGGTTTTGGATGAAGCCACGGAACAATCCTTGCGCGGGCACGACGCAATTTTGCTGGGTGCAGTCGGTGATCCCTCCGTACAGTCTGGGGTGTTAGAGCGCGGGCTGCTGTTGAAGCTGCGTTTCGACTTTGACCACTATGTGAATTTGCGCCCTTCCAAATACTATCCGGGGGTGCCGACTCCGTTGGCGAATCCAGGCAACATTGATTTTGTGGTGGTGCGCGAAGGCACGGAAGGCCTGTACTGCGGCAACGGTGGGGTGTTGCGTCAGGGCACGCCACAAGAGATTGCTACCGAAGTGTCCGTGAACACTCGTCACGGCGTGGAACGTGTCGTGCGCTACGCTTTTGCCCAGGCTCAGTCCCGGCGCCAGCATCTGACTTACGTCCACAAGCACAATGTGCTGGTTAACGCCGGACACCTGTGGCGCCGCTGCGTGGAGGAAGTCGGGAAGGAATTTCCAGAAGTCAAAGTCGATTATTTGCACGTCGATGCTGCCACGATTTTCCTGGTTACGAACCCATCCCGGTTTGACGTGATTGTGACCGACAACCTGTTCGGTGACATCTTGACCGACGAAGCGGGAGCAGTCACCGGCGGTATTGGCTTGGCGGCATCGGGAAACATCAACCCGGAAAAAACTTTCCCGTCCATGTTTGAACCCGTCCACGGTTCCGCCCCAGACATCGCGGGTCAAGGCAAAGCCGACCCGACCGCCACTATTGCGAGCCTGGTATTGATGCTGAACCATCTGGACTATCCCCAGTTGGCAGCGCATATCCAACGCGCTATTGACGCGGACATGGCTCATCGTGCTGAAGCCTCTGCGACAGGAACTCCGCTAGCGCGTACTACCAGCGAAATTGGCGACGCCATAGCTGCCTATCTATAGGTCTAGTGACTGCCAATCCCCGTAAACGCTGAAAATCCTGGACATTACGTCCCCTAACCGACTTTTGCCTGTCAATAACCTAAAGAAAGAAGAACGACATGAGTAACCTCGAAGAACTTGCTAAAAAACCGTTGCCTGACGCTGACGAACTAGCGGGACGTTTCCCTGCCCAGCCACACGACCACAAGGCCACTGAATCCACCTACCAAGAGGTAATGGAAAAACTTGCCTTCGGTCAATCCTTTAGTGATTATATGGCGCACGCGCGGTGGACCAAGGACGGCGGCTGGCAAGAAAAAGACTTGCGTCCTTATGGACCACTGCCCGTGTATCCGGGAACCTCAGTGTTGCATTACGGTCAGGAGGTTTTTGAGGGATTAAAGGCGTACCGCCGCGCTGATGGCACGATTTGGCTGTTCCGTCCCGCTTTCAACGCAAACCGGTTCAATCAATCCGCACGCCGCATGGCGCTGCCGGAAATCCCGGTTGAGGACTTCGTGGGGTCTTGTGTGGATTTGGTGCGCGCCGACGCCCGCTGGGTTCCCGTCAAAGACGGCGCCACCCTGTACCTGCGTCCCTTTATGTACGCCTCGGAGTCTTTCCTGGGGGTACATCCGGCGCATGAGGTGACTTATCTCAATATCGGTTCGCCTTCGGGCTCTTATTTTAAAAATGGTTTTTCACCGGTGTCGATTTATGTATCGGAAGATTACCATCGTGCCGGACCGGGCGGTACCGGTGAAGCTAAGACTTCCGGTAACTATGCGGCATCTCTGCAACCTCAAGAGATTGCCGCAGAAAAGGGCTACGCGCAGGTGTGTTTCCTGGACGGAGAAACGAACACCTATATCGACGAGCTGGGGGGCATGAACGTCTTTGTGGTGTACCGTGACAGCAAGGTGGCAACTCCGCAGCTCAACGGGTGTATTTTGGAGGGCGGCACCCGCGGTGCGATTATTCAGGTTCTGGCTGACGAGGGCATTACTGTCAGTGAGGAACGTATCGCCCTGCACCAGCTGTTGGATGATATTCGCGCCGGTAAGGTCGCCGAGTTCCTGGCTTGCGGGACGGCCGCGGTCGTGACCCCGATTGGCAAACTCGGCGGGAAAGACTTTGAGTTGGAGGTTCCTACCGGTCCGATGACCAAGCACCTGCACGATGTCATCACCGGCATTCAGTGGGGACGCCGCGAGGACTCCCACGGCTGGTGTTACCGGGTGTCGTAGCCTAAAAGGTTGATATGGACAGTACCTTAGAGGTCGCATTTATTTCGCATTCTGGCGCCAGCCAGGGGAATATCCTGTCCGATTCCGAGAGACAGGAATTTGTCGAGCTATTTACTGGCTGGAGTGAAGAATGCTTGGACTTCGAGGAGAACCGGTGTGCCGCTTGGTACTACTATCCGGAGGAACCTTGGCCACGAGACATTCCTAACTTGCTTTCATGGGTTTATGTATCTTTCCCAGAATCGCAAAAGCCTCCGTTCGCGCTGCTGTTCGCGGCGATGTCGCATTGTGTGCGGCTGGTGAAGCCTGCCACCGTCGATGGAGTATTCATAAGGGTTGGTTCGTTTGAGTTTTCCCTCGGCAAGCAAATCGTGTCCTATGGGCAACCATCCGTTGAGACGAGTTCAGCAATGTCCCGGCTGCAGCGGTTCGTCGGTGAGGTTATTCCGCGGGTGATTTTTCCAGATGTCAGGGGAGAATCGTATCTCGAAATCATTGCAGAGAACTTCCGCAAGCCACAACAAGCGACGGTAACCATCGAATATGCCGACCAAAATGTTATACCATTTTGGGATATATTTTCCGAACTTGTCCAACATCAGGAAAAGCACATATTTTATGGTTCCGAAACCGCCTCATACAATCAGGCGGCGTCGAGCACACCACGTCAGACCAGCCCGAATTCGAGACAATCTGATTCACGACAGGTCAAAGTGGACGTTTGGAATCCCATAGTAATCGGCAGGCTAACGCGGATTATTTTCCAAGCCCTGCACTTAGCTCACATCTCGTATCCTCTAACCATGACCATTGAAAAATGCTAGCCCCTAGGCTACAACTAATGTTTTCGTGTCTGAGCTTATGGTAACGAAGTGTTTCCAGATAGAACGACGTCTATCTGGAAACCACAAAGTTAGCAATCAATTAAGAATGGGCAGCTGCCAGGGGTAGAGGTAGACCTGCTGGTTAGAGGCGGCTATAGCGCCACGGATGCTGTGCCACAAGGTCAGCACGAACACCGTCAGCCACAGAATCAGAGACAGCGGAATTAATATGATGGTAAAGAAAGCAATCCACCCGGCGATGCTGGCCAGCCACATGGTGACGTTGAAATTAAACGCTCCGGCAGCGGCAACGCGCACGGCTGGGGAACTGTCCTTTTTCACCAACCAGACGATGAGCGGTCCGAGGAAGGACAGCCAGCCTGCTGAAACCGCCATAGCGATAACTACCGAGAGATGAGCGAACATCGCCCACATACGTTCATTTTCTTTCACATATTTATTTTTCATGACACTGAGATTATCTGCAACCGGAAACCCGATTCTCTGATCCGGAATCATCTCCCCACCGACACCTTAAAAATAATTCGGAGGTTGGGGCTAGGCGCCAGGAAAAACCTGCTGGTGGCAGTCTATTGGGGAGGTGTTCCCGTCACGACACGCTGTTTCGGGGTGAGCCGTTTCTTGGGTAGCAGCGGCGCTTTGTCCCCTTCCAAGGTCAGCGGCCAAGCGTTGATCACAGCTTGCGCAAAGCGCCGGGAACGTTCGGAGTTTCCAATGGTGTTGTAGTGTACCCCGTCACCGGTGAGGAACCACTCGGGGCGGACATCCCGATCCCACGGATAGACCCACATATTGGGGTAGCGTTGCTGCTGGTGGTAAAGCTCTGCATTCCAAGCGTCCATAACATCCTTGGTGTACCACCGGGGCGACCCATTCGGGTTTACTACAGTCGTAATCCAGAGCACGGGGTAGTTCGGTCCGATGATGTCCATGGTGGTGCGAATATGAGTGTCGTAGTCGGTGCCGCCATAGACGTTCATATTCGCGGCATCGTTCGTTCCCAAAGCAATCACAAAGCATGAATCTTTATCAATCCCACCGGCGAGGATTTCGCGGATAGAGTCGTTACCGGACGGAAAATCCTTAAACCCCTGATTGGTGGCACGCGCCCCGAAGCTAGAGTTGGTAACCTTCGTGGCGCCGGTGTCCGCGTAGGTTTTCTCAGCATTGTCAGCCGGATTGAGCACTCCGGCATCGGTGAACATTGCCAGGGAGGTGGAATCTCCCACGTGAATGATTTGGTGGCATCGGGTGTGAGTCGCCGCGAGGGCGCGTGCCTGAGCCGCTTTACGTTCCCGTTCCGCTTGAGCCTTTGCCAGGGCTGCCTGTTTTGCCTCGAGCTGATTGTGATAGCTCGTAGCTGCATTGGTTGGCACGCCGACCAGGGCAAAGATGAGGAGGAAAGCGAGAGGGAAAGACCACAGAGCGCGGGGTAGGGAGCCTCTGCGAGCCAGCCACCGCCACAGAGGGACAAAGAAGCCGTTGCGACGAATGGGATCCTCGACCAGGGTCCAAGACAATGCAGCCAGACCAATGGTAGCTCCGATGATAATCAAGGCTCGGGCAAAGACCGGTATCACCTGCAGAGGCGTGTAAAGGAAAGCAATAAGTGGCATGTGCCACAGATACATGGCGTAAGACCTCTCCCCAATCCAGGCGAGGGGGCGGAGCGCAAAGAGCTGATATATCTGCGTGTAGCGGTTCGAGACAGCAAAGAGCAATGCCGCGGTAGCCAGCGAGAGAACCACCAGTAAGCCGTTGAACAAGGCTGGTGAAGAATCTGGAATAAAGAAATAAATGACCAGCACCGCGCCCAGACCGAGCCATCCCAAAGCTTCCGCCGGGTAGTTATCCCTTCGAGAGATGACCCTGCCGATGAGGGGGCGTGTCGCGCTGGGATCAGTGGGCTGAATCATCGCAATGGCGAGGATAGCCCCCACCAGCAGACCGCCCGCGCGAGTATCGGTGCCTTCATAAAGGCGGGTGGCATCCATGCCGAGAGAGTATCCGTATGCCAGCCACGCGAAGGAACCGACAGTGAGTATTGAGGTCAGGACCAGGAGGGGGATACGGCGACCGCGGCTGATGACCAAGAACAAGAGCAGCACCAGCGGCCAGAACAGATAGAACTGTTCCTCGACCGACAGCGACCACATATGCTCAAAGGGGCTCTGGGCGAACTGGTCAAAATAAGAATCGCCCCAGAAAATAGTGGCCCAGTTATTGACGTAGAAAATGGTGGTAAGCCCGCCGAGACGATAGTCCGACCAGTTTTCAGCTTTAAAAAACGGCGTGAGTGCCCAGATGACCAGCACCGTGAGGATGACTGCGGGCATTAAGCGGCGCAGGCGGCGCAGCCAAAAGGTTTTTAGCCCCAGGTTGCCGTGGTGATACCAAGAACGCATGAGGTTACCGGTGATGAGGTAACCCGAGATGGTAAAGAATACGCCCACACCAGCCAAGCCTCCGGGCATCCATTTGAAGCCGAGGTGATAGCAAATTACGCCGAGGACAGCGAGAGTTCTCAAGCCATCGATGCCTGGGTTATAGCGCGATTCATTACCTATTGGTTTCGGCATGGTAGTAGCAATAGTACTCTCTCAGGGACACGTAATTTAAATCAATGAAATTAATGCAGTGGAAATGGAGCTCAATTAATTTCTTGCGGGGGACTTTTGTAACATGGGTGCATGAAAACGACGACTCAGCCGATAGAGATATACGATACAACTTTGCGTGACGGTGCCCAGATGGAGGGCATTTCGCTGTCTGTAGCGGACAAGCTCAATATTGCCCAAGCCCTTGATGATTTAGGAGTTAGCTTTATTGAGGGCGGTTGGCCCGGTGCGATCCCGAAAGACACCGAGTTTTTTGCGCTGGCGTTGTCGAAACTGCAGCTGCGCCACGCGACTCTGGCGGTTTTCGGCGCCACCCGTAAGGTGGGAACTAAAGCCAGCGAGGATCCCCAGGTGCTAGCACTGCTAGAGTCCGGGGCGCCGGTGATTACCCTGGTGGCAAAATCCGATTTGCGCCATGTTACGGATGCTCTAAAAACTACCGGTCAAGAGAACTTAGCGATGGTGCGCGATACGGTGCAATTCCTGGTTAAGGAAGGTCGGCGTGTGTTCCTGGATGCCGAACATTACTTTGACGGCTTGACCCACGATGCCGACTACGGGCTGAAAGTGCTGAAAGCCGCCGGTGAAGCGGGTGCGGAAACGGTCGTGCTGTGCGACACCAACGGTGGCAATCTGCCCTCTAGCATCGGCGCGAAAGTCACGGAAGCCCGCGACTACCTGGATAAAAACGGCTTGACTCAGGTAAAAATCGGGATTCATACCCACAATGACACGGGGTGTGCCGTGGCGAACGCTATGGCTGCCATTGAAGCCGGGGCGGCGCAGGTCCAGGGCTGTGTGAACGGCTACGGGGAACGCACCGGTAACGCTGACATCCTCACCCTTGCCGGCAACATTGAAATCAAACTGGGTCGCCCCGCCCTGCTGAACGAAAAAGGTCTCGCGGAGCTGACACGCACTTCGCATCGCGTAGCAGAAATCACGAATCTACAGCCGTCTAAGCGACTGCCTTACGTGGGGGATTCTTCGTTTGCGCACAAGGCAGGTCTGCACGCTTCGGCTATCCGCGTGAATCCAGACTTGTATCAACACATTGATCCCACGACGGTCGGCAACGATATGCGGATGTTGGTTTCTGAGATGGCAGGACGGGCATCAGTGCAGCTGAAAGCCAAAGAGCTGGGCATTGACCTATCCGGGACACCCTACTTGACCGGTCGTGTTGTAGAAGCAGTGAAGGAAAAGGAGTCCCACGGTTACGTCTTTGATGCGGCTGACGCCTCCTTTGAGTTACTGGTGCGGGCACAAGGCGGGGACTTACCGACCTATTTCGAGGTCGAGACGTGGCGGACTTTGGTCCAGGCTGGTCGAGCGTCTCTCAGCGAAAACGGGGAAGCGGAAGCCGAAGCCACCGTCAAGCTGCGGACTCGTGACGGTCGCAAAATTGTCACCGGGGAAGGCAACGGTCCGGTCAACGCGCTGGATCACGCGCTGCGTCAGGCATTGTCCCAGACCTACCCGGACATCACGAATTTTGAACTCGTAGATTACAAAGTGCGGATTTTAGACACGACTTCCGGAACGGACGCGACCGTGCGGGTGCTGATTACCACCACGAACGGAGACATCCAATGGACCACTGTCGGGGTGGGTGAGGACGTGATTGAAGCATCCTGGGAAGCCCTCGTCGAGTCTCTGACCTGGGGCTTGATGCATCTCGGGGTGCGCCCGAAGGTGTAGTTCGAGAGGTTTTTTGCCCAATATTTCACAAGTTTCCCCGACCGGGTTTTCCGGTTGGGGAAACCTATTTTGGGTAAATTCGTTGCAATGGCACACAAAAAATGGGAAAAAGCCTAAAATGTTAGCGATGAACAGCGATTATGCTCTATGTAGGATGATTCGGTTTATCGGATACGGATACGTTTATGGAAGGCGGCGTTCTTAGATGTCGAAGAAAAAGGCGGCACCAGCACAGACTGGCGCTACCGTACAGGTCGGCGAGAGCCTGAAGACTGGCGGCAAAAAAATCTCTCTCGGGAAAAAGATGGTCCTTGTAAATACGTTTGCCGCTGTAGCAGCAGTTTTGCTGTTGATAGTGGAATGGATTGGGTTCGGCATTGCGAATGCAGACGTTTCCCAAAAAGCCTCTAACTCGCAGACGGCACAGGAAATCACCAAGTTAGCAGAGGAATGGCACTCCGCAGAATTCCTCTGGTCGCAAGGTACCTATACCGCTCTGCGCAACGATCCGAACGCGTTGCAGACTTTTGAGAAGTATCTCCAGGATTTGGATGCTTTCAATCAGCATGTGGAGAGTTTCCCCACGGACCAGCTTAAAGCTCAGAATCAAGCCACTTTCGATAACATAAAATCAGATGCGGCATCGCTGAATTCCATGTTGACACAGGTCAGCGGGTCCGCGACTTCTCTGGATAGCCTGCGCGGTGCCGTGGGCGCTAATGCGGAAAATATTCATAATGTTTCGACATCGATTAGCGATAACATCGGAACGTTGAGCGCGGATCTTGGCGTTCAAAACCAAGCCATCAGCGACAAAATAAAAATTGTTCAGCCTCTGATGGTGGCAGCGATTATCGTTGCCGGCGTGGTGATTTTGTTCGTTATGCTGCTGATGAACCTAAAGATGTCGCGTGGTTTTGTGAAATCTGCTCAAGAAAGCTCCGCAGCTTTGAATCAACTGTCCCGCAAAGACTTGGTTATTCACCCGGTTAAATATACAAATGATGAAATTGGGCGTCTGGCGGACAAGCTCGAGATTGCAGCCGAAAAGTTGCGTAACATTTTCGGTAAAACCGTGACAACAGCTGAAGAAGTACACACCACTACCCAAAAGATGGTGGGTGACGGTCATGACCTCATCGGCACTATTGAACAAGCCAGTAATGTGATTACCTCCGTCGCGGCTGCCGCCGAGCAAGTTTCTACCAGTATTGCCACGGTAGCGGCAGCTGCGGAAGAAATGGGAGCTTCGATTCGAGAAATTTCGTCAAACGCCAATGAGGCAGCCCGGGTTGCACAAGAAGCCACCGAAGTAGCGTCTCAGACAAACGAAACCGTAACTAAGCTGGGCGAATCTAGCCAAGAAATCGGTGAGGTTATCGAAACGATTACAGCGGTGGCGGAACAGACCAACCTGCTGGCTCTCAACGCTACTATTGAAGCCGCTCGTGCCGGAGATGCCGGTCGCGGATTCGCGGTCGTGGCTAGCGAAGTGAAGGACTTGGCGGCAGAAACTACTACAGCTACCGCTGATGTGGCCGCGCGAATTGAACAGATTCAAGTTGACACCAGTCAGGCGGTGGAAGCTATCAGCCAGATTAGTGACGTCATCGCTCAGATCAACGACTTCCAGGCGACTATTGCGGCGGCAGTGGAAGAGCAAACCGCTACCACTAATGAAATGACCAAGTCTATTTCGGAAGCGTCTTCCGGTTCTACCGAGATTGCAGCAAATATTAACGAGATAGCCCAAACTACCAACACCAGCGCCGATAACCTCCGTGATTCCGTCAGCAGGGCAGAAGGCGTGGTGGACCAGACACAAGATCTGAACCAGCAACTTAGCGAATTTACCTACCGGGAAGGACAGTGAGAAGTATGACTCAGACTAATCCGGTCACACAGCTAGGGGAGCAGGAAATGAAGACTCAATCGAATACCACGACGAAACCAGAAAAGGTATACAAGCGCACCACCCTGATGATGCGACTGTTTAGAGGAGCGTTGCCAGGATTTGTGGGAGTGCTCATCATCGGGATTGCCGCCCTCTTTACGGTGGTTCAGACCAACCACAGCACCACAGGGTATTTGAACGCATCTGCTAATGCGGAAACATTATCTTTGATGGAAGCCGAGACTCTCGAGATTGGTCAACATCAGTACGCGTACGCCCGTTCCATCTTGGAAGGCCACCCGGATGAGGAACAGGCTAAGAAGCTGGAAGCAGCCCAAGATGTGTTGGAAAAGAACCTCCAAAACATTATTGACACCACGCACTCCGATCAGGTTCGAGAGGCGACTCAGGAGATTATGAAATCTGCTGATAACCTGCGCGAGGTCATTGCCCAATCCACTTCCGAACTGCAATCCAATCAGGGACAGAATTCCGAAATCCTGAACACGGTCATTCCCCAAACTGTCAACGATATGGTTGCCCAGCAGGATAAATTGACATCGCTACTCAGCCAAGAAGTGAACCAGTCTCAAAAAGAGATGCATGAACAGCGCATCCAAGCGTCGATTTTCCAGATAGTATTTTTGGCTTTCTTGGCAGGTACGGCAGCAATATTCATGGGTAGAGTGCGCCATTCCATCACGAATTCCGTAGAATCTGTGGAAACCGTGGTGAAAGGCTTGTCCCAAGGCGACCTGACGCGTCGCGCAGTCATTAATTCCAATGATGAGCTGGCAGACATGTCACGGGCAGTGAACCTTTCCAACACCACCTTGCAAGAGGCATTTGGGGCAGCGGCGCGTACTTCCGAGACGGTCCGTTCCGAGTCGGAAACAGTGGTCAACCTGACTTCCCAGACTGCCAAAGCAGCAGCTGATTCGGCATTACAAGCCAATGCGGTTGCGGGGGCGGCGGAACAGGTTTCCTTTAATGTCCAGACCGTTGCCGCGGGCGCAGAAGAGATGGGCTCGGCTATCCGGGAGATTTCGTCCAATGCCAACGAGGCAGCGCGAGTCGCCCAGGAGGCTACCGCCGCCGCTGAGGCGACCACCCAGACTGTTGAAAAACTGGGCAGATCATCGAAGGAAATTGATGACGTCATCCACACCATCACCGCTATTGCGGAGCAAACTAACCTGCTGGCACTCAACGCCACCATTGAGGCAGCGCGCGCCGGAGAAGCGGGCAAAGGCTTTGCGGTAGTCGCTGGCGAGGTCAAGGATTTGGCTGCGGAAACGGCTAAAGCCACGGACAACGTCACGGGACGGATTGCCAAGATTCAAGAGGACACGGATTCCGCCGTGAGGGCCATCCGACGCATCTCCGAGATTATTTCTCAAATTAACGACTTCCAAACCACCATTGCCGCTGCGGTCGAGGAACAGACTGCCACCACTAATGAGATGGCGCGTTCCGTGACGGAGGCAGCCTCCGGTTCTTCCACGATTGCCACGAACATAGGTCAGTTTGCCGGCGCCGCCAGCCAAGCGATAGAACCGTTGAATGCTCTAGCGACGACCGCTTCGGATTTGCAGTCCAAAGCGGAGGCTTTACGCGATGAACTGGGCAAATTCAAATATGAATAAATGCGGCTGAATGGTCCTCTCGATCCGCGACACAACTCAATACTGAGATGAAAGCTCACGCTGGTGCCCTCCTATGGCTTAAACTTTAGATGTATATCTTCTCTTGTTGCCAAAGGAGGGCATCGACGTGATTGGTTCGGTCCAGGAGTTCGCTCGCCTGTGTACTTCGGATGATGAAGAGGACTTCATGCGGGCAATGACGGACGTGGCGCCGACTTTCATCTGGGAGGAGATCATTCGCACCCGCCCGGATTTGGCTGAGTATGTGGCGCAATCACAGAATTTGCCCGACACCGTGTTTGAAACGATTGCACTATTTGCCCCGTGGCGGGCTCGTTACCTGGTCGCGATGCAGGAACGCACTCCCGCTTATGTGCTCGCTAAACTCGCCAAGGACGGCGATAGTCGGGTGCAAAAGGCGGCGGTCGCTAATGAACTGACACCGTTGAAAGTCATTGCTGAACTGCGTAAAGATGCGAACGAGGAAATTGCCCAGTTGGCGAGTCTGGCGTGGACCGAGCGGGCAGAAAAACGTGCCGGCAAGCATTCCGGGCGTCCCGAGGTCACGTGGGATGTCCCTCAACCGCCGGGAAACGCTGAATCTGAGAACGGCGAGGTATCTCGTTACAAGTCATATTTTGACGAACTGTGTGCGCAACGCGGACTGACTGAGAACGAAGTCGTGCGCGGGTTTGATCCTCGTGACCCCCAATTACCGCTGGCGCCAGAAGAGCCGTGGGTAGTCGCTCCTTGGGGCGAAGAGGGATACGTGGTAGGTTCGCAGCGTGGTGCCGAGTTCGCCGCCTACGAAGTGCTGCCTGACTTGGAATCGGCAGTATCCCTGGTCGCTCGATTGGTGCGGGAAAAACCAGAAACTGGTGAATTGCCGGTCAACGCTGCCGAGCGTGGTCACCGCACCGCCATCGGAATTGATGCCCGCACGATTTCCCGCGGGGGGAAACCTGGCTCGAATGAGCTGCGTCCCGGTGATCTCTTGGATTGCTTTGACGATGACAAAGCCCAGTTCTTGTTTGCACTGGGCACCCCCTTGGCGCAGCGGGGAATTAGCTTAAAGAACGAGAAGCCCTACCGGGTTTTTGAAGTCATGGCACCTCTGCCCCTGGCAGTTTTAGAGGGGCTTACCGCGAAAACTGCCAGCAATCCGGGGGGCGGGGCAATAGTGGTTTTGGATAAGCCCCTGCGCTGGTACCTCGATCACAACTTCCTGCGTGAACTGCGCTAATTTCTCATATTGAGACAGCAATTTCGTAAACTGAAACCAGTGGTACGATGAGACTGTGTCGCAAACCATGCTGCTGTTGCCTAACCGCGTAGGGCTCTGAATCGGCCAGGCCCCCTGCGCGGAGTTTTCTGCTCGCCTGGCGACTCAGATAACAGCAACAACAGCAAAGGATTTTCATCATGCGTACCTCTGGATTTACCAATCGTCAGCAAACCTCCGGAATGCCTCACGGCAAATATCGCCCGTTCCTGGACACCAACCCCATCTCACTTCCGGAACGGACTTGGCCCAACAACCGAATCACCAAAGCCCCACGCTGGTTATCCACCGACTTACGAGACGGCAACCAAGCCCTCATCGAGCCGATGGATCCCGCGCGTAAACGCGAAATGTTTGACCTCCTGGTGCGTCTGGGCTTCAAAGAAATCGAAATTGGTTTCCCGGCCGCATCCCAAACCGACTTTGACTTTGTACGTTCCTTGGTCGAGGACGACGCTATACCCGAGGACGTGACCTGTTCAGTCCTCTCGCAATCCCGCCCGGAGCTGCTGGAACGCACCCTGCAAGCCATTATGGGCTACCATCGCGCGACCGTACATCTTTACAATGCGACCGCCCCGGTCTTTCGCCAAATTGTGTTTCATAACGATAAAGCGCAAACCATCGAGATGGCAGTGTCCGGTACTCGTGAGGTCATCGCCGGAGCTGAAAAAATCCTGGGGGAGGACACGATTTTTGGATACGAGTATTCCCCGGAGATTTTCGTAGACACGGAAATCGATTTTGCCCTGGAGGTTTGCGAAGCTGTCATGGAAGTGTGGCAGCCCGACAGCGAGCGGGAAATCATCCTCAACTTGCCTACCACTGTGGAACGCTGCACCCCCAACGTTTACGCCGACCAAGTTGAGTACTTCTGCCGCCACATTTCGCACCGGGAACATGTCTGCGTTTCTGCCCACAACCACAACGACCGTGGCACCGGTATCGCGACCGCTGAACTGGCGCAGATGGCGGGGGCAGACCGGATTGAAGGATGCCTGTTAGGTCAAGGTGAACGAACTGGCAACGTTGACCTGGTCACTCTGGCGATGAACCTCTTTAGCCAGGGCATCGACCCGCAACTGGATCTGTCCAATCTTGATGAAGTTCGCGCTATCGTCGAGAGCTGCACACGCATGACCACCCCGCCGCGGCTGCCCTACGTGGGGGAACTGGTCTATACGTCCTTCTCCGGCTCCCATCAAGACGCGATTAAGAAAGGCTTCGCTGCACGCGAACAGAAGGTCCGGGACGCGGGCGGAGACGAAAAGCAAGTTATCTGGGAACTACCTTACCTGCCTATTGACCCTCACGATGTGGGGCGCAACTACGAAGCTATTGTGCGCGTAAACTCGCAATCCGGCAAGGGCGGTATCGCCTACCTGATGAAAGAGAATCATCACCTCGACCTGCCACGGCGCCTGCAAATCGAGTTTTCAAAGATTGTGCAGCGCACTACCGACCGCTTCGGTGGGGAACTGGGGGCGAACGACCTGTGGCAAATTTTTGCCGATGAATACTTGCCGGCGTCAGAAGCGGGGATTGACTCGCGTCACTGGGGGCGTTTCTTGCTTGACGGGGCACATGTTTCCTCCGTTCCGGCGCCTTCGGGTGGGGACACGGAAGTCTCGATCTCCCTCAACGACCGTGGTGTGAAGCTGCAGTTGGAGTCTTTTGGTAATGGTCCTATTGACGCTTTCGTCCATGCTTTCGAACAGATGGGCATGGAAGTGCGAATTTTGGATTATGTGGAGCACGCTTTGAGCGCCGGCCGGGATGCGACCGCTGCGGCTTACGTCGAGGCCGTGGTAGACGGCGAGGTGCTGTGGGGGGTCGGCATTGATTCCTCGACCATCCGCGCTGCCTATAAGGCTGTAATCTCGGCGATTAATCGGGCGCAGCGCCAATCCCAAGAGGACGGTTCGGTTACGTGTTCTTGAAAGTGCAACGTATCGTGATGACGGGTCAGAAGGCGACCGTGGTGAGGTTTTCGTTACTGGTTTAACTAACGTTGCAGGCTGGCTAGCGATGCTGATACCGCAGACTAACTGAGCTACTCCATATTTCGTGCAGTGGCGGGGAATAACCTGTTGCCGGCTTTATCTGTTTCGTCTGAGGTCTGATGCTCTTGCAACGATGAACATTGTTGCTTTGGGTCAGTTCGCGGGAAAACCGGAAATCAGCGCTGGAGGCTTTTTGCGGGAAAAAAATTTCAATGTACGCCATTAGCCTGGTTAAACAGATACCATAGTGTGGTTAGTTGACAGTTGTTCCCTCAGGAAGATGATGAAGTCGCAGAATACGGAAAAGACAGTAAATCTACGTGCGAAGTTGACTCTAGTAAACGTCCTGTTAGCGGTGGTGGCAGTGCTTGCATTAGGCGCCACTTGGGCGGGAATGTTTGTGGGTAACCGAACCATGAACGAATCAATTGAGCGCGCAAACGCAAATGAATCGCTGGCATCGTTGCTTAATCAGTGGAATACCTTGGAGATTCTAGAAGCGCGCCTTACCCACGAGTCAACGGGCGAGTTGGGACAGACAGTTGACACCTACCTCCAGGCTAATGACCAATTCGCGAAAGGCGTTTCAGAGGTCAAGACTGAGAAACTGAGTGGGGCAATGCTTCACTTATATCAAGAGATTAAGAATCTGGCTGATAATCACAATGATTTAGTTGCTGCCATGCAACAGGAGGCTCCTCAATTACCTGGGGGAGTAGCCGACGCAATGCGCAACCACGCTGCAGAGCTTTCAGCCACGTCTGAATCCATGAATGCCGCTATGGACCAGTTGGTTTCTCAAGTTGCGACAGATAAACAGTCTGATAAACGAGCCATCGCCTTAAGCTCTACTCTCAGCAGTACTTTCACGATTGTGGTTAGCGCTTTGGGTTTCATCGTCATGATTTTGCTCGGCTTGTTCTTGTCAAAGGCAGTGAGTCGTTCGGCAGCCCAAAACGTAGCGGCTCTTGACGCTTTAGCACGTGAAGATTTAACCGCAAAGCCACAACGTTTCAGCAATGATGAAGTGGGATATTTAACTCAACAATTCACAGTTGCGGTGGGGCAGCTGCGCAAGGTAACCGCGGATGTGGTGAACACGACTCGGGATGTTAACACCACTACAGCGCAGATGAGCGCTGATGGAGCGGCGATTATTGGCGAAGCTCGGAAGGCTTCCGAAACGGTGATTTCAGTGGCAGCCGCGGCTGAACAAGTCTCGGCTTCTATCTCTTCAGTGGCGGCCGCCGCAGAGGAAATGAGCAGTTCCATTAGAGAAATTTCCACTAACGCAGCTGAGGCATCGAAGGTGGCGACAGAAGCTACTGAAGTCGCTCAATCGACGAACGAAACGATGGTACAGCTCGGGTCGTCCTCGAAAGAGATTGGTGAAGTTATTGAAACTATTACCGCAGTAGCCGAACAGACCAATCTGTTGGCTTTGAACGCGACGATTGAGGCGTCCCGTGCCGGAGAAGCGGGGAAAGGATTCGCCGTGGTCGCCAGTGAAGTCAAAGACTTGGCTGCTGAAACTTCCAGAGCAACGGCTGAAGTTGCCACGAGGATTGAAAAGATTCAGCAAGACACGGACAGAGCCATCAAAGCCATTACGGAGATTAGCGATATTATCTCTCAACTCAATGACTTCCAGACGACTATCGCAGCAGCGGTGGAAGAACAAACTGCCACGGCAAACGAAATGTCTAAATCGATTACGGAGGCCTCAAATGGTTCCACCGAGATTGCTTCCAATATCCAAGACATCGCATCCGCAACCAGGGATTCTACAAATGATTTGGAAGATTCAGTGAAACGAGCCAAATCTGTGTCCGCAGAAACCGCATCTCTGGACGCGGAGATGAGTAATTTCGTTTACTAGAGGGAACGTGACAATCTATGGAAAGCCAAGAAACAGTGAATACTAAAGAATCGCTAGACTCCGTTGTCTCCGCATCTCCGCAAGTCAATAATTCCCCGACTGATCGCCAGAATCGGCGCAGCTCATTCAGGAAGGAATTCCTGGCTGTGGCGCTGCGAGGTATCGTGGCAATGCTGGTAATCCTGCTCATGTCCGCTGCAATCTCCGTCCTCTACGATGGGAAAGTCAACACCTCAATGGAGCTGTCCAGTGTCAGCGTCAATTTGAATGTGATGCACGCGGAAGTTAAACAAGTGACGAAATATCAGCTCGCAGCGGCAAATGATTTGGAAGCTGGACGGTCACCCCAAGAGTCTCAGGCAAATAGTGAAACTGCAGCTCAAAAGGTTACTGAATACTTGGATGAGTTTAAGAAACTGTCTCAAAGTAGCCAGATTGATGCGCAAATTGACAAGGTCGGCGCGCTGCAATCTGAAAACATCAAAATAGGTAAAGACATTGTTAATCAGTTGCAAGCTGATAAAGATCGAGATGTATCCGGATTAAAAGCAGCATTATTGGAGAACCTAGATTCTAGTGAAAGAGAAATCTCTACTCTAGGAGACCTGTTGCACAAGGAGCGCGCTGACGCTCAAGAGACTGCAGTCTCTACCACTTGGCTGACAGTTCTGTCGCAGCTGGTCATGGTAGTCATTATTGCCGTCCTGGTGGTGATATTGACGGCGAGGCTGCGCAAACGGATGAGCGCTTCGACAGATTCTATGCAACATGCTCTTCAGGCAATGGCAAAGCGAGACTTGACGGTAACAGCCGTGAGCCACACTGATGACGAAATTTCTGACATGGTGAATTCGCTCAATGCTTCACAGATACGTTTGCGTGAAATATTTGGTAAAGCGCATCAGACTGCCGTTACCGTTGCACAACAGGCATCTTACGTGGAGAGTCGCACCTCTAAAGCAGCCCAGGTAGTGGGGGAAAAGAACTTGCAGGCGCACGCGGTGGGAGGCGCAGCCGAGCAGGTTTCATTTAACGTGCAGACGGTTGCGGCAGGAGCTGAAGAAATGGGCAGCGCTATTCGCGAGATTAGCTCTAACGCGATTGAAGCTGCAAAGGTAGCTCAAGAGGCGACCAAGATTGCTGATAGCACCAGAAAGACTGTGGAAGAACTCAGTGTGTCTTCTCGAGAGATTGACGACGTGGTGCGCACGATTACCGAGATAGCCGGACAAACGAATTTGCTGGCTTTGAACGCAACCATCGAAGCTGCGAGAGCGGGAGATTCCGGAAAAGGATTTGCCGTCGTGGCAGGAGAAGTTAAGGATTTAGCTTCCGAAACTGCCAAAGACGCCGAGGAAATCACCCATAAGATTCAAAAGATTCAGGCTGACACTGAATCGGCAGTTGAAGCGATTCGCCGTATTAGCGAGATTGTAAATGAGATCAATGATTATCAAACTACTATTGCGGCAGCAGTAGAAGAACAAACTACGGTCACCAATGACATGTCAAGGTCTATTTCTGAGGCTGCTACCGGCTCGTCTGATATCGCGGCAAAGATTAATGAATATGCAGAGTCAGCTGCTAATGCCCAACAGCCAATCCAAGAATTGGCGAACACTAGCCTACGTATGAAACAGGCAGGGGAAGGTCTGAAGTCTCAGCTGGAACAGTTCAAATACGAGTAAGGCTTTGTTTTAAGCATCGCCCTGACTGCTGCGACATGCCCGGAACAGGTCTCAGTTTCGACTGGCACGGTGGCGGTTACGGTGCTGTTAGCTTTGTTCCTTGTCGCCGCGTAATGCCCTATTTCCACGAATTTTGGCTAATCTCTAAAGCCAGACGTGGCATAATGATTCTTGATGAGAACGTTTCGAGATGCGGCAGTTGTCTTGCGTACCCAGGACTTGGGAGAAGCTGATCGCATCGTGACCCTGCTGACTGAGAAACACGGGCTTTTGCGCTGCGTGGGGCGGGGAGTACGTAAGACCACTTCGCGCCTGGGCGCGCGACTGGAACCTTTTGGGACGGTCGACATTCAGATTCGCTGGGGCAAGTCCAACTTGCACCATATCGAACAAGTAGAAATCCTGGCACCCTACGGTCGCAGTCTCGCTAACGATTACGCTCGCTACACCGCTGCCAACCTGATGGTGGAAACCCTGGAACGTCTCACCGAAGACTCTTGGACTAACGAGAGGTACTACCACCTAACTATTGGGGCCTTGCACGCTCTCGCGACGGGGCGTCATGAGCCGTCTTTGATTCTGGATTCTTACCTGTTACGTCTCATGTCATTGGCGGGCTGGGCGGCAAGCTGCTGGGATTGCGCATCCTGCGGAGCCAGGGGACCGCACGAGTACTTTAATCCCAGTGGCGGCGGAGCGATGTGCGTAAACTGCAAGCTAACCGGGGCGCGCCCGGTTGATTCTGAGACGATGCGCTTGTTGGCAGCGTTGGCTACCGGAGATTGGCAAATTGCCCAAGAAAGCGGATGGAAGGCACGTGCCGAGGCCCATGCTTTAGTTTCGACCTTCGTGCAATGGCACGTGGAGCGTCGTCTGAAATCCATGTCCCTGCTGGAACTTGCTTAGGGCTACGACGTGGAAAAATCCTGGGTACGTAGCATCACTCCGCCGCGGGAGAATCCTGAGTTGCCGTCTGGATTGTCACGCGGGGCTGTCTCACACGTGGCAATCATCATGGATGGGAATGGGCGCTGGGCGAACGCACAGGGCTTGAACCGCACTGCCGGTCACGAGGCAGGGGAATACGCCCTGATGGACACCATTGCGGGAGCTGTCGAGGCGGGGGTGAAATTCTTAAGTGTGTACGCGTTTTCTACTGAAAACTGGAAACGCAGTCCGGCAGAGGTGAAGTTCCTGATGGGATATTCACGCCGGGTGCTGCGAGATCGACGCGATGAACTGAATGCTTGGGGAGTTCGCGTGCGGTGGAGTGGGCGGGAGGGGCGCTTGTGGAAATCGGTCCTCACCGAACTGCGGAGGGCAGAGACCTTGACCAGGGGAAACACCGGCACTCAGCTGATTATGTGTCTCAATTACGGGGGGCGTGCGGAACTCGCTGACGCGGCTCGGAAACTTGCCCAGCGAGTCGCAGCGGGAACACTAAATCCCGAGCGTATCACCGAGACTACTTTCGCTCGGGAACTGTATCTGCCGGATGTACCGGATGTTGACCTGCTCATTCGCACTTCCGGGGAACAGCGCACTTCCAACTTTTTGCCGTGGCAGGCAGCTTATGCGGAGCTCGTTTTCGCCCCCGAGCCGTGGCCCGAGTACGGTCGGGCGGCTCTGTGGCGGGATTTGCTGGCCTACCAGCACCGCGACCGTCGCTTCGGCGGGGCGATTGATAGACCGCAGTGACGATTAATCCAAGTGCAACGGGTGGGTCTTGCACGAATGACCGTTTTCAACGCGAAATTTAAGCGCGAACCATTCTCAAAAGCCCTCAACCTGCGGTAATGAATTTCCGCCGAACCCCGAATTTGGGAAACCGGGTCTGAAATCGGTCGTTCGTGCACAACTTGTCCCAGATTGAACCCCGGTTTTCCCGACTCCTAACCGCGGCACGGTAACGCCAACGAGCGGTAAGGTAAAAGTATGAGCAACGACGTTTTACCTTTTGAAACTGACGGTGTCATCGACCCGAAAAAACTTCTGGAATGGCTGCCCAAAGACCTCTTTATCGGCGGTAACTGGGAACCCGGCGCGGCGGGCGAGCGCTTCGAGGTCTTGAACCCCGCAACTGGCATCGCTTTAACGCAGGTCGCCAGCGGCAACGCCGCGGACGCCCAAGCCGCCTTAGACAGAGCCTGCGCGATCCAGCAAGAATGGGCCGCGACCCCGCCTCGTGAACGCGGCGAAATCCTCCGGCGAGCCTTTGAGCTAATGGACAGCAAATATCGCCGCGCCCTGGCAGTAACGATTACCCTGGAGATGGGTAAACCCCTGGTCCAAGCCAACGGGGAAGTCACCTACGGCGCGGAGTTTTTCCGTTGGTTTTCCGAAGAAGCCTGCCGGGTTCGGGGGGATTACTACCGCTTACCGGAAGGTAGCCTGCAGGCGATGGTCATCAAACGCCCGGTGGGACCCTGCGTGTTTATCACCCCGTGGAATTTCCCGCTCGCGATGGGAACTCGCAAGATTGGTCCTGCTGTAGCAGCCGGGTGCGTCTGCGTGTTGAAACCAGCGCGAGATACCCCGCTGACGGCGCTGTTCCTGGCGCGAATTTTGGAAGAGGCGGGTCTGCCCGCCGGGGTGCTTTCCGTGGTTCCCACCCTGCACTCCGGGGAAGTCAGCGACCCCTGGCTGCATGACTCACGGGTGCGGAAACTTTCGTTCACCGGTTCGACTGAAGTTGGTAAGGCTTTGCTGAAGACCGCGGCGGACAGCGTGTTGCGCACCTCTATGGAGCTCGGGGGTAATGCGCCGTTTGTGGTCTTTGATGACGCGGATGTGGATCGAGCGGTGGACGCCGCCCTCATCACCAAGATGCGCAACATGGGTGAGGCCTGCAACGCGGCGGATCATTTCTTTATTCAAGAGGGAGTTTATGACGAGTTCGTCACGAAGTTCGCCGCCGCGATGCGGGCGCAAAAGGTTGGCGACGGGATGAGCGAGGGTGTGGATGTCGGTCCGCTCATCAACCGCAGCCAACTTGATAAAGTTCGCGCCATGGTTGACAAGGCTCTCGCCCAAGGGGCGGAAAAAGTCGGTGGAACCGGCAACTTGGACCACCAAACCGTTGACCCTGGGGGATTCTATTACCCACCCACGGTACTCACGAACGTCAGCCCCGACAGTGAAATCGTCACCGAGGAAATCTTCGGGCCGGTCGCACCCGTGGTGCCTTTCCGCACGGAAGAGGAACTGGTGCGCCTGGTCAACGCCGACCGGATGGGCTTGGGCGGATACGTACATACTTCCTCGTGGGAGCGCATTTTGCGCCTGGCACAGCGCATCGAAATTGGAATGATTGGATTCAACTCCGCCACGATTTCCAACGCCGGAGCACCTTTTGGCGGGGTCAAACAGTCCGGGCTGGGGCGTGAAGGCTCCACCGAGGGGATTGCGGAATACCTCGAGACGATTTATATCGGTTTGCCAGCGCCCAAACTCGCGTAAACCCGCAGCGCCTAGATAAACAGCCTAGATGAACAGCGAGGGATCGATGTTCATATCGGGACTGACCGGTTTCTTGGGATTGCGCAGCTTCGCCGGCACTCCCAGGGCGATACGCCCGGCAGGAACGTCCTTGACGACTACGGCGTTGGCGCCGATTTTGGCGCCGTCTCCGATGTTGATGGCGCCCAGGACTTTTGCGCCGGCACCCACCATGACCTCATTACCCAAGGTCGGGTGGCGTTTGCCCCGGTTCATGGACTGCCCGCCCAGGGTCACCCCGTGAAAAATTAGGCAGTCCTCGCCAACAACCGCGGTTTCTCCGATGACCACCCCGGTTGCGTGGTCGATAAAGAGTCGGCGTCCGATGGTCGCGGCCGGGTGGATGTCTACTCCCGTGATGAGGCGGGCGAATTCCTGAATCAGACGCGCAATCATTTTAAAACCATTGACCCAAAACCGATTGGACAGCCGGTGTGCCCACAGAGCGTGAACTCCCGGATAAGTGAGCGCGACTTCTAAGCGTCCGCGTGCGGCGGGGTCACGTTTCAAAGCTGTGTCCAAGTCCTCCAACAGCAAGTCCCGCACGCCGAGTTTATTGGCGGGCAGATGCCGTGGCGGGGTGGTGTGTCTCACGAAAGTCATCAGGACGGGTACTTCCTCTGGTTGGTTGAACGACCGGACGCTAACTATTCTAGGCTATCGTTCCCGAGGCTCGTTTCGGGCGGCTTGTCCGGCAAGTTAAAGTGCTCTGCTTGAGTCCGCCCGAGCCGGTCCGAGCCAGCCCGGGAGGGTCGGGTCATCCCCGTTCATTCGCCGAAACTGCACCAGGGCGGTGGGTTCAATCAGCCTGGTTGTCGCGGTTCCTCAGTCGCCCAAGTGCGCGAACAGTACCGTGGACAGGTAGCGTTCGCCGGTGTCGGGAAGCAAAGTCACCACGGTCTTGCCGGCAAATTCAGGTCGTGCGGCGAGGGCAGCGGCTGCCGCTAGGTTCGCCCCGGAGGATATCCCAACCAAAAGACCTTCTTGCGTGGCGGCTTTCCGCGCCGTCTCGATGGCATCGTTAGAGGTCACCGTTATGACTTCGTCAACGGTTGCACGGTCGTAGTTATCGGGCACAAAGTTGGCGCCAATCCCCTGAATCTTATGGGCACCTGCCTGACCGGTGGACAGCAGAGCCGATTCTGCCGGTTCTACTGCCACGACCCACACTTCTGGGTTCTGTTCCTTGAGGAACTTTCCAACCCCGGAAACCGTGCCGCCGGATCCCACTCCAGCCACAAACGCGTCAACGTGTCCCTCAGTCTGTTCCCAAATTTCGGGACCGGTGGTGCGGTAGTGAATCTCAGGATTGGCAGGATTATCGAACTGCCCAGCGAATACAGCTTCGGGGTGGTTCGCTAAGTAGTCCTTGGCAGCTTTAACTGCGGCTGCCATCCCCCCTGCGGGGTCGGTCAGCAGCAACTCTGCCCCATAAGCCTTCATCAGCTGTCGACGCTCCACGCTCATGGAGGATGGCATCGAGATGACCACCCGATACCCCAGCGCAGCCCCCACCATGCACAGGGCAACCCCGGTGTTACCGCTGGTAGCCTCCACAATAGTGCCACCGGGCTGGAGCGCACCCGAGGCTTCGGCAGCGCGAATAATCGCCAAGCCGGGTCGGTCTTTTACCGAACCACCAGGGTTCGTGAACTCCATTTTTGCCAGCACCTTTGCGCCGGTTCCCGCGGGTAGTATCCGATTAATCTTCACCAGAGGAGTGTGTCCGATAGTTGCCGTGACGTCGTTCGCATAGCTCATTGTTAATCCCTTAAATCTCTTTTTCGGTATTTCTGTTCGTTTTCCTGACAGTGCAGTCTATTACAACCGTGAGCGCACTACTTTTATTCCCGCCTCGCCAAAAGTTACCGGCGCGCCGAGCTGGGCGGCGAGAGACGCGGCGAGTTCGTCCTGGGTGCAGCCTTCCACCGCCAGTTCAAACGTGACCCGGTTTGACCAGGTTACACTCAGGGGTTTGCAGTTTCGCGAGTGTAGCCAAGATTCCAGGGCAGCCGCGCGGTTAGCGGCGACGTCAAAGGACACCACAGGTGCGGATTTGACCTCAATTCTTCCCGCAGCCGCAATAGCGCCCTGCGCTGCCTCACTGTAGGCTCGCACTAAGCCGCCAGTTCCCAGCTTTATCCCGCCAAAATATCGTGTCACTATCACGCAAACGTTTTGCATTTCGCTGCCCAGTAACACATCGAGCATGGGACGCCCGGCGGTTCCACTGGGCTCCCCGTCGTCATTGGAATGCTGGACCGCTTGCACACCGTGTTCCCATCCTGCAGGCAAATAAGTAAAAGCTGAACAGTGATGGCGCGCATCGGGATACTGTTTCCGTTCGGTTTCGATTACCTGACGGGCGGTGGGTTCATCCACGATACCTTGTGCCACTCCCAGGAAACGCGACCGTTTAATTTCCAGCTCGAAATATCCCGGTGCGTCCTCGGCGATGGTCACGTAACGATGCCTCATCCTTTTACCTCACGGTGGTTCAGTTTGATAAAAATATAAAATTGTTGCTAACATTGTATGTCTTGTGAACAATCACCAACTGAAAGGAGCGCAGGGCAATGGCAGTACCCAAGCGCAAAATGTCCCGCGCCAACACTCGTGCACGTCGTTCTGCTTGGACGGCTAAGTTGACGCAGCTTGATAACGTTAAGGTTCAGGGTCAGGAAGTCGCGATTCCGCGTCGCCTGGTGAAGGCTTACCAGACTGGCCGTTTGACCGTCGAAGACTAACAAGGTCGATATTCGCGACGCCCGGCCCCGGTGCTGGGCGTTACGTGTTTAAGCATCTCAAAAGTTATTTCGGGCAGGTTTCCGGGTAAGGCTCGGAGATGGAGGCAGCACCGTGGTGGACTTGAGCAGAGTCGAAATCGTTTTGTTGGATATGGACGGCACCTTGACAGATTCCGTGTCTCGTATTACCGAGTATTTTGCAGCTTTGGATTTGGAGCTGCACGGTCGGATGCTTTCGCCCGACGCTTACAAGAAATATGTGGGTCCGCCTCTCGCTGATTCGATGCGGGATATGGAACCGGATGCTGACGAGCAACGAGTGGCTTTCATGGTCGCGCGGTATCGTGAAATGTATTGGCCCAATGCTATTGATGTGCCGCTTTATCCCGGTATCCGGGAAATGCTGGAAAAGCTGCGCGCTCGGGGATACCGCCTGGGCTTGGCTACCACCAAGTCTCAAGAGATGTCTTTGCAGATTCTCCAGCACTTAGGCATAGCAGATTTCTTTGAGGTCGTTTCGGGGGTGATCCCGGACACGTCGCGGGTGGACAAACCTGCGGTAATTGCCTGGGCTTTGCAACAATTTGGCGTGGAGGAACCACAGGACAAGCGGCGTGTTGTGATGGTTGGGGATCGGTTCTATGACATCGAGGGTGCTCAGATTAATGGCATTTCGGCAATTCTGACTACCTGGGGCGATACGACTCAACCAGGCGAAGAACGCGGGGCTGTCCAGGTCGTCTCGACCCCTGCCGAGCTGCTGAGCGCTTTGGGCGTCCATCCGGGAAAGAACTAACCGGCGTGGCAACTCAACAGATGTCTATCAGCTCTTGGAATTTCACCGGATCAAATCTGGTGGTAGCGGGGGATAACCTGCCCGTACTGGAGCAGCTACCAGACGAGTCTTTTCAACTCATTTATATAGATCCACCGTTTAATACGGGAAAGGTGCAGTCGCGTCAGTCCCTTAAAACCGTGCGTTCCGATGCCCCGGTTGCTGGTTCACGGGTGGGGTTTCAGGGGCAAACTTATGAGACTGTGCGCGGGAAAGTTACCGCCTATAATGATAGTTTTTCTGATTATTGGGGTTTCCTAGAGCCTCGCTTAGAGCAAGCCTGGCGTTTACTGGCTCCCACCGGGACGTTATACCTGCATTTGGACTATCGTGAGGTTCACTACGCAAAAGTGTTGTTGGATGCGCTGTTTGGGCGGGATTGTTTCCTGAATGAGATTATTTGGGCGTATGACTACGGAGGGCGTTCCAAGCGAAAATGGCCCGCCAAACATGACAATATCCTGGTATATGTTAAAGACCAAAAACAGTATTATTTTGATTCCGATTCAGTGGATCGTGAACCTTATATGGTTCCCGGCTTGGTCACTCCGGAAAAGGCGGCACGGGGCAAACTTCCGACTGACGTGTGGTGGCACACTATAGTTTCCCCTACCGGAAAGGAAAAGACCGGATATGCCACCCAAAAACCCGAGGGTATTTTGCGGCGCATCGTCCAGGCTTCGAGCCGTCCGGGGGACTGGGTATTAGATTTTTTTGCAGGTTCCGGCACGACCGGGGCAGTCGCGGGCACTCTTGAGCGCCGTTTCGTATTAATAGATGAAAACCCGGAAGCTATTGAGATTATGCGTCGCCGGTTAAGTCGGGCGAACATTTCAGTGGAGTATCTCTCAGAGTAAGGCTCGCTTCGTGAATGTGAAAGTACCAAAGATTACCCGGAGACGCAGTCCCGAAGTGTTAGCGCCAGCAGGAAACTTGCGGGTGTTAAAGACCGCGGTGGATTACGGCGCGGATGCGGTGTACTGCGGCGGGGCAGAATTCGGGATGCGCGCAGCGTCGAAAAACTTCACGTTAGAGGATATTGAACAGGGTATTCACTATGCCCACGCTCACGATGTCCGGGTCTATGCCACCGTGAATATCATTCCTGGCAACGCAGAAGTTGCGGGAATGAATGCTTACTTGGGGGCACTGGCGGAAATCGGAGTGGATGCGCTCATTGTTACGGATATTGGTGTTTTGATGGCAGCTCGACAGATTGCACCGCATACTGAGCTGCATATTTCCACTCAAGCCGGGGTGATGAACTATCAGGCAGCAGCCGCTTTGCATGAGCTGGGCGCAAAACGGGTCGTTTTAGCCCGGGAGATGAGTTTGCCGGAGATTCGAGAAATGCGTGCGAAAATTCCCGGTGACTTAGAGATTGAGGCATTCGTACACGGTTCCATGTGTATGGCTTTTTCCGGGCGCTGTTTGATTTCAAAATACACCACGGGACGGGATGCCAATCATGGAGACTGCGCCCAAAGCTGTCGATGGAAATATCATGTGGTCGAGGAAAAACGCCCCGGTGAGTTTTTTCCCGTCGAGGTGACGGATAATGGCACCTACCTGTTCAATTCTCAGGATCTGAACATGCTGGCACACCTGGATGAGGTTATTGCCGCTGGGGTCACCAGCTTGAAAATAGAAGGCCGTGCCAAGGGTGAGTATTACGTCGCGGCTCTCACCAATGCCTATAAAACCGCGGTCACTACGTATCTGAACGGAAAGGAAAACGCGACTGACCTGGCACGTGACGATACTTTTGCCTTGCCTGAATGGGTCTTGCAAGAACCGTACAAAGTAACCCACCGAGAGTACAGTACCGGCTTCTTTTACCCCGAAAAAACAGTCGGCGAAAGCATTACCCGAGGCGGGTATATTAGTGATTGGCTGTGGTTGGGCACTGCGGTAGATTATGACACGGTTACGCAGCGCCTGACGGTGCTTTCTCGCAATAAGATGGTGCCAGGACAGCAAGTAGAGTTCCTGATGCCAGGAGCTGAGCCAATTCCGTTCCAGATACCTTCTGCGGGGATACGTGACGAAACGGGGGAAATGGTGAATGAAATTAATCACCCGGCACACGAGTTTTCTTTCCCATGCACGCAGATTATTCCCCCTGGCGCAATGCTGCGCGGGAAAGCCCGTTAGGGGTATCCACAGCCGAGTTACTGGCTGGGGCATAAGGTCGGATCACGCTTTGAGGGAATAGGCTTCAATCTGGTCTTGGGCTAGGGTGTAAGTGTGCACATTGAGTATCAAAATGATTTAAAACCCGGTCAAGCCGAAATTTTGGTTCGTGACCTGCTGGAAGTCTCTTTTGGACCCGAAGAACTGGGAAACCCTGATGATTTGATTACAGAGCTAGCGGGCAGCGGACTCCAGGTATGCTCAGCATGGGACGGTTCACGACCATTAGGGGCGGCAATCGGTTGGCTTGCCACCCCGGAAATTACCATGCTCAGTTGGCTGGCGGTTAGTCCCTTGACTCGCGGACATGGCGTCGGCTCTGAGCTGTTTCACCGGGCTATCTCGCAGTGGGAATTGTGCCACAACCCACTCTTGATTTTGGGGGAAGTGGAAAATCCTCATCTGCACGTAGCTTCTGAACAGCATGGCGATCCGCGTCGACGGTGGGCGTTTTATCAACGATTGGGTGCCAAATATCTGGACTTTCCTTTCGAGATGCCCCGACTCAGCCCGAATGTACCGGTGGGCGAGGACATGTGGCTAGTGAGTTTTGCCGGTCGGGCACACGGCGCTATTGACCATCAAACCGGTGAGCTTTCCGGTCTGGGCGTAGGCAGCGCGCTGCGGGAATTCCTGGATGCTTATTTGCGAGACAGCGCCGAGACTCGTGACGAGAACGGCAAATACCGCCAGCCGGTAGAGCGGATGCTGGAAGCAGCAGCGCAACTCGACTAATTTCATGGGTTCTGCCACACGCTACACGCTAAACCTGCCACTGTGCCCGGAGACGGCGACGATTTAAAGCGTGGGGTCGGCAGCGAGGACTTCGGCAACCTCGGAGCGAGTAGGGGAGTAGGCTCCGACTTTGCTGACCGTGAGTCCCGAACTGATAGTGGCTCGGTGTAAAGCTGGTTGCACGTCACCCAGACGCGCTTGCCGTAGCCGGGCTTTAGCTGCTCCTGAGCCAAGCAACCCCGCGTCGAGCAAACCAGAAATCAGCCCCGCCATAAAAGAATCTCCGGCGCCCACAGTGTCCGCGACCTCTATATTGAGCGGATCTACTACCAGCATGTCCCGGTCGTTCGCGCACAGCACATAGGAACCCCACGGTCCGCGAGTGGCAATGACCAGCCCAGGTCCCATACTTTTCCATTTGTGCAGCACCGACTCGAGGGGCACGCCCTCGCCGTAGAGCCAGGCAATATCCTCATCACTGGCTTTCACCACATCAGCGAGCCTGATGATTTCTTCAATCTGAGGTCGGACTTCCTCTGGTGTACCCATCAGTGAAGGACGCACATTTGGGTCGTAGCTGACGGTTCCCCGAATCGCCATCGACTTTACTGCTGCCACCACTGCACCAGCGCCGGGCGCGAGCGTTGCGGCGAAACTGCCGGTATGCAGATGGCTAATCTGAGTTGCGTCCGGCAGCGGTGGCACTTGCCAATCCAGCTCGAAGTCGTAGGTCGCCCGACCCGCGGAGTCGATATGGGCGTTAGCAATCGGGGTTTTTTCAGCATGGTCGCTGCCCGCGATAATCTCTACCCCGGCAGAGAGCAAGTGAGCTTCAAGGCGGTTGCCCCGGGAATCATCACCCCACCAAGACGCGAGTGCGGTGGGATGTCCCAAACTGGTCAAACCGCACGCCACATTCAAGGGGCTACCGCCCACTTTTTCTTCAACCTCGCCGGCACGTTCAATGACGTCAATTAGTGCTTCACCTAAACACAGTACCGGCATTCCCGTTGAATTCATCTTTGCCATGGTTACTACTCCGCACCTAGTTTTTAGAGATTTCTGTCAGCGGAATCCCCTTTGCCTCCGGCATGACTTTCTGCGCCCAAAGTGATTGAGCGCGCATACCAATAAAGAATACACGGAATATGCCGTCGCTGCCCGGAAATGTAATCGCTGAAACAATCAGCCAGAAGTCATGGTGACTTACCGGATATTGTCATTACTGTTGTTGGTGGGAACTAATTTGCCAGCTCGAAACGGCGTTAGAAGCTGCGAGGAAATCACGGAACGGACCTTCCTCAGCCGTTAGCTCGTCTACCGAACCAGCTTGTATGACCTGTGCCCCTGAAGAATCGTCGGGCTGCAAAAATACGACCTTATCAGCATCGCGAATGGTCGAAAGTCGATGCGCGACAACAATTACAGTTCGCCCCACAGCCAGGTCACTAATTACTTTCGTGATGGCTGATTCATTCTCGCTATCCAATGCGGAAGTGATTTCGTCTAGCAACAAAATCGGGGCGTCTTTCAAGAAAGCGCGAGCAATCGCCACCCGCTGGCGCTCCCCACCGGAAAGGCTTTGACCAGCTGGTCCGACATTTGTCTGCCAACCATGGGGCAGAGCCTCGATGACTTTGTCCAGTTGCGCACGTTTGGCAGCCGATTCAAGTTCGGCGTCACTCGCATCGGGTTTAGCTATCCTGAGGTTTTCCGCAATAGTCATATCGAACAGATAGACATCCTGGAACACGAACGAAATCATTTCCATGAGGTCTTTGGTGGGAATATCCCGTACATCTGCGCCACCGATTTTCACGGAACCGGAATTGGCATCCCAGAACCTGCCCACCAGACGCAAAATGGTTGATTTACCAGCACCCGAGGGACCCACCAGAGCCGTAATCTGTCCCTGTTCCGCCACCAGGCTGATGTCATTCAAGACCGGGCAATTATCCACGTAGCGGAAAGAAACTCCCGCGAACTCTATGTCTTCGCCCTGAGGCAGCTTCTGTTGAGTTGTGCTCGGCTCGGGAAGTGGTCTGGCATCTATAATCTCGGTTACGGAGTCGAGGGCTACCTTTACGTTATTCAGCTCAGAGGCAATCAAAGCAGCTTTCGTCAAGGGGTATAGCATCCGGGCGGTAATCGCCATAATCGCTAAAAACGTGATGGGGGTAAGGGCGGTTTGGTTCACCAGGCACACTCCCACGCACACTATGGCAGCAAAAGCGGTGTGTACCACAAAGGTAAAAGCCTGCCCCGGTCGACTTTTGATTCTCAGCCCGTCGAGAGTTGCTTTCGAATCTGCCTTCAGTGCGATAGTAACCGGATCCCAAGAACTGGACCTGCCCGTCGCTCGTAGGACGGTCTGAAGCCGGGCAAATTCAATCAGTCGACCAGCGGCTTGCTGCGCAGAACGATTTTCAAGCTCATTTGCCCTGGTGAGAGCAGCTTGCATACCTCGCCAGATGAGATAGAGCGGGATGATTACCGCGGTCATGATTAATGCCAGAGGCCAAGAAATGAATGCGGTGGCAATAATCATCACCAACGGCACGATGAATGAGTTACAAAGCGTTGGAATCACGATTGAGGCAAAGTGTGACAGCGTGTTCACCTCTCGGGAAGTCGCATTGGCGACTGCCGCCTCTCGCTTTGCGTTGAACCAACCGAGCGGAAGTCCCAGTACGTGCTCAGCGATACGAGAAATCATTGTGTCGCAAACTACAAAGACACTCACTCGATACGATGAAAACATGGCAACCGCGTCGACGATAAACGTTGCCAGACCCAGAACTGTCAGCACAATTAGCCAAAACACAGTCTGGTCTGAACCGGAATAGAAACTCTGCATGAACCAGATTGTGACCGAAAGCGTCAACCCCTGCAGCACTGCTGAGGCTACGAACCACGAAATTATGGTGCGAAGCTGTGCACCGTCAGCGATTTTAGTCATTGATTTCCACATATCCTGACCTACCTCACCATCTGAGTCCGCCACATAGTGGCATATCGCCCGTCTTTTTCCATTAATTCGTCGTGGCAACCACGCTCAACAATCTGACCGTCTTCGATTACCAAGATTTGATCCACATTGCGGATTGTCGCCAGACGATGCGCAATAACAATTACCGTTTTACCCGTGGTTAACTTCGCGAGAGCTTCATGTATTTGCTGCTCGGAGCGGGGATCAGCTTGGGCTGTCGCTTCGTCAAGAATCAGAATCGAAGCATCCTGCAGATATGCCCGTGCCAGAGCCACACGCTGTTTTTCACCACCGGAGAGGAACCCGCCCTCGTCACCCAGAATCGTGTCATAGCCATTCGGTAGCTGCATGATGCGCTCGTGAATACAGGCGGCTTTCGCGGCTGCTTCTACTTCCGAGAGGCTGGCGTCAGGTTTGGCTAGCGCAATGTTATTAAATACGCTGTCATGAGCGAGTGCCACATCTTGCAGCATTATTGCCACAGAACCGAGCAACAAAGTATTACTGGCATCGCGCACGTCAACCCCATTGACCAAAACTGTCCCGCTGTCCGCTTCATAGAACCGGGCAATCAGTTTTGCCAACGTTGACTTGCCGCCACCTGAGGGACCTACCAGGGCGGTAACCGTGCCCGGCTGGGCGGTAAAGGAAACCTCTTTGACAGCTGGCGTGTCTGGTTCATACGAAAAAGTGACGTCGCGCATCTCCACTCTGCCCATGTCAGAGGCATCACCCGTAGTTTGGCTACCGAATTTCATTGGTTCCAGAGAAAGTAATTTGACAGTACTCTGCGCAGCGAGTCTCGCTTCGTAGAGATGCTGTAACAGACTGATTAGCGTGGCTAAGCCATCGGGAACACCCGGTGCAATCAAAAAGAACGGCAGAGTATCGGCAATCTGCATCCAACCGTTCTTTACGAAAATAACTGTCAACAGTGCCACAGTCACAAAAATCACTGCGGGACGAAGCAGCGCACCGATACTAGAAACGGCTTTACCTGATTGTGAAACCCAGCTGTACGAGATGCTGGAAAATTTTTCTCTGGCCTCATTGAACTTTGTTTTTGTGGCGTCTACGGCTTGAAAGTTTTTAATCTCTTTGATGCCTTCCAGCATTTCCACGGTGGCATTAGCCAGACCGGTTTGCGCCTCCCCAAAACGCGCGGTTAAGTCGCCGTACCCGCGCATATTGAGTACGTAAATTAATGAAATTACGGCAATCCAGAGACCAAACAGCACCAGGCACAATCGCCAATCCACCCACAGCAGGTAGCCGAACCCCGCGACCAGAGACATAACCGCATTCGTGGCATCTCCAGGTAGGTGCGCCACCATAGTGTGCACGGCCGCGGTATCGTCACAAACCATCTTTCTGATTTGCCCGCGCGAGTAGGCGTTTACCTGACCCAAGGGCAAATTGGCTAATGCGTCGACGACTTGTTGACGCATCTTGTGGCGAAGTTTTGCTTCGGAGAGGTGCGTAACGCCCAGACCTGCTACATAGAGAGACTGTCCGATAAAAAGTGAGATGAAGGCACTTGCAGCCCAGAACCAGATGTTTCCGGTCAGACCGTCTCGAGTAACATCGTGTAGCCAGATTAGAGCCATTTGGTGCAGCGAGATGTAGGGCATTATGCCTAGTATTGCCCCGCATGCGGTGAGCAGACCGGAGACAATCATCGACGTTCTTGCGGGTTTAATTAAGTCTGCAACAGACATCTTTTTCATGTAGAGCCTTTCAGAAAAATAGACACAATATGGTGGTCACAATCCAGATTGCGACCACCAGCGCCCAGTCGCGTACTCGCCAAGGGGCGGAAATTAATTCGGTACGTTTAGGAAAAGCGCCGAAGCCACGGGAATCCATCGACAATGCGACTCTCTCACCGTGTTGAACGGCGAGAATCGCCAACGGAACCAGCGAGCCTGCCCAACGCACTACCGGTGCAAAAATCCCGTAGCGCTGCCCGACTCCACGCAGGGCTTTTGCGGTTCGCAGTACTTTGAAGTCGTTCTGGAAGCGGGTAATAAAACTCACCGCCGCGATACCGGCGGAAGTGATTCGGTAGGGCACTTTAAAAGTCTGGTTTAAGCTCACCAGCATCTTTGTCGGGTCGCTATAGATGCCCGAAAGCAGAACTAAAGCTACCAGGGCTCCAATTCCGCTGCCGGCGGCATAGTTCGTGCCAACATCGTTTAGCCTTGACGCCATAGAGAGAACGTCGTTGTCAGAGAACATCCAAATCATAAAAGCAGCAACCAGCCACGAACCGAGGATGCTTCCCCAGGTACGTGTCCGGTTTGCTCCTGCCAGCAGCATCGCCAGGCTGGACACGGAGAGCAGCGAAAAATTAACCACCGGATTTTTGAGGACGAATATCGTCACCATGAGTGGCACGAGTGCGATAAACAAAGTCAGGGGATTGAAGCTGTCGAAAAGACCGCGAGTTTCGTGCTGCGGGAGGACAGCCGGAGCCGTAACCTGTGGGGAAAATGGCAGTGCGATTATGTGTGAGCAGTATTTTTTGGCGAGCTCCAAATCATGCGTAGCCATAATGACCAGGTGCCCTGTAGAGCACAGTTGCTGGATGAACTCCATCAACTCGCAAGTGTTTGCCCAGTCTTGTCCGTAAGTCGGCTCATCGAGAACGATTACTTTGCGTTGCTCCGCCACCATCGTGGCTACGGAAAGCCGCCGTTGCTGACCACCAGAAAGCGTTAGTGGATGTTGCTCGCTGACTGCTTGCAGATGGAAACGATTCAAAAGGTCGTTGATTTGGGAATCCGTTACCTTTCCGACGCTCAGTTCTTTGCGTACGGTGGCTGCCACCATCTGGTGTTCAGGATTCTGAAACACATAACCCACCTGGTGATTGCCCTTTTTTAGGGGGATGCCCGTAACCGAAGCATTGCCCTCGAAACGCAGCAGACCGGCAAGGGCAGAGAGCATTGATGATTTTCCGGCACCGTTTTGTCCGATTACTGCGACGAAATCGCCAGCAGCGAACTCTGCGCTGATGCTTGGACAGCGGCGCGGTACCGAAAAGTCATTTAGCTTCAGCAGTGCCTCCGGTCGCGCGGATACCGACTCTCCGGTCTCGTGCCATCCCGAGTCGTCCCTCATCCAGTATTTAACTTGACTGTCACAAAACTCGTTTAGCTGTGGCAATTCAATGCCGGCTTCGGAGCAAGTCAGCGCTTCCTTGCACCCCGAACGGATCGCTCGCGGCAACCAGATTCCGCAACGCGCTAATTCCTGGGTGTGGTTTAAGAACACTTCGCGTGGCGTTCCCGCCGCGATGATTTCACCTTTTTCGTTCAACGCAAGCACGGAATCACAGATTGGCAGCAACGGATCTAAATCATGGTCAATCACGATGACTCCGATGCCCTGGTGAACCAGCTGTTCAATTAGGTCATAAAAATCTCTACTTCCAAGGCTGTCAATAGTTGAAGTGGGTTCATCTAGAACCAGCAACTTCGGACGCATTGCCAGCACCACAGCTATTGCCAGACGCTGACGTTGTCCACCGGATAAGGTCCAAGGACTATCATGCAGCTTTTCGCCCAAGCCGACCTGCGCAGCAGCCTGTACTACCCGCGATTCAATCGTATCTGGATCCAGACAGAGATTTTGTAGTGCAAACGCGATGTCATCATGCACGCTACGCGTGATTACGGCAGCATCGGGGTTCTGCCCCACATAGGCAACCTGCCGGGCGATAAACTCTACACTGGCATCGGCGATTTGTGTCCCACGCAACTCGACACAGCCTGAATATTCACTCGGTAAACAATGCGGTATCAATCCACAGATGGTCCTGACCAAAGTGGTTTTACCGCAGCCAGAGGGACCAATGACAGCGCAAACTTGTCCCTCCAGGTAGCTCAGGTCAACATCAGACAGAACCCACTTTTCTTGACCGTAATAGTGGACACTAAGCCCCCGAACTTTCAGGCTCTCTTTAACCTGATTGCATGTCTGATTAAGCACGGTTAGCCACACCCACGCCTGCCTTGTTCAACAGGCGAGTAATGCCTACAGTTACCAGCCCGCCCAGCAGGGCTGAAACGATAGAAGTAACCACATATGCCGTGCCAAACGGTATCCCTATAGCTTCCTTGAGCATGGTCAAGTAGAGGAATCCATTCAACAGACCAAAAACTCCTGCAGAAATCATGAATGCCCAGGTCTTCCACTGGCGGTAAAGCATTACTGCGAGGGGAACTTCGATGTACAGACCCCCTATCAGATTTCCGATTATAGCCATGGGACCGGTAGGCGTGACGAAGATACAAATTACGCCGATAATGAGGGAGGCTAGCATGGTGGCACCCGGACGGCGAACAATAGTCGAAGGCAACAGATAGGGGATAACCCAAAACCCCATGATAGAACAGCCAATCAAAACGCCCCGCGGGGAAGTGGCGAGCAGTGGCGAAATGTAGTTCAGAGGGAGCAAAATAATTAGCCCAACCACTGCTAATGCAGCTACGGTCATCAAGTTCCGGGTTCCAAGTACGGAGTTTGCCAACCCCTTTCTGGATGAAGTGTGCACCGTTGCTGTTGTTTCCTCAATATTTTCAGTCATAGCTCTTAACAAAACCTTCTCAGACAATGAAATAACAAAAAGCGTTAATTAGGTTAGCCTAACCGTGTTAAATTTGAAAGTGTTGGTTCACCTGGGGTTTTAAGTGCAGAAATTTGGTATCAGCACAGTTTTACTCAGTGTCTCATGCGACTGCATCGCTGCCGCTTTCTATTTGGTGTTTCGGCGGCGCAATGCCCACTGGGCATTGCTTTTATGCCGCCTACACCGTTTTCGCGACGGCTCATTCTCGCTACGCTCAATGCCGTCGCGCAATTTGTTTGATTCCCGTTGGGGCATATTTGTGGAGCGGGCGACGGAGGTTTTTAGGGTGTTTCGGCTAAAACGGCACATTGGTGCCGTTTTTTAACGCCTCCACCGTTTTACTCAGCGGCTCATGCGACTGCGTCGCTGCCGCTGAGCGAACCCGTTCGATTCCCGTCGTGGTCCGCTAAATGTTGAAGATGCCGAGCAAAAGCTCGGCATCTTCAACAGATACTTAGACGTCGAAAATGATAAAAACCACTTTAGCCCTTGAATCCCTGTTGAGCAGGGGTTTTGTCGTTTCTGGGGTTGTTCGCTGGCGTGCTGGAGGTTCAGTAATCGGGTGCTCGTCCCCGATCTTCCCGTTGGATTGGTGCATATTTCTGGTTGAGGGGGTCTGCTGGTGGGCTTGCGTTAGCGGATATCTGGCGAGGGGGCGTGCCCTCAATTGTGATTGATAAGACCGTTCCCACCTTCGACCTTGTGGGGCGTCCTGGCTCGCGCGCATGTCTCCATCTTCACGAAGAATCACATGCAAAATTACATGTAGTATCTCGCGCATATTGTGAAGATATTTTGCATGCATTTATGGTAAAATGAGGCGTTGACGGTAACTCGTGGTGAAGGAGGCGATGGTGCGGAAGCGTACGGCGAAGAAGTCGATGAAGCACATCAACATCGGCGACCTTGGACGTGGTCAGGCATCGAAGCTGCTCAAGGAAGTGGCTGATGGTGACGATGTGGCCTACGTGTTGCGTTACGGAAAGCCTCTCGTGGTGGTCATGTCGCATGAGCGTTACGAGCGATTGATGGAAGATGGAGTTGACCCGAATGAGCACTGAGAAAACAACGAACTATGTCAGCTTCATTTGGAAGATCGCCAACCTGCTGCGCGGTGACTACAAGGAGCACGAGTACGGAGACGTGATCTTGCCGTTCACGGTGCTCACCCGACTCGACTCCGTGCTCGTTGACACGAAGACCGACGTGCTTGCAATCCGTGACCAGAAGGGTGTCCCGGCTGAGGTCAAGCGCATCCAATACGCGAGAGCTACCGGCTATCCGTTCTGGAACGCCTCCAGGTTCACGCTGCACACGCTCAAGAACGATCCTGACAACCTGGAGGGCAACCTACGCTCCTACGTGGAGGGCTTTTCGCGGAACGCCCGCGACGTGCTGAAGTCCTACGACTTCTACACCGTGATCGATCGGCTGGATCGCTCCGATCTGCTCTACCAAATCGTCGATGCTTTCACCGACCCAGCCGTAGACTTCTCACCTGCAGCGGTCTCCAACGAGGATATGGGTTCGATCTTTGAAGAACTGATCCGGCGCTTCAACGAACTGTCGAACGAAACCGCAGGTGAGCACTTCACCCCGCGTGAAGTCATCCAGCTCATGGTCGAGGTGCTGTTCGACCCAGACATGAACGCGATCTGCGAGCCCGGCTTCATGGCGTCGCTGTATGACCCAGGGGTCGGCACCGGTGGCATGCTTTCTGCCGCGATTGAACGAGCCCACGAGCTCAACGAAGGGGCGCGGATTGAGGTGTACGGGCAGGAACTCAACCCGCAAACCTACGCGGTGGCAAAGTCCGACATCCTCATCAAAGGTGACGACGCCGAACGCATCTACTTCGGCAACTCGCTGACCGCTGACAGAACAGCTGGACGAACGTTCAACTACATGCTGTGCAACCCGCCCTTTGGCGTGGAATGGAAGAAGTACGCCGACCCGATCAAAGACGAAGCCGAGAAGCGAGGGTGGAAGGGCCGGTTCGGTGCCGGTCTGCCGCGTATTTCGGACGGGTCGTTCCTGTTCTTGCAACACATGATCTCGAAGATGAAGCCCTACGATCCGGCTGATATCCAGAACGCGCCGGGCACTCGGATCGGGATCGTGTTCAATGGATCGCCGCTGTTCACCGGCTCGGCTGGGCAAGGTGAGTCGAACATTCGCCGCTGGATTCTTGAAAACGACTGGCTGGAAGCCATCATCGCCCTGCCTGACCAGATGTTCTACAACACCGGTATCCTCACCTACGTTTGGGTGCTCTCCAACCGTAAAGCGTCAATCCGCAAAAACAAGGTGCAACTGATCGACGCCACCGGACTCTTCGCCAGGATGCGCAAACCGCTCGGCGAAAAACGCAAATACTTGACCGAGGACAACATCGCCCAGATCGCGCGCATCTACGGCGACTTCACCGAGGACGAGCACTCCAAGATCTTTGACACCTGCGAGTTCGGCTTCCATGAAGTCACGGTGGAACGTCCGCTACGTTTGAACTTCACCGCCACACCCGAACGAATCGAGCGACTCTGGGAGCAGACCCCGTTCAAGAATCTGGCCACCTCGAAGAAACGCAGCGAACCCGCCCGTAGCCAAGAGATCAAGGACGGCAAGAAGACCCAACAGGCGATCATCGATACCCTCGAAACCCTCGACGGGCAGCAGGTGTGGAAGAACCGAGACGAGTTCACGGCCGTACTCAAGAGTGCCTTCAAGGGCGCTGGGTTGGCTGTGCGTGCCCCGCTGCTAAAAGCAATCGTGACGGCCCTGGGTGAAACCGATCCGACCGCAGACATCTGCCGCGACGCCAAGGGCAACCCGGAACCTGACCCGGCGCTACGTGACACCGAACAGATCCCGCTCGCCGAAGACATCGACGCCTACATCCAACGCGAAGTCATCCCCTACGCGGCTGACGCCTACGTCGACCCCGACAAGACCAAGATCGGCTACGAGATCCCCTTCACCCGCTACTTCTACCAGTACGAAGAACTCGGCAACCCCACCCAAACCCTGGCCGAAATCCAAACCCTCGGAGCCGAAATCCAAGCCTCCATCGCCAAACTATTCAACGAGCAGGTGAACTAAATGGATGCCTACGAACACTAC